>NZ_JAKILD010000084.1 GCF_023283825.1 Shewanella olleyana | reverse complement strand
TGCTGAGCAGCCAGCGCGCTGGGCAGAGGATTACACCCGAAGCCTAAATAATCTGGCTTATTTTTATAAAAGCGTTGATAGGACAGTAGAGGCGATAACGCTGCAAGAGGAATCGCTGGGTATTCAAAAAGCGCTTTATGCTGAGCAGCCAGCGCGCTGGGCTGAGGGTTACGCCAACAGCCTAATTAGTCTGGCTTATTTTTATAAAAGCGTTGGCAGGACAGTAGAGGTGATAGCGCTGCAAGAGGAGTCACTGGCTATTCGAAAAGCGCTTTATGCTGAGCAGCCTGCGCGCTGGGCAGAGGATTACACCACCAGCCTAAATAATCTGGCCGTCTGCTATGAAAGCGCTGGTAGGACAGTAGAGGCGATAACGCTGCAAGAGGAGTCACTGGGTATTCGAAAAACGCTTTATGCTGAGCAGCCAGCGCGCTGGGCAGAGGATTACACCACCAGCCTAAATAATCTGTCTACTTCTTATAACGGCGTTAATAGGACAGTAGAGGCGATAAGGCTGC
>NZ_JAKILD010000083.1 GCF_023283825.1 Shewanella olleyana | reverse complement strand
CTCTGCCCAGCGCGCTGGCTGCTCAGCATAAAGCGCTTTTCGAATAGCCAGTGACTCCTCTTGCAGCGTTATCGCCTCTGTGGTCCTATCAACGCTGTAATAAGAAGTAGACAGATTATTTAGGCTGGTGGTGTAATCCTCTGCCCAGCGCGCTGGCTGCTCAGCATAAAGCGCTTTTCGAATAGCCAGTGACTCCTCTTTCAGCGCTATCACCTCTACTGTCCTACCAGCGCTTTCATAGCTGACGGCCAGATTATTTAGGCTGGTGGTGTAATCCTCTGCCCAGCGCGCAGGCTGCTCAGCATAAAGCGCTTTTAGAATAGCCAGTGACTCCTCTTTCAGCGCTATCACCTCTACTGTCCTACCAACGCTTTCATAGCAGACGGCCAGATTATTTAGGCTTTGGGCGTAACCCTCTGCCCAGCGCGCTGGCTGCTCAGCATAAAGCGTTTTTCGAATAGCCAGTGACTCCTCTTCCAGCACTATCGCCTCTACTGTCCTATCAACGCTGTGATAAGAGGAAG
>NZ_JAKILD010000082.1 GCF_023283825.1 Shewanella olleyana | reverse complement strand
AACCTTTTGACCATCTTCAACATTTGTGACGCTACCTTGAATGACCACTTGAGTCATTTCTACAGCATTGATAACGCCATCGTTATCGATAATTTCAACAGTGATATCGGCCGCTGTATCTTTATCAACGATGTTATTACCAATGGCAGGGTTCCCTTCGGCATCAATGGATGCGGCTCGTAGTGTTAACTCTCCATCGAGTAGCGATGATAAGTCGAGATTATCTAACTGCCATAAACCGTTTACCACAGTAGTATTAAATATTAGCCTTGTTCCACTTGAATCAGTGACCCAAACAAGGACATCTTGACCATCTTCAATATTATGAGCTTCACCACGTAGCGTTGTGGCTGGGACTTCAGCAGCATTAAGGGTATTGTCATCATCTACGGCTTCAATGGTCACAGATGCTTGGGAGTCTTTACTGACAGTGGTGGTGACAGAAGTAGGGTTACCAGCGATATCAACAGTATTTGCTACAAAGGTAATATCACCATCGACGAGTGATGAAACATCAGCATCGTTAATTTGCCAAACACC
>NZ_JAKILD010000081.1 GCF_023283825.1 Shewanella olleyana | reverse complement strand
CCAGTTTCAAGCTGAAACCATTCAAGGCCAGTTTGGTATCCTATCGATTAATAATCTAGGCCATTGGACTTATACAGCTGATAATTCTCAGAACAGTATTCAAGGGCTAAAGACCGGTGATTCGGTAACCGACACTGTATTGGTTCACTCAATTGACGGCACATCTCAGAAAGTGACCGTGATTATTAACGGCACTGACGATAAAGCCGTGATTACTGGTACTTCAACGGCACGTTTGACTGAAGACAAAGATGTTCATTCAGGCATCTCGTCACAAGAGCTTCGAGTTGATGGCGCACTCACCGTCACCGATGTGGATAACGGCCAATCACAATTCCAAGCTGAAACCATTCAAGGTCAATTTGGTACCTTGAGTATCAACAATCTCGGCCATTGGGTTTACACCGCCGATAACTCCCAATCTGTCATTCAAGGACTAAAAACAGGTGATTCGGTAACTGACACCGTATTGGTTCACTCAATTGACGGCACATCTCAGAAAGTGACCGTGACTATTAACGGTACTGATGACAAAGCGGTGATTGCA
>NZ_JAKILD010000080.1 GCF_023283825.1 Shewanella olleyana | reverse complement strand
CTGGAATATCTTGGCTGGTACCCGTGATGTCGCCTTGATTAGAGGCGTCGATAACCAGGTCGACAGTCAATTCTGCATCGACTGCATTTAAGTTCTCAGTGTCATTAGCAGACAGAGCATTACCGTTTGAGTCGGTTGCGGTCGCTACGACAGTGATGTCGCCATCAACCAGAGTCGATAAGTCGACATCATCAACTGAGTAAGAGCCATCTGCACCGACTGCCACATTTTCAATAATAATTTCAGCGCCGGCAATATCGGTGATAACTAAGGTGACTGTGCCACCCGCTGGAATATCTTGCGACGTACCTGTGATATCGCCTAAGTTGCCAGCATCAATCACTAAATCAACGGTGATATTACTTGCTAGAGCATCGAGGTTTTCAGTGTCATTGGCAGTTAAATCATTACCATTTGAGTCGGTTGCGGTCGCTACCACAGTGATGTCACCATCAACGAGAGTCGATAAGTCGACATCATCAACTGAGTAAGTACCATCAGCTGCAACAGCCACGTTTTCGATGGTGATTTCAATGCCAGCAATATCGGTGAT
>NZ_JAKILD010000079.1 GCF_023283825.1 Shewanella olleyana | reverse complement strand
CCTTCGGGGGGACGTTTACCACGGTGTGGTTCATGACTGGGGTGAAGTCGTAACAAGGTAGCCCTAGGGGAACCTGGGGCTGGATCACCTCCTTACCTATACGACTAACTTGATGTTTGTTGAGTGTTCACACAGATTGCTTGTTACTCCTTTACGGAGTTGAGCGAAATGCGCCGCAAGCCGGTTAGCATTGTTCTTTAACAATTTGGAAAGCTGATAGTATTTAATTACATGAGTCTGTCATGTTAATTAATTACAAATCGTATTATTGGGAAGTTAATCCCTTTTCGATAATACATTGAGTTCTCAAAACACTTTATTAAGTGTCTTGAATATTCTAAAACTAAGGCGAATTTGTGTACTCGTAAGAGATGCAAATTAGTAATAAACCAGCTAGTTGCGATACAACAGTTAAGGCTATGGGCTTTAACACTGATGTGTTTTTGAAACATATTTGGGTTGTATGGTTAAGTGACTAAGCGTATACGGTGGATGCCTTGGCAGTCAGAGGCGATGAAGGACGTAGTAACTTGCGAAAAGCGTTGGCGAGCTAGTAACAAGC
>NZ_JAKILD010000078.1 GCF_023283825.1 Shewanella olleyana | reverse complement strand
GCTATCTTAGTAGTTGCTGCTACAGATGGTCCAATGCCACAAACACGTGAGCACATCTTGCTTTCACGTCAGGTTGGCGTACCTTTCATCATCGTATTCATGAACAAATGTGACATGGTTGATGACGAAGAGCTACTTGAATTAGTAGAAATGGAAGTTCGTGAACTTCTTTCTGAATATGACTTCCCAGGTGATGACTTACCAGTTATCCAAGGTTCTGCACTTAAAGCTCTTGAAGGCGATGCAGCTTGGGAACCAAAGATTATTGAACTAGCTGAAGCGTTAGATTCATACATCCCAGAGCCAGAGCGTGACATTGATAAGCCGTTCCTACTTCCAATTGAAGATGTATTCTCAATTTCAGGTCGTGGTACAGTTGTTACTGGTCGTGTTGAGCGTGGTATCATCCGCGTTGGTGAAGAAGTTGAAATCGTTGGTGTTAAAGAAACGACTAAGACTACTTGTACTGGTGTTGAAATGTTCCGCAAGCTTCTTGACGAAGGTCGTGCTGGCGAAAACTGTGGTGTTCTTTTACGTGGTACTAAGCGTGAAGATGTTGAGCGTGGTCAAGTATTGGCACAGCCAGGTACTATCACTCCTCACACTAC
>NZ_JAKILD010000077.1 GCF_023283825.1 Shewanella olleyana | reverse complement strand
CTCTGGGTCGAGAGCCTTTTGGAGCCCAAAGTTTGGTTGTTGTATTTTGTTGTCCAAATCGAGCTTCATCTTGAAACCAAATATCGACAGTGTCTAAAGGGATATACACTGGGATCGTTGCGATCGTTTTAGAAATGAGTTTTTTTAAACTCAGCTTGAGCTTCTAAGGATTGTTTTGGGTGCCTAGAGCGACTTGTAATCCAGCTTAAGCCAATACTTTTCAATATTTTATATACATGATTTAGATGGTAATGGATCCCAAACTGCTGTTCTATATAAGATTGAATATCTATACCCGTTAATCTTCCACCTTGTCTGGAGCGGCTTAACTCGTCTATATATTGATAGAGAGCTTGCTTTTGCTGGTCGTCGAGTTTATTCGCATTTGTCGAGTTCATATTAGCTTTTAAACCATCAATGCCAGTATTTAGGTAGTTCTTAACCCATTCATTGACACTGCGACGACTTACCTTTAACTGGCGAGCAACTTGAGCGCGATTGTGGCATTCCAAAAAGCATGAAATGGCCAATATGCGAATGCGCATACGAGCATCTTTTTCTGACTTTGATAATTTAACTAGTTCAATAGGTGTGTAGTTTTTCAAAGAATAAAATGATTTGGAAATGATGAACACATTAGATCATAATTAATTGCGGATTGGTAT
>NZ_JAKILD010000076.1 GCF_023283825.1 Shewanella olleyana | reverse complement strand
TGAGTGGCATAGCTGTGACGCAGATTATGCGGGCTGATGGATTTGTGAATATTACACTCACGAATAACCCGCTTGAGGGCTTTTTGAATACCGCCTTTATCGATTAATGAGTCGGGTTGGCTATCTTTACCCGGAAACAAGTAACGCGAGTGACGATGAGTTTGCCAGTAATATCGCAGCGCTAACAAAGTACGTTGTGGTAAAGGTACTAACCTATCCTTGCCGCCTTTAGCATCACGAATATGCACCTGCATCATCTGTGAATCGATATCGCCAACCTGCAAAGATATACCTTCACCAAGGCGTAATCCCATGCTGTATAAAGTGAGAAAAAACACTTGATAGCGTTGCTGATGGGTAAGGCTAATGACAATTGAGACTTCGGCAGGGGTGAGGATATCGGGCAAACGATTGACTTGCGGTGGTTTGACAATATTAAGCCACTGCCATTGTTGGTTAAGCACATGACGATAGAAAAACTGCAAGCCATTACGGTCGAGTTTTACCGTGCTCCATGAGTGAGATTTAATCATCTGGGCGAAGTAACGCTTCAAATCATCGGTTGAAAGGTTATCAGGACAAGCATCGAAATAAGCACTAATACGCCTGACGGCGCGACTGTAGGCATCGATAGTAGCAGGTCGCTTGCCTTGCAGTGTTAAGTTGGTAAGATGTTGTTCATAAAGAAAATCAAAGCGTTGTTGCTCGGATGCGTTCATGGTGATA
>NZ_JAKILD010000075.1 GCF_023283825.1 Shewanella olleyana | reverse complement strand
ACTCAATGTATTATCGAAAAGGGATTAACTTCCCAATAATACGATTTGTATTAATTAACATGACAGACTCATGCAATTAAATACTATCAGCTTTCCAAATTGTTAAAGAACGGGCTTAAAAAAGCCAAAGATAAAGCTGTCGCTTTATCTTTGGCGTCTCTATCCAAATATGCATGACTTACGATTAAATAAAAGTAAGTAAATGGTGGAGCTATGCGGGATCGAACCGCAGACCTCCTGCGTGCAAGGCAGGCGCTCTCCCAGCTGAGCTATAGCCCCATTTACATGCAGTCAAACAAATTATATACGTTTACTTATTACTAAGTCATTACCAAATCGAGTGTAACAAGGCATGTAGCGAGGACGTTTAGCCTGCTAAACGACGAACTACATAACGCAGTAACACAAAGATTTTGGTGGGTCAGAGTGGACTTGAACCACCGACCTCACCCTTATCAGGGGTGCGCTCTAACCAGCTGAGCTACAGACCCATTTATACTTGTTTCTTTACTTCAATACTGCGTACCTTTCGTCACTCAATCAGTCATGTAGTGAACTACACTCTCTCTTTCATTCCTCAAGCACCTTGCCTTGAAGCAAATTAACGTCGTCTAAATAGACACGTATATATTTTGCTCTTTCTTTCTATCAAGTAATCTGTGTGAACACTCAACAAACATTAAGTTAGTCGTATAGGTAAGGAGGTGATCCAGCCCCAGGTTCCCCTAGGGCTACCTTGTTACGACTTCACCCCAGTCATGAACC
>NZ_JAKILD010000074.1 GCF_023283825.1 Shewanella olleyana | reverse complement strand
TTCTGACTTTGATAATTTAACTAGTTCAATAGGTGTGTAGTTTTTCAAAGAATAAAATGATTTGGAAATGATGAACACATTAGATCATAATTAATTGCGGATTGGTATAATCCATATTAATATCACTATAAAACCGCTTAAGTATATAGAGGAGCTTATAGAGACCCTATACGTAACGAACTCAATAGCCGTAGATCATTATTGACGTAAGCCTACCAAGGTAAAGCTGAGACGGGTTTATCAGAACCACAATAAATGTATCAATGTTACAGAGTCGAAGCCCCAACAGTCTTTCTAAGCAAGAATTTATAGGGCTTAGCCTATTGCAGAAACGAAAAAACCTTCTCTTTCGATGAAGCATTCATCTTTATGTTTGTTGGGGAGTAATGCAATAGCTGTGAGCTTACGAACGCGAAGCTGGTGCGGGCTATTTATAGTAAAAGTCCGCGACACCACAACAACTAACTATAATATTTCAGACACGAAAAAGCCCTATCGTTCTTTATAATCAAGAAGTGATAGGGCTTATCTTAATACTGAAACGATTTAATGAAGCTCTCTTCTTTATGTTTGTTGGTGAGTACGGCGGTAGCCGTGAGCTTACGAACGCGAAGCTGGAGCGGACTATTTTTTGTAAAAGTCCGCGACGCCACAACAACTGTTATAATATTACAGACACGAAAAAGCCCTAACACATAGTGTTAGGGCTTATCGTAATGTTGGCGGAGCGGACGGGACTCGAACCCGCGACCCCCGGCGTGACAGGCCGGTATTCT
>NZ_JAKILD010000073.1 GCF_023283825.1 Shewanella olleyana | reverse complement strand
GCCCTATCAGGTTTTCGATATGTCGGTCTTACCTGTTTGTCATCAGTTACTTTTTATTAGCAATCCTTAGAGATGATTAATATTACCCTTCTATCGTTATCAAGCGGCATAGTCTGCTTGGTAGCTTCTTTCATATTTCAATATTGCCCACGCTATACGAGCCATTTTATTCGCCAGTGCAACCGTGGCTTTATTTTTGCCTCGAGTGATTTCTAATTTATGGAGCCAACGTGCTAAGGGCGTATCCTTTCCAGCATTGACCCTTATCACCGCTCTCGCACCATGTATGAGCAATGTTCTCAGGTAGCCATCACCACGCTTACTTATCCCAAGAAGCTTATCTTTACCTCCCGAGCTGTGTTGCTTAGGCACTAACCCAAGTGATGCAGACACACAACGGCCATTTTTAAAATCACTACCATTACCAATATGTTGAAAAAGTGCACTGGCAGTAATAGGACCAATACCTGGCACAGTCTGCAATTTCACACATTCTGTTACCTTACTCAGCGCTTTAATTTTTATCGTATAGAAATCTAAATGTTTTTGTAATTCTTCTAGTTTTTGATAATGTTGCTCTAAAAGTTCTTTAAATAAGTCACTTAACCCATTGTTACTTTCTCTATCAAATAGCGTGGGTAAAATGTGATAAACGTGGCGAACACCTTGCGGAATAATCACCCCATACTCTGCAAGTAGTCCTCTTATTTCATTTGTGTTTGCCGTTCTATCTCGTTCGCATTTCTTGCGCATGACATGTATTGCCTGAATGTCTTGTTGAG
>NZ_JAKILD010000072.1 GCF_023283825.1 Shewanella olleyana | reverse complement strand
GAAGGTATAGAAGGTATAGAAGGTATAGAAGGTATAGAAGGTATAGAAGGTATAGAAGGTATAGAAGGTATAGAAGGTATAGAAGGTATAGAAGGTATAGAAGGTATAGAAGGTATAGAAATCTACAGCCTCAAGATTTAGATTCAAGTGTTCTAGTAAAATTTACATTCAACTCGTTAAAAAAATAACAATGACGTCTGCAAGCTGCTTTCATTGAATTAAACGTTAGAAGGAAATAAACCATACTTATACATTAGAATCTATAAACAAGTCGCTAGGCTTCGAATCGAATAATTAACTATCTGGCTCATATTTGCTTTTATATTGATTGAAGCGATTATGTTGGCAAATGTTAGAAGAGCACAGGTGTAATAAAACCTCCAACCACTATACATTCAAAGATGAATTTTAAATTTTAAACACAAAAAAGCCCGCAATCTACATTGCGGGCTACTTGCTCTCTTAGAGAGATATTTAGCGTCTGGGAATGACCTACTTTCACATGGGGAGACCCCACACTATCATCGGCGCTATTGCGTTTCACTACTGAGTTCGGGATGGGATCAGGTGGGACCACAATGCTATTGTCCCCAGACAAATCTGGTTTTAAAGATGGTGCTGATACCCAGAATCGAACTGGGGACCTCATCCTTACCAAGGATGCGCTCTACCGACTGAGCCATATCAGCATGATCTTGCTTGAAATTACTTGTCAGTAATTTAAGACTTTAATTAGGCGCTTGGCAATGACCTACTTTCACATGGGGAGACCCCACACTATCATCGGCGCTATTGCGTTTCACTACTGAGTTCGGGATGGGATCAGGTGGTACCACAATGC
>NZ_JAKILD010000071.1 GCF_023283825.1 Shewanella olleyana | reverse complement strand
GTGAGAAACACAGTAACCGTTTGACCATCTTCAACGTTTGTGACGCTACCTTGAATAACCACCAGGGTCATTTCAACAGTATTGATAACGTTATCGTTATCAACAATCGTAATATCAATTAATGCGGTTGTATCAACAGGAAGTTGAGTTGTGGCAGTGGCAGGGTTACCAGCTACATCACTGACCTCTGCGGTGACTTCTAAAGAGCCATCATCAAAGGCTGATAAATCTTGTGCAGCAAGCGTCCACACTCCGCCGGTGACGATAGAAGTTAAGGTCAGCGACTGACCTTGGTTATCAGTGAGAAACACAGTAACTGTTTGGCCGTCTTCAACGTTTGTGACACTACCTTGAATAACCACTTGAGTCATTTCTACAGCATTGATAACGCCATCATTATCGATAATTTCCACAGTGATATCAGCCACTGTATCTTTAGCTACTGTGTTGTTGCCAATGCTCGGATTACCTTCTACATCGACAGCTAAAGCGCGTAATGTGAGCTCACCATCAAGTAATGATGACAAATCAAGATTATCAAGTTGCCACAGTCCATCAACAACAGTGGTATTAAATATCAACCTAGTGCCACTTGAATCTGTCACCCAAATTAATACATTTTGACCATCTTCAATATTTAACGCTTCACCGCGTAAAGTTGTGGTGGGGACTTCAACAGCATTAAGCGTATTGTCATCATCTACCGCTTCAATGGTCACAGATGCTTGAGAGTCTTTGCTTACAATGGTTGATACTGAGGTTGGATTTCCTGCGACATCGATAGTACTGGCCGTAAAGCTAATATCACCATCGACGAGTGATGAGACATCAGCATTATTGATTTGCCAAACACC
>NZ_JAKILD010000070.1 GCF_023283825.1 Shewanella olleyana | reverse complement strand
TGAGCAATTTCGATTAACTCAACACCTGTGAGTGTCCACACAGATTTACTTGTTTGATTGTTAAAGAGCGTTGACCGTGTTGGTCAGGGATGCGTATTCTACGCTTTCCCTTGTTGGCGTCAAGTGTTTTTTCAAACTTCTTTTCGCCGTTAATTTGAAGTGGTTAAAACCCTCTCAAATCAACCTGACTCAGTGTTTCGCTATTGCGGTCTGCCGTGTCAGTGGATGCGCATTATAGGCAAATCCAGAAACACCGCAAGGGCTTTTTTAAATATTTATGACAAACACGACCCAACTGAACAATAGTTAATCACAATGTGGTCTTTTTGCACTAATCAGCCTGTTTTTAGTGTATTCGCTCGAAATAAACACCTTTGAGAAAGTATCAAAGTAGAGGCGGTGTTGTACTTAATTGCCATTAATAGCGACATCGACTAGTAACAATATTCATTTAGCTATTGGTTTTATGTGCTATTTAGCCTATTTTAATTTTATTAGGGAATAATTATGCTTCACCATATTGTTAGGAATATCTATGTTCAGTTTACGTCTGCTTGCTTTTTTACTTTGTTGTTGTGTTAGTCATATCAGTTTTGCCACCGTCATTTATACATGGGTAGATAAAGATGGTGTGTCTCATTACAGCCAACAGCCACCAGCAAATGTCGACTCAAAGAAAGTCTATAGTGAAGATATTGAACCTGCACAAGTAGGTTATGTGCCAGTGTTACCCAACACATCAACATCGAGCCAATCAAATCAAGATTCCGACTTGGCTGCAAAAGCCAAACTCATTAAAGAAAAAGATGCAGAACAAGCCGCTTCAATTTGTGAAAGTGCGAAACACAGTTTAAATGTATTGAGTACTTATCAGCATTTACATCGCAAGGATGCTGAAACGGGCGAAGAGATTGTTATCACGGAAGAAGAAAGACTGGCGCAGATTGAAAAGAATGAAGAACGTAAAAAGCTTTTCTGTAATTAATCTATAAATGCCATCAACAATCAAAACTAAAAAAGGAGCCCTTGGCTCCTCAGATTAATGACAAACCCCCACTTTTTTTAAAGTGGGGGTTTTATTTTATTGGTTTATACGCATTTCACGACGTTTATTTAAAAACACATCTTGAGCAATATTGTTGG
>NZ_JAKILD010000069.1 GCF_023283825.1 Shewanella olleyana | reverse complement strand
GATGTCACCATCAACGAGAGTCGATAAGTCGACATCATCAACTGAGTAAGTACCATCAGCTGCAACAGCCACGTTTTCGATGGTGATTTCAATGCCAGCAATATCGGTGATCACTAAGGTGACCGTGCCGCCCGCTGGAATATCCTGTGAAGTACCCGTGATGTCACCTAAGTTGCCCGCATCAATCACTAAATCAACGGTGATATTACTTGAAAGGGCATCAAGGTTTTCAGTGTCATTCGCAGACAGAGCATTACCGTTTGAGTCGGTTGCGGTTGCTACGACAGTGATGTCGCCATCAACCAGGGTCGATAAGTCGACATCATCAACTGAGTAAGTACCATCTGCACCGACTGCCACATCATTGATGGTGACGAAGTTACCTTCAATATCGGTAATAACCAGCGTGACTGTGCCACCGTCTGGAATATCTTGTGAAGTACCTGTGATGTCACCTAAGTTGCCCGCATCAATCACTAAATCAACCGTGATATTACTTGAAAGGGCATCAAGGTTTTCAGTGTCATTAGCAGACAGAACATTACCGTTTGAATCGGTTGCGGTCGCTACGACAGTGATGTCACCATCAACCAGAGTCGATAAGTCGACATCATCAACTGAGTAGCTGCCATCAGCTGCAACAGCCACGTTTTCAATAGTGATTTCAGTGCCGGCAATATCGGTGATCACTAAGGTGACCGTGCCGCCCGCTGGAATATCTTGCGACGTACCTGTGATGTCACCTAAGTTGCCCGCATCAATCACTAAATCAACCGTGATGTTGCTTGCTAGGGCGTCGAGGTTTTCAGTGTCATTAGCAGACAGAGCATTACCGTTTGAATCGGTTGCGGTCGCTACGACAGTGATGTCGCCATCAACCAGAGTCGATAGGTCCACATCATTAACTGAGTAAGTGCCATCTGCTGCAACAGCCACGTTTTCGATGGTGATTTCAATGCCAGCAATATCGGTGATAACTAAGGTGACTGTGCCACCGTCTGGAATATCTTGTGACGTACCCGTGATGTCACCTAAGTTGCCCGCATCAATCACTAAATCAACCGTGATATTACTTGAAAGGGCATCGAGGTTTTCGGTGTCATTAGCACTTAATGGATTGCCGTTGGAATCTGTCGCGGTTGCTACGACAGTGATGTCGCCATCAACCAGAGTCGATAAGTCGACATC
>NZ_JAKILD010000067.1 GCF_023283825.1 Shewanella olleyana | reverse complement strand
ACTGGCACTGGCACTGGCACTGGCACTGGCACTGGCACTGGCACTGGCACTGGCACTGGCACTGGCACTGGCACTGGCACTGGCACTGGCACTGGCACTGGCACTGGCACTGGCACTGGCACTGGCACTGGCACTGGCACTGGCACTCACGAAAAGCAAACCACGATTTTAAGTCAAGCATCAATTCCAAATTTAAAAGAAGATGAGCAAATAAATTCAGCAAGTGGCACGCTTCAAGCTGAAGGAACGCACTCATCTAATGTCAGTTGGGGTGCAGAAAATACTCAAGGAACATTTGGTCAATTGGTTCTCAACCCAACTACAGGCCAATGGCAATACATACTGGATAACAGTAACCCCAATACCGATGCCTTGAATGAAGGTGAGCATCAAACTGAGCAATTCACCATTACTGCTACTGACAATAATGGCGATAAAGTTTCCGCCGTCATCGCAATAGAAATCCAAGGTAGTAATGATCTCCCAGTCATATCGGGATTGCATCAAGCCAGCCTTAATGAGCTTGGGACTATTGATAGTGCTAACGGAAAACTCACGGCGACAGATCCCGATAAAGGCGATATCAGTGTGTGGGGAGTTACTCAGTCTCAAGGTCAATTCGGCCAACTGACTATCGACCCATCAACCGGAGAATGGCATTACCAACTTGATAATCAATCGACTAAAACATTAGGGTTAAATGCGGGTGATATTGCGACTGAACATTTTCAAGTCACAGCAACAGATAGCTCAGGTAAACCCGTCACACAAATTGTCACCATAGAGGTTCACGGCACCAATGAAAGTGCTCAAATAGGTGGGATAAATTCAGGTTCGGTCACCGAAGATAAAGACCTACAGTCCGGAATGTTACGTGTAGATGGCGCATTGACTATAACCGATCCAGATAGTGAGCAGTCACAATTCCAAGCAGAAACCGTTCAAGGCCAGTTTGGTATTCTAAGTATTAATAATTTAGGTCATTGGGCCTACAGGGCCAACAATGAACAAACGGCTATACAAGGCTTAAAAACAGGCGAATCAGTAACTGATACAATGCTAATTCATTCAGTTGATGGCACTTCCCAGGCTATCACTGTGACGATAAATGGCACAGATGACAAAGCTATCATCAGTAACACTTTCACTTCACCTGATAATTATCTCGTTTTGACTACTCCTGGACCTGAAAGTACAACATTTGCCTACTTAAAAGAAGATTACAATTTAAGAAGTGGCAATCTACATACCGATGGACAACTGGCTATTTCTGATGCAGATAGTGGCCAAAGTCAGTTCCAAGCTGAATCCTTACGAGGCCAGTTTGGAACCTTATCAATTAATAATTTAGGTCATTGGATTTACACTGCTGATAACGCTCAAGCCAGTATTCAAGGACTTAAATCAGGTGACTCTGTAACCGAAACCCTTTTAGTTCATTCAGTCGATGGTACTTCACAAAAGGTGATTGTTTCCATTAACGGTACTGACGATAAAGCTGTGATAGCAGGTACTTCAACCGCCAGCCTTACCGAAGATAAAGATGTGCATTCTGGCCAGCTTCGAGTTGATGGCGCACTCACCGTTACCGATGCAGATAACGGCCAGAACCAGTTTCAAGCAGAGTCGATTCAAGGTCAGTTTGGTACTCTTAGTATCAACAATCTCGGTCATTGGGTTTATACCG
>NZ_JAKILD010000066.1 GCF_023283825.1 Shewanella olleyana | reverse complement strand
CGGTATAAACCCAATGACCGAGATTGTTGATACTAAGAGTACCAAACTGACCTTGAATCGACTCTGCTTGAAACTGGTTCTGGCCGTTATCTGCATCGGTAACGGTGAGTGTGCCATCAACTCGAAGCTCTTGTGACGAGATGCCTGAATGAAGGTCTTTATCTTCAGTCAGGCTGGCGGTTGAAGTGTCAGTAATCACCGCTTTATCGTCATTACCGTTAATGGTGACAGTGACTTTTTGCGACGTGCCATCAGCAGAGTGAACCAATACGGTGTCAGTTACCGAATCACCGGTCTTTAGCCCTTGAATACTGTTCTGAGAATTATCAGCTGTATAAACCCAATGGCCTAAGTTATTAATCGATAGGATACCAAACTGGCCTTGAATGGTTTCAGCTTGGAATTGGTTTTGACCGTTATCCACATCGGTGACGGTGAGGGCACCATCGACTCGAAGCTGTCCTGCATGAACATCTTTATCTTCAGTCAGGCTGGCAGTTGAAGTGCCAGCTATCACCGCTTTATCGTCAGTACCGTTAATGGTGACAGTCACTTTTTGCGAGGTGCCATCAACCGAGTGAACAATAACGGTATCGGTAACCGAATCACCGGTTTTCAGCCCTTGAATAGCAGTTTGCGAGTTATCAGCGGTGTAAACCCAATGACCGAGGTTATTAATCGATAGGGTACCAAACTGACCTTGAATCGACTCTGCTTGAAACTGGTTCTGGCCGTTATCTGCATCGGTAACGGTGAGTGCGCCATCAACTCGAAGCTCTTGTGACGAGATGCCTGAATGAAGGTCTTTATCTTCGGTCAGACTAGCAGTTGAAGTGCCCGCAATGACCGCTTTGTCGTCAGTACCGTTGATGGTCACAGTCACTTTTTGTGTCGTACCATCGACTGAGTGAACTAAAACAGTATCGGTTACCGAATCGCCAGTTTTTAGCCCTTGAATACTAGCTTGTGAGTTATCCGCGGTATAAACCCAATGGCCGAGGTTATTAATCGATAGGGTACCAAACTGGCCTTGAATGGTTTCAGCTTGGAATTGGTTTTGACCGTTATCCACATCGGTGACGGTGAGGGCACCATCGACTCGAAGCTGTCCTGCATGAACGTCTTTATCTTCAGTCAGGCTGGCAGTTGAAGTGCCCTCTATTACCGCTTTATCGTCAGTGCCGTTAATGGTGACAGTGATTTTTTGTTCAGTGCCATCGACTGAATGAACCAATAAAGTATCGGTAACCGAGTCACCGGTTTTCAAGCCTTGAATACCGGTATGAGAATTATCAGCGGTGTAAACCCAATGACCTAAGTTATTAATCGATAGGGTACCAAAGTGGCCTTGAATCGACTCAGCTTGGAATTGGTTTTGACCGTTATCGGCATCGGTGACGGTGAGTGCACCATCAATACTAAGTTGTCCAAAATGAAGGTCTTTGTCTTCTGTTACTGAAGCCGTTGAAGTTCCAGCAATCACTGCCTTGTCGTCAGTACCGTTAATGGTGACAGTGACTTTTTGAGAGGTGCCATCGACTGAATGAACCAATACGGTGTCGGTTACCGAATCACCGGTTTTTAACCCTTGAATGCTTGATTGCGAGTTATCAGCGGTATAAAACCAATGACCGAGATTGTTGATACTAAGAGTACCAAACTGGCCTTGAATTGATTCTGCTTGGAATTGGTTTTGGCCGTTATCCACATCAGTCACAGTGAGTGCACCATCAACACGAAGCTCTTGTGACGAGATGCCTGAATGAACGTCTTTGTCTTCAGTGAGTGTGGCCGTTGAAGTGCCAGCAATAACTGCTTTGTCGTCAGTGCCGTTAATGGTCACAGTCACTTTTTGCGAGTTGCCATCGACGGAGTGAATCAATACCGTATCAGTGACTGAGTCACCGGTTTTTAAGCCTTGAATG
>NZ_JAKILD010000065.1 GCF_023283825.1 Shewanella olleyana | reverse complement strand
ACAGCCTACAGTCTTAAACGCGGACAACCAACGCCGCGCTAGCCTAGCCTTCTCCGTCTCTCCATCGCAGTTAGCAGAAGTACGGGAATATTGACCCGTTTCCCATCGACTACGCCTTTCGGCCTCGCCTTAGGGGTCGACTCACCCTGCCCCGATTAACGTTGGACAGGAACCCTTGGTCTTTCGGCGTGGGGGTTTTTCACCCCCATTATCGTTACTCATGTCAGCATTCGCACTTCTGATACGTCCAGTGTGGGTTACCCCTTCACCTTCAACCGCTTACAGAACGCTCCTCTACCGCTTGCTCATAAGAGCAAACCCATAGCTTCGGTGTATTGCTTAGCCCCGTTAAATCTTCCGCGCAGGCCGACTCGACTAGTGAGCTATTACGCTTTCTTTAAATGATGGCTGCTTCTAAGCCAACATCCTAGCTGTCTAAGCCTTCCCACATCGTTTCCCACTTAGCAATAACTTTGGGACCTTAGCTGATGGTCTGGGTTGTTTCCCTTTTGACGACGGACGTTAGCACCCGCCGTCTGTCTCCCGAGTAGTACTCACTGGTATTCGGAGTTTGCAAAGGGTTGGTAAGTCGGGATGACCCCCTAGCCTTAACAGTGCTCTACCCCCAGTGGTATTCGCTCGAGGCGCTACCTAAATAGCTTTCGAGGAGAACCAGATATCTCCGAGTTTGATTGGCCTTTCACCCCCAGCCACAAGTCATCCGCTAATTTTTCAACATTAGTCGGTTCGGTCCTCCAGTTGATGTTACTCAACCTTCAACCTGCCCATGGCTAGATCACTCGGTTTCGGGTCTACACCTTGCAACTAAACGCGCAGTTAACACTCGGTTTCCCTACGGCTCCGCTATTCGCTTAACCTCGCTACAAAATGTAAGTCGCTGACCCATTATACAAAAGGTACGCAGTCACGGTCTCAAGAACCGCTCCCACTGCTTGTACGTACACGGTTTCAGGTTCTATTTCACTCCCCTCACAGGGGTTCTTTTCGCCTTTCCCTCACGGTACTGGTTCACTATCGGTCAGTCAGGAGTATTTAGCCTTGGAGGATGGTCCCCCCATATTCAAACAGGATGTCACGTGTCCCGCCTTACTCGATTTCATCTATGGTTAGTTTTCATGTACGGGGCTATCACCCTGTGCCGCTGTGCTTTCCAACACATTCCACTAACACCCCATAGACTTAAGGGCTAATCCCCGTTCGCTCGCCGCTACTAGGGGAATCTCGGTTGATTTCTTTTCCTCTGGGTACTTAGATGTTTCAGTTCCCCAGGTTCGCCTCATAACGCTATGTATTCACGTTATGATGACCACTTATGTGGCCGGGTTTCCCCATTCGGACATCGTTAGCTCAAATGCTTGTTACTAGCTCGCCAACGCTTTTCGCAAGTTACTACGTCCTTCATCGCCTCTGACTGCCAAGGCATCCACCGTATACGCTTAGTCACTTAACCATACAACCCAAATAAGTTTCTATAAGAAACAAACTGTTGTTAAAGCCCATAGCCTTAACAGTCGTATCGTAACTAGCTGGTTTATTACTAATTTGCATCTCTTACGAGTACACAAATTCGCCTTAGTTTTTAGAATATTCAAGACACTTAATAAAGTGTTTTGAGAACTCAATGTATTATCGAAAAGGGATTAACTTCCCAATAATACGATTTGTATTAATTAACATGACAGACTCATGCAATTAAATACTATCAGCTTTCCAAATTGTTAAAGAACAATGCTAACCGGCTGGCGGCGCATTTCGCTCAACTCCATAAAGGAGTAACAAGCAATCTGTGTGAACACTCAACAAACATTAAGTTAGTCGTATAGGTAAGGAGGTGATCCAGCCCCAGGTTCCCCTAGGGCTACCTTGTTACGACTTCACCCCAGTCATGAACCACACCGTGGTAAACGTCCCCCCGAAGG
>NZ_JAKILD010000064.1 GCF_023283825.1 Shewanella olleyana | reverse complement strand
ACTGGGTAGCTAAAATGCCTTAGTGGAGGCTTGAGCCTAGTGCAGTGAAAGTTGCACGCTGGGTTCTTAGGAGGACGGCACTTGGTAACAAGTGTCGTCTATCCGACAAAAACGCTTTAGCTTGAGTAATCTAAAAATCTAATCTGACTCAGGGTATTGAACGCCCTTGGTACTTTTACCAAAGACAATTACTGTTGATTAAAGTTCTCCAAATAGCTTATTTTAAAGGCTCACACGAAGGCTGTTATAACTTTCAACGTAATCTCAGCCTTATGGCTTATTTGTTTCTTGCAAAAACAAAGTTTCCTCCTTTGCATAACAGCTACACAGAATAAACTTACTCCTTCATATTTATTTTGCACTTATTTAATATCAACACCACTGGTATAATACCGCAATAATATCAAGGAAATACAGCAGCTAATGAAACATCAACTTATGCGCATCCAGGAAGAACTTGAGTACAAAACACGTGTACCTACCCTAGGTGCTTTGACAATAATAGCCCCTCCCTCAAATGCAGTTTTAGCTTGCCTGCGAATGCAAGAATATCCACTATTCTTAATGCTGACTATAGCAGTATTAGCATTTGTACTAACGCTCATGATCATGTTGGAGGTGATGAATTTAGGCGTTTATTGGAAAACTAAGCAACTGCTAAAGACAAGTGATGTGAATAATGACGTATTAACAGTGCTGCTTAAAGGGCAGGTTGTTGCGGAATTATCAGAAGCTCAATGTAAAGCGATTGAAGACCATGTAAAGTCTAGTTAAGCTCTTTTGAATTAAAACCTGCGATGGTATTCCAATTCTCTGGGTTGATAATTGGGGTCGGTAGATAAACAAAATCCAGTAACCTTTCAACAAGACACGATAACCAGCGGATTTTCGTGTCTTGTCAGTAAGAACAATTATGAAATGTTAAAACCGTATTGATTCAACAGAGGATAAATAGAATCAAAGCCATCCAGTTGACGCTCTGTTATTATTTCATGCATTTGGCTCAATTTTTCTTTAGCCTGCTGATTTTTATTAGCTTCATCAAGAAAGATCGCCAAAACACCACAAAGCCAAGCCAAAGATAAGAGGTGCCAAGGTTCATCAACATGCTCTAACAATCTGGCCTCCACTTTTAAGGCTAATTTATTAAAAGTATCAACATCTTCTAATCTTCTAAGAGTTTTTAGCTGGCGTATTTGGTAGTCAATTTCACATTTGGTGTCACCTACATTGCAACATACTGATTCTGCTAACTTACAATAATTTAATACATCTTGATACTGGCCAATACCTTCATAGCAGACGGCCAGATTATTTAGGCTTTGTTCGTAATCCTCTGCCCAGCGCGCAGGCTGCTCAGCATAAAGCGCTTTTAGAATAGCCAGTGACTCCTCTTGCAGCGCTATCGACTCTGTGGTTCTGCCAACGCTGTGATAAGAATAAGCCAGATTATTTAGGCTTCGGGTGTAATACTTTGCCCAGCGCGCTGGTTGCTCAGCATAAAGCGCTTTTTGAATACCCAGTGACTCTTCTTGCAGCGTTATCGCCTCTTCTGTCCTACCAGCGCTTTCATAGCAGACGGCCAGATTATTTAGGCTTTGTTCGTAATCCTCTGCCCAGCGCGCTGGCTGCTCAGCATAAAGCGCTTTTCGAATAGCCAGTGACTCCTCTTTCAGCGCTATCACCTCTACTGTCCTACCAGCGCTTTCATAGCAGACGGCCAGACTATTTAGGCTTTGGGCGTAACCCTCTGCCCAGCGCGCTGGCTGCTCAGCATAAAGCGCTTTTAGAATAGCCAGTGACTCCTCTTTCAGCGCTATCACCTCTACTGTCCTGCCAACGCTTTTATAAAAATAAGCCAGACTAATTAGGCTGCAGGCGTAATCCTCTGCCCAGCGCGCTGGCTGCTCAGCATAAAGCGTTTTTCGAATAGCCAGTGACTCCTCTTCCAGCACTATCGCCTCTACTGTCCTATCAACGCTGTGATAAGAGGAAG
>NZ_JAKILD010000063.1 GCF_023283825.1 Shewanella olleyana | reverse complement strand
TTTTGTCGGATAGACGACACTTGTTACCAAGTGCCGTCCTCCTAAGAACCCAGCGTGCAACTTTCACTGCACTAGGCTCAAGCCTCCACTAAGGCATTTTAGCTACCCAGTAACCTACAAAGCAGTTGGGACAGGTTCAAACCACGACTTCCTGCTTACCTTAGTCTGTTTTCGCTTCCTTAAGTAGTCAACAAATTCAGGATGGAATGGGGTGGCAGCACTTCGGATTTTTACATGTCTTTTTATTAGCGTGCGAGATATTTGCACTAGATTAAATGCGCAATCCATATCCGCTATTTTCTCCCAACCGTGAAATTGCCATTGTCCTTTACGGTTCAGAAAATATTTATGAGCGACCCATCGTTTTCCCTTTGTAGGGTGACGTCTAACCGCCCATCGCCATAACGCTTGGAATATTTGATGACCTACATAGCCGAAAGTTTGTTTGGCGACGCAGTGATGGTAGTAGTTCGACCATCCCCGAAGCTTAGGATTCATCAATTTGATGAGATCGTTAACTGCCATGGTTGCATGTGCTTTGATAAGTTTACGCATGTTGCTCAAGAATAACAGGACGTTACTTTTACTCGGTTTAATGAGTAATTTGCTTTTGTACTTCCTAACGTTGAACCCAAGGAAGTCAAACCCGTCATTGATATGGGTGACATGCGTTTTCTCTTCAGAAAGCGTCAACCCTCTTTCTTCTAAAAAGTGCATTAGTTGTGGTTTGATTTCATTAACAAGCACTTCTTTTGAAGTCCCCGTGATAACAAAATCATCAGCGTAACCTATAAAGTTGACTCTATTGCCCGTTTTACGAGCGATAGCCTTAACCAACTGTTCTAATCCAGCAAGAGTGAGCAGCATAAGAGTAGGGGATATTATCCCACCTTGTGGTGTTCCTTCTGGCGTTTTGTAGAACAATCCTTTGTCAATAAAACCACATCCAAGCCATTGTTGCAGCATTCGTTTATCTAATTGAATGTTGTCGATAAGCCATTGATGACCAATCTTATCGAAACAGGCTTTGATGTCCCCTTCAAGAACCCATTGGCTAGAGTTTTTCTGACACAAACATTTGAAACACTGCGCAATAGCATCCGCTGTACTTCGGTTAGGTCGAAAACCATAACTGTTTGGATCGGCAAACGTTTCAGAGATAGGTTCCAGTGCAAGAAGGTATAGCGCTTGTTGCGCTCTATCTACCATGCAAGGGATACCCAACGGACGGAGCTTGCCGTTTTTCTTGGGGATATAGATACGCCTGAGTGGTTTAGCTTGATAGCCTTTTCTACTCAGTTGTGTAACCGCAATCATACGACGTGCATCCGTGTTCCAGATGACGCCGTCAATTCCAGGCGTTTTACTGCCTTTGTTCTGTGATACTCGCTTAACAGCAAGAAGTTTTGCTGAATGCGAGTGAGTCAGTATCCACTGCAATGCTTTTGCTCTGCCGTGTTTACCTTCTCTGGTTGCTTTTGCAATGCGCATTTGAAGCTTTAATACTTGCTGTTCAATAGGTTTCCAATTGATGGATTGCCATTGACTGCCGTACGGAGAGGCACTAACTTCAGATGAAGTCATCATTTGCGTTTCTCCATGAATAAAGTTCCTCAAATCATCTTGCAACGGGAGACCAGCTGGAAGTGGGCTCACTTTCGTGACAGACATTCGTCTGTATCTGCATCATTACAATACAGCCTTGGCTTTCTCCAGCCTCCTATACCTGCACCGCTATCGGCTAAATCAGCTTTCCCAGAGGGAGCGATACAGGCTTACCGAGTTCCATATGTTACGCATGTCAGGTTAGATGCCCGCTATAGTGCGGAGAGCGTATTGATCACGAAAGAATATTGGACAACTTCTTTCCCACTCTCATTGCCTTTTGGCCACAGCGTAAAAAAAACCACTTCCGCTGTTTCTCGTATAACGCACCTTGCACGGATTCACTTATGTTCATCATACTGACTCCCTAGCACTCACCCAATTTGTGGTTATCAGGAGGAACGTCCTCTCACGATTTTGTTCCCGCTCAGTTATGGTACTGAACTTCGTTACATTGTTAGACTCGCTACTTTATTCAGAGTCCTAGGGTCATCTGGTGATACAGATGGTTCACTCAAAGCGGTGAACAGCGCTTCATACGACTTCTCGTCGCACGTCCAGAAACG
>NZ_JAKILD010000062.1 GCF_023283825.1 Shewanella olleyana | reverse complement strand
TGTTACCGCCGTGAAAGGGCGGTGTCCTAGGCCTCTAGACGAAGGGGACCCGGACTGCATTAGACTCTGCAAAGAGTGAATACTCATTAAGTTCTGTAGGCTAAAACTTAACGCTTTGATTTAAGTATAATTGGTGGAGCTACACGGGATCGAACCGTGGACCTCTTCGCTGCCAGCGAAGCGCTCTCCCAGCTGAGCTATAGCCCCTCAACTATACTTAATGCATTTGGACATGCTGCGATAAATAATCACGTTGTGTCTCAACTGCGAGGCGCATTCTATGCAGCCTGCCCAAAAGTGTCAACTCGTTTTTTAAGAATTTATTCTATCTGCTACAAAATCAATCGCTTTGGATATTCTTTGTTCGCAACGAGCCTTTCCAACTAAAAATATGGTTAAATCTACAGCAGGAGACATGCCAGCGCCTGTAACCGCTACACGCAAAGGCATTCCGACTTTACCCATACCCACTTCAAGTTCTGCAGCTGTATCTTCAATTGCTTGATGAATTGCTTCAACTGTCCACTCTGGTAATGCAGAAATTTTTTGTTGGATAAGCTTTAAAGGTTCCATAGCAACGCCACGCAAATGCTTTTTAGCGGCATTTTCGTCGAATGCTTCGAAATCTTCATAGAAGTAACGGCTAGAAGCGGCGAGATCTTTAAGTGTTTTCGCTCTTTCTGCTAATGCAGTAACGACTTCAGGTAATGCTGGGCCGTTTGCAGTATCAATTTTTTGGTCATCCATGTGCCATTGAAGATGCGTTGCTACATATTCTGGAGCAAGTTCCTTAATGTAGTGTTGGTTTAACCAATTCAGTTTTTCTGTATTAAAGGCAGAAGCGGCTTTATTGATATCGTCTAGTTTAAATAACGAAATCATTTCTTCCATAGAGAAAACTTCTTGGTCGCCATGTGACCAACCTAAACGAACGAGGTAATTAAGTAGTGCTTCTGGTAAATAACCATCATCACGGTACTGCATAACGCCAACTGCGCCATGGCGTTTTGACAATTTAGCGCCGTCATCACCTAAAATCATCGATACATGGGCATATTCTGGTACTGGTGCACCTAATGCTTTAAGAATGTTGATTTGGCGTGGGGTGTTGTTGATATGATCTTCACCACGAACAACGCAAGTAATCCCCATATCCCAGTCATCAACAACAACACAGAAGTTGTAAGTCGGTGTACCTTCTGTACGGGCAATAATTAAGTCATCTAATGTGTCATTAGCAAATTCGATACGACCACGTACGTGATCATCAAACACAACACTACCTTCGATAGGGTTTTTGAAACGAATAACAAATGGCTCGTCGGTATCACGAGGCTCAAGATCGCGACAGCGGCCATCATATTTTTGTGATTCGCCATTCGCTGCTTGTTCTTCACGCATTGCTTCAATACGCTCACGAGAACAGTAACACTTATAAGCAGTGCCTTCTTCTAGCATTTGAGCGATGATTTCGTTGTAACGATCGAAACGTTTAGTTTGGTAATAAGGACCTTCGTCCCAAGTAAGGCCTAACCATTCCATTCCTTCAAGAATTGCTGCGCAAGCTTCAGGAGTTGAACGTTCAATATCAGTATCTTCTACACGTAAAACAAACTCGCCTTGGTTTGCACGGGCATAAAGCCAAGAATAAAGTGCTGTACGAGCACCACCTACATGTAAAAAGCCTGTTGGGCTAGGAGCAAAACGCGTCTTAGTTGTCATAATGGAACACTGACCTATTTCAAAAACGTCTATATAAAGACAGATATAATAAAGTGGCCGATATTCTATACCCAAACCACCTTGTTATGCGAGTTTCGCTATTGATAATTTAAGCTACATCAATAAGCAGTGTAATAAAGCAAGCTATAAGCAAAAAACTATAGTTAAAGAGAGAGGAGATTGCTTAATAGAAATGACAATGTTTTTACTTTTGTTTTAGCTAAATTGGCTAGGAGGTTTTCAATTGATTTTACTGAGAAGTTAGTAGTTATAATTTCTGACTTAATTGATTCTGTTTTCACTAAGCCAAAAACTAACCCTTAATCTTAAAACCATAAGCTTAGCGTTAATCAACTGCTCGATGAGTATTGTAGAGTTTAACCTGCAACTTGCATGCTAATACTAGGGCCTGTTGATCTTTCAAGGTTGTTTTTGCAGCAAACGCTGCCCAAAGGGTTCGACTAAAAGCGTTTTACTCTTTGTTGGATGAATCTTGCTTAGATGACTAGGCATCAATCCATCCGCCTCAATTAAAACGCTTTTATTTCG
>NZ_JAKILD010000061.1 GCF_023283825.1 Shewanella olleyana | reverse complement strand
ATAAAGAAAATCAAAGCGTTGTTGCTCGGATGCGTTCATGGTGATACTCCTAGATTAATGCCAAGGTTGGCAAGGTCTAGTAAGTATTTAAGATGGATGAGTAAAGGTGAGCTTTTATTTTTCCTGCCGCGGAGCGGCTTCGTTCAACAAGGCATTTAAATGGAAAAATAACAGTTGGCCATGGCTTCGCGATTATAGCCAACCATTATTTTCCACTTAATGCGGCGTTATAAGCATTTAATGGACTGTTGTGAATATTAAGAAAGTATTATCTATATTAGCTATCGTTATTGTTGTCTTGAATTTGAGTCATATAATCTATAGTGACTTTGTGAAGCCAAACCCACAAGAAGAATTAAAGTCTAGCTTTCAAGAATACTTTACTGATGGTGATGAACGAATAGAAATGGTTTGGTTTTCCTCTCAAGGTAAGACTATTTCTATAGCACTAGAAATTAGTGGATTAGGTGAAAAACCTAAAAATATTGAGTTGGTAAAACAAAACTCCAGAGCTTATGTCACAGATAAAGTATGCTCTAGCCCTAAACTCAAAAATTTTATCCAAAATGGCAATTACATTTCTGTCGATATAAGAAATAAAGAAGAAAATTACAGCACAGTGAAGAATATAATGAATATCACTATGTCAGCTAAAAAATGCTTATGACAAGGCGCTTAAATAGACAAGTAACAGTT
Organism: Shewanella olleyana; assembly: GCF_023283825.1. Classification (GTDB taxonomy): domain Bacteria; phylum Pseudomonadota; class Gammaproteobacteria; order Enterobacterales; family Shewanellaceae; genus Shewanella; species Shewanella olleyana. The sequence continues at coordinate 1,628 of NZ_JAKILD010000061.1, read as the reverse complement.
GGTTTTTGCTCCTTCGTCGCTTATTTTAACCAACTATTATTTACCCGTTAGTTGGGCGTTGAGGCTGTAGAATTTCTCCAAAAATGACGTTCCAACGTTTTTTCACAAACAAAGTCGTCTGGTTGTTTTTTGAGCTTGTGGCGTGTCGATGTCTGTGATCTAATAGATATTATTCACTCACAGTAAATTGTTATGGCCAACTACAAGCCTGACTTATCCTGCCAAAGTAAATTTATTCCCATCAATTTTTCTGAGCAAATTCTGCCTGGTACATTTGAATATGCCCTTTGTTATATTATTGAAAACAAACTCGATTTATCGGGGTTTGATGCGTGGTATCACAACGATAAAACAGGCGCTGCAGCGTATTCACCGGCTGTGATGCTCAAAATTATTTTACTGGGCTATGCGCACGGTTTAATGAGCAGTCGGCGCATTGCTAAAGCGTGTGAGAACAATATTTTGTTTATGAGCGTGTCGGGCGATGTTCAACCCCATTACACATCCATAGCCGGTTTTGTGGCTAAAATACACCAGCAAATAGCGCCATTGTTTACCCAAGTGCTGATGATATGTGACGAAGAGGGTTTGATAGGCCGCAACATGTTTGCCATTGATGGCTGTAAGATGAAGTCGAATGCGAGCAAAGAATGGAGCGGCACGTTCGATGAGCTCGGCCGTAAGAAAGCCAAGTTACAGCGCGCAAGTCAACGTATTCTTGAGCGTCACCAAGCGCAAGATGGTTTGAGTGAAGAGCTCGTTACACAAGACTTAAAGCAAAAAGAAAAGCTCGATAAAAGCGCCGCTAAAATCACAGAGTTTCTTACTACACATCAAGAAAAATTAGGCAGCCAAGGTAAGCCTGTTAAAAGTAATATCACTGACCCTGATAGCGCAAAGATGACCACCTCCAAAGGCACTATTCAAGGCTACAATGGTATTGCGATAAACGATGATAAACATCAAATTATCTTACAAGCACAAACGTGGGGCTCGGTCGGTGAGCAACAAACGCTTCAGCCAGCAGTCACACAATTAAAACAACAACTCGATAAGCTCAATCCTGTTAACCCCTCAAGCGAACACACGATTAAATTTACCGCAGACAGTGGGTTCAACAGCGAAGCTAATCTGGCATTTATGGCACAAAGTGGCTTTGATGTTTACATTGCAGATAATCAATTTAGAAAACGAACCCCGTTGTTTAAAGACAGTGAAACCTACGAAACAGAACAAGAAAAGCGCAGATTAAAACGGCGTAATGGTAAGTCTAGATTGTTTACCTCAGATGACTTCCATTATGACGACACAACACAAACCTGCCGATGTCCAGCAGGTAATGAGATGTGGCGAAGCGGTATCAATGTTAAAAGCTATAACCAAGAATACACCCGATTTTGTGGTTATTTAAAAGACTGCAAAACCTGTCCACTACAACAGCAATGCATGCGAAAACCACCGATAAAAACGGGCCGACAAGTGCAGTTTAAAAATGATGCTTCAAGAAAAAAGTTGAGTTATACCAATCCGCAATTAATTATGATCTAATGTGTTCATCATTTCCAAATCATTTTATTCTTTGAAAAACTACACACCTATTGAACTAGTTAAATTATCAAAGTCAGAAA
>NZ_JAKILD010000060.1 GCF_023283825.1 Shewanella olleyana | reverse complement strand
TAAAACACTTTTAGTCGAACCCTTTGGGCAGCGTTTGTTGGCCATTTTTACTGCGTTATCGACTTTTTATGTAGAATAACTACACCACAAAGTCTCTGCCTTGTATAAATGCCCAACAATTCGCTGCAAAAAATACCTTGAAAGATCAACACGCCCTAGGCTTTAGATACTAAAAGGAATAGATGCTAAGATCTAACCCCATCGGCTTCAATGAAGTGGATACTATTGTTTGAATGTAGTGCGCCATTGAATCGGTGATACATGAAAAGTAGATTTAAAGTGCTTTCTGAATACACTGTCAGAGCCAAAGCCCGCTTGCTCTGCAACTTGTGGAATAGATAACTTAGTGGTTTCCAGTAGGCGTTGGCTAAGCACTAAACGTTGATTTTGCAACCATTCACCAAATGTACAGCCATAGGTAGATTTAAACTGGCGCGTGAAGGTACGTTTGCTCATCGCACAGCGCTCAGCTACTTCATCTAATGAGTGAGGCAGATTTAGGTTTTGTTCGACCTGTTCAATCACAAGGCTAATACTTGTTTTTGTGAGGGGCTTTAGGTTAATCGGTGCAGGTATGTACTGTTGCTGTCCACCAGTTCGAAATGGCGCCGTCACCATCTTACGTGCGAGATCATTCGCAAGTTCGCTGCCACACAGGCGGCGCACTATGTGCAAACAGCAATCGAGTGAAGCGGCTACCCCTGCTGAGGTGATGATAGTCTCATGTTCAATAAATAGAGGGTTTGGGTCAAAATCTACCTTAGGAAATCGCTGCTGAAATTGTTTAGAAAATGCCCAATGGCTTGTGGCTCGTTTTCCATCGATAACTCCAGCACATGCGAGAACATAAGATCCAAGGCACAGTCCGACTAGTAGCTTACCTTTTCCATGATGATCTATTAGCGCCTCTAGAAGTTGTTCACTTGGCTTAGGCAGGTCATTTGGCCAGCTTGGAATAATCACAATATCCGCCTCTTTGATAGCGCTCAAATCTCTATCTATCACCACACCAAACCCAGAGCTTGTTTCGAACTGCGAGCTGTTTTCGCTACAGACTTTCAAGTCAAACCGAGGGGGTTGGCCGGCAAAAATATCTTGAAACACCATACAGGGTACGGAGAGATGAAAAGCGCTGATTCCCTCAAAGGCAACCAAAGTAATTTTTATTAGCTCGTTTAATCTATCCATCTTTGACTCTATTTGCGCGAATGTTGACTTTCAAGACAGTATCATAAAGCTATCTAAAATAGCATACTAAATCACCTAGAAAATATGACTTAATAGTGAATTTAGAGAGGTAATATGAAGATCCATCACCTACGCAGCGCAACTTTTATCATTGAATCTGAAGACAAATTTATCCTTATTGATCCTATGCTGGGTAAGAAAGGTTCTTTGCCTCCATTTTCGGTAATTAGGGCTAAGGCAGCGAAAAACCCTACCGTTGAAATGCCAAGTAATGCAGAAGGCTTACTCGCTAAGGTCAACTATAGCCTAATCACTCATAGCCAAACTTTTGGTATTAAAGCGTTGCAACATGGTGATCACTTAGATCCTGCGGGAGAGAAGTTTCTAAATCGTCGTCATATACCAGTTGCAACACCAGCCAAAGATAAAGCCTACTTGGAAAAATATGGCTTGACGGTAAATTGGGGCATTGAAGACTGGCAAACTATCGACTTTTTAGGCGGAAAACTAACAGCGGTTCCTGCTTTGCACGGTCATGGTTGGATTCATAAGGTAATGCCAAATGGCGTTGGTTTTTTCTTAGAACTTCCCAGTGAACCCTCTATCTATATTAGCGGTGATACAGTGCTAACCAATGATGTAAAACGAGCGTTGGATGAGTTAAAACCCGATATCACAGTCGTGGCGGCAGGCCGTGCACGTATGGATGTTGGCCAGCCTTTATTAATGTCTATTGATGAGGTTATGGAGTTTATTCGCCTTTCCCCTAATAAGGTGATCGCGAACCATATGGAGGCGCTAAATCACTGTTCAGTGACTCGACCAATTCTTAAAGAGGCTATTGATAAAAACGGCTTGTCAGATAAAGTCTTTATTCCGGCTGATGGTAAGACTATGGAGTTTTAGTGACCTTAGCGCGATGATGCGACTTCAACGTCATGCCTTGATACTTGTCTTCTAACCAAACCTTATCCTTATAGTAGACCTGCAAAGTTGGCCACTGCTCGATAGTTTGATCGAGTCTGTTGCCTTAGTTAATATTATCTGAATTATTTCCCTTCTTCAGTAATCGAAACAAGCTTTTGTCGGATAGACGACACTTGTTACCAAGTGCCGTCCTCCTAAGAACCCAGCGTGCAACTTTCACTGCACTAGGCTCAAGCCTCCACTAAGGCATTTTAGCTACCCAGT
>NZ_JAKILD010000059.1 GCF_023283825.1 Shewanella olleyana | reverse complement strand
TTTTACACGCGTTTATGCTGCGTTATTGATTTTGAAAAGGGAATAACCATTACCCGCAATCAATGCCTTGCCTAAACGCGTGTAAATTCTTGCTGAAATCGAGTATCTTCAAGTTGTTTGGGTATATATCTTGGGGCAAGTATAAAGGGCAATTATTTCATTGATGATGTTGGAATTGCTTTTTTTGATTTAATGTTAAGGGGTACTGGATTATCACTTATGAAGGGAAGCAACAAAAAGCCCGCGTGATGCGGGCTTTACATTATTGATTGTTATATCAAGGGGTAGAATTAAAGCTCAACGTTAATCCACACTAAACGGTGATCTGAAGAAACTGACTTTCCGCCGCCTCCCCAGTTACCAACACGTTCATCGTTCATCATTAAGCGACCTTCTTCAAAAGTTGCAGGCCAGAATACACCTGAGTCGGTTACATTTAAGTCACTTGATGGGATAACGTGGTCTAAACGTAAACCTGAAGTGCTAGTCACAAGATCTGGGTACTTAGTGCCCCAGTTTTCTGCTTTACACTCACCATTAGACAAACATTCTGGGCCACCTAAACTGCTAGGTGCATATATGCCATGGGTGGCTAATTGGTTAACTTGGTCGCTATACATTAAATCTTTGATGGTATCTAAGTAACCGTCACCTGATTCAGGATCTGCATTTAAATCACCTAAAATAACAAATGAAGCATCATCGTCGATGCCGCCTTTATTACCCGCATCATCGTAAATGTAGCTACCTTCACCTGAGGTGTAGTCATCCCAGAATTTGATTTCAGCACGGTTAAGTAACTTATTGTTTTCAGTGACTGTATCGAAAATCGGTGGGGTTGGGTGAGACATCAGAATGTGAATCACTTTGTCGCCATCATCAGTTGGAATGATGATTGGTGCGTCTACGTGGTTTTTAGACGACATTGGCTTTTCTGCCCAAGCTTCTGCGCTGTACCATTCATCGCCACAAGCCATACCTTCTGGGATTGGGTTGTTTTCATCTTCACAGTTGATGATAGTTGGGTTAGCTTCACCTGGCATGTCTTTCCATTTAAAGTCTTGGAAAGTACGGATGTTATCAGTATCGATTGGGTACTGAGATAATAAGCTAAATGCATATTGGCCATGGTAGAAACCAAAGCCCCAAGCATCATCAGGTAGAGCAACCTTACCATCATGGTTTAAGTCGTGGCCGCTTAGTAAGCCTGTATTAGTGGCAAAGTTTTCAAAGTAACCAAATTGAATTGGCTCAAGTGCTTTAAATTCATCAGCTGTTGAACCTAACGCATTTTGTGGAACAGAAAGGTAGTTTAAACGGAAACCTTGGATGGCTTGCTGATCTTCAGCCGTGCCGTCGTTATTGAATTCCCCCATCCATAACACTGCTGGGCGCTCTGTTTGAATAATGGCTGCTACATTACGGATTTGAATGATTTTTTCGGCAACTGCAAGTTCTTCATCAGTTAAGGTTCCTTCAAACCATTTGTCCATTAACTCATCTTGAGCTGCAACGGTCAGTGTCATTTCAGCTATAAGATCTGTAAAAGTACTTCTGTCAAAAGAAAGGTTAAAAGCACCGATGCGCACATCGGTAGTTTCTGGCGTTGGCTCGCCAGGGTAATAGTTATTGGTCTCGTCATTACAACCCGCGAGTAATGCTACGCTGACAGCTAATGCTGCAGCCGTTTTTAATACTTTCATTTAAAACCCCTTTTTTATTTTATATGCCTCCTTTACTGGAAGCTGAGGCTGATTTTATACATGCAAATAACCTGCTCCAAATAAAACAAACTACTGTAAATAACTTGTGTGTTTTTAGCTTGGTAAGTTCTTTATTTGTTTTGTTTTAGGTTTGCCTGGGTTGTTTAATTGTTTACTTTTGTGGTGTTTATTAAGAGGTGCTTAATTTGCTATTGGATGGGCTAGTCGTTTTTTCTGGGGAGTGTGAGACGCTTTGAGCTACACCGATAACATATACCCAAACAACCTGAAGATACGTGTTTCAGAGCTTCACCGTGTTTTCAATACTAGGCGCGTTAATGCGGTAATGTAGGTACCTTATAAATTAGCGCAACAACGTAGTGGGAACACGGTGAAACTCCCTGAGGGCAAGTTTTACACGCGTTTATGCTGCGTTATTGATTTTGAAAAGGGAATAACCATTACCCTCAATCAATGCCTTGCCTAAACGCTTGTAAATTCTTGCTGAAATCGAGCATCTTCAGGTTGTTTGGGTATAGGTATTAATTTGTGTGTTTGGCGTTATTAAAATTAAAAGCCCGCGTGTTGCGGGCTTTTCGTTTTGAACGTTTTTATATGGGGTTGTTTACCCGCTTAAAGGAGCTTATTCCCCTTTTTGAAAACTAAGCTCAGTGGTACTTTCAACTGAAGCGGCAATATCGGCTTCAGTAAATAACAACGGACGGAACTGCTTTTCAGTTGAATACAGCACACTTTGGTCAGCAAATGATGGGCTCAAGATATTACTAGATTCTGAGTAAGTTAAAATCCCTTTTGCCACAGGGCCATCATCGGTGAAGCTCACCGCCATCATCCAGCTTGAGCCGTAGCGAATATGGAGTTTTCATTCCTTAGCCTGATGATATCTGCTTATTTTATTTGGTATTACTTGTTTTTATTCCTACTGTCAGCTCATTAAAAACGATAACCAAAGTTTAATGTCATTGAATTCCGAGTTTTACCTTTGTTGTACAGAAATGTGAGCATGTAGTTTCGACCGATTTCTTTGTTGAAGCCGATCATATAAGCCTCTTCGGTTAAATTGGCACCCACATCGTAAGAGAAGGGCTGTCCACCGATTTCAATCTGACTGACTTCACCACGGAAATAGGGCTTAACAATTTGGTACTCCATGCCAACAAAAAGCTGAGTACGATAATCAACCCAGTTGTAACCAATCATAGGTTGTATAGTGACGATAGGGTCTCCCCAATCAGTTTCGCCCTCAAGTCGAGTAATGGCGTAACCGGCTGTAGCTGAAGCGAACAGGTTTTTGTAACCAACTGACAAGGTTGCTCCTGCAGATAACACGTCATATTGTAAATTCAGCGGTAAATCGATGTTTCCGCTCTGACACAATACAGAAACTTCTTCACAAAAGGCGTCGCCAAGATGTGGAAGGCGGTCGTTAAGTTTATCTCGGATTGTATTGCCAAGTTCGCCATTGTATTCACCCTTTGCATGTCCATCCAGGTTCAGCTTGCCTACGAGTGCGTATATGTTAAGAAATGGCAGTAAATAAACATCGCCTCGAAGCCCAATAGTCTCGGCATTAACCTGTGCAACAGTTGAACCAGGCTCGAGAATGCTATCTAGGCTCTGGTTCATGATATTGATGTCGCTGAGGCCAAAGTTCATGTTTTGGTTACGGTAGACGAGTGAAACACCGTAAGGTTGCGGTAAATCGATTCCTTGCCTGCGAACGGCATCGCCCATTAATGGCAAAACACTGCCGAGTTTTACCTCTTTTTTAGTCAATGAATGACTAGAAAACGCATCGAATTCATCTTGATTAATGATTTCAACTTGTCCTTGTCGATCAATGTACTTAATGGGTGTCACTATCGTTAAGGCGGAATACTGTTTATTATCTTTCTTGGTTTTTCCGCTTGCCGTTATGCGCTTTTCCTTCATAACACTTTTGCCATGACGGTCTTGGTTAAATTGTATTTCTTGTTGATAATGCTCAATATTAACGTTTTCATATTCAAACGGACTACTGTTAACAATACGAATCGAAAGCGGTTGACCATTTTGGGCG
>NZ_JAKILD010000058.1 GCF_023283825.1 Shewanella olleyana | reverse complement strand
ACCCCGCTACGATGTAGCGGGGTTTTTCTTTGCCTGAAGAAAATAAGCAGCAGGTTAGACACATCAACAGCTGATAGTGTGGTCGATATGCCCATGTAAAAGTCAGTCATTGCGAAGCGCCTAATTTCTCTTAATTGAGAGCAGATAGCCCGTCACTTATGTAACGGGCTTTTTTGTGTCTGAAATTTAGCGCCAAGTTAAGACAAAAAGCTATATCAGCAACTGATAGTGTGGTTTATTTGCCAATACGTCCTTACAAGGAAGAATAAACAGATAATTTATTTATTAAGTGAGTACTAGCCTGAAACTTAACTAACAGGCTTCGTTTGTCCGATATATAATTTAGACACTTTACCTGTAGATAAATTTTGCTTTATAGAGTTATTCACTCCCTCAAGGTACAATAGCTAATCATTTTTTAATTTGTCTTGATATGCCTGTAAGTCTAAAACCATTCAACACTCTTTCATTAGATCAGAATTGTCATCAATTAATATCTGTCGCTAATGTTAATGATCTTAAAGTAGCAATTGAACATGTGCAAAACCAACAACTACCAATGTTGATTCTTGGTGGGGGAAGTAATGTGGTTTTTACACAAGATTTTGAAGGCGTAGTGATAAAACAAGAAACTAAAGGTATAGAAGTTAAGGAAGAGGCTGATTCATATTATATAAAAGTTCAGGCTGGTGAAGACTGGCATTCGTTTGTTGAGTACTGCCTAGTTAATGGTTATCACGGACTAGAAAATTTAGCGTTAATCCCTGGAACTGTAGGCGCCGCCCCTATACAAAATATAGGTGCTTATGGAGTTGAAGTTAATCAGTTTTGCGAAAGAGTAAACTATCTTGAGTTGAAAAACTTAGAGTGTCATTCGCTTTCTAATGAACAATGTAAATTTGGATATCGTGAGTCAATTTTTAAAGATGAACTAAAGAATCAAGTGGTCATCACCTCAGTAGAATTTAGATTACCTAAATTATGGCAACCAAATTTAAAGTATGGGCCATTACAGCACCTTGATGCTAACACCGTGACCCCACAAGATGTATTTAGAACAGTTTGCGAAGTTAGGATGAGTAAATTGCCAGATCCCGCCGAGCTTGGCAATGTCGGTAGCTTCTTTAAGAACCCAGTTATCAAAGCGGGTCAATATGTTGAGCTGCTTAAGACGTATTCTGACTTAGTGGGTTATGCACAAGCAGATGGCACTATAAAAGTTGCAGCGGGTTGGTTGATTGATGAGGCCGGTCTAAAAGGTTTTACTCAAGGACGTGTTGCAGTTCATGATAAGCAAGCATTGGTATTGGTTAATTTGGATAATGCACAAGGCGCTGAAATTTGTCAGCTTGCTGAACACATTATAGAAATCGTAACCGCAAAATTTGGAATTCGACTAGAAGCTGAACCTAGAATCATAGGGTCGAAAGGAGAGGTACAATTGTGATGAATGAACACTGGGATAAAAAGACGCAAATTATTGGTTTACTTAATCACAGCACGTATGTCTCAGGTGAGTTTATCGCACAAAAGGTAGGGCTTTCCAGAACGGCTGTAAATAATCATATTGCTCAATTGGCAGATTATGGTGTCGATGTTTTCAGTGTCAAAGGTAAGGGATATAAATTACCAAAACCATTGCCTTTGTTTGATGAAACAAAATTGATTAATGGCATAGAAAATCGTTGCTTTTACTTTAATGAAATAGAAAGTACCAACGCATTCATGCTGCAGCACGCCGAGGAATTAAAAAACGGTGATATTTGTATTGCTGAGTATCAATCTGCAGGGAGAGGGAGGCGAGGGCGTCAATGGGTCTCGCCCTATGGTCAGCACGTATATGCTTCATTGTTTTGGCGCTTAAACCAAGGAATGAATGCTGCAATGGGACTTAGTCTAGTTGTGGCTTGTTCTATTGTTAAATCACTCACAGAGTTTGGTGTTGATGCTCTAGGGGTAAAGTGGCCTAATGACATCTATCGCGACAATAAAAAACTCGCTGGGATTCTTATTGAGTTATCTGGGCATACAATGGATGAGTGTAATCTGGTTATTGGTTTTGGGATTAATATGAGTATGTCTGATCAACATGCTAACTTAATTGACCAGCCTTGGAGTGATTTAAGCTCATTAGAATCAATGCCCGACAAAACGGCATTGATTACCAGCATTCATAAACAACTTAAACTTGATTTGATACTATTCGAAGCAGAAGGATTAACACCTTTTATTTCTCAATGGCAACAAAATGATTTATTTTATGAAAAAGAAATCAATTTATTGATGGCGCCAAATAATATCAGTGGTGTTTGCAAGGGCATTGATAAACAAGGTGCGGTATTAGTTGAGACTGATGGAATAATAACGCCTTACATAGGTGGTGAAATTAGTTTACGTGCCAAGTAACTTCACCATTTTTACTATTTGCGCAGTAAAACACGGTCAACTAGATGGTTGGCCGCTTTTTTTAGGATTAAATTAGCCCGCTCTCTGCTTGGTTTTATATTGGTTTGTAAATTAGGGCCGTTGATAGTGTCCCAAATGTGAGCAGCAGTTGCGTTTGCTTCATTATCAGAAAGTTGTGAATAATGATGGAAGAATGACTTTGGATCGCTAAACGCGCCTTGTCTGAACTTTAAGAAGCGTTGTTGGTACCACTCTTTGAGCAGAGACTCCTCTGCATCAACATAAATAGAAAAGTCCACATAATCAGATAGGAAACTACTTTTGCTCTCTGGACTTGGATCTAAAGCGGTTTGGAGGACATTCAAACCTTCAATAATCAAAATATCCGGCTGATTTATATTCTGAACTTGGTCGCTCAATCTGTCATAGGTGACATGTGAGTATAAAGGCGCACTAACATTGGGTTCACCGGCTTTTACCGCTGAAATGAAATCAATGAGCATTTTCATATCATAACTTTCAGGGAAACCCTTTCGTTTGAGCAAATTATTGTGTGTAAGTTCTGCCAATGGATATAAAAAACCATCGGTGGTTACCAGTTCAACTTTCGGGTGTTCAGGCCATCGCTGCAACAAGGTTTGTAAAATACGCGCTGTGGTACTTTTACCGACGGCGACACTACCTGAAATACTGATGATATAAGGCGATTTAGTAGGTTTGTGATTTAAAAACTGATCAAGTACAACGCCACGCTGTTGCTTAGAGTCAATAATTAAATTTAGTAAGCGACTAAGGGGAAGATAAATATCAGTAACTTCATCTAATGAAAGCTGTTCATTCATGCCACGTAAATTGGCTAATTCATCTTCACTGAGTGTAAGAGGCACTGAATTACGTAATTCAGACCACTGCTGGCGAAGAAATGAAAAATAAAGTGCTTGATGTAATGTGTTGTTCGCTGTCATATCTTCCTTTCCTTAGGTCAGGCACATTACACCACCAAATTATTTTGAACAATAGGAAAAGTCATCTTACTTATAGTCGCTTGTGTAAATCGCTGTTATTTTATCCTCCCGACACAAATAAAGACTAAAAAAGCGACATTTGAGACTTTTTTTAGCTTTTTTATGCATTTCCTATTGCACTTGCGCCAACATTTACCTAATATCCGTTTCCGAAATGATTAGCCGGCATAGCTCAGTTGGTAGAGCAACTGACTTGTAATCAGTAGGTCCCGAGTTCGACTCTTGGTGCCGGCACCATTTTTCTGGAGGGGTTCCCGAGTGGCCAAAGGGATCAGACTGTAAATCTGACGGCTCAGCCTTCGAAGGTTCGAATCCTTCTCCCTCCACCATTTTTAAAGGTAGTTAGGTAGCCTTATTCAGGTTGCGCGGATGTCGTATAATGGTATTACTCCAGCCTTCCAAGCTGATAACGCGGGTTCGATTCCCGCCATCCGCTCCAAATTGCTGAACGACTTGATTGCTTAGTAGTTCGTTTAAAAGAACTATTAAGTCAATCAAATCCTTTAAATCAGCACGTCCTGTCTTATGCTAAACTTAATCACCAAAACTAAACTAATTAATTCGATGTCATTCTATGCATCGGACTTTTTCTATATGTGTTTTCATCACCAAGACTCTGGATTGAGGCAATATCATGGCTAAAGAAAAATTTGAACGTAATAAACCACATGTAAACGTGGGTACAATCGGTCACGTCGACCATGGTAAAACAACGCTAACTGCTGCAATCTCAGCTGTTTTAACCAAAACTTACGGTGGTGAAGTTAAAGATTTCGCACAAATCGATAACGCTCCAGAAGAGCGTGAGCGCGGTATTACAATTAATACT
>NZ_JAKILD010000057.1 GCF_023283825.1 Shewanella olleyana | reverse complement strand
CCAACAATATTGCTCAAGATGTGTTTTTAAATAAACGTCGTGAAATGCGTATAAACCAATAAAATAAAACCCCCACTTAAAAAAAGTGGGGGTTTGTCATTAATCTGAGGCTTCCTTAGGAAGCCTTTTTATTTTTTATAGAGGTAAGTTATTCAGTTAAGTTATTCAGTTAAGTTAATAAGTTAAGCTAAAGATTAAGCCAATGCTGAACAAGAGGCTAAAAATCATGGTTAATTTAGCTGTACGGCCAAGAATAGGGTTAAGGGCCTCTCCACTGGTATGGCTAAACTCACCGCTAAGCTGACGAGCATAAACTAATGCAAGGCCCGCAAGTAATACCGGTATTCCTGGTAAAGCTCCCATCAAGAAACCACCGATGATAATGCCAAACGGTAAATATACTAATGCTTGATAAAGTACCCTAGCTTGCGCCTGACCAATTCTAACAGCGAGAGTATGTTTGCTTGCTTTGGTATCAGTTTGAATGTCGCGGGTGTTGTTAACTAGCATAATAGCTGCGTTAAACAAACCAATAGCACTACCTAGTAGCCAAGCGCTGGCGCTGGTATCACCGGCTTGAATGTAATAACTGCCAACCACTGCGACTAGCCCGAAAAAAATAAACGCTGCGACTTCACCCAAACCATGTGATGCAAGTGGATAAGGGCCACCGCTGTAGCAAACAGCGCCTAATAAAGCCGCTACTGCTAAAATGGCGATTGGCCAACCGCCGTGAACAATCAGTGCCGTACCGACGAGTAATGCAAGTACAAGACATATCACCATGGCATTACGAACGCTATTAGGTGAAATCATCCCACTTTGAGTCACACGAACAGGGCCCACTCGTTCTTCGGTATCAATGCCGTTTTTAAAGTCAAAGTAATCATTCGCTAAGTTAACGGCAATTTGTAATAAAATTGCACATAACATAGAGATACAAGCAATAGTAAAACTGAACTGTTCTAGATGTAGGGCTAAAATATTACCCACTAATAATGGACCAATGGCAGCAGGTAAGGTGCGTGGTCGAATCGCTAAAATCCAAGATTGCATATAGTTAAGGCTTCAAGATGTAGAGTTAATTTAGGATTGCCTAATAGCATAGCAATTTTTTATGATTAAGTACGAGCTTGTGATCGCGCAATTAGGTAAAAAGTTATTGTTATTTGTGCTAATTTTTAGTGGTTTTTGTTTATATATGCGTAAATTTAAGAATATTTTTACGATTGATGTGTCGTTCTAAGGTAACCTTAGACTATTAGTTTGCTTGAACAGCGTTAGGATATTTATGAGTCAGGTATTAAACGATTTACTTTCATTACTTTCATTAGAGCAGATAGAGCTAGGACTGTTTCGTGGTCAAAGTCAGGATTTAGGCTTTGGTCATGTTTTTGGTGGTCAGGTGATGGGCCAAGCATTAAGTGCCGCTAAGCAAACTGTCAGCGAAGATAGACACGTCCATTCATTACACTCTTATTTTTTAAGAGCGGGCGATGAGAAACTACCGATTGTTTATGATGTTGAGAATATGCGTGATGGCGGCAGCTTTAGCGCCAGAAGAGTCAAAGCTATTCAAAAAGGTCGTCCTATATTTTATATGACGTGTTCTTTTCAAACTCCTGAAGAAGGATTTGAACATCAAGCTACGATGCCGCAAGTGCCTGGACCTGAAGGCTTGCTTAACCAACAAGAACTAGCACTGACAATGCGAGATAAAGTGCCAGTGAAAATGTTAGAAAAGTTCATGGCTGACTCTCCGATTGAAATGCGCTTAGTTAACCCTGTTCATCCGATTGCGCCAGATTCAACTGAGCCTAAGCGTTACACATGGATGCGTGCTAGCGGCAATATTCCAAGCGACCATAGCGTACAGGAGTATTTACTCGCTTATGCTTCTGATTTTAACTTTTTAGTCACAGCCGCACAGCCCCACGGCGTATCATTCTTGACTCCCGGCATGAGAATGGCAACGATAGATCATGCTATGTGGTTCCATAGACCGTTTAATTTTTCAGACTGGTTGCTTTATAGTGTTGAAAGTACCAATGCCAGCGGTGGCCGCGGTTTTGTGAAAGGGCAGTTTTTTGATCAGCAAGGGCGTTTAGTTGCATCTGCAACACAAGAAGGCCTGTTAAGAATGACGAAAGGGTAATGAGTATGAATTATAGTTTAAAGGCAATGATATTTGGGGTGGTGACTTTAATGCTGACAGCATGCGTCACTGTAACTCCTGATGAGCCGATTGTGATTAATGGTTATGCAGGTTATTTAGAAAAAATAACGCTTCCCGCCGGTTGTAGAATTGATATTGCGATTATTGATTTGAACACGCCAGGCTTGATTATCTCACAGAAAAATTTTGATATCGCAAGGGCCCCAGTGCCATTTAAATTTACTTTACCTCATGACAGTATTAACGATGATATCGACTACGGTGTTGTAGCAATGATTTCATATCAAGGCAAAGTTATTTTCCAAACTTACGATAAGTTCCCTGTGATAAATAATGATAAATTCACAACTGAAGTTATCATGAAAAAGGTTGACCGTTAACTCTGCTGTTTAAAGCTTAACTTAATCAAGTTATTGCAATTACGTCTTAATTTTATTCTTTGGAATTAAGACGTAACTCACATCTTCAAATATCGTTAATTGCATGTGCAGCTTAACAAGTAATAATCAAACTTCATTTCTCTTTATAATCGAGGCTTAAGTTGTGCCTGATTTGCGTGCTAATGCTGTGAGTGAACTCGAACAATCTCGATCTGAGCTTCGCCTCATCTGGGCTTTGTGTTTAGCCTCTATCGTTGTCTATATCAATCTTTATGCTGTACAGGGTATGTTGCCCTCCATAGCTGAACATTTTCATGTGAGTGGTGCCAAAGCAACGCTTATTCTTTCTGTTACAAGCTTTTCTTTGGCTTTTTCATTATTAATCTATGCCGTTATTTCTGACCGAGTCGGCCGCCTAGCTCCTATCATGGTGAGCCTGTGGTTATTAGTGGCTTCAAATATTTTACTGATATTTGCGCAAGATTTTGATGCTTTACTCATGGTGAGATTGTTACAAGGGGTCTTATTAGCTGCAGTGCCTGCAATTGCTATGGCATATTTTAAAGAGCAATTACCGGCAAACTTTTTACTTAAAGCTGCTGGAATTTATATTATGGCCAATAGCTTAGGGGGAATTGGTGGCAGATTGATGGGTGGTTTATTGTCACAATACTGCACTTGGGAGCAAGCCATGACAGTAAACTTTGCCGTCACCTTATTAGGTATCTCAATTGTCACCTACCTTCTACCAAGACGAGAGCTAAAAGCTGAGAAAACTCAAAGTTCCATCGGTATGATTGCGAAAATCAAGCAGGATGTTGGTGGCTTTGTTTACCATTTAACAGATCATCAAATGCGCTTGGTTTACGTCATTGGTGGACTTGCTTTCATGATGATGGTGAATCAATTTAGCTTTATCCAGCTTCACTTAATGGATGAACCGTATAACTTTAGCCGTTTTGCCGCCACGTTGATTTTTCTGTGTTATTTAAGCGGCACGCTAACGTCATATTTCTCGGCTAAGTGGGTCGTGAAGTTCGGTGCTTTACGTTTATTTAAAGGGGCGTTGCTGGTAATGCTATTAGGCACTTTGTTAACCCTGATGGATAACTTAGCGGCAATAACTATCGGTTTTCTTTTTACGGCAAGTGGTTTTTTCTTAACCCATAGTTGTTGTAACTCATTTGTGGCCATCAGAGCGTCGACACACCGTGCGAAAGCAACTTCTTTATATCTTTGCAGTTATTACTTAGGAGCATCGCTTGGAGGGCCTTATTTGATGATTTTTTGGCACAAATTGGAGTGGCAAGGGGTAGTTATCGGATCTTGCGGGTTATTAGCTTTGTTATCTGTGGCAATCATAAGGCTAACTTACCATCAGGCAAAAACCATCGAACTAGAAAAGAGCGCATAAACTCACTATTGAATATAGAGTTAAAGCTAAATGAATATAAGAGGCCGTTGGCCTCTTTTTTTATATCTTTTTGTGATTAATTCTTTTATCAACTTTTTATGAGTGCTTATAGTGTGGATTACCTTATGAGAAATAGTATTTAGTAGTTGAATGCTAATTTGAGTAAAGAGTCGAGTGTCTTGTGGAGCGATTGATATGAATAAACAGATCCTAACTTTAAGTTTGGGGCTAACAGTATAATATCCATTTTTTACAGCTTGAATAAAGGCATTTTTAAAATTTCAGCATTGAAAAGCGAGAAGCTAAATTTGTTAGGCATTAATTTTGATAAAAATTAAAACCGAGCACAGAAGGACTTAAACAAACGACAACTCATTAAGCCTAGCCTATAAGCGACTCATGCTTTATAGACTCGTATATGACTTATGTAGTTCACTGACAACGTATACCAATCAGCATAAGAATATGATCATTCTTAGTGGTTGAAATCGCTTATAACTTCGTTAGAAATTTTGTAGGTAGAGCAACTAGCTAGCTGCAATTCCTGCCTTGTTCTAAGCGATTTTTCCTACGCAATATCTGAGCACTTATTTATCCCGATTAGTATTAGTTAATGCAGATCTGGAATTGAAATTAGGTAAGTAATAGGTAATCAATCGCAGCTTGATTAGAGGTGATATCTGATTTAATGATTTGTATTAAGTGGTAAGCGCAGAGAAAAGGAAGCAATAGATAAATTTTAGATATAAAAAAACCACAATTAAGTGGCTTTAATAACTTTTTAAACTATGTCGTTATAAAAGTAAGTCTTTATAAGACAAAGCTAAAAAAGAAAGTGGTATCCCCTAGGGGATTCGAACCCCTGTTACCGCCGTGAAAGGGCGGTGTCCTAGGCCTCTAGACGAAGGGGACCCGGACTGCATTAGACTCTGCAAAGAGTGAATA
>NZ_JAKILD010000056.1 GCF_023283825.1 Shewanella olleyana | reverse complement strand
TCTGATTACATTATGCAGACTCGGAAGAATCTACATCCTGTTTGTTACATATTGCTATGAACACTCATCACTTACGTGATTCAGAAAATATTGATAATAATTTTGATTGCTACATTCTTTACGAGAAAGAGTGAGCAATTTCGATTAACTCAACACCTGTGAGTGTCCACACAGATTACTTGATAAATTGTTAAAGAGCGTACTCGGTAACTAGCGTCAGACGCCTTGTTCCGTGTCAGTGGTTGCGCATTATAGGGAAATCATTTTATCCCGCAAGTGCTTTTATTAATTAATTTATAAAAAACCGTTCAAAAGCACACTTTTTAAACGTTTCGGGCTGAAAACCATCAAAAAAGCTCGTTCCAACATGTTTTGTCGCAATTAAAAGGCGACTCCACAGATGTTTATTGTTGTTTTAAGTAAGCTGGTACGTCTGCAATACTGTCAACAACCGCAGTGGCAAGCTCAATACCCGCTTCATCTACTACTTTACCACTTCTAACTAATAGTGCTGTATTGATACCTGCAGCTTTAGCAGCACGAATATCATCAGCTTTATCACCAACCATAATAGAATTGGCCATATCTATTTTTAGAAACTCAGCAGCATCAAGTAGCATTCCTGGTTTAGGTTTACGGCAAACACAATCTTGCTTGTATTCCCCTAAGCCTTTCACTGGATGATGAGGACAATAATAAATGCCATCTAACTCGACACCTTTATCTGCAAAGTTCCAATCCATCCACTCTGTTAAATGATGGAAGTCATCTTCAGAGTACATTCCACGTGCAATACCTGACTGGTTAGTAACAACCACAATCTTGTAGCCCATTTCTTTAAAAGCTAAACAAGCTTCAAAAACCCCTTCTATATATTCAAAGTCGTCTACAAGGTGTACATAACCTTTGTCTATATTAATGACTCCGTCACGATCTAAAAAAACGGCTTTATTCACGGTATTACTCCCAAATTCTCTATTAAGGTTATTATCCCATTACTGAGAAAATTATGCACTTGTATTATAAAAGGAACATTTTTTGCTGTTGTACTTTATAATGGGTTCAGTAAAGGTTACCCTTCCGTAGATATTTTGTGGCATTTATTAAGAAGTAATGAGTCAAATAAAACCGATAATTCATAAAACTCGTACCCAAGCCGTTGTTGAAGCGCTTAGAGAACAAATTTTGTCTGGTTATATAAAAGCAGGCGAACCTCTTAGACAGTCAGCGATTGCTGAGCAGCTCAATGTAAGTCGTATTCCTGTACGTGAAGCATTAGTTCAGCTAGAAGCTGAAGGCTTAGTAAAGTTTGAAGCCCATAAAGGTGCAACTGCGACTGAGCTTTCTGTCGAACAAGTCACAGAATTATTTGAATTAAGGGCTATGATCGAAACCGACCTTCTTGCAAGAGCAATTCCTAATTTGCGAGAAGAGGATTTCAAAAAAGCTGAATCAGTGTTAGCGCAATTAGAATCAGCTTTGAAATTGGAAGACTCTGTTGCTATTTGGAGTGAACTCAATACTCAGTTTCATACCTGTTTATATGAAGCCGCAAATAAACCACATACACTTGAAGTCGTACATGGACTCAATAATAACTGCGATCGCTATATTCGCTTACAGCTATTATTAACTGGTGGGATCCCTACCGCGGAGCGTGAGCATCGCGAATTATTCGAGTTATGTAAAAACAAAGATATCGATAAAGCGACCCAACTTTTGCGTGAGCATATTTTACATGCAGCAAAAGCCATTAAAAAATTAGTCATTCAACAGATTGATTAATTTAAAACTAATTTACGTGTCGTTTTAACACACAATTTTAAATTTTATTTGAGAGATAAACACATGCAGTATGCTCATATCACCGGCTGGGGAAAATGTGTCCCACCAGCAAAATTGACCAACGATGACTTAGCCACTTTTATGGAAACGTCTGACGAGTGGATCAAAACTCGTACAGGCATTAGTGAACGACACATCAGTCATGTGAACACGTCAGAACTTGCTACAGTCGCTGCGCAAAATGCGTTACTAGCTGCTGGCATTGATGGCAGTGAATTAGACCTAATTATTCTTGCAACTGCGAGTCCAGACACGCTTATTCCAAATATCGCATCCACAGTTCAAGCTAATGTAGGCGCAACCTGTGGCGCATTTGATATCAATGCAGCATGCAGTGGTTTTTTATACGCACTAGGTATGGGTAGCTCTTTAATAAAGAGTGGCCAAAATAAAAAGATTTTGGTGATTGGCGCTGAGCGATTATCATTTTATCTAGACTGGTCACGTCGCGAAACCGCTGTTTTGTTTGGTGACGGTGCAGGTGCAGTTGTGATTGAGGCAAGCAATGAGCCTGGTGGTGTACTTGGCTACGAGCTAAACAACGACCCAGCTGCTCGCGATATTTTATCATCTGGCTTTGGTACTCAGATGGATCGTTTCGATTCATCTTCGTTAGATTTCTTCATTAACTTAAATGGTCAAGAAGTCTTTAAACGTGCTATTCATGGTATGGGCGGCTTAAGTACTAAAGTCCTTGAAAACTGCAACATGACAAAAGAAGATGTAGACCTTGTCATTCCTCATCAGGCAAATGAGCGTATTATTGATACCCTTATTAGCCGTATGAAAATTCCAAAAGAAAAAGCATTCGTTAACATTGCTAATTACGGTAATACTTCGGCGGCCACTATTCCTATCGCAATTTGTGATGCCCTAGAGCAAGGTAGAATGACTGCTGGCCAGACAATATTATCATGTGCATTTGGTGCCGGTCTTACTTCGGCGGCATTACTACTCAAATGGGGTGAGCGCACAACACCTATTAATGCCCCAACGGCTGAGCTACCACCATGTGAAGTTACAGCACTTGAACTGATTAAGCCTGGGGTTGATTTTTTTACTAATCGTGGCTAATTAGTGAGTTAAACTCAATAAAAAAACCAGTATAATGCTGGTTTTTTTGTTTTAACACTGGCTATAAATTCAGCCATAAAGCCATCACATCATATTAAATTGAGATAAATTCTGACGCTGACAATTGCTGAACGTCACCAATAGCATTTATTTGGGCAACAAATAGCTCTGCACACGCTAAAGCATCCGTTAATGCATCATGACCTGAATAAGTTGGTAGGCCATATCTCTGTCGACATGCATCTAAACGTAAACTCCCCTCTTTTAATACATCATGCTGTCGAAGTAATCGCTGTTTCTCTAACGCTAACGTATCAATAAAAGGTAGCTTAATTGCTCTGTTGTAGGTTTTAGCTAAATGGGACTGTAAAAAGCCAACATCCATTGGTGAGTGATGTGCAACTAATATATGCCCCTTAGTTTGTTCAATAAACCATTCCATTGCTTGCTCTAACGTCAGTGCACTCGATAAATGATTATCGACAATGCCATGGACCGCAGCGCTTTGACCAACACTGCCATCGATATTAATCATAACCTGCTGCGCTTTTGACAATGGAATTGATAACGGAATAGTCCCAGGCTCAATGGGGACAATACCTATACTGATAATTTGATCTTGTTGTGGGTCAAGACCTGTCATCTCCAAGTCAATTGCCATTAATGGAGTCTGCGTAATTAACTTATCAATTGCTGTTAAACAGGCATGATGATATTCAGATAACACATCTTTGTGACCAAACATTTCATAATATAAACGTGCTTTTAGCCATAACTCATTCACAAATTAATAGCTCCGCATAAACTTCATTCGAAGCCCTGATTGGGCGTCATGCACCACTTTAAATGCATCCCGTAATTGATGACGCATTAACGAAGACATTTGCTGAGGCTTTAAGTAATTGGTCACTTCTTGTTGACTGGTATACTGCTCACCTTGATTAGATAGACGCATATGGGCAATAAACTCATGAGCATCAGCAAGATTTAGCGCATCTTTACGATTAATGATATTCGCATCCATAAGGGCGCGAATACGTTTGGGCGTATTCACTTCAGTTATACCTGCACTTAATGCGTAAACTCTGGCAATATCATTGATCAATGCCACCCCTTTATGCTTTAAGTCCATTCCTTTTACTTCACTGCCGTCTCGCTCAAGGACAAACTTTCTGAAAAAACCCAATGGCGGCGATTCAACTAGCGAGTTACCCGCCATACCAGCAAGAAAGATATCGTTATCTTTAGTCCGCTCAAGTACGTGTTCTTGAAGCTGATCAAACAAACTCTGGGGACCATAAACAGCGCGCATATCAAAAAAGATACTGGCATGCATTAATGCTTTGGGGTCAGGGGCTGTTAACCACTGCTCGAAATGGCGTTGCCATTTCTCAAGTGATAAACGCCATTTAGAGTTTTGCGCCATAATGTCACCAGGGCAATAAATATACCCACACTTATCTAAGCCTTCACACACTGCATGAGATAACGCATCGAAATAGCCTTTGGCGTGTTCATCAGGTTCATGGGCTAACAACAGGCCATTGTCTTGATCACTGCACGCTGCTTGATCTTGTCGACCTTGGGAACCAAATGCTAACCAGCAAAATGCCATTGGCGCCGCACCAAGAATTTGCTGATTTAGGATGATTAATCGTCTGGTTAATGCATCAGTGACTGACGTTAACACTCGGCCGACTTCTTCAGCTCTCGCATCGGCGCTAATTAGGTTTTGCAGTAACACTGGGATTTGCTTACTGACATTAATTAAACTTTCAATATCTTGCTGTCTTTCTATTTCACCAATAAGTAATAATGGCTGAGAGCTTTGGCCACGCAAAATATCCGTGCTGGTAAGAATACCAACTGCAGCAGGTTCGGATTTATCATCTACAATGCTCTCGGCCATAATGGGTAAATGATGTATTCCATGCTCGCTCATCAATAACATGGCTTCAAACACCAAAGCATTGGCGCTCAAGGTTTTAGGGTTTGCAGTCATAGCTTGATGGACAGCTAATTGACCATCAAAACCTTCAGCTAATACCCGATTACGTAAGTCTCTATCGGTTAAAATGCCTATTAATTTATTATTATCAATGACTAATACCGATGACACTCTCGCAGTGCGCATTTTCTTAGCGGCTTCACTTACCGTTTCATGGCAATCAATGGTTAATGGGTCAACAGACATCAAGCTATTAACTCGACTGGTTGTGGTTAAATCTTTCGCTTTGAACCTTGCTTGATGGCGCATTCGCTTTGCAAAAGCACGATTGAAAAAGCGATCGAAAACTCGACTTTCATTTCTGAGGTAATTGAAAGTGTCAGGATCTAGATGGTAAACAAGACTGTCTTCTAAAATCTGTACTTGATTACTGACTTTCTCCCCTGATAAAAGAGAAGGAAAACCAAAGTAATCCCCTTCACCTAACCTATCGAGTAATTCCCCTTGATCATCTTTCACTTCAAATGCACCGCTTCTTACAATATACAGCTGCGGATGGTTTTCATCTAAAGGAACAACTTTGCTGGGTTTACTGTAATAACCGATGGTGAGCTGCTGACAACAACGAACTAAGTTGGCTTCTGATAAAGAGTCAAATGGAACTAATGCTTGAATAAACTGCAATATAGGTTGGAGTTCGCTCGCATCTTTCATATTGGCCCCTTCATAACGACATTAGCGTCAGTGCTTTTAAAGTCAGTGCTTTGAATAAACTTTACAATATCAACTATACGTAAAACTTAAATTTGGCACTATTCGACTTAAGGTTAGGTACTTTAGGTTAGATACGTTCGAAAGTGGATAGATAAAAATGGCATGTGAATAATGATTTAGTCGTTACCTTAAAAAGGAAATAAAAAAGAGCGCCTAAGCGCTCTTCAGACTGCTGACAAAGCCCTAGACATTCGTCTAGGGCTTTGATCTAATAGAAGTACAGATAATAACCAAGTTTATCATCATGCTTCGAGAGCCTAGTCCACAACAATA
>NZ_JAKILD010000055.1 GCF_023283825.1 Shewanella olleyana | reverse complement strand
ATATTGTTGTGGACTAGGCTCTCGAAGCATGATGATAAACTTGGTTATTATCTGTACTTCTATTAGATCAAAGCCCTAGACGAATGTCGAGGGCTTTGTCAGCAGTCTGAGCCTAGCAATTGCTAGGCTTTTTATTGAGCTTGTAGTGAGGATGACTTTAATACCATATAGTTCAGGATTAAATGAGTCATATAGCGCTGATTTACATGACGACTTTATCTTCTAACGCCTTACACATGCCCGCGTAATCTGTAATGATCATTTTGCCTCTAACTAATTCAATGAACCCTTGCTGTGCAAACTTGTTAAGTATTTCATTCACTCGAGGACGACTCACATTGGCAATTTCACTGAGCTGCTGCTGAGTAATTTTAATTTCGATTCTCGGTGAGTCAGTGAGCTTTTTACTGCGAGCAAGCTCCAATAAGAAGAAATTAATCCGCTCTTCTATACCGTAAAAAGATAAATGCATACCTTGGACAAGCTTAGGGCTATTGGTTCGCATGATGCTATAAAACAACTTATATACTTCACCATTCGTTTCAGCCAGGGTGTTTAAATCTTTCTTAGGAAAAAACAAACTTTTTAGTGGTTCAAGCTCACATGTGTACAAGTTGATTTTTGGATAAATTTCAATCGCAACTGCGCCAACCCACATTTGTTTACCAAAAATAAAGCTGGCAAGTGGGCGATTATCAAGGCTGGTCGTCGCAAATGTGCCGAGACCTTGTACGCAATACAATAAGCCACGCTGATGGTCACCATCAATTAGAGTTGAATATTTATCAATACCATCTATCTCAATTGCGACATCTAAGATGTCAGCTTTTGTTCGTTCGCTTAATTCGCAAGGCCAGATGATTTGATTCGTTAATATTGACGTCATTGGGTTTCCAAACATTTGCTACAACAAATTATGCTGACATAACTTGTTTAAAACTATTCAACATCGAACGATCCGTTCGGGCTTTTTTCAATTTTTTAATACTTTCTTTCAGTGATTGCTCAGCTAAACGACCGAATACACCATCGTATTCCTTCTCATCAATAGCTTCGTCTGAGTCTGCATCATCTGCAATTTCTTGGGCAACACGGCTTAATTGCATCCACGCATTGGCAATATAGAAACCATGAAACTCTGCTTGTGGCATCAGTTTTTGTGCACTAGCAGGCATGGCTTGCCAGCTTTTAAGAAATAACCCAGCATTATCTTCAATTAACTCTTTAAATAAGCCTTCATAAGCTTCAAGTAATGTCTCTGGTAATTTATCCATTGGCAGTACTTTATTGGCTACGTTAAAAGACACTTGCTTAGCTACTGCTCTATACTCTTCAGTCACATGATTCATTCTATGTTTCTCTCTATATTTTAAAGTACCGTTGGATTTCAATCACTCTTAAGCGAATTGGCAACCTATCCACCAGTAAAGGCGCCTACCTTAATGCCTTCACTCGATCCAGTAAAGCAACAAGTAATGTCGCGGTCTCTTTTAGAACATTACAAACCTGCCGCCCATTCTGACTTTAAACCCAGTAAATATAGCTTGAATCATCTTTTCATCAGCTCAATGAGCCTAATCTTGTAAATGCGTGTTGAACAAACCTGTTGCTATACACCTCGCCCTTACAAGTAGTGACTCATAGCGCTTAGTTTAACAGCGACTCATTTCTTCAAGCGCTGAACTCTAAATGACTATTTGCAGTAATGATGATTAATTCATAGTGATAAAACACCTGCGAACACAGCACATTTGATTTGATTTGAATAAATAAGATGAATTCATTTCAGATTTACTTCAAAACAGAAATTGAAATAAAAGATTATCAAAGTGATTAAACACATGGCTAGTACATTTATTTAAAAATACCTATGCATCATCAATAAGGTTATTCAAGTAACAATAAACCACTAATTTAATTTAAATAAATATCTAAAAAATTACATTAAATCTACTTTGCAGCTATAATTGAACGAACTTGATTGTCTGCCATAATATAAGTTAGGCATGTAAACTCACATGAGACATATTCAATTAAAATTCTATTGCACTTTGTATTAGCTATATTCTTTTTTCTGTCAACTTTTGCCACACAAGCGGATGCTAACGGCAATCAAAATGACCAGAATAACCAACAAAGAATCGATCAATTATTTGATATATTCAATGAGGGTGAAGAAGGCGATCTTAAAAAACTCGCAGCATATTTAATCGAGCTAGAAACTCTCATTCCTCCAGAAGATATTAAGCAACAAGAAAAACTCATCCCACTTCAATGCTGGTACCACCCTTCAGAAACGTCAGAAGAATTTAAACAAGCGATTAAACACGCCGAAGACTTAATGCAATTGCATCAAAAGAGCTCTCCATCTGCACTTCATGCAGACTTATTACTTTGCCGCGCTTCTCACTACCAGTTTTCAGGAAATCCACAACAAGCTAGATTAGATTACGATGTCGCGATTCAAGAAGCCTATCAAATCGAAAACCTTCGCTTAATTGCTGATGGGAGAAGCATGCGAGGCGCTATGCTCTCTTATGAGGGGGATTATACTGGCGCACTTGAAGATCTTATTCCTGCACAGTCTATATATGAACAACTCAATTTAGATTACTGGGCAAGAGTTAATTTAAGTGAAATCGCCAATAGTTATCGCCGCTTTGGCGACCCACTGATGGCGCTAAATTATCAACAGAAACTTGAGCAAGCCTACCTTGAAAATAACCAAGATATGGACGCCATATACGTTAATACGCAAATTGGCTATTCCTACGAAGAACTCGGTAAAAACGAATTAGCGCTGGAACGGTTTAAAAAAAGCTATGACTACTGGCTCGAAAAAGACAAATCGATTCAAACAGCGGGTGCTGCTGTTGATATTGCCGGTATTCAACTAAAACTCGGACAAATCGATGAAGCCATTGAAATTTTGGATAATGCTGAAAAAACGATCACAATAGAACTAGATGGCTTATTTAGCTTTATGAAGCTATTTCGAGCGCAAGCGGCATTACTAAAACAGCAGCCTGAAGAAGCGTTAGATTATGCTACTGAAGCTGAAATGGGATTTGATGTGAGTAACAATGAACGAGGACTGAGCCAAGTTTATACTTTGAGAAATAAAACTTATGTATTTTTAGAAGATTACCAATCTGCTCATAGTGCCCTAACAGATTATCTAGCCTTGCATCATAAGCTTGACCAGAAAAGTCTAAGTAGCCGTAACAGTGAAATGCGAGCACGATTTAATACCGATAAAATCGAATCAGAGAATCAAACATTACAAGCGTTACAGCGTATTAAAGAACAAGAATTAAAAACATTAGAAAAAAATAAAGAGTTGCAGCAAGTCATTATAGTTTTAGTGGCAATTATATTAATCATCATGACCTTATACGCAGCCAAACAAGTTAAAAGAAAGCAGCTGTTTAAGAACCTAGCACTTACTGATGAGTTGACGCAATTAGCCAATCGTCGTCACACTTATAACTTGGCAAAGAGTTATATTGAACAAGCACGTAAAGATAATACAAGTTTTTCATTAATCTCCTTCGATGCCGATCATTTTAAGAAAGTAAACGATACCTTAGGCCACGATATTGGCGACAAGGTGTTGGTTCAACTTGCAGAAGTATCGCGCAACTTAATGCGTAGCTCAGATACTGTAGGTCGAGTTGGCGGTGAAGAGTTTTTAGTTTTATTGCCAGGTGCTAATAAGCAGCAAGCGCAAGAAATCGCCGAGAGATTGGTCAGTAAAATAGCCAATGCGAATTGGCAAGAAATAGCGCCTGAGCTTAAACAAACCATTAGTGCTGGTGTTAGCCAGTTTGCTAATGACAGTCATTTAGAAGCATTACTATTACGTGTCGATAATGCCCTTTACCAAGCAAAATCTGCAGGACGAAATTGTGTTAAGGCGGTATAAATAACCTTGCAAAAACGAACCTATTGCAACGATGATTATAGCTATCTCATACGGGAATTTTTGTTAGTATTAGTGCTTATTGGACAAATACATTTAAACGCCTCAGCTAATACGATACAGAACCTTGCAGCCGATGAATTATTCAGTCAATTTGATAGCGTTCAATTGACGGGTTCCTTATATATTGACCAAAAATTATTAGAGCTTAAAGCACTGATTGCAAAAACGGCCTAATCTATCTTGGATGAAGTGAGCCTAACCGACTTAATTAACAAGTCAGACTTAGCGTTATATCGCGCTAAAAATCAAGGGCGTAATCAAGTGGTTTACTTTCATGATGATGCTTAAGCCGTTAACGAGTATAATGATGATTGGAAATTCTAAAGAACTGTAACCGCCTCACATGCCAGACTCTCAATCTAATGCTCAAATTCCCCTCAAAGAATCAACAACTGATTCGAGTTTAAGTCGTGAAATGACATTCCAAGAAATGTCGGAATTGTCACGTCAAATTAAACTATGGGCGCAAGAGTTAGGCTTTTCACAGCTAGGCATTACAGATACCGATCTTACCGCTGAAGAACCTAAACTTCAGCAATGGCTCGATAATGGTTATCACGGTGAAATGAGCTATATGGCGAATCACGGCATGATGCGTGCGCGCCCCCATGAGCTTCATCCTGGTACCGTACGAGTCTTAAGTGCCAGAATGGACTATTTGCCGCCACAGGCCGGTTTTGCCGCCAATCTCGCCGATCCTAACTTAGGTTATATTTCCCGATATGCTGGCGGGCGTGATTATCATAAATTAATTCGTAAACAGCTTAAGAAGCTTGGCGATAAAGTCGTCGAGCATTGTGACTCTTTGGGGATCACTGGCGTTGATTTTCGACCTTTCGTAGATTCAGCCCCCGTTCTTGAAAGACCATTAGCTGAAAAAGCAGGCTTAGGCTGGACAGGCAAACACTCACTTTTATTAAATCCAGATGCCGGCAGTTGGTTCTTTTTAGGTGAAGTCCTGATTAACATTCCGCTGCCGATAGATATCCCTATTACCCAAAGCTGTAATACATGCGTTGCCTGTATAAAATCATGCCCAACAAACGCAATACTTGAAGACAATATCGTGGATGGCCGCCGTTGTATTTCCTATTTAACGATTGAGCTGCAAGGAGCTATTCCTGTTGAGTTTCGCCAAGCTATTGGCAATCGAATTTATGGATGTGATGACTGCCAACTCGTGTGCCCAGTCAATGCAAAAGCACCGTTAACAGAGCAAACAGATTTTCATACCCGCAGCCAACTCATTCAACCTGAGCTATTAACGCTATTTGCTTGGAATGAAAAACAATTTCTATCACTCACGGAGGGTAGCCCCATAAGGCGTATTGGTCATAAAAACTGGCTAAGAAATATCGCAGTGGCATTAGGAAATGCACCATTTAATGAAGAGATTATACTAGCGTTACAATCTAAAAAAACCTCCGATGAAGTGGATGAAATGGTAACGGAGCATATAGATTGGGCTATCGCTCAGCAGCAAGCAAATACTGAATTTCTTAGCCGTAAAACCCAACGAGTAGTCAGAGCAATTGAGAAAGGTTTACCAAGAGACGCTTAGCTCTATTTAGCTCAAGTGATAAGTTTATTTGTATTTATAGCTGTAACCTATAACTGTAGTAGCTCATATCGACCATACAGTTTTGGTAAATAGGTCTATATTTCATCTGACAGATACTAGGGCCTATTGATCTTTACTGGTTAAATTTTGTTCGAGATAAAAGTGTTTTAATTGAGGCGGATGGATTGATGCCTAGTCATCTAAGCACTTCTTATTTAAAAAGATGCATCCAACAAAGAGTAAAACACTTTTAGTCGAACCCTTTGGTCAGCGTTTGTTGGCCATTTTTACTGCATTATCGACTTTTTATGTAGAATAACTACACCACAAAGTCTCTGCCTTGTATAAATGGCCAACAATTTGCTGCAAAAACAACCTTGAAAGATCAACGATGGAATGGTCTCCTCCTCTTATCGGCATCACAATGTGCCAAACTTAGGTTGAAACGTTAAGTTAACAGAGCGAGGAGACCA
>NZ_JAKILD010000054.1 GCF_023283825.1 Shewanella olleyana | reverse complement strand
AACCAACAATATTGCTCAAGATGTGTTTTTAAATAAACGTCGTGAAATGCGTATAAACCAATAAAATAAAACCCCCACTTAAAAAAAGTGGGGGTTTGTCATTAATCTGAAGCACTGCCATTGCAGTGCTTTTTTCATTGTATAAGTGAAGCTTGGGGAAATTAGCTACCCGCGATTTTCATTTCGCTTAATAAAATACCACCGGTGCGAATTGAAGAACGTAAGTCCTGATCTTTGGCGACCGCTTGGATCCCCATGAACATATCTTTTAAATTACCTGCAATGGTAATTTCTTCAACTGGGTACTGAATCTCGCCATTTTCGACATAAAAACCTGCAGCGCCACGAGAGTAATCACCCGTTACCATATTAACGCCCTGGCCCATGACTTCGGTCACAATTAAG
The DNA here is from genome assembly GCF_023283825.1 of Shewanella olleyana. Classification (GTDB taxonomy): domain Bacteria; phylum Pseudomonadota; class Gammaproteobacteria; order Enterobacterales; family Shewanellaceae; genus Shewanella; species Shewanella olleyana. Next base: position 5,799 of record NZ_JAKILD010000054.1, on the reverse strand, counting down.
CCTGTACCCATTGCTTTCACTAACTCATCAAAGGTTTGGCCTGTATTGCTTAAGGTCCAGTTATAAATACCACCAGCATGACCGGTATTCGGTAATTCTAGCTTGCGAGCTGAGTAACTGGTTAATAGGTAAGTTTCTAATTGGCCACGATCGACGATTTGTCGCTGCTGAGTTGCAACACCTTCACTGTCATAGTTAGCGCTCGCTAACGCACCAATAAGATGTGGGTTTTCTTCGATGCTAAACCAATCAGGAAATAACTGGGTATTAATCGAGTCTTGTAAAAAGCTCGATTTTCGATACAAACTGCTACCGCTGATTGCACCAATCAAGTGACCGATTAAGCCTGTGGCGATTTCTGGCGAAAATAATACAGGTAAATTCGAGGTCGGAATTTTACGTGCATTAAGACGATTTAAGGTCTTATTTGCCGCAAGTAAACCAACCGACTCAGGCGTCATTAATTCATTATATTTACGCGCGATAGTGTAATCATAATCACGTTGCATATTGCCATCAGCTTCTTCGCCGATAACCACACAACTTAAACTATAACGCGAGCTACAATAACCATTTAAAAAGCCATGGCTGTTACCATAAACTTTAGCCGCAGTGTGTGCATTGGCGGTTGCGCCATCTGAGTGCTGTACACGTTCATCAACCGATAAGCTTGCTTCTTCAGCGCGAATCGCTAATTGAGCGAGTTCATCTGGGCTAATATCTTGTGGGTGGTATAAATCTAAATCACGAATAGTTTGCGCCATAAGCTCTTTATCGGCTAAGCCACTAAAAGGATCTGATGAGGTATATTTTGCGATGTCATTCGCCGCTTTAACTGCAACGGCAATGGCTTCAGGGCTTAAATCAGAGGTCGATGAGCTACCTTTGCAACCATCACGGTAAACCGTAATGCCTAAGGCTCCGTCTTTGTTAAATTCAACGGTTTCGACTTCTTTCTCGCGAGTTGAAACCGATAACCCTTGTTGTTTGCTAATGGCGACTTCAGCAGCGCTCGTGCCTAATTTCTTTGCATGTTCTAATGCTACAGCAACGGCATCTTTTAACGTCGCTAATTCAGTATCAATATTCTTGGTAGACACAAACTTACTCTTTAGTTTCCATTGTTAGGCTTAGCATATCAAATTCAAAACTGTATTGATAACCATCAAAACAAGGATTTAGCTCCCACAAATAGGCTTAAATAAACTAACCTATAGTTATCATGTTGAATTATCACTTAATGCATGAAAAATAGTTTTAAAGTAAATCGGTGTCTTAACGTATATTCAGTGGCCGCAATAGGCCCTAAAGTGTTATTATTCGCCGATATTTATTAGAGGTTATTTACTATGAAAATTGTCGGCGATTCAGATCACTTCCACCAGCCATATGACAATGACGATGATTACGTCAGCAGAACAGAATTCAAAAAAGAAAGCGAAGATGCTCAAGAGCTTGGCATGCGCCTTATTGCGTTGAGTAAGTCTCAATTAGACAAAATTGGCTTAGATGAATTTTTGTATGATGCTGTACTGAAAACTAAAAGCATTAAACCTAAAACTGAGGCGTACCGTCGCCACCTTCAGTATATCGGTAAGCTAATGCGTGGTTTTGAACACGAACCGATTATTACAGCACTAAATAACGTGCTGAATAAAAACAATAATGAGACTGCTCAAGTGCAGATTATTGAAAAACTTCGTGCTCGCTTGCTCGAAAATCCAAATGAAGAAGTTGAAGCGTTACTTGCACAACACGAAGCATTTGATCGCCAAAAACTTCGCCAACTCATTCGTCAAGCTAACAAAGAGTTAGCTAAGAATCCTGATTCAAAATCTCATAAAGAACTATTTAAATACTTACGCGCTGGATTAGCTGAATAAATTACCCCTACAAGGATGTTGCTGATGCTACTAAAAAAAATAATACACGCACTGCCTTTATCAATTGCTTCACTTGGATTACTTGGTTTAATTACTGGCTGTAATGGCCCGTCTGATGACAGTGACAATGGTGGAGGCGAAGATGGTAATTACAGCATCAGCGTAAGCTATCAAACTGTGGTAAATGGTGAATGTGACACTAATACAGACTCACTGACATTTGATATTAACGAAAGCTTTTGCGCTGTAGCTCAGCTCAAGTTATCTAATAGTAATGTTAGCGGTGCCATTGTAAATTTTGTCCCTAGTTTTGGCGAAGCCAGTGCTGACAGTAAACTGACTGACAGCGATGGCCTTGCCAGCGTATTTATTAGCTCAACCGACAGCGCAATTGGCGCAGGCACCTTATCGGTGACATACAATCCTGATGACGCTGATTCAGATAGCGTCAGTGCCAGCAAAAACTATCAATTTGAAGATAGTAATACCATCCCCACTCCTGAATCAATCTCAGTGACTGCCAGTATCACTCAATCTGGACAAACGGTTACCCGTTTTAAAATCGATCAGCCTGTGTTATTGACGGCGAATATCCTTGATGGCACCAACCAGCCGATTGCTAATCAGTTAGTCACTTTCCAAGCAGGCAATGCTAGCCTTTCACCGAATACAGCTCTGACGACCGCTGACGGTATTGCGACAGTGAGTTACACAGCGACTAGCAGTGAACTTGGCGCATACACACTGGTGGCAAGTACTGACTACAATGACACTACCATTACCGGTACAAGTTCATATGAAGTATTAGCGGGTGATGCGGTTATTCCTGATGGAACCGTTAAATTTGGTTCTATTGATGATGAAGGTGCTTTTCATGACGGAACTTTAGGCTCAAGTTTAACCGCCGATTCTAATGGCGAATATATCATTGGTGCAGGCGCGAGCTTTGGCGTTTATGCTGATATCGTTGTTGAAGCTGATGATGGCAGTTTTGCGCCCTTGCAAACACCAACTAGCGTGTCATTTACTTCAGATTGTGTAGTGAATGCCGATGCCAGCATTGATACCCCAGTAACAACGTCAGCAGGTCGTGCTAATTCAACCTACCAAGATACAAGTTGCAGTGGTAATAGTGTTCGCAGTGAACAAATCATTGCATCTACCGTTGTTGGCAGCGAAACCTTTAGTGCGACATTTGATTTTTCATTAGAGCGTCAATCGCTTGGTAGCCTCAGTTTCATCTCAGCTGAACCAACACAAATTCGCATTAAAGGTGCCGGCGGTACAGGCTCAACGGAAACATCTTTAGTGACGTTTTTAGTTAGCAGCGCAAGTGGTCAACCTGCAGCTCAACAAACAGTTGAATTCAGTTTAGACACTATTGTTGGTGGGTTGAGTTTCTCAAATGGCGAAACCACCAGTGAAGCGACCAGTAATTCTGAAGGCTTGGTATCGGTCACTGTTCAATCAGGCACTATACCGACACCTGTCAGAGTGTTAGCCTCAGCAACTGATAGTGATTCAGGCAATACAATCACTACGCAATCAGAACAGCTAACTGTAAATACAGGTTTACCGCAGCAATTAGGCTTTAGCCTTTCACCATCATTATTTAACCCAGAAGCTGGCAATATTGATGGTACAGAAGTGACCATGACAGTGTTTGCTTCTGATAGCTTTGGCAACCCAGCACCTGATGACACCACAGTTAACTTCACCACTGAAGGGGGGCAAATTCAGCCTTCTTGCTCAACAGTTAATGGCACTTGTTCAGTCATTTGGACATCAGCTGATCCTCGTCCAACAGATCATCGCGTAACTGTTTTGGCTTATGCATTAGGCCATGAAACCTTCTTTGATACCAATGGCAACAACATGTTTGATGATGCTGATGGCGGCGTAATTGTTGATGCATGTCTTGACGGAGCAGGCAATCCTATAGCTTGTACCGGTAACGGTATGGACAGAGAAACCTACCACCAAGGCGGGTTTAGCGATTTAGGCGATGCATTTAGAGATGACGACGAAGTCGGTGTATACGTTACGGGTAAACCATTCTTTAGTGCTTTAGGTAATAGCAGCTACTCAGGTCCTGATGGCAAGTTTAACGGCCCGCAATGTGAAGGTAGCTTATGTGGTGAAGGCCAAGCGAATAAAACCTATATTCGCTCAGCAACCATTATCACTATGTCTGGCTCAACAGCCAACATCATTCCTACAGATACTAATGGTAATAACATTAGCAGTCTCACATTAGCGCCTGAAGAGATGACTACAGTGTTAATTGAGTTATACGACAGTGCCAGACAAGTACTGCCAGCAGGCTCTTCACTCACTATCTCAGCAATTAATGGTGATGTGAACTTTAATGGCTACACTGTGCCAAATGGAACTTGCTTTAGTTTTGCCGCTGACGACGTAACGCATGCATGTGATCAAGTTGCGACTAAGTTTATTTATACTGCTGCGGCTGAAGTTGGCTCGGATATCATTACTTTCACGGTAACCACACCTGCAGGCTTAATCACTAATTCAGATATCAGCGTAACGGTACAATAAGCTGAATTTCAATTTTAGATGATTAAAGACCCCACTCAAACTATCTATTTATCTAATTGTAGGTAGATAGCTTAAACAAATTAAAGCTCGCTTCGGCGAGCTTTATATTTATCTACAAAACCTCACTTGTATTTCAAGCTCTATGCGAAACTTAACTTCGCACTAACTTGGTGCAAATGTTCAAAATCAGCAATCATTAATGCTCATCAGCTGTGTAAATGCCCTTGTATAGGCCGTGTTAGGCCCATGTAAATTGGCTCGGCAATTGCTTTAGTGGTTGTTTAGCTAATAGAGAAACCCATGTTACCTTTACATACCTCTCTTCGAGGTTTGCGTTGTTTTTGTGTAGCAGCAGAGTGCTTGAGTTTTAAAGAGACTGCTCATCAACTTTTTCTCACCCCTTCTGCGGTGAGCCATCAAATAAAGCAATTAGAAGAAAGCATCCAGCTAGCTTTATTCAAACGGCAGACTCGTTCAATCACACTCACAGACGATGGTCGTCGCTTCTACCAACAAATTGCGCCATTAATGGTGCAACTATCCGAAACTGTGAACCAGTTCAGTCAACAAACCAGCATGCAAGAAGTCAGTATTTCTATGCCGGAGTTTTTCGCAAGCGAGCTTTTTGTCCCTCAACTTGTCGGCTGGTCAACTGAATACCCTCATATCAATTTAAAATTAGAAACCGTCAAAACCCGCTCTGCACAAACTGCGCAAACAGACTTATCCATCGTGTTATCAGGTACAAGAAGCAGTAGCGAAAATGCATTTGAACTATTCCCGCTCAATTACATTCCAGCTTGTAACCCAATACTGTTTGCAAATATACATGCCAAAGGATTTGACGCTCTATCTGAAACACCGTTAATCGTCCACCAAGCTCGCCCTCACTCTTGGGAACAATGGGCAGAGACTGCGGGTATCGATGACTTTAAAGCTAAACAAATCATTCAACTAGATAGTATGTTCAGCGTTGCAAGAGCAGCAGAACAAGGCCTAGGTGTGGCGCTTATCCCACTGCCCATTAGTCAGAAGTGGTTTGATAATAAAAGCCTCGTCGCGCTATTCCCGCAGACGCTGAATAGTCGCGACAAATACCACCTTATTCACCATGGCAACGCAAAACCTAATCTTGCTGTACAGCAGTTAATCGATTGGATCATTGCCCGCTTTAACTATGAGAATTAACCTCAGCGACCTGATAAATTCTGCAAAAATCACCCTATAAACCATCTTCCATAACCCTAGGGCGTGTTGATCTTTCAAGGTTGTTTTTGCAGCGAATTGTTGGCCATTGATACAAGGCAGAGACTTTGTGGTGTAGTTATTCTACATAAAAAGTCGATAACGCAGTAAA
>NZ_JAKILD010000053.1 GCF_023283825.1 Shewanella olleyana | reverse complement strand
TATTGTTGTGGACTAGGCTCTCGAAGCATGATGATAAACTTGGTTATTATCTGTACTTCTATTAGATCAAAGCCCTAGACGAATGTCTAGGGCTTTGTCAGCAGTCTGAGGAGCCCTTGGCTCCTTTTTGTTATCTGACTATCAATAACTAGTGTAAATAACGACTGAAATAACTACTGCGCGTTACGCACTGTATACATAGAGCGAAATTCACCGTCATTACACGTTTCTGTACCTGAACGCCAACCATCTTCGAATGCATCAATACCTGATAAGGTTTCATCTTTCATAGACTCTAAAGATTCATTGGTTTGCTTTTGCTTCAATGCACCACTGCAGCCTTTGTTATATCCGTAATGATAAAGGCTGTTATATTCCACATTACCGACACCGATAATATCAGATTCACTTTTTTCAGGTGAGCTACTACAACCTGTTGCAGCGATTAAGAGTAATGCGATACCTAATACGACAGTTTTCTTCATGGTATATCCTTTTACTTGAATTTAGGTTGAAGATTAATAACGCCTCTTTAATCAAATTAGTTTAAAAATCACTCACTATCAAGTAGTTCATCTTGGTATAGCATTAATTCGTTTGTCTTGTGCCTGACACAATAGAGTTAAAACGAAAGAAGGAACGATACTTTTGCATCGTCCCTTCTTTGATATGGGCAATAAAGTACAGTTACTGTTTAAATGTCAGTAGCCCATCTTCTACATCAATAAGAATTGGTTTACCGGGTAGCAGTTCACCTTTTAATAAATGATGCGCTAATGGGTTTTCAATTTCTTGTTGTAGTGCCCTTTTAAGTGGGCGAGCTCCGTAAGTTGGATCAAAACCAGCTTCTGCAATCAAGGCTAAGGCATTTTTCGAAATAGACATGGTAAAGTCTTTTTCAGCCAAACGTGCTTTTAAATTTTCTAACTGAATCTCAGCAATATGAGCAATATGCTCAGCTGCTAAAGGATGGAACACTACGGTTTCATCTATTCGGTTTAAAAACTCAGGTCTGAAACTTTGAGTAACGACATTCATCACAGCAGACTTCATTTGTGCATAGTCTTGAGATGCGAAACCATCTTGAATGATGTCTGAGCCTAAATTAGACGTCATGATGATTACGGTATTTCTAAAGTCTACAGTGCGACCTTGGCCATCAGTTAAACGGCCATCGTCCAACACCTGAAGTAAAATATTAAACACATCGGGATGCGCTTTCTCAACTTCATCCAATAAGATCACTGAGTAAGGTTTACGGCGTACAGCTTCAGTTAAATATCCGCCTTCTTCATAACCTACATAACCTGGAGGTGCACCGACTAATCTCGAAACCGTATGCTTTTCCATAAACTCTGACATATCGATACGAACCATGGCTGATTCAGTATCAAATAAGAAACTGGCCAATGATTTACACAACTCGGTTTTACCGACACCTGTTGGCCCTAAAAATAGGAAAGAACCAATAGGACGATTTGGATCTGCAAGTCCTGCTCGGCTGCGTCTTATTGCATTTGATACCGCTTCAACCGCTTCGTTTTGACCAATAACCCTTTGATGCAAAGCTTGCTCCATTTGCAATAACTTATCGCGCTCACCTTCAAGCATTTTAGAAACCGGAATACCGGTAGCTTTTGATAGTACTTCAGCGATTTCAGCATCGGTGACTTTATTGCGTAATAACGTCATGTCCTGCATTTCCGCTTGTGAGGCTAAATCAAGTTGCTTTTCTAATTCTGGAATTCGACCATATTGCAGCTCTGACATACGCGTTAAGTCACCAGCACGTTTAGCCACTTCCATATCCATACGAGATTGCTCTAAATCTGCTTTGATATGTTGCGTACCAGCTAAGGCTGCTTTTTCTGTATGCCAAATCTCATTCAACTCGCCCGCTTTTTCTTCAACTTGCTTAAGTTCGTCTTGTAAGTGAGAGAGGCGTTTTCGACTGGCTTCGTCTTCTTCTTTTATCAAAGCTTGCTCTTCAAGCTTGAGCTGAATAGCACGGCGGTCTAAACGATCAAGCGCTTCAGGTTTAGAGTCAATTTGCATACGAATACTCGATGCAGCTTCATCAATCAAGTCGATAGCTTTATCGGGTAACTTTCTGTCAGAGATATAGCGATGCGACATACTGGCCGCCGCCACAATAGCGGGGTCAGTAATTTCAACATGGTGATGGAGTTCATAACGCTCTTTTAAGCCACGTAATATGGCAATGGTATCTTCAACATTGGGCTCTTCCACCAGCACTTTTTGAAAACGGCGCTCAAGTGCGGCATCTTTTTCAATGTATTGGCGGTATTCATCTAATGTCGTGGCACCGACACAGTGTAAGTCACCACGGGCTAATGCAGGTTTAAGCATGTTACCTGCATCCATTGCGCCTTCGCCTTTACCTGCGCCGACCATGGTATGAAGCTCATCGATAAATAAAATAACCTGACCTTCTTCTTGGGCAAGTTCATTTAAAACGGCTTTTAAACGTTCTTCAAATTCACCACGATATTTAGCTCCAGCGATTAATGCGCCCATATCTAAAGATAATACGCGCTTATTTTTAATGCCTTCTGGTACTTCGCCATTAACAATCCGTTGAGCTAAACCTTCAACAATGGCCGTTTTACCGACACCTGGCTCGCCAATTAATACTGGATTGTTTTTACTGCGACGTTGCAACACTTGAATGGTTCGACGAATTTCTTCATCACGGCCGATAACGGGGTCAAGCTTACCTTGCTCAGCGCGCTCAGTGAGATCGACAGTAAACTTATTTAATGCTTGGCGTTGATCTTCAGCGTTGGGATCATCAACTTTTTGACCACCGCGAATTTGTTCTATGGTGGTTTCTAACAATGCTTTAGTCGCGCCAGCATCTTTAAGTGATTTACTTAACGCATCTGTTCCTTCAAGTGCAGCCATGACAAACAGCTCTGAAGAGATATATTTGTCTTTACGCTTTTGAGCTAATTTGTCACACAAGTTTAATAAACGAATAAGGCCTTGGGATAATTGGATATCACCGCCAGTACCTTCAACTTGTGGTAAGCGTTCTAACTCTTGGCTTAACGATGAACGAAGGCCACTTACATTAATTCCTGCTTGTGTAAGCAAAGGATGGATTGAACCCGAGTCTTGATTTAATAGCGCCATCATCAAATGAATAGGTTCAATAAATTGATGATCACGCCCTAATGCCAAAGATTGGGCATCTGAAATAGCGATTTGAAATTTGTTGGTCATACGATCGAGTCTCATACGCCCTCCTAAACAATTTAATAAAAACGGAATGTTTTGATAATTAAAATATGGGGATGTTTATGAATAATTCAATCTTGAAAAATAAATTCAGTACATTAGTATTAGATTAATTGATTTAGATCAAATCGATAAAACAGATTAAGACTTTAACCAAATTAAAGAAGCCATACGACCTGTTTGCTGATCGCGACGATACGAGAAGTAATCATTGTTTGTATATGTGCATGTATCTGCACTAAAAACAGTTTCAATACCCATTGATGATAAGCGTAATTTAGCTAGTCCGCTTAAGTCTGCTAAATACTTGGTGCCATGTGGGCCAAAGTATTTACACGCATTGCTATCATGCAGTTCGAACTGCTGCTTCACCTCTTCGCCAACTTCAAACGCTTCAGGACCAATTGCTGGACCTAAATAAGCCATGATGTCAGCTTTTTTACAGCTAAATTTATTCACAGCAGCTTCAATAACCCCATCGCATAAGCCACGCCAACCAGCATGAACAGCCGCGACTTGTGTCCCTTCTTTGTCACATAACAAAACTGGTAAACAATCTGCGGTCATTATTGCTAATGAAATGTGGGGTGACGATGTATAACTACCATCAGCTTTAGGAGGAAGTTTACTGGCTAATGATGCGGCAGATAAATGAGAACAATCAATAATCTCAGTGCCGTGAACTTGGTCGAGCCATAATAATGGAGCAACTAAAGCAAGCTGTTGTTGTATTAAAACCCGGTTAGCCAGCACATCTGACATTTCGTCCCCCACATGATAGCCCAAATTAAGGCTATCAAAAGGAGGCTTGCTTACACCGCCATGACGATTCGTCATAGCGATGCCTACATTATCAGGAACTGGCCAACTGGCTTTATACACTTAGTGCCCTTTTATCTGACGCATTGTCAGATTGTTTATAGATACTCTATTGGGTTTTCTTCAGTATCTTTACGCATAGCTCTTGCAAGCATTTGCATATCTTCTGGAATAGGCGCCTGCCACGACATGATTTCATGAGTGAAAGGATGCGCTAATTCTAAACGAACAGCATGCAAAGCTTGGCGATTAAAGTTTTTCAAAATATCAAAAAACTCTGGGCTAGCTTTTTTAGGCGGACGAGGACGACCACCATATACAGGATCGCCGACTAATACATGGCCAATGTAAGCCATATGCACACGAATTTGGTGAGTACGACCTGTTTCAAGGCGTAATCTTAATCGAGTGTGGGCACGGAATTTTTCCGCAACACGGTAATGGGTAACCGATGGACGACCGCCCGCAATAACCGCCATTTGGGTGCGACGAGTTTCATGACGTTCAATCGGCTCATCTACAGTGCCACCAGCAGTCATAGTACCAATAACAATTGCTTCATATTCACGTACGATGTCGCGAGCTTGCAATGCGGTAACTAAATGAGTTTGTGCTTCAACGGTTTTAGCTACAACCATTAAACCAGTGGTGTCTTTATCTAAGCGATGAACAATACCCGCACGTGGGACATGTTCAATATTAGGACAATGGTGTAATAAAGCATTTAATAAAGTGCCATCAGCATTACCTGCGCCAGGGTGAACCACTAGGCCAGCTTGCTTATTAACAACGATAATATGCTCGTCTTCATAGACAATATTAAGCTCAATATTTTGCGCTTTATCTTTTACTTCTTCTTCAAGCGTTGCTTCTACCGCAATTAACTGCGACTCTAGTACCTTCTCACGAGGTATATCGACAACAACGCCATCGACTGAAACTGCACCAGATAGGATCCATTCTTTGATGCGTGTACGGGAATAATCAGGGAACAATTCAGCCAAAGCTTGGTCTAACCGAAGACCTGTTTGGATTGCCGTGATCTCGCTTTTTAGGTTAATCTCTTGTGTCATAGGAACCGTACCCCTTTTTTGGGGTCCAAAGTGAATGTGCTATCTGTTACAATCGGATTGTTTTCTATTTTACAGTGAAATGGAAAAATTCTTAACAACAACTTATAAAAGAATTGAATTTACATATGTCTAAATTTGCCAAAGGCGCCGCCCTAGTATTGTTTTCATTAGCTTTATCAGCTTGTAGTACCTCAAAAGGTTTTGAAGATGAAGACCTCAATGGTAAGTCTCCAGAGGGACTTTATGCCCAAGCAAGAACCTCAATGGAGCTTGGAAACTATTCTAAAGCAGTTAGAACCCTTGAAGCTTTAGACTCTCGCTACCCATTTGGTCCGCATAAAACACAAGTACAACTTGACATGATTTTTGCGTATTACAAGATGGATGACGTTGCATCTGGCATCGCCAATATCGACCGTTTCTTGCGCTTAAACCCTACGCACCCTGATATCGATTACGTCTATTATATGCGTGGTTTAACAAATATGCAGGCTGATAATTATCTTTTCCATGACATGATGAATATCGACCGTACCGATCGCGATCCTAAAAATGCCCAAGATGCCTTTAAAGACTTTGATCGTTTAATCAAAAGCTACCCAAATAGTAAATATGCAGCTGACGCACATCAGCGCATGCAGTACCTTAAAAACCGTTTAGCACAGTACTCAATTAAAGTGGCTGAATATTATATCAAAATGGAAGCTTGGAGTGCTGCAGCTGTTCGTGCTCAATCAGTAATGGAACAGTTCCCAGGTACTCCTGCTACAGAGCGAGCACTTGAGATTATGTCTGAAGCTTACGGTGAGTTAGGGCAAGATCAGTTAAAACAGAATGTATTAACTGTAATGGCAGCAAACTTTCCTGATAATAAAGAGCTTAACTAATAATTTTAGTTAGATTCTTATGTTAGTTACAAATTAGAATGCTAATTAAAAGCCCGCAATGATGATTGCGGGCTTTTTGTTATTCAGTGTCTTGTCCTGAAATGTGTTTACACATTTAGGACTTTATTATGTCAACACCAATACCCGCTCGTATTAAACGAACACAACGAGATTATTCATTAGGCTTTAAATTACAAG
>NZ_JAKILD010000052.1 GCF_023283825.1 Shewanella olleyana | reverse complement strand
ACTGGCTCACTGGCTCACTGGCTCACTGGCTCACTGGCTCACTGGCTCACTGGCTCACTGGCTCACTGGCTCACTGGCTCACTGGCTCACTGGCTCACTGGCTCACTGGCTAATTAGCTTAGAACTAATATGAAGTAGAGTAGGTGGTGGAAAGAGTTTTCGTAGTTTCATATCAAAGTGTAACTAAAACAAAAAGCAATCCATTAAATTACAGGCATAAAAAATGCCAATCAATTGATTGGCATTTTATTAAATGACTCTGAGGTTACTGGTATTGATAACCTTCAGTTTTTTTCTGCTCAGAGTAGTCTAGCTTCTCATGGGTTTGACCCATTGCTTCAGCTACTTCAGGTGGCATGTAGTTTTCATCATGCTTAGCAAGTACTTCAGTTGCTTGAATAGTGTCTGGCTTGATTAACACTCCTTGAGCAACAATGCCTTGGCCTTCACGGAATAGATCTGGTAACAAATCGTCGAAGGTAACAGTAATTGCGCCGCCAAATGCATCATGAATTTCAAACTCAACATGAAGACTATCTGGATCGCGAACCATTGTACCTACAGTCACCATACCACCAACACGGATCCGTTGGCCGATCTCTGGTTTTTCGCCAGTATCCTTTTTACCATTCACAATTTCATGCGGTGTAAAGAACAAATTTAAGTTAGAGTTTAATGCATACAAAAGTAATGATGCGATACCTGCTACACCTGCAATTAATGCTACGGCAAGTGTGAGTCTTTTTTTACGTCTAGAGTTCACTATCTACTACTCCTAGTTTCTTTAAGGCGATCTTCTCGTGCCATCTTTTTAGATATCTCGAGTAAGACTGATCTTTTTTGGCGAAGGCTTAAGAACAATAAGATCCCTAAGCTGCCGAAGGTAACACCGTATGACAACCAAACATAAAATGCATAGCCGCCCATGTTTAAAAATTCAGAAAATGATTCGAACTGTATCATTTCGATGCCTCCGCTTTTGCTAATTCTCTAACCCAAGGACGCATCCCATTTCTTGCTAAAATCTCTGCTTTATAACGAACCAATGTGATTGCACCAATCATTAAACCAAAACCGACAATATTAATAAGTAGTGGCGCTAACATTTCCATTGGCATTGCAGATTTTTCGGTAATTTTAATCGTAGCTGGTTGGTGTAAGCTGCTCCACCAATCAACAGAGTATTTAATAATTGGAATATTAATAACACCTACGATTGCTAAAATACCTGCAGCACGCGCTGCTAATACTTTGTCTTCAAAAGATGCATACAAAGAGATTACACCTAGATACAAGAATAATAGTACGAGTTCAGATGTTAAGCGTGCATCCCATACCCACCAAGTACCCCACATAGGTTTGCCCCATGCTGCACCAGTTAAAAGTGCAATAAAGGTAATGACTGCGCCAATAGGTGCAATTGATGCTGCTACCCAATCAGCAGTCTTAATTTGCCAAACAATACCGACAAATGATGCAGAGGCCATTGCCATATATGCGGCCATTGACATTGATGCCGAAGGTACATGGATATATATGATCCGGAAACTTTCGCCTTGCTGGTAATCCATAGGAGCAAATAACATTCCCCAGATGGTTCCGACACTTATTAATAAGATGGCAGAAAATGCGAACCAAGGTAAAAGCGTTGATGCCAATTTGTATGCACGCTCTGGATCAGCGTATGAATGAAGCCATTTCCACATATTAGTTTGTACTCACTCGTAATGAAGCACCAATTGCAAACGGTGCCATAATTAATGATCCGACCAACATGGCGCCAATAATGGCAAGTTGTCCGGTATAAGGTAAATTTAAACCAGCAGCATCAATTGCACTGGTAGCAAAAATTAGTACAGGTATATAAAGCGGTAAAATTAGCAAGCTAAGTAACACGCCGCCTTTACGTAACCCAACGGTTAATGCCACACCAATAGCACCTAATAACGATAAAACGGGAGTTCCCACGGTTAACGTTAATATAAGCGCAGTATAGCTATTGCTTTCTAAATGTAGCAATACTGCTAATAAAGGTGCTACTAGTATCAATGGTACACCAGTTAAAATCCAGTGAGCCAATACTTTTGATAATACTAATATTGGTAACGGTTGAGGGCTTAATAGCATTTGCTCTAAGCTACCGTCATTAAAATCTGCCTTAAATAATCGCTCAAGTGACAACATTGATGCCAATAACGCTGCAACCCAAATTATTCCGGGAGCAACTCTTGATAAAACCTGCGGTTCCGGTCCTATCCCTAATGGAAACAGGGTCACTACTAATACAAAGAACAATAGTGGATTAAAAATATCACCACGATGCCTAATTGCAATTTTTAAATCTCGTTGCAACAATGTCAAAAATGCTTGGGTGTAACTGATGCCTCTTTTCATTGTTGTACCTTATACGAAGCGATAGTCTAGTTTGATCTTACGAAGCACTTCATCGGTGATGAGACTCATATCTTGGTGAGTCGTCATTATGACGCATCCACCACTTTGAGTGTGCTTAATAAATAATTGTTCCAACTCTTCTACACCTTTTTTATCAATTGCAGTGAAAGGTTCATCAAGAATCCATATTTTACAATTAGTGTGCCAGAGTCGGGCTAGGGCAGTTCTTCTGTGTTGGCCTGCTGATAAATGTCCAGCTAGTGCCTCTTCGAAACCACCTAAATTAACTTTTGCGAGCAAATCATAACTATCAAAGTCATCATAACCGCTTAACCTTAAATTGAAGTTAAGGTTTTCATTTGCTGTTAACTCGCTTTTAACACCAGCGAGATGCCCAAGATAAAGTAAATCTTCATTAAATTCGTCACGACATTGAGTAATATCAGTGTCGATATATTGAATCTCACCTGCGTAAGGTCTTGATAATCCAGCTATGATGCGTAACAAACTGGTTTTACCTGCACCATTAGGGCCTTCAATTTGGACAATATCACCGGCATTGATTTCAAAACTTAATTGATCAAATAGAATGCGATCTTCACGAATGCATGTCAGTTCATTTGCCCTGACTAAAACTTGCTGCTGATTGTTGTCTGCCACTGAGCCCTCTTTAACGTGTTGAGGATGAATACAAATGAATATTAACATAAACACAATTAAGGGTTTAGCATTCAACTCATCTATGTGCTAGGTATTTGAAGTGGTTCCAATAAAATACATCTTATGTGAACTTTTTCATGATTCTCTAATATATTACTTAATATAGGTTTATTGTCTTTATTTGAATGAGAAGGTGAGATTCTTATCACAAAAAGGTGAGTTTTATTGAAGTTTGTAGTAATCTGATGACGATTAAATAAGTCTACCTGCTTTCAAAGGTGGCATTGAGCTTTGAATTTATTTGCATTTAGGAACGATGAACATGAAAAAATTATTAGCAATGACTGCAGTTGCTGCATTGACTTTGTCTTCAAACGTTTTCGCTCAAGATGGCGAAGCGGTTTATAACAAAGCGTGTCAAGTATGTCACAGCATGGGAGTCGCTGGTGCACCAAAAGCACACGATGCCGCTGCATGGGAGCCTCGTTTGGCTACAGGTATGGATGTATTAATCGGCACAGTTAAAACGGGTAAAGGCGCTATGCCTCCTGGTGGCATGTGTACAGATTGTACAGATGAAGATTACCAAAAAGCTATTGAGTTTATGTCTAAGTAATTTAGTAAACTCATAAAAAAACCGGCTTATTAGCCGGTTTTTTAATGTCTATAAAACGCGATTATTTACATTTTGCTTATTGAACGACTGTATCAAGCATTAGTTTCGCTTCATCACCGACAGCAACAGATGCAACAATACCTTTCAGGTCGCCTGCTTGTGCTTTAACACTTCCGTGTTTAGACAGTACAGCAATAATTTCTACATTCTCAGCGCTGCTCAATTTCACATCACCGCCCATAGACGTCGAATCATCGAGTGTTACTGTAACAGGAAGACTGCTAGCACTAATTTTAGTCGCAGCAAGTGGCACTTTAGGCCCCTGAGTTGAACGTGCAAAGATAAACACCATGTCTGTTGAGCTAACTTTATCTGCTAATTCAGGTGAAATTGCAATTTCAACGTCAACTGTTTTAGCTGTAGTCGCTTGCGTCATAGGGTTATGGTTGCTGTCATTTGGCATTTCGCCAGTTTCTGCTTGTATGCGCATGTTAGCTGATTCAATTGCATTCATTACTGCTGTGCGGTCAATGTCGCTTCGGCCACTATCTAAAATAGTTTGCCAAGCGTTGATAGCTTTTTGGTAATCAGCAGAAAAGAATGAATCCATACCCACAAGTAATAAAGTTGAAGGGTCTTGCGCATCTAAAGCAAGTGATTGATCAACGATTGCTTGAATCTGTGGATTCATTTGTTGATCATTCTTGTAATACATTGCAGTTGCTTTAGGGCCAAGTAATTCAGCAGCAGTTCCAACAAGCTCCATTACTTTATCAAATGATGCAATAGCTTGATCGAATTGGTTAGCTGAAATATAAGCGTGTCCTAGGCTAAACCAAGCTTGACTATTTTCAGGATCTGCTTGAACTTGCTGCTCCATCATTTGTACGCGTTGAGCCATAATTTGCTCGCTGCTCATGCCTTGATGTGGGCTAGCTTCAGCTTGAGGAGGGTTAGATAACTCTTTATAAGCACCTAATGTCTGATAAAAATAACCAGAGATACCCAAGATACAAATAGTCATCACAGATGGCCATAAGATCCCTTTTGATTGAATTTTCGTATCAAGAGAGTCATCGCCGTCTTGCTTCATATCTTGCAATAGGCCGATTTCTAATTCTTTCTTTAGTGCGTCAAACTCAGTTTGATCTAATAAGCCATCTTCTAGTTCTTTTTCTAGAACAGCGGCACGTTCGTTAAATAGCTCAAGGTTTGTTTGCTTACGGACGCCTGATTCTTCAGCAGCTAACATTTTTTGCTGACGAAAATGTGGGACCCAAATCAGCATTAAACTGATTACGACGACAAGAGCAATAAATATCCAAAATGTGGTCATTGTTTCAATATTCACTTTTAGGTTGCTGAAAAAACAGAGCGGATTAGCCGCCTGACTTGAAGCTAGATTATACGTAAAGATGATTCATTGAACAGTAATATACGATCTAACTGAACCAGAATCGTCATAGTTGGGCACTGGTTCACAGATTGATCACCAATAAAAAAAACAAACGAAACTTAAGTGAATTTTTTCGGTCTTAAGCTCAACAGTTGATAACTGGGTGTTTTTACTCTCTATTTTTTTGAGAATGAGACAAGTCACCCAGTTTTGCACGAAAGTGGCAGACATAAACAACAGCAACTACTAAAATATAAGCAAATTCGTATTAGCTAATGTTAATATCACTGTTTTAAAGCATTATGATAGATATGCGTTGGTTTAGCTTTATAGCTTAAGCAACTTTTTTAAAATTGAGGAATACCCATGATCCCTGAACTTGGACACTTCTCGCTCATTATTGGTTTGGCTTTCGCCATTCTATTGATGACCGTGCCGTTATTTGGTGCAGCCCGTAAAGACCAGTATCTCGTAAGATATGCTTGGCCAATTTGTTACGGTATGTTCTTTTTTATCACTCTTTCTGTCATCAGCCTTGGCTATAGCTTCGCTGTTGATGATTTTTCTGTGGCTTATGTAGCACATCATTCCAACTCGCAACTACCAATCTTCTTCAAGATTGCTGCTGTATGGGGTGGCCACGAAGGTTCATTACTATTCTGGGTATTTTCTCTAACGGTTTGGGCAGCTGCTGTTGCAACCTTTAGTAAAGGTATGGAAGAAGTCTTCATTGCACGTGTACTTGCGGTACTAGCAATGGTGATTGTTGGTTTCACGTTATTCATGATCCTGACATCAAGTCCATTTGAGCGTATCTTCCCGATTCCTATGGAAGGGCGTGATTTGAACCCAATGTTGCAAGATGTAGGTCTTATCTTCCATCCTCCAATGCTTTATTTAGGTTATGTAGGTTTTGCGGTTAGTTTCGCATTTGCTATTGCTGCACTGATGAGTGGCCGTTTAGATTCAGCATGGGCTCGTTGGTCTCGTCCTTGGACGCTTGCAGCATGGGTATTCTTAACCGGCGGTATCTCACTAGGTTCTTGGTGGGCATACTACGAGCTAGGTTGGGGCGGATGGTGGTTCTGGGATCCAGTTGAAAACGCATCATTCATGCCTTGGTTAATTGGTACTGCGCTTGTTCACTCATTAATTGTGACTGAAAAACGTGGTGCTTTCCGTAACTGGACTGTATTACTGTCTATCTTCGCATTCTCATTAAGTTTGCTAGGTACCTTTATTGTACGTTCTGGTGTTTTAACATCAGTGCATTCATTCGCTGCAGATCCTAGTCGTGGTATGTTCATTCTACTATTGCTTGGTTTAGCGGTTGGCGGTTCTTTAACCTTATTCGCATTGCGAGCAAGTGAAATGAGCAGTCCTGCACGATTTGAACTGAAATCTAAAGAAACCTTCTTATTAGTATGTAATGTCTTACTGACTGTTGCTGCTGGTACAGTTTTACTTGGTACGCTATACCCACTGCTAATTGATGCACTAGGTATGGGTAAGATTTCTGTAGGACCTCCATACTTTAACTCTGTATTCGTACCAATCGTACTTGTACTATTTGGCTTTATGGGTATTGGTCCAATTATCCGCTGGAAGAAATCAAAAGCGGGTGAATTGAAGCGTCAACTATTAGTTCCTGCAATTGTTGCTGCAGTAGTTGGTTTAGCTACACCGTTTATCGCGGGTAACGAATTAAACCTTTGGGTTGTATTTGGTATCGGTGCGGCAACATGGGTTTCTTTAGCTACCTTTAGAGCTGCATATAACTTACTTACAGATAAAGAAGGTAAGTTTACGCTGAATAAGATTGGCCGTAGTGAAATGGGTATGTTGATTGCTCATATGGGTATTGCGGTATCGATTGTCGGCGCGACTATGGTATCGAACTACTCAATTGAGAAAAGTGTTCGTATGGGCCCTGGTATCAGTGAAGAGTTAGCGGGTTATACCTTCAACTACATTGAAACTAAAAATGTAGTCGGTCCGAACTACACAGCACAACAAGGTCAGATAGAAGTTTATCAAGATGACGAATTTGTCACATTATTAAGACCAGATCGCCGTCAATATAATGTTCGTACTATGGACATGACAGAAGCTGGTATTGATTGGGGCTTATTCCGTGACTTATATGTGACGATGGGTGACCCATTGAGTATGACTCAGTTTGCTGTACGTCTTAACTATAAGCCGTTTGTTCGTTGGATTTGGTTTGGTTCTATCTTCATGATGGTAGGTGGCTTCCTAGCTGCTTCAGATAAGCGTTACCGTGTGAAAGAAACTAAAACTGCTAAAGACGAATCTAAAGAAGCAAAATTAGCGACTGCTTAATTTATTGGAGAAAATATGAAAAAGTTGGTGCTGTTTATACCATTGGTATTGTTTTTGGGGATGGGGGTTTTTCTATATCAGGGGTTATTCTTAAATCCTCAAAAGCTCGATTCAGCACTAGAAGGAAAGCCGGTACCGGCTTTCCAACTTGAACGTCTCGAAACACCAGGTGAAATGCTAACGCAAGAAAACTTAAAGGGTGAAGTATCATTAATTAATGTGTGGGCCACTTGGTGTCCTGCTTGTAAATATGAACATCCTTTTTTAATGATGCTAGCGCGTAAGAATATTCTACCTATATATGGTGTGAACTATCGTGACGAGCGTGCGCCGGCTATAAGAGAGTTAAGTCGTGAAGGTGATCCTTACACGATTAACATTTTTGATAAAGATGGGCGTTTAGGTTTAGACCTAGGTGTTTATGGCGCACCAGAGAGTTTTATTGTTGATCATAACGGCATTATTCGTTTCCGCTATGCAGGTCCTATTGATAGGAATGTATGGAGTGACACTCTTTTTCCAATGATCCAACAGTTGCAAGCTGAAGCGAAACAAGACGGAGTTTAAGAATGAAGACATTTAAAATACTTGTTGGCTTCATGGCAAGTTTGGTTTTAGCTTTCAATGTAATGGCAACTCCGGTTGATACTTATGAGTTTAAATCTACGGATAACCAAAAGCGTGCGTTAAACTTGGCGCACTCTCTACGTTGTCCGCAATGTCAAAACCAAAACCTTATTGATTCTAATTCACCAGTTGCTCAAGATTTACGTCTTGAGGTCTACACAATGGTCGATGAAGGTAAAAGTGATGATCAAATTGTAGATTTCATGACTAGCCGATATGGTGATTTTGTACTTTATAAACCAAGACTAGATCCAAAAACATATATTCTATGGCTCGGTCCATTTGTTCTAATGTTGATTGCACTTTATGTAGCACTTGTTGTTGTGCGTAAGCAAAGAGGTAAATTTACAGCGGCTCCAGAAATGACGGATGCAGATCGTGATGAACTCGAAGCGTTGTTGAAAGAAAAGCAAAGTCAGGATGCTAAGTAATGAATATCATGATCAAAGCGATCATGCTCAGTGCATTAGCAGTGACTATCACTGTTAATGCTTATCCTGGAATGGAAAAGCAACAGCAGCATGTGAGCAACTCAACACTAGATAAGATTAATGTACTTGAAAATCCTTTTCCTATCGCACACATTGGCTTTAATGATGCAGAAGGTAAAGAAGTCGATTTTGAAGAGCATAAAGGTAAAGTCGTTATCGTCAATATGTGGGCAACATGGTGTCCACCTTGCGTACGTGAATTGCCAGCACTAGATCGTTTAGAGCAAACCTTGAGTAAAGATGACTTTGTCTTAATGCCAATATCGATTGATGCTGAAGGCAAAAAGCAAGTCAGCCCTTTTCTAGAGTCAATTGGCTTGCCTTCGTTTAATTCATATTACGATGCAAGACAAAATCTACGTGAAGTCTTTCCATTAGATACAATACCTGCCACCTTTATCTTAAATAAAGAAGGTGAATTGGTAGCATATGTTCGAACATATGTAGATTGGGACGACGAAAACGCTATTGAGTTCTTACAGCAGTTTCAGTAATTACTCTTTTAACACTGCTAATAAGTACGTTTAATCGCCTTATACAGTACGAATTGATTAAAAAAGATCGCTTTTGATGAAAAACTCATCAAGCGATCTTTTTTTTGGGTTTTTATTACAAAAAGCCCTTGCGGTGTTTCTAAATCTCCCTATAATGCGCATCCACTGACACGGCAGAGCGCAATAGCGAAACACTGAGTCAGGTTGATTTGAGACGGTTTTAACCACTTCAAATTAACGGCGAAAAGAAGTTTGAAAAAACACTTGACGCCAACGAGGGAAAGCGTAGAATGCGCATCCCTGACCAATACGGTCAACGCTCTTTAACAATCAAACAAGTAAATCTGTGTGGACACTCACAGGTGTTGAGTTAATCGAAATTGCTCTTTCTTTCTTGTAAAGAATGCAGCAATCAAAATTATTATCAATATATTCTGAATCACGTAAGTGATGAGTGTTCATAGCAATATGTAACAAACAGGATGTAGATTCTTCCGAGTCTGCATAATGTAATCAGAATTCATTGAGCCGAGACTTAGGTCTCAACAAAACTTTAATTG
>NZ_JAKILD010000051.1 GCF_023283825.1 Shewanella olleyana | reverse complement strand
ATATTCAAAGCTACTCTCTCCGGTATCTACGTCTGTAATACCTAATTTACCCGTCACAGACAGATTATGACTCTGAGAGTTAGCACCAACATCTTCTGTAACCGCACCTGTATCTGCGCCACTGATAGTTGGGGCATCGTTCGTGCCATTAATCGTGATGACGATATCGTGGGTTGTGCCATCTTTAGACGTCACAGTAATCGTGTCGGTTAATTTATCTCCTGCCCCTAATGCTTGGATAGCAGTTTGCGTATTATCAGTAGAATAACTCCAGCCACCATCTGGACTGACTTGTAAATGCCCATAGCTACCTTGCAGAGCCGTTTTGTTAAATCCATGACTTATAAAGCTACTCTCTCCGGTATCCACGTCGGTGATATCTAATTTACCCGTCGCAGTCAGCTCATGACTTTGCGGATTAGCACCAATATCTTCTTTTAGCGTAACGGTATCAACTCCATTGATTGTGGGCATATCATTGGTGCCCGTTATCGTAATGACTAAATCTTTAGTATCCGTCGCACCTGCTGAATCGGTAACAGTAACGGGGATTGTTAAGGTTTCAATCTCACCCGCTTTGAGGTGCTGAAAGCTTGCGTCGGTTGGGTCTAGCTTGTAACTCCCATTTGCATTTAGTGTAAATCCACCCTGTGTAGATGCGGTAGAATAAGTTGCTGTATCGCCCGTATCGAGATCTGTTGAAGCGATTTGGCCTGTGTAGACTGCGCCATCTTCTGTTGTGCTGTTAGGTGCAATTGCAGTGATAGTTGGGCCGTCATTGCTACCATTTACGTGAACAGTCAAGGTATGAGCAGTTCCATCCGCGCTATGTATGGTAAGCGTTTCTTCAAACGTTTCGCCCGACTTCAAGCCTTGAACCACTGAGGCAGAATTGTCTATTTTGTAGAACCAACGGCCATCGGCATGAAGAATAAACTGGCCTGCTCCCTTGTCACCGTTTACCCAAGTGCCGGTTGCTGCGCTACCTGTTCCGTGCGATGTACCCGTAGGCTGAAATAGATTATTGGTGCCGTCGACATCAATAGAAGTCAGTTGATGCTGATTGGTTTCAAGTAATTTACCACTTTGTAAATGTTGATCTTCTATGAGCGTTGAATCACTGTCTGTGCCACTGATAACGGCGGCATCGTCTTTGCCGGTTACATTAATAACAAGCTGCTCGGTAGTAACTGAACCATCGGTGGAGGTTGAAGTCACGGTAAACGTATCGGTTTCCGTTTGACCTTGTATTAAACCTTGTACCTGAGCGCTGCTGTTATCTAAGGTGTAGGTCCATTGTCCATCTGTACCCATGGTTAAGTGGCCATAAGTACCTGCTTGATTAGTGATGGCTGTCATTGTAGCTGTATCACCGGTATCAACATCCGTTGTGGCTACTGTACCCGTTGCTGTCGCGGTGCCATCTTCTGTAACAGATTGAATAGTTCCCACGGTAATGGTTGGTTTGTCATCAGTACCCGCCACTTCAACGGTTAGTGTATGGCTGGTTCCGTCTTTACTGTGAACAGTAATCGTGTCGGTGTATTTTTCACCTGATTTTAGTGATTGAACTACAGCATTAGTATTATCTATTTTGTAATCCCACTTCCCATTAGCGTTGACTACAAATTCCCCAACACCGCCATCACCTTTCACCCATTGTCCATGATCGCTTGCTTGCGCATTGGTTGTTGTTTTACCTGTTGATACAATAAAGTTTTCACCTGCATCGGGATCATGAACAACTAATTGGTGCTCATTAGAATGAATGATATGACCAGAAACATATAAGTGATTAGTATTGTCTTCATGAATCTCTGTTGATTTATCATCACCAGTAAATGTGGCCGCGTCATCAACAGCGGCTACGTTTACTCGACCATCAGCATTTGCGCTTTGATGAGAGCCATCTGTTCGGCTTGATGTTGCAACAACATGTGGGTCAAAACTGCCATTAAAGTCTTTTGGCAGCGTTATCTGCAAGCCGTTCACTTCGCTAGGTGTAATCGTCCAGGTTTTTGTATTCGAATCATAGCTACCTGCGCTTAATGTCGCTCCTGCTGGTAGGCCCGAAACAGCGAAGGTTATCGCCGCGTGGGTATCTGTCAAATCAATAGCGGTTAAGTTAAGATTGTACGGCCCTTGATCTTCAACCCCATGAATAGGTGGTGCAGAAATTATAATATCGCCAACATGCGCTGGATCGAGGATAATCGGCGCCGATGATTCGCTATGAGCCGTCGTGCCATCGGCATTTTGAGTTACTGCATTTACGGTAATAATCGCGTTATGGTTAACACCCGTTGGAATTTGAACGTCTAGCGAGCCTAACTTCCAATCTTTAATGTCTAGGCCATCTTTTTGATCTGTCGCATCAATCGTGTGCGTGTGCGTTCCGTCACTTACCGTCGTGCCAATGGGCAGACCATGAAGGAGGACAGACTGTAGTGCATCATCGGCATCGTGAGGTGTAACTGCAGCATTTATGGTCAAATGATTTGGGTTGTCGGCTATCTGTTGGCTGCCAAAGTTAGTGGCACTGTTGTGTCCACTATGATCAACAAGCTTTCCTCCAGCGACTCCTAAGTCAATTATAACTTCGGTTGCAGAAAGACCTAGTTCGCCCAGTGGCCCATGAGCAACCTGAGCGGCTGTTAGTGCAGTCTTTGAAACAGAGACATGATCGAATGTTGCAACCAGTGGCGTTATAGGAGGTACATTACCACCGTGATCGGTCGATCCCGCTTGCCAAATAATATGACCATTTTCATATCCGTTTGCATGAGTACCATCTCCGAGAGATATCGGGTTACGCCCCCCGCCCACGGATAGCTCAGTAGACCCTGCTCGTGCTGCAATAAATTTCGGTACCGCCGTATTACCACCACCGTAGGTAAACTCGGTATCAAATTCATTTCCATTTGCTAAAAAACCATGATAATGCTCATTCGAACCACTTCCTCCGAGTTCGTGAAGAGGCATACTTTCAGAGCTTGTGCCACCAGCGTAATGTACAGGCTGGCCATTATCGAATATCGACGTGGTGGGCACTTTACCGTGAGCGTTATCGTTATCAACAACCACGGTAAGTCGGTGTGGTTTGCCGTCGGTAAGGTCAATGTGGGTTTCAACGGGGTCCATTCCAGCGACCCAGATAGTGACACTGTGCGGATTTGTCAGGGTTACTCCCTTCCCGCCATAAGCACTGCCATCCGAGTAACAATGAAGTTGGGCGTCAGCACTATTTGAAAGGTGCGTCCCGTATTGTGCTATCACATCACTATTGTGGTAAGTCTCACTCTTATCAAGCGTTATCCCTAATTCAATGGTCAGGGTTGTTCCGCCATCTCTGCCACTTGAACCATCTGGGTTGTGCAATGCATCGATGGACAAATGATGACCAGAATCCGTCATCCAGCCTTTGTCGGACGAAACAGACAAGCTTATGTCCGCAGCGTCAGTCACCGATGACACTCCCACCGTCATGTGATTGGCGACATTGGCGTGCCCGTCGTTAACATTGTAGCTTAAGGCGATATCTCCCTTAAAATTGGTGTCAGGATGAAGCGTCCACGTGCCATCTTTATTATCGGTTATCGTACCGTGACTGCCGTTAACACTTACGCTATTAATATCTAAAGTGTCACCATCCGCGTCGGTTGCGCCTGCAAGTAGTTGAGCTTTAGTAATAGTGATATCAGTGTCTTCGGTGGTTGCGCTGATTGTTCCAACCACTTTTGTCGCGTCGTTCACGCTTGCCACTGTGAGTGTGCCGGTTGCTTCTGTTGAATCTACACTTCCGTCATTAACGGTATATTTAAAATGCACATCGCCGTTAAAATTAGCCGTGGGTTTAAACGTTAGAAGGTTTATATCCGCATTATCAATATCTTGGTTTGCCGTGACCGCAACTCCGTTGAGTAACAATAATCCCTCTGTAGGGTCTGGCAAATTGGTAATGGTGACATGGGCTAACGTATCGCCCGTATCAACATCGGTAAATCCAAAATTACTGGCACTGAAGGTGTAGTCTTTATCTTCAGACCCCGTTAGCGCAACCGTCGTGATTGTTGGGGTGTCGTTGGTGCCTTGAATAGTGATATCAATAATCTTGGTAGAACCATCTGCTGACGCTATTGCCACATGGTCAGTAATCGGGCGGGAGTTCGTCGTTAAAGCTTTTACTGTTGCATCACCCGTGTTTAGACTATAAGTCCAATGGCCACTCGCATCTATATCAAGTGTACCGTGTGTCCCCGTTAAGCCTGTAGCCGCTTGGAAATTCGACTGACCTGTATCAACGTCGGTTACGGTTAGCTGGCCAGTCGCTGAGAGGCCTGTTTGGTCAGTTACTGAGCCTGTAGCAACACCACCAAAAATAGCCGCATCATTAGTACCTGTTACCGTTAGCGTAGCTGTTTGGTTAACTGAGCCACCACTGCCGTCGGTAACCTGATAGTTAACCGCTATGCTTTCTGATGTTCCTGCCGCTAAATGATTAAAAGTAGCATGGCTTGGATCTATTGTTAGGGTATGACCATCACTGCCTAGCGTTACACCTGCAGGTAGGGTAGCGCTTGACGCACCACTACCAACAGCATAAGTCACCGATGCAATGCTGAGTGCTGCATTATCAGGATCTGTAGCACCTTGCAGTAAATCAATAGTCGCTGCTGTTGCGCCTTCTGTTTCAGTATTCATAATAGCACTTGCGATAACCGGTGGCGCATTGACATGCAAGCTAACCGATTGCGTGGTGGATTCAGATTCACCACCTGAAGTAGCGGTTGCTGTTACATTAAAATGCAAGTCGCCATGAAAATTGGGATCTTTCATGTCGACTTTTAAATCGTTTAAATCACTGGCATGCAGTACCCAATATTTAGCAACGCTGTCATAGGTGCCGTGATTAAGCGTTGCGGTGTCTGGCAAACCACTTATTTTAAGGGTTAATGTTTCAGCATCACCGCCTGTATCTGTGAGTGCAGCTTGAAGATTTAACGCAATTAATGAACCTTGCTGCGCGGTTGCAGCACTCGCGCTTAACGTAGGCGCATCAACAGAACCGTTGATGGTAATAACTACATCATGGGTGGCCACTTCGCCGTCTGCGGTTTTGGCGGTTACGGTGATATGCTCTTGTATACTTTGATTAACGCCTAAATGATTAACAGCAGTGTTATTATTGTCGATGGTGTAATGATATTTCCCTGCTGTATCAATGGAGAAGTGTCCGTATTGCGTAGTGTGATCTGCTTGAGCCACAAAGGCTGGATTATCGCCGTGATCAGCATCCGAGGTTCTAAGTTCGCCATTAATAACCGTATGTGCGGTATCTTCTTTGATATCAGCGGTTAAGCCCGCTGGAGTATTGTCTGCAACGGTATTGCCACTTATATCATAAATACGATCGGGTGATGATTGGCCTGCTGCATTTTCAATATGCAGAGTGTGCTGACCGTTTCCTAACGCGGCAGCCGCCACTTCCCAATGACCGTGAGTATCAACAACGGCGGTGGTGATTGTATGCCCTTGATCGTCTTTAACCGTGATGGTTTCGCCAGCGGTGCCTTGACCTTTAATGATTGACGCACCCGGATGAAGGTTGGCATAGCTATGAAAATAAAGGTAATCATGCTCTGTACTACCGCCACCTCCACACACTCGGTTAACAATACCGATATGTTGAGTGCCATCAGGAGCTTGGAAGACTGCGATACCGCCAGTCCATGCATTTCCATGTCCAGTTGACCCGCCAGAGCCTGTATTAACCGCATCGGGAACGTGATTCGCTGCCCACCAACCATGGCTATCAATCATACTATAACCACCCGCACCACTATGGCCGGTGGTAATGGTTGCCTCATGGCCTGATTGAATCCAATTTTGATCACTACCAGGTTTGTACAAACCTACCAGTTTCATACCAACCCCAACCTCGACTTGATCGGCTCCCCAACGTGCAGCATTTTCTGCATCAGTGGGCGCAACATCAATATTAGCGCCGGTTGGTGTTGATACCATTTCAAAGTCATCAATCTTTAAGGTATTTGATGAGCCGGCAGGAGCTGCATGTGCGGATTCAATAATCGGTTTGTCATTAGTACCTTTGATGACGATATCAACAACTTGTGTACTACCATCACTGGCGGTAAAAGTATGATGATCGATAACTTGATGCTTAGTAGCATCATTATCATTAGGATCTAAATCTTGAATTTTGCTTTGATCAACGGTGTATTTCCATTGCCCATTAACCATAGCGATATGGCCATAAGTAGTTGCTGTTGAAGCAACATCGGGGAATGTTGGTGTATCAGTAACATCTACGTCGGTAATGGCTAAATGACCTGTTGCTGTCGTAGTATCACCGATATTACCTTCGTTTAACGTGCCAGAGGTATCACCACTAATAACGGATATATCATTAGTTGATGCTACGTTCAGTTGCATCGTGGCTGGGGCCGAATTTGCCGAACCATCGTTAACGGTATAGCCAAAATTAGCGACACCATTAAAGTTAGCTGCTGGTGTAAAAACAAGGTGACCAATATCAGCGGTGGTTACATTATCTCCCGTTGCAACTGCTACGCCGTTGAGTGTTAATACTCCTTCTAACGCATCAGGTAATGCAGTGATACTTATATGATCAAGTGCAGCCCCGGAATCGACATCTGTAAAACCAAACTCATTAGCGGTGAATGTATGGGCAGTGTCTTCCGTTCCTGCTAGAACATGTGAGGTAACGGTAGGCGCATCATTTGTGCCATTAATAGTGATGACTATATCGTGGGTTGTGCCATCTGCACTATGGACGGTAATTGTATCTCGTAACACTTCGTTAGCTGCCAGGCTTTGAATTTTTGGATTCTGGTTATTCGCGATGTAATCCCACTCACCATTAGCATGCATTCGGTAACTGCCTAAGCCAGTATCACTAACAACTAAGCTTCCCCTTTCACGGACTCCCTGCGCACCATTACCCGTCCCACTAACTTGAAAAATTGACTCATTGGTATCATTGTCAGAAACAGTCAAATGTCCACTGGTTATCAAACTATTATTTGAAGTTGTTATATCTTCAGTGAGATCGCCGGTATCGGTTCCGCCAATCACAGCAGCATCATTAGTGCCATGGACTGTAATCGTCAAATTTTGTGTTGATGTTGCATTTGCCTCGTCTGTCACCGTCACAGGAATAGTAATCGTTTGTTCCTGTCCTGCGCCAAGGTGTTGGTATGAAGCATGAGCAGGGTCAAAGGTATAACTGCCATCGGTATTAAAGCTCAAACCATCAACAGGGTTTGCAATGGCAAAAGAAAGCATCGAATGCGAATTGTAATCGACATCAGTCGCCTGCATTTGCCCTTGAAGCGCGCTACCATCTTCAATAACGGACTGTGTTTGAGCTGCTAGAACTGGTGCATCATTCGTACCGGTCACCGTGATAGTAATGTCATGTGACGTGCCATCTGCAGAATGCACGCGGTAGACCACATGCTCCACATCCCCTTCATGAAGGTATTGAAGGGCACTATTTTTAACCGAGTAGCCCCAATTACCTTGTGGGGTTATGTGTAAACTTCCATGAAATGGGTCATGAATTGCTTGTTCGCCCAACTGGCTATATTGGAAATGATCTTGTCTGGCGTCAGGGTCGGTAACCACCAACGAACCGGAAATAGCAATAGTTTGCGCCGAGCTATGCCCAACATTTTTATCTTCAGTGATATTTCCTGTGTCAACACCACTGATAACCGCAGCATCAGCTTTACCGTGAACGGTGATAACCAGATTCTTGGTATCCGTTCCACCATTCTGATCGGTAACCGTGACCGGAATTGTGACGGTCTGATCCTGTCCTGCTGCTAAGTGTTGATATGCACTATGGCTTGGATCGAAGGTGTATGCACCTGTTGCGGGCTCGAGACTGAAGCCGTCGACATTAGGAGCGGTGTAAGCTGCAGTTTCATGTGCATCTACATCCGTTGAGGTGATGGTTCCCGTTACTGTCGCCCCATCTTCGGTCGCGCTCTGTGCGGTGATCGCTCCTAGTACCGGTTTGTCATTGGTACCCGTGACCGTAATCACGAGATCTTTTTGATCGGTGCCGCCACTGCCATCCGTGACTGTCACCGGAATCGTAATCTTCTGTGTATCGCCCTCCGCTAAACCGTTATAAGCGACATTGCTTGGATCGAAGGTATAACTGCCGTCCGTATTCAGCGTAAAACCTGCCGGGGTGGCCGCAGTGGTGTAAACCGCACTGTCGCCCGTGTCTGTGTCGGTTGAGGTTATCGTGCCTGTTGTGGCGGTGGCATCACCTTCAGTGGCTGTCGCCGCGGTGATGGTGTTGAGTACCGGACCGTCGTTGGTGCCGTTCACCGTCACCGTGATGTGATGTGAAGTGCCATCGGCACCTTTCACTTCGATGATATCGGTTAGGCTTGAAGTGGTACCAGCTTTACCTGTTCCCAGAGCTTGAACATCTTTATTGCTGTTGTCTAAATCGTAGGTCCAGCTACCATTCGCCTTCAGGTGCAGCGTACCGTGAACGGCTGCGATGTTTCCGCTTTGGAAGTGGTCTTGACCTGCGTCTTTATCCGTAATCGTCAGTGTGCCCGCTGCTTGAAGTTGCGTCTCTTCCGTAGTACTGCCCGTGTCGGTTCCGGCAATCACTGCGCTATCCGCGGTACCATGAACCGTGATCACCAAGTTTTGGGTGTCCGTTCCGCCATTTTGATCAGTCACTGTCACCGGAATCGTGACGGTCTGATCCTGTCCCGAGGCTAAGTGTTGATATGCCGCATGGCTTGGGTCGAAGGTGTATGCACCTGTTGTTGGATCCAAACTGAAGCCGTCGATATTCGGCGCGGTGTACGCTGCCGTTTCATGCGCATCTACGTCTGTTGAGGTGATGGTTCCGGTTACCTGGCTGCCATCTTCAGTCGCGTTTTGCACTTGGATGCTATCGAGGGCTGGCTTGTCGTTCGAACCCGTTACCGTAATTACTAGATCTTTTTGGTCTGAAGCGCCTGAAGCATCTGTAACGGTCACAGGAATCGTGATCTTATGTGTATCTCCTTGTGCTAAACCGTTATAGACCGCATTAGTTGAATCGAAGGTATAACTGCCGTCAGTATTTAGGGTAAAACCAGCCGCCGCGGCCTTGGTGGTGTAAACTGCACTATCGCCCGTGTCCATATCGGTCGACGTAATCGTGCCCGTTGTTGCAGTGTTATCACCTTCGGTGGCTGTCGCCGCCGTGATGGTATTAAGGACCGGACCATCGTTGGTGCCGTTAACCGTCACCGTGATGCTGTGTTTCGTGCCGTCAGCAGAATGCACAATAACGGTATCGGTGACAGAATCACCTGTTTTCAAACCTTGAATGTTGGCTTCCGAATTGTCAGCGGTGTAAATCCAATGGCCGAGATTATTGATACTCAAGGTACCAAATTGGCCTTGAATCGACTCTGCTTGGAATTGGTTTTGGCCGTTATCCACATCGGTGACTGTGAGGGCACCATCGACGCGAAGCTCTTGTGACGAGATGCCTGAATGAAGGTCTTTATCTTCAGTGAGGCTAGCTGTTGAGGTTCCCGCTATCACCGCTTTGTCGTCAGTGCCGTTAATGGTCACAGTCACTTTTTGCGAGTTGCCATCGACGGAGTGAATCAATACCGTATCAGTGACTGAGTCACCGGTTTTTAAGCCTTGAATG
>NZ_JAKILD010000050.1 GCF_023283825.1 Shewanella olleyana | reverse complement strand
TGGTCAGGGATGCGTATTCTACGCTTTCCCTCGTTGGCGTCAAGTGTTTTTTCAAACTTCTTTTTGCCGTTAATTTGAAGTGGTTAAAACCCTCTCAAATCAACCTGACTCTGTGTTTCGCTATTGCGCTCTGCCGTGTCAGTGGATGCGCATTATAGGCAAATCCTGAAACACCGCAAGGGCTTTTTTCAATTAATTTAAGTTTTATTAAACAAATCTATTTAGCAACAAGATACACATAAGTTATCCCCAGATTTACTCACATATCCCGTTATTTAAGCCGCTTAACTGCTTTCAAACAATCTTAATTCTGCAAATACCACCTTAAATTACTCGACCATATTCTTACTAATAAGCACGCACTATCGATTAATTTCCAATAGGACTTAAAATTTCACGCTTAAATACTTTCACTAAGACGCAAGCAAGCCTCCAGCAGCTATCTGATGTGGTCAAGTAAATCTGTACACAGCTAGGGGAGTTATTATCATGCTGCCATTTCAGCTGCCATTTCAGCTGCCGTTGGGGTCATATAATTATTGTAGCTATGTCCACGTTTTGTATTGTAATGTTTCAATATATAGTTCAGTACATCACGCTTTGCTTCATCAAAGTGTTGATACCCGTTTTTTGGCATCCATTCTGTTTTATAACTTCTAAAAAAACGCTCCATTACGGCATTATCCCAGCCATTCCCTCGACGACTCATGCTCTGATTGATTTGATATTTCCACAGCATTTGTCGATATTGGAGACTACTGTAGTGACAACCTTGGTCGGAATGAAATAACAGACCTTTAGGCCGCCCACGACTTTCAAAAGCCATTCTTAAAGCGGCGCACGTCAAATCTGTATTCGGGCTATCAGAACATGCCCAGCCCACTATCTTTCTGGCATACAAATCCATCACTACCGCTAAATACAGCCATTTTGTTCCTGACCAAATATAGGTGACATCGCCACACCAAACCTGGTTTTTAGCTTTTACATTAAACTGCCTTTTAAGTAGGTTAGGCGCAATTTTTGACTCACTTTTCGCTATTTTATATCGATGTTTTCTGAGCTGAGTACTCACAAGACCCGCATGCTTCATCAAACTCGCCGCTTTATAGCGACCGATATTCTCGCCTTGCTGATTTAATTGTCCAGCAATGGTTCTTGCACCCGCAGCGCCTCGACTATCGCGATGTATCTCCACTGCTTGCTGGCATAATCGCTGATACTCTGGATTAACAACCACGCGATGTTTTAGGTGATAGTGATAGCTACTTCGTGGCACTTCAAACAACTGACATAGCTGCTTAACAATGCTTTGCTCTCTTGATAATGACGCTATTAACGCTATCGTTTGATGTTGTCTTGCATTAAGAGAGCGGTAGCCTTTTTTAGGGTGTCTTTCTCCCACTCAATCTTCTTAATCCTGGCTTCTAGCTCTTGGATTTTTCTCTGCTCAGCTGTCATCGCACTCGCTGTTGGCGTGATGCCTTCAAATTCTTCTGATAATTGCTTTACCCAACGCCTAATGGCTGTTGGGCCAACACCAGTAGCTTCGCATGCTTCACGTACAGAGTAGCCTTGCTTTATCACAAGGTTAGCCGCATCAATTTTAAATTCTGTTGAGTAAGTAGGTTGAGTATTCATCATTTTTACACCAATTTATCTTAAAGGGAGTTTACCCCATATCGGTGTACAGATTCATTAAGCCACAATATTCTTCAGGCCATCACTCCTGATTCACTCTTTATCGCGAGGGGCAACTTACTTTTTAGGGTAAAGGGTGAGCAACACCTTTATGACAATCTGCACAAGCATTTCTGTTTGAAATAATAATCGCTTACTTGCTTTGCTTGTGAATTCACAACACCAAATCATAGCCATAAAAAAACCTCGCCGGAGCGAGGTTTTCTTACATCTTCGGGTCATCACTCCCGATTCACTCTCTATTGCGAGTGAGCGACTTACTTTTTAGGGTAAGGGTGAGCAACACCTTTATGACAATCTACACAAGTCTTTCTCTTGTCGCCTTCTTGCTTAGCATTGCGCTCATGCATTCTTTTAGCCATTTTCTTCATATCTTCTGGTTGATTTTCATAGATACGAGTATGACAGTGTTGACAGTTAGCAGAATCATTCGCTTGGAAGTATTTAAGCGCTATGTCAGCCTGTTCTTTACGGTTTTCATCTAACCAAGCTTGGGTGTTGAAACCATCGATAGTTACGAAACCGTATAAATCTTTTGATACAATAATTTTCTTGACCAAGTAGTCAACAGGACCATGTGGAAGGTGACAATCTTGACATTGAACAGTAATACCAGCGCTACCATTGCCATGTGCTGACGCCAATACTTCATCTTTCAATGAGTGGTTACTGTGACAGCTCATACAGAACTCATCTGAACTAGTCGCATGTAAGGTTTGTTGTGTAGCGAAGTAGCCTACTACACCCATAACCACACCGACTATAATCAGTGCGATAATTGAATATTTTGCGCTTGGTTTAAAAAGTGCACGCCAGTTCATCGGTCATCTCCAGTAAAATTTTTTAATTTATAATTCTTAAACTCTAAAATATAATTTTTAAATTCTAAAAATAGTAATTGTATTCTAAGTTGTTTTAGCCTTAAAAAAA
This sequence comes from Shewanella olleyana, assembly GCF_023283825.1. Classification (GTDB taxonomy): domain Bacteria; phylum Pseudomonadota; class Gammaproteobacteria; order Enterobacterales; family Shewanellaceae; genus Shewanella; species Shewanella olleyana. The sequence continues at coordinate 10,023 of NZ_JAKILD010000050.1, read as the reverse complement.
CGATTCAAAGGCATGTTTTGATTAATAAGTTACCAAAACATGCTCAAAATGAGAGCTAGATCTAATAACCACAATATTAGTGACTCAAACCAACCTACTTAAACCTAATACAAGCCGAGCATATTCGCAAAGATTCTTTAACAAAGTCGTTAAAGTTAATAAAAATGACATAGAAAAATAAAGTAGCCAACTATCACTAACTTAACCAACCTGCGTTTGTAAGTTACATTCTATCCGTAGCGATTTTACTCGTAACATGTTAACGAGCTAGCAATGCCATCTTTATTGTTAAAACTCTAATTATGTTATTCCCAGTTTCACATATTTACAGCAACATAATTAATGCATAGTTAATTTACCCATTGAATTATGGTTTGATGCACTGAAGTTGAACTAATCAAATTTAGTGATAGCTAAAATAAAATGAGAGGCTGATTAAGAATATTATGTAATAATAAAATGAAATTATTTGCTAATATCATTTTATTCACTGAATTAGTTCATAAGTACTATTCATATCTACCATTGCGAGTGGCATAGCTCACTGTTTTAGTGAAAGAAATCATACAAAGTAAAAACGTGAACTTTATCAACACATCAGGTTAGAACTATTGCTAAACTCAGTGCAGCTTTTTAATTGGAACATTCATGCTTAATAAACTTCGTCATTCATTCATAGTGTTTACACTGCTCACATTGTTGAGTCAGGTGATGCTCACTAATGGATCTTTGATGATAAGTAATGCTAATGCCCATGAAGCTCCAATGAAAAGTATGCAAGTCGAAAAAAGTCACCACAAAACCAATGAAGCCACTAATAGTGACTGTTGCGATACAGCACAGGCACAGCAGCTAGCTATTGAATCAGCAAACTGTTGTGAAGGTAAAACCAGCTGTGAGCTCGATTGTAATCATTGTCTAGTGATAACTGTAACAGGTACGTTGTTAAGCTTTTCACCTTGGCCAGGTAACAACATATCCGACGTTGCAATGGCTACTCCAATGCCTCATTTCCACTCTATCTCTTTGCTGCAAGATTTAAGACCTCCAATAGCCTAATTCGCTTCGTTTTAGCCCTATTTTAATCTTTATATTTACGCAAATAATTGTGCCGTTTCTCTATTGTGTTATTGCGCACTAGAGTCGGCCATCTTTACGATGGAGTTACGTTATGAAAACCTTTATTAGTATGGTATTAACTACCTTTCTGTTTTTTACATTGTCTCCTGCGATTTCTGCACACGAGCATAACCATGGCCATGAAATGCATCAGAGTTCATTAACTCAAACAGATGTAGAACATGCCTGCCCTATGCACAAAGATGTCACAGGTAAAAAAGGCGATTCTTGTCCTAAATGCGGCATGTTTCTAGAGCAAACAAAGTCTCATGGCAAATGTTGTGACAACTGCCCAAACAAGGTTGAGTCAAAAGGCAAGTGGTGTGACAACTGCCCAAACAAGACAGAGTCAAAAGGCAAGTGCTGCGATAACTGCCCAAATAAGGCTGAATCAAAAGGCAAATGCTGTGATAACTGCCCAAACAAGGCTGAGTCAAAAGGCAAATGCTGCGATAACTGCCCAAATAAAGCAGAGTCAAAAGGCAAATGTTGTGACAACTGCCCAAACAAGGCTGAATCAAAAGGCAAATGCTGTGATAACTGCCCAAATAAGACAAATAAAGCACATAGTCATGAGTCTGCTCACACCCATGCATGCCCAATGAATCCTGCTATAACAGGTAAAGCTGGGGACACATGCCCAAAATGTGGAATGGACTTACAGCCAATCGCTAAGCAAACAACAGATCATCAGCATCACTAAGAATTAAAGTGGAGATAGGCATTATGAGTATATTCATATTTTCTGCATTCAGGAATTATGCTGTTTGTGCTTTAAGTTTGATGTTAATGACAGCACCGCAATTTGGGCAAGCCCATGAGGCTCACTCAACGACTGACACAAGATCATCAGTACAAGTTAATAAAGACAAGTACGTCTGCCCAATGCACCCTGAAGAAACCAGCCATGAACCTGGTCGTTGCTCACAGTGCAATATGTTCTTAGTCAAAGAAGAGGAAGAAGAAGCTCAAGCTGATACTGTAAAATCAGCTGACCAAGCCACATATTTCTGCCCAATGCATCCTGAAGAAACCAGCCATGAACCTGGTCGTTGCTCACAGTGCAATATGTTCTTAGTTAAGGAAGAAGAGGAAGAAACCACTTCCGATGAACATGTTGGTCATAGTCATACTGATCATAGCCATGCTGTGGCACATACTGACGATAAATCAGAGACTCAAACAAAAGCTGAACAAGTGCTTAGTCAGCCTAAACCTGCATTATTAACCGCTACACAAGCGAATGATGAAGGCAATATAAAATACGTTTGTCCAATGCATCCCCATGTCATTTCAGATGAAGCAGGCACTTGCCCAATTTGTGGGATGGATCTTGAAAAAGTCTCTATGGGCGCAGGAGCGGGCGAAGAAATAGTCGTGGGCGTCTCAGGCGGAATGCAACAAGCACTGGGGATGCGCAGCGAGCAAGTCACTGAAGGTACGCTTTGGAAGCTAGTGCGCACCATAGGCACCGTCGAATACAATGAAAACCGTATCGGTCACGCTCATACCCGCGTGGATGGCTGGCTTGAAACTTTAATGGTGCACAATGTTGGCCAAAAAGTGAAGAAAGGTCAACTACTCTACGAGCTTTACTCACCTGAGCTGATCACCGCCCAAGATGATTACATGCAAGCTGTGGACTACCTTAAGCAAGATAAAAACCGCGGCGCGAGTTTACTGCGTAAAGCGCGTATGCGCCTTGAATTGTTAGGCGTCAGCAATAGCACCATTAAGCAACTTGAACGAACTGGTGAAACCATTTACCGCGTCCCTTATTACGCAGACCAAGACGGGTTTGTCAGTAAGCTATCTGTGCGTCACGGCATGTTTGTAGAGCCTGGTACCACCTTATTTGAAATCGTCGATTTAAAAAGTGTCTGGGTCATTGCAGATGTGTTTGAAAACGAACAAAGCTGGCTTGAGTTAGGTCGACCTGTTGAAGTCAGTTCAGCCGCTCAAGGTATCTTCGATTTAGAATCGACTATCGATTACATCTACCCTGAACTCGACCCTGTGTCGAAAGCTATGCGTGTGCGTATCAAGCTCGATAACCCAGGTAAGCTACTAAAACCCGGCACATTAGTGGATGTAAAATTGTTCGGAGGCCCAAAGCGCGGAGTATTATCGATCCCAACTGAAGCCTTAATCCAAACGGGTCGAGAAAATCGAGTCGTTGTGCAGCGTTACGACAATAGCTTTACCTCTGTGGCGGTTAAAGTTGGCATGATAGCCCAAGGTAAAGCCGAGATTATTGATGGACTAGCTGAAGGAGAAAAGGTCATTGTCTCGGGGCAATTCTTGCTCGATTCAGAAGCCAGTATTCAAGGTAGCTTGCAGCGTTTAAGCGGCAGCAATACTGACTCAGGTTCTGGATCAGGTTCTGGCTCAACTGCCGAACCCAAGCCTGATGCTCATGCACATCACTAATCGGAGGAAGCTATGTTAGAAAAAATTATCAGCGCCTCCATTAGACAAAGGGCAATGGTGTTAGTGCTTACTGCGGTGATTGCGTTAATTGGCTATCAAGCGATGCGAATGACGCCACTGGACGCTTTGCCGGACTTATCTGATGTGCAGGTTATTGTAAAAACATCTTACCCTGGTCAAGCGCCGCAATTAGTCGAAGATCAGATAACCTACCCGTTATCTACCGCAATGCTCGCCGTACCTGGGGCGAAAACCGTGCGTGGCTTTTCCATGTTCGGTGACTCTTACGTCTATATTATTTTTGAAGATGGCACCGACATTTATTGGGCTCGTTCGCGGGTATTAGAGTACTTATCGCAAACCCAAGGCCAGCTACCTGACAATGTCACTCCAACATTGGGGCCAGATGCATCAGGGGTTGGTTGGGTGTTTCAATATGCGTTAGTTGACCGTAAAGGCCAACACGACCTCGCCCAGCTCCGTTCACTACAAGACTGGTTTTTAAAGTTAGAGCTGCAAAGTGTGTCTGGAGTATCAGAAGTCGCCACTATTGGTGGCATGGAGCAGTCTTATCAAATCATTGTCGATCCGCACAAGCTGGCCTTGTATCAGATTGATTTAATGACGGTTAAAAACGCTCTCGATAATTCAAATAGCTCTACCGGCGGCTCAGTCATTGAAATGGCGGAAGCTGAATACATGATTACCTCCACAGGTTATCGCCAAACCTTGGCTGACTTTAGAGAGATCCCGCTAGGCATAGTATCGGAATCAGGTATTCCGGTATTAATGAAAGATGTCGCTCAACTCAGAACAGGTCCAACAGCCAGACGAGGTATTGCAGAGCTTGACGGTCAAGGTGAAGTAGTGGGCGGAATCGTTGTGATGCGCTATGGCGAAAATGCCTTAAGCACCATCAATAACGTCAAACAAAAACTGCAAGAAGTTGAGAATGGCTTACCTGATGGGGTTGAGTTGGTGATCACTTACGATCGCTCTGAGCTGATCTTAAACTCGGTCGATAACCTCAAAAATAAAGTGCTAGAAGAGATGATGGTAGTGGGTATTATCTGCCTTATCTTCTTGCTTCATGCACGCTCAACCTTAGTGGCGATTATTTCATTGCCAATTTCTATTCTGATCAGTTTTATTGCAATGAACATAATTGGCGTCAATGCCAATATTATGAGCTTAGGGGGTATTGCAATCGCCATAGGCGCGGTAGTTGATGCAGCCATTGTAATTGTGGAAAACACCCATAAACACCTAGAGCATTATCGGCAGCAGCATAATGGCGAAACACCTAAAGGTGAAGCCCATTGGGAGCTAGTGCGTAAGGCTTCGATTGAAGTCGGCCCCGCGCTGTTTTTCAGTTTGCTGATTATTACCTTAAGCTTTGTGCCCGTGTTTGCATTGGAAGCGCAAGAAGGTCGTTTATTCCACCCGCTCGCCTTCACTAAAACCTTTGCGATGGCGGCCAGTGCGATACTTGCCATCACCTTAATTCCGGTTTTATTGGGCTATTTTGTTCGCGGTAAAATCCCCGATGAAAAGAAAAACCCACTTAGTAGGCTATTAATCGCTATATATGAACCAATACTTAGATTAGTGCTGCGTTTTCCTAAATTCACCATTCTATTAGCCATTCTCGCCCTTGGTAGTGCGATATACCCAATGACTAAAATGGGCAGTGAATTCATGCCGGAACTTGAAGAAGGTGACCTACTCTACATGCCGACCACTCTGCCAAGTGTGAGTGCTGGTAAGGCGGCTGAGATTTTGCAGCAAACCGATAGGTTAATTAAAACCGTACCTGAAGTGAAACGGGTATTTGGTAAAGTTGGCCGTGCTATGACAGCGACCGATCCTGCGCCGCTTACCATGCTAGAAACCACCATCATGCTTAATCCTCGTGACACCTGGCGCGAAGGCATGACGCTAGAAGGGATCATTGCTGAACTGCAAAAAACCGTCAAAGTACCGGGCATGACTAACGCTTGGGTGCAGCCGATTAAAACTCGCATTGATATGCTTTCGACAGGCGTGCGAACACCTGTGGGGATTAAGATTTCCGGTGCAAATATTGATGAACTTCAACGAATAGGCACTGAAATTGAAGCTGTAGTCAGTCAATTACCTGGTACTCAATCGGCTTTTGCCCAGCGTACCAGTGGTGGTCGTTATATTGATATCGAGCCAAACCTTAAAAGTGCAGCGCGATACGGTATGACCCTTAAAGACATACAGGATGTGGTGCAAATGGCTATTGGCGGTATGCAAGTAGGTCAGTCTATTCAAGGTCAAGAACGCTATCCGATTAATATTCGTTATCCACGAGAGTTACGCGACAGCATCGAAAAGCTCAGAGACTTACCCGTGCTAACTAAAACAGGGAAGTACTTACCCCTTGGCAATTTAGCCACCATTACCATTAGTGACGGTGCACCTATGCTGGCCAGTGAAAATGGTCGCTTAATTAGCTGGGTATTTGCCGATTTAGATAACATCTCAATTGGCGAGTATATTGATAGCGCTCGGGCAGCCCTTGATAAGCAAATCCAATTGCCCGCACGTTACAGCTACACCTTTGCGGGGCAATATGAATATATGGAGCGAGTTGAAGCTAAAATGGAGCTGGTTATTCCATTGATGCTAGCAGTGATCTTCATGTTATTGATGATGACCTTTAGCTCCTTTACTCAAGCATCTGTCATCATGCTGAGCCTACCTTTTTCATTGGTGGGGAGTGCGTGGTTGTTGTACTTACTCGACTTCAATTTCTCAGTTGCGGTATCGGTTGGGATGATTGCGCTAGCGGGTGTTGCTGCTGAATTTGGTGTGGTTATGCAGGTCTATTTAAATAACAGCATTAAAGACAGGCAAGCTCAGGGACAATACAATCAACGCAGTGACTTACGCGAAGCATTAATTCATGGCGCAGTGATGCGGATCCGCCCTAAAGCGATGACTGTCGCCACTATTTTCTTTGGATTACTACCTATTATGTGGGGCAGTGGTACAGGTAATGAAGTGATGCAGAAAATTGCCGCGCCTATGGTCGGTGGTATGGTAACTGCGCCGCTACTGTCATTGTTTGTCATTCCAGCTATCTACTTGCTGATATATGGCAGGAAACTGCCAAAGTCCCAGAGTTAAACAATAACGTTAACTGATAACAATTAGCGAATAAGCAAATACTAAAAAGGGCGCCCTAGGCGCCTTTTTTACAGGTATTCTTACTATCACTAGCTACTGCTTTCCACTAAGATTCACCATTCTCAACTTGTTGCTTAAGCTTGGCAAGTTGGAACATTTTCGTCAGTCCCCACAACATAATCACCCCGCCTACACCTAACATAGCAAAATGGACATTGGAGTTATCTAACATCGGCATAGTTTCAATACCAAAACCTGCAAATATCCCGTATAAACCCGCAGCCACTAATAGCGTTCCAGGGAAATCGATCACTGCCACCATGGTCATTTTCTTTTGAATATCAGCTAATTTTTGTTGTTTTGTATGCTGCATACTGCTTCCTTGAGCTTGGTTGATTAGAGGTGAAGCTTTGCCTTCTTGATAAACAAAAGTGATAAGCAAAGCTTACTTAAGCTAACAAACCCTTAGCCTTGGTTAAAGCATATTCTCTTTTAGCAATCAGTAACATTCAGTTTAATGATTGAAAATGTTCCACCTTGAGGATCATCAATCACCGCAAAACGTCCCACATCAGGTATATCAGTCGGTGGCACACAAATTTTGCCCCCAAGCTCATCAGCTTTAGCCGCCATCGCATCGCAATCATCAACGCTAAAATACAACATCCAATGGGAAGGAGTATCACCAAATTCTTCAGTCATTTCCATCATGCCGCCTACAGCCTGCTGAGCCACCATCCATTGGGTATACTCGGCAACACCCACTTCCGACATGTCCACCGTTTCAGTGTCAAAGCCTAAGACTTGGCAATAAAAATTTTTAGAAATCGAGGCGTTGCGGCACATGTACTCGACCCAACATAAGGTATTGGGCTCAAAAGAACGTTTAATTCCTACATGCTCAATGGCTTGCCAAATAGAAAAACGTGCTCCTTCAGGATCATGACACACGGCCATTCTGCCTGAATCTCCCACTTCGTGCGGGCCTGCAATAATTTCACCGCCAGCATGTTTGATGACCTTTACTGTTTCATCGACATTATCAACAGCAAAATACAGCTCCCAGTGAGTTGGCTGCGATGCCATCTCTTTGGGCATTTGATACATGGCGCCGATATCATCACCATCAATTTGTAGCATGGTGTAATGACCTTCCGGCATGGGCATATCATCGGCGTGCCATTGGAATAATGCTTGATAAAAACCTTTAGCAGAAAACCAGTCGTGACTTGCCAGCTCTACCCAGCAAGGTTGGCCCTGAGCATATTGAGACACTTTCATATTTACTTGTCCTTGTAATAGTATGTAGAAAGTCACCGATTAAAGGTTGATTTTCAATTATTACTTGTAGAAGCTAACTTATATTTAATTTAGAAGCTTACCTTATATTTAAGACCTTTATTAATCTGTTGTCGAGGGGTAGAAGACTCTTTAATCTATAGAATATATGGCCAGCCTTTCTAAAGTATTTTAGGACGATTAAGTCGTTTCCCACATAAATGACATTAGGGAACAGCAATATGGGCTCAATCTTAAAAATCACCCATTAAATTCTAGACACGAAAAGCCAGTTACGTGAGCAACCGGCTATCTGCTCTACTAAAAGAGTAATTGAGCACTTGATGCAGGCCCTTTTTCACATGGACGTATAACCAAACTATCATTATTTTAAAAATTAGGTCTCACTTACGCCAATTTTGATTAAAGTCGGATCTAATTCCGATGTGGTTTTATTATTTTATTTTTATGGTACCCACGTTCTTATTTAAACAAGCAAGAGAGAATGTTATTAAGAAAATTTAGTTACTTGCCATTGCGACATTTCTACAAATAAATAATCACTCAAAGGTTGCAAGGAGTTTAAATGTCAGTCGTCGGAGTGTTAATGATTGAGCCTCAAAATACCTAAACCACGGTTTGGCCGGTCGGTACCCAAGCCTAGGGAAGATAAGTCAAATAACACCATAGCAGTAAAGAGCTATGTGTGAATTTATAGATTATGCTGCGACTTCTACAAGCGGTGGATGTTTACTGCAGAGGATGTTCAAAGGTTTGTATTTAATGAATACGGTGTATCCTATAGTTACTCACATTTCTATTGGTTATTAGATAAACTAGGGTTTAGCAGGATAACTAGCCTTTCCAAACATCCTAAACAATAAAAAAATCAAAAAAACTTTTAAAAATAAAAAAATCAAGCGTTTGGAGTCCTTCCGAATGATGCTCCATTTGAACGGGTTTATATGGTTCCAAGATGAAGTAAGATTTAGAATACAACTACTAGATTATGGGCACCGAAACGCTTAAGACCAAAAACGGTATGGTAGCAATAATTTGAATTCGCTTATCTATTTGACGCGGTTTGCTCCGCAACAGAAGTACGAAGATCTGGTATCACCTTTTCTTAATCAAAATGCGATGAAAAAATTCTAAAAATACCTGCAGCAACTGCGAAGATAGTTTGCACTTTCCATAATTCACCTTCAAGGTGGCCATAAAAAAATGGCAGTAACTAGTTTGGAAATCTTTGAATATTGAAACTTCCACTTTATTCCCTGCATTAGACCCTATAGAGCAAGTGTTGTAATGATAAGGTCAGCATTGCTTAGCAAATAGGAGTTTTACAGATTATAACTATATCGTTGATAGCTGCTTCAGTGCATGAAATTAGTTCATAGAATGTAAAGCTAAGGTCAAACTGCCGTGCCAAAGAGATTTAGGTCGTCTAGGAAGACTTCAATCTTCTTGAACAATAAGTGATTGGGCTTTCGTCATTGTGTTTGTGGGTGAGTACACGATAGCCGTGAGCTTACCAACGCGTAGCTGGGGCGGACTATTTTTATAAAAGTCCGCGACACCACAACAAATACATAAATATTACAGACACGAAAAAGCCCTAACACATAGTGTTAGGGCTTATCGTAATGTTGGCGGAGCGGACGGGACTCGAACCCGCGACCCCCGGCGTGACAGGCCGGTATTCTAACCAACTGAACTACCGCTCCTTTAGCAAAATGCTTACGCGAAATGCTAAATGCTTTTTAAGTCGCTAACTTGTCAGGGTTAGGAGACTTGCTTTATCGTAATAAAGCGACTCTTTCGAGTCAATTAGGCGCTTGGCAATGACCTACTTTCACATGGGGAGACCCCACACTATCATCGGCGCTATTGCGTTTCACTACTGAGTTCGGGATGGGATCAGGTGGGACCACAATGCTATTGTCACCAAGCAAATTCGGTTGTTAATCGCTGTCGCAATTAACGAAATTCGGAAAGCTGTTGTTCTTTGAGTTTTCGAGTACATGGATGTACTTGATG
>NZ_JAKILD010000049.1 GCF_023283825.1 Shewanella olleyana | reverse complement strand
GTTGATTTAGTGATTGATGCGGGCAACTTAGGTGACATCACAGGTACTTCACAAGATATTCCAGACGGTGGCACAGTCACGCTGGTTATTACCGATATTGAAGGTAACTTCCTCACCATCAATGATGTGGCAGTCGGTGCAGATGGTACTTACTCAGTTGATGATGTCGACTTATCGACTCTCGTTGATGGCGACATCACTGTCGTGGCGACCGCAACTGATTCGAACGGTAAGGATTTATCTGCCAACGACACTGAAAAATTGGATGCAACTGCACCTACGCTTGATATTACAGTTGCAGATTCAACTCTTGAGTTTGGTGTATCAACCCTAGTTACCTTTACATTCAGCGAAGCAATTACAAACTTCAATTTAGCTGACGATATTATTGTTTCAGGCGGCACTCTAACTGGCCTAGTAAGTATTGATGGCGGTGAAACATGGACAGCAACATTTACACCATCAGATGGTTATTCGGGGCCTGCGAGTATCACAGTTAATGATGATACTTATACTGATTTAGAAGGCAATTTAGGTAGTGGTGATAGTGAAAATCTAACAGTTGCAGATAATAGCGTCGATGCCGTCGATGATTTAGCAGGCTCAATCTTCACCACTACAGCCGACTCAGCAAATAACTGGGTAAGCCCAACTAATTCTGATGGCCAAGCTGACTTTACTATTTCTGCTAGAAATGGAGATGGTACCGTTGGTTCAATCACCATCAATGGTGCAGACAATCAATTAGGCGTAGCCGGCTCACCAAGAACTACAGGCCAGATTGCAGATCAAATAGAATATGATTCAGCGACCGGCACCTCTGAAGCAATAGTTATTGACTTCAATGGGCTTGTAAATGAAGCCACATTCAGTGTTTCTAGAATGTTTGCCGATGAAAATAGCGGTGAGCAAGGCACTTGGTATGCTTATTACAATGGTCAGTTAGTTGCTACAGAAACCTTTACAACATCAACTGGTACAACTGGCACCTTTACAATCAACACTGGCAATCAAGTATTTGATCAGTTGGTATTTGAAGCAGCGCCAACTATCAGTGAAGCAAATGGTGGAGTCGCTTTAGAAGACTCATCTGATTACTACCTAGACTCTGTAACTGTTACAGGTCCAGCCTTAGTTGATGCATATGTTGTTCAAGAAGATTCTATTCTTGAAATAACCGATGAAGCTGAAGGTTTATTTGCCAATGACACTGATGCGCAGAATCATGATTTTGCTCTTACTCATATCAATGGCTTAACCTACACTTATGGACAACAAGTGACTCTAGCAAGCGGTGCAACTATCATTATTAATGAAGATGGCACATATACTTATGATGTAAACGGCGCATTTGACAACTTAACTGCTGGCGAACTGGATACGGATACGTTCACTTACACCCTAACAGACGAATATGGTGCAGTGGATACTGCAACTGTCACGATTAATATTGTGGGCGTGAATTTAGCTCCTGAGCCAAGTGCAGATCAATTAACTGTTGTTGAGGGTGAATCTATTGTATTTGATGCTTTAGACCTCATTACTAACGATAGCGACCCAGAAAATGAAAGCCTAACTGTAACTCGTTTTGCTCCTAGCAACTCTGATACTAATAGTATCGATGCGACACAAGCAGGCCAAAGCTTTACCACAACACTTGGTGGCACGATCACAATTAATAATGATGGGAGTTACAGCTACACTGCCCCATTAAGTTTGGACCATTCAAGTAACGACACCTTAGTCGATAGTTTTTATTATCAGGTTAATGACGGTACAAGCAACTCTGCCTGGACCCAAGTGTTAATCGATGTAAACGATACGGCACCAATCGCTGAAGATGATACTGATAACGTCGGTTTTGGCGGTTTAGCATTCGGTGATGTAATTACTGGTGCTGGAACTGATGGTTCAGGAGTGGACTCTATAGCAGCTGACACAACACAACTAACCAGTGTTACATTTGATAACGTCACCTACGACGGCTTTGATGCTAACGGCAACCTAACCATTACCACTGACAAAGGTATTTTGACTATCAATCAAGATGGTAGTTATCAATACCAATCAACACAAACTGATACAACGATTAATACCCATACCTACAGTGATTTAGTTAGTAACAATGATGTATCACTTTATGGATTTGCAAGTGGTGTAAGCTTTGACTTAAACAACCTTGGAACTCCAGGGGCAAATGTAGGTAATAATGGTTCTAATAGAATTGGCGTTGGAAATTCTAGCGACGCTAATATAAGAAACGGTGAGCAATTAGTTATAGATCTAGGCACTGAAGCACCATTTAACAACCTCGAAGTTGCTCTTCAAAATGTAAATGGTTCCGATGAAGTAAACTGGGCTGTTTATGATGAAAACGGCACTCTTGTTGATTCAGGAACTGTAACATCAAATAGTCTTGATATTTCAACTTCATCACCGTTCCAATATCTTGTTATTACAGCTCCAAGTGGCAGTAACTTTAGCTTAAATTCTATTACTGCTTCTGCGATTGGTAACGGTGTTGTTGCTGCAGAGGCATTTAGCTATGAGCTTACGGATAGTGACGGTGATACTACCAATGCAATTCTAACTATTGACCAAGACTCTACACCAATTGCTACTGACAATGCTTTCAGTGTATCTGAATCTGGCTTAGCTGGCGGTACTCAAGAATCCAGTGATAGCCATATTTCCATAGGGAATATTCTTGATAATGATTCGGGAATTAGTAGTACAACGGTTATTACTGAGCTAGGTGGAGTGACTCCTGTTAATGGTGTCATCACCATAACAACAACTAACGGGATTTTGACTGTTTACACAGATGATAGTAATGGATTCAGAACTGGTGATTATCAATATGAACTCACAGCTACAAATTCAACCAGTGAGTCAGTATTAGAAAATTACAGTTATACCATTGAAAATGGAGTTGGAGCGACGAGTAGCGCAAATCTCGAAATCACTATCATCGATGATGCACCAGTCGTTGAAAATATTACTCAGAACCTACAAACCAATGCAGAAACATTAAGCACTAACTTGACCTTCATCCTGGATGTATCAGGCAGTATGGACAACAGTGCTGGTAATGGTAAGTCATACCTAGAAACAGCAATTGAGTCATTAACAGCTCTCATTAATGAAGTCGATGCTTCAGGTAATGTGAATATTCAAATCGTGACTTATTCAAGTTCAGCAACAAATTCAAGTTGGATAATCGATGATATTGACGGTGCTATCGAATACTTAAACAGTCTGCAAGCTGGCGGTGGAACTAATTATGAAGCCGCACTACAAAATGTTATCAGTAGCGGTGCTATTCCTGACGCAGATAAGAACTTTGTATATTTCATCTCTGATGGCGTTCCTACATCAGGTAATGAAGTTGACGCCACCTTACAAGGTCAATGGCAAACATATTTAGATAGCAACTATGACATCTCATTTGGTATAGGAATTGGTAATGCTAGTTTAGATGCGCTTTTGCCTATTGCTTACCCTGAAGCGGACGATGGTAGCGAGGAATATGCAATTATTGTTAATGATGCCGATGACCTTACCAACACTATTTTAGATTTCTTCGATTCAAATACTGTTGTAGGTAATTTAGGCATTATCAGTAACTCCGCGACTGGCGTTCTCGTTGGTGCTGATGGTGGTCATGTTCAATCTATAGTGGTTGACGGTACCACTTATACTTATGATGCTTCGAATCCGATTAAAGTGATCACTACTAATCTAGGAGCAACATTTGAGATTAACTTCACAACAGGCGAGTACGAATACCTTCTAGATGCTTCAACAAATGTACTCAATGAGCAAGAATCAATTGATGTCACAATTATAGATAATGATGGCGACTCAGCTTCTTTGGTTCTGCAAATTAATCTTGATTATTACGCGTCATTAGATGCAAACGTAAACAATGTCATAACTAATCAAGCGCAAGGTGATTTAACGATTTCGACTGAGTATCTCACCCATGGCGACGCATTACCCGATAATGGTTCATTAAGTTCTGTCACTACCGGCAGTGCTGGTAATACTAGCCTTGCAAACGACTCTGTAACCGTTACCAATGCAAATGATGGTGACAGCTTTGAATACACTTTATCAGCTAACGGTACCTCGGATACTGCAGAAGTAATCGTAGATTATCAGAATTCAAATGTATTAATTGGTACACATGAAAATGACATAATTCTTGCTACATCAGTCGCTGGAAACTCTCAATTTTCTGAAATCAAGGCTACTGTAAAATCAGGAAATACTTACAACGCTTCCAACCAGTTTGGTTTTGAAGCGGCATTACTCGCTGCAGGAATATCTATCACCAGAATAGATATTAACCTCAGAGGTGGTGGTGATACTAATGCTACAGTTGATATATCTGACTCCAACTTTATCAAAGGGACAGATTCAGTTGGTATAACTGACAGTGATACCAATATATTTGCCAACATGACCGCTGATAACGGCACCTTAACTGCAGTATTTAGTGCTGGAGATTTCACTAATGGAGATGAATTCTGGTTTGCATTTGATACCGACAATTTAGGTAATGACACTGGCGCAAGTTTAGTTGGTACTACATTCACAATTACCTTAAGCGATGGAACAACTCAAACTGGTACTTATATATCTGATGGTGCTAGTGGTGCCACGGGGAGTATCTACTTTGCGGATGCAATACTTGATGGCGGTGCTGGCGATGATGTCCTCATTGGCGGTGATGGCAACGACATTCTTATAGGTGGTTTGGGAGACGATCTATTAAGTGGCGGATTAGGAGATGATACTTTAAGTGGTGGTGAAGGGAATAATACCTTTGTGTGGAATGCCAATGACATTGGTACTGATACCATCACTGACTTTGATACCAGTAAAGACAGTTTAGACTTAAGAGACTTATTAGTTAATGAGGACCTTGCTAGCCTAGACAGCATGCTTAACTTTAGCAGTGACGGGACCAATACAACCATTGATATCGATGCCGATAACAATGGCGTATTCGAGCAACACATTGTACTAGATGGCGTTGATTTAACAGACGTGTATAGCAGTACTGATGATGGCGTAATTATTAATGGCCTATTAGATGATGGTGCGTTAATCGTCGATGGAGCAGATGCCTCTCCAGCACAAAATGTCGCAGCTGTTGATCCATTGGAAATTGTCCAGGATGGTAATATTATTCCTTAAATACAACAATTTGTTGACGCTTCGTAGTAATATGTTAGCGTCAGCACATTGTTTCTAACATAATTATAATTACAAAGGATAAGTAATACGTGCCAGCAACTGTCTCTGATAATCAAGAGCAATGGACTATTTCGGCCTCGCAACGCACTACGGTCGATCCATTACTTGATTGTTTAGTATTAATGACTGAACATTTTGGTTCTCCTTGCTCAAGTGACTCACTTGCGGCAGGGTTGCCTTTGACTAGTGCTGTAATCACGCCTGAATTACTTCCTCAAGCCGCGTCAAGAGGTGGCTTATCAGCCAAACTAACACGTAAAGATCTGAACCAAATTTCAGATATTCTTCTGCCCTGTATTTTGCTGCTTAAAGATAAAAAAGCCTGCATTCTTCGTCGTATCGATATCGATGCTGATGAAGCTGTAATCCAGCTTCCAGAAAGCGGTGGTCAAGAAACACTGACCGTTGAAGAGTTAGAAACGCTGTATGTTGGTTATTTATTTCTAGTGAAACAAGAGTTTCGTGGTGATAACAGCTTCGATGTCCACATTCACGATAACAGCACTCACTGGTTACTCCAGAGCATTAAAGATTCTGCTCCCATATACCGTGATGCATTAATCGCATCTGTTTTAGTCAACTTATTTGCTTTAGTGTCACCATTATTCATCATGAATGTGTATGACAAAGTCGTACCAAACTTAGCATTTGAGTCACTTTGGGTGCTGGCTATTGGTGCAGGTATTGCTTACTTGTTTGACTTGATACTGCGTCAACTTCGTAGCTACCTTATCGATGTGGCCGGTAAAAAAGTCGACATCATTGTGTCCTCGAAATTATTTGCCAAAGCTATTGGTATCCCACTATCGAAACGCTCACCTAGTGTTGGGGGAATGGCGCGCCAATTGAGTGAGTTCGATAGTATCCGAGAAATTCTCACCTCAGCAACGATTACCACATTAGTCGATCTTCCTTTCGCGCTATTATTTGTCACTATTATTTATATTGTCGCCGGCGATTTGGCCATTATCCCTGTTCTTGGCGGCATTATCATCATAGGTTTCACTCTATATATTCAGCCAAAACTAAAAGCGGCAATTGAAGAAACCAATCGTTTTTCTAGTCTCAAACATGGCCATTTAATTGAAAGTCTAACTGCACTCGAATCAATTAAAGCTAATGGTGCTGAAGGACTAGTGCAAAAAAGCTGGCAACAAATGATTGGTCATACGGCTAACTGGCAGCTTAAATCTAAAAAGCTATCGAACTCAGTTAGCAATGTAGCGAACTTTGTAGTGCAACTTACTGTTGTTTGTGTCGTGATTTTAGGGGTTTATCGCGTAGCAGAAAATGATATATCAATGGGTGGGATTATTGCGGCAGTGATGCTCTCAAGCCGTGCAATTTCACCTATGGCACAACTTGCAGGCTTAATCACCCGCGGTAACCAAACAGCAAGCTCTCTGCGCCAACTTGATGAAGTAATGAACCAGGAAGAAGAGTTTGAAAATAAAGGTCACCTCATCAGCAAACAACGCTTAAATGGTAAAATTGATGCCGATAACGTGGCATTTAGCTTTCCTGAAGCAGAGAAGCCTGTGCTGCATCCATTATCACTGCGTATTAATCCCGGTGAGCGTGTCGCCATTATTGGCAGAAATGGCTCAGGTAAAAGCACTTTAGCCAAATTGCTCGTCGGCTTATATAAACCGACTCAAGGCAGTCTTCGCTATGACGGTTTAGATGCAGGCCAAATTCATCCGAGTGACTTACGTAGTAACTTTGGTTATTTACCCCAAGATGTCACCTTGTTTCACGGCTCAATCAAAGACAATATTTTATTTGGCACTCGCCAAGTGACTGAACATCAACTCATACGAGCAGTACAACTTTCAGGCGTCAGCATGTTCACTAACCTTGAATCTGAGGGGCTTGATCAACAAGTCGGTGAAGGTGGTTTGTCCTTAAGTCGTGGCCAACGCCAAACAGTTGCCCTCGCCCGTGCGACTTTGAACGATCCACCGGTTTTATTAATGGATGAACCAACGGCAAGCCTAGATGCTAGAGCAGAAAAACAATTTATTCGCTCAATGGAACATGTCAGTAAAGACCGTACACTGTTGCTTATCACTCATAAAATGCATTTGTTACGATTAGTTGACCGCATTATTGTACTTGATAGAGGCCATATAGTTGCCGATGGGCCTAAAGACACTGTGATTGAAAAGCTCAATAATGGCTTACTCACAGGAGGGCGCTCCTCATGAGTAATAAGTTAACAAGTCATGATTTAGACATGGTTGATGATGTATATGGCGCCATGATGACTGATGCCCCCCGTGGCCATAGCTTAATTATTTGGTCACTTGCGGCAATGGTAGTGTGCTTTTTTATTTGGTCTTATTTTTCTGAGTTAGACCAAGTGACATCAGGCATGGGTAAAGTTATCCCCTCTTCACAAATCCAATTAATTGATAGCCTTGATGGCGGCGTGCTTCAAGAGATTTATATCCAAGAAGGCATGATTGTGACTAAAGATCAACCTTTAGTAAAAATCGACGACATTCGTTTTCGTTCTGACTTCGCTCAACAAGAACAAGAAGTCTATAGCTTACAAACTAACGTCATTCGTATGCGTGCTGAACTCGATAGCATTGTGATTTCAGATATGTCGTCGAACTGGCGCGAGCAAGTAAAAATCACCAAAAAACCTCTGGTTTTTTCTGATGACATCATCCAACAAGAACCCGCGTTAGTTAAAAATCAGCAAGAAGAGTATGCAGGGCGATTAGACAATTTAAGTAATCAGCTTGAAATTCTGGTTCGCCAAATTCAACAGCGTCAGCAAGAAACTGAAGAGCTAAGCTCTAAAATTACCACCCTAACAAAAAGTTTTCAGTTAATATCCCGAGAACTCGAGCTAACTAAACCATTGGCTCAGAAAGGAATTGTACCTGAAGTTGAGTTACTCAAACTTGAGCGAACAGTTAACGATATTCAAGGTGAACTGAAAACAATGCGCCTACTGCGCCCAAAACTTAAAGCCTCAATGGACGAAGCGATTCTTAAGCGTCGCGAAGCTGTATTTGTTTATGCCGCGGATTTACGTGCCAGCTTAAACGAAATGCAGACTAAGCTTTCAAGAATGAACCAAGCTCAAATTGGTGCCTTCGATAAAATCAATAAATCGGTTATTACTTCGCCAGTAAACGGAACCATTAAAACCTTACACATAAACACTCTAGGTGGCGTAGTACAGCCCGGTGAAGAAATTATTGAGATTGTTCCATCTGAAGATCAATTGCTCATAGAAACCAAAATAACTCCACAAGACATTGCCTTTTTACATCCTGGTTTGCCCGCAATCGTTAAAGTGACCGCTTATGACTTTACCCGATATGGTGGCTTAAAAGGCACAGTTGAGCACATTAGTGCTGACACAAGTCAGGATGAAGAAGGTAATAGTTTTTACACTATTCGTGTGAGAACAGAAGAATCAAATTTAATAAAAAATGATGGTACAAAGATGCCAATTATTCCGGGAATGCTCACCTCTGTTGACGTCATTACCGGAAAAAGAACTATCCTTGAGTATATATTGAACCCGATTTTACGGGCAAAAGAAACAGCACTTAGAGAGAATTAGTAAAAACCGGGAGGGTTTTTTACATGAAAATCAACATTAACCAATGCCGTAGATTAAACATTATCGCATTGGCAATGTCAGCAATATTTGTAACACCTATGCTTAGCGCTCAGTCGTTAGAGCAGGCCGTTGCACATACTTTGGATACCAATCCTGAGCTTAGAATTGCGTTTAATCGCTTTAAAGCTCGCGAAGAACAAGTCAATCAAGCCATTGCTGGTTATATGCCAACTGTAGATTTAACAGGGGCCTATGGATGGGAACAAACTGATAGCCCTTCAACTCGTCGTAAAAGACAAGCGGGTAACGAAAACCTAGATGAAGGCGTTATGGAGTTAGAACGAGGAGAAGCAGGATTTAGCATTAAACAAATGCTATTTGACGGTTTCTATACCAGCAGTGAAGTAGACCGTTACTCTTTTGAAGCAAGTTCTGAGCAGTGGGCATTATTTGCAGCTGCTGAAGATATTGCACTAGAAGTCAGTAAAGTTTACATGAACTTTATTAAGGCAGAGCAATTATTAATACTGTCTGAAAAGAACCTCAAAAGCCATCAAGATATATATGAGCAAATAAAAGAACGTACAGAGTCTGGTCTTGGTTCTATTGCTGATTTATCGCAGATATCAGGCCGATTAGCTCGGGCAAATGCCAATGTTATGGCTGCAAAAAATAACGTATCGGATGCTAGAGCTCAATATATTCGAATTGTTGAGCAAACACCTGATGATTTAATTGTGCCTGTGCCTGATGTGGATTTACTGCCACAGAATGTCGCTGAAAGTATCGTTATGGCTCAAGAAAACCACCCTATTCTTAAATCTGCCAGCAGTGATATTAAAGCTGCAGATAGAGAGCGTAGTTCAGCACAATCTAATTACTATCCAAAATTCTCATTAGAATTAAATGGTAATTGGAATAACGATGTTGATGGCGAAGATGGTTACGGAACTGGTACAACGTTAGACCCATACGTAAACGGTTACAGTAATGATCTAGTCGGTATGGTTCGCGTTAAGTACAACTTATTCTCAGGGGGTAAAGATTTAGCCCGAGAGAAAGAAGCTGCGTATAAAATCAATGAAGCTAAAGAAATTCGTCAACGCGCACATCGTCAAGTCGTTGAAGGTGTACACCTATCTTGGAATGCGTATGAAATGCTTGCACCACAAAAGCAATACATTCGTGATCATGTCATTGCTTCAAAAGATACACAGGTGGCCTATGTTCAACAATTCAATCTAGGGCAACGTAGCTTATTAGATCTACTTGATACAGAAAATGAATTATTTCAAGCAAGACAAGACTACTTGCAAACAGAGTTTGATGAAACAATTGCAAAGTATCGTTTATTGAATGCCACTGGCCAGCTGCTTGACTCATTACGAGTTACCCGCCCCGATGTTTGGCAAGGTGAGCGTGACTATGAAGGAGGAGTAAAATAATGAAGTATCTAATTTTACTGCTCGCGATGTCACTCACTGTAGGTTGTTCAATGCGCGATATTGTGTCAATGGATGGTCAGACAAAGCAAGCGTTCGATCTCAATGATAACGATAATGATGGTGTTATTATGGCGAGAGAGCGTTGCGTAGAAACCGTAATGGGTGCCTCAATTGATAACTATGGCTGCCCAACTGTTAGTGATATTAATGAGCGACAAGAGCTACAAATATTATTCGAAAACGACTCTGATTATATCAATCCACGTTATTACCAACAAATTGAGCAAGTCGCTAAGCTGATGAAAATGTACCCAAATACTCTTGTTACTATAGAGGGGCATTGCAGTAGAACAGGTTCATATGAACATAATTTAGCGTTATCACAGGCTCGTGCTGACAATGTCGTTAAAGTGCTGTCTGACACTTTTGGTATAGCCTCGGTACGTTTAACCGCTACAGGGTTTAGTTATGATCAACCCATTGACTTAAGTGAAACCCCTGAGGCAAATGAAGCCAACCGACGCGTCATGGCTGAAGTCACTGGCGATGACACTAAAACCGATATGAAGTGGCATATTTATACTGTTGATCAGTAAAGTTTACCACTCAAAGGAGTTAATTTTTGCAGGGTAAGGGGCGAACTTACAAGGTCAGTTTAAGATGTTTATACCGTTACCCCTTAATGGCGTCGGTATTTATCGTATCAGGTCTTTTTGCCGCAGCCCCTGCACAAATTGATCCTCAAAAAACAATTAGTGCTTTGTCGAACCAGTATGGTGATCGCGCAGGTAAACGAGCTAAAGCTTGGTTTAAAATAGTTAATGATGCTCAAAAACTTGATGATATTGCCAAGCTAGAAAAAGTGAACGGCTTTTTTAATTTATTTAAATTTGTCGATGATACCGTACTTTGGGGAGAGTCTAATTACTGGGCTTCGCCAATGGAATTTATTGGGGTTAATGCCGGAGATTGCGAAGACTTTTCTATCGCAAAATACTTTACCTTATTACAAGTTGGGATCCCTGAAGATAAACTCAGAATTACTATGGTAAAGGCAACATCCGTAAATCAGTACCATATGGTATTGGCTTACTATGAAACACCAGGTTCTGTTCCACTGGTGCTTGATAACCTTGATCCCGTTATAAAGCCTGCAACACAAAGGGCCGATTTATTACCTGTTTATAGCTTTAACGGTAAACAGCTATGGCTCAATAAAGAGAAAGGTCGAGGCGTATTGGCAGGTTCTTCGTCACGCCTTGAAAAATGGAATGATTTAAAACTTAGGTTGGGTCTTGACCGATTACGTCAACCCAAGCAAAAAATGGAGTAGTGGCCAAGATGACCCTTTTTCGTCAAATCTATGCGTTACTTTTTGGTTTATTTTTACTGGTAGTCACTAGCTTAGGCTATGTGCAGTTTACTGAAACCCAAAATTTTCTTGTCAAACAAATGGAATCTGATCTTAATAATGCCAGTCATTCATTAGGTATTATGCTGGTTCCTGCTCTAGAGAATGGCGATGATGTTGCAGCAGAGACATTAGTTAACGTGATTTTTGAAGGCGGATATTACCAACAAATAAGACTCACATGGTTAGTTGATGGTAAGCAGCAAGTATGGAATAACGCCATTCGCATTGAGGGCGTGCCTCAATGGTTCATCGACTTAAACCTGTTTAGCACGATTACCAAAGAAAGTGTGATTACCTCCGGCTGGTTACAGCTCGCAAAAATAGAAATCACCGCTCATCCTGGATTTGGCTATCACGAATTATGGCGAATTATTTCTAACACTATTATTATTTTTTCGATATTGTTTTTACTGGCAATTATCTGCGCTCGTTTTGGCCTAAGTTATATTCTCAAACCACTTAATACACTATCCAAACACGCACAACAAATTGCCAATCGCCAATTTGGCCCAGATATGCCTTCGCCAAAAACCATGGAGTTAAAAGAGCTTGTTAGCGCATTTAACAGTATGTCAGCTCAACTAAAGCAAGTTTTTAGCTCTTTAGACGAAGAAGTATCTGCACTGCGTAAGAAAAACCTCGTAGACCAAGTCTCAGGCCTTCCCAATCGCCAATATATGGTGAGTCGAATCAATGGTTGGTTAGCTGAACCAAGCAGCGGGGCTATTTTCTTAGCTAAATTTAATTGGTTAGAAGAAGTGCACAGTAAATACGGCTATCAAGTCCGTGATGAGACCATTAAGTTACTGTCACAAAAACTCGAGCATTATTTAGATGAAGTATCTCCTTCTGTTATTGCAAGAATTGCCGCTTATGAGTTTGCTTTCTTAGTTACAGATGTAGAACATGATCAACTCACTAAATACCTGCAAACCTTACTCAGAACATTAAATAAAGAGATCTCAAAAGCGGGTTGTAAACCCAATGAAGGTTTTGCAATCGGCGTGGCTGAGCGCAGCGGTCATATGACCGTCAGTGATATTCTGGCTCAAGCTGATAACGCCTTACAGAAGTCAATAACTGACAATAAAGTATTCCATTGGTTTGAATCTACTGAACATCAACTATTTAGCCGAGAAGAGTGGCGTGACAACTTAACGGATGCAATTCAGAACAAGAAATTCCAGTTTAGATGGCAACCGATATTACTCACTGAAAATGAAGAAGTTTGCCAACGTGAAGTTTATTGTCAGCTTCAGGTAAATGATAAGCTTCAGCATGCTGGCCAATTTATGCCATATGTAGAGCTGCTTTCTTTAGGTACATTGCTGGATCAATGTTTAATCGAAACGGTCACTGAGAATCGCTTATTAGAGCGAAACTATGAACCACTCGCGATAAACTTAACGTTCCAAAGTATCAGTGATCCTCATTTTCATACTTGGCTTCAAAATCTTCTACGTAATTGCAGTTTTCCGGAGCGAATGTGTTTTGAGATCCCTGAAGCGAGTGTTTACAGTGATTTAGAAAACTGTGAAAACTTATGTAATATCATTCGAGATAATGGCGCAAAATTTGGTATTGATCATTTTGGTCGCCAATTTGGTTCGATGAGCTACTTACAAAGTCTAAGACCAAGCTATGTGAAACTAGATCAATCCTTTGCTTATATGGAAGATGATCAACACAATACCGAACTTTGTCGTGCACTCGCCAATGTTGCTAAGGGCTTAGATATTCAAGTTATTGTCACTGGTATCCAACAACAAACCCAGCTAGAGCGTTTTGCATCTATGCGCTTAGATGCCTACCAAGGGTTTATTGCCCCGCCTATCGCCATTACTTTTTAAGCTTAAAAGTTTATAAACCAAAGCCATGCCAAAGCATGGCTTTGCTGTTTTAGGGCTTTATAGCTTTATGTGAGCTTCAACGAATTCAGCCTATACTAATCGGGATAAATAAGTGATCATTCTTATGCTGATTGGTATTA
The DNA here is from genome assembly GCF_023283825.1 of Shewanella olleyana. Taxonomy (GTDB): domain Bacteria; phylum Pseudomonadota; class Gammaproteobacteria; order Enterobacterales; family Shewanellaceae; genus Shewanella; species Shewanella olleyana. Next base: position 110 of record NZ_JAKILD010000049.1, on the reverse strand, counting down.
TACCAATCCGCAATTAATTATGATCTAATGTGTTCATCATTTCCAAATCATTTTATTCTTTGAAAAACTACACACCTATTGAACTAGTTAAATTATCAAAGTCAGAAAAA
>NZ_JAKILD010000048.1 GCF_023283825.1 Shewanella olleyana | reverse complement strand
CGAAGGTCGTGCTGGCGAAAACTGTGGTGTTCTTTTACGTGGTACTAAGCGTGAAGATGTTGAGCGTGGTCAAGTATTGGCACAGCCAGGTACTATCACTCCTCACACTACTTTCGAATCAGAAGTATACGTGTTGAGCAAAGAAGAAGGCGGACGTCACACTCCATTCTTCAAAGGCTACCGTCCACAGTTCTACTTCCGTACAACTGACGTAACTGGTACTATCGAGCTTCCAGAAGGCGTAGAAATGGTAATGCCTGGTGATAACATCAAAATGGTTGTTACACTAATCTACCCAATCGCGATGGACGACGGTTTACGTTTCGCTATCCGTGAAGGTGGCCGTACTGTTGGTGCTGGTGTTGTAGCTAAAATCGTTGCTTAATAGCGACCTTTAGTAAACACTTTAAAAAGGAAGCTTCGGCTTCCTTTTTTGTTTCTATTGCTTTTTGTTTTTATCCCTGTAAAATCCACCGCCTTGAACAAATGAACTAGATTGAAGAGTTTTTGTTCGAAGGGGTTGATCTCTCATCTGATATCTGTATAATTCCCCTTCGCTGTCCTAGACAGTGTAATATAATGTTTAATCATAAGGATTATTCATTTTCATAATTGACTCCGATTGGGAGTCTACGGTTAAATCATCTCGCTCTGCTTTTCCATTGGGAAGAAGCTAGAGGGTGATTTTTTATGTGTGCATTTTAGGAGCTCTGGTCAATGCAGAACCAAAGAATCCGTATCCGCTTGAAAGGTTTTGATCATCGTTTGATCGATCAATCAACAGCGGAAATCGTTGAAACTGCTAAGCGTACAGGCGCTCAGGTTCGTGGTCCAATTCCACTACCTACGCGTAAAGAACGTTATACCATTTTGACTTCTCCGCACGTCAACAAAGACGCTCGTGACCAATACGAAATTCGTACTCACAAGCGCTTAGTTGACATCGTAGAGCCAACTGAAAAGACTGTAGACGCATTAATGCGTTTAGATCTTGCCGCTGGTGTCGACGTTCAAATTAGCTTAGGTTAATTGAGATCCTTAGAAGAGGTTTGAAAGATGGCTATCGGTCTTATTGGTCGTAAAGTGGGTATGACTCGCATCTTCACAGAAGATGGCGCTTCTATCCCTGTAACAGTGATTGAAATTGCTGGTAACCGCGTTACTCAAGTGAAAACTTTAGAAACTGACGGATACCGTGCTCTTCAAGTAACTACTGGTACCAAAAAAGCCAATCGCATCACCAAACCAGAAGCAGGTCATTTTGCTAAGAGCGGCGTAGAAGCTGGTCGAGGTTTATGGGAATTGCGTTTGGCTGATGGTGAATGTGAAGGCGTTGAAGTTGGTGCTGAACTTAATGTTGATATCTTCGCAGATACAGCAAAAGTTGATGTTACTGGTCAATCTAAAGGTAAGGGCTTCCAAGGCGGTATTAAACGCTGGAATTTCCACGCTCAAGATATGACACATGGTAACTCTTTGGCTCATAGATCTAATGGTTCTATCGGTCAAAACCAGACACCTGGTCGCGTTTTCAAAGGTAAGAAAATGTCTGGCCACATGGGTGCCGAGCAAGTAACTACTCAAAATCTAGACGTTGTACGTGTAGATGCAGAGCGTAACTTGTTATTGGTAAAAGGTGCTGTTCCTGGCGCTACCAATGGTGACTTGATTATCAAGCCAGCCGTTAAAGCATAGGTCTGAGGAGATAGTAATGGAATTGGTATTGAAAGACGCGCAAAGCGCTCTTGAAGTTTCCGAAACTACCTTCGGCCGTGACTTTAACGAGGCATTGGTTCATCAGGTAGTTGTAGCTTACGCTGCAAACGCGCGTCAGGGCACTCGTGCTCAACAGACTCGTGCGGAAGTAACTGGCTCAGGCAAAAAGCCTTGGCGCCAGAAAGGCACAGGCCGAGCTCGTGCCGGTAGTGTTAAAGGCCCGATCTGGCGTGGCGGTGGCGTAACATTCGCTGCTAAAACTCAAGATCACAGCCAAAAAGTTAACAAAAAGATGTACCGTGGTGCTTTAAAAAGCATTCTTTCTGAATTGGTACGTCAAGAGCGTTTAGTCGTTGTTGAATCTTTTGGTGTTGAAGCTCCTAAAACTAAAGAGCTGAAAGCTAAACTAAAAGAAATGAACTTAGAAGACGTTCTAATTGTTACTGCAGATGTTGATGAGAATTTATTCTTAGCAGCACGCAACTTATACAAGGTTGACGTACGTGACGTAGCGGGTCTAGACCCAGTTAGTCTTATCGCGTTCAACACTGTTCTTGTTACTGCTGATGCAGTGAAGCAAATCGAGGAGATGCTAGCATGATCACCGAAGAACGTTTGCTAAAAGTTATTCTTGCTCCACATATCTCTGAAAAGAGTACTGTACTAGCTGAGAAAAACAACACTGTAGTTTTCCGCGTAGCAATCGATGCGACAAAAGCAGAGATTAAAGCTGCTGTAGCTCAGCTATTCGAAGTTGAAGTTGATAGTGTTCGCACTTTGGTAAACAAAGGCAAAACTAAACGCACTGGTGGCCGTATCGGTCGTCGTAGCGATTGGAAAAAAGCCTATGTTACTTTAGCTGCTGGTGCTGACATCGATTTTGTTGGCGGCGCTGAGTAAGCAAAGGAGAATTATCATGGCAGTTATTAAGTGTAAGCCAACCTCTCCAGGTCGTCGCCACGTTGTTAAAGTGGTGAACAGCGACTTGCATAAAGGGAAACCTTTTGCAGGCCTGTTGGCTAAGAAATCTAAAAGTGGTGGCCGTAACAATACTGGTCGTATCACTGTTCGTCACGTAGGTGGTGGACACAAGCAGCATTACCGTATTATTGACTTTAAACGCAATAAAGATGGTATCCCTGCAAAAATCGAACGTCTTGAGTATGATCCGAACCGTACAGCTAACATCGCGTTAGTATTGTACGCAGACGGTGAGCGTCGTTACATTCTTGCTGCTAAAGGCATGAAAGCTGGCGATGCAATCCAATCTGGTTTGGATGCAGACATCAAAACTGGCAACGCAATGCCGCTTCGCAACATCCCAGTGGGTAGTGTTGTGCATGCAGTAGAAATGAAACCTGGTAAAGGTGCTCAAATCGCGCGTTCAGCTGGTGCTTATGTTCAAGTTGTTGCTCGTGATAACCAATATGCAACTTTACGTCTTCGCTCTGGCGAAATGCGCAAAGTACCTGTTGATTGTCGCGCAACATTCGGTGAAGTTGGTAATGCCGAGCACATGCTACGCCAGTTAGGTAAAGCAGGTGCTAAACGCTGGAGAGGCGTACGCCCTACAGTGCGTGGTGTTGCAATGAACCCGGTTGACCATCCACACGGTGGTGGTGAAGGCCGTACTTCTGGTGGACGTCACCCAGTGAGTCCATGGGGTGTGCCAACTAAGGGTTATAAAACTCGTAGTAATAAGCTCACCGACAAGTACATCGTACGTCGTCGTAATAAATAGTAAGAGGATTCGCCCATGCCACGTTCTCTCAAGAAAGGTCCTTTCATTGACCTGCACTTGCTGAAGAAGGTAGAGAAAGCGATGGAAGCGGGAGATAAAAAGCCAATTAAGACTTGGTCTCGTCGCTCAATGATCATCCCAAATATGATTGGGTTGACCATCGCTGTCCATAATGGTCGTCAGCACGTTCCTGTGTTCGTAACTGACGAAATGATCGGTCATAAGCTTGGTGAATTTTCACCAACTCGCACTTATCGCGGCCATGCTGCAGATAAGAAAGCGAAGAAGCGTTAATACGGGAGACATAAGATGGAAGTTTTAGCTAAACATCGTTTTGCCCGTACGTCTGCGCAGAAGGCCCGTCTAGTTGCTGATCAAATTCGAGGTTTGCCTGTTTCTAAGGCTCTTGAAATTTTGACCTTCAGCCCTAAGAAAGCCGCCGTACTGGTTAAGAAAGTACTAGATTCAGCTATCGCAAACGCCGAACACAACGAAGGTGCAGATATCGATGAGCTTAAAGTTGGCCAAGTCTTCGTTGACGAAGCACCAACTATGAAGCGCATCATGCCTCGTGCCAAAGGCCGCGCTGATCGTATCATGAAGCGTACCAGCCACATTACTGTGGTTGTATCAGATCGCTAGGAGAAGAGAGCAATGGGACAGAAAGTACATCCTAATGGTATCCGTCTGGGTATCACAAAGCCTTGGATCTCTACTTGGTACGCCGATAAAGCAGATTATGCAAATAATTTGCACAGCGACTATGAAGTTCGTCAATATCTCACTGAGAAATTGAAGGCTGCATCAGTATCTAAAATCGTTATCGAGCGTCCTGCGAAGAGCATCCGCGTTACTATTCACACTGCCCGTCCAGGTGTTGTGATTGGTAAGAAAGGTGAAGACGTTGAAGTATTACGTGCATATGTATCTAAAATTACAGGCACTACTGCTCAAATCAACATCGCTGAGATCCGCAAGCCTGAGTTAGACGCAAAGCTTGTTGCTGACAGTATTGCACAGCAATTAGAGCGTCGCGTTATGTTCCGTCGCGCTATGAAGCGTGCAGTTCAAAACGCAATGCGCATTGGTGCTCAAGGTATCAAAGTTGAAGTGAGCGGCCGTTTAGGCGGTGCTGAAATCGCACGTTCTGAATGGTATCGTGAAGGTCGTGTACCTCTACATACCTTACGTGCTGATATCGACTATTCTACTTCTGAAAGTCACACTCAATATGGTGTGATTGGTGTTAAAGTTTGGATCTTCAAAGGCGAAGTTCTAGACGGTATCATCCCAGCTTTAGAAGAGCCGAAGCAACAGCCGAAGCGCAAGCCTCGTGGTAAATAGGAGAAACTTTTATGCTGCAACCTAAACGTATGAAGTTTCGCAAGATGTTCAAGGGCCGCAACCGTGGTCTAGCGAACGGTACTGAAGTTAGCTTTGGTACTTTCGGTTTGAAAGCAGTCGGCCGTGGCCGTTTAACTGCACGTCAAATTGAGTCTGCACGTCGTGCCATGACACGTCACATTAAACGTCAAGGACAAATTTGGATTCGAGTTTTCCCTGACAAGCCTATTACCTCTAAGCCTCTTGAAGTGCGTATGGGTAAAGGTAAAGGTAACGTTGAATACTGGGTATGTCAGATTCAACCTGGTAAGGTTCTTTATGAGATGAATGGTGTATCTGAAGAGTTAGCGCGTGAAGCGTTTGCTTTAGCATCTGCCAAGCTTCCTATTAAGACTACCTTCGTAACTAAGACGGTGATGTAATGAAAGCGAGCGAACTAAGAGAAAAGAGCGTTGAAGAACTTAACGCTGAACTACTTGGTCTGCTGCGTGAGCAGTTTAACCTGCGTATGCAACACGCTACTGGTCAGTTGACTCAAACGAATCAATTGAAATTAGTGCGTCGTAACATTGCACGTGTTAAGACCATTATTACTTCTAAGGCAGGTGTGTAATGTCTGATAAAGCCCGTACTATGCAAGGTCGAGTTCTTAGCAACAAAATGGATAAGTCTATTACTGTTGCTATTGCACGCCAAGTGAAACATCCTATTTATGGGAAGTACATTAAGCGTACAACTAAGATCCATGCACATGACGAAACAAATCAGTGTAACGAAGGTGACGTAGTGACTATTAGTCAGTGTCGTCCTCTTTCTAAGACTAAGTCTTGGACACTAGTTGAAGTAGTAACAAAGGCCTAATATTTCATTAGGTTATAGTAAACGGCTCCAAAGTTTGGGGCCGTTTGTTTTTTTCTGCTATGCAATCCAAAATATTGGTGTTATACTTGCGCGCCATTTTTGACTAAATTGTTGTTGATTGGTTTTACACCAAACTAAAACAGATTAGTTCATTAAATGGTCGAAATGATGATCCCAATGTTGGGATTTTGTGTAGTAACGATAGCGGAGCACTTAAAATGATCCAAATGCAATCGACTCTAGACGTCGCGTGTAACAGTGGCGCTCGTAGAGTTCAGTGTATTAAGGTCTTGGGTGGCTCTCATCGTCGTTATGCCGGTATCGGCGACGTCATCAAGGTTTCTGTTAAAGAAGCTATTCCTCGCGCTAAAGCGAAGAAAGGTGATGTATATAACGCGGTGGTAGTCCGTACTAAGAAAGGCGTACGTCGTCCAGATGGTTCTGTCATTCGCTTCGATCGGAATGCAGCAGTTTTGCTTAACGCAAACCTTGCACCGATTGGTACTCGTATTTTTGGACCAGTGACACGTGAATTGCGTACTGAGCAGTTTATGAAAATCGTCTCTCTGGCACCAGAAGTACTGTAAGGAGCTTCAAAATGGCAGCTAAAATCCGTCGTGAAGACGAAGTAATTGTACTAGCAGGTAAAGATAAGGGTAAACGCGCAAAAGTTTCTCAAGTCCTACCTACTGGTAAGTTGATTGTTGAAGGCATCAATCTTGTTAAAAAACACCAAAAGCCAAACCCACAATTGGGCGTAACTGGCGGCGTTATCGAGAAAGAAGCACCGATACAAGCATCAAACGTAGCGATCTTTAACCAAGCCACAGGCAAGGCAGATCGTGTTGGTTTCCGATTCGAAGACGGCAAAAAAGTCCGTTTCTTTAAATCGAATAGTGAACTCATTAAGTAAACGGAGTAAACGATGGCGAAACTGCATGATAAATATCAAGAGACTGTTATCGCGGAACTTTCTAAAAAGTTCGGTTATACCAGTGTCATGCAAGTCCCTCGGATTGAAAAAATCACCCTTAATATGGGTGTAGGCGAAGCAGTTGCAGACAAGAAAGTTATGGAGCATGCGCTCCGTGATATGACTGCAATCGCTGGTCAAAAACCAGTTGTAACTGTTGCACGTAAATCAGTTGCTGGTTTTAAAATCCGTGAAGGCTACCCTATTGGCTGTAAAGTTACCCTACGCGGTGAGCGTATGTGGGAATTTTTAGAGCGTTTAGTTGACATTGCAATCCCACGTATTCGTGACTTCCGTGGCCTAAGCGCAAAAGCGTTTGACGGTCGTGGTAACTACGCAATGGGTGTGCGTGAGCAAATCATCTTCCCAGAAATCGATTACGATAAAATCGATAAGATTCGTGGTATGGATATTGTTATCACTACTACTGCGAAGAATGATGAAGAAGGTCGTGCTTTGTTAGACGCATTTAACTTCCCATTCAAGAAATAAGGGTAGCATAATGGCAAAATCATCTATGAAAGCACGTGAAGCAAAGCGTGCACAGCTCGTAGCTAAATATGCTGAAAAGCGTTTAGCACTTAAGGCTTTAATCAGCGCTCCTGATACTTCTGAAGAAGATCGTTGGGATGCTGTACTTAAGTTACAAGCTCTACCTCGTGATTCTAGCGCTGCGCGTCAACGCAACCGTTGTAATCAAACTGGTCGCCCACATGGTGTTCTACGTAAATTCGGCCTTAGCCGTATTAAACTACGTGAAGCAACTATGCGTGGTGAAGTTCCTGGTCTGCGTAAGGCCAGCTGGTAAGCACTTGTCACGGAGTAAGCTAATATGAGCATGCAAGATCCTATTGCGGATATGTTAACACGTATTCGTAACGGCCAAGCTGCTAACAAAGTATCAGTTAAGATGCCTTCAGCTAAGTTAAAAGTAGCAATAGCGAAATTACTTAAAGACGAAGGTTATATTACTGACTACGCCGTAGCAGAAGAAGCCAAGCCTGAATTAGAAATCACTTTAAAGTATTTCCAAGGCAACCCAGTCGTTGAGACTATCCAGCGCGTTTCTCGCCCAGGTCTTCGTATTTACAAAGGTAAACACGAACTTCCTAAGGTGATGGGCGGACTAGGTGTCGCAATTGTGTCCACTTCTAAAGGCTTGATGACCGATCGTGCTGCCCGCCTAAATGGCATGGGTGGCGAGGTTATCTGCTACGTAGCGTAAGGAGCTAGGTATGTCACGTGTCGCAAAAGCACCAGTGTCTATTCCTACCGGCGTAGAGGTGACCTTAAACGAACAGACTATTACTGTAAAAGGTACTAAAGGTAGTCTGACTCGAGAAATCAACAAAGCGGTAAATGTTGAACTAGAAAACGGCGTACTAACGTTTGGTCCAGTTGAAGGCGTTTCTAACGCTTGGGCTCAAGCAGGTACAGCTCGTGCACTAGTAAACAACATGGTTGTTGGTGTATCTGAAGGATTCGTTAAGAAATTAAAGTTAATTGGTGTTGGTTACCGTGCAAAAATTGCTGGTAAAGACATTGACCTAACTTTAGGTTTCTCACACCCTTTGGTTCACAAACTGCCCGCAGGTGTTACTGCAGAGTGTCCTAGCCAAACTGATATCGTACTTTCGGGTGTTGATAAGCAGTTAGTTGGTCAGGTCGCTGCTGAGATTCGTGGATACCGTCCACCAGAGCCTTATAAAGGCAAAGGTGTTCGCTATGCAGACGAACAAGTACGCCGTAAAGAGGCTAAGAAGAAGTAGGTAACGCGATATGGATAAGAAAACATCTCGCTTACGCCGCGCTACTCGCGCTCGTAAGAAGATCCAAGAGCTGGGCGTGAATCGTCTGGTTGTACATCGTACACCGCGTCACATTTATGCTCAGGTTATTAATCCTGAAGCTCAGGTAGTGGCAGTTGCTTCAACCGTTGAGAAAGCGGTTAAAGAGCTACTAAAGAGTACCGGTAACGTAGACGCGGCTAAAGCAGTAGGTAAAACTGTTGCTGAGCGTGCGATCGAGAAAGGTGTAACTTCGGTTGCATTCGACCGTTCTGGTTTCAAGTATCACGGACGCGTAGCAGCACTAGCTGACGCAGCTCGTGAAGCTGGCCTGAAATTCTAAGGGGTTATAAAAATGGCTAAATTAGAAGCTCAGCAGAAAGACGATTTGCAAGAAAAATTGATTGCAGTTAATCGTGTTTCTAAAGTAGTTAAAGGTGGTCGTATCTTTAGCTTCACCGCACTAACAGTTGTAGGTGATGGTAACGGTAAGATTGGCTATGGCTATGGTAAAGCGCGCGAAGTTCCAGCTGCTATTCAAAAAGCAATGGAAAAAGCCCGCCGTAACATGGTAACCGTAGAGCTGAATGCAGGTACACTGCATCATCCAGTTAAAGGTCGCCATACTGGTTCGCGTGTTTACATGCAACCAGCATCGGAAGGTACCGGTATTATCGCCGGTGGCGCAATGCGTGCCGTATTGGAAGTTGCAGGCGTTCATAACGTTCTGTCTAAAGCATACGGTTCTACTAACCCGATCAACATCGTTCGCGCAACTGTAGATGCGTTGGTGCACATGAAGTCACCATCACAAATTGCAGCTAAGCGTGGCCTGAATGTTGATGAAATTCGAGGTTAATGCACCATGGCTACTAAAACGTTTAAAGTAACACAGACAAAGAGTGCGATTGGTCGTTTGCCAAAGCACCGTGCCTGTTTATTAGGTCTAGGCCTAAGACGTATTGGCCACACTGTTGAAGTAGAAGATACTCCTTCTGTTCGCGGTATGGTTAATAAAGTTTACTACATGGTTAAGGTGGAGGATTAATAATGCGTTTAAATACTCTATCTCCAGCAGCAGGCTCTAAGCGTGCTCCTAAGCGTGTAGGTCGTGGTATTGGTTCTGGTTTAGGTAAAACTGCCGGTCGTGGTCATAAGGGGCAAAAGTCTCGTTCTGGCGGCGGTGTGCGTATCGGTTTTGAGGGTGGTCAAATGCCTCTTAAAATTCGTTTACCTAAGTTCGGTTTCACTTCACGCAAAGCTTTGGTTTCAGCTGAAGTTCGTTTACTAGAACTAGCAAAAGTTAACGGTGATGTTATCGACCTTAACGCTCTGAAAGATGCGAACGTAATTACTCGCAACATACAGTTTGCGAAAATCGTTCTTTCAGGTACCATTGAACGCCCAGTGACCGTAAAAGGTCTGAAGGTAACCAAAGGTGCACGTGCAGCTATTGAAGCTGCCGGCGGTAAGATCGAGGAATAATACGTCGATGGCAAAACCAGGACTTGATTTAAAAAGCGCGAAAGGCGGTTTATCAGAATTGAAAACTCGTCTCCTGTTCGTGATTGGTGCAATTATCGTCTTTAGAGCCGGTTCGTTTGTACCAATTCCTGGTATTGACGCAGCTGTGTTAGCAGAGTTGTTTGCTCAACAAAAAGATACCATCCTAGGCATGTTTAACATGTTCTCGGGTGGTGCTTTAGAGCGTGCTTCTATCTTTGCGCTTGGTATCATGCCGTATATTTCGGCATCGATTATCATGCAATTATTGACTGTGGTTCATCCTGCCCTTGCTGAATTGAAAAAAGAAGGCGAGTCAGGAAGAAAGAAAATCAGTCAATATACAAGATACGGAACGCTTGTGTTGGGTACACTCCAATCAATCGGTATCGCGACAGGTTTACCAAGCCTAGTACCTGGCCTTGTTGCCAATGTAGGTTTTGGTTTTTACTTTGTGGCAGTTGTCAGCTTAGTGACAGGAACAATGTTCCTTATGTGGCTAGGTGAACAGATTACCGAGCGTGGTATTGGTAATGGTATCTCGATATTAATTTTCGCAGGTATTGTTGCTGGTCTACCTTCTGCTATCGGCCAAACGGCTGAACAGGCTCGTCAAGGTGATTTGAATGTACTGGTACTGTTGTTATTAGCGGTAATTGTATTTGCTGTAACTTATTTGGTTGTATTTGTAGAACGTGGTCAACGTCGTATCGTCGTTAACTACGCTAAGCGTCAACAAGGCCGTAAGGTTTTTGCTGCGCAAAGTACACATTTACCACTTAAAGTTAATATGGCAGGTGTAATTCCCCCAATTTTTGCATCCAGCATTATTTTGTTCCCAGGCACACTGGCTCAGTGGTTTGGACAAAATGAGTCTATGTCATGGTTAAGCGATTTCGCTTTAGCTGTGTCCCCTGGACAACCGCTGTATTCATTATTGTATGCGACAGCTATCGTATTCTTCTGTTTCTTCTATACTGCGTTGGTATTTAACCCACGCGAAACAGCAGATAACTTGAAGAAGAGTGGTGCGTTCATTCCTGGGATTCGTCCTGGAGAACAGACTTCGCGTTACATTGATAAAGTAATGACTCGCTTGACATTAGCAGGCGCGATATACATTACCTTTATCTGCTTAATTCCGGAGTTCATGTTAATTGCGTGGAAAGTACAGTTCTATTTCGGCGGTACTTCACTACTAATTATTGTAGTCGTAATCATGGACTTCATGGCTCAGGTTCAGACCCATATGATGTCTCATCAGTATGAGTCTGTTATGAAGAAAGCTAACTTAGTTAACAAAGCGAATTTAGATCGCTTTGGTCGCTAGTTGCTTTAACGGAGTGATGAAATGAAAGTTCGAGCTTCCGTGAAGAAGATCTGCCGTAATTGCAAGATCGTCAAGCGTAGTGGCGTTGTACGTGTGATTTGTGTTGAACCAAAACACAAACAGCGTCAAGGCTAAAAAAAAGATATTTGCTCAGCTCATTTATGGGCTGAGCAAATAATGTTTGCAAATTTGTCGGCTGTCGAGTATCCTTTCGGGCTTTTCGCAGTTGACCTTTAACATTTTAAGGAGTGCATAGTGGCCCGTATCGCTGGCATTAACATTCCTGATCAAAAGCATACAGTCATCGCATTGACTGCTATTTTTGGTATTGGACGTACTCGCGCTAGAGAAATCTGCGCAGCTACTTCAATTGCTGAAGATGCTAAGATCAAGGAATTGAGCGAAGCTCAAATAGATATTCTACGCGAAGAAGTTGCCAAATACTCAGTAGAGGGTGACTTACGTCGTGAGATTTCAATGAACATCAAGCGTCTTATGGATCTTGGTTGTTATCGTGGTCTCCGTCATCGTCGTAGCCTGCCTCTTCGTGGGCAACGTACTAAGACCAATGCGCGTACGCGTAAAGGTCCACGTAAACCAATTAGAAAGTAACGGAAGGTATACCAAATGGCTAAAGTTCCGTCACGTTCTCCGCGTAAGCGCGTACGTAAACAGGTTGCAGATGGCATGGCTCATATCCATGCTTCTTTCAACAACACTATTGTCACCATTACAGATCGTCAAGGTAATGCGTTGTCATGGGCTACCTCAGGTGGTTCAGGTTTCCGTGGTTCACGTAAATCTACACCATTCGCTGCACAGGTTGCTGCTGAGCGTGCAGGTATTGCTGCTCAAGACTACGGCGTTAAAAACCTTGAAGTTTTCGTAAAGGGTCCAGGTCCAGGTCGTGAATCAGCCATCCGTGCGCTGAATGCTGTTGGTTATAAAATTACCAACATTACCGATGTGACACCTATCCCTCATAATGGCTGTCGCCCACCTAAAAAGCGTCGTGTATAACACTGCGTTTATAGGATAGTTGGAGAAAGATCATGGCAAGATACTTGGGTCCTAAGCTCAAGCTCAGCCGCAGAGAAGGTACAGACCTTTTCCTAAAAAGCGGTGTGAGAGCAATCGATTCGAAGTGTAAGCTTGAAGCTGCACCTGGTCAGCATGGCGCACGTAAGCCACGTTTATCAGAGTACGGTTTACAGCTACGCGAGAAACAAAAAGTTCGTCGTATGTACGGTGTGCTAGAAAAGCAATTCCGTAACTACTACAAAGAAGCCGCACGTCTAAAAGGCAACACAGGTGAAAACTTGTTAGGTCTTTTAGAAACTCGTTTAGATAACGTTGTTTATCGTATGGGTTTTGGTGCGACTCGTGCAGAATCACGTCAATTAGTAAGCCACAAATCAATCGTGGTTAACGGTCGTGTTGTTAACATTCCGTCATTCAAAGTGTCTGCGAATGATGTTGTAAGCATCCGTGAAAAGTCACGCACTCAAGCACGTATTAAAGCGTCTTTAGAAGTTGCTGGCCAACGCGAAAAGCCTACATGGGTAGAAGTCGACAATGCTAAGATGGAAGGTGCTTTCAAGCGTCTGCCAGAACGTAGCGATTTGTCTGCGGATATTAACGAACAGCTGATCGTCGAGCTTTACTCTAAGTAAAGCTAACAAACAAGAGAGGACACAATGCAGGGTTCTGTTACAGAATTTCTAAAACCGCGTCTCGTTGACATAGAGCAGGTTAACCCAACTCGTGCCAAGGTTACGCTAGAGCCACTTGAACGTGGTTTTGGTCACACATTAGGCAACGCGTTGCGTAGAATCTTATTGTCGTCTATGCCTGGCTGTGCAGTTACAGAAGTCGAAATCGACGGTGTATTGCATGAATACAGCAGTAAGGAAGGCGTTCAAGAAGATATCCTAGAGATATTGCTTAACCTTAAAGGTTTAGCAGTAAACATCGAGGGTAAAGATGAAGCTTTACTTACTTTAAGTAAGTCAGGCACAGGCCCTGTTACTGCAGCAGATATCACTCATGATGGTGATGTAACCATTATGAATCCTGATCATGTTATCTGTCATTTGACGGGTAATAATGATATCAGCATGCGTATCCGCGTTGAGCGTGGTCGTGGTTATGTGCCAGCTTCGGCTCGTGCACAAACTGAAGACGATGATCGCCCAATCGGTCGTTTGTTGGTTGATGCTTCATTCTCACCAGTAGCTCGCATTGCTTACAATGTTGAAGCCGCTCGTGTAGAACAACGTACTGATTTGGATAAACTCGTTATTGATATGACCACAAATGGTACTATCGATCCTGAGGAAGCCATTCGTCGTTCTGCAACCATTTTAGCTGAACAGCTAGATGCGTTCGTTGAATTACGTGATGTTACCGAAACAGCAGTTGTAGAAGAGAAACCGGAATTTGATCCGATTCTGTTGCGTCCTGTCGACGATTTAGAGCTAACTGTACGTTCAGCCAACTGTTTGAAGGCTGAAGCGATTCATTACATCGGAGATCTCGTACAGCGCACTGAAGTTGAGTTGCTCAAGACTCCTAATTTAGGTAAGAAGTCTCTTACTGAAATTAAGGATGTATTAGCGTCTCGCGGACTGTCTTTAGGTATGCGTCTTGAAAACTGGCCTCCAGCTAGTTTAGCAGACGACCTATAAGTCCCAGGTTAGTACAGATTAAAGATTATAAGGATTAGGTCATGCGCCATCGTAAGAGTGGTCGTCAACTAAACCGCAACAGCAGTCATCGCCAAGCTATGTTTCGTAACATGGCTTGCTCAATAGTTCGTCATGAGATCATCAAGACAACTGTAGCAAAAGCGAAAGAACTGCGCCGCGTAGTTGAGCCTCTGATAACACTAGCTAAAGTAGACAGCGTTGCAAATCGCCGTTTAGCTTTCGCTCGTACCCGCGACGCTGAAGTTGTAGGTAAGTTATTCACAGAATTGGGTCCACGCTTCCAGGAACGTCCTGGTGGTTACACTCGTATTCTAAAGTGCGGTCTACGTACCGGTGATAAAGCTCCAATGGCTTTCATCGAATTAGTAGGTCGTCCTGAAGCTGCTGAAGCTGTTGAAGTTGAAGCTGCTGAGTAATTTTTAATTACTCACTTAAAAAACCGAGCTTAGGCTCGGTTTTTTTATGCCTTTTATTTTTGTCATACCATTCTGGTTCTTACATTAATTTAAATAAACCCTTGTTGTTTATTCTCATCATGCTCTAGTAACCTGGCTCACTGGCTCACTGGCTCACTGGCTCACTGGCTCACTGGCTCACTGGCTCACTGGCTCACTGGCTCACTGGCTCACTGGCTCACTGGCTCACTGGCTCACTGGCTCACTGGCTC
>NZ_JAKILD010000047.1 GCF_023283825.1 Shewanella olleyana | reverse complement strand
ACATTTGTTCATGAATACGATGATGAAAGGTACGCCAACCTGACGTGAAAGCAAGATGTGCTCACGTGTTTGTGGCATTGGACCATCTGTAGCAGCAACTACTAAGATAGCGCCATCCATTTGAGCAGCACCAGTAATCATGTTTTTAACATAATCGGCGTGACCAGGACAATCTACGTGTGCGTAGTGACGTGTAGGTGTGTCATATTCGATGTGAGAAGTATTAATTGTAATACCGCGCTCACGCTCTTCTGGAGCGTTATCGATTTGTGCGAAATCTTTAACTTCACCACCGTAAGTTTTGGTTAAAACAGCTGAGATTGCAGCAGTAAGCGTTGTTTTACCATGGTCGACGTGACCAATTGTACCCACGTTTACGTGTGGTTTATTACGTTCAAATTTTTCTTTAGCCACGATATATTCCTTTCTTTTCAGAAGTGCTCGATTACGAGCTATATAACATTTAGTTAAGCACCTAACTTAATATTAGGTGCGTGATTCAATTATTGCTTTTGCAATGTTTGATGGTGCATCAGCGTACTTAGCAAACTCCATAGAGTATGAAGCACGCCCCTGAGTTGCACTTCGCAAATCAGTTGCATAACCAAACATTTCTGAAAGTGGAACAGTTGCATGGATAATTTTAACACCACCCAAACCATCATCCATCCCATCAATAAGTCCACGACGTCGGTTTAAATCACCTACTACATCGCCCATATTATTTTCAGGAGTGGTAATTTCCACTTTCATTGTAGGTTCTAGTAACACAGGGTCTGCTTCGAGCGCGCCCTTTTTGAAGCCCATTGAACCAGCAATTTTGAAAGCCATCTCATTGGAGTCCACATCATGATATGAACCGTCAAATAATGTTACTTTCACATCGAGCATAGGATAACCGGCTAAAACACCGTTTTTCATCTGCTCTTCAATACCTTTGTCTACTGAAGGAATGAATTCACGAGGAACTGCACCACCTACAATTTCATTGACAAAAACATAGCCGTTGCCATCTCCCGATGGTTCAACTTTCAACCAAACATGGCCAAATTGACCACGTCCACCTGATTGGCGTATGAACTTACCTTCCACTTCAACTGAAGAACGAATGGTTTCTCGATAGGAAACTTGTGGTTTACCTACGTTACATTCGACATTAAATTCGCGACGCATACGGTCAACGATAATATCTAAATGTAATTCACCCATTCCAGAAATCAATGTTTGAGCTGACTCTTCATCAGTTTCCACTCTAAAAGAAGGATCTTCAGCCGCTAACTTTTGTAGCGCAATCCCCATTTTATCTTGGTCTGCTTGAGAGCGAGGCTCAACGGCAATGGTAATTACAGGTTCTGGAAACTCCATACGCTCTAGAATCACTTTGTGATCGTTTGCGCAAAGAGTATCGCCAGTTGTCACTTCTTTTAAACCAATAGCCGCGGCAATATCACCAGCACGAACTTCTTTCAGTTCAGTACGATCATTTGCATGCATTTGCACGATTCGACCTACACGTTCACGCTTCTGTTTTACAGAATTGTAAACTGCTGCACCCGACTCAAGTACGCCTGAATATACACGTATAAAGGTTAAAGTTCCAACAAATGGATCAGTCGCAATCTTAAACGCTAATGCAGCAAAAGGTGCATTATCGTCTGATGGGCGTTCAACTTCATTTTCACTCTCGTCAATCCCTTTAATTGCAGGGACATCAATAGGTGATGGAAGGAAGTCAACAACCGCATCTAACACCGCTTGAACACCTTTGTTCTTAAAAGCAGAACCACAAGTTGCTAAAACGATTTCGTTATTGATTGTGCGCTGACGTAATGCTTGCTTAATTTCTGACTCGGTTAAAGTGCCTTCTTCAAGGTACTTTTCCATTAATTCATCAGAAGCTTCTGCAGCACTTTCCACTAGATACTCATGCATCTCTTCAGCCTTAGCTAAAAGATCTGCAGGAATTTCTTCATAAGCGAAAGAAACGCCCTGATCTTCTTCAGACCAGTTAATTGCTTTCATCTTAATTAAATCAATAACCCCTTTAAAGTCCTCTTCTGCGCCGATATTCAAATGAATCGGAACACATGTAGCACCTAAGCGATTACGGATTTGGCCAATGACACTATCGAAGTCAGCACCTGCACGATCCATCTTATTGACGAACACAATACGGGGCACTTCATACTTGTTAGCTTGACGCCAAACAGTCTCTGATTGAGGCTCAACGCCTGACGAACCACAGAATACAACTACGGCTCCATCAAGTACGCGTAAAGAGCGCTCTACTTCAATAGTAAAATCAACGTGACCTGGGGTATCGATGATATTAATGCGATGTTCGGTGAATTGAGCATCCATACCACGCCAGAAAGTAGTGACAGCAGCAGACGTAATAGTAATACCACGCTCTTGCTCTTGTACCATCCAGTCAGTAGTAGCGGCGCCGTCATGCACCTCACCGATTTTATGAGACAAACCGGTATAGAACAGAACACGTTCTGTTGTGGTAGTTTTACCTGCATCCACATGAGCAACAATACCGATATTACGATAACGCTCAATTGGGGTTGTACGAGCCACTATTTATACCCTCTCACCTAAAGCAATTGCCTTAGAAAATATCAACAATATGGAGTGGGCTAACGCCCACTCCATCAAATTACCAACGGTAATGAGCAAAGGCTTTGTTAGCTTCAGCCATGCGATGCACGTCTTCACGCTTCTTAACAGCAGTACCTTTGTTTTCAGATGCATCTAACATTTCACCTGCTAGACGTAGAGCCATAGATTTTTCACCACGCTTGCGAGCAGCTTCAACTAACCAGCGCATCGCTAGTGCGTTACGACGCACTGGACGAACTTCACATGGTACTTGATAAGTAGAACCACCAACACGACGAGATTTAACCTCGACTGAAGGGCGAACGTTATCAAGAGCTGCTTCAAGGATACTTAAATGATCTTCGCTTTTCTTTTCAGCGACAACATCAAGTGCCTTGTAGATAATTTTTTCAGAAGTTGACTTTTTACCGTCAACCATAATGACGTTGATGAACTTAGCCAGCAACTCACTTTTAAACTTTGGATCTGGTAGGATTTTACGTTGTCCTACAACGCGACGTCTTGGCATAACAATTCTCCGTATGCTTCAGGTATTTCCAAAACTGGAATATTTATAACTAGCTTGGCCTTACTTAAACGGACAAGTTATGACTTAGGACGCTTAGCACCGTACTTAGAACGGCCTTGGCGACGAGCACTAACGCCAGCACAATCTAATGCACCGCGAATAGTGTGGTAACGCACACCCGGTAGATCTTTAACACGACCGCCACGGATTAGAATTACACTATGTTCCTGCAAGTTGTGACCTTCACCACCGATGTACGAAGTAACTTCGAAACCGTTAGTTAAGCGAACACGTGCTACTTTACGTAGTGCAGAGTTAGGTTTTTTAGGTGTTGTAGTGTAAACACGAGTACAAACACCACGTTTTTGTGGACACGAATCCAACGCTGGCACATTAGTCTTTTCGACTTTTGGCGAGCGAGGCTTACGTACCAACTGGTTTACAGTTGCCATGAATAGCTCCGTTCAGTTGAATAATCTCAACAATTTTGTGTGAAAAATCTATATCCCACTATGATGGGACGCGAAAGTTTAGAAAGGTAATGGCCAACTGTCAAGAAATAGACAACTTTTCGTGCAATTTCCAATAAAAAAGGCGCCAAAGGCGCCTTTTTTTAACATAACGTTTACTTTAGTCGGCACTTCCGGCCAAGTTAAGTAAGTCGGCTAAGTTCTTCTCTGCTTCACTCGCAGTGATTACAGGTGCTTCTGCACCCTCATCTTTAACATTAGCACGCGCTTCGTTACGAGCGGTGTGATACGCATAACCAGTACCAGCTGGGATTAGACGACCAACGATTACGTTTTCTTTCAGACCACGTAATTGATCACTCTTACCACCAACAGCAGCTTCAGTTAGTACACGCGTCGTTTCTTGGAACGATGCAGCTGAGATGAATGATTCAGTAGCCAAAGAAGCTTTGGTAATACCTAATAATTCACGCTCGAACTTCGCAGGTGCTTTACCTTGAGCTTCAAGCTCACGGTTAGCAATCTTCACACGAGCAACTTCAGCTTGTTCGCCTTCTAAGAAGTTTGAATCACCAGCATCAGTGATCAAACACTTACGTAGCATTTGGCGAATGATAACTTCAATATGCTTATCGTTGATTTTTACACCCTGTAGACGGTAAACGTCTTGGACTTCATCAACAATATAGTTAGCAACATGATGGATACCACGTAAACGTAAGATGTCATGTGCAGCCTCTGGGCCGTCAGCAATAACTTCACCACGTTCAACTTTTTCACCTTCGAACACGTTAAGATTACGCCACTTAGGGATCATCTCTTCGTAATGCTCGCTACCATCAGCTGGGCTGATGACTAGGCGTACTTTACCTTTTGTCTCTTTACCAAACGAAATGGTACCTGAGATTTCAGCAAGAATAGCAGGTTCTTTTGGCTTACGAGCTTCGAACAAGTCAGCAACTCGTGGCAGACCACCGGTAATATCGCGTGTTTTAGACGATTCTTGAGGAATACGTGCTAATGCGTCACCAACGTTGATTTGCGCGTTATCATCTTTAGCTACAATCGCGTTACCCGGTAAGAAGTATTGCGCTGGTACTTCTGTACCAGGGATCATTAGATCATTGCCAGCAGCGTCGATTAGACGGATAGCTGGACGCATTTCTTTACCTGCAGTAGGACGAGCACCTGGATCGATAACAACAACTGAAGAAAGACCAGTTAAGTCGTCTGTTTGACGCGTCATAGTAACGCCTTCAATCATATCGACAAATTTAACCGTACCCGCAACTTCTGAAATGATAGGGTGAGTATGTGGATCCCAGTTCGCAATAATTGCGCCTGAAGTCACTTCCGTATCTTCTAGTTGCTCTAGCACTGTCCCGTAAGGTACACGGTAACGCTCTTTCTCACGGCCAAGTTCATCAATAATCGCAACTTCAGAAGAACGCGATACGATAACCAGTTTGTTCTCGATGCTTGTAACGTGTTTAGCGTTATGAAGCTTCAAAGTACCACTGTTCTTAACTTGAACATTGTTTGCAGCAGAGTCACGAGACGCTGCACCACCAATGTGGAAGGTACGCATCGTAAGCTGTGTACCTGGCTCACCAATTGACTGAGCAGCTACAACACCGATTGCTTCACCGTGGTTAATGATATGACCACGTGCTAAATCACGACCGTAACAAGCAGCACACACACCAAAGTCGGTTTCACAAGAAATAACAGAACGAACGATAACTTCATCGACGCTATGTTCTTCTAATAGATCACACCAAGCTTCATCTAGTAATGTGTTACGTGGGGCAAGTACTTTTTCTGTACCAGGCTCAAGTACGTCAACAGACACTACACGACCTAGAACACGTTCACGAAGTGGCTCTTTAACATCACCACCTTCGATCAACGGCTTCATAGTCAAGCCACCCACTGAACCACAATCATCTTCAATTACAACTAAATCTTGTGCAACATCAACAAGACGACGAGTTAGGTAACCCGAGTTAGCTGTTTTCAGTGCGGTATCGGCAAGACCTTTACGCGCACCGTGAGTAGAGATGAAGTATTGTGATACGTTCAAACCTTCACGGAAGTTAGCAGTAATTGGGGTTTCGATGATTGAGCCATCTGGCTTAGCCATCAGACCACGCATACCGGCCAACTGACGAATCTGTGCAGCACTACCACGAGCGCCCGAGTCAGCCATCATATAGATGCTGTTAAACGAATCTTGCTCTTCTTCCTCACCATCACGATTAATAACAACTTCTTTCTTCAAGTTGTCCATCATCGCTTTAGAGATTTTATCGTTGGTGCTTGCCCAAATATCGATTACTTTGTTGTAACGCTCACCAGCGGTAACAAGACCTGATTGGAACTGCTCTTGAATTTCAAGCACTTCACGTTCAGCTTCTTCAACTAAAGTATACTTCTCATCCGGGATAACCATATCGTTGATACCAACAGAGGCACCAGAGATAGTCGCATAACGGAAACCGGTATACATTAATTGGTCAGCAAAGATAACAGTATCTTTAAGACCTAGTGTACGGTAACAAGTGTTCAGCAATTTCGAGATCTGCTTCTTACCCATGTTCTGGTTAACCAGTTCAAATGGTAAGCCTTCTGGCAGGATCTGTGATAACAACGCACGACCAACTGTAGTATCAACTACATTCAGTGTTTGTGTTTTCTCGCCGTTAGCATCAATCGTTGTTTCAGTTAAACGAACTTTAACGCGTGCGTGCAATTCTGCAGCGCCAGTAGCGTAAGCCTTTTCAACTTCATCAACTGACATAAATGCCATGCCTTCACCGCGACCATTAACACATTCACGGCTTGTGTAGTAAAGACCTAATACAACGTCTTGTGACGGAGTAATAACAGGCTCACCATTCGCTGGAGAAAGAATGTTGTTAGTCGACATCATTAACGAACGAGCTTCTAATTGAGCTTCAAGCGTTAATGGTACGTGCACAGCCATTTGGTCACCATCGAAGTCGGCGTTATACGCCGCACATACTAATGGATGCAATTGGATTGCTTTACCTTCAATAAGAACTGGTTCAAATGCTTGAATACCAAGTCTATGAAGTGTTGGTGCACGGTTAAGCATGACTGGATGTTCACGAATCACTTCGTCTAGTACATCCCATACTTCAGCCTGTTCGCGCTCAACCATTTTCTTAGCAGCTTTAATAGTCGTAGCTAAACCACGACCTTCTAACTTGCCATAGATGAATGGTTTGAATAGCTCAAGTGCCATCTTCTTAGGAAGACCACACTGATGCAGACGTAAAGTAGGACCTACGGTAATAACCGAACGACCAGAGTAATCTACACGCTTACCAAGTAAGTTCTGACGGAAACGACCTTGCTTACCTTTGATCATATCAGCCAAAGATTTAAGCGGACGCTTGTTAGAACCGGTAATAGCACGACCACGACGACCATTATCTAATAGTGCATCTACAGACTCTTGTAACATACGCTTTTCGTTACGTACGATAATGTCTGGTGCAGCTAGATCTAATAGACGCTTAAGACGGTTGTTACGGTTGATTACACGACGGTAAAGGTCGTTCAAATCAGATGTAGCAAAACGTCCGCCATCTAGTGGAACTAGAGGACGTAAATCAGGTGGTAGAACTGGTAAAACTTTTAAGATCATCCACTCAGGCTTGTTGCCAGAAGTGAAGAATGCTTCCATCAGTTTAAGGCGCTTAGTGACCTTCTTACGACGGGTTTCAGAGTTAATTGACGGTAACTCTTCACGCATTTGATCAATTTGTTCTTCTAAATTGATTGCACGTAGCAAGTCTAAGACTGCTTCTGCACCCATTTTAGCTTCGAACTCGTCACCGTATTCTTCTAATGCATCAAGATATGTTTCTTCTGTCAGCATTTGGCCGCGTTCAAGGCTGGTCATGCCAGGCTCGATCACAACGAAAGATTCAAAATACAGTACGCGCTCAATATCACGTAACGTCATATCAAGCATCAAACCGATACGACTCGGAAGTGATTTCAAGAACCAAATATGTGCAACTGGGCTTGCAAGATCAATATGACCCATACGCTCACGACGTACTTTAGTCTGTGTAACTTCAACGCCACACTTCTCACAAATAACACCACGGTGCTTCAAACGTTTGTATTTACCACACAAACATTCGTAATCTTTTACAGGACCGAAAATACGCGCACAGAACAAACCTTCACGTTCAGGTTTGAAAGTACGGTAGTTAATGGTTTCTGGCTTTTTAACTTCACCAAAAGACCAAGAACGGATCAGGTCTGGCGAAGCCAAACCAATTTTGATGCCGTTAAATTCTTCAGTCTTGCTTTGCTGTTTAAGAAACTTTAATAAGTCTTTCACGTTTCTCTCCTGAAGGAGTTAAACCAGATGCTTTGCTAAGCAAAGCATCCTTGGTTACCAAACATTGCTTAAGAGCGATGCTTACTCTTGATCCAACTCGATATTAATACCAAGTGAACGAATTTCCTTCAACAATACGTTGAAAGACTCAGGCATGCCTGGATGCATCTGATGGTTACCGTCGACGATGTTTTTATACATCTGAGTACGACCGTTAACGTCATCTGACTTAACCGTAAGCATTTCCTGAAGAGTATATGCTGCACCGTATGCTTCTAGTGCCCATACTTCCATCTCACCGAAACGCTGACCACCGAATTGAGCTTTACCGCCCAATGGTTGTTGTGTAACTAAGCTGTACGAACCGGTAGAACGGGCGTGCATCTTGTCATCAACTAAATGGTTCAGTTTGAGCATGTACATGTAACCTACAGTTACTTTACGCTCAAATTCGTTACCGGTACGGCCGTCACATAATGTTAACTGGCCTGATTCAGGTAAGCCTGCAAGTTCAAGCATTTGCTTGATCTCTTTCTCTTTAGCACCATCGAAAGCTGGCGTAGCAACTGGTAAACCACCTTTAAGGTTTTTAGCCAGACGCAATACTTCATCGTCAGTGAATGAGTTGATGTCGACTTTCTGAAGAACTTCGTCACCTAATTCATATACCTGGCGGATGTAGTCGCGCAGTTCAGCAAGTTCACGTTGCTCTTCAAGCATAGCAGTAATACGATTACCGATACCCTTAGCAGCAGCACCTAAGTGAACTTCTAGTACCTGACCAATGTTCATACGCGATGGTACGCCCAATGGGTTTAGTACGATATCAACTGGATCACCAGTTTCATCGTATGGCATGTCTTCGATAGGGCAAATCTTAGAGATTACACCTTTGTTACCGTGACGACCTGCCATCTTATCACCAGGCTGGATAGTACGTTTAACTGCAAGGTAAACCTTAACAATCTTAAGTACGCCAGGTGCTAAGTCATCACCTTGAGTGATTTTGCGACGTTTAACTTCGAACTTCTTATCGAAGTCAGCCTTAAGCTCTTCATGTTGCTCAGCTAATTGCTCAAGCTCAGTTTGCTTAGCTTCGTCATCGATAACTTGAATTAACACATCTTTACGTGGCAACTCAGCTAATTTAGCTTGAGAGAAACCTGCAGATAGTAATAAGTTACGTGCACGGCTCAAAACACCTTCTTCAAGGATTTCGAACTCTTCACCTAGATCTTTACGAGCTTGGCTAACATGCATTTCTTCAATTTCAAGCGCGCGCTTATCTTTTTCGATACCGTCACGAGTGAAAACTTGAACATCGATGATAGTACCTTTAACTGAGTTAGGAACACGTAATGAACTGTCCTTAACATCAGAAGCTTTTTCACCGAAGATTGCACGCAATAGCTTCTCTTCTGGAGTCAGCTGAGTTTCACCTTTAGGTGTCACTTTACCAACCAGAATGTCGCCGCCTTTAACTTCTGCACCAATGTAAACGATACCTGACTCATCTAATTTAGATAGAGCAGATTCACCTACGTTTGGAATATCAGCAGTAATTTCTTCGCTACCTAGTTTCGTATCACGAGCAATACATGAAAGCTCTTGGATATGAATAGTAGTGAAACGATCCTCTTGCGCTACGCGCTCAGAGATTAAGATCGAATCTTCGAAGTTATAACCATTCCAAGGCATGAATGCGATACGCATGTTTTGACCAAGTGCCAAGTCACCTAAATCGGTAGACGGGCCATCGGCTAATACATCACCACGAACAATTGGGTCACCAACAGAACAACAAGGACGTTGGTTAATACAAGTGTTTTGGTTAGAACGAGTGTATTTGGTTAAGTTGTAGATATCGATACCAGCTTCACCTGGAGTCAATTCTGCTTCGTTAACTTTCACTACGATACGGCTTGCATCAACATAATCGATAACACCGCCACGTTTCGCAGCTACAACAACACCTGAGTCAACAGCAAGAGTACGTTCAATACCAGTACCAACTAGCGGCTTATCAGCGCGTAAAGTTGGAACGGCTTGACGTTGCATGTTGGCACCCATCAATGCACGGTTAGCATCATCGTGTTCTAAGAACGGAATTAGTGATGCCGCAACAGAAATAATCTGTTGTGGTGATACATCCATATACTGGATGTCAGCAGCACGCATAAAGGTAGATTCACCTTTATGACGACAAGCAATTTGTTCTTCAAGCATACGGTTTGAAGAATCAAGTTCGATGTTTGCCTGTGCAATCACATAACGACCTTCTTCAATTGCTGATAAATATTCAACTTCATCAGTAATTACACTATCAACCACCTTGCGGTAAGGGGTTTCTAGGAAGCCGTACGAGTTTGTACGTGCGAAACTTGCCAATGAGTTAATTAGACCAATGTTTGGTCCCTCAGGCGTTTCAATCGGACATAAACGACCGTAGTGAGTTGGATGTACGTCACGTACTTCGAAACCAGCACGTTCACGTGTCAAACCACCAGGACCAAGTGCAGAAATACGACGCTTATGCGTTACTTCTGACAATGGGTTGTTTTGATCCATAAACTGTGACAATTGTGAAGAACCAAAGAATTCTTTCACTGCCGCAGAGATAGGCTTAGCATTGATTAGATCTTGTGGCATAAGCTCGTTTAGATCGCCTAAAGATAGACGTTCACGAACAGCACGCTCAACACGAACTAGACCAACACGGAATTGGTTTTCAGCCATTTCACCAACGCTACGAATACGACGGTTACCAAGATGGTCAATATCGTCGACTTCATCGTAACCATTACGGATTTCGATGATTTTTTTCATAACGTGTACGATGTCTTCTTTAGACAGTACGCCAGCACCTTCATCTTTAGAGATCTCAAGACGACGGTTGAACTTCATACGACCTACTTTAGATAAGTCATAACGTTCTTCACTGAAGAACAAGTTCTGGAATAAGCCTTCAGCTGCATCTTTGGTTGGTGGCTCACCAGGACGCATCATGCGGTAGATTTCAACTAAAGCTTCTAGGCGATTAGTTGTCGAATCAATACGTAATGTGTCAGAAATGTATGCACCATGATCAAGATCGTTGATAAACAAAGTATCAACTTCTTTTATACCCGCTAAAGAAAGCTTAGCTAGATCTTCAAGGGTGATTTCAGCATTTGCGCTAACAAGTACTTCACCAGTATCTTCATCAATGTAATCTTGAGCAGCATATTTACCAACAATGTAATCAACTGGTACTTCAAGCTCAGTTGTGTTGGATTTTTCAAGCTGTCTGATGTGACGAGCAGTAATACGACGACCAGTTTCAACTAATAAGTTGCCATCTGTGTCTTTGATGTCGTAGCTTGCAGTCTCACCACGAAGGCGATCTGGCACAAGTGCCATAACAAGTGAATCTTGCTTAATCTTGAACTCAATACGTTCAAAGAATAAGTCTAAGATCTCTTGAGTAGAAAACTCTAATGCACGAAGGATGATAGTCGCTGGTAATTTACGGCGACGGTCAATACGTACAAATAAGGCATCTTTTGGATCAAATTCAAAGTCAAGCCATGAACCACGGTAAGGAATAATACGTGCGTTATAAAGCACCTTACCAGAAGAGTGGGTTTTACCACGGTCATGATCAAAGAATACACCTGGAGAACGGTGTAACTGAGACACGATAACACGCTCAGTACCATTGATTACAAAAGTACCGTTATCAGTCATCAATGGGATATCACCCATGTAGACTTCTTGCTCTTTAATATCTTTAACTGTGCCTGGTGCAGCTTCACGGTCATATAAAACCATACGCAATTTAACGCGTAATGGAGCTGAATATGTAACACCGCGGATCTGACACTCTTTCACATCAAAAACTGGCTCACCTAGCTTGTAACTGACATATTGCAGTTCAGAGTTGCCAGAAAAGCTCTTGATGGGAAAAACGCTACGGAATGCAGCTTCAAAGCCGCGTTCACCCGTAGGATCTTGATCGGTGAACTTCTTAAAAGAGTCTAATTGAATAGACAATAGGTACGGAATATCCAAAACTTTTGGGCTTTTGCCAAAGTCTTTACGAATACGCTTCTTTTCAGAATAGGAGTAAACCATGGGTTTCCTCTACTTACGAGATGTGACCAAGACTGAAATAATACAAAGATTAAATCAGCACGTTTGCCCATCACCGTTGATGGCAAGAACCTAACCAGTAATCTCTGCTAGGAACTGCTAATAACTGGCGACAAACGGTGAATAAAAAATCGCCTGCGCATATAGCGCAAAAAAGGCCGACGGTCAAAAAACCGCCAGCCTCCACCCGATTTCTCGGGAGGTGGTAAGTTAGAGTATAACTTACTTAACTTCTACTTCAGCGCCAGCAGCTTCTAAATCGCCTTTAAGGGCTTCTGCTTCTTCTTTAGTGATAGCTTCTTTAACTGCAACTGGAGCAGATTCAGCCATTGCTTTAGCTTCTTTCAGGCCAAGACCTGTAGCGCCACGAAGTGCTTTAATAACAGCAACTTTGTTAGCACCGAAAGAAGTCATAACAACGTCAAATTCGGTTTGCTCAGCAGCAGCTGCGCCGCCTTCTGCGCCGCCAGCAACTACTGCTGCAGCAGCTGAAACGCCGAATTTTTCTTCCATTGCTTCGATAAGTTCAACAACTTCCATTACAGACATTTCTGCGAAAGCTTCTAAGATTTGGTCTTTTGTGATAGACATAACAAAAAATTCCTATTGTACTGAATTCAATTAATTTAAGCGGCTAATAAAATATTAAGCTGCTTCTTTTTGATCGCGAAGAGCGGCCAATGTACGAACAAACTTGCCAGCAGATGCTTCTTTCATAGTCATCATCAACTGAGCTAATGCTTCGTCGTAAGTTGGTAATTTCGCTAAACGATCAATATCTGCTGCAGGGATTACTTCCCCTTCAAAGGCTGCTGCTTTAATTTCAAACTTTTCTTGTGCAGTTGCGAAATCTTTTAGAAGACGCGCTGCAGCACCTGGGTGCTCAGTAGAAAATGCAATTAAAGTAGGACCAGTAAACGTGTCAGACAGGCACTCAAAATCAGTACCAGCTACAGCGCGTTTAACTAATGTGTTACGTACTACACGTACATAAACACCAGCTTCACGAGCTGCTTTACGCAGACCGGTCATATCACCTACAGTTACACCGCGTGAATCGGCAACAACTGCAGATAAAGCACCTTTGGCTGCTTCGTTGACTTCAGCAACAATCGCTTTTTTGTCTTCGAGTCTTAATGCCATTGGCTTTACTCCTGGATTCTACCTAGGGATATCCCTAGTATTTACCATATTAAACACTTATGTGTTTAACGACTTACGGTGCAGATTTCCAGCAGAACAAAATCTATCTGGGGGGTCTGACACCGTCTACGTAGGAAATTAAGTTATCCTAAGAAAACACCTACGGTCTTGGACGGAAACCTGTTTTTAACATTGTCAAAAACAGACCTCAACCCACAAAGTGCGCGGATTATACACTAACCCGCACCCTTTGTATATTACTTAGCTTCTTCCAGAGTACCCTGGTCGATAACTACACCTGCACCCATAGTGGTAGAGATGCTTACTTTTTTCACGTATACGCCTTTAGCAACTGCAGGCTTAGCCTTTTTCAGTGCCGCGACTAACGCTTCTAAGTTTTCTTTAAGCTGTGCTGGTTCAAAATCCACTTTACCGATAGTAGTGTGGATAATGCCATTCTTGTCGTTACGGTAACGAACTTGACCGGCTTTGGCATTTTTAACTGCTTCAGCAACATTTGGCGTTACTGTACCAGTTTTAGGGTTAGGCATAAGACCACGTGGGCCTAAGATTTGACCTAACTGACCAACAACGCGCATTGCATCTGGAGATGCGATAACTACGTCGAAGTTCATTTCGCCAGCTTTAACTTGTGCAGCTAGCTCGTCCATACCAACTAACTCTGCACCAGCTTCTTTAGCTGCTTCAGCGTTTGCGCCCTGTGTGAACACAGCAACACGAACTTCACGGCCAGTACCATGTGGTAATACTGTAGCGCCACGAACGTTTTGATCTGATTTACGAGGATCGATACCTAGGTTAACAGCAACGTCAACACTTTCTACGAATTTAGCAGTAGCAAGTTCTTTTAGTAAAGAAACAGCTTCGTTGATATCGTAGCTTTTAGTTCCGTCGATTTTCTCGCGGATTACGCGCATGCGCTTAGTTAGCTTTGCCATTATATTAGTCCTCTACTACCAAACCCATTGAACGTGCAGTACCTTCAATTGAACGCATCATAGCTTCAACATCAGCACCAGTCATATCAGTCGCTTTAGCTTCTGCAATTTCTTGCACAGCACTACGCTTGATAGTTCCAACTTTTTCGGTATTTGGACGGCCAGAACCAGACTTGATACCTGCAGCTTTCAATAATAAGAAAGATGCTGGAGGTGTCTTAGTTTCGAACGTGAAAGAACGATCGTTGTAAACTGTGATAACTACAGGAATCGGCATACCTTTGTCGAACTTTTCAGTACGAGCGTTGAATGCTTTACAGAATTCCATGATGTTCACACCTTTTTGACCTAGAGCAGGACCAACTGGTGGAGACGGGTTTGCAGCGCCAGCTGCTACTTGTAGCTTAATATAAGCTTCAATTTTCTTTGCCATGTCGACATTTCCTCAATTTGGGTTCAAACGCTATCGGCTACATGCCAATGAGCTCCCCTTGAAAACAACGGGTGCGGATTATACTAAAATCCGCACCCGCAAACAAATACTATTTGTATTTAATTTAATCAGTTCTTTTCAACTTGTTGGAAGTCTAACTCCACAGGTGTAGAACGACCGAAGATCATTACTGAAACCTTAACGCGGTTCTTATCGTAATCAACTTCTTCAATAGTGCCATTAAAGTCAGCAAATGGACCATCGTTAACACGAACAACTTCACCAGGTTCAAACATAACGCGATGAGTTGGAGACTCAACGGTATCTTGTAAACGCTGAAGAATGGCATCCGCTTCTCTATCTGAAATTGGTGCTGGACGATCTGAAGTCCCACCAATGAAGCCCATTACACGTGGAATGCTTTTCACTAAGTGCCAGCTTTCGTCATTCATTTCCATTTGGACTAGTACGTAGCCAGGGAAGAATTTACGTTCGCTTTTGCGACGTTGACCATCACGCATTTCAACTACTTCTTCTGTAGGTACTAAAACCTCAGCGAAGTAATCTTCCATGTTGTGCATCTTAATATGTTCAAGCAAGGTTTTTACTACTCGGCCTTCATAGCCTGAGAATGCTTGAATGACATACCATCTTTTTTTAGCTTCTGTTGTTTCAGTCATGTAAATGCCTATACGCCAGTAATTAGGTTAACAACGCGCAATAGTACCCAGTCGAAACCCCAAAGGATAACGGCTACGACAGCTGTTGCAGCAAGAACAATGAATGTTGTGTTTAGCGCTTCTTGACGCGTAGGCCAAACCACTTTACGTACTTCAATGTGAGCTTCACGAGCAAAAGATAAAGCTTCTTTACCTTTCACAGTTTGCAGAGCAATAAAGCCTGCAATAACAAAGGCAACAATTACGCCTAATGCGCGTACTACTACACTGGCTTCGCCAAATGCTTGGTTGCCAATAACAGCGGCGGCAATCAATATAACTGCAATGCCCCACTTTACAATATCCAGAGAATTATTCTGGTTTTCAGTATTTGTCGTCATCGGTTGGTTCCGTTACTCACTAAGACCTGAGCTTAAATTTGATAAATATGTACCATTTTATCAAATAGTACTTCCGAATTTAGTCACGAAAAGCATCAGCTCAGGGTCAAAAATCGGCCATAGATTGTATTCTTATTCTAGTCAGTTCGCAAGGTCACCACTAGAGAACATAAGCAAAACTTAAAAAAAATCTGTAAAACAAAAAAGGAAGCCGAAGCTTCCTTTTTAAAGTGTTTACTAAAGGTCGCTATTAAGCAACGATTTTAGCTACAACACCAGCACCAACAGTACGGCCACCTTCACGGAT
>NZ_JAKILD010000046.1 GCF_023283825.1 Shewanella olleyana | reverse complement strand
AGCAGTGTTGTAAAGCTTGGAATATATTTATTCAGTGCAAAGATAGGGTAAAAAGTTTATGTACACGAGACTGGGCTAATATGGGCAAAGTCTAATGCGGATTGGTATTACACCGATAAGATGAAAGTGAAAATAGACAGCCCAATGGGGCGGCGACAATATAGTAAACGACTAGGCTGTATCGAACCTGTATTTGGCAATATTACGGTCAACAAAGGGATGAATAAATTAACTTTACGCGGCCAAGCTAAAGTCAATGCTCAGTGGCAACTGTATTGTCTTGTTCATAATATAGAAAAGCTGCAACACGCGATGCACTAAGAAGGGGAAGCCCTCTATACCTCAAAAGTTCTCCAAACTCGCCTTAAACGCCCTCTGAAAGCAACAACAAACCTGTATGTTAAATAATAATCTAAACACCACTAAATAATTGAATCAAAATAGGAACTCAGATATTGTTTGTTCATTAATCAAAATGAATTTGTAAAACGAGTAATTCTACAGGCTCGTTAGGTGTTAAATGTTGAGTTCTAATATGGATATTATATGAGTAAAACTACAGAAGAAATGAAGCATGAAAAGACACTTTTGGTTTTGAGTTTTGTTTTAATAACTCTTCTGGGAGGAGGATTAACATCATACTATGGTCACCTTCAAAATAAGTGGAGTATTTCCGAACAACGGAGAACTGAAGCTACTTTACTCTATAAAGAAATTAGCATGTTAATGGATACAAGATTGTACAAGTGGAGAAAGGTTGGTTGGGCTACAGAAGATAAAAAAGACTCTGAATTCATTTGGTCTTTATATGCAGATTATGCAAAGGTTCTTAATGATTGGAATAATAGTTTAAATAAAAATAGGGCATTATTATGTCGTTATTTTGGACCTGAGTTAGGTGCTGTTTTCGAACGTGAAATTAGACCTGGATTTAATGAGTTACAAGCAATTTTTCGAGAAAGGCTAAAAACTAGTAGCGCGAAGAAAACAACTGAAATTGCAAGTTCAGAAATTGTTTCCAAAGCGAAGAATTTAAATGTAGCTATTTACCGTTTCAATAACAAAGCAGCTGAAATTATTAGGTCTGGAGATATAGGTGTCTCAGACCCTGGCAAAGCATGCCATTTTGAGTAACAACACCTAACACATATGAGCCTCCCGCCAGTCAATAGGCGAGCCTAACTTATTTGGCTGCTTGTGCAGTCAAATTAAAATCAATCAACAAATTCATCTACTTCGTCTGTCATTTAGCTGTCAAATCGTCGTTTACAGCAAACACATATAGAGGCTCTCTTAGTGCGATCTTATCGCTGCCTGACGCTTTCCATTCCTTTGAAATATCAGGGGCACTAGACATTTATCGGTTAACCCTAAGGTGGCACTATTCAAGTCAGAGGTGCTTTGTGCACAGTTAGTTTCAGGCTCATTTAAGGTGTAAACGACTTTGTTGATTGCATTCATTAATGCGCGCCAATAAGGTGTCTAATCAAGGCGATGTAGCTTAAATAGCATCTGGCATAGTGATGATGGTGAGAAGTCATTGCTTCATTAGCCACATCATTCACAATCATGCTCGCTTCTCTTTTTTTAAAGAGTATCTAGTTAGACGTTCAGCTCACCTTATTGCGCGACTTATCCTTTCAAGAATCGTTGTTCATTAAACACCGTTTTGTTCTTCAGCATGAAATAGACACAGCGGCCAAGCTTATGTGCCAGTGCAGATAATGCTTTAGCTTTACTCATTCGTTTTTGTAATCGGTTAAGGTAGTTACGTGCTTTGTCATTGCCTCGCAGGTAAAGTACCGCAGCTTCTGAGAACGCCCATTTCAAATGTGCATTACCGATTTTATTACCATTAGTGCCGTAGGTTTTACTCGCTGACTCCGCTTTGCATTTCACTAATCGAGAGTAAGAGGCAAACTTTTGTACTGACTCAAATCTACTGACATCACCGATTTCATAAAGAATGGTGAGTGATAATATCTTGCCAATGCCTGGTACGGTTTTAAGCAGTTCTAAATACACGGGGTTATGGTTTTTGGCCTGTTTTTCAATGAACCATTCGACCTGCGCTAGCTCTTTGGCATAGCAATCGAGCAGTGCCATATCTAAGTCGATGTTGCGCTGTACGATAGGGTCTTGATATTGCTCCCGCAGTTTTTGTCTAGCAGAGATATTTTTAAGGTTTAGGTCAGTGGCAGGTAAGTTGTATTGGCTGTTGGTATTGACGACGTGACCTTTGAGCATAGCGCCGTGCCGAACAATCTTCATTCGTCGACGTAACAAGTCACGTGCAGCACGCATTTCACGAGGATAATCGTAAGCAATAGGGAAGTTGCCACCACGTAGTAGTGTAGCGATTTTAAAGGAATCAACTTTATCGTTTTTGGTTTTACCACCGTGAATGGCCTTCATGTATAGGGCATGACCTAGAATGAAATCGATGCCGAGTTCAGCGCACCAATCAGACACCCAATACCAGCAATGCATGCATTCAACGCCGATCACTTAATAAGATACTTTTTCTAATGAAAAGGCGTTTGGCTTGGCACCTGTGAAGTACGGAAAGCAGTACTTTGATAAAATAGAACGTCGCTAAGGGCTTACGAGCTCCCTTTACGCTATGGTATGTTAAATTCAACATTAATTAATTGTTTTGCAATGTTTCATTAATGCTGCGTAGTCAGGTAACTTCGTAGTATCACTCGGTAAGTTTGCTAGCTTGCCATGTAGAAGCTGATAATCAGTTGATAGCTTCTTAGAAACAACTATTTCTCCACTTTGTGGATTAATAGAAATAAGTGACAAATCAAATAACGTATGGATGTCTGCACGTAAAATCAGACCATTCGCGAGGTTATACGTTTGCTCAACTTTGTAAGGAGTTATATGAGCAGCTTCCAGAACCTCAATTTCACTACACCCCGTGATT
The DNA here is from genome assembly GCF_023283825.1 of Shewanella olleyana. Taxonomy (GTDB): domain Bacteria; phylum Pseudomonadota; class Gammaproteobacteria; order Enterobacterales; family Shewanellaceae; genus Shewanella; species Shewanella olleyana. The sequence continues at coordinate 14,630 of NZ_JAKILD010000046.1, read as the reverse complement.
GCGCATACATTGTCATATGCGTGAAGAAGTTCCTTGCGGAATGTTGATTGTCCTCGTCTTGACCATATCGCTGACAAGATACGTTCATCAGTTTTGGAGTCGCTGTCATTGTCATTTAAAATGACATCTTCACAAAAGCTATTGCTCTCTGTATTGAGAAAATTAACAAACTCCTCAGAAAAAGACTGAAAATCTGATTCTTTGTGGAAGGCCAAACGTTGCCATTGCCATGACGTCTTCCGTTTTGCGGGGTGTGCAAACGTTGTCAAACAATCATCTAACCACTTACTGATACGAACCGGATCAATTTTATACTCTTCGGAAATGTTATCAACACCAAAAGCAATCTCGATACCATTTTTATTCTCTGCGTCTAGCTTTTTGTCATAAACAGTGAATACTGTTCTATTTAAATGATTAGTAAATTCAATACCACTTCCAGAGTCGTGCGGACGCTGGCTTAATTGTATACCCAGAGCCATTTCCCTAGATTTTGCAAATGCTTTCGCTTGAAACTGATTTTTCATGAAGTCCCCCTTTCCCTGTAGTAACTTTCTTAAATCCGCAATAGGTATATCAATACTGCATTAAGCTCTTGCAGGATAAACATAATATCTAATGCCATCGATATGACGTATTACGACTTGATCCCCAGCTTTAATATAATAAATTTTGAAAATCTGACACAACTCTCGTGGCTGTTAATTGTTCCATCACATCACATTACAACGACTATGGCAATAATCCCTAGCTTCACCCTAAAAAACTAATTCAAATCACTAACTACCTTGGCACATTCTAGCTAGTTTGTGTTCAAAGACGAGTTATAGGACTGACTCATATATGCCCTCAAACGATATAAGGTTTAAGTGAGCCCACTGTGAGTTAGCCGCTTCAACCTAGCCTTTAACTAACGACATATCAACAATCATATTTTTAGCCTAAATAAAACGAACCCAGAAGGGGTCGTTAGTTGGTTGCTAATGACATTAATCTAATGCATTAACGTGTTCTTCCCAGACTGGTGTAGCAAATTCAAAGTAATCTGTTGGGCATAAACCAAAGATTTTTGAAAATTGACTACAGTACAACTCACAGAACATTGCTATCTCGTCTTTATACATTATTAGTACCTTTAACATATCGGTTCCTGTTAAGTATTGTTCGCTGAAGTCAGCGTGCTTACTAAGAATTGACTTGCTAATGGTAATCCCTAACATGTTCCACTCAGCATCAACATTAAGATAGATGTATCGCGAAAAACATAAATTTGGCGACTCATTGTTACTGTCTGCATTTGCTAATAGTAAAAGTGAACAGCTTAAATTACCTCTAGACTTGGGATGTAAACGAAAGATCTTAGATTGGTCCATATTTAGCTCCTAATTAATGGTTTGTGGTCTCAACATTAACTAGGTTGCGAGCGGGGGATTTTTGACTGTTAATAGAAGTTATTGTCAATTTTTTGAGTAAAAGACATGGAAATATTAATAGAATAGCGAACCCAATTGGGTTCGCTAGATGGCGATTACAGTGTGTCAGCAGCAATAATCAAATCAGACCAACATTGCTCAGCTGTTTCGAAGTAATAATGCGGATATATCCCAAAAATACTCATAAACTCATTTTTGAAAAACTCACAAAAAACGGCAATGTCGTCGATGTAAATCAATAGCATCATATAAGCCTCAATACCTGTCAGATATTGACTCTCAAGCTCAGCATTCTCTTCAAGCAGCGATTTGCTGATACTGATACCTATCATTTGACCTTGTACATTTCGATGTAAATAAATGTATTTGTTAAAGCTTAATTGAACCTCATCATTCTCAAGTTGATGGTCTGCCAGTAGCAATACTGTACTGTGGTCATCCCATGGCGATTTTGATTGACGTTTATAGACTCGTATAAGCTGTATTTGTGACTTGTTCATAACTATTCCTAGTGTTGATGTCCTGTTCATTAACTAGGTTCGAACGATGAGAAATTATTTGTCTTTTAAGTATTGGTTAACAAAATTCATTGCTAGATTAATGTCTTCTATTTGAACTCCTTGGCGCCTCAAGTGCTTTTTAACTTGATGGTTAAAAAATTGTATTTCAACCTCCTCTGCATAGTAATTCTCAGTCATTTTCTTCATTACGGCTTCAGACTTTATTGCTATAGGAAGGTGCTGAAGTAGAATTTCGAGATGATTGATTCTTTGATTAAGCTTGTTATTTTTATCCATATTTCGGTCTCATTAGCTTCGATGAATTTTCAAAGCTAAATAGAGACAACTTGGGAAAATTTTTACTGATTATTTGATTTTTAAGTATTGAGTTTTTTATGGGTTGGATGAAGCTAAAAATGTGTGACTAATACTATTTTTAGCTTCGTTTAATTTCCCTATCAAATGTTCTACCTGTTACCTCAAATTAAATAACATGAATAAGCCCGTATTCAGTTGCCGAATGGAGTGAGCTAATTGTATTAAAGTTTATGTTCAGGGGCTAAGGGGGAGTTAACCAACCTAGGTTCGATAAGTTGGCATTGCCAGTACATAAAAAAATCTCATTTTAGACCGTTATTTAAAGTTATCCTGCGGTAATTGTCTGAACTTTTTACTGAATTCTTTTGTCACTTCAGCAATCATCTCATCAAAGGCTATTTTTTTTATAGAATCGTCTTTTCGTACGATTTGACCATTCTTATCGACAATGACTAGGTTAAAACCTTCATCAATTAGTAATTCGTTATTAGTTGCAGTGATGATGCTTTGTAATTCAATCATTTTTTCGTCCAATATTATTAAGTGGACTCTTATTTAATCTCATAAATAGAAAATAAATAAATTATGATTATGCCTCGTTCACTTTCAATTTTCCGCTCAAAGTAAGTGTGTTTTGTGAACGATACTGTAGCTTCTTACTCAAGTGGTGTCTGTAAATCAGCGAGGCGGTTGTTGAATTAGCGAACCCAATAATGAAGATTATAAGCTCATGACAAAAGAATGCTGCGTTAAACTATATTTTAATAACAAGCCTGTTTATGAGACAAAAAGCGTTTGTAGGTGGAATGACTGCAGTCGTAATTTCAAGTAGGTCAGCAATCGAAGGTATTTAATATTAGCTAATTGAATAGGTTTATTTAAAGCTATATCCGGTTAAAGCTACATAGATGCTCTTAGTTAATAGCAGTGATTTTAATCGATTAGAGCTTGCTGAAGTTTTTAATTCTTATTAGATGAAAACAGCCGCATTAATATCGCCATTAGGTTGACTAGGCTGGTTTAGGTATATTGCAAAAATCTAAGAATGTACCAGCCATATCAAAACTATGTAACTCTGAAGCTTGTTTTGTAGCTCCGTCAAAACCAGGGAACATTGAAGCAGTAGTAACGCTAACTGTAGTGTTCATATATAGTTTGTTTCTTCACTTCACCTACTTTTATTGTAGCTAATTGAAACAGTTCGAGGTTTAGAAGTTTGAGCCCTAGTATTCTGTTTTTTCTTTGTAATCACAAAGGTCTTCGATAATACATGAGCCACACTTAGGATTTCTTGCTGTACACGTATAGCGACCATGCAATATAAACCAATGATGTAGGTCGTACATAAACTCAGTCTTTCTTGGGGTATTTTTTATGATAGCTTGCTCAGTTTGTTCAACGGTTTTGCCTTTGGCGTAACCTGTTCGATTTGCAAGGCGTTGAATGTGAGTATCTACTGCTAAAAAGTATCTACCTTCATTATCTTTTAGCCATCCAAAAGCGGTGTTTAATACAACATTTGCGGTTTTACGGCCAACCCCAGGAAGGGCTTCTAAAGCTTCTCTATTTTCAGGGACTTCGCCACCATGAAGGTTAATCAGCATTTCACAGGCTTTAATGACGTTAATGGCTTTATTGTTATACAAGCCAATAGTTTTAATATAGGTTTTTAAGCCATCAACACCTAAATCAAATATTTGTTGAGCAGTATTGGCCACAGGGAATAACTTATCGGTGGCTTTGTTGACGCTCACATCAGTGGCTTGAGCTGACAATGTTACTGCGACAAGCAATTCAAAAGGCGATGCAAAGTTTAACTCTGTTTCAGGCTTTGGATTATTGTCTCTAAGCCTGGTCAATATTTCATAGCGTTTTTGTTTATTCATTTTATTTTTTCGTTATGTTGATATTTATGTTTTATTAACCGACTTTAGTGATCCTTGCACGAGCAATTATTTCTGCTTCTTGCTGTGGCTTTCGTTGCTCAATTTTATCATCGATAACATTCTTCAGCGCAATCAGTAACCCCATGGCTATGAATGCGCCTGGCGGTAACATAGCCAGTAGAAATGGGGTATCTACATTAAACACTTGAATTGTTAGCGAGCTTGCCCAATCACCTAAAAGTAATTCTGCACCATCAAATAAAGTACCTTGACCAAGCAGTTCTCGCATTCCACCTAGCACCACTAAAATGGCAGTAAATCCTACGCCCATCATAAGCCCGTCAAAAGCGGCACTGGTGACATTATTACGAGAAGCAAATGCCTCAGCTCTGCCGATAATGACGCAGTTAGTCACAATCAAGGGTAAAAATATACCTAATGATAAATATAGTCCGTAAGCATAAGCGTTAATCAGCAACTGAACGCAAGTCACCAAAGCAGCAATAATCATGACAAAAACAGGGATACGAATCTCTTTAGGGACATATTCACGCACTAAAGAAACCAAGATATTAGAACCGACCAATACGATTAGTGTCGCTAACCCGAGGCCCAAGGCATTAGTGACAGTAGCGGTAACAGCCAAAAGAGGGCACAAGCCAAGGAGCTGTACTAGACCTGGGTTATTTTTCCATAGCCCTTGCCATGCGATTTCACGATAATTAGTCATGTTCACGTCCACAATGATTGACGGTGTTATAAAGCGACTCACGATTATCAGCCACAAACGACAGTGCATTATTAATAGCATTTACATAAGCACGAGGCGTAATGGTCGCCCCAGTAAATTGGTCAATATCGCCACCATCCTTTTTGACTGCCATAGGTTTGTCATTTGGATCATATTGAATGCCACTTAAGCTTAAAACCCAATCAGATTTTCGTAATTCGATTTTGTCGCCTAAACCGGGTGTCTCTTGGTGGGTTAATGTTCTGACACCCAGTAATTCACTATTGTTATTGACACCTAGAATAATTTTAATATCGCCGTTATAGCCATCAGGGGCAATAGCCTCAATAGCGATGGCAACAGGTTGTTGATTCATTTTAGCGATATAAACAGGTAAGGCTTCATCAGAGCCAAGAAACTCTTTATTAGTGACTAATATGCAATCATCGGTCAATTCATTATCGTGCAAATGATTAGGAATGATTTGCTCTAACACACCGGCAAGCTGCTTTCGCTGCTGCTCGATAATTCTATCTCCGGTAAAAAAATTAACTGAAGCGACCAAGCCTGTACAACAAAGTGCAAAAAGGGCGAGAATTAGGCCGTTTCTAGTAATAATATTAAACATGTTTAATCCTGTATGAAACCAATGCTTTTGGGCTTAATTACCCGCGCGATGACCATATGAGCGTGGGCGGATATAATAATCTATAAATGGCGCGCACATATTGGCAAGTAATACCGCAAAAGCGACAGCGTCAGGGTAACCACCGTAAGTTCTGATGACAAAAATCAGCACACCGATAATCGCACCAAATAACAATCTGCCTCGAGTACTCGTTGCAGCAGTAACTGGGTCGGTTGCAATGAAAAATGCACACAACATAGTGCCGCCGGAGAATAAATGTAGCATTGGGCTAGCATGAGTATCAGGGTTAAGTAAAAAACCAATACCAGAACACACAAATATCGCCATAAGAATACCGACGCTAATGTGCCAGCGTATGACTTTAAGCTTTAGCATGATTAAGCCGCCAGCGAGGTAAGCTAAATTAACCCAAAACCAGCCGACACCGGTCATGCCGTCAAATACATTGCGCTGTAAACTTTCACTACTTGTCATGCCCATTGATAAATCTGTTTTGAATGTATCAAGTGGCGTTGCCATTGTGTGACCATCAACGGCAATTCTGAAATGATCTAAACCCGCAGTACTGAGTTCAAAAATATGCGCAAATGCAGCAGTAATGCTTACCTGATTAGCTGCCAATTCAGATGGAGCAACCCAATTAGTCATTTGTAATGGAAATGAAACTAATAGCAGAACATAAGCTGCCATCGCTGGGTTAAATATATTGTTACCTAGGCCGCCATATAGATGCTTAACGATAACAATAGCAAAAAAGCAACCTATGACGGTCATCCACCAAGGTGTCAGAGGTGGGATTGCAACTGCGATTAATACTGCCGTTACTAATGCGCTGTTATCCGATAAAGCATTTTTTATCGACTTATTACGCAGTTTCATAATAGCTGCTTCAGCAGACAGACAAGTTATTACAGCAATCAGTATTTGAACTAAAGTGCCCATTCCGAAAAAGTAGACTTGTGCCAAAATGCCAGGAATAAGACATAAGGCCACTCGTTGCATCACCTTATTGGTTTGCAAACTTGTACTGACATGCGGAGATGATGCTATTTTAAATGCCATGATTATTCCTTTTCACTCAACTTCTGCTGATTTGCCAACTTTTTAGCCTTGGCTTTTGCAACAGCTGCTGCAATTCTCGCTTTTTTATCATCTACTGGCTCAGCTGTATTAGACACTAGCGCAGCGGTGTCAGTAGTAGAAGAATCAACAGACTCAGAGTCAACAGTCTCTGAATCAGTAGTGCTGTCTATATCAGCATCTGCATTCTGTTTAGCCAGCTTTTTGGCTTTAGCGCGTGCAACAGCCGCAGCGATTTTAGCTTTTTTATCATCAACTGGCTCAAGTGTGCTAGACACTATCGCAGCGGTGTCAGTAGTAGAAGAATCAACAGACTCAGAATTAACTGTCTCAGTATAAGTAGTGCTGTCTATACCATCGTCTGCATTTTGTTTAGCCAGCTTTTTGGCTTTCGCGCGTGCAACAGCCACAGCGATTTTAGCTTTTTTATCATCCACTGGTTCTGCATTGCTAGACACTTCCGCAGCGGCTTCGGTAGTAGAAGAGTCAACAGTCTCTGAATCAGTAGTGCTGTATATACCAGCGTCTGCATTCTGTTTAGCCAGTTTTTTGGCTTTAGCGCGGGCAACGGCAGCGGCAATTTGAGCTTTCTTATCATCAACTGGTGCAGTATTTTCTTCGACAGAAGCTGAGTTATCTGTAGATTGGTTGGCGGCAAGCTTTTTGGCTTTAGCACGGGCAACAGCTGCGGCAATTTGTGCTTTTTTGTCATTAACTGGCTGTGGATTTTCTTCAGCTGCAGTTGAATCTGAAGTCTCAGATGACTTATTCGCTAGCTTTTTAGCTTTAGCACGCTCTATTGCGGCTTTAACAGCTGCTGATTTACCATTACTAGCGCCTGTTTCAGAAGGTGCTTCAGCAGTTTTAGAGTGACCTTCTTGCTCCGCTGCTTTCTTCTTAGCGGCAACTCTGGCCATTGCTTCTGCAACGGTACTTTTATTACTGGCACTGTTTGCTGAAGCTTTACGCTTTTCAGCCGCTAGGCGTGATTTTTCTTCACGGGCTAACTTTTCATCTTCTAGTCGTTTAAGCCTTGCTTCAAATCGGATTTTAGCTTGCTCTGCTTGTTGTTTTTCTTCAGCTTCATTTTTCAGCGCTGATTTAGCAATACGGTAGTATTCGACTAATGGGATGTCGCTTGGGCATACAAAACTACAACAGCCACATTCAATACAATCTTTGAGGTTAAAGCTCGCGGCTTTGTCATATTCCTCTGCCTTTGCATGCCAAAATAATTGTTGTGGTAATAATAAAGCAGGGCACGCGACTGCGCATTCGCCGCAGCGTATACAGGCTTTCTCATCTACATCTGGTGCAATTTCATTGGCGCTTGGCGCTAAAATACAGTTAGTGCCTTTTAATACAGGTACATTATATTCAGGCAGGGCATAGCCCATCATTGGCCCACCAATGATGACCTTTTGATTATCCATTGCTGTAAAACCAACTTGTTCTAACGCATGCTCTACGCTAGTTCCGATAGGCAACCAATAATTTCCAGGCTGTTTTACTTGTTCGCCTGTTAATGTCACTAAGCGTTCAATGAGTGGTTTACCGTGTAATACAGCGTCTTGTATGGCATAAGCGGTACCGACATTGTGAACCACTATACCTTGCTGCGCAGGAATGCTTCCTGTTGGTACTTCACGGCCAGTAATGATCTGAATAAGCTGTTTTTCGCCACCAGAAGGGTATTTCGTTGGGATTACGGTTATTTTAACAGTTGATTGTAAATCATCGAACTGCGTTAAACATTGCTGCATAGCACTGCTAGCTTCAGGCTTATTATCCTCAATGGCGACCACAATACGTTGTGGTGAAAGCAATTGATTAATGACCTGAATACCTTTAAAGATTTCGAAGGCGTTTTCACGCATTAGTACATCATCAGATGTGATGTAAGGTTCACACTCAACACCATTTATAATGACTAAATCAATTTCACTAGCAGGATTTAGCTTGATATGGCTTGGGAATGTCGCGCCGCCCAGTCCTGCAATACCGGCTTGTTTGGTTTTATCTAATATTTGTTGATTGGTTAATTCGCCAAGTGTTGAAACTTGGTAATCAACTTGAGAATTAAGACCGTCTGATTCGATGATACAGGTTAGGACTGGTAAACCTGATGCATGGTTACTGTGTTGTAAGCTTATATTACTTACAATTCCTGATATAGGAGAATGCACAGGTAAGTACATAAACCCTTCGCCTTCAGTCAATTGTTGACCTTGGGCAACTTTGTCACCAACGTTGACAGATAGTCGGGCACAATCACCGACTTGTGGTAATGGAATACGGTATTGCTTAGCAGGTGCAATACGGGCCGAAGCCGTCTGATTTGAAAGTGATTTTAATTGTGGCGGATGGACTCCTCCTGGAGAGTGCCATAAAGTCCCTTTATCAATTTGTTCTAATAAAGTTAGCACTGAGAATCCTCTTTTACTGCAATGTCTATTTGTTTAACACTAATGGTGACGGTACTTTTTTCAGGAACTGGTTCTATCAGCGTTACTGGAATACTGGCTAATTTCCAATCCCAATTTTTAAGGTTTTGTTCAACTGGGATCATATCAATACAGTCAACAGGGCAAGGTTCAACACATAAGTCACAGCCTGTGCAATCTTTGGTTATGACAGTGTGCATTAATTTACCAGCACCTAAGATGGCATCAACAGGACAGGCCTGGATACATTTGGTGCAGCCAATACATTCATCTTCGCGGATGTAAGCGACTTTTTTTACGTTTTCTTGTGCAACTTCATTTAATGGCTCTGGGTCTACGCCCATTAAACCAGCAAGTTTCTCCATAGTGGCGGTTCCGCCTGGAGGACATTTGTTGATATTATCACCGTTGGCGATAGCTTCAGCGTAAGGTCTACAACCAGGATAACCACATTGACCACATTGAGTTTGAGGTAGTAATGCTTCAACCTGATCAATAATAGGATTGCCTTCAACTTTAAATTTAATTGAAGCATAACCAAGGATAAGGCCAAAAATGAGTGCTAGGAGTGTCAGCACAACGACAGCAATTGCAATACTCGACATGATTATTTAACCAGCCCCGCAAACCCCATAAAGGCAAGAGACATTAAACCTGCTGTGATCATCGCAATAGCGCCGCCTTTAAAAGGTAAAGGGACGTCAGCTGCTGCTAATCGTTCACGCATTGCAGAAAATAAAACGAGAACTAAAGAAAAACCAACAGCAGCACCAAAGCCGTAAACTGCAGATTGGATAAAGTTATGATCTTCATTGACGTTGAGTAACGCCACACCTAAGACTGCGCAGTTGGTGGTGATCAGTGGTAAATAAATGCCTAAAGCTCTGTGCAGTGAGGCACTTGTTTTCTGCACTAACATTTCGGTGAATTGAACCACCACAGCAATGACTAAAATGAAACTCATGGTACGCAGGTAGGTTAGTCCAAAAGGCTGCAGTAAAAACTCATTAGTGAGGTAGCTTAAAATTGAGGCTAAGGTTAAAACGAACGTGGTGGCCATCGACATGCCTATAGCGGAGGCAAGCTTACTAGATACACCCATAAAAGGGCATAAGCCAAGAAATTTTACTAAAACGAAATTGTTAACTAGGACGGTGCCAATTAACAGTAAGAGATAGTCTGTCATTACTACACTTTTCTATTTGATATTAGCTATATTATCTAAGGTTTAGGCTTGAGAAACAACGGATAAAAAAAAGGGTTATGTAAATAATAACCCGATTTTGGAAGATTGATCTTACATTGATTATTTATTTGTCTGTTTTAGCGATAATTTCAGGTCTTGCGATGTAATAACCTTGAAGACCATCGACTAACATTTTTTCTAAAGTTAGCTTCTCATCTTGTTTTTCAACACCCGTTGCGATGACTTTGATACCAATTCTGCGCGAAATATCAACAATCATTCTGACGAAGAATTTATTATTGTTGTCTTGGTCAATTCCTGTACTGTAACTACTATCAAGCTTAATCACATCGGGTTTTACTTCTCGGAAGAATTTAAATGATGAAAAACCTAAACCAAATTGCTGAATGGCGACCTTAGCGCCGACTTTATGCATTTCGTGAACAAAGCGTCGACTTGCAGCTACATTTTTTTGCATCCCAGATTCATTGACCTCAAAAACCAACCTTGCTGATGTTGTTCTATGGCTCGATAAAATATCTCTTAGCCAAGAAACAAACACTTCTTGAAGTGCTGAGGATGAGCTGATATTAATGCCAAAATTACCCGTTAAACTTGGATTGGCATTTAATAATTGAAGAGTATGTACTACGATCATTTTATCTAAATCGATATTTAAACCGTGACGTTCTGACATCGCTATTACACTAGCTGTGGGTAGGTTCGAGCCTTCATTATTGAAGAATCGAGCATACAGTTCCCTATATACATCAACTTGATTATTACAAGGTAAAATAGGTTGTTGGAAGAACTTAAGCCCTTTACGGTTAATGAGTTCATTAATGGTGACTTTCCAGTGATCATCACCTAGTTGTTCGTTACCGGAGAACTTCTCAAGAATGTGGTATCGGTTAGGCCCTGACGTTTGCGCAATGCTCACAGCAGTATCTGCTAACGTTAGTAAAGCTTGAGTATTGCTATTACTTTCAAAAGGAACCATTCCGCTATGGGCGATAATGTCAGGTTCTATTGTTTGAGCGTACTCATCTAAATAGCCTTTTAATAGAATTAAAAACTGTTCGCCTTCTTTTACAGTGATGTCATGGATGAAAAGGGCAAAGTCACTGCTTGATACGCGGTAATACTCGTTTACACCTGTTCTTGTTGCTGCGCGCCTAATGCATGATGCTATTTTGCTTAAATAATCATCGCCAGCTTCACGACCATGTAATTGGTTTATACTCGAAAGTTCAGCAGCTTTAATAATCGCTAGAACACCAAATTGTTTTTTATCTGATTCACTAATACTTTTCATATAGTCATTAAAGCGTCGACGAGTTGAAAAGCCTGTTACTGGGTCTTGATATGCCGCTTTTGCTAATAAATCATTTTCTTTGTGGAAATTGCCGATACTGGTTTTTAATTCCATGCGACTCTTTTCTAAAGCAAGCCCGATAGGTTTCAAAGAACCATGTAATCGCGAGGTTTCCACCGCTCGAAAAGTAAGGTCTGGTATGTGATTGATATAGTCACAGGCATATCTAATTCCGCGGCGATGAATGGCCATCAGTATTGCAAAACTGATCATGATAAGTAAATACGCAATAATTGTCAGTGTTGCTGCTTTTTCTAGGTTAACAAAACTGGCTGAGATGACAGATTTTGTACTCAGTCTGACTTGTAGGCGGCTTTTAGGGAATGCCTTCGTGTGTCCCAATTCTATTTTAAAAATTTTATCTTCGAATTCAGCATCACTTTTAGCGAGAGTACCAAATGTATAATTAAGATCACTGTCGCTTTCATGGATATATTGGAAAAATTGGAAAGTAAACGTTTTAGAAAGCTTTGCATATAAGGCTTCACCGTTATCATTCCATTCATTGATGAGATCGATATGCTTGCTGTAATTTTGAATTGCTAATGAACCTTGACGCTGCATTTCTTTATTTTCCAGATCATAAATCCGATAAAGCAGCAGCCCAAAAATCACAAAAAGTACTAATTGGAATGATTTTGATAAGCCCATGAATAGTCCATTTCCTGTAATAATCTGATGTCATCATACATTTATGTATAGCGGCAAAAAAATTAAAAAGCTATAACAAATAAAGGAGTTAACACATAGAATTGTAGTGTAAATTTTGAAGAATTATAAGGGAATTTATAAAAGATAGATATTAAGAAAGGAATAAAATTGACCAAGTGTCAAAATCTTGGCTCCCCAGACTGGACTCGAACCAGTGACATACGGATTAACAGTCCGCCGTTCTACCAACTGAACTACAGGGGATTTGAAGATTTTATAAGAAGTGGCTCCCCAGACTGGACTCGAACCAGTGACATACGGATTAACAGTCCGCCGTTCTACCAACTGAACTACAGGGGAATTGATACTTCATTATATGTGTTTTAATTGGCTCCCCAGACTGGACTCGAACCAGTGACATACGGATTAACAGTCCGCCGTTCTACCAACTGAACTACAGGGGAATCGATTAAAACTAAGATAAAATTGGCTCCCCAGACTGGACTCGAACCAGTGACATACGGATTAACAGTCCGCCGTTCTACCAACTGAACTACAGGGGAATTACATTTTATCTTTGTTTTCAAATAACTATACTAAATTGGCTCCCCGGACTGGACTCGAACCAGTGACATACGGATTAACAGTCCGCCGTTCTACCAACTGAACTACAGGGGAATCGTTTTAGCAATGTATTGCTGAGAACGGAGCGCATAGTAAAACGCCCTGAACAATCAGTCAACTCGAGATATAAAAAAAATTGAAAAATTGATGTTAAGTGGTCATCTAATACCCATCGTGGCTTATAAATCGTCATAATGACTGTTTTTTCGCAAGCAAATTGATTACTAACGATTTAATTTATCCGCTAACTAAATCGCTGCAGGTGCATTTTAAATAGGCCAATGAGGCTATTTTGATGTTTTCCAGCTGTTTTAAAGCAAAAGCAGCTTAAAACAATAATGCTTATATATGAATATAGCGTTTGTTTTGTTCTTTAGATTTACAATAGAGTTTTAAAGCAAGATTTAATTGAGCTTATATGTAGAAATTACGGGGCTTAGTTTAGAAATGGGCCTTAGCAGGGCTTAATCAGTATTGATGTAGTGTGTATTAGCGGGTAAGTATGAATAAGTTATGAATTACACTCCAAAACTATTCTTTCAGAAAAATTCATATAATTCATAGTCTGGCTATTTTGTAAGACTTGATGCATTAAAAGTAAAGCACCTAGTCGATTAATGTGCTTTCGATTAAAGTCGATTGGCGATTAAGGTTCTTTGGCAGTTTAAGTTAAATTGCTTCTATGTGAGGTTATCTATAACTGTATATTGGACTGACAGCTTCAGGTTTAATCATATTTAGCATTGTATCTATCAAAGACTACTAAGAGTTTGCCTACTTTTAGAGACATTAATTGAAAGCGTTGTTAGAAAGTTTTGCTCTGTTTATTGTTCCAAATTGATGTGTAGCCAACACCGGCAGATGTTTGAAAAAGGAAAGATCATAGGGTTGTGAATGCGATCATTTTTCTAAGCTGAAACGAATGGATGCTTTTATTTGATTGTTTCAATTCGATGCAATTACGTAGCCCAACTTACAAATGTAATTTTATTTCATGTTACTTTTTTTACTGTTTTATTAATTTCTGTTTACCGCTATACCCCAGTAATATTGGGCTTGAGCGAGTTATCCACTAAATCTGTGGATAAGCCTGTGAGTTACTCTTAAATTAACCTCTGAAGCCCCTATATTCATTGAGTAGAAGTTAAAAATTGTTCAGAATCAACAAATGAAAATATTTCCATATTATCAATATGTTGCAAATTGCAATACATTTCTAGTGATGAGGATTGTTTAGTGATGCTGAATATAGTCGTTGCATCAACTCTATTGTGTATTAAATTGCCATAGAATAGCCATTTTTGGCGGTTTTATCGTCAGTTTCAACCTTTTGCCGTTGTTGTAGCATAATTTCATTTTTTGTACTCTAAATTGTAATAATGCTCTGTTATGGCTTTCGGTAAGGATTATCTGGCTCGTTTTTCTTGGTGTCTTAGATGCATGAATGAAATAAGGGTTATTGTTTAAATTCGTTAAAAATTAAGCTGATGACAAATGCAGCATTTACGCTGATAAATTTCATATTATGAACTGCACAGTCTAGTTATTTCGCACAGTTTGCTTAAGTAACACAAGTGAGTCCTATACTGTTTTGGCATCATAATGAGATAACTCATTTTGCATTGTTCAATACTGCAGATAAATTATACCCAAACAACCTGAAGATGCTCGATTTCAGCAAGAATTTACACGCGTTTAGGCAAGGCATTGATTGCGGGTAATGGTTATTCCCTTTTCAAAATCAATAACGCAGC
>NZ_JAKILD010000045.1 GCF_023283825.1 Shewanella olleyana | reverse complement strand
ATTGTTGTGGACTAGGCTCTCGAAGCATGATGATAAACTTGGTTATTATCTGTACTTCTATTAGATCAAAGCCCTAGACGAATGTCTAGGGCTTTGTCAGCAGTCTGAAGCCACTCTAATGAGTGGCTTCTCTGATTTTGTTGTGCATTAAGCTGAGTTATTTAACACGTTATCGTATTAAACACTTTGTCGTATTAAACAAAGCAATGACTAAGGCATAACAGCGTCTTGGTCAGCGCCTTCTTTTTCAATCTCAACTGGCATCATATGTTCACGACAAATCCCAAGCTTAACCGCTAAGTAACTTGCAACGTAAATAGATGAATATGTACCCACAAAGATACCGCAAAGCAATGCTGTTGCGAACCCGTGGATCATAGTGCCACCTTTAAGGAACAAAGCAATAACCACAACTAGGGTTGTCCCAGTAGTGATAATTGTTCGGCTCATCGTTTGAGTAATTGAACGGTTAACGACTTCTTCAGGACCACCTTTACGCATCTTAAGGAAGTTTTCACGCACGCGGTCATAAACCACAATCGTATCGTTCAACGAATAACCTACTACGGTGAGCAAACCTGCCAATACCGTCAGGTCAAACTCAAGCTGTAAGATTGAGAACACACCTAAAGTCACGATAACATCATGAGCAAGCGCTGCTACAGAGCCCATTGCTAAACGCCATTCGAAACGGAATGATACATAAATAAGAATACAAATTAACGCAACGATAACCGCTAAGCCACCTTGCTCCGCAAGTTCTTTACCCACTTGCGGACCAACAAACTCAACACGCTTTTGAATAACACTCGAATCGATAGACTGAGCACCTTTCATAACTGCACTAACTTGAGTATCACTCTTAACATCTTCTAATACTGGAAGACGAATAAGAACGTCGCGGCTTGAACCAAAGTTCTGCACTACAGCGCCTTCGCCTGCATCAGTACTAAGTTCACTGCGTAATTCAATCAGGTCAACAGGCTTAGAAAACTCAAGTTCAACGACAGTACCGCCAGTGAAGTCAAGTCCCCAGTTAATACCTTTAATACCTAAAGATGCTAATGAAGCGATAACCAATACCATAGATAAGATACTGATAGGCATTGCATGCTTTAAGAAGTTGATCGTTTTATTTACTGAAAATATTTGTAACATGGTCAACGTCTCCTTAGATAGACAGTTTCTTAACGCGTTTACCACCCCACATAAGATTCACGATGACACGTGTTCCTACAATAGAAGTAAACATTGACGTTGCGATACCTATCATCAAGGTCACGGCGAAGCCTTTAACGGCGCCAGTACCTACAGCAAATAGAATCAATGCAGTCATAAATGTTGTGATGTTCGCATCAGCAATGGTTGAGAATGCGTTTGCATAACCTTCATGAATAGCTTGTTGAACACTGCGACCAGCGAGCAACTCTTCACGAATACGCTCAAAAATAAGCACGTTACCATCAACAGCCATACCCACAGTCAGTACCATACCGGCAATACCAGGTAGTGTTAGTACAGCACCAGGGATCATAGACATTACACCAACAACCATCACCAAGTTAGCGGTAAGCGCAAGGTTAGCAATCACACCGAAAGCGCGGTAATAAATAAGCATGAAGATAAGCACAACAACCATGCCCCAAATCATCGCTAATTTACCGTTTTCAATGTTTTCTTTACCTAGGCTTGGGCCAATTGTGCGTTCTTCTACAATGGTCACAGGAGCAATCAAGGCACCCGCACGAAGTAACAATGCAAGGCTTTGTGCTTCAGCATGGTCAAGGCCATTAATTACGAAGTTACGGCCAAGACGTGCCTGAATGGTTGCAACAGAAATGACTTCTTCAATCTTCGTCATTTTAACTGTGCCATCTGGGTTACGTTGTCCGCTATCTTTATATTCAATGAATAAAGTTGCCATTGGATTACCAATGTTGTCTTTAGTCACGTTAGAAAAGATATTACCGCCTTTAGCATCAAGGTTAATTGATACTTGTGGACGACTGTATTCATCAAAAGAAGGCTGTGCACCAGTGATATGATCACCCGTTAACATGACTTCTTTTTTCAATACTGCAATACCACCAGAACGACGAGGGAAGACTTCAGAACTTGCAGAGACGCGGCCATTAGCTGCAGCAGCTTGGTCAGCGTTCTGATCGACCATGCGGAATTCGATAGAAGCTGTTGCACCAAGAATTTCTTTAGCACGAGCGGTATCTTGAACACCTGGCAACTGAACGATAATACGCTCTGCACCTTGACGTTGTACCACAGGTTCAGCAACACCTAACTCGTTTACACGGTTACGGATTGTGGTGATGTTTTGCTGTAATGCCTCTTCCTTAATTTGTCTAAGGTAGTCATCACTCATCGACGCATATAACGCATAGTTATCACCGACGCTACCGTCAGTGAATACCATTTCGTTACTTAGCGACTTTAAATAGCGCTCTGCTTTCGAAAGATTTTCAGCATCACGGAATTTAATTTCCAACCCTTTCGCAGTTTTACGTACACCTGCATAACGAATTTTCTGTTCACGCAATTGGCTTCTGAAATCAGCAATTTTTGCTTCTTCCATCTTGCGAATAGCTTCGCCCATGTCCACTTCCATTAAGAAGTGAACACCGCCACGTAAATCAAGACCTAGCTTCATTGGCGTACCACCCATGGCTTCTAACCATTCAGGGGTTGCCGGGGCAAGGTTTAATGCAACGCTATATTTATCACCTAAACTTTCAGCAATGACTTCTCTAGCTAATAATTGCTGCTCAGCATCTTGAACACGGACAACTAATTGACCATCTTCGAGCTCAGCGCGTTTTACCGCAATGCCTTTGCTTTCAAGTATTCCATTTACTGACGTTAGAGTTGAAGTAGTTACTTCAGCACCACGAGTCGCCACGACTTGTACTGCATGATCCTCACCATAAAGGTTTGGAATTGCATAGAAAGCACCAACGGCGATGACAAGCATCACCATGATGTTTTTCCACATTGGGTATTTATTTAACACACCTGAGCCCTCTTGGCTTACAACGACTGGATAGAGCCCTTAGGCAATACCGCTGCAACATAATCCTTTTTGATAGTGATTTGACTGGTTTCATTGATGCTCAATAAAACATAATCACTGTCGTCGCTAATTTTAGCAATCTTGCCTAAAATGCCGCCGCTTGTTAGCACTTCATCGCCTTTACTTAACGCTGACATCAGGCTTTTGTGCTCTTTAACGCGCTTTGACTGTGGACGGAAAATCATAAAGTAGAAGATCAGGCCAAAAACTACTAGCATGAAAATCAGTTCCATCGTGCCGCCACCTTGTGGTGCGCCAGCTGCGTTTGCGTATGCATTTGAAATTAACATATTACTCTCTTCTTGTTTTCTAGATTAAAAATCAGTCTTGTAACTCTGGTACAGGAGGGACTTCACGACCCAACTTGGTATAAAAATCCGTAACAAAGGCGTCTAATGTACCCGTCTGGATAGCACCACGCAAACCTTCCATCAAAATTTGATAGTAACGTAGGTTGTGAATGGTGTTTAAACGCGCGCCTAAGATCTCATTACAGCGATCTAAGTGGTATAAATAAGCGCGAGAATAGTTCTTACAGGTGTAACAATCACAGCTTGCATCTAATGGTGCAGTGTCATCGCGATGACGAGCATTACGAATTTTAATCACACCTTCTGGTGTAAATAAGTGACCGTTACGGGCATTACGAGTTGGCATCACACAATCGAACATGTCGACACCACGACGTACGCCTTCAACTAAATCTTCAGGCTTACCAACCCCCATTAAATAACGAGGTTTTTCTTCAGGTAACTGAGGACATACATGCTCTAAAATGCGGTGCATATCTTCTTTTGGCTCACCAACGGCTAAACCACCAACGGCATAACCATCAAATCCGATTTCAGTTAAGCCTTTAACGCTTTCATCACGTAAATCTTCGTATACGCCACCTTGAACAATACCAAATAAAGAATTTGGGTTTTCTAAGCGGTTAAACTCATCACGTGAACGCTGTGCCCAACGCAGTGACATCTGCATTGATTTACGCGCTTCGTCATGTGTTGCTGGGTAAGGAGTACATTCGTCAAAAATCATTACAACATCACTGCCTAATGAGTTTTGAATTTGCATCGACTTCTCAGGGTCTAAGAAAATCTTCTCACCGTTGATTGGCGAACGGAAATGCACACCTTCTTCAGTAATTTTACGGATGTCGCCCAAACTGAATACTTGGAATCCACCTGAATCAGTCAGAATTGGACGCTGCCAGTTCATGAAGTCATGTAAATCACCATGCTTACGCATGATTTCTTCACCAGGGCGAAGCCATAAGTGAAAAGTGTTACCTAACAGAATATCAGCGCCAGTTGCGCGAACTTCTTCAGGCGTCATACCTTTAACGGTACCGTAAGTACCTACAGGCATAAAAGCAGGTGTTTCTACCGTGCCACGTTCAAAAACTAAACGACCGCGACGTGCGCGTCCGTCTGTCGTATCAAGCTCAAAATTCATATATCACCTTGCCAGATAAACAGTCTGACTCGTTGTTGTTGCATAAGACATAAGGGCATAAGTGATAACTTCAAGGAACAAGCTAAAATTAACCCAAAAAAATACCCACCTCTGTGGGCGGGTATTTTAGATCAAAATCAATCGTTACGGGGCTTTTTTCGTTAAAAACATGGCATCACCATAGCTAAAAAAGCGGTATTTTTGTTCAATCGCATGCTGATAGGCCTTCATCACATTATCAAAACCCGAAAATGCACTAATTAGCATAATCAAAGTTGATTCTGGTAAGTGGAAATTGGTGACCATAGCATCAATGACTTTGAACTTGTAACCTGGGAAAATAAAAATATCAGTGTCGCCTTTAAACTCAGCTAATGGGTTATCGCCACTTGCCTTGGCCGCACTTTCAAGTGAACGAACTGACGTCGTACCCACTGCAATGACTCGATTGCCTGCCGCTTTTGTTTCAGCGATTAAATCGACCACCTCTTGAGATACTTCAGCCCATTCTGAATGCATCACATGCTCGTCGATAGTATCAACACGCACAGGTTGGAAAGTACCAGCACCGACATGTAAGGTCACAAAAGCTATCTTAACGCCCTTGTCTTTTAACGCTGCCAACATGGCTTCATCAAAATGCAATCCAGCTGTCGGTGCTGCGACCGCGCCAGGAGTTTGATTGTAAACCGTTTGATAGCGCTCTTTATCAGCATCTTCGTCAGGACGATCAATATATGGAGGAAGCGGCATATGACCGACTTCTTCTAACACTTCTAAGATAGTTTTGTCTGAATCTAGCGCTAATTCGAATAATGCGTCATGGCGCTTAAGCATTGTCATTTCGTAGCCGCCATCAAGAATGACAATTGAATCAACTTTAGGTGACTTTGAACAGCGCACATGAGCAAGAATGCGTTTTGTATCTAGCATTCTTTCAACAAGTATTTCGAGTTTACCGCCAGACGCTTTTTGACCGAATAAACGTGCAGGGATCACTCGAGTGTTGTTAAACACCATCAAATCACCACTGTTTACTTTCGAGAGTACGTCAGTAAATTGCTGATCAGCTAACGCGCCACTATTACCATCAAGGGTCAATAATCTTGATGCATTTCGCTCCGCCATTGGGTAGCGAGCAATAAGTTCATCAGGTAAATCAAACGAAAAGTCAGCAACGCGCATATCAATACTCTTTAAAGACAATAAAAACGGCCGCTAGTCTAGGACTACCGACCGCTAATATCAAGTTTAGAGAGCTAAAAAATGTGCTGTTTATACGTAAGGAACGTACAAAACCGAAATTTGAATAGGTCAGCTTATGCCAGCTGAAAAAGACATTTAAAAGCTGATTAGCGATTAATGAAATCAGCTATCAATAAAATAACGGATTATTACAATAGATTTTTATTGCCAAAATCACTTAGGGTTTGATGATTCGAATTGGCTAATGCTGCTTTCTAATTCAGTAGTAGATTTGGTGGTTTCAGCGTCTTCAGCCAAAGTGTTTGCTTCAGGTAGAAAGGATTGTTTTTCAAAACGAAGATCGACTTCAATTTTGGTACGCTTACGATTAGGTTGTTGCCCTAGCACTGACATTATCCAGTTTTTCATCATCCATGATCCTTAAACCGATGTATTATTATATGACGCAACATCCCTGAAAAATAATACCCATGACATTTGACTAGAAATCTATATGATTGAAACTAGACTTAAAAAATTCGTCAGTTGGTGTTTAACTTCTCTATGCGTGGTTAAGCATCATACTGAAAAACTCAAAAAATAAAAGTACAAAATATGAACTTTCTTGCTCACCTACATTTAGCCGAGATCAGTAATACTCATTTGGCAGCAAATCTTGCTGGTGACTTTGCAAAAGGCGATATAAAACACTTCCCCAAACACCTACAACAAGGTATTTGGCTGCATAGACAAATTGATCAAATTACCGATAGCCATGAACTAATTGTGGATTTAATTAAACTGTTTCCAAAATCCTCTCGTAGAGTGGCTCCAATCCTGGTTGATTTAGCATTTGATCATTACTTAGCCTATTACTGGGACGAGTATCATCAAGAGTCATTAGTTGATTTTACAAAAAAAGCGTACCACTCCCTTGAAACAACTGCAGGCCTTCCAGAAAAGTTACAAGAGATTGCCCCTAGCATCATTGAACAGGACTGGCTTAGTGCTTATCAAACCAAACAAGGAATGAATAAAGCCATCGAAGGAGTGAGCCGCCGTATATCGAAACCCGATTTATTTAAAACAGCCATCCAAGATGTAGATAAGCTTTACGTCGATATAGAAATTGCTTTTAGAACTTTTTACCCACAATTAATGGCTTACAGCCGAATTTATAGCAGAAAAACCCCTGAACAATACTTGCCTTAAACTCGCCTATTCATTCCTTACTCAAGCTTAAATGCTATATGCTGCGGGTTAATCAATACTCGCAGCCAAATCTTTGCTAAAATACCCCACTATTTTTGTAAACTGATGCGACTTCATGCAAATTTTTGATTACCAACCACCTAGTATCCCTTGGCTCGATATCCGTTATAAAGACCGCGATATCATTGTTATCAATAAGCCAGCAGGCCTGCTAGCCAACCCAGGTAAAGCCCCAGCTACACATGACTGTGCTATTACTCGAGTACAAAAGCTGTTTCCTGAAGCCATCTTAGTGCATCGTTTGGACTGTGATACGTCAGGTATTATGGTGTTTGCACGTAATAAAAAAGCGGAATCACACTTAAAAACCCAATTTCAGGACAGAAAAACCAAAAAGGTTTATATCGCTGAAGTTAAAGGCCAAGTAAAAGACGATACCGGTACTGTGGATTTGTCGCTTGCCGCTGACAAAACTAACCCACCTTTTCAGGTAGTGTCTGAGCAAGGTAAAAGTGCGATTACTCATTATGAAGTGATTGAAAGACACCCTGAACACACTTTGATTAAATTGATGCCAGAAACGGGTCGTACTCATCAGTTGCGTGTTCATATGCTTGCACTTGGTAATGTCATCCTTGGAGATGGGTTTTATGCTGATGAAGCAACCATTGCACTAAGAGAAAGATTAAGCCTACACGCGCAGATGTTAACGATGACTCACCCTTACACTCAAAAGCAGCGTACATTTTTCAGTAAGCACCCTTTTAGTGACTAGGGCCTGTTGATCTTTCAAGGTTGTTTTTGCAGCGAATTGTTGGCCATTTATACAAGGCAGAGACTTTGTGGTGTAGTTATTCTACATAAAAAGTCGATAACGCAGTAAAAATCGCCAACAAACGCTGCCCAAAGGGTTCGACTAAAAGCGTTTTACTCTTTGTTGGATGCATCTTTGTGAATAAAGTGGCGCTTAGATGACTAGGCATCAATCCATCCGCCTCAATTAAAACGCTTTTATTTCGAACAAAACTTAACCAGCAAAGATCAACAGGCCCTAGAGTCTAATATTAGTAATTGATACTGACGCAATGGTTAAAACAAAAAACCGCTCAAATGAGCGGTTTTTTTATAGCTTATAAAATCGTATTTATTAGCTTTTTTCTTTCGCTTCTGCCGCTTCACATGCTGCTGCAGTAAATACAACATCAGTAGAGCTGTTTAACGCTGTTTCAGCTGAATCTTGAACCACACCAATAATGAAGCCCACTGCAACGACTTGCATAGCCACATCATTTGAGATGCCAAATAAGCCACACGCTAATGGAATGAGTAGCAATGAGCCACCAGCAACGCCAGATGCGCCACAAGCAGATACTGCAGCGACAACACTCAATAACACAGCAGTTAAGAAGTCTACTTGAATACCTAACGTATTTGCAGCTGCCAATGTCAGTACTGTAATGGTTATTGCAGCGCCGCCCATGTTGATTGTAGCGCCTAACGGAATTGATACAGAGTAAGTATCTTTGTGAAGTTTTAACTCTTCACATAAGGCCATATTAACTGGGATATTCGCAGCACTTGAGCGAGTGAAGAATGCCGTAACGCCACTTTCACGTAAACACTTCAACACTAACGGATATGGATTACGCTTAATTTTGATATATACCATAATAGGGTTTACCACTAGCGCAATAAATAACATTGCTCCCACTAACACCCCAAGTAACTGAGCGTAGCCAGCTAATGCTTCAAAACCCGTTGCCGCAATAGTGCCTGACACTAAGCCGAAAATACCAATAGGGGCAAAACGGATAACAAAACGAACGATTGTAGTTACACCGTCACTTAAATCAGACACCACTTTCTTAGTCGACTCACTAGCATGATGTAATGTGATCCCCAGACCCACAGCCCACGCTAAAATACCAATGTAGTTACCTGTTAGTAATGCATTGACAGGATTATCAACAATTTTAAACAGTAAAGTATTTAAAACTTCTGCAATCCCTTGTGGTGGATTTGAACCTTCTACGCCGCCTGCAAGTAATAATGTCGTAGGAAATGCAAAACTAAACGCAACAGCGGTTAATGCTGCAGCTAAAGTCCCCACCAAATACAAACCAATAATTGGTCGCATGTTGGTTTGAGTGTTTTTCTTTTGATTGGCAATTGATGACGCCACTAAGACGAAAACAAGAATAGGCGCAACGGCTTTTAACGCTTCAACAAATAAACTGCCTAAAAAAGACACTTGAGTTGCAGCTGAAGTTGACACCGAGGCGAGAATAACACCGAGAACAATACCGACGAGAATTTGTAGCACTAAGCTACCGCTAGCGACACGCGCTAACAGTGATTGATTTTGATTCATTGCTTGACCTATGATTATTATATTTATGGCTTTTAATAAGCTCTAATATTTGTATGGCTTTTAATAAGCTCTAATATTTGTACGGCTTTTAATAAGCTCTGAGTAGGTATATATCGGATGAATTGGCTAAAGTCTAGTCTGAATCCCAAATGATGTGCCAATATTACTCACTATTTCCAAACAAACCACATTTAGCCAACATGTGGCCAATTATAGTGCAGTGTTAGTGAAGTAATACTGTATTGCCAATGGAGTGTTAGTGAAATAATAGTCCTGCAGATAAATCTTTATTAAGTGGCTTATTTAACACCGCGAAGCATGGCATCAATCAACTCGTGAGCATCAAATTTCGTCAAAGCTTCATCTGCACCGACTTGTTTGGCTTGGCTAACACTGATCTCACTAGACAAAGAGGTATGCAAAATAATATAAGCATCAGCTAAGTCAGGATTATTCTTGACCTCGAACGCTAACTCATAACCATCAAGCCCAGGCATTTCGATATCACTAACCAAAATATTAATTGGTTTATGTTTAAGCGCAGCATCTCGCATGATTTGAAGAGCATCATGCCCATCAGCTGTGACATCATAAGCAATGTTAATTGAATCAAGAGCATCAGATAATTGCTTTCTAGCGACTTTCGAGTCATCAACTAACAAAATACGCATGGGTTTTAATTGCTCACGCTGAACATCTGTAAGAATTGCGCGACTGGTAGCGGGATCTTGCGGGAATATTTTTGCCATCAATAGTTCAACATCAAGCAGCTGAACTAGCTTGTCATCTAAACGAGTGACACCAGTAAGAAATACATTGTGACCTAAGTTGGACGCTGGCGCTTCGATATCACGCCAATTACATTCGATAATTTTATCAATGGCTCGAACTAAAAATCCAATCACCATTCGTTGGCAATCAGTAATAATCACATAACAATCTTTTTGCTCATGGGGCTCAATGGCTTTAAATCCAATAGCAGCTGCCATATCTATGACTGCAATCGTATTTCCACGTACTGTCGCGGCACCAAGAATGGCCGGATGTGATTGAGGGATTTTAGATAACGAAGAAAATGGTACGATTTCGCGAATTTTTAACGTGCCTAACGCAAACTGTTGAACATGAGACAGGTGAAAAAGTAACAACCCTTGAGATTGACTTGCTTTACTCTTCATAAACCCATCCATAAAATCATGTTGAATTCAGTTAAACACAGCCTTTACGACATAGCAAACAAGCGTGATGATATTGATTTTTGTATGTTTAAAGTTGTGATTCTATCGGCAATAATGACAGAAAATCAGCGATAAACTTTCGCCAAAAACCCGCGCCAGGTTCAGCATAAATCACTTTATTGTTAAGGTTATCTAGCCACACCAAATCACCATCTTCAAGACTCAGCTCGTATGCTTTAGCATCTGCAGTGTTAGCAATTCCGCTCACCATGTCTTTCGCAAATTGATGATTATCGATAATTAATCCCATTTCAGTATTAATTAGCGCTGAGCGTGGATCGAAATTGAATGAGCCCACAAACACCGTTGTATCATCAATGATAAAGGTTTTGGCATGCAAACTCGTTTTGCTACTTCCTTTCCAGCTTGATTTTTTTTCGGTTGGGTCGCCTCTAACCTCATAGATTTTAACTCCACCCTCAACCAGTTTTTGGCGATACTGTTGATAACCAGCATGAACAGCCAATACATCAGTTGCAGCTAGGCTATTGGTCACGATAGTGACTTGTTTACCTTCTTTAACTGCATTAATAAAACCATTGGTTGCGTCATCACCTGGCACAAAATACGGTGATACTATTAATAATTTCTGCTCAGTTTGTTCAAAGAAATAACTTAAGTCATCTAATAGTAATTTTGAATTAGCATTATTTTCAAGCTTATTAGGTGGGTCATACACAACCTGAGCCTTTCCCCAATACCACGTCAATGTGTGGTTTTTTAACCGCTCAAGCAGTGTGCTAGCTTCGAGGCGTTTGACATATTCATCCTCGCTTAGGCTTGCTTCAAATTCTGCAATTTCAGCTTTTAGCTGTACTAAATCGACACTTTGTTGAGTAGTACCAGCTAACTGTTGAATACTATTGACTTGTTCAGAATTCCAATAGGTATCGAACTGGGTCGATACATCTTCGACAGCAGCCCCAATGGTTAGCACATCTAAATCGCCAAATTCCACTTCTTTATTCGCCGAAAAATATTCATCGCCAATATTTCTTCCACCAACGACTGTAATTAAATTGTCTATGGTGAGAGACTTATTATGCATCCGATGATTCATACGACCAAAATCAGTGAGAAATGCAAAACCGCGATAATAACGTTCATATGATGGGTTAAATAATCGAATAGAAATATTAGGATGATTAGCAATAGCCATTAAACCATCATCTTTATTCGCCGTGGTCATATCATCGAGCAAAACCCGAACTCTAACGCCGCGTTCTGCAGCGTTATATAGGTACATGGTTAAAATTTTACCCGTTTCATCGTTGTGATAGATGTAATATTGCAAATCGACACTCTCTCGAGCACCTTCAATCATAGCGAGTCTAGCAATTAAAGCATCTACCCCATCAGGTAGGGCTTTAATGCCTGTTAAGTGTGGCTTTTGCTGCGATTCGATATAATTTGCAAGGGGAGTATTAGTCGCGGGTGTGAGTTTGTATTGTTTTTCAAGGGGTTCAAATTCAACTTTTGAGGCGCAACCAGAAATGGCAAAAGCAAACACATAGCAAAGGATTAGTATGTATTTATTCTTACTCATTAACGGATTCCTTTCTGATGATTAACTTAAAGCTGAACTTGAACCATTTAGCTACAATGGCCTATCGCTATTCCTGTAATGCATAAAGTACATCAAAAACAAGCTGATCCCAACCTTCAGAGCTAAAAGCAATATCTCTAACACTGCGCACTTGGCTAACCGCATGCACAGGGGCTGCGCCGTTATCCATCAGGTAATACGCCATCATAATACCCGTTCGGTCTTTACCAGATCGACAATGTAGCAGCACAGGAAGGTTATCGGCCTCACACTGACGAATAAATGCCAGAGCTTTTGGCGCCTGTTCAACAAATATGGCCACATCGCCTTCTTGTGGCGGAATATTTCTTGAAAACGGAGTACAAAGATAGCGTAACCCTAATGCTTCAAGTTGTGCTGTATCGACACCCTCACCATCATTTAATGACACAATCGCGCCAATACCGGATGCTTTGAGTTCTGCTAAGTCCCATTGATCTTTATTTGGACCACTGCGACCTGCGATAACGCCATCTACTAACCAAAATAACTGCTTCATATTTAATGGTTACTCTCAATTTACTACTTGGGTTTATGTAAGGCTTGTTTCAAATCTATCCATGAAGCGGTAACGTTCAATGTTAAACAGACCTATTGGAAATCGTCTTCTTTAGTGCTGTCATCCGTTGAGCTATTTTCATTGTCGCTGTCATTGTTACCAATACCAGCCCAAATATCGACATTGACAGGCGCTTGTTTTTTCTTCTTTTTCTTACCTGTTCCAGCGGGTTTTGCCATTGGTTTTTCAACAGCATATTCATCATCTGGCATCTCTTCATCAGGTTCAAAGCCAACAAAAGTTTCACGTTCTAAACGAATTTTGTTCTTTTTCTCGATAATACTAAAGTGATGATAATCAGCATGGGCAATCAACGATAATGCTAAACCTACTTCACCTGCGCGGCCACTCCGGCCAATACGGTGCATGTAATCTGCAGGGCTTCTTGGTAAGTCAAAGTTAATCACAACAGGTAACTTTTCAATGTCTAACCCACGTGCTGCAATATCAGTAGCAATTAGCACTTCAATCTCGCCCGCTTTAAAGCCATCTAAAACACGGTTACGTGCGCCCTGGCCTTTGTCACCATGGAATACTTCAGCGGTAATACCACGTTTAGATAATTTATCAGCTAGATGCTTACAACTGTTTTTAGCATTGACGAATATAAGCGCTTGGCGCCATTTATTTTGCTTAATTAATTCAGCAAGTAATGCCGTTTTTTTATCACGATTAACCGTAAATACACGTTGAACAAGCGTGCTCGCATCTGCACTTTGCAGCTGAAGCTCAACAGGGTTGATAAGTAGATTGTCTGTTAAGCTGCGCACTTCTTCAGGAAAGGTTGCTGAAAATAACAAGGTTTGTTTTTTCTGCGGCATTAACGCTAGCAAAGCTGAAAGTTCTTCAGTGAAGCCAAGACTTAGCATGCGGTCTGCTTCATCAAGCACTAATGTCTCAACTCTATCCAGCTTAATGGCATTGCTTGAAATCAAATCAATTAATCGACCTGGCGTTGCAACTAACACATCAGTACCACCACGAAGTGCCAACATTTGCGTATTGGCTGATACCCCACCAAATACGGCAGTAGATTTAATAGCGCCATTAAAATATACCGCATAAGACTTCACGCTATCAGCAACTTGTTTAGCCAATTCTCGGGTAGGCACTAATACCAACGCAGAAACAAAGTTGCCTTTGTCTTTTTTAGCACTCTGTTGGGCTTGATGAATCTTTTGTAAAATAGGTAAGACGAAGGTCGCTGTTTTACCCGAGCCCGTATTCGCACCAGCTAATAGGTCTTTACCCGCGATCACACTTGGAATTGCTTTCGCCTGAATAGGTGTCGGCGTTTTATAATCCATTTCCGTAAGACGGTTTGTAATAGGTGCTATTAAGCCAAGATCGGCAAAGTTAGTTGCACCATCGTGTGAAGTTACAGGTGGAAGGTTAGCTGATGTCATTAAATTAGGATACTCAAATATAAATTGAAATTGAATAAAGCTTTAATGACTATTTTAGCTTATTTGAGCAAGTTAAGTTAGCGATATTGCGCATGCTATGGGCAATTATTGAGCTTTATGGCCCATAGCCGTTGATTAAAGGCGCTAATCGAATAGATTTTCCAAGCAGGTTAATTCAACCTTCGATTAAAAGGGCTACTTCACGCCTTCTAAGCTTAATAATGACTGCTTCATTTCAAGGCCGTAAGCATAACCCGTTAAGCTACCATTTTTGCCTATTACCCTATGGCAAGGAACAATAATCGCTATCGGATTAGCACCATTGGCTGCACCTACAGCTCTTACCGCTTTTGGACGTTCAATTTTGTCTGCAATAGCAGCGTAACTGCACACTTGGCCGAAAGGTAATTCTTTTAATGCCTGCCACACTTGTTGTTGAAACTCAGTGCCTTTTGCAGCAAGCGTCACATCAAACTCTTGCCTATCGCCTGCAAAGTACTGTTCTAGCTCATCAATAGCCTGAACAACAAATGATTTCGCCTGATTAACTTCAGCAGCTGATACGGGCTCTATTGCTTCTAGTTGCTGGTCATTAACACCGTTAACTGGCTCAGGCACGACTTGTAAATGGGTTAATCCATATGCTGAAGCTTGCAACTTTAAATGGCCAACAGGGCTATTAATGACTTGCATAGTCAATGGTGGGTGATTATTAATTTTCATCATTTTTCCATAATTGAAAGGTTAAATAACTGCCCCATGGGCTCACTTGTTGACTGATTTTTTCTGCCAATTGTTGATAATCTTTAGCCGTAAACTCAGTCGCTGTACCTAATGCTAAATCTTGCTTTGCGATCAACGCTTTGATTCTGTTTTTTATCACTAAATCCCCTGCGAGAAAAATATTGGGGTCGCTTTCGCCGCGCATTTTAGCGTAGGCAATAGTCCATGGGCCAATGCCTTTTACTTCAATCCATGCCTCAGGCGACGACAAAGGGTTGTGCGCCACAAATTCACCTAAACCATTCAAAGCCCGCTTTCTTGCGCCTGGCATTTTAAATTCATCTAAACCCGCTGCGGCCACTTGTTGAGGCTTGGGGAAAAATAATATTTCACGATGACCAATAACAGCCTTATCACCATAATTAACCGCTAACACATTAAGTAACTTACTGGCTTGAACAACACTGACTTGCTGGCCAAGCACAGCGCGGCATCCAGCTTCAAATACTGACGCGGTTGCTGGTATTCTTAATCCTGATGCAACCTTCATCCCCATAGACGTTAGTGGCTCAAAAGAGGCTTCAATCACTTCCATGTCGGCATCAAGATCTAATATCTTCCGCACATATTGCACAACTTGAAATAGATAACCAATATGTTGTTCATCTTCAAATTGGACAGCCAATGAAAGTTGATTTTTACCCTTAACCTCCGCGACCTCAAATGTTCCACGTATCTCTAATTCATCAAAAACAATAGAAAAACTACGGCCATAAGCATGGTTATCTTCATTTAGCCACTCCATGCCTTCGACTGCGCGCACTTGATAAAATGCCCACAATTGAGGCCAATCATAAGGAGGACGATAATCTAATAACAAATTAATCCCCTGAGCGCCTTTATCCTTGTTGCTCTCACTCAATTTTGAGCTTTTTGACGGCGATAGCGACCGCCTTAATTGCGAAGGAGTCAATTGCAGTTGAGATTTAAACACTTCATTAAAGCGCCTGATACTGTTAAATCCGGCAGCCATCGCTACATCGGTGATGGGAAGCTGAGTTTGATGCAGTAATTGTTTGGCAAACATCAATTGACGGTACAAGGCGTACTTTTTGGGTGAAGTACCCAGTTGTTGATTGAATAACTTAGTCAAATAACGCGAACTTATTCCTAGTCTAGTCGCCAAGTCTGTTAACGACTCAGCATTCTCACCAGTTAAGCAGCCATGATCGATTAAGTTTATTGCTCGCTGTAAACTGCTACTCGTGCCCTTCCATGCATTCGATTGTGGCGCACTATCAGGTCTGCAACGTAAACAAGGCCTAAGCCCTGCTTCAGCAGCTTTAATGGAAGAGTCAAAATAAACCACATTGTGCTCTTTAGGAGGCGATGCTGGACAAATTGAACGACAATAAATGCCTGTGGTTTTAACTCCAATAAAAAATCGACCGTCAAATCGCGCATCACGGCTTAATCGCGCTTGTCTGCATACATCATCAGGTATATGGCAGTTAATATTACCCTGATTCAACGGGATTGATTCATTATCATTCTGAGTTTTCATAACCGATTACATTCGCTCGCCACTTGAGAAAGTCAAACCACTTTAACTAAAGTTTGCATTACTCACTAGCGGAAAACGGAACTCAATGTCGATTCATTTATGACATGAATTGTCATAATCAATTCAACACTTGGTTTACAAGTTACGGTATCCTAGCAATAACTAATATTTGTTTGAGCTATTGATGTTTAAATTTTTCGAATCGTTAACTAATCCCCTTCCCCAAGAAGAGCCATCACAAGCGCCAAAAGGTGTGTATGCTTTTTGTCGCCATTACACGCGTGGCTTTGAAAAACATCTAGTGATTATGTCTATGCTAACCGCAACCTTGGCGGTTTTAGAAGTGTCGCTGTTCGGCTTTATGGGTAAATTAGTTGATTGGTTAGTCACTAAAAACCCTGAAACACTCTGGCAAGATGAAGGTAATACCTTAATTGGCATGTCGGTGATTGTCTTAGTCGTTATTCCTATATTGGTTTGGTTGCATGCTTCAATTGTGCATCAAACGTTATTAGGGAATTACCCTATGGCCATTCGTTGGCAAGCGCACCGCTATTTGCTCAAGCAAAGCATTTCCTTCTATCAAGATGACTTTGCAGGTCGGATAGCCACTAAAGTGATGCAAACTTCATTAGCGGTTCGCGAAACAGTGATGAAGTTACTGGATGTATTGATGTATATCCTTATCTACTTCACATCTATGCTAGTTATGATCGCCAGCGCCGATATCAGATTGATGCTGCCCATGTTGGTATGGTTATTCGCCTATGTCGCGATTCAATGGAAATTAGTCCCTAAACTTAAAGCGATTTCAGCCAAACAAGCTGATGCTCGCTCAACAATGACGGGGCGTATTGTTGATAGTTACACCAATATTTCGACTGTTAAATTGTTTTCCCATACCAAACAAGAAGCAGATTATGCCCAAGACAGCATGACCGGATTTTTACATACCGTTTATGGTCAAATGCGCCTTGTTACTATCATTAACGTGTTAGTCCAAGCCATTAACTACATGCTGGCGTTCACTATTGCTGCTGTTTCTATCTGGCTTTGGGCTGACAATGCCATTACCGTTGGCGCCATTGCTATCGCGGTGAGTTTAGCCTTAAGACTTAACGGTATGTCCCAATGGATCATGTGGGAAATCAGTTCTTTATTTGAAAACATCGGTACTGTCACCGACGGCATGAACACCTTATCTAAACCCATTGAGATTGAAGATAAGCCTGATGCAAAAGACATTAATGTCGACAACGGCAAGATTGATTTTAATGACGTCAGTTTCAACTATGGTGAAGACTCAGGTGTTATTAACGACTTGAACTTAAACATCAAAGCGGGTGAAAAAGTAGGTTTAGTGGGTCGCTCTGGAGCTGGTAAATCAACATTAGTAAACCTGCTGATGCGATTTCATGATGTTGAAAAAGGCCATGTTGCTATCGACGATCAAAAAATTACCGATGTCACCCAGGACTCTTTGCGTTCAATGATTGGTATGGTGACCCAAGATACCTCATTACTGCATCGCTCTATTCGAGAGAATATTCTTTATGGCGATCCAACCGCATCTGATGAGCAATTATTGGCAGCGATTGAACAGGCGCAAGCCAGTGAATTTATCAAAGATCTATCAGATCCTTTCGGTAATACAGGTCTTGATGCACAAGTCGGTGAACGTGGTGTGAAACTATCAGGCGGCCAACGTCAACGTATCGCTATTGCAAGGGTGTTACTAAAGAATGCACCTATTCTGTTACTGGATGAAGCAACATCAGCGTTAGACTCCGAAGTTGAAGCGGCTATTCAAGAAAGTTTGTATGAATTAATGCAAGGCAAAACGGTTATCGCCATTGCTCATAGACTATCAACGATTGCGGCAATGGACAGGCTAATCGTTTTGGATAAAGGCAAAATAGTGGAGCAAGGTACTCACCAAGAACTGATTAAATCAGGTGGGATCTACGCACAGCTTTGGGCACACCAAACTGGCGGATTCTTAGGGATCGATTAACCTTAGACTGAGTCTGAAAAGACCACTAAGCCGTTCAATTTAATGATTGAACGGCTTTTTTATGGCTAAATTACCTACTCAAAGAGTGAATATAGATTATCTGTACAGTTAACAACCTAGGCCATAAAGTTTTGCTTAAGCTTGCCAACAAATCATTCGGAATAGGCTCTGATAAAGGAAGAATTTATAGATTGCCGCAAAATAAAATGAATAATCAAAACAGAAAAATTGAATATTTGAGAAATAAACAGGGTTTGAGAAATTAATGAGGTAAAGCAGAAGAAATGGTGGTCGATACTGGGCTCGAACCAGTGACCCCCTCCTTGTAAGGGAGGTGCTCTCCCAGCTGAGCTAATCGACCTGGGGATTTCATAATGTTTTAATTCTCTATGAAAGAATGGTGGTCGATACTGGGCTCGAACCAGTGACCCCCTCCTTGTAAGGGAGGTGCTCTCCCAGCTGAGCTAATCGACCTGGGATTTCATAATGTTTTAATTCTCTAT
>NZ_JAKILD010000044.1 GCF_023283825.1 Shewanella olleyana | reverse complement strand
AACCTTTTGACCATCTTCAACATTTGTGACGCTACCTTGAATGACCACTTGAGTCATTTCTACAGCATTGATAACGCCATCGTTATCGATAATTTCAACAGTGATATCGGCAGTTGTATCTTTAGTAAACGAATTTCCTGCAAAGGCTGGATTACCAGATGAGTCAATAACTAAAGCTTTTAAGTAAATTGTGCCTTCTGCTAATGAAGATATATCAACACCAGATAAGCTAAAAGCACCATTTAAAACTGTTGTTGTTAGAGGAATGCGTACACCATTTTGATCAATTACCCAAACTGTAACTGTTTGACCTTCCTCAACGTTAGTAACAAAACCCATTATGGTTGCACTCGTTGCTTCGAAAGAGTTTAACGTATTATCTGGATCATTAAGTTCAATCGTAATCGTTGCTTGAGAGTCTTTACTGATAGTGGTGGTGACAGAAGTAGGGTTACCAGCGATATCAACAGTATTTGCTACAAAGGTAATATCACCATCGACGAGTGATGAAACATCAGCATCGTTAATTTGCCAAACACCCGCAACGACAGTGGTATTGAACGTGAGTTGGTTATTGAGGCTATCGGTTAGGGTAATCGTAATGATTTGGTCGTCTTCAACGTCATCAACTTGACCAGAGAAATCAAGACGGAGCATTTCAAAGCGATTAATTACGGCGTCAGAGCCGGTATCCACATCAATAGTGATATCAGCCAGAATATCGACAGGTATTTGAGCAGAAGCTGTTGCAGGGTTACCCGCTACATCACTGACCTCAGCGGTGACTTCTAAAGAGCCATCATCAAAGGCTGATAGGTCTTGTGCTGGGAGTGTCCAAACACCGCCGGTGACGATAGCAGTTAGGATCAGTGACTGGCCTTGGTTATCGATTAGGTTCACTGTAACAGTCTGACCGTCTTCAACGTTGGTGACCGTACCTTGAATGACCACTTGAGTCATTTCGACAGCGTTAATGACACCATCGTTATCGAGGATTTCAACAGTTATATCTGCTTGGGTATCTTTAATAATAGTATTGGTTGCAAAAGCCGGGTTGCCTTCAGCATCAATGGCAATGGCATAAAGGTGTAAAATACCGTCAGCAAGATCTGAAGCATCTAGTCCAGATAAAGACCAAACCCCTGCATTAACTTGGGAGGTAAGGTGGACAACTTGTCCTTCGCTATCGGTAATAGTAATAATGATTTTCTGACCGTCTTCAATATTGTTGGCTATCCCAAAAATCGTGTTGAGATCTTCAATATCTTGTTTGTTTAGAATTTGGTCTTGGTCAATCACATTAATACTAATATTGGCCACAGTGTCTTTGACGACTGTGGTTGAAGAGGTTGCAGGATTACCTGCAATATCAAACGTACTGACATTAAATAGTAAGGTTCCATCTACCAATAAACTAATATCAGCATCTTCTATTTGCCAAGTACCATCGACAATTAGAGTGTTATAAGTAAGTGTTTGACCATTTATATCGGTAATCGTAATGGTCACTGGTTGGCCATTTTCTATATCATCAACAACACCAGAAAAGTCGAGTTTTAACATTTCGAAGCGGTTAACAAATTCATCCTTGCCGGTGTCGACAGTAATATCAACAGCGGCAAGAATATCAATGGGATCAGTGGTTGAAGAGGCTACTGGGTTGCCCGCGATATCGATGACTTCGGCAGTCGCGAACAACGAACCTTGATCAAAGTCCGATAAGTCTTGAGCAGGTAATATCCATATACCGTTTACAACAGTAGTGCTGATTTGGCGGCTTAATCCATTAGCATCTGATAATGTGACTACAACTGTTTGCCCATCTTCGACATTATTGACTGTACCTTTGATAACGACTGCAGATATTTCTACAGCATTAATGACATTATCAAGATCTTCAATTTCGATACTGATATTAGCAAGGGTGTCCTTAATTGTGTCGTCAAAAGCTGGCTCAGCTATTCCTTGATAGGTTGGTGCACTTATTTCGGCAGTTATAAGACCTTCTGCGAGGCTCGAAATATCAACATCATTAATCTGCCAAGATTCATTCATACTGATGACTTCTAACTGCAGTTGATTACCTTGAGTATCAGTGAGTATTAAACTTAACCGCTGCCCATCAATAGCATCTAAAGCTTGACCAGAAAGGTTAACTTTTGGCACTTCAAATTGGTTTAAATAGCCATCATTTGCATCATCAATAATGACCGATAATGTGAGGGTAACAAAGGAGTCTTGTTCGCCTATGAGAGAGTTTATTTCGTTACTAACATTTGATAGAACATCCCCCTGAGACGTATAGCCAGATTGAGCGATTAAGGTGTTGTATTGAGTTTGAATGACACTATAGAAATAGTTGAGACCTTCAGTATCGGTTGATTGAACTTGCGCTGCTTGATTGTCAGGTATTTGCGAATCGACACTACTAGTATTGTCTGTTTGAACGCTTGACTGCTCTTGCGATGATTGAATTAATAATGAATTGGGAATTAATACGGTTTGCTGGTCAATGACAATGTAAGGTGCGCTAGCATCATTCACTAAAATATCTTCAACAGCAATATCATAAATAGGAATGGAATCAGCTATATCCTCTTGAGTTATCGCATGCCACTGGCCATCGTTCGCAATAGCGAAAATACTTGAGCCAACTTTGACGAAATACAACACATCGATACCATCAATATTCATTTGCTTTCCTTAACTTTCAATCCATTGCTGCTAGTCATCAATACGTATTTATCAAAATACAGGGATCACTGGCAAATTAAGCGCAAATTAAAGCATAAACCTTGTTATTTAAATTTTAAAGACTTACAACACCTTTTAACGTTTCAGATTCAAAATGATACAAAAAAAGAGGCCAATTGGCCTCTTTTAGTAAACAATCTAAAATTTTAACTAGCGAATCCTAGATATTACTTATCTTCTTTAAGCCATTGAGCAGCACTTTTAGCAAAATAAGTCAGAATTCCATCAGCACCAGCGCGTTTGAAACACAATAATGACTCCATCACGATGGCTTTTTCAGCTAACCAACCGTTTTGAATCGCAGCCATATGCATCGCATATTCACCACTGACTTGATATGCAAATGTAGGCACGGCAAGTTCTGTTTTAACGCGGCGAACGATATCCAAATATGGCATACCAGGTTTAACCATTACCATGTCAGCGCCTTCTTGTATATCAAGCGCGACTTCATGGAGTGCTTCATCGCTATTGGCTGGATCCATTTGGTAGCTATGTTTATTGCCACCTTTTAGGTTGCCAGCAGAACCGACTGCATCACGGAATGGACCATAGTAGCTAGAAGAGTACTTAGCTGAGTAAGCCATTATTTGAGTATTCACATGACCTGCCGCTTCAAGTGCTTCACGGATAGCGCCAATACGGCCATCCATCATATCTGAAGGTGCAACAATATCAGCACCTGCTTCAGCATGAGATAAGGCTTGTTTCACTAGAATTTCAGTGGTGATGTCGTTAAGGATATAACCTGTTTCATCAATGATGCCATCTTGACCATGAGTAGTGAAAGGATCTAAAGCTACATCAGTCATTACGCCTAAATCAGGGAAAGCTTGCTTTAACTCACGAACAGCACGTTGCACTAAGCCATCAGAGTTATAAGCTTCTTCTGCCATTAATGACTTTTTCTCAGCTGGGGTGACTGGAAATAATGCAATCAGTGGGATCCCAAGTTCAACAAGTTCAGCAGCTTCTTTTAATAACAAGTCGATTGAGTAGCGTTCAACACCAGGCATTGATGCGACTTGTTCAGTGCGATTGTTACCTTCAAGAATAAACATTGGATAAATAAGATCATTTACCGACAATTTATTCTCTGACATTAAACGGCGGCTGAAATCATGTTTACGCATGCGGCGCATTCTGCGCTGTGGGAACGCACTAGTAATAATATTCACATTCGACTCCTGAAATTAATTTGTTCTTATTCGGACGAAAACTCACATACCTGGTTTCGTCCACTGCGCTTAGCTTGGTAAAGCGCTTTATCTGCTTGTTCAAGTAATAGAGTAGGGTGGTCATCAGTTTCAATGATTGTCGCACTAACTCCAATACTTACATAAAGAGGAATAGGGTTATCCTCCCAATCAATTGATAATTCTGATATTGCTACGCGAATGTTTTCTGCTAGCAGCATCGCACCTTCACTATCAGTATTTGGTAATATAATAGCAAACTCTTCACCGCCAAAACGTGACACCAGATCGGTTGGACGTTTTAAAAAGTCTGAAATTGTTGTGGCAATCACTTTAATTGAGTGATCTCCTGCAAGGTGTCCATGTTCATCATTGATAGCTTTAAACTTATCAATATCAACCATTAATATAGCTAATGGCGTTTGTTGACGGCGACTAATTCGACCTTCAGCATTAAGACGGAGATCAAATGCACTACGGTTTTTAACCCCAGTTAAGCTATCAATGGAGTTTTGCTGAGTGAGTTTTTGATTTGCTTCATTAAGTTCTCGTAAAGTGACTTCCAGCTCCAAGGTTCGCTGGGCAACCATTTGTTCTAAACGCTCATTTGCATCGGCTTCAGCCCGCAGTGCTTCATCACGATTTTGTTGTAAGCGTTTCGCTTGCTCCAGTGCTTTTTGTTGCATTTGCAGTTTAGCTTTACGCTCATCGTTATAGCGCATCGCAAGTACAGCAGCCATTGTGACGACTTCAAATGTGAGCCCTACCATAGCAGGGGTTTGTGGCAGTATTCCCCAATCGATATAGCCTAAATAAATCAGTCCACTGAGCAATGAGCTAATAAATAAACCTATTCGACCTACAGCATGAAGGCGGGCATTTTTAGTCTTGTTAAACACTTGAATTAACGAGAATATGATTAAGATAAAACTGATAACAATAACTGAAATGCTTAGCAGATAAAGGGTTAATTTAAAATCGAGAAATGAGATAACTAGGCTTAATAAAATACAGTAAACCGCTAGATAGCGTCCCAGCAATAACATCCGCTTACTATGATATTTAAGTTGCATCACTTTCTCTGTAAACATCAAAGCAAATGCCAATGCGAGAGGGATTAACATAGGGATAGCTAGCTGTTGCAGAGTAGGTAAATTAGGCCATAAATATTGAAACGCGATACCGTGAATACTTGCAACGATGATAGTTAAGCAGATGACATAGCCACTGTAATAGCTGTAACTGAATGAGCCAGACGCCAAAGCAATAAATAAACTAAACATACCAATGGCGATTAGTATTCCAATTTGAAACCCATTGGTCAGGCTTTGCGCTTCAATGGCATGACTAAAATCGTTTTTACTCCACAAAACTAAAGGCAAGTTAAGACTACCGCGATTATTCACCTTTAAATAAAAGGTATGTAATTCACCTGGTTTTATATCGAAGGGGTATAAGAATAAATTACTTTGTAATGGCCGCTGCTTAAAGGGGATGGTGTCACCCATTAGTTCGACATGTTGCAGCTGATTATTAATTAAATGAAATAACTTTACGCTGTCTAATAACGGATTATCTAATGCGATAATTCGAGACAGTTGATCGTTAGGGTTATAAATACTAAAACTGACCCAAGTATTGTCTGCACCAATTTTACGCATATCTTGACGAGTGAGCTTACGCCAGTCAGTGGTGTGGTTTCGTTGTGATGTTAAATTCGCAAGCTCGGTAATATCATTGGATTTATGGATATAAAGCCAATCTTGTAAATCAATTTTAGTAATTGATGAAGCCGTTAAGCGTAATGGGGTGTTGCGATGTTCAGTTTCCTGATTTGGTGCATCATTTGTGACTTCGGCAGAGGCAAGGTTACTTAGAGTGAGTAATAAACACAATAACCAAAAAGTACTTAAACTAGGTTTAAACTTAAGACGATTAAACAACATTAATCGTCGCCTAAATTAAATAGGCTAATACTATTAGCATAACAATGTGCTGCAAGTTCTTCGTAGGCTTGGTTACGTAGCTTAGCAATTGAATCAACTATGTAAGGTAAATACTGCGGTAGATTTTTACTCGACTTAGGTTTGGGCCTCATACTTCTGGGAAGTAAATATGGGCTGTCGGTTTCAACAACAATGCGATTATCAGGAATATGGTGAACTATGCTTGCGAGTTCAGCGCCTCTTCTTTCATCACAAACCCAGCCTGTTATACCTATATATAAATCGAGATCTATACAAGCGAGGAGTTCAGTCTCAGTGCCAGTGAAACAGTGTAACACTGCACTAGGCAGCTTATGCCTATATTGCTTAAGTATCGCAATAAAATCGTCATGGGCATCACGACAATGCATTAATACAGGCATTTGTAATTCAACAGCCAGAGCCAACTGTGCTTCAAAGGCTTGACGCTGTTTGTCACGTGGTGAAAAGTCACGATTATAGTCTAAGCCGCATTCGCCAATTGCTACGACGTGTTTGTTAGCGGCTAATAAGGTTAATTGCTCGGGACTGTCTTCATTCCAACTACTTGCATGGTGGGGGTGAATACCCGCGGTGCTATAAAGTTGCTGAGGGTATTGCTGACAAAGTGTAGCAGACTCGATGCTTTCGGCAATATCACTGCCAATAACGATTAACGGTGAAACATGATGTTCCACCGCATTGCTTATAACGCTGTTTATATCAGCTGCTAATCGACTACTCAGTAAATTAACAGCAATATCGATATGCTGAGGCATGATTAGTTAAGACGCTTAACTCGTATAGTGGAGTTACGCTCATCACTGCCTAATATGAATGAACTTAACGCGCCTTTTTTGATATAAATGGTTTGGCCAACTTTAAGTTTGTAGCGGTCAGTTCCCACTTGTTTCCATGTTTGGCTATTAGATAACTTTACAATTAATGCACCATAAGGATCTTTTTCGACAGACGTTACTTCCGCGTAGAGGCGCATCTGCTCTTCTTCAGCAGACTTTTGTTTTAGACCAAACTCTTGTTCAGCAGTGCTCATTGCTTGAGGTGACGTTGGAGCGGTAACCGCTGCAGACTCTACTGCAGCAACAGTGGCGGCAGTTGTAGTTACCACTGAAGAATTTGATTCAGCTGTTGCAGTTTTAGCAGATGCTGGTAACTGCGCAGGGACAGATGTTGAACTTGTGACTTTAGCCGCCAATGCGTCGTAACACATTAGGCGGTCTAATTTATCAGTCTGACTGGCACAATCAGCCAGTTGTTGCTCAACAGAGGCATGAGCCTGAGTTGAAAGTGCCAAAGCAAACGTGGCAACCAAGGTTAAACGCATAACAGAATCCTTCTTTATTATTGTTTTACTAGTCCATGAGTATCATATGCAGTATTAACTGTTGGTACGTTCGCTCTCAGACTCTTCGTTATCTGTATCATCTTTGGGAGTATATAGCTTGGCTGCTAATAACCCGCCTTCAAATAATATTAACATAGGTATTGCTAACATTGTTTGAGAAATAATATCAGGTGGCGTTAGCATCATGCCAACCACAAACGCACCAACCACAATGTAAGGGCGTTTTTGCTTAAGTTCTTCAGGTGTAGTGACACCAGCCCAACACATTAACACCACGGCAACCGGGATCTCAAAGGCTAAACCGAAAGCGAAAAATAGTTTAAGAATGAAGCTTAAATAACTGCTGATATCAGTTGCAACCGTGACACCT
This sequence comes from Shewanella olleyana, assembly GCF_023283825.1. Classification (GTDB taxonomy): domain Bacteria; phylum Pseudomonadota; class Gammaproteobacteria; order Enterobacterales; family Shewanellaceae; genus Shewanella; species Shewanella olleyana. The sequence continues at coordinate 11,344 of NZ_JAKILD010000044.1, read as the reverse complement.
TCTGGGGCGACACTGGTGAAGAAGCCAAATACAACTGGAAACACAATATAATAGGCAAACAAAATACCTGAATAAAACAATAAGGTACTACTAACGAGTAGCGGAGTGACTAGTCGCTTTTCGTGCTTATATAAACCTGGTGCAACGAATGACCAAGCTTGATATAACACATAAGGTATCGCCAAAAAGAACGATAATACTAAGGTCAATTTGAACGGGGCGAAAAATGGCGCAGCTACATCAGTTGCAATCATACTGCTTGTTTCAGGTAGTGACTGCATTAATGGAATTGCCATGTAATGGTAAATATCATTTGCCCAGTAAACTAAACAGATAAAAACCAGCAAAACACTGCCGATAGCTCTGAGTAATTTATTACGCAATTCAAGCAAATGACTAATGAGAGGTAGCTGTTGTGACATTGATTACCCGCTAGCTTTTGGTATTTGAACTGGTAGAGTCAGGTGTTTGTTCAGTCGTTGGTGTGGTGCTTTCAGTAGGTTTTGCGGCTGGCGCATCCTTTTTAACGTCTTCTACTTGGTAGGGACGATTCACTGATTGCGCAGCATCCTTTAGCTGATCAATAGACTCTTGTAATTCAGGAGATAGGTTAGACAAACCTTTGCTTTCTGCTTTTTTCAAGTCAGCATGAAGCTCTTCGATTTTAAGCTCTTGCTCTAATTCGTCTTTAACAGAGTTTGCCATTCGCTTTAATGAGCGAATCCACCCAGAGATTGAACGTACTGCACCTGGAAGTCTTTCGGGGCCGAGAACCACTAGCCCCAAAATTCCAATCAGCAGTAGCTCCATAAAGCCAATACCGTCGAACATAATGAATTACGCCTGTTCTTTGTCCTTTGACTCGGACTTTTGTTCAGTTGCTTGTTGAGAAGTTTTCGCTGTGCTGTCTTTATCTTCTAAAGACTTTTTCTCTTCATCTTCAGGGTTCATGGCGTTTTTGAAGCCCTTAACAGCGCCACCTAAATCACCACCTAAAGAACGTAACTTTTTAGTTCCGAATAACAAAACAACAATTAACGCAACGATAAGAAGCTGCCAAATACTGATGCCGCCCATGAACATTTCCTCTAATAAGAATAAAAACGTGATATTAATAAAGTTTAAAATTATAACCCTTATTACACTGAGTATTATGAACCTCTAATGAATAAGTGCTAGTTAAAATTTGCGATTCTTTGGTCTGGATCGCCATCCTGTGAGCCAAAGCACTATACCTGAAGCGATACAAATATAAGAAGGCCATAGTGTAGCGTCTTGATTTAATAATAGTGTGCCACAGATCAACAATACGGCAGATGTTATTAACAAGTAATTGCTCTTATGAGCTTTATGTTGAAACTTCAGATACTTATCTAACATCTGCTGTTGAGTTCCCAATAATTTACGACCCACTTTTAAGTTGTCATAGATAAGCTCAGGGAATTCAGGGAGTTTTTCAGCCCAATAGGGGGTTTTCATTTTCACTTTATCGAAAATGGCTTTCGGCCCCACTTGCTCAGACATCCATTGCTCTAAAAATGGCTTAGCGGTAGACCACAAATCCAGTTGTGGATAAAGTTGGCGGCCTAAACCTTCGATATAGAGCAAGGTTTTTTCGAGTAGGACTAATTGGGGTTGCACCACAATGTCGAACTGTCTTGCGGTTCTAAACAACTCTAACAGTACGTGGCCAAATGAAATTTCATCTAATGGTTTGTTGAACATCGGCTCACAAACCACTTTTACTGCTTGCTCAAAGGCCAATACGTCAGTGTTTTCAGAGACCCAGCCTGACTCAATATACAGCTGAGCAATGCGCTGATAATCGCGGTTAAAGAAGGCTAAAAAGTTTTCAGCTAAATAACGTTTATCGACATCATTTAAGGTGCCCATAATGCCGCAGTCCATGCCGATATAAAAAGGGTTGTCAGGGTGTTCGCGGCTAATAAAAATATTACCTGGGTGCATATCAGCGTGGAAGAAGTTATCGCGAAATACTTGAGTGAAAAATAACTCTACACCACGTTCGGCAAGTAACTTCAAATTAGTGCCCTGAGCTTTAAGCGCTTCAACATCAGAAACGGGTATGCCATAAACACGCTCCATCACCATCAGACGAGGATAACTATAATCTTCATAGACATAAGGGACGTAAAGTGCGTCAGAGTCTAAAAAGTTATTGCGCAATTTGATGGCATTGAGTGCTTCTAGGTTTAAGTTAAGCTCACCCAAAATCGTGGTGCGGTAGTCATCGATCACTTCCGCAGGACGTAAACGGTTTCCTTCACCTAATAGCTTCTCAAGTATATCTGCAGCTTGGCACATAAGCTGTAAATCAGCGTTAACTTGGGCCTCTACATTTGGTCGCAGTACTTTAAGCACTACTTCGGCGCCGTTTTCTTTAAGATTGGCTGTATGAACTTGAGAAATAGAGGCTGACGCAAGTGGGGTGTCATCAAAGTTATCGAATAGGCTTTCAATAGGGGCTTTGAGCTCTGCTTCTATTGCTTCTCTTGCTAAAGCTGAATCAAATGGTGGCACTCTGTCTTGCAGCATCGCAAGCTCATTAGCCCACTCATCATTGAGTAAGTCACGGCGGGTGGATAGCATTTGCCCAAGCTTAATATATACCGGCCCTAAATCTTGCATGGCTAGCTTTAAGCGCTCTGCGGCAGACTTATCTTTATGTTGATTACCCAGCCAGAAAAAACAACTACGAAGTAACGTGAAGTACCAGGGCGTTTTCTTTTTGAATAAAAGTTCATCTAAGCCGTAATTGAGTACAGTTTTGATGACTTGATAACCGCGTCTGATACTGGCAATTGTCATGGGGTAATTTTTTCTCTTAATGATGCAATTCTGGTTTCTATGGCAGTTGTGTTTTCTGCTAACGCTTCCAGATTATCACGAAAATGAATGAATTCTATTTGATGAGGTGCAAGCCGATACTCTTCAGTGGTTAATTGACCCACATGAGAACGAGATTTTTCGAAGACCTGCTTGGCTGTTTGCGCTAACTGTTTTGTACCCGATACCAAGATGTGAGTGGGGGCATCACCGATATACTTTGATATAGGCTCGGCAAAGTCCAGTTCAATGTGGCGCAAGTAGTGACTGAAGCTTTGTAGCAAGTTGACGTCACCATCGAGTTTGAGCTTATCTTGTTTGATAAGCTCAGTTAGGCTGTCACCCTCTGAAACCTGATAGAGAGTCGTGGCATCGGCTGTCACGCTGACATCCACATCACCTTCATAGGCGTTGAGCACTTGAATGTTTTTAGCGAAAACAAGGTAAAGCGGCCATTCAACTTGAGTCAGTTGAATGCAAAAAACTTTACCGTGTAATGGCTTAAGACGTGCATATTCACCATTATCTTGCGCTTGTAACTGAGCAATAGCAGTTTCGATTGCGGCGCAAGCCAATAGTGAAAAATGATTGGGCTTCATTAGAACTTGTAGCCTCGGTGAAGCGCGACAACACCGTCAGTCATGTTGGTGTAGTCAACTTGTTCCAGACCAGCATCAATCATCATTTGTTTTAAGGTTTCTTGATCTGGATGCATGCGAATCGATTCTGCTAAGTATTCATAGCTGTCGGCATCTTGAGTGATCAACGCGCCCATTTTTGGAAGCACTTTAAAGCTGTAAAGGTCATACACCTTACGCATTACTTCATGTTGAGGCTTAGAGAACTCAAGTACCAATAATTTTCCGCCTGGCTTTAATACTCGGCGCATTGAACGTAGTGCAGCATCTTTATCAGTTACATTACGTAAACCAAATGCGATAGTAATAATATCAAAATGGTTATCTGGGAATGGCAATGCTTCAGCATTGGCTTGAACATAATCAACATTACCCACAATGCCTTTATCGCGTAGTTTCGTACGGCCAACTTTAAGCATTGAATCATTGATATCGGCAAGAATTACCTGGCCACGATCGCCGACTAAATGTGAAAATTTAGCGGTTAAATCACCTGTACCGCCAGCTAAATCCAGTACTTTCATACCTGGACGAGCACCCGCCGTAGCAATTGTATGGCGTTTCCAGAAGCGATGAACACCAAATGACATAACATCATTCATGATGTCGTATTTAGCGGCAACCGAGTGAAATACGTCAGCAACTAAGTCTGCTTTCTTTTCTGAATCAACGGTTTTATAACCAAAATGCGTGTTCTTTGGGTCGCCCTCAGACATCTGTATATTCCTATAATGTGCGATAATTAACTGCGAGTGTATGCCATTGCTTGCTTTGCAGAAACTTTAATCAGCGAGAGTGTGATCCAGTTTACTAGAAACAGCGTGGAATGTAGCCATGCAGATTCGATTCAGTGTGATAACTAAAACTCTGCATAAAAGGCACCATAAAATTGCCCTGCATTAGACCATAAATCTATTCGATATTGAATAGTCTGCAATTATTGAAAATCTCGTATGAACAATAAATCATACGAGCAAGATAATAGTAGAGTTCAACTTTTAGCCATCAAAGTGCTAAACATAGGCCAGCATAAGTTTAATATTGAACTGGTTTTTTCGCTTGTATATAGGCATAAATCAATTCACTGACGCTTTGGCCTACATCTCTGTTACCTGCCATTTCACCAGCTTCATGGCATTGGGGCGCCGCTTCAGCAATATGCAAATAAGCGGTATTACAGTGCTTAGCAATATAATTAATGTAATAGCAGGCATCCAGTAACGGAACACCCGCGAAGGTTGAGGCGCTACTTGGCATTTTGGCAATGGCATCAACATCAATTTCTAATGCGACAGGTAAATGGGTTTGATTAAGTTGTTTGGCAATCTGTTTCAACGCTTCGGCTAATGTTATTTCACGCCTTACCCATATTTGCTGAAAGCTGTGCCACTGACCACCAAATAAACTCAGTTGCTCAAGTGTTGCCTCACTGTTTTTGAGTTCATGTAACCCCAGAACATGGTAATAACCTAGCGCGCCATTGGCAGCAGCATAGCTAAAGCCATTACCGCTATGACGACCTTCCCTTGGCCTAAAGTCACTATGAGGATCTAGGTTAACGGCAGCCGCGGCTTGGTTATATTGAGACTTAACAGCCATCAATAAACCATAAGCATTATTATGGCCACCACCAATCACAATCGGCTCAAGTTCAGCTGCAAGAATTTGCTTAACCACTGCAATAACTTGTTGATCAAGATCTGCTGTGGCTTGCCTTAGTTGTTCTGTGCTCGCGCTTCCATCAAATTGCACAGGCTCAATATTGCCTAGCACAATACATTCTTTACCGTGTAAATATCGATTTGATTGCAGATTAAGGAATTGACTCATAGCCGCATTAAAGGCCGTAGTAGACCCGCCGCGACCTAAGTTAGCTCTTGGCCCAGCATCTTCACTTATGCCTAAAATAGCAAACTGTGCCCCTCGAGACTTAGCCTCTGCCAGTGAGCTTTTTAAATTATCAGTTTCCACTTCAGGGTTGTCGAGCAATTGAACTTGCTGACCTAATTTAGTTTCGCCATCACGGGTCGAAAACAATTTGCCTAGTGAGGCTGGAGTCATTATCTGTAGCATAGGGTCTACTTTTCTCGGTTATTATTGTTTTTAAGTTTGGTGAGAAACGATCTTGTATTTATAAAAATGCGCCAATAAAAAAGCCAGCATAGCTGGCTTTAATCAATTTATACAATACTGAAATCGCTATTCAATATCTAATGCTTCTGGCGATAAAATAACACCAGTATTATCAGCGTATATATGGTCGAAAGGTAAGAAGGTGACGCCACCAAAATTCACTGGGATTTCAACTTCACCAACACCATTGCTATCAGCGCCAATGGGAATAGAGGCAAGTGCTTGGATACCAATGTCCATTTCTTCTAGCGTATCTACGTCTCTTACTGAGCCATAAACAATAATGCCTTCCCATTTGTTGGCTACAGCAATTTCTGCAATCGAAGCATCGATTAATGCACGGCGCATAGAGCCACCACCATCAACCAATAATACTTTACCTTCGCCTTCGGCTTGAAGCGCGTCGGCGATAAGGCCATTATCTTCAAAGCATTTAATGGTGCTAATAGAACCACCAAAAGAGCTCGTACCGCCGTAGTTACTGAACATAGGTTCTACGACATCAACAACATCTAAATACATATCACACAGTTCTGAGGTGTTGTATTCCATAGTGACACTCCTTGGGGGTAGCGATTTGATTCGTTAGGGCCAGTTGATCTTTGCTGGTTGAATTTCGTTCGAGTTAAAAACGTTTTAATTGAGGCGAATGGATTGATGCCTAGTCATCTAAGCAAAAACCATTCAACAAAGAGTAAAACGTTTTTGGCCGAACCCATCGGGCAGCGTTTGTTGGCCAATTTTTACTGCGTTATCGACTTTTTATGTAGAATAACTACACCACAAAGTCTCTGTCTTGTACAAATCGCCAACAATTCGCTGCAAAAGCAACCTTGAAAGGTCAATTGACCCTAATAGTTAAGCAATCTTAAATGAATTATATGAGCTTTTTATGAAATTAAAAGCGATATTCATCACCAGATAGCGATAAAGCAACAAGTTGATTTATAAACTGATGTTATAAAAACTCAGAATGATTAAGTTTAATCGGCTTTGTAAGTAAGTAACTTACATTATGGCGACTCGAGTGACATATATTGATCTTAGTCATCATATTACGTATTTTTATTACAAATTTGTATTAACCTTTGTTAATATCGCCACTTAATTAAATGCAATTTGTTTTATTTGCTTTAGGGGCACGGACCCCCCGTAACGCTTATGGATGGCAGAGGGCCTTAATGAGAGGTTCTTATGGAAGGGTTAAACGTTGTTGAAATCATTGGTTATGGCGCATCTATTATGGTGGCTATTTCACTCATGATGAAAGACATTATTTGGCTTCGCTGGTTAAATTTTGTTGGTTGTACATTATTCGTTATTTACGGTGTACAAATTGAGGCTTGGCCTGTGGCGGGCATGAACGCGTTTGTTGCTGGGATCAATATTTTTCATTTGATCAAAATTTATCGGACAAATAAATCAGATAGTCTTGCTGAGGCATCTGCATAAATTTGTTGTCGAATGAGGTGTCTTGATAGGGCACCTTAACCCCTAACCTCTAATCCCTAAACTTTTTACTTTAACTCCCTTATTTTACTCTGCTTTTATTTAACTATCTAAATCATTCATTGATGTGTTGGTTATCCTTTCCCGATTTTATATGTAAAGCCAGCCGATAATAATGCTGTCCCAAAATAGAACCTCAGCATCTCAGTGAACACCTTGTCATAAAACTTTCGACAGAATGTCATGTCAGCGTCATTCATCATATTTACAGTCCTTATCATGGTTGAATATCAATTAATCAATAGGACTTAAATATGGCAAAGGACGTGACGATGAGCATAGCGACTTTAGACAAGCAGTTGTTTTTTCATATTCTGACTTTTTGTCGTGATCATAAGTTAACTGATTTCGCTAAAAAAGTGTCTGCAACAGGTGATGGCCATTGTTACGTCTATATGGCTGTAGGTTTGTTGTTTATTCATCCACAAGGCAGCCATTTTTTTAATTTAATGCTGGTGAGCTATATCATTGAACTGCCACTTTATCTGCTATTGAAGAACTCAATTCGTCGCACTCGTCCATGTGCAGCATTCGCAGGATTTGAGTCAGACTTTCAACCTTCAGATAAATTCAGTTTACCTTCAGGGCACACTGCAGCGGCTTTCATTATGGCATCTGTGGTGATGGCCACTTTCCCAGCTTTGGCTTCCTTAGCTTTTACTTGGGCTGTTTTCATTGGCTTATCTCGCATTGCGCTCGGGGTGCATTATCCATTAGATATTCTTGCTGGTATGGCTTTAGGAATTGGCGCTGTGACATTGGCTGAGCAATTTATTTAACGTTCGCCTGAATTGAAGAATATTGGCTTCGCTAATAAATAGCCAAAAGTAAACAAAATCAATAATAAACCGCAGATCAATGTTCTTCGATTGATACAGGCGCACATACTTTAAGACAAGGAACTTTATGAAAATATTATATGGTGTTCAAGGGACTGGAAATGGCCATATTAGTCGTGCGCGAGTCATGGCGAAATCGTTGAGTAAAACTGATATAGAAGTGGATTTTCTTTTTAGCGGCCGTAATGAAGACCAATATTTTGATATGGAGTGCTTTGGTGATTATCAAGTCAGAAAAGGCATGTCGTTTATTACTGAAAGCGGTCGAGTGAATTTAGGCAAAACTATAAAACGCAATATGACTTCGCCAATACTGTCTGAAGTCCAACGAATGGATTTATCTGACTACGATTTAGTGCTGAATGACTTTGAACCCGTTACCGCATGGGCAGCTAAAAAGCAGGGAGTCACGTCGATTAGTATTAGCCACCAAGCGGCGCTTCAATATCCGGTACCCAAGCAGGGTATGAGTTGGTTTGATGGCATTTTGTTGAATAACTTTGCCCCCACAGACATAAAGCTGGGCTGTCATTGGCACCACTTTGGTTTTCCTATACTGCCGCCCTTTGTAGAAGTTGAGCCAAACGGTGGCGATCATAGCCACCAAATTTTGGTTTATCTGCCTTTTGAAAATGCAGACTCGATTGCTAAGTTTCTAAGCCCTTTTTCTGATTATCAGTTTTTTGTTTATCACGCTGATAAACCTTCGCAGGCTTTAGCTGAACATATTAATTGGTTTGGCTTTAATCGCGTAGGTTTTAAAAACCATATGTCCGAATGTGGTGGCGTGATTGGCAATGCTGGTTTTGAACTCGCGAGTGAGGCAATGACTTTAGGTAAGAAACTATTAGTAAAGCCGTTATTGGGACAGTTTGAGCAGTCATCTAATGTTGCTGCACTGGAATTATTAGCGGCGGCGCAGAGTATGGAAAAGCTTGATGCTTCTATACTCAATCGTTGGTTAAAGTCAGCTTCGCCCAAACCGATAAAATACCCGCAAGTGGGCGATGCATTGGTTAAATGGTTAAAAAGTGGAGATTGGCATCAACATCAAGTGCTTTGTAATGACCTGTGGTCGCAAGTTGAGCTACCTGACAACTGGCGTAAATAGTGGATTATCAGTTATAGATCTTAAAAGCTCTCTGTTGATGTAATCAAAGAGAGCTTTTTTATGATGTTGTTTAGCGGGAGCTGGTATTTAGCCTAGCTGGCTTTTGAGTGGTGCTCGTGAAGTTGCTCAAGCAATTCATCTTCGAAGGCAAAGCGGGTTTCCATCGCTTGGGCTAGCTTAGATAAGTCGGCATCCAAATCCATCAAAATGTCATCGTTATCAGCTTCTGTGTATTTATCATTGAAATCTAAAGCTGCGTCAGTGGTTTCGCTGATTTGCGGTAATAACTGCTGCGCTCTTTCTTTACTGGTTTGACCGAACTTCTCGCATTCTGTGACGACTTGATCGTAAACCTCAAAATGGCCTTCGGAGACATAATCAACAAGTTGCGCACAAAATTGCTTTACCGCATCGGCTTTGGGAAGGCTTTTAGCTGGCATGGTATACGGCGCTAAACCGGCAATTTTAAAATATTGGATCAACAAAACTCTGCGATGTTGAAGCCATTGATCGACTAGCTTGTTAGAGCCACCCCATTTTTGTTCGGCTTTTTCTAGTTTTGTCAGCATAACGAATTCCAGTGTTGCAACTAATCCATAACACTTAATGTATGAGAGAAAGTGACTATTGATCAACTGTTTTCTGCAAAAGATCTAATGGATCGACCAGATTAAGGACTATTTGATAGGGAAATATAATATTGCGCAAAGGCATAAAAAGAAAAATGCCCAGTGATAGTAGCTATCACTGGGCAAATAGATTTTTTAAGGGCTCGATTTATCGTGCTTCTTGATTGTTCTTGCTAGCGCAGACTTTTTATACCAAAGGCTAACAAGAGGTGCAACTTTTTTATCCAATTAGGCTTGTTTAGTACCTATTTATGAGTATTTTGTGAGCACGCTAACGATTGTATTAGCAAATTCGATACTAGTTGGGGTGTTAGTTCACATTAATTTAGCATCGCTGGTTACATTAATCGCATAAGTGCTAAACTACGCGCCAGCGGATATCACTATATGTTTAGGAATTAAGCCCAATGGCAGAATTAAAGAATGATCGTTATTTACGCGCCTTATTAAAGCAGCCTGTTGACAAAACACCTGTATGGATGATGCGTCAAGCTGGACGTTATCTACCTGAATATAAAGCGACTCGCGCAGAAGCGGGCGACTTTATGTCTCTTTGTAAGAACCAAGATTTAGCATGTGAAGTGACTTTACAGCCACTTCGTCGTTATGACCTAGATGCAGCTATCTTATTCTCAGATATTCTTACTGTTCCAGATGCGATGGGCTTAGGTTTATACTTTGAAACAGGCGAAGGCCCACGTTTCGAGCGTCCTACTGATACTATCGATTCAATCAAAAAGCTTTGTATTCCAGATCCTGAAGACGAATTAGGTTACGTGATGCGTGCAGTAAGCACTATTCGTCGTGAACTTAAAGGTGAAGTACCTTTAATCGGTTTCTCTGGTTCTCCATGGACACTAGCGACTTACATGGTCGAAGGTGGTTCAAGCAAAACTTTCGAAAAAATCAAGAAAATGGCGTACGAAGAGCCAGCAACATTACACATGCTATTAGACAAGTTAGCTGACTCAGTTATCTTGTACCTAAACGCACAAGTTGCTAACGGTGCTCAATCGTTAATGATTTTCGATTCATGGGGCGGTGCGTTATCTCACCATGCTTACCGTGAGTTCTCACTACGTTACATGCAAAAAATCGTTGATGGCTTAACTCGCCATGCAGACGGCCGCCAAGTACCTGTGACTTTATTCACTAAAGGTGGCGGACTATGGTTAGAATCTATGGCTGAAACAGGTTGTGACGCTTTAGGTTTAGACTGGACTGTTGATATCGGTGATGCACGTCGCCGTGTTGGACATAAAGTTGCACTACAAGGCAACATGGACCCATCTGTACTTTACGCCTCTCCTGAGCGTATTCATCAAGAAGTTGACCAAATTTTGTCATCTTACGGTGAAGGTACTGGCCACGTGTTTAACTTGGGTCATGGTATTCATCAACATGTTAACCCTGAGCATGCTGGTGCATTCATTAACTCTGTTAATGAGTTATCGCCTAAATACCACAAGTAATTGTTGGTAACGCTTAATGCATCTTGATGATGCGAAAAAAAGACGAGCAATGCTCGTCTCAGACTGCTGACAAAGCCCTAGACATTCGTCTAGGGCTTTGATCTAATAGAAGTACAGATAATAACCAAGTTTATCATCATGCTTCGAGAGCCTAGTCCACAACAAT
>NZ_JAKILD010000043.1 GCF_023283825.1 Shewanella olleyana | reverse complement strand
GAAACCCAAGCGTTTCAATTATGAAGCCGGATATACGAACGCAAACCTATCACTGTCACAACGCTATTTTTTATATTGCAATATTGGAGGAGACCATATACACGCCCTAGTTAGCGAAAAACAGACCTTGAAGTGTTTATTTCGCTAACTGGTGTCATGGCTTACTAATATTAAGGTAATAAGCCAATTTATTTTAACAACATTCCACTTAAGCTATGGTGATATTTTAAGCGGTTTGAGATGATTATTTCACTTTGAATTTACGAATTAGATTATTGCCTGTGTCTGCTACGTAGAGGGATCCGTTAGTATCAAATACTAAGCCGTGGGGGTTATCTAATACTCCTGGAGCAATTTCACCTAATGATTCACCAAGCTCGTTAAATACCTGTACTCGTGAGTTACCTAACTCAGAAACATAAAAGTTACGTGCGCTATCAAAATTAATGCTGGTTGGGGTAGAAAACTCACCAGCTTGAGAACCAGATTTGCCGATAGTCTCAATAAACTCTCCTTCTAGGGTAAACTTTTGAATACGATGATTTCCTCTATCAACCACCCAAAGGACGTCACTTATATCAACTTTTATGCCTGTTGGATTGCTTAGTTGACCAGAGCCAGCACCTTGCGTTCCTATCGTGCGTAAATGAGTACCCTCAGAGTCAAATACTTGCACTCGGCCATTCCCCCAGTCGGTAACGTAAAGGTTGTCAAGCGAGTCGGAGGCAATCACCATGGCCGAAGTAAATAGTCCTTCACCAAAAGTCGCTAACCATTCACCGTCAGGGTTAAATTTTTGTATTCGGCTGTTACCACTTTCAGATACATAGACATTATCAAATGAGTCAACAGTAATACCAGTAGGGGCGTTAAATTCACCGTTTTCATCACCTGTTATCCCCCATTGTTTTATCAGCTCGCCATTAGGAGTGAATTTTTTAACTGTGTCACCATTAAATTCGGTAACGTAAAAATTACCAGCGCTGTCAACTGCGATACTATTGGGGCTATTGAAGGCTTCTAAATAACTTGAGTTTTCACCTTCTTCTCCCCACGAAGCGACTAAATCGAATAACTGTGTTAGGCCTTCTGTTGATTCGTCAGGGTCTGGGTCTTCGGAGCCATAACCAGGACCACTTCCATAACCAGGGTTGCTATTATTGCCTGAGTTATCGCTAGGGCTATTTGAGCTGTCAGAGCTGCAGGCCGTGACCATTAAAAATAACGCGATAATCAAAAAAGTTTTTAAATTTATATTCATTACTGTTCCTATGAGCAAGTAGAAAACGAGATTTTTGTGTCACGTAATATTCGAATTATTTACTGAATTGTTACTATAGCTGTGTTATTTTGCATTTAAATCAGCGATAAACGCACATAAGGTTTGCAAAAATGCATAAAGTGAGGTGGGGTGATTTACAATATGTAATGGCCATAGCATCAGAAGGGTCAGTGTCTGGGGCGGCTAAATCGTTGGATGTGAACCACAGTACCGTATTAAGGCGATTAGATGCTTTTGAGTATCGCCACAAAGTTAAACTCTTTAAGCGTTCAGCCAGTGGTTACACGCTGACACCTAAAGGGGAGCAGTTACTTTGTGTAAGCTCAGAAATAGAACAACAAGTATTTCAGATAGAACGTTCTATCTCTGCACAAGAGCTTGAACTTGAGGGCTGGCTTAAAATAACCACCACCGACACCTTGTTTCACTACATGTTAGCGCCGCATTTACGCTCGTTTCAGAAGCATTTTGAAAAAATACAAATGGATATTGAGTTAACGCCAAAGTCGCTCGATTTAAACTCTCTTGAGTCAGATGTAGCCATTAGAAGCGTGAATGAACCACCTGCAGGTGCCAGTGGTGAAAAGCTAATATGTTCTCAAATTTTTTGTTATGCCACTTCAGCTTATATGCAGCAAGTTAAGGGTGAATTAGCCGTCGAAAAATTAATTTGGTGTTTGCCAAGTATGGTGAATTTAAAAAATCCGGTATGGTATTCGGCATTAGGAAGTGTGCCCGAACATAACATAAAGGTAAAAGCAGACTCGTTTAATACTCTGTTGGGCTATGCTGAAAACGACATGGGGGTTGCCTTGCTTCCTGACTTTTTAGGGGACAACTCGGCAGTGTTAAGCCGAGTTAATTTGCTCCCCAACTTGCCGATAACCACCATTTGGATTATTGCACATGTAGATTTATTAAAGTCAAAAAAAGTGACTGAATTAATCAAGCATTTAAAGGCATCATTAACTTAATAATGGCAAATACTAAAAAATATTAGCAATAACTAAAGAGACTTTCTTGGCAACTCGCTGAGCTACCGCAGCGAGCGAACTTCGAACGGTGAGTATATAGATTTAATCTAGTAAGCTTTTTAAACAAAAAAATGCAGCTGAAGTTACCTTTAGCTGCATTTTTTTGTTTTGATAATTAAATCGAGATTCATTTCGACGTTTTAGTCATATCTTCATCTAGTGAACGATTATCTGAACCGCGCTAATTTCACGAGCTTTATCTCACTAGCTTTGATCTAAAGTGAAGCCCACTTTAATGGTCACTTGCCAATGAGCAATCAAACCTTCCTCTAAATGCCCTCTGGTCTCAACCACTTGAAACCAGCGCATATGCTTTATTGATTTGTTGGCAGCTGCAATCGCATTTTTGATCGCGTCATCTGAGCTAATAGGTGAAGATCCAGTCAATTCAATCAGTTTGTAGGTATGGCTCATTGTTACTCCGTCAGTATTTAAAAACATATATTGAGTATAGATAAGCTTCGAAAATCTGCGTAACTTCAACACAATGAATCAATATAACTCATGTAGAACGTCACCTCGCTCCCCTCCTAAGCGAAGGTCTTTGACTCTGTTCCACAATCAAAAACCTCAGCTAACTGATGCTTTAATTCCTTGAGTTCCTCTGTCTAAATTTTTCCATATTTGCTCAACCGCCACTTTTTTATCCGTTTTATTTATTAAAGTGATCATTACTTCAACAGCCGCGATATTTGGTGAATGGATATAATAAAAGACGAATCATTTTTGCTGATAACTGCCTTTCTCACTCAAATATTACCGCTATTGCCCTTGTCATGATGAAAAGCCTAAGCTTGTAATTTCTATATCAAAAAAAGTCATCACTTAACATTTTGAGTACATTTTTGTAAATTAATTACACAGGCGTCTGGACGTCTAGAAGTTTGTTGTGTTACTCTGCGTTCAAGCAATCGAATAGATTTCACCCGAAAGTTGAACAAAATTCATGTGAGGATAATATGATAGAGCTGAGACACCTTCGTACTCTAATGGCGCTTAAAGAAAGTGGTAGCCTAGCTGGTGCCGCGAAAAAACGTTTCGTGACTCAATCTGCGTTATCACATCAGATTAAAGAATTAGAAACCCGTATTAACTCGGCTATTTTTATTCGAAAAAGCAAACCTTTATCTTTCACCCAAGAAGGCGCGAGACTGTTAAATCTTGCTGAAGAAATCTTACCTAAGGTGATGGTCACTGAATCTGACCTAAAAAAAGGTTTAGATGCGGAGTCACAATCACTAAAACTAGGCATTGAATGTCATAGTTGCTTTCGCTGGTTAATGCCCGTTACAGAAGCCTTTAAGCAGCTTTCTCCAGATGGCAGGATTGACCTTTCAAGTCGTCACTTATTTGATTCATTAAATGCATTAGAAATGGGTGAATTGGATATAGTACTAACCTCAGATCCTGTGCCTGGGCATGCTTTAGCCTATCAGCATCTATTCGATTTTGAAGTTAAACTGGTTGTAGCCAATGACAACCCACTTGCCAAAGAAACATTTATCAAGCCTGAGCAACTCGCGAAACAAACACTAATTTCATACCCTGTGCCGTTACAGCGTTTAGATATCTATAAGCACTTCTTAGAGCCTGCAGGTGTTGAAGCTGGAGAGCAAAAACAGTGTGATTTAACCGCAATGTTATTACAACGAGTGGCGTGTAATGACGGAATAGCCGCATTACCGAGCTGGTCGATAAATGAAAGTCATGGCTTAAATTTATCATCTGTAAAACTCGGCGCTGAAGGGTTAAAGCGGCCGCTATTTGCTGCATACCGTCGTAATGCAGCAAACACGAACTTAATTCAGAAGTGGTTAACCTTAGTAGCAGCTGAAGGACTAAAGCTTCAAAGCTTAGGTCAGCAACACTAATATAAACAGCCACTAATCACAGCAGTGATCTATGCTGTCATCTAAGCACTCATATAAGCACTTATATAAGTACCGTTTTATTAAGGTGGTAATTTGAATGTTGTAGATATAAAAATGCCACTCATTGAGTGGCATTTTTGTATTTAAGCTAATAATTTCCGTTCAACCAACTCTACTCATAATCAGCAAGCGGGTTTATCAGTACGTTGCGCTTTGCTAGCACATGTCTTAACACCATACCCGCTGAGTTAGGGTTATCTGTTTGAGAAATATTATGCGCCACCATAAATTCATTACGTAGATCGTCATCTAACCCTAACGCTTCAAAGGCTTCGATAGATAAGCTTTGTTGCTGAGTATCAATCAAGGTTTTAATCACTTGCAGTGCAATGGCCTTTTCCGATGCCGCATTTAAAAATGCAAAAGCACTTAAGGTGATCACTTGTCCAAACACACTAAACAAAGCCAGCGTTTGCACCTCATCAGCATCAATATCAATCGGCTGGTCACTCTCTTCAATATCACGAAGATGCTGAACAGCATCAACGGCAATGTTCTCTGTTAAGCTCCAATAAGCTTTAACCAATTTGCAGTAAGGTTCTTGTAACTCATCTAAACGCTCTTTTAAGTAAAATGAAAAAGCATAACGATAAATATTGACTTGGCCTAAACGGATTAGCGCATCTTTAATACTGCGGTTTTTAGTTGAAATAATACCACCAGCTTGGGCAGTATTGCTGCGCCATAATAAATGAGCAGCTAAAGCAGGATCACTTGAAACAATATCGATTAAAATACGAATATCTGCTTCGTTAATGAGTGCTTTCTTTAAAGGGATCAAAATACCACGACGACCAATCACTTGTTCTTCGTTGCCGATAATTGCTTTGACTTGAGTTAGCACCTGTTGCTCAAGATAGGTCATATTGTACCGCTTCCCTTTCATTATTTTTATATCTCTGTTACCGATTTTATCCACATATGCAGCACTAAGGTCAAGTAATTAATCCCTAATCAAACAAAAAGCCGACAAGCAATTTGTCGGCTTTTGATTTTTAGTCATTTACACTGCTAAGCAAGCGCTTAACTGCACATTTAATCAGCACATTCTAAAAGCGGTAACCAGCAGTTAAACGAATTGAGCGCCCATTACCTGAGTAATATCCATTGCCCCAAGCTGAGTAATAACCAGCGCTAATATATTCTTCATCTAATAAGTTGTCTGCACGTAAGCTTGCTGACCAGTTATCACGAGTATAATTAAGGGCTAGGTTAGCCAATACATAGCTCGATAGTTTTGGATCGACATTCGCATTATCACCTTCAATAAAGCGCTCACCAGTGTAAATCCCTTCAACAAATACTTGCCACTCTGAAGCTATATCATAACTTAAGTGAGCACGGCCATTGTGTTTCGCTACCCAAGACAATGCTTTGCCTTCGTTCTCACCTTCAGTGAACTCTGCATCAATGTACTCGTATGACGCTCCTAACAGCCAATCAGCCGATAACTGAATATCATAGCTGGTGTTGATACCGTATCGACGTGATGCATCTGCATTAACGTTAGCACCGCCACCTTGAGGGCCATCAGTGCGACCAGCGTCATAAACAATTTCATCTTCCAAATCTAAACGGTACGCATTTAATTTGAATGCTTGTGATGTTGTAGTCCAATCCCAACCTGCCTCATAAGAGCGGCCTGTTTGTGGGTCTAAACCAAGAGTCGTCACTGGGGTGTATGCTTGCTCGTCTACTTTAGCGAAACGGAAGTTATCATTGGCGCGAATATAAAAACGATTTTCAATACTTGGGCGATAGTTTAAACCTAACTCAAATGCATGGGCATCGTTATCAAGCTCAACCCCGTTTGGGTAAAGTGTTTGATCGGTTAAATCATCTGTGACTTCACTGTAGCGGCCACCCACAACATAAGATAAAGTCTTAGTTAGAGGCACTGAAGCCTGGGCATAAATACTGGCCATCTTTTGTTCATTATTTCTTTGGGTATAAGCCAAATCGAAATCAGCTTCACCTACGCTTAAATCAATACCTGCGACAATATCTAAATCGCCTTGTTCAAGTTGGTAGTTAGCGGTGGCTTTTGGAGAGAAGCTTAATAGGTTGCGTTCAATACGGCCTGCACTGCCCCACAAAAAGTTAGTCGTTAAGGTATCTGAATAAGTTAAATCAGCGACTAATGCCCATTCTTGGGTTAACTGGTACTCATAACCACTGCGAAGTGCAGTTGTCATTTCATGAGTATATTCACCTTCAGTAAAAGGTGCCGCTTGGGTTGGGTCTTGTTCAAACTGATCAAGTGTTAATGCGCCTGGTGCTTGGCGGTTATCGTCAAAGTAGTTTGCTTCAACAAAGAACTGCTGTTTGTCTGACTGATATTGCAAACGTCCCAGCACTGAGCCAGTTTCGCTTTCATTATTGTCACGATAGTTATCACTTTGGTTATAGCTCGCCGCTAAGTAATAACGCCATGCATCATTAATCGCCCCTGAGATATCACCTTTGGCTTCATAGGTATCAAAGCTGCCACCACTAAGCTCAAATCCACCGCCGGTACCATTAGGCGCCTTGGTGATGATATTAATCACACCGCCTACCGCTTGATCGCCATAAAGCACCCCTGCAGAGCCATATAACACTTCTACACGTTCAACTTGGTTTAATGGCACTGCATTGATACTTGGCGCTGAGATATCAATATTGTTTAAGCGACGGCCATCAATCAAGATTAATGTATTACTGGCAGCTTGTGATGCAGTAAAGCCGCGCATCGCGAAAGTTGTTCCTGAATTATTATCAGAAACTTGAATCCCCGCCTGGCTGCGAAGTAAGTCAGTTAAACTTACTGCACCGCTCATTTCGATATCGACTTGGTCGATAACATTAACATTGGCAGCAATATTTAATGGATTAGCTTCGCTACGACCAATAACCACAATGGTTTCAGTATCTGCGCCAATGGCAGTAGGTTCAGTCGTTGATGAAGTATTTGCAGCTTCAGCTGTTGCGCTTGAAACAAAAGAGGCAGCAGAAACGCTTAAAATAAGGCTAAGTGCTGTTGCGATTTTAGTTGGATTAGTACCCATTTACCTTTAACTCCTAAAAGGAAAAATGGGGCATGGTTGCCGCAGCAAAGAACTTCCTGCAATAAAATAAACCTTAATACGGTTTGTTTATCGCAATGATGAAGAATGGCTACATTCTGAGATCTGCCCACCGAAATCTCAAAATCATCTTTTGGGCCGGTCTCCGGACTCAGGTTGATGTCATAAACATGACAAACGAAGCTGAATTTTTAACGCTTCTTTATGCTGGTTATTATCAACATATCGAGTGCGCACTCAGTTCTCACCATTACCGTTGCGGGGGCAGCACTAGATTTTCACTAGTTTCCCGATTATCCCATGACAATTCATCAAACAGACAAATTCCCACAAGCACCACAAAAGATTGACTATATTTTGCATTGTTACGATTGCGATAGCGCAAGTCCATATAACAATTGGCGTCATTATAACTGGTTAACAGTACTGTTTGATATAAAGAATAAGGATCATTCATATTATTCAACTCTTAGTTATAAGGCTTGAATAATATGAACAAAGCGAAATGAGATAATTGCGCTTAAAAAAGACCTAACGTTGGAATTTAAGTTGCAGCATTTTAGAAATGAAATCACGATGATTGGAACCATTCAGTGGCGGGTTAGATTCACTAAACACCTCGCCTCTCATCGACTTATGAATTAGATACAAATCTTCTGTATCTTTAAGCACAGCGTAATAGCCAATTTCGCCCTGACGAGATCTCGAGGTACCGCCGCCATAAAGGTTTTTCATATTGGTACAGCCAATGATGCCATGGTAAGCCTCTTTACCACCAATTTGCGTCATACCGAGTTTTTCGTATGTCACACTTCCTTGGCAAGTTTCTTGATAAGTCCCCGCAAACCTATCCAGAAATTGAGTGCTATCAATATTTGCAGCTAAGCCTTTAAAGCCTTGAATGCAATATAGCGCAGACCAATCATTGAGGGTTTCACCGGCAGGAACAAATTCAGCTTTGTACATGGTGCCTTGTTCAGAATTAAAGGCCATTTTCCAACCCACAGGCAGCTCAAATGACACTTTATTAGAAAATATTGAAAGCTGCTTCTGTTCTGAACCACCTTCTGCATCAGAGTTTGCAGTGATAGTTCGGATATGAGGTGGTGACTCTGTGGCCACTACATTATATGAAGGGCTCATTAACAACAGCCCCCCAGATATTATTAGGGTAGTACTAGCTTTCATACCGAAATCATCCTTGGTATTGGTGCTGAAAGGTGAAACTTAGCTAATTCAAACAGAAATACAGCAACTATGTCACCAAAATGTTGTATTACTGTATTATTTTAACTGTTAATCTTCAAGCTCATCCGCTGAATCTGTCAAATCTATTTCACTTTGCTCATCAGTTAGCGCTTCTGCAGCAATCGCGTCAGCGATAGATTTAGCTTTAATTTTCTTTTCAGTTTTACGTTTATTACGCTCAACTTGAGTGGTCATAAATGCCGTTAGCTCTTTTTGACCCCATGCAACAGCTTCATCTTCTGTTGCAAAACCGTCATGACTTTTAGACACGATAGTTTTAGTTGCACTCATACGACGAGTGATTTCTGCTTTAAAAGTATCGCCAACTGCTAACACTCTGAAATCGTACTTCTTACTTTTGCTCATTATTCGGTTTTTCCTAGCTATACTCAGCTTAAATTCAGGTCGCGCAGTGTACGCGAACATTGTCTATTTAGCACTCACTTTTGAGCACTGTTTAATATAAAAGTAATGCTACTGCTTAACTAATTGGTTTGAGCCAACAATCATCATTTCACATTTCTGGCAATCAAAGACCAGTTTCAATCTATCTTTGCCGATATCTAACACCATAGGGTCGGCTTTAATGCCTTCAACTTCTTTTGGACACAAGTTAAAGCTGTAGCGCAAACAGTGTTTGGTCACCATTAATGGCGCATCAGTTAATACTTGGTTTTTCTCGTAAGTATCTTCCATTTGAATTACGCCGTGCTGTTCATAAAACTCACGGGATTTATCATTAGCCACGTTAGATAAAAAACTTAAGTACTTCTGTGGGAAGCGCGCTTCTTTATCATGCTCGCCTCTAAGAGGACGTTGATAACCGTTTATACGCGCCTCATCAAACGCTGCAATCGCATCACGTCTTAATCCATTGATGACGGAAGCGGGTAAAAACCAGCGGTTAGCACAGTTAACCTGCAGCTGATTTAAGCTGTAATCACTGTTCCCCAGTTTAGCTAATTGAGTCCGTAAATTAGCATCCGCCTTGCCATAATCTTTAGCAGGCTCTTTTGCCCATTCAAGCTCAACCGTCACCGAGTGTTGGTGTTTATCTGCAACCGTAAGTGCAATACCCGTCTCGGTATCATCTAAGATCATATCCACCATAATTTTACGGGTTGCAGAGTCTTTTGATAACAAAGCATCAAACTGGTGGTCAAAGTTTCTGAAAAGCTCAACCCCCACTTTAAGATCTTTACTAACATCAGTTAAAAACAAGGTATTCCCATCGGCGCGGTTTACTCGCAAACCTTTGGTTTTGTTGTCTGACAAGCGCTGCTTTTGGTAGCCGTCAATAAAGAAACATAAACCATCACCATTATTAAACTCGATGGTTTTATCAGCTTTGGCGCTATCGACTTTAATGAAGTCGCGGCCAACGCCCACAATGGTACCGACCTTTTCACCAATATATTTAGGCGAACTAAAATGCTCAATCAATGCGGTACGCTGATTGATGAAATAATCTGTTTTACCACGGTTAAAGCTTTTTTCAGGATCGGGTGTGAAAGTAAACTCACTACGACCATGTGACATAGACTCTAGATCGCTGCGGCGATCGATAATCGCATCAAGCTGCTGACGGTAATGGGCGGTGACATTTTTAAGATAGCTGATGTCTTTTAAGCGACCTTCAATTTTGAAAGACGTCACGCCCGCATCAATTAGCGCTTCTAGGTTTTCCGTTTGGTTATTATCTTTAAGTGATAATAAATGCTCATTTTCAGCTAAGACTTCACCATCACGGGTTGAAAGGTCACATGGTAAACGACACATTTGCGAACATTCACCGCGGTTAGCACTGCGATTTGAAAAAGCATGGCTAATATTACATAAGCCGCTATAACTCACGCATAAAGCGCCATGAACAAAATATTCCAACTTTAGTTTGGTAGTATCGGCGATTTGCTTAATCTGCGGCAAGTTTAACTCGCGGGCTAACACCACTTGCGAAAAACCCACTTGCTCTAAGAAGACGGCTTTCTCAGGTGTGCGGTTATCCATTTGGGTACTGGCGTGCATAGCAATTGGCGGTAAATCCAATTGTAATAAGCCCATATCTTGAATAATCAGCGCATCAACACCCGCCTCATACAAAGACCATATTAAGCTTTGCGCTTGCTCAATTTCGTCATCCATTAAAATCGTATTTAATGCAACGAAAACTTGAGCGTGATACTTATGAGCAAATTCTGCTAGTCGTGCAATATCTTCAACACTGTTACCCGCATTATGGCGTGCGCCAAAAGCTGGACCACCAATATAAACCGCATCTGCACCATGACGAATGGCTTCGATGCCATAGTCAGCGTTTTTTGCAGGTGCGAGTAGCTCTAACTGTTTCTTTTCAGTCGGCTTACTTGGGCTTGGTGTCGGCGAAAATATTTCTACAGAGCTCATAATGAATGTTTATCTTTTTCTAGGTAATAAAAAATGCATCAAGATAGTAGCTAAACACGGACTAAAACCACGTGTATGTCACTATCATTGACGCACTGTTCAGCTTGCTAGTTTAGCAAAAAATAACCAGTTTCGCGGCTTTTACTTAAACAAATGCTGAATATTCTTAAAATCACTTTTACCTTCAGCGATTTCCTGCGGGTTTAATCCCGAAACTTCATGTGGGAAAACCAACCACTCTTCAGATTCGTGAATGAAGTAATCAGGCTTTAAATCTACTGCGGTATTCTTTGGTTTGTAATAAGGACAAGCCACACGAATATCTGTCGGGATGTTCTTACGCATGAACTTTTGCAATTTGTCGATTAATGCATCAACACTTCGGCCTGAATCAAAGACATCATCAACAATTAATAAACCATCATCAGCATTGGCATTTTCAATGATGTAATGTAAGCCATGTACTTTGATTTTCTTGCTTTGCTTGTCGGTACCAATGCCATAGTAAGAAGAGGTTCTCACTGCAATATGATCCGTTTCTACATTTTTAAAATCATAGAACTCTTGCACAGCAATACCAATTGGAGCGCCACCACGCCAGATACCGACAATAAATTGCGGTCTAAAGCCACTATCATAAACCTGCGCAGCAAGTTTAAAAGAATCTTCCAGTAGCTGTTGCGCACTGATGTAATGTTTATCTGTCATTGGTTTTGGCCCCTATCATTTTTATTGCGGCGAATTTTATACCAAATAAGGATAGTTTGTCTGTGAGGAATACGCTTTATCGTCATATTTGTTAAACAAAATGAACATTGACACTATTTCGCATGTTGAACAAAAAAACATCATTGACTCCACTCTAGGCTGTGGCATAGTAAATTTATTGCCAATTCATAGCGAAAATAACACTATGCTTGCAGCTAATGATGCTCAGCTTCGTCAACAGGCCGACACCGATAGATTATCTTTAAAAAGTGATAATCCGCTGATATGGCCTCTGCTCACCCTACTGCAAAGCTCATGTCAGAGCTGGAAAGTCCATCATTTAGCCAGTGAGTTACAGCAAAAAGGCTTAATGCATAACCTTGATCCCGAGCCAGAAAAAGACCTCTTTAAACGCAACTTCTTATTAATGAATGCCTTGTTTGAATTGCAAAGCTTGTTATTGCCTAACCAATGGCTTCAAGTACAAGCAATGGATATTCAAATTTTCAGAATTTTGCCTCACGATATAGCTCAGCAGCAACATCATGATGCCGCGTTAAAAGAGTATTACCTTGATTGGCAGCAATACGATACCTGCGCCAATGTTGTCAAAGAAATGCTCGAATCGTTCTGGTCAAGCTATCAAGAGTATATCGGTGTTAATCAAGTATTAATGCATGACTCTCATGCGCTAACCATTTTTGAATTAGATGCGAATGCCAGCAATAAAGATATTCGTAAGCAGTGGCGTAAACTTGCCTTAAAACTTCACCCAGATCGACCAGGTGGAGATGCGCAGCAATTTCGACAAGTTTGTGAAGCCTGGCAAACTTTACGTTCGAAAGCGGGATAGCACTCTATTTTGTGCTGACTTCTTTTTATAAGAAAGCAGTATCACATCACATATTTAGCCCTGAAATAAAAAATCGTTTAGGTCATAATTCTTGTTAATATTAAGGCAATTAAGTATTGGCTTAATTAAGACTATTTTAAGATTTCTCGCGACCACCAGCGTGTAACGCGACACTTTTATTGAGGCTGAAATGATTAAGATTAAACATATTGCATTCACTATGGCAGTTGCGGCATTCACATTTTCCCTAACGGGTTGTGGCAAACCTGCTGAAGAAACTAATGAAGTAAAAACTGAAGTCACTGCAGAAAAAACTGTTGAGCAAGTTGTTGAAACAGTGGCTGCAGTTCCATCTAAGTTTGTTGAAGGTCAACATTACACTCAAATTTCTGATGCCCCAGCATCTACCGAGCCTAAGATTACTGAGTTCTTCTCATTTTACTGTCATAACTGTTACAACATGGAAACCCAGTACCTGCCAGAAATTAAAGGTAACTTGAACAAAGACGTTGGCTTTGAAACTAAACACGTTGACTTTATGAACAGCGAAATTGGCACTGAAGTGATGCGCGCATTAGCTGTAATTCATGAAGTGGGTAATCAAAAAGCATTGAACATGGCTATGTTCCAAGCGATTCAAGGTGAAGGCGGCCATCACGATCATAGCGCTCCAGGTCACAGCCATGACGAGCCAGAAATTAACAACCGTGACGATCTCAAAAAAGTATTTGCTGCCAACGGCGTTGATGCTGAAACTTATGACAAGATTGCAGACAGCGAAGCGACTGATAAGAAGCTAGCACTATGGCGTCAACAGCAAGTGATGTTTCAAGTTCAAAGCGTTCCAACGTTTATCGTTAACGACAAGTATGCTATCAACATGAGCGAAATGCGTACCTTAGGTGACTTGATTGATGTGATGAATTACTTAGCGTTAGAAAAGAAGTAATACATGATGTCATCAAGCTTCTAATATAAATCGAAGCGCTGATTTAGCCATTAAAAAGCCCGACTTTATTTATTTAAAGTCGGGCTTTTTGTTTCTTGTTCATATGACTATTTGAACCATCTCAAGCAAGTTAAGAGTTTCGCACCATATCAATAATATGAAATGCAGCAAACACGATGTGAATCATTAAAAAGCCAACAAAACCTTGAGCGAATATAATGTGGTACTTACGCCACATCAATGCGTCACTGGTTCCTTGAACAATAAACCAAGCAATGCCAGTAATACTCACTAGCGCCATCAAAATCAGGCCTATTCCTTCAACAATACTGAAAATGCCCTTACCGCCAGAACTCGGTAACTTGCCCTGCTTCAATTGCTTTATTTCATCAAAACATTGTGAAAAGTCTAATTTGAGCCAGGGAAAAAACTGACGCCAATGGCCATTGAGTAAGTTTTTCAGTAAAAACAATAAGCCAAATACTGCTGCTATCAAGCCTATATAAACATGCAAACTGTCCCAAATACTGGCTTTAGCACGTAATCGACTACCAATTAATATCCATGGGCTAGTCACCACTAAAAACACACTCAAGGCCACGACAATGACATGGAGTTTCTCTGATATCAGCTGAATTAACTTGGATGAACTTTGGCTCATGATGCTCCTTACTTTACGTTGAGCGCGTTAGGAAAACGAAATTGGATCATAAAATCAATAAAGCCAACAAGTTAATTGTTGGCTTTAAACCTATTTACGCTGACTGAATTTGCGCGACGTAGTTATCTACCTTCGCCCAATCAGTGTATTCCACTTTGGTATTGGGATCCGTTGGGCCTTTAGTTAACCACATGATGAACCGAATGATGTTGCGATCCATTGGTCCATAAAATTGATAATCTAAATTGCCACCAAATACTTCTAGTACCTTGGGTTGCCATTCACTTTGTTTTAAAAATGCCTGCATATACATATTAGTATCAGGGGTATTTTTACCTGGCTTTCTTGCAACTAAACTCACTGAAAAGAAACCATTAGCTTTGCTATCAAGTATCTCTTTATTATCAGCAACAAACTGATAAAGCTCAGGGCGATGTTTACCATGACGAATGCTAGCGCCTATAAAGACTTTATCAAAGCCACTCATATCAGGTTTATCCTGAAGTGGTGCTAATGTGACAGTATCACCGGCGGCGGTGAGTTTCGCTTCCATGTAATCGCAAATCTTGCGGGTTTGACCGTGGACAGTTGAATAGATAATTAAAATGTTGCTCACGTTCACCTCGATGATAATAAAGAAAAGCTGATTCGGTTATTTAAAGCTTTGTAATACTCAATAAGATTTTATTCAACCATGCTATTACATCTAATCTTAATAGAAAGCGAAACATAATTACATGGATCAGATCACGGCAAATTAGCAACATCGACTATTAATAGTTAAGACTTTTGAGTTGCTCACAAAAAAGTGAATAACCCTGATGAGCTATCCACTTAGTTTTTACAGATCAGCAATTATCTAACCCACAAGCAAATTCTCCATCATTATTAATGTGGCACTAAGAGGCATAACGAGATTTACCTTGTTAATTTCAGCTTTAAAGCACAATAAATTTACACTTAGATTAAAAAACCAAAAAATGTAACTATACAAACAATACATAAATCAGGAAAAACGCCTCATGTCAGTCAGTTCCAGCAAAAATCCTCAGCAGCTTTTATTGTGGATGACCTTCGTGATGTCGATGGTTTTTGCGGTATGGCAGGCTTTGCTTAATAATTTTGTTATTGAAAAAGCGGCTTTTAGTGGTGCAGAAATTGGCATGCTGCAAAGTTTACGAGAAGTCCCCGGCTTTTTGGCATTCACTGCGATTTTTGTTTTATTGCTTATTCGTGAGCAATCATTTGCATTAATCTCCCTCGCGGTCTTATCAATTGGTATCGGTATTACCGGCTTTTTTCCCAGTGTTTTAGGCTTGTACCTCACCACTGTATTGATGTCGATTGGGTTTCATTACTTCGAAACCATCAATCAATCGCTAACACTGCAGTGGGTAGATAAAAAGGATACGGCTAGTTTTCTAGGCAAGGCGTTAGCTTGGCGCTCTGCTGCTGCACTGCTAGGTTATGGCAGTATTTGGCTTATTATGAGCTGGCTCAACCTCGACTATGTTTGGATGTACGGCATTATTGGTGCGCTAGGCTTAATCGCAGTTTGCATTATGGCTTTTTACTATCCAAGATTTGAAATTGCTGAACCTCAACATAAAAAACTCATCTTCAGGAAGCGATACTGGCTTTACTATGCTTTAACGTTTTTATCTGGCGCCAGACGACAGATTTTTATGGTGTTCGCTGGTTTCATGATGGTCGAAAAATTTGGCTATTCAGTGTCGGAAATCACCGCTTTATTCTTAATTAACTATGTCGTTAACTTGTTTTTTGCTCCATCCATAGGTCGGTTTATTGGCCGTATTGGCGAGCGAAATGCCCTAGTGATCGAGTACGTGGGATTAATTATTGTCTTTGCGAGTTACGCGGTAGTTGAACATGCTCAGATAGCAGCAGCACTATACGTGATAGATCATTTACTGTTCGCAATGGCCATTGCTATGAAAACCTATTTTCAGAAAATTGCAGACCCCAAAGACATTGCCGCAAGTATGTCTGTTAGCTTTACCATCAACCATATCGCCGCTGTCATCATTCCAGCTCTATTGGGTATCTTATGGTTAAGCTCTCCTCAATGGGTATTTATGATAGGTGTGTTATTTGCCCTATGTTCACTAGTACTTTCGTTAAATATTCCCTCAAAACCTGAACCTGGGCACGAAACAAACTGGGGTAAATCAACTAAAATGAATACTGATACGATGTAATGTGGACAATGCATAAAGCCTAAGAGAATAACAATGACAGATAACCATCCTAATCAAACCGAAAAGACTACGAATACCAGCATGTCTGCTCGAAAAAAAGCACTACTTCTGGGCAAAATGCTCGGGTTAGCAAGTGAAGATGATTATCGACCGTCTCAAGCCTCTATTGGCGAAAGAGCCCAATTTAGGCTCCAAAAGAATCAAGTTTTACATCAACTTAATTTAGAAACGATTTTCTCATTAGCGTTAAATTACACCCCATCTGATGTCACAGGTGAAGATCTCGATCCTGACTGGAGTTACCAGTTTTTCCAAATGGCTGAGCAAATTAGTTCTCGCAGAATGCAAGATTTATGGGCAAGGATCCTTGCCAGTGAAATAGTAAAACCCGGTAAATTTAGCCTCAGAACATTAGCCATTTTAAAAAAACTAACTCAAAGAGAGGCGCAAATACTCGAAAAAGCGCTAGGAATGTCGGCAAAACTGAATACTGAAACGCGTTATAAATTACTCAATGGCTACCGCATTCACGGCGGTTTACAACAGTACTTCAGAAAGGCTTCTAGTGTTAATGTTGGCCTTTCAAAGTTCGGGCTGCCCTACTCAAGCATTCTGACTTTAATGGATGCGGGGATTTTACATAGCAGTGAGTTTGAAACTGGCATACTCGATAAAAGTGCCCCTATCTTGTTGAGCATGGTTGATTATCAAATCAAAATTACCCCAAAGAGCAATAATCTTTTATTCAGTTATTACCGATTTACCCCTGTGGGCGACGAGTTATGTTTACTGGTACAAGCAAAAACTGATAATGAATTTTCTAGGGCATTAAAGGATACATTGAGCGCAGATTTTGCAGTAGGACAATAAAACTAAAAAGATAAGAAGTGAGTTGCTATCTAACCAAGTCAAAAAGTTAATTTTAAATAATCGCTTTAAATGGTCAGTTTGAAGAAATAGCTTTAAAACAATAAAAAGTAGGTTTGTAGTGTCTGCCAGCGTTTAAGTCGAAACGTAAACATTTAAATAAAACAGCAAACAATTAAAGTTATGTATTTATTTTCAACACATTAACTTCATTCTCTGAGGCTGTATTCGCTTCATGTTCGTATAAATTAGAATGCTTAGCCTTGTGCATAGAGAATAAAAACTGTCTTAATGTCTCTCGCGACTCATCACTCACGACAATCGTAGCTGCAATAACACCATTTTCAGATCGAACAATTTGGTATTCAATCTCAAAGTTTATCTCTTTAGTTAATATTAACTTAGCCCTACGAGAGCGAGTTTTATCTGAAATATTAGGTGCATACAGGGTTAAACCAGTACTTGAAAGCGATAACACCTCAATAGCTAAGTTAGTATCGAAGTCAATAATTCTGACATCATCTAACTCTTTCATTCGCCAACTGCGCTCTGCTCCACGGGTATCAACCACTTCAGGAATACCTAACTTAGGAGTAAATTGACCTAGTTCATCCATGGCAATATTTAATGGAAACCACAAACGATAATGGCTGATTTCAGCGAGTAAGGTTAACTGGGTCTTACCAAGAAGGCTGGCCAAGGTTGACGGAATTTCTGTCGTCACTGAAACCGTTTCGTTACCACTATCGGTCGAAGCTTTAACAGCAGAAGGCTTCTTAGCGAACAATTCACTAAAGCAAGCTAACTCTTCTTTTGTTAAGTTGGTATTCATTTTTTACCCTTGACACTTGATTGTTATAATTTGTAACAATTCTAACATGTGATACATATACGTACAATTATCGTGCTGTACTGTGTCATCTAAAACTCTAATAAAAAGAGACAGTTTGAAAATTTAGATATAAACAGCTCACCAAAACAATGCAACATATGACCACCGTTCTGACCGTTAGATTCAAACATAGACATACACGTTAATTATTAGACCGCTCAAATCACACAATAATTCTACGAAATAGTCGTTAATTGGGTTCATATTTAATCACTTCAGAACCAAAAAATTAACCTGCTGTTTTTATTGAATAATAAAATCACTGCATCAATTATTTTTGAATAAAAAATTAAATTGCGCACAATTCAATTGCAAACCACTAAAAATATAAGTAACATTAAAAATATCACCATTGGATACTTTTTATCCAATCATGTCATTAATATGATTTAAAGATTATGGAGTTTTCATGGATTTAATATATACAGCTACAGCAACGACAACAGGCGGAAGAGACGGCAAATCAGTATCGTCTGACAACAAACTTTCGGTAAACTTAAGCACACCAAAAGAACTAGGCGGTGCGGGTGGTGAAGGAACAAACCCTGAACAACTGTTTGCAGCAGGATACTCAGCTTGTTTTATTGGTGCAATGAAGTTTGTTGCAGGCCAAGACAAGCAAATACTAAGTTCAGATCTTACCGTTGAAGCCACTGTTGGTATCGGTGCAAATACAGCAGGCGTAGGCTTTGCTATTGATGTTGAGCTACGAGTCACACTGCCTGGCATGTCTAAAGCAGATGCTGAAGCACTGGTAGAAAAAGCGCATCAAGTGTGTCCATATTCAAATGCGACCCGCGGTAATATCCGCGTTGAGCTTATTGTTTTATAAACAATGACTTTGCATGCTAATACCTTTAATGAATATTGGCTTAAGTAAATATTGGCTTGAATAAACAATAAAGCCGCCCATCAGTTATCTGTTAGGCGGCTTTTAATTTAACTATTGATTAGCTGGGCTTAAAAGCTAGCTATACCTTATCGATTAACTCAATAGAAAAATCATCAAGCGTAATCGCTAAGTTTAAGTCAGATATTTGCTGTTCAATACTATTAATATCAGTTTCCACCTTCGACATAGTCAATGTGTTGTTATCTAATTCATACACCTTTTTTTGGCTGTGGTAGTAATAAAGCAATATTGTTATCGCGTTAACATCATTTTCTTGTGCTGCAGCAACAATCTTTTTTAACTTTCGATAGATACGATTTTGTAACTGCTTAACTTGCCACACCCAATATATCTCTTTCATATAAGGTTTTGTTTTAATCCAGTTCATTACTAAACTGCAGCTAACCACAGCTAGAATGACTCCAATGAAATTAAGGTGAAAGTTGCCGGTAGACTCCCCTCGAATGACGGTATCACTGCCAAATAACTCAATAAGTAATCCACCAAATGCCAATGAGAGTATTGTTAAACTTGCCACCAGCGATATCAGTAATATGTTAAGTCGTTTACGGTATTGTGGCTTGTCGATAGAGATGAATTGCATGATGCACCTTATGATGAAGAGTCACTCTATTTTACACCTATAATGCAGAACAAATGCAGCAATTAGTGATTATCAGATATAAACAAAATATATGACTTCAATATGACAGTTTGAGCTTAATATATAACCATAGCAATGATACTAAGTGGAAAACGTAATTATCAAATTTCAGATACAAAAAAGCCGAGCTATTGCTCGGCTTTTTCTAAATTTGGCAGGGGTAGCAAGACTCGAACTCGCAACCATCGGTTTTGGAGACCGCTGTTCTACCAATTGGAACTATACCCCTGTTGACGTGGAGCATTATGCTAAAAGCACTGGCAAAGGTAAAGCATTATTTGTCACAAACACTACTGACTGTGGGTTTTTCAGCCAAATTAGCAATAATGAATAATGTTTCAACATACCGACTTTAGTTTTGCATTTATGAATACGAAAATGCTCGAAATAAAGATCAACCAAGCTTGGCTAATCTTCTATTAGATAAATTGATATTTAAAGCAACTTATCTCTTTATGGGGGGAATATGAAACTAAACCTAACTTCCAAAGCCGCTAATACCGAACCTAAGTAATACCAATCCGCATTAGACTTTGCCCATATTAGCCCAGTCTCGTGTACATAAACTTTTTACCCTATCTTTGCACTGAATAAATATATTCCAAGCTTTACAACACTGCTC
>NZ_JAKILD010000042.1 GCF_023283825.1 Shewanella olleyana | reverse complement strand
CATATTGTTGTGGACTAGGCTCTCGAAGCATGATGATAAACTTGGTTATTATCTGTACTTCTATTAGATCAAAGCCCTAGACGAATGTCGAGGGCTTTGTCAGCAGTCTGAAGAGACTCATTTGAGTCTCTTTTTAGTTAAAAACCATAGCTGTCAAAATATTTTGTTCAGAATATAATTACATCTCTACTAAGTTAATTTTTATTTGAGCTTTGTTACCTGGGGACTTGCTACTAAAACTTGTATCCTTATCTTCAATGGAAACAATATATTCATCTTTATTTAAATTATTCAGTGTTTTCCACTTCCAAGTTTTTTCTTTAGAGAAAAATGAGTACAACAAATTTTCGTTTTTATCTAATATATTTACATACAACCCTTTATCACCATAGTCGTCTAAGCCATGCTTTATACCAACATTTAGTGCATAACTTTTATCATTACTATTTTCAAAAGCAAAAGGGAATTGGATAATTCTCGTAGTTTCATTTTTTATAAATACAGTTTCATTAACCAAAGTAGAAAACTTCCAGTTTAAAGATGCTGCTGGCACTGATTTACTTAAATTATTCTTTGGTTTCTTTGCTTTTTTTGCAGTAAAAACCGTTAGATCATGCTTTTTAAATTCAGCACCCCAACGTGTTTTATCTGGAAATGATTTGTTAAATGAACTTTTAAAAGCCAGAAAGTTAATATTTAATTTATTTTTATAGCTGGCTACTGTATCTATTGTTTTTTGCCTACATTCATCCGTTTTCAATGACTTAATTTCGACAAGAATGGGTTTATTTAGCCCTAAATCAACAGCTGCTTCTAAAACATCTACTAGCTCAGGGATTCTTGCGTTATTTTTTAATTTTAATCTAACTATTTCATCAATGAATAAATCTGAAATCTTTATCTTTTTAAATGTCTTATCTGCATTAAAGCGACTAAGAACAGTCCGATTATATTCATTATCGGGGACAATTCTTGCAATATTCTTAATATCATGAAAAACAACTGCATAGCCATCTTTAGACTCTTGAACATCAAATTCAGCATAATGAAACTTCTCATTACTCTGTAAATGTTTAATTGCTAATTCAAAACTATAAAGAGTATTTTCAGGGAAATAGATATCCCCTCCTAGCCGATGCCCTGTATTAGCTTGCGCTGTAGAAAGGAATAATAAGATTAGTGGAAAAAATATGTAAGCTTTCATATTAACCTCTATATTAATCGAAGTGTGAACTATGCAAAATACAGATCTATTTATTCTTTTTATCAATTGAAATTTGCCGACTATCCGGCCAAGCGTTAATCACAGCTTTTACAAGGGATGCTAATGGAATTGCAAAAAATACGCCCCAAACGCCCCATAGGCCACCAAACACTAATACTGCAGCGATAATTAACACAGGGTGTAAATCTACCGCATCGGAGAATAATATAGGAACGAGTACATTACCATCTAATGCTTGAATGACACCGTAACCTATCATCACATAACCAAACTCAGGGCTCACGCCCCACTGTACAAAGGCAACCAGTGCAATTGGCAGAGTAACTAAAGTCGCTCCCACATAAGGAATGAGAACAGAAAGCCCGGTTAATACACCTAATAGCGCTGAATATCTTAAACCCATAACAGCAAAGAAAATATAACTAACAGTGCCGACAATCACGATTTCAATGACTTTACCGCGAATATAATTAAAGATTTGCTGATCCATTTCAAACCAAACATTTCTAGCAAGGTCACGATTATTAGGAAAAAAACGTTTGCTGCTTTTGATAAGTTGATCTTTATCTTTTAAAAAGAAGAACACTAATAACGGTACCAAAATGACGTAAACCATCAACACAAGTAATGATGCTGAATAACCCAGTAACTGTTTACCTATATCTAATAGGTGTTGCGTATCAACGAGCTTTTTAAGCTCAACCACCATCGAATCAATTTGCTCGACACTAATGTATTGAGGATATTTTTCGCTGAAAGAAACCAGCGATTGCATCCCTGTATCAATCATTAACGGTAAATCAGTAGCTAAAGATATGCCCTGCCTCCAAAGGCTTGGGACCAGTCCAAATGCGACTAACACCATCAACCCGATAAAGAGCACTAATATTAAAGAAGCCCCTAAAGTTCGATTAATACCAAAGCGAGCAATTTGCGCAACAGGCCATTCCAACAAAAATGCCAACACTAACGCCACCAATAATGGTGCCAGTAATCCACCGGCAAAATAAAGTAATAAACCAATCCCAAGCAATATAAACAGTAATGTAATCGCTTGTGGATCACTAAATCTGGCTTTATACCAATCGTTTAAAAATGAGAGCATTGTGTTACCTAAAAGAAGTCACTGTTTGAGTTGTTATAATCGAAGTCTACCTTAATTGAATACTAGGATTATACTTATATATTGTTAAGTTTTGTGATGCTCAATGACATTGATTTGTCACTGTCATCAGTTATTTCAACATGGTAGCCAAATTTTTTTAAAAACAGCGGAACATCTTGGCGTGAACCAGAGTCAGAGATATTAATTGCCAACATTTCACCTGGTTGCATTTTTTTTAAGGCTAGCTTAATTTGCACCAAGGGGTAAGGACATTGATAAGCTGTTAAATCAATAAATTTCATTATGAACTTGCTTTACACATTCTATGGCTATTATCCTAGCTAGGACAAAAAACCACAAGCGATACCATTAAGGTGTTGTGGTAACTTTGCTCTCCACCCTATTGAAATAATTATAATAAAGGTTTCATTTGCGCAAATTATCGTTTTCTCAGTTTTCTAAAGGTGTTGTTACTACAGCTGTGAGCCTTTTGCTAACCGCTGGAATAGCTAAAAGCTTCGCGAATAATGACCTTCCTGATCTTGGTACGGCTGCGGTAAATACCTTCAGTCTCGAAAAAGAAATGGTTTACGGTGATGCTTATATGCGCGTCATACGTTCTTCTGCGCCAGTGATCAGCGACCCAGTCTTAAACCAATATCTATCTGAGCTTGGTAACAAATTAGTGGCTCATGCTACAGGTGTCAAAACGCCCTTCTATTTTTTCCTATTAAGAAATGATGAAATCAACGCATTTGCTTTCTTTGGTGGACATGTTGGGGTTCATACAGGGCTATTCTTACATGCTGATACCGAAAGTGAATTAGCATCAGTTCTCGCACATGAAATTACTCACGTTACTCAGCGACATCTCGCGCGTTCACTTGAAGCACAAGATAAAAGCTCTACTGCAACTATTGTAGGTATGCTGGGTGCTATTTTGTTAACTATTGCAGCGCCGCAAGCTGGTATGGCAGCCTTGGCAACAACCCAAGCATTATCTACACAAGCAAGAATTAACTTTACCCGTTTACATGAGCGTGAAGCGGATAGAATCGGCATGCAAATTTTGGCTGATGCCGGCTTTGATCCAAATGGTGCATCAAACTTTTTCCAAAAACTCGCTATTCGATATCGTTTTACTACCACGCCACCGCAAATGTTATTGACTCACCCATTGCCAGAGTCACGTATTACTGATGCGCGAAATCGAGCTGCTCAGTATCCACACCGATACATACCAGATCAACTGAACTATCAGTTAGCAAAAGCTCGTATTCAGGTTCGATTTTCAAGCTATAGCGATCAAGCTGCTATTTCAATGTTTGATAAACAATTGGATAAGAAAACCTACACATTCAAAAGTGCAGCGCTTTATGGTAAAGCCTTAGCTTTATTTAGAACCAAAAAGTTTGAAGAGTCAGAAGCAATCATTGATGAGTTGCTCGAAAATGATCGTAATAACTTGTTTTATATTGATACTAAGACAGACTTATTAGCACAGCGTGATGATTACGAAACAGCGATAGAATTACTAAAGCATCACCATAGATTGAAACCAACATCGTTAGTCATTGCGGCTAACTTAGCCAATATATACGTTGAAGCAGATCAACCACGAAATGCAATTCCACTACTGGAAGACTTAATATTCTTGGACAGGCAAAATGTATTGCCGTATCAAATAATGACTCAAGCTTATCGTAAGCTAGGGAATAAGGCACTGGAATACTATAGTAATGCCGAAGCAATGGCGCTTTCAGCTAATTATGACGGTGCGATTGATCAGCTCAATTACGCTTATCGTCATTCAGAAGGCCAAACATTACAAATAGCCAGAATTGAAGCTCGTATCCGTCAATTCCGCCAAGCTAAACGGTCTTTAGACGCATTACAATAAACTTCAACCTCAAATCTAGCACAGCCACATCGATAGATGTGGCTAACCAACCTAATCAAAGTTTGATAAACTGTCGCCAATATAAAGATAACAAGTGATCCTATGACCAATGTAACGCTTTACCACAACCCTCGCTGTTCTAAAAGCAGACAAACACTCGCTTTACTTGAAGAAAATAATGCCAATGTCACTATTGTTGAATACTTAAAAAGTGTACCGACCACTGAAGACATCAATCAAATTTTGGCGCTATTAGAGATTGCTCCTAGGCAGTTAATGCGCACCAAAGAAACTGAATACAAAGAGCAAAATCTATCCGATGAAGCACTCACACAAGCTCAGTTAGTACAAGCAATGGTCGACACCCCAAAGTTAATTGAAAGACCTATAGCCCTAGCCAATGGAAAAGCCGCAATTGGCCGTCCACCTGAAAATGTTTTAGCTATTCTGTGAGTAATAAGATGACGACACATACTTTATTTCAGCTTTGTCGTACCGGTTATGTCGCATTGTTGATGCTGTTATCGGGATGGTTTATACAACAAGGAATGAATGGCGAATACTCTATGGTGTTTAGCTTATTATGGATAGTACCGTTACTCTTGCCAATAAAGGGGATATTAACCGGTAAACCCTACACTTATGCATGGGCAAGCTTCATTTTATGTTTATATTTACTCCATGGTTTGACCTTAGTTTATGTCACTGAAGACGCACTTTATTTTGCCTTGATTGAATCTGTATTAATAAGTGCTTTATTAGTCGGGTTTCCATTTTATGCTCGTATGCGTGGTAGAGAGTTAGGCCTAGGTTTAAAGAAGAAATCTAAGCAAAACTAATTTTCTAACTTTTCGATACAAAGCGCCTTTAGGCGCTTTTTTATTCTAAAAATCAAAGTAAACAAAATATTACCTAGCTGTTACCTGCCAGTTAATTCACTCTTTTTGTACAACAAACCCCATGCTATAGTGAAATGTCAGTCATTTGATTGAATGTCGTAATAAGCAACGGAGATTGTGTATGAAGACGTTAAGCCCTAACGCTATGTTTGATAAATGTATTTTGAACAAGGTGCTCCGAAAAAAGCACCAATCTAAAGGCCCTAAGTATGCCATTTTACATTTGATGGTTGCTTCAGTAATGCTAAGTGGCTGCGGTGGTTCAAGTGATTCATCAGACAGTACAGATCAAGGTACGCCAGATAACTCATTACCCATTAATACTTGTGATACTAGCTCTGGTCTTACTCAAATCAATACCTCTTCTGCACTTAGTTTTAATGTTGAGCAAACCTATTCTGCTGGACAATCTGCAGTAATTATTGCCAGCCTTAATAATAGTAATTCAGCAGGACTAACTTATCAGTGGCAGCAAACATCAGGCCCTGCTATTTCTCTTGTATCTCAAAACAGTCCCGTTTTATCGTTTGTTATTCCAGAATCTGGTGAATATGGTTTTTCAGTTAATGTATCAGGCGCGCAAACTAACCTTAGTGAAAATATCAGCATCACAGCTAATGAATCAATAAATCAATTAAACATCAACAGCGATCATCAGGTAGTTCAAGGCAACGGAGTCAGTCTTCGAATAGCGAGAATAAACGATCAAGTTGCTGACGATATTGAGTGGTGTTACTTCTCAAATCAAGCTGTAGAACTTGATTTAACAGATCCCGAACGCCCTTTGTTTACAGCTCCTTCTGTGAGCGCGGACAGTATTATTGAATTAAAAGCGACTGGCCAGTTTGCCGGTGAAACTTTTTCAGATGAAGTGTTTGTTATGGTGACGAATGAATCCACCATTTCATCTCCTTATTTTGACCAACCTGTAGCAAGAACCTATTCATATAACCCAACATCAACTTATGTAGATAATGCTTCAGATTGTGTCTATTCAAACCAACTCAATCAAACTTGTGATATTGCAGATTTACCTTTAATCGGTCAAATCGAAAACTCTGAGAATATTAACTCAGTTATGGACCGAGTTGTGGTATCACACGATTGGATGGGCGAAAACTTCGAAACCTTTTTGACTCAAGCAGATCCTAATAGCGATTTCATCAAGCTACTTAAATCTGTTACCGCTGTTGTGATTAGCTCAGATATTAGACCGTCTTTTTATTGGGTTGCAACTGGTGCTATCTACTTAGACCCAGAATATCTATGGTTTACACCAGAGCAGCGTGACACAATTAACGAAGCGCCAGATTATCGAAGCGATTTTGGTAATGATTTACAATTTATAATGCCATGGCGATATGTCAAAGATAATGACTATGCCTACAGAAGTTATGATCGAACTCGAAGAGAAAGCAGAACATTAGCCGATATCACCCCGAGTTTAGCCAGTTTGCTTTACCATGAGCTCGCTCACGCGAATGATTTTTTCCCACGCTCTATACATGACACTTTAGTTGGCCCTACATTAATTGATGACTTTTATCGTCGTACAGACAACAATTCCCTTGTGTCAGATCAATTACAAAATGTAGATCCACTGACAAGCAGCGAAATGTTCGGTTTAGCTGGGGTCAGCTTTTTAGGAGGCACGGCAAACGCCACTCAAAAAGCCTATCAGCCAGGCGATGTCACTAGCTTCTTCTTAACTGATCATGCCAATGACTATTACGCCTATTCTTCTACACGAGAAGATTCAGCTATGTTATTTGAAGAGTCATTTATGAGTCATCGATATAAAATACAAAGAGATGTGGCTGTCACTGACACCACTGAGTATATCGTTGACTGGGGTCAGCGAGGTCGAATCGGCTCTGCTGAAATACTTGATAGAGCTGCATTTGTCATTGATGAGATCATGCCTGAAGTAGATGGCAAAACATTACTCAATGCCTTGCCTGAACCCATTAATATGACAGTGGGCATAGATTGGTTTGAAAACATTGGCATTAGTCCAAGCAATACACAATCAAAGTCTACAATGAGTAGTATAGGTGCAACTGCTACTGAGGTTGAGAAACGTCCACTACAAATAGGAAGAGAGCACAAAGAGATGCCTTTACCGAAACGTTAATGCATTTAGTAAATATTAATCGCTCCAATTAAACTGAATAGCGGAAAATAGCTGTTTTGACAAGATCTAAAAAGCCACCATATTGGTGGCTTTTTTATTCAGCAATTAATTTAGATTAAAGCCTTAACATTTCTTTTATAAAAGGAATGGTTAACTTGCGCTGATGAACCATAGAGGCTTTATCGAGCTTATCAAGAACATCAAATAAAGTACGTAAGTCACGTGCCATCCGCGTCAATAAGAAGCGCCCTACTTCATCAGAAAGCTGTAAACCTCTCATTGCAGCACGTCGCTGTAACGCGAGTAACTTCTCTTCATCAGCCATTGGCTGCAGCTGATATATTAAGCCCCACTGCATACGAGAAATTAAATCGGGTAATGCAAAGCCTGCTTCTGTTGGCGACGAACTGCCGCTAACAATTAATTGGCAATCATCTTGTTCAGCAACGCGATTATACAAATGAAATAACGCTTCTTCCCAAATAGGATGACCAGCAATAGCGTCAATATCATCAATACATATTAAATGGAGAGACTCAACACCTTCAAAAAGTGCAGGAGAAATACTGGCATGGATCCCAAGTGGAATATATAAAGTGCGTCTATCAAGATCGTTTGCATGAGCACAAGCCGCATGCATTAGATGAGTTCGGCCTGACTTAACTGGGCCAAATAAATATAAGCTGGACGACAAACTTCCTTCTGCAGTAGCTTGAAGCTTTTGAATTAACTCATCATTACC
The DNA here is from genome assembly GCF_023283825.1 of Shewanella olleyana. Taxonomy (GTDB): domain Bacteria; phylum Pseudomonadota; class Gammaproteobacteria; order Enterobacterales; family Shewanellaceae; genus Shewanella; species Shewanella olleyana. The sequence goes on along the minus strand of NZ_JAKILD010000042.1, from coordinate 13,071 downwards.
CACAGCAGGGTAATAACTTTGAAAGGTTTCATCGTCAGGTAAGTATACGGGTAACGATAATTGTTTTGGTGAGTTTTGGGTCACTCAAAAATTCTCTAATAATGTAAACAAGCGACTGCAAGTATAACACAATCGTTTTAAAGTCTGTTGCTGATTAAGCGGTCTAGCTTGTTCAACAACGAACAGTTAGACCGTTATCACGTCTCTATTGAGTAAAAGCCATTAAGTGTAAAAGCATTTGCTCAAAAAATAGCATTAATGTTAATGCCACTGATAAAAAAGAGTGGTGACTGGTTCAGAGACAAATTCCATGTCAGCTAATTCATCATTGACATCTAATTGAGGGATTTCGGTGAGACGCTTATTAATGTTCAATAGTTTCTGCAAATCTTCTGCATCACCAAATAGTTCAAGTTTATAAGTGACAGTATTCGCTTTAAATTGACTCAAACTCACCGTTTTAATTGCACTAAGCTGATTTAAATAAGACTCAATTTCAACTAACTGAGCCATGCTTTGAACGCCAGTTAAAGACAGCAATGTTTCGGCGCTATTTCCACTATCAGCAAAAGCATACTGACTAACAAAGTATTCAGCTAAAGTGCTAAGAATTTGATCCGTAGCCTCTTGGTAATCTAATACTTCTGCTTGGTGATGGATTAATGGTTGCATGATGCCGCCTTCGCTCTCTTTATCAAATAAAGACACTTGAAAACGCACAAAGCCACCCACTTTATCCAAATCAGCAACAGCAAAGTAATCGGCACGATATCTCGTCGATGCATCAGCAACTACATCGGTAAATATACCTCGAACATCAGATACGCTGATTTTCATCACGTCATCCAAGTCCATTACAGGCAAAATAACGGGAATCCCTTTATTGCTTGAATCTAAATCAATCTGAGCGCGAGTATCGAGCTCAGATGCATCTGATAAAATACTGCGCTCACCTTCATCTTCAATTGACAACCATAACAAGGTTAACGGGCGTTGACGCCCCCAAACGGGGAGATCTGCTTGGCGAAGCGTAGATATAATGCGTTTATGATCAAAGTTTGCTTTTAATGTCAGTTCATCATCTATTTCGCTATAACCGTATTGGGTTAACAAGACTTCAGGTTTATTGATTTGTGCTCTAACTAGCGGATGTTCTAATACAGAAGGTAAGCCTGAATTTTTTACAAATACTGAAGACAATGCCGTTTTTAACGCAGCTTGTCGCTCCGCTCTTGCCCTTGAAGATACAACAACATCAGCCTCATCTAAAAGACCAATTTCAGCAGAAATCGTGTTAGGACTATAAATACCAAATAGCGTACTAATAACAATAATTTGTAAAAATATTTTTTGCATAGGAAAATAACAGCAATAGATGAAAGTGCTCGAAGTGTAGCATATTAATTTTGCTTCTAAAATTACATTCCCTTACCGATATATGAAGTGTTTAAGTTCATCTCACCCACTAAACCGCTCATAAACTTGATTTATATTACAGACATTTAATCAATATTGACCTATCTTACAGCTTAATTTATACCTCAATGGAAGCTATCAACATATGAATCGTTTATTCATCCCACTGCAAGGTGCTCAAATGCTATTTGTCGCATTTGGCGCTTTAGTATTGATGCCACTGTTAAGTGGTCTAGATACCAGTGTGGCATTATTCACTGCAGGTATAGGTACCCTGTTATTTCAATTGATCACCAAAAGACAAGTGCCCATTTTCCTCGCTTCATCCTTTGCGTTTATCGCGCCTATTATGTATGGCGTACAAACATGGGGGATACCTGCGACCATGGGCGGTTTAATGGTTGCTGGTTTTGTGTATGTCATATTGGGAGCCTTAGTTAAAATTAAAGGCAGTGGGTTTATTCATAAACTGTTACCACCTGTGGTTGTCGGTCCGGTGATTATCATCATTGGACTTGGGCTTGCACCTATGGCGGTTAATATGGCGTTAGGTAAAACAGGTGATGGAAGTACTGTTTTAGTCGATCAAAACATAGCCCTATTTATCGCTATCATGTCCCTTTCAACCACTGTAGCCATTGCGGTTTTCGCTAAAGGTATTTTAAAAGTAATGCCTATTTTAGCGGGGATTTTAGTCGGCTATGGTTTAAGTATGGCATTTGGTATTGTTGATTTTAGTCCAGTTCAGCAAGCTCCTTGGCTGGCAGTGCCAGGCTTTGTCGCACCAGAATTTCACTGGCAAGCTATTTTGTTTATGATCCCAGTCGCTATTGCTCCAGCTGTTGAGCACATCGGAGATTTGCTAGCAATTTCTAATGTGACGGGTAAAGATTATATGAAAAAACCTGGTTTGCATCGCACCTTAACAGGTGACGGTATCGCAACTATGGCAGCATCAGCTTTTGGTGGTCCACCAAATACCACTTATTCAGAAGTCACAGGGGCAGTAACTCTTACAAAAAGTTTTGATCCGCGGATCATGACTTGGACAGCAATAACAGCCATCATTTTAGCTTTCATCGGTAAACTCGGCGCATTAATGCAAACCATTCCTTTACCAGTAATGGGCGGTATTATGTGCCTATTGTTTGGTTCTATTGCTGCTGTTGGTCTAAACGCATTAATTCGCAATCAAGTTGATTTAAATGAACCACGAAACTTAAGTATTGTTGGCGTGACATTAGTATTTGGTATTGGTGGAATGGCTTTTGGTATTGGAGAGTTCAGCTTAACGGGTATTAGTTTGTGTGGTTTAGTGGCAATTGTAATGAATCTAATTTTACCTAAAACCCCTGAATCAGAAAAAGTAGAAAGTTAAAAACCTTATGCCAATCGGGATAAATAAGTGATCAGATATTGCGTTGGAGAAATCGCTTAGAACAAGGCAGGATTTGCAGCTAGCTAGTTGCTCTACCTACAAAAGCTAACGAAGTTATAAGCGATTTTAACCAGTAAGAATGATCATATTCTTATGCTGGTTGGTATTAAATATTTACCCATATAAAAAAGCCCTAACTGAATCCAGATTAGGGCTTTATTGTATGAAGCTAACTCAACCTACAAAATAGGTCTATTGAATATTATTCAGCGTCTTCTTCTGTGCGAAACTTATCAGCAGTTTCTTTGATAATTGGCTGTAATTCGCCTTTTTGGTACATTTCGGTGATGATGTCACAACCACCAATCAACTCACCTTCTACCCATAATTGTGGGAATGTAGGCCAGTTAGCAAATTTTGGTAATTCAGCACGAATATCTGGGTGCTGTAAAATATCAACGAATGCAAACTGCTCACCACAGTTAATCATAACTTGAGCGACTTGAGATGAAAAACCACAGCTTGGTAACTTTGGTGACCCTTTCATGTATACGATGATTGGGTTTTCACTGATTTGCTGTTTAATCTTGTCTACTGTTTCCATTGTAATTCCTAAGTGCAACTTAATAATCTTTAGCCATTGTACGCGAGCTAAGCCAAGAACAAAATCCCACAGTTTGTAGGGTTATAATAAAAATAACTTTTTTAGATTGCGTCTATCGACATTAATCATCAAACAATGATTCACATCACAAAAATTTTAAGTACAATGTCGGCAGAGCAATGATGCCTAAGTGGTACTCATAAAAAAACGATAACCTATGTCCATGGAGAGATAATAATGGCTTTCGAATTACCAGCATTACCATATGCTAAGAACGCACTTGCACCACACATTTCTGAAGAGACTATTGAATATCACTACGGTAAGCATCACAACACTTATGTTGTTAAGCTTAATGGTCTTGTTGAAGGTACTGAATTTGCTAACAAAACATTAGAAGAAGTTGTTAAAACTTCTACTGGTGGCATGTTCAATAACGCTGCTCAAATCTGGAACCACACTTTTTACTGGAACTGTCTAGCACCTAACGCTGGCGGTGCTCCAACTGGTGCGATTGCAGATGCAATTAATGCTGCATTCGGATCTTTCGAAGAATTTAAAGCTAAATTCACTGACTCTGCAGTAAACAACTTCGGTAGTGCATGGACTTGGTTAGTAAAAAATGCTGACGGTTCAGTTTCAATCGTTAACACTAGTAATGCTGCAACGCCGCTAACTGATGAGTCTGTTACTTCACTACTGACTGTTGATGTATGGGAGCATGCTTATTACATCGATTACCGTAACGTTCGTCCTAACTATATGGCAGCGTTTTGGGAATTGGTTAACTGGGATTTCGTTAACGCGAACTTCGCTGGTTAATCTACCTATTTAGGTACAAAAGAGATGAGATAAAAGGAGCCTAAAGGCTCCTTTTTTATTACTCAAAATGAGATAGATAAGCTCATTTTTCGCTATTCATATTTACCCCAAATTTAATGGTTAATTTTTGCAACAGTTGCAATTGCAACTGTTTATCTTTGTTTTTATTGAAGTTTTTATAACCCCCTCCTCGCAAAACTCCAACCTCTGACCTAGACTTAATTTAGCAAGCAGTTTTTAAAGATAAAAAATAACCGAAAATATTTTCAACTTTACCAACTAAAAATGCGCTATCAATCACTTTCTTTCGGCTAAGTTTCAAGGGGTTTCTTATGGGCATATTCGAACATTACCAACAACGTTATGAACAAAAGCTAGATGAAGAGTATTCACTGCAGCAATTTCTCGAAATCTGTAAAGAAGATAAAAGTGCGTATGTGTCTGCAGCAGAAAGAATGCTAATGGCCATTGGTGAATCAGAAACTATCGATACGTCAAAAGATCCGGTGCTTAGTCGAATATTTTCTAATCGACTCATCACTTATTATCCTAGTTTTAAAGACTTTTACGGTATGGAAGAGTCAATTGAACAAATTGTGTCTTACCTTAAACATTCGGCTCAAGGGTTAGAGGAATCAAAGCAGATTTTGTATTTACTTGGCCCAGTGGGTGGCGGTAAATCTTCTCTTGCTGAAAAACTCAAATCGTTAATGCAAAAAGTACCCATTTTTATTTTAACGGCTAACGGTGTACGTAGCCCAGTCAATGACAGCCCGCTGTGTTTATTTGACTCAGAAGAAGACGGCGAGCTATTAAAAAACGAATATAATATTCCAACTCGTTACATCAAAACGATTATGTCACCATGGGCAGTAAAACGGTTACATGAATTTGGTGGCGACATTACTAAATTCAAAGTCGTTAAAGTCTACCCTTCTATTCTCGATCAAACTGCCATTGCTAAAACCGAGCCCGGTGATGAAAACAACCAAGATATTTCAGCACTTGTGGGTAAAGTCGATATTCGTCAGTTAGAGCATTTCTCGCAAGATGATGCCGACGCTTATGCCTATTCAGGCGCTTTATGTCGTGCTAACCAAGGTGTGATGGAGTTTGTGGAAATGTTTAAAGCACCAATTAAAGTGCTGCATCCATTATTAACAGCTACACAAGAAGGAAATTATAACGGTACAGAAGGACTATCTGCCCTACCTTATAATGGCATGATCCTGGCTCACTCTAACGAATCAGAGTGGACAACATTCAGAAATAATAAAAACAACGAAGCATTTTTAGACCGTGTTTATATCGTTAAAGTGCCTTACTGTTTACGTGTATCTGAAGAAATTGAGATTTACCAAAAACTATTAAGTAACTCGGAGCTTTCGACTGCTCCCTGTGCTCCTGGCACTTTAGAAACACTGGCACAATTTAGTATTTTATCTCGCCTTAAAGTGCCTGAAAACTCGTCAATTTTCTCAAAAATGCGTGTTTATAACGGTGAAACATTAAAAGATACCGATCCTAAAGCAAAATCATTCCAAGAGTACCGTGATTATGCGGGTGTCGATGAAGGGATGAACGGCTTATCCACTCGTTTTGCTTTTAAGATTTTATCTCGGGTATTTAATTTCGATGACACTGAGATAGCAGCAAACCCAGTGCATTTATTTTATGTGTTAGAGAAACAAATCGAACAAGAACAGTTCCCCAATGAAATCAGTGAGCGTTACTTAGAGTTCTTAAAAGGTTACCTAATTCCTAAGTACGTTGAGTTTATCGGTAAAGAAATCCAAACGGCCTACCTTGAGTCTTACTCAGAATACGGCCAAAACATCTTTGATAGATACGTCACTTATGCCGACTTCTGGATCCAAGATCAAGAGTTTCGTGACCCAGAAACTGGTCAGTTATTTGATAGAGCGGCTCTAAATGCAGAACTAGAGAAAATTGAAAAACCAGCGGGTATTAGTAATCCAAAAGATTTCCGCAATGAGATAGTCAACTTTGTATTACGTGCTCGCGCCAATAACGAAGGCAATAACCCTCTGTGGACCAGTTACGAAAAGCTCAGAGTCGTGATTGAGAAAAAAATGTTCTCCAACACCGAGGACTTACTGCCAGTTATTTCTTTCAATGCTAAGACTTCTGCTGACGATCAGCGTAAGCATGATGATTTTATCAATCGAATGATGGAAAAAGGATATACACAAAAGCAAGTTAGGTTACTTTCAGAGTGGTATTTGAGGGTTCGTAAATCGTCATAAGTCTTGCTCACTTTGACCTTATTCAGCTTGAACTGTTTAAGGTCAAAGTTCATTAGGAGTTGTGTATGGCAAATTTTATAGATAGACGCCTCAATGCTAAGGGCAAAAGTACCGTTAATCGACAACGTTTTATCGAACGTTATAAAAAACAAATTAAGAAATCCGTGAGTGAAGCGGTAACTCGTCGCAGTGTTACTGATATAGATAAAGGCGAGAAAATCAGTATTCCTACACGCGACATAAGCGAGCCGATTTTCCATCAAGGCCAAGGTGGTATTCGCGAGCGTGTTCATCCAGGCAATGACCAATTTAACCAAGGCGATCAGATAGAGCGACCTAAAGGTGGTGGGGCTGGAGAAGGAAGTGGTGAAGGAGAAGCTTCTAACACTGGTGAAGGTAAAGATGAGTTTTTATTTGAAATTTCAAATGACGAATATTTAGAATTGTTATTTGAAGACTTAGCCCTTCCCGATCTTCAGCAAACTAACGCTAAACAAATGGTTGAGTTTGAAACCTATCGTGCAGGTTTTACCAATGTAGGTGTACCAGCCAATATTAATATTGTTCGCTCACTTCGATCGTCTCACGCCCGCCGTATCGCCATGACAGCGGGAAAAAAGAAGCAACTTGCAGAGCTTAAATCTAAATTAAATGAGCTTGAAAATACCCCTGGTACCCAAGCTGAAATCATCATGGATTTAAAGCAACAAATAGAGGACTTACAGAAAAAAATTGATAGCGTGCCTTTTATCGACAGTTTCGATTTACGTTTTAATAATTTTGCTAAGCGTGAAAAGCCTTCAAGCCAAGCCGTGATGTTTTGCTTAATGGATGTGTCAGGATCAATGGATCAAGCGACCAAAGATATGGCGAAACGCTTCTATATTCTTTTGTATTTGTTTTTAACTCAAACTTATAAAAATCTAGAAGTCGTTTATATCCGCCATCATACACAGGCTAAAGAAGTCGACGAACATGAGTTTTTTTACTCGCAAGAAACTGGCGGTACTATCGTATCTAGTGCATTGAATTTAATGCATGAAATCCAGCAAGAACGTTATCCTGCAGATGAATGGAATATTTATGCAGCACAAGCTTCTGATGGTGATAATTGGGCGGACGATTCCCCTGCTTGTAGGCAGTTATTAGCAGAAAAAATACTGCCCGTTTCACGTTACTTTAGTTACATAGAAATTACTCGCCGTGCTCACCAAACCCTTTGGCGTGAATACGAAGCGTTACAAGAGCAGTTCGGCAATATCGCTGTTCAGCATATTAAAGAAGTTAATGATATCTACCCCGTGTTCCGTGAATTATTTAAAAAGCAGCCAAGCTAAGGAGAACACAATGACAACAACGAATAATCATTTCACCGAAGCTGACAGTGTAAAAAAACAACCTTTAGATGATGGGCCTGATTGGAGCTTTTCATTACTTGAAACCTATATGGAAGAAATTGAAAAAGTTGCCGCTTTTTACAAGCTTGATAGCTACCCCAACCAAATTGAGGTTATTACAGCTGAACAAATGATGGATGCCTACGCCGGTATTGGGATGCCAATAGGTTATACCCATTGGTCTTTTGGTAAACGCTTTATCGAAACAGAGCAAGGTTATCGCCGCGGCCAAATGGGTTTAGCCTATGAAATCGTGATTAATTCCGACCCATGTATTGCGTATTTAATGGAAGAAAACACCATCACTATGCAAGCCCTCGTGATGGCACACGCAAGTTTTGGCCATAATAGTTTTTTTAAAAATAATTACCTGTTTAAAACCTGGACTGATGCGAGCTCAATTATCGATTATCTGGTGTTTGCCAAAAACTATATTCATGAATGTGAATTAAAGTTTGGCGTCGAGCAAGTTGAACTGACTCTTGATTCTTGCCACGCGTTAATGAATTATGGTGTTGATAGATATAAACGCCCTGCAGAAGTGTCATTTAAAGAAGAAAAAATGCGTCAGAAAGATCGTGAGAGTTATTTGCAAAGTCAGGTTAATGATTTATGGCGTACAGTCCCTAAAAACCGTGATGAACAAAAGCACAATCAACAAGTTAACTTTCCAAATGAACCACAAGAAAACATATTGTATTTCATTGAAAAAAACGCACCTTTACTTGAGCCATGGCAACGTGAAATTGTGCGTATTGTTCGCAAAATGGCGCAATATTTTTATCCTCAAAAGCAAACACAAGTTATGAATGAAGGCTGGGCCACTTTTTGGCATTACACCATATTGAACCATATGTTTGACGAAGGCACTGTGACAGATAGGTTTATGCTGGAGTTCTTACAAAGTCATACTGGCGTTGTTGCACAACCGGCTTATAACAGCCCTTATTACAGTGGTATTAACCCTTATGCGCTCGGTTTTAATATGTTTGTTGATATCAGACGTATTTGCGAGAACCCAACTGAAGAGGATAAAAAATGGTTTCCAGACATAGCAGGCAGTGATTGGTTAACCACTGTGACCTTTGCTATGGAAAATTTTAAAGATGAAAGCTTTATAAGCCAATATTTGTCACCTAAAATCATTCGAGATTTTAAGTTATTCAGTATTCTTGATGATGATAGCTGCAATAAATTATCTGTATCTGCAATTCATGATGACCGCGGCTATCATTTAATACGTGAAAAATTATCGCAGCAATATAACCTATCAAATATAGAGCCTAATATACAGGTGCAACGAGTCGATATTAATGGTGACCGTTCATTGACTTTACGCTACGTCCCTAATAAACGGATACCGCTAGGTGGTAGCAATGAAGAAGTGTTAAAACATTTACACAGACTATGGGGCTTTGATATTTCATTAGAGCAAGTTGATGCGAGCGGCAAGATCATAAAGTTATCCCAATGCCCACCACCAAGCGAAGATAGCAAGATGACAACTCTATAACTGTTTGTATTAACTATTTTAAAAAGCATAAAAAAACCAACCTCAGAGGTTGGTTTTTTTGCTTTGAAATTAGCGTTTGTTATTTATCGTTGTTTGCTATTTCTGCTGGCATGTCATCACGAAGCTTTTGCCACATAATGCCACTATTAATGCCATTAGCTTTCATCAATGCATTAACTTCTGTGTATTTACCATCAATAGCCAGCTTCTCTAATGCTTTGTAAAAATCTAAAGCAATAGTGCGAGCTTCTTGGCTTGAAAAGTAATAGCGACCCACTCGGCTATACAAACCTTTAAACCCATTTAAAATGAGTACATAAAGTGGATTACCAGAAGAAAATGCTAATGCATGATGCAATTCATAATCATAGTCAGCGTAAGCTTCAGCACTGTCTTCTAGTTGGTATATTTTTGCTAACACTTCTTGTGCTTTATCAGGGTTATTTTTCACCGCACCGCGGAAATAAATCGTACTCACATTTGCTCTTGCAGATAACAGCTGATCGACAAGTAACGGAAAGCCATCTGGATTTAAATCAGCAATGGTTTCAAGAATATTAAGTCCTGATGTTTCCCAAAAATTATTAACTTGAGTTGGTTTACCGTGTTGAATTTTCAACCAACCATCACGAGCTAAACGCTGTAACACTTCACGTAACGTGGTTCTTGTAACACCAATTAATTCTGAAAGCTCACGTTCTGCAGGCAATATTGAACCTGGTGGAAACTTGTTTTCCCATATCGAACGAACGATATACTTCTCTGCAAAACTTGCAGGACCTTTTGCATTGATAATTGTCAACTTGAACATCCCGTGGTTACCCAATGAACTGATCATACCAGAGCTAATGCAATTACACACCATTGACAGTGGGTAAACCGCTGAATTGGATGACTTAGCGAGCATTTTTTGAACAGCGCAAGCAAAGAATGTGAGGTTGTAGTTATATTCGTTAGTTTTTTGTCGTTGAAAAAATTTATTCGCATTACAATGCGATTCAGTTTGCGCTAAAATACCGCGCAAATTATGGATGTAAGTTAGTGGCACAGCTAACGAATTTTGAGTAATTCAAATAATAAGCGCTAAGAATTAATAAAATTAATGACGATAAACAACGCTAAGTCGTTACTCAATAAACAAAAATAGTTTATGTACGGTTTTGCAACAGTGATCATTCAATCAATTTTTTCAGCTAAGATTTGTCCGCAAAATTCCTTCCTCCAACGTTCACTATTGTAAATTCACAACTGGAGAGGCTACTATGCCGTCAACCACTGGTGCTGCATTTTTTAGTAACTTCTTGGGTAATTCTCCAAGATGGTACAAATATGCAATATTATCGTTCCTTGTAATAAACCCATTATTATTCTTCTTTGTCAGCCCATTCGTAGCCGGATGGGTACTTGTCTTAGAATTTATTTTTACCCTTGCTATGGCGCTTAAGTGTTACCCCCTTCAACCAGGTGGTCTGCTTGCCATTCAAGCTGTCTTTATTGGCATGACTTCACCCACCCAAGTATTGCATGAGATAGAGGCAAACTTAGAAGTACTGTTACTGTTAATCTTTATGGTAGCAGGCATTTACTTTATGAAGCAGTTACTGCTATTTGTTTTCACAAAAATGATCACAAAAGTACGCTCTAAAGTCATTGTTTCATTATTGTTTTGTGTATCTTCCGCTTTATTGTCGGCTTTTCTTGATGCATTAACCGTTATTGCAGTCATTATTGCTGTGGCCATAGGTTTTTATTCTATTTACCACAAAGTGGCTTCAGGTAAAGACTTCAGTTGCGATCATGACCATACCTCTGAAGAGCGCGAACAGCTCAATGATGACGAGTTAGAAGCTTTCCGCGGTTTTTTACGTAACTTACTTATGCATGCTGGTGTAGGTACTGCACTTGGTGGTGTTTGTACTATGGTAGGTGAGCCACAAAACTTGATCATTGCAGCCCAAGCGCATTGGCAGTTCAGTGAATTCTTTATTCGTATGTCTCCTGTGACCATTCCTGTTTTTGTTGCCGGTATCTCTACCTGTTTGTTGGTTGAAAAATTTAAATTGTTTAGCTATGGCGCTGAGCTTCCAGACGCTGTGCATAAAATTTTGAGTGACTACTCTGAATACGAAGATCAAAATCGTACTAAAGCCGATAAAGTAAAACTCTTAGTTCAAGCGTTAGTCGGCGTATGGTTAGTGGTTGGCCTTGCCTTCCATTTAGCCTCAGTTGGTTTAATTGGCCTGTCAGTTATCATCTTAACCACTGCATTTAATGGTGTAACTGATGAACATGCATTAGGGAAAGCCTTCGAAGAAGCGCTACCATTCACTGCATTATTGGCGGTTTTCTTTGCTGTTGTTGGTGTGATTATCGATCAGCACTTGTTTGCACCGGTTATTCAATGGGCGCTAAGCTTTGAAGGCAATGCGCAACTTGTTGTCTTCTATATTGCCAATGGCCTGCTTTCTATGGTTAGTGACAACGTTTTTGTTGGTACGGTTTACATTAATGAAGTCAAAGCAGCATTAATCAGCGGCCAGATCACTCGAGACCAATTTGATCTTCTTGCTGTAGCCATTAACACAGGTACTAACCTACCTTCTGTGGCGACACCAAATGGTCAAGCAGCGTTCTTATTCTTGCTAACATCAGCATTAGCGCCATTAGTTAGATTGTCATATGGCCGTATGGTTTGGATGGCACTACCTTATACCATCGTACTCTCTATCGTTGGTATCGTGATGATTGAATCTGGATTCTTAACTGAATCAACTCAATATTTCTATGATAATCACATCATTCTTCACCACTCAGCCAAAGATGTTATTGGCGGCGGTGTTGGACATTAATACTGTTTTGATTTAACGTTTGTTTTGAAAACACCCTCATTCGAGGGTGTTTTTTTATCGTCATAAATCGACAGGAGATTGATTTGACTGGATTACAGATATTTAGCCGCTCTCGAACAGCATGGATTGTGCTATTACTTTCCGCAATTGGACTTGAAGCCGCCGCTCTTTTCTTTCAATACGTCATGGAATTAGAACCATGTGTAATGTGTATTTATGTGCGCGTAGCAGTATTAGGGCTAATAATTGCGGGCATCATTGGCGCTATAGCACCAAAATTTTGGCTCACCAGAATTCTGGGACTCGTTGGCTGGGGTATAAGCGCAGTATGGGGGCTAAAGCTTTCACTAGAGTTAAATAAACTACAAGTTGACCCTTCCCCATTTTCAACCTGTTCGTTTTTCCCTCAGTTTCCTTCATGGATGCCTTTAGATGAATGGTTACCCGCAATTTTCTCACCAACAGGTATGTGTAGTGATGATCCTTGGACATTCCTATCTGTCAGCATGGCGCAATGGATGGTAGTCACTTTTGTTATTTACTTAATCGTTTTAGCGGTTATGGTCATTCCGGCATTAAAACCGCTTAAATCAAAATAACTGCTAATTGATGTAGCACTATTTGCTGTCAATCAATGAGTACTTAAACTCAAATTATTAAACGACAGTGATAAATCGAAAGTGGGTAAACTAAAAAAGCACTCTTTATAGAGTGCTTTCAGACTGCTGACAAAGCCCTAGACATTCGTCTAGGGCTTTGATCTAATAGAAGTACAGATAATAACCAAGTTTATCATCATGCTTCGAGAGCCTAGTCCACAACAAT
>NZ_JAKILD010000041.1 GCF_023283825.1 Shewanella olleyana | reverse complement strand
CAACAATATTGCTCAAGATGTGTTTTTAAATAAACGTCGTGAAATGCGTATAAACCAATAAAATAAAACCCCCACTTTAAAAAAAGTGGGGGTTTGTCATTAATCTGAAAGCACTCTTTATAGAGTGCTTTTTTGATTGTTAGAACTGGACTTAATCTAATTTAAAAGTGAATTGAAAAGTTAATCCAAATCTTTTAATGGCCAAAGCACGATATGGTCAAATACATCACGCACTTTGTTTTCGTTGATTGTCTTTCCTTTGACAGAAATTCCCGCCGCATGCATGGCTTCTTTAGAACCCGTAATTAATGGATGCCAGCTAGGCAGCTTTCTTCCTTCGTGAAGGCGCTTGTAGGCACAAGAGTCTGGCAACCAAGTTAACTCAGCCACGTTATCAACAGTGATAGCTGTACAAGCTGGCACGTATTTAAAACGTTCAGGGTAACGACGACAACCACAGGTTTCATCATCTAACAAATGACAAGCAGCATCCGTGTAGTACAACTCTTCCGTTTCATCATCAATTAATTTATTTAAACAACATTTACCACAACCATCGCACAATGCTTCCCATTGTACGGTGGTAAGTTGGTTTAGTTTTTTCTCAATCCAAAAAGACATATTTGATACAGCATTAACGTTACATTGCCGATATTATATCACTAATTGATTGGTGGATTTTTGATTCGTTCTGAAAGGTAAGTCACAGTGAGCAAAAAATGTTCTTTTACTGACCATGCTTGTAATAAACGAAAGTTGTTATAAACCAAATATTGACGGCCATTTTCACCATCAGGCATCAGCAACGACACCTGCATGTCATCACGCTTAGGCAAGTCATTACCGTTATAACGTCTAACACCAAGATCTTGCCATTCATTAAAGGTTTCAGTGTGTTCAGCACCGACCAGCAAGCTCGAAATAGGATTTATTGAACTGACTTGGCGTCCCCAAGTTTCATCGTTTTTCCAACCCGCTTCTTTAAGCATCGATGCTGCAGTAGCAAAAGCATCAAATTGGTTATTCCAAATATCTTTTACGCCATCACCATTACCATCTTGAGCATAGGCAAGATATTGAGAAGGCATTAATTGCATATGACCCATGGCACCAGTAGATGAGCCAATTAATTGTTCATATTGCACTTGATTGGTATCAAGAATCTTTAAAGCAGCAATAAATTCGTCGATATAAAACTGTTCTTTATTACCTGAATAAGCATTCGAAGCTGTTACAGACAAAATAGGGAAATTGCCCTTTTGTTCGCCAAATTCAGAAGTCATCCCCCATAAAGCGACTAAAAATCGGGGCTGAACACCGTATCTATCGCCTAAAGCAATTAAGGCATCTTGTTGTTCTTTGAACATTGCACGAGCGGTGCTGACGGTAATTTCTGGAGAATTTTGCGGAATGTAGCTTTCAAGGTTTAATGCTTTGTCTGAACCATTAGCAGTAGCGCGTTTAAACACTTTTATTTTGGCAAAGTGTTCATCAATTGTGTTTTGTGAAACACCAGCAAGCGCTGCTTTATCTTTTAATGTAGCTAAGTAATCATCAAAACTCACACCCTGTTGAGCGTAAGCAAAATTAACAGTAAACAAGGTTACTATTACAGATGAAATGATCTTCCCAATCATAAATTGTCCTAAATTAACTCATTATTGCTATTTTTGTTCTTATTAACTAAACGTTAACACATTTGTGTTAACGTCGAAATACAAAATATATAACCATATCAAAATCAAGCTATTATCTTATACAAACTGGAATCTAAAACAAACCAAATTCCAAAAATAAAATACCACTCTATTAATAAGCGACGCTAGTCTTTTATTCCTAAACTTTTGCGGTGTTCATCTAATAAATTGGTTACTGGTGGCGGAAGCTGCAAATAAAACCCTTTATCAGCTAACTCAGATTTTACTTTTTCAATATCAGCCATAGCTAATTCAGTTCGTTTTGATAAAGGAACCATCATCACCAATTTAGGTGTACCGAACATCTTCATTAAAGGCTCTGGAACTGCATCAAAAACATCACGTTTTTCAACAAATAAGTAGGTATCCAGTTTTCGGCTACTTTTATATACGGCGCATATCATTTTGGTGTTAAATTCCTCTGTTTCTTGCTTGATAGTCAACAACGCACACTATAACATGGACAGCTATTAATTTAATTGCAATTCAGTTCGTACACTGACATTTTTTGGAGATTAACGCCTGGATGGCCATACAAAGTCTTGAGTTAAAAGCCACTTCTTTTACTCTTTCTGTACTTCATATAAATACTCATGATTTTAATGCTATTGCTGCTGATTTAGATAATAAGTTATCTCAGGCACCTCAGTTTTTTATTGGTGCTCCTTTAATATTAAATCTAAGCGCAATTGAAAATCATGAAGTAGATCTCGCTGCATTAAAACAACTTCTTACTGATAACCAACTCATCATAGTTGGTGTAACATCGGCTAATGAAAGCATTAGTCAGCAGGCAAAAGCGTTAGGTTTAGCCATTGTTAAATCAGGTAAACAGGCTAAAAATATGCCTGCCCCATCTAAAGAAACCAAAATCGTTAAGCAAAACGTCCGCTCAGGGCAGCAGATTTATGCTAAAAATGCAGACTTAATCATCTTTGGTGCAGTAGGAAATGGTGCAGAAGTCATCGCTGATGGTAGCATTCATATATATGGCGCTTTACGAGGTAAAGCGATGGCTGGAGCTGCAGGTGATAAAAACAGTATCATCATTGCAAACTCGCTCGATGCCGAATTAGTTTCAATTGCTGGACAATATTGGCTAGCAGAACATTTGCAGCAGCATTGTAGCGATCAACGAGGTTGCGTTCGCTTAAGTAGCGATACACTCATGGTTGAATCATTGCCTCAATAGTTGGCAACACAAAAGGATATAATAACAAATGGCACAAATAATTGTTGTCACATCAGGTAAAGGTGGCGTTGGTAAAACAACTTCAAGCGCTGCAATTGCAACAGGCTTAGCGTTAAAAGGCAAAAAGACAGTTGTTATTGATTTCGATATCGGTCTTCGTAACCTTGATTTGATTATGGGTTGTGAACGCCGTGTGGTTTATGATTTCGTTAATGTCATTAATGGCGAAGCGAACTTAAATCAAGCACTCATAAAAGATAAACGCTGCGACAAGTTATTCATTCTGCCAGCGTCGCAAACTCGTGACAAAGATGCCTTAACCAAAGAAGGTGTTGGCGGCGTATTAGACGAGTTAAGTAAAGACTTTGATTATATTGTGTGTGATTCCCCTGCCGGCATCGAGCAAGGCGCAATGATGGCATTGTATTTTGCCGATATTGCCATTGTCACCACAAACCCAGAAGTGAGTTCTGTACGAGATTCTGACCGAATTCTAGGTATGTTACAAAGCCGTTCGCGCCGCGCAGAGCAAAATCTTGAGCCAATTCAAGAGTTTTTATTACTAACTCGTTATTCACCTGCTAGAGTTAAAACAGGTGAAATGTTAAGCGTTGAAGATGTTTCAGAAATTTTAGCGATTAAATTAGTTGGCGTTATTCCTGAATCACAGGCTGTATTAAAAGCATCAAACTCAGGTATTCCAGTCATTAATGATGAAGAAAGTGATGCAGGCCTAGCTTACGCTGACACAGTACAACGTTTACTTGGTGAAGAAGTACCGTTTAGGTTTCTTACTGAAGAGAAAAAGGGATTCTTAAAAAGGATTTTTGGTAGCTAATTATGTCAATACTCGATTATTTCAGAAGCAATAAAAAACCCAATACTGCTGTGACTGCGAAAGAGCGTTTACAGATAATTGTTGCCCATCAACGCGGTGAGCGTGATGCGCCAGATTACTTCCCTAAAATGAAACAAGAAATTATTGAAGTTATCCGTAAATATGTTCAGATTTCTGAAGATCAGGTATCTGTGCAGCTTGACCAAAATGACGACAAACTTTCGGTATTAGAGCTTAATGTGACGCTACCTGACGGCAAATAACTGACGTTAATCTGCCATTTTAAGTATTGTTTTCGATTTAATAAAAAGCCTAGATAACGCATGTTATTTAGGCTTTTTATTTCTCTGAAGCATTTGTATCTAAGACACATTTGAATCTAAGACGCATTGTCAGCAATTAATTAGCCAAACTTAATTGCATCAAGCGAATCAGCGACTAAATCCCCTCGCCAGCCGGTCAATAATAACGGCGTTTGAGTTTGCTTTTTATGGTGCAGCCATAATAAAAATTCATGTATCAATCTTTTTGATCCAATAAACTCAATAGCGACCTCTTTCTCTTCCGCAATGGCCGCTAAAATGACTTTCACTTCTTTAAATGATGCTTTATAACCATTCTTAAGTGCAATAACATCAACAGCTTCAGGTAGATTGTCTAAATCAGCTGTTTGCAATACCTTAATTAACTCTTTGCCATGAAAACGTTTCTCATGATCTGTTAAATCATTTAACTGATTTAACTCAGTAACGGTTTTAGGCTGCTTCTTGGCTAAAGCAATCATCGCATGGTCTTTAATGATAAAACCCAGAGCCGAATCTTTTTTAAGCGCTTTTTGCAAACGCCAAGTTGCTAACACTTTTAAGTAGGCAAGTTGCTTAGGAAACAGCTGAAAAGCATTCTTTACTTTAAGATAGGCGAGCTCTTCATTAGGCGGGGTTAAACGCCCATCAGTCATTCGCATGCCTTCTTCTAGTAACCAATCCATTCGATTAGCTTCTGTCACTTTAGCTAACAACTCAGGGTAAAGTTTATAAAGATAATAGACATCGTTGGCAGCATATTGAAGTTGGGCGTCAGTTAACGGCCTTTTCATCCAATCAGTGCGAGATTCACCTTTATCGATTTCAATATCTAAGAACATCTGGACTAATTTTGCATATCCAACACCGTGACCGAGTCCGCATAAACTCGCAGCTATTTGACTATCAAAAAGAGGGGTTGGTTGGCAGTTTCCGTAACGAGCAAAAACTTCTAAATCTTCACTGCAAGAATGGACTAGCTTGGTTATCTTAGGATCAGATAGCAGCTGCCAAAAACTACTCAAGTCTGGTAATGCAACAGGATCAATTAAGGCCAGCGTTTTACCATCATAAGCTTGAATCAACCCTAACTTAGCATAGTAAGTTCTTGTTCTAACAAACTCAGTATCTAATACCAGTAATTCACTTTGCTGGTATTGGGCGACTAATTGCTCAAGACTTGCTTGGTCGCTAATGTATTCAAACGATAACAAAATTCTCTCCAGTTTTAACTTTTCGCCAATGTACGAATAAATGACATGCAATAAAAAGCCGGCTATTGCCG
Source organism: Shewanella olleyana (assembly GCF_023283825.1). Lineage (GTDB taxonomy): Bacteria > Pseudomonadota > Gammaproteobacteria > Enterobacterales > Shewanellaceae > Shewanella > Shewanella olleyana. The sequence goes on along the minus strand of NZ_JAKILD010000041.1, from coordinate 15,920 downwards.
GCTCTACTTTACGCTGATTTAACTTCGTCTCGAAGTTCTCGTCGTAAAATCTTACCTACATTGGATTTTGGTAACTCATCTCTGAATTCTACCAGCTTTGGTACCTTATATCCTGTTAAATGATGGCGGCAATGCTTAATAATATCGCCTTCAGTTAATCCGTTATCTTTTGCAACAACAAATATTTTAACTAACTCACCACTAGCATCGTTAGGGACACCTACTGCAGCGACTTCAATAACCTTAGGGTGCAATGCAACGACATCTTCAACTTCATTCGGGAAGACATTAAAACCTGAGACTAAGATCATGTCTTTTTTACGGTCAACAATGAAGAAAAAGCCTTTTTCATCCATATAACCAATATCACCCGTGGCTAACCAACCATTTTTATCTATCACTTTGGCGGTTTCTTCTGGACGTTGCCAGTAACCTTTCATTACTTGAGGGCCTTTAGCGAAAAGTTCGCCAGTTTCGCCTTGAGCTAATACATTACCTTCATCATCGCGAATTTGGATGTCGGTCGAAGGCGCTGGAAAACCAATAGAGCCATTGTATCCATCAAGATTGTATGGACAACACGTTACCAAAGGCGATGCTTCAGTTAATCCATAGCCTTCAAGTAAACGAGTCTCGGTAATGTTTTGCCATTTATCCGCTACGGCTTTTTGAACAGCCATACCACCACCGATAGACAGTTTTAGACGACTGAAATCTAAACTTTTAAAGTCTTCATCATTCACTAATGCATTGAATAAGGTATTAACCCCAGTTAATGCGGTGAACGGATACTTTTTAAGTTCACCGACAAAAGCCGGTAAATCACGAGGATTGGTAATTAATAAGTTTTTGCTGCCTTTATGAAGAAATAATAAGCAGTTAACTGTAAGCGCGAAAATATGGTAAAGCGGCAGTGCTGTCACTACGAACTCAGTGCCATCTTTAAGGGCTGGCGAGTATGCGCCATTTGCCTGTAAAACATTACTGACAACATTACCATGAGTCAGCATTGCACCTTTTGACACACCAGTAGTACCACCTGTGTACTGCAGAAATGATAAATCTTCAGAGGTTATTTCTGGCTTGATGTACTGCAGTCGACGGCCTTTTGTCAGTGACTGTCTGAAAGAAAGTGCATGGGGTAAATCATACTTCGGCACCATCTTTTTAATATACTTAACGATGAAGTTGACTAAAGTACGCTTTGGCGCACTTAACTGATCTCCAAGACCAGTAATGATAACTGACTCAACAGGTGTTTCAGCAACGACTTCTTCTAAAGTGCGGGCAAAGTTAGAAACAACCACAATGGCTTTAGCACCAGAGTCGACTAATTGATGTTTCAATTCTCTAGGGGTATAAAGGGGGTTAACGTTAACCACCACCATGCCGGCTCTTAGTACACCAAATAATGCAATTGGGTATTGCAGTAAATTTGGCATCATTAAGGCAACACGGTCGCCTTTTTCAAGCTTTAATTCATTTTGTAAATAGGCTGCGAATGCACGACTTCTTTCTTCTAACTTACGATAAGTTAATGTCGCCCCCATATTGATAAACGCAGGTTGGTCAGCATATTTTGATACTGCAGATTCAAACATATCGACTAGTGAAGAAAACTGCTTAAAGTTAATTTCGGCCGGTACGTGTTCTGGTAAGTTATTTATCCAAGGCTGGTCCACAATTTTCTCCTATTTATCCTGACACACACCATGAAGCAACCACTTCAATAATCATTGTGTCAAAGAACACTGCATATAAAGCTAGCGTAAATTTTTATTGTTATTACTAGCTACAGTAAAAACGTTATTGATAATTATTATTTTCAGTCACACTAAAATCATACGACCGTTTAAATTCAAACCATAATCACATAAATGAAAAAAAAATCCTAGTGATTTTAATCTACAAAAGGCTTAATTTAGAATAAATGTTCTAATCATGTTAGCAACTTGGTCTGCGCTTCCCATGTGCAAATGGTGATCCCCCTCTATTTGCACATCGATTAAATCATTGAACCATAGTTTTGCTTGGGGCAAAGCTAATTTTAACTGTTTAAAGCCCTGTTCGGCTAATATTAATAAACAAGGGGTGTCACTGGCGCTCATTAAAACATCAACCTGCTCAAAGGTTAATCTATAAGGTGAATCTAGTTTTAAACGGGGATCACTTTTCCAACAATAATGCTGATTTTTAATTTCAAGATTGCGCTGAATAATTAACTCACACCAACACTTATCCATTCCTGTCAGCTGATGACGGGCGTTAACCGCCCTTTCTAACGTTAATTCTCGGCTCGTGTCGCGTTTCGGTTCGCTTGCCGCTCCCGTTTCAAACTGAGCTGTGTCAGATGACTTTGATGGGTTTGTTTGATTAAAACGATGATGTTGCTTAAAACTGCGGGTTAATCGTTCTTTAGAGTGGCTAGCTGACTCATAAATTGGTGATAGCGCTTCGATAAGCACTAGCTGAGTCACTTTATGGGGGAATGCAGCATTATATGCCGCTGCGATAATACCACCTAATGAATGGCCAATAATACTCACAGGTTGAGTTTTAGTTAGCTCAGTCATCAATTCGTCTAAATCGTACAGATAGTCTATCCAATGAAGTGGGTACTGCCCTGGTCTATGTTGCGATAAGCCATGCCCTGGCCAATCAATCGCAATAAGCTGAAACTGATTAAGTAATCCCAGTTGCTCAATAGATTGTGCAAGTGGCACAAAACTATCGGCGTTATCTAACCAGCCGTGGAGTGCTAATAATATAGGTTTATCTTTATTACCGTAGCGTTTAGCTGCTAAACGAATATGAGCCAATTGAAAATCGACATCCTCATACTGCAGCGATTTTACAATTGACTCATTCATTTCAAACTTCTTTTTTGCTAAATAGAGATTTGTATTTTAGTTAAACGATTACTTAGCTTTTTTGACAAATTTAAGTGTCATACGGTCGCTTTCACCGATATCTAGATACTTTTGTTTGTCTTGTTCTTCAAGTGCTAAACGTGGAGGTAATGTCCACACACCTTTAGCATAATCTTTAGTATCTTTTGGGTTAGCATTAACTTCAGAAGATGCGACAAACGTGAAACCCACTTTTTCAGCTAAGGCGATAATTTCAGCTTGATCCATATAGCCACTGTCAAAAGACATACCTGGATTTGCCCGGTGTTCAACCACACCGAAAAAACCGCCGTCTTTTAATACTTTGTAAGACGAAGCAAACGCATTTTCTAATTGTTCTTGGCCAGCCCAGTTATGAAGGTTACGGAAAGTCAGTACATAGTCAGCACTGTTTTCAATTCCTAAATCAACTGATGCAGGTGGCTGGAAAGTTACTGTAGATGCATTACCTACTGCTTCTTTATTATCACTTAACCAAGCTTCAAATTTTTTACCCGCTTTAGCATAGTATTGAGTACGCTTTGTGTCTTCTTTCGGGTTTGTCTCAAAAATCCCGCCAATGTATTGACCTTTTTCAGCTAAATAAGGGGCTAAAATCTCTGTATACCAACCTCCACCAGGCCATAATTCAATAACAGTATCGTCTGCTTGAATACCTAAAAAAGCCAGAGTTTCTGCTGGATTACGGTATTTGTCGCGGGCTGAGTTTTTTTCACTTCGAAAATCACTAGAAATGGCAGCGGCAAGCTGAGGATTAATCTTGACGGCTTGAACTTTTTCGCTCATTGCATCACCATGATCATGTGCAATCACATTGTGACTTACAGTAGCTAGACCCAATGTGCTTAAACCCAGCGCAGTGGTTAACAGTAACGTACGTTTCATTGTCTTCTCCCTGAAGAATTTGTCTTTTAAAATCAGCAACTGATACGGCAAAAATTGCTAAGTTGATCACTCTAAACTGTTTGTGGCTTTTTGTCGTCTACTCTTCGCCAACACATCCATAACATAAAGCAACTGAACACCAACCACATAATGACCCAAAGCCATGATGGTAGCCATGTTAACTGAGAAAGTTTCGCTGCATCACCCTGAGTAGATAAACCAAATAAAACGGTTGGGCTTGTCATTGCATTCAGCACAATCATAAGACCGAGCATACGCAGTAAACTATTCAACCAATCACTATGATCGAACTTAAGTGGCAATAATAAGAACAAAGCAAGCGATATAAGTATGCCAATGGTTAATAAATCACGTGCCCAAAAAGCAATGGATGCAACGACAGTTAAGCCTAATAACCCTAAGGTAAATCTGATGCCAGCACGCCATGTGGCTAACAAAAAAATCAGATAACCCCACAATGCAGCACCAAAGTAACCACTAAAAGTAATTAACGGCGCAAAACCACCTTGAGTGAAACATAAGCCTGCACCATTTGGAAATAACTGAATTTGAACAACTGAGCCACCACTGATGATTGCAGCGATACCATGAGAAATCTCATGAAAATAACTTTCAAACCATTTAAAGGGGATACTGATAAAAGGCAGTTTAGTGATAACGAATGCGACAAGAAGTTCAAGAAAGAATAGCCCTTTAGAAGGGATAGCAGATAAGCTTTTCGGCTTAGGATCATGCATATAAATCGATACCCACCATTTGTTGAATTTGCTCTCGCTGCATTGAATGCTGATTAAGTAAATATTCTTTTATTGCCCCAGCGCTACCTTGAGAATGATGCTGTTGTGGATTGCTTGAGGTTTGATGGTCATATTGTACTTTTGCATCGACAGCAGATTTAATCGCCGACTCATCAAAATAATAGATTGCTTGCTCATTGTCTGAAACAAGTTGGCCATCATTTTGATTTTGATTAAGGTTATTAACTGCAGCGTTGGTTTTTGATTGCGCTTTAATGGCTGACACATCACTAACAGCATCCACTTGAGCTGCAGCGTTTGGCTTTATAGCCTGAGACGCCGAACCATTACTAATAGAGAAAGGGTTATAGGAAGACAATGGCTGAACGGCCGAATACATTGTTGAGTGCATGGCTGGTTGCATGGCTGGTTGCATAAATTGTCCTCCTTTGGTTAATTAACTCACGTGCACAGATTCAGATTAAGAATGTGATAATAACCTAGGTTATTCTCTGCCTGGAAGTTTTTTCCAAGTTACTGTATCCCGAAGGTAAACGGGCGCTAAATCATCAACTGGTGTAGATAAACCTTGCTCAAAACCCACCTTAGCCAACTTCAGCATAGCTTCAGCATCAGGGAGTTTGATATCGGTCATTTTAATTGCAGCAACTTCAGCTAACAAATCTGGGTAAGCATCAAAACCTGTGCCACACAGCATAATATCTTGAGTGGTATCTAACGCCACTTCCACTTTATCTGGGTTGGTTACATGCTCATCACCGACTAAGGTGGCAATACCATTCACTGAGGTAAATTGTCCCCAGTAAATTTCATTCATTCTGGCATCAATAGCGACAAAAACCTGTTTTGCATTCACTGAATCTATCGCCATTTGCGCCATTGCTGCCAAAGTCGATATACCAATAACAGGAATATCATGCCCCAGTGCTAAACCTTGAGTCATGCTGGTACAAATACGAATTCCTGTAAAGCTACCAGGCCCACGGCCGTATGCAATTAAGTTTACATCGGCAATGTTAATCTGCGCTTCTTTTAAAACCTCATCGACCATAGGCAATAAACGCTGGCTATGCTCACGCGGCGCATTCGCAGCACGATTAAAAACCTGCTGATGATGCGACAAAGCCGCTGAACAAGATTCTGTACAAGTATCTAATGCAAGTATGGTTAAATCTGAATCAATTTGAGTCATGTAAGACGTGTTAACCCTAGAGTAAATCTTTAAATAATGACCAATATAATAACTTATGGGATACTTTTTAAAAAGCTCAACGCAGTATCTAAATCGCGAGTTCGGCTCATAGGCGGTAGTGAGTTAATAAAAGCTTCACCATATGGACGATTAACAATGCGGTTATCGCATAAAATTAACACTCCACGGTCTTTCTCATCTCTAATCAGTCGACCTACCCCTTGCTTTAAACTGATAACAGCTTGAGGCAAAGAAATAGTTTGAAAAGGATCTTTATCACTTCTTTCAGCGTTAGCAGCTCGAGCACGGTATAAAGTATCATCTGGTGACACAAAAGGCAGTTTATCAATAATCACACAACTTAATAGTCGCCCTCTTACATCAATACCTTCCCAAAAGCTGCTAGTGCCAAGCAAAACACCATTACCCAGTTGCCTAAACTTATTTAATAAGCTTTGTTTACTCGCCTGCCCTTGAACCAACAACGGGTAGTTAACCTTACGCTGCAGCGCAATAGCGACTTGCTGCAACATATGATGGCTGGTAAATAAGATAAACGTTCGACCTTGAGCTGCGTTTATAGCTTGAGTGCAAACATCAACCAGCTGATTGACATTGGCTGCTGACTGACCTGATTTGGTTAAATGTCTCGGTACACAAAATAAGGCTTGGTTTGGATAATCAAACGGGCTATCGAGAATCAATTGCTTCGCTTTGCCAAGACCTAATTCGTCAGCAAAATGCTTAAGTTGGCGATTAACTTGCAGTGTCGCTGAGGTGAAAATCCATTGAGTTTGTTTATCAAATAATTGCTGGCATTGCTTAGCAATATTAATCGGAGCGATTCGCAGCATAGTAAAACGACCATTGGGTTCTACGCTGTAAGCGGCATTTTGATCGTTACACTCAAAATAACTTTGTAAGTTGCCAACGACATTGGCTAACTGCGTCACGACTGTATCTAATGACTCACTTCGTCCCACATGCTCTGAAGTCACAGCAACCATGCTAGTGAGTTCTTTTAATAAGTCCCAAGATTGTGTTGCTAATGCTTTACTTGAAATAACGTGGCGCCAATCCGTTATTTCTGCTTCTAGCAATTCATTTTGCCAGTGAGACAGCTTGACTAAAATTCGCTGGCTTAGCTGCTCTAACTGGATACTGTCACGTAATTCTGTGCGATAAATGTCGATAATTTGATTCAGTAATCGATCGATATCTCTTGTAGCAATTTGCTGACCAAAGTAATTAATACAAACATCAGGCACCAAATGGGCTTCGTCAAATACCACCACATCAGCTTCAGGCAGAAGCTCGGCAAAGCCGGTATCTTTCAATAAGCGATCAGCAAAAAATAAATGATGATTAACCACAACAACCTTGGCATCTTGGGCTTTAATTTTTGCTTTACGGCTAAAACAAACATCATAGTGACTGCACCTTTTACCTGTACAACTTTCTTTGGTACTGGTTACGGTTGCTATAGTGTATGAGTTTTCGGCAACAGAGGTTAAATTTCCGATGTCTCCATCTTTTGTCATGCTAGCCCACTGATTTATCTTTATCAGTTCGTCGACGACTTGAGGTGACATTTGGCTAATTTGATGAAGGTTTTTTTCAAGCCTGAGTTGGCATAAGTAATTACTGCGCCCTTTTAACAAGGCTGTTTTAGGCGCGACTGAAAATATTTTAAGCAATAACGGCAAATCTTTAAAAAATAATTGTTCTTGTAAGTTTTTACTACCGGTACTGATGATCACCTGTTTGCCGCTGAGTAAAGCTGGGATCAAGTAAGCATAGGTTTTACCTACACCAGTACCTGCTTCAAGTATCACGTTATGTTTTTCAGCAATAGCAGCACTCACCGCCATCGCCATATCATACTGACTTTGTCTTGGACGATATTGATGCACACTTCTTGCTAGGGCTCCTTGAGGAGAAAAAGCCAGCTCGACTTCTTTTTGTAATCTACTGCTCACATTAAACTCTTAAAAAAGACGCTATTAATTGAATTCTCGTCATCGCTTTTTGAAATAACCCATCTAAACATTCATCAGACTATATTATCTATTTAATTAATAAGCTTAACAACGAAAGAAAATTTCACCCCGTTATTACTAGATCAAATCGAACCCAAGAATTTAGGCTTAATGGCGAGTCCCTTGCCAACTTGTATACACAAGCAGTGTAAAAATAAGTCTAAAAATCAGACTGATATAAGTTATATTTTTTATTTTGAAAAAAATCTCAATTAGTCTTTATTCTGTATTGCAAACAAATTTAAAAGGGGTTAAATTGTTTGTAATGAAATTACACAAGCTAATTTAATAGAGAATTTATTATGTTCATCCGAATCGATACAAATCATCATCACCACCATTTGCGGTAGCCTTCGGATGCTCACTGCCGGAGGACTATTTCCTTCAGGCGGTTGTAAAAAAATACACAAACCCCTGAAAGAAATTTCAGGGGTTTTTTAGTTTTAGGCTTTAAATTATTGTTTTTATATTGAATTTATTAGGGGTTACACCATGAGCGAAAATAACAGACTACGTATTGCGATTCAAAAGTCAGGTCGACTTTCAAAAGAGTCACAAAAACTACTAAAAAGTTGTGGCGTTAAATTCAACGTTAATGAGCAAAGATTAATTGTTCACGCTGATAATATGCCTATTGATTTACTGCGTGTTCGTGATGATGATATCCCAGGCTTGGTAATGGATGGTGTGGTTGATTTAGGCATTATTGGCGAGAATGTTCTTGAAGAAGAACAAATAGAACGTCAAACATTAGGCAAGCCAGCTGACTGTGTAAAGTTACGTGAATTAGATTTTGGCGCATGCCGCTTGTCACTTGCTGTCCCTAATGAGTTTAGTTACGAAGATGCAAGTTCACTTGAAGGTTTACGTATAGCCACGTCTTACCCAAATTTGTTACGTCGTTACATGCAGGAAAAAGGCATTAACTATAGTGACTGTATGCTAAAAGGCTCTGTTGAAGTCGCGCCGCGTGCTGGTCTTTCAGATGGCATTTGTGACTTGGTTTCTACAGGCGCAACGCTTGAAGCTAATGGCTTATACGAAACCGACATCATTTATCAATCTATGGCTTGTATTATTCAATCTGCTGAAGAGCAAGAGCCTGGTAAACAAGCGTTAATCGATAAAATTTTATCTCGCATGAACGGTGTTGTTAGAGCTCGCGAAAGCAAGTACATCCTACTACACGCTCCAAGAGAAACATTAGACCAAATTGTTGCATTACTTCCTGGCGCTGAAAACCCAACAGTATTACCACTTAATGATGATTCAGACCGCGTTGCTATCCACGCAGTGAGCACAGAAGATTTATTCTGGGACACTATGGAAGAGTTAACGGCATTAGGTGCAAGCTCTATTCTGGTTATGCCAATTGAGAAAATGGCTGGATAGTTCTTCCAGTTAATTTGAAAATCGTCAACGCATCATAAAAGTAGTAGCGGAGCCAGCAATGCAAACAAAACCGTCAACGAAAGCCAAACAATCAATGCAGATTCTGAATTGGTCTGAATTAAGTGCAGAAACACAGCAGCAAGCTTTAACACGCTCGCCCTTGATTGGTGATAACAGTGTTGAGCAATCTGTTCGCGATATCATTAATACAGTTGTAGCTGATGGTGATTCTGCTCTCAAACAATTTAGTGAGCGTTTTGATGGCGTAAATGTTGAATCTTTAGCTCTCTCACCTGCTGAAATTGAGCAAGCGAGTGCAAGAGTGTCAAGTTCAGTCAAGCAAGCGATTGCCAATGCTGTCAGCAATATTGATACTTTTCACCAAGCGCAAAAATTCAACCCAATTGATGTTGAAACGCAACCAGGGATCCGCTGCGAACTTCGCTCTGAAGCCATTGAAAAAGTCGGTTTGTATATTCCAGGTGGTAGCGCTCCGCTCATTTCAACAGTAATGATGCTGGCACTGCCTGCGAAAATTGCAGGTTGCGAACAAAGAGTATTAGTCAGCCCGCCCCCAATCAATGATGCGATTGTTTATGCGGCGAAGGTTTGTGGCATAACCGAGATTTACCAAGTCGGTGGCGCGCAGGCAATTGCAGCCCTCGCCTTTGGTACTGAGTCTGTACCGGCTGTCGACAAAATCTTTGGGCCAGGAAATCGCTTTGTTACTGAAGCAAAACGCTTGGTTTCGCAAGACGGCCTTTGCAGCGTGGCTATTGATATGCCTGCTGGCCCTTCTGAAGTACTGGTTATTGCGGACAAACAAGCAAATCCTGCTTTTATCGCTGCAGATTTGTTATCTCAAGCAGAACATGGACCTGATTCTCAAGTCATGCTTGTGACGGAATCTGAAGCTATTGCAAATGCTGTTAACTCAGAACTTGAATCACAACTTGCCGCATTATCTCGTCAAGACATTGCAGCGCAAGCCTTAAGTTGTAGCCGCACTATATTAGTTAACGATATGGCTGAAGCCGCTGTCGTTTCAAATCAATATGGCCCAGAACATTTAATCATCCAAACTGACAATCCAAGAGCTGTTTTAGCCAATATTCGCGCTGCAGGCAGTGTCTTTTTAGGGGCTTATACCCCTGAATCTGTTGGCGACTATGCCAGTGGTACCAATCATGTATTGCCCACTTACGGTTATAGCCGCAGTGTATCTAGTCTGTCATTAGCTGACTTTAGCCGTAGATTTACTGTGCAAGAACTAACAGCGCAAGGTCTTCAAAGCCTAGGAGAAACCGTGATGGTGTTAGCAGAAAATGAATTACTAGACGCCCACAAAAATGCCGTAGCGGTGAGATTAAATACCTTATAGAACTGGGTATGCACGCAATAATCATGAATGTTAAATCACGCTAGTTATGATTTTAAGCAGACAACAGAAGAATTAATAATGACCAATCAAAACCCTAACAGTACTAGCTCAGTTACAAGTAACAGCAATTTAAGCCTTGCTGAACAATTAGCGAGACCTGAGTTATTGGCGCTAACACCCTATGAAAGTGCCAGACGTATTGGTGGTCGAGGTGATGTGTGGATCAATGCCAATGAATCACCGTTCAACAATAGCGATTTAGCAAAACTAAACCGTTACCCTGAATGCCAGCCAGAAAGTTTAATTAAGGCCTACAGTGATTATTCTGGTGTTGCAGCTCAATCCATTGTGTCGACTCGCGGCGCTGATGAAGGGATTGAATTATTAATTCGCGCTTTTTGTACGCCAGGAAAAGATAGTATTGCTTGCTTTGGTCCGACTTATGGTATGTACGCCATCAGTGCGCAAACCTTTAACGTGGGTGTGATAAGTCTGTCATTAACTGACCAATATCAATTACCTAGTGACTTTGCTGCACAAACTGCTGATGCCAAAATTGTGTTTATCTGTAATCCAAATAATCCAACAGGCACCATCATTAATAAAAAAGACATCGAACAAGCGATTGCCGCAATGCCTAATGCAATAGTGGTGGTAGATGAAGCTTATATTGAATTCTCTTCCACTTATTCGGTGGCTGACTTAATTGACACTTATCCAAATCTTGTCGTACTAAGAACCTTATCAAAAGCTTTCGCTTTAGCTGGAGCACGATGCGGCTTCTTAATGGCCAATACCGATATTATCGATTTAATTATGCGCGTCATTGCGCCATACCCAGTGCCGTTACCTGTATCTGAAGTCGCTGAGAAAGCGTTATCAGAGCAAGGCATTTCGCTTATGCAGCAACAAGTTGGCCTGTTAAAAGAGCAAGGTATTCGCCTCAGCCAAGCATTAACCCAATATGGCGCTAACGTCTTACCAGCAAACGGTAATTTTGTTCTCGCTGAATTTGAAAATACTCAGCAAGTTAGCCAAGCAGTACAGCAGGCAGGCATTGTCGCTCGAGCATATAAAGATGCTCGTTTAAAAAATCGCATTCGATTTAGCTTTAGTAACGAGTCTGACACCGACCGGCTCATCGCTGTTTTCAGCTCTAATACACTTAGTCCTAATACAAAAGATTATCAACAACAATAATCAGAACTTGATAATCAATAAACAAAATAAAGAATATTAAGAAATTAAAGGAAGTCCCATGAAACAAAAGATTTTATTTATCGACAGAGACGGCACCTTAGTTGAAGAGCCTGCAATCGATAAGCAATTAGATAGATTAGATAAGCTGGTATTTGAACCACAAGTCATACCTTGCCTTTTGAAACTGCAAAATGCGGGATACCGCCTAGTGATGGTATCGAATCAGGATGGTTTAGGCACAGATTCATTTCCTCAAGCGGACTTTGACGCGCCTCATAATATGATGATGCAAATATTCGAAAGCCAAGGGGTTAAATTTGATGATGTATTGATTTGTCCTCACTTTGATCATGAGAATTGTAGTTGTCGCAAGCCTAAACTTGGTCTAGTCAAAGATTATCTAACCCAAGGTAAAGTAGACTTCACCACTTCAGCTGTCATTGGCGATCGCCACACCGATGTTGAACTCGCGAATGCCATGGGCATCACTAGTTTTCAATATCAGCCGCAAACTTTAAATTGGCTTGCTATTACTGATGCCCTCCTTAACAAAGGCCGTATTAGTGAAGTGATCCGCACCACCAAAGAAACTGACATTAAAGTGAACATCAATTTAGATGATACCAGCAAAGGTAAGATTGATACTGGCATTGGTTTTTTTGACCATATGCTAGATCAAATCCAAACCCATGGTAATTTTAAAATGGATGTGAGTGTCGATGGCGATTTAGAAATCGACGACCACCACAGTGTTGAAGACACCGCATTAGCGATTGGCGATGCACTGCGTCAAGCATTAGGGGATAAACGAGGTATTGCACGCTTTGGTTTCAGTTTGCCAATGGATGAAGCCAATGGTGAATGTTTAATGGATATTTCAGGTCGTCCGCTAATCAAATTCAATGCTCAATTTGATCGTGAAATGGTCGGTGAAATGGCCACAGAAATGGTACCTCATTTTTTCCGTTCATTTGCAGACGGCTTAAGATGTACTCTGCACATCAGCACGGATGGCGACAATGATCACCACAAAGTTGAAGCCCTATTTAAAGTGCTAGGCCGGACATTACGCCAAGCAGTTAAAGTCGAAGGTGACATTTTGCCTTCAAGCAAAGGCGTTCTTTAAAGGTTGTTAACATGACAAACTCAACAACAAATATCGGTAGCGATACTACCGTTATCCTAGATACTGGTTGCGCCAATTTAAGCTCTGTTAAATTTGCTTTTGAGCGCTTACAAGCCGATGTCATTGTTTCAGCTGACCATAAGGTGATTAAGTCTGCAGCAAGAGTTGTGCTGCCAGGTGTTGGCACTGCAGGTGCTGCAATGGATGCATTGGTTAATCGAGATTTAGTTGCCATCATAAAAAGTTTAACCCAACCTGTAATGGGTGTGTGTTTAGGCATGCAAATGCTCACACAAAAATCATTGGAACATGGCGGCCGTACGGATAAGGATATCGATTGTTTAGGGCTAATCCCGACACAGGTTGATGATTTAGATAGCCAAGGTTTACCTTTGCCGCATATGGGCTGGAATCAAATTAGTGTCTCTGACCACCCGCTTTTTAACGGAATCTCTGATGGTAGCTATGTTTACTTTGTTCATAGCTTTAAAGCCCCTATCAGCGAATACACCATTGCCACATCGCAATATGGTGAGCAATTTAGTGCAGCCATTGGTAAAGATAACTTTTTCGGGGTTCAATTCCATCCTGAAAAAAGCGCCGCTATCGGCTCAAAAATATTACAAAATTTCCTAAATATGGGGAAACCAGCATGATTATTCCTGCAATAGATTTAATTGATGGCCAAGTCGTTAGGTTGTATCAAGGCGACTATCAACAAAAGACCACATTTGATTTAAGCCCGCTAGCACAACTGCAGTCTTATGAAGCTCAGGGCGCAAAATTGCTGCATTTAGTCGACTTAACGGGCGCTAAAGATCCTGATAAAAGACAAATCAAATTAATCTCTGAACTTGTGGCTGGCTTAAAAACGGATATACAAGTGGGCGGCGGTATTCGATGTGAGCAACAAGTCAAAGAATTACTCGATATTGGCGTTAAACGCGTAGTTATCGGATCGCTTGCGGTAAAAGAGCCTGAACTCGTTAAAAGCTGGTTTATAAAATATGGCAGTGAAGCCATTTGTTTAGCCCTTGATGTCAATATTAACGAGCAAGGTGAGAAAATCGTCGCTGTTTCCGGTTGGCAAACGGGTGGTGGTAAATCTCTAGAATCGTTAGTGAGTGAATTTAGTAACGTCGGACTCAAGCATGCGTTAGTCACTGATATCAGCAGGGATGGCACGCTTCAAGGCGCAAACACAAATTTATATCAAGAACTTGCAGCCAGCTACCCTGAGATTATCTGGCAGGCTTCTGGCGGTATAGCAACTCTTGATGATGTTGCCGCAGTACGTGACAGTAAAGCTAACGGTATTATCATCGGCAAGGCATTATTGATTAAAAACTTCAGCGTTGAGGAGGCAATAACATGCTGGCCAAACGCTTAGTTCCTTGCCTTGACGTTAGAGATGGTCAGGTGGTTAAAGGGGTTCAATTTAGAAACCATGAAATCATCGGTGAAATCGAGCCGTTAGCTGCAAGATACGCCCAAGAAGGCGCTGATGAGCTGGTTTTTTATGATATTACTGCCAGTGCCCATGACAGAGTGATTGATAAGTCTTGGGTAAGTCGAGTTGCCGCGCAAATTGATATTCCGTTTTGCGTCGCTGGCGGCATTAAAACCATCGAACAAGCCAGACAAATGCTCGCTTATGGCGCCGATAAAATTTCGATTAACTCACCAGCACTTAGCGATCCAAGCTTAATATCGCGATTACAAGATGAGTTTGGTCGACAGTGCATCGTAATTGGTATTGATTCATTTTATGACGCTGAATCCAACAGTTATAAAGTCAAGCAATTTACCGGTGATGAAGCTGCAACCAAAGACACTCAATGGTATACACAAGATTGGGTTGAAGAGGTGCAAAAGCGAGGTTGCGGCGAAATCGTACTGAATGTCATGAACCAAGATGGCGTTCGTGGCGGTTATGATATAAAGCAACTCAGCATTGTTAGAGCCATATGTGACGTACCATTAATCGCATCAGGCGGCGCTGGTACCATGGCACATTTTAAAGACGTATTTGAACAAGCCAATGTCGATGCAGCGCTTGCTGCCAGTGTATTTCACAAAGGTATAATTGATATCAACGAATTAAAGCAATACTTAGCCAATGAAAATATTGCGATACGTTTATAGTTAATGAAATAGAGTCAATTAAACACTGCCAAATACGACAGATGTGCTAATTAACAAGAGAAAAGAATGATGACACAATCTTCAACAGTAAACTTTGATGCGCAAGATCTGGCGTGGGATAAGCAAGATAATTTGATCCCTGCAGTGGTTCAAAATCACCTGACAGGTAAAGTCCTGATGCTTGGCTATATGAATAAAGCCGCATTTGAACATACAATCGCAACAGGAAAAGTCACCTTCTTTAGCCGCTCAAAACAGCGTTTATGGACAAAAGGTGAAACCTCAGGCAACACCTTAGATTTAGTTGCGATTGACAAAGATTGCGATAATGACAGTTTGCTAGTGCAAGTGATTCCAAACGGTCCTACTTGTCATACTGGTAGTGAAAGCTGCTGGCCAGATGGTAACGCACACCCATTTATCGACAATTTAACCAACCTAATCATTTCTCGTAAAGGACAAAGTGCAGACTCTAGTTATACTGCCTCTTTATTTGAACGTGGGACTAAAAGAATTGCCCAAAAAGTCGGTGAAGAAGGCTTAGAAACTGCGCTTGCAGCAGCAACCCATGATAAAGAAGAGCTTATTAACGAAGCATCTGATTTGATGTACCACTTAATTGTGTTGCTTGAAGATCAGCAACTTTCAATGGCTGAAGTGAATAAAAATCTAATGCAGCGCCATATCAAAAGTAAATAAACGACAGTTTAAGATTTCTCATTTCAAGATTAACAACTAAAAAAGGCACCTATAATAGGTGCCTTCAGACTGCTGACAAAGCCCTAGACATTCGTCTAGGGCTTTGATCTAATAGAAGTACAGATAATAACCAAGTTTATCATCATGCTTCGAGAGCCTAGTCCACAACAATA
>NZ_JAKILD010000040.1 GCF_023283825.1 Shewanella olleyana | reverse complement strand
CTACGTTGTTGCGCTAATTTATAAGGTACCTACATTACCGCATTAACGCGCCTAGTATTGAAAACACGGTGAAGCTCTGAAACACGTATCTTCAAGTTGTTTGGGTATAAGCACTTTATAAAGGGATCTTTTAGTAAAATCACTCTTAAAATGCTCTTTAATTTCAAGTTTACTAGCCGTTATTTCTTAATAAATAACTTTCTACTTAAAAGTGGCTTACCGCCTAATAAAGGGGCTAATAATAACCTCATTAAGCCCTTCGCTTGCACTAAATTATTATCTGCAAGTTGTTTGGTTTTTAGGTTAATCAGCATTTCACCAGATAATAAATGGCGGGTATTGGTCACATTGGCCGATGCTTGCTGAGCGACAGGTAAAAAGCCTTCATCAGCTATAATTCGATAGCTCATCTCTGAGGTAATACTTTCACCTTCAGTGTCATATTCAAGCGATGGCAGCGCGCCAAGCTCATTTAGCAATTCCATTTCAAAATATCGCAAATGCTGCGAGTCAAATTCACTTGCTAGCGCCATTAAACTTCGATGGTAATGTAAAAAAAGTCCTTCAGCATGCTGCCCTGAACCCAGTACTCTGACCAAAAGCTCATTTAAGTACATCGCAGAATATAAACTGTAGGACTTTAACGGCAAAGCGGGGGCTGCAGGTTCAATTTGAGTAATAAATTTAAGTGAGGTATCGGCTGAATCTGATTTATTATTGAATTGAAATATCAGCGGCTGAAATGGCTGAATGATGCTTTTAATGGATTTTTTACCACTGCCAACCCTGACTAATGCATCAAGGCGTCCCACACCATCGACTAACAGATTAACAATCACACTGGATTCTCTGTATGGGCGATGGTGGAGGATATAGCCGCGTAGCATCGAGGAGATGATTAACGGCTAATGTAAAAGCGCGAGACTAACATGCTGTTAGTCTTCACCGTAACCTAAGCTGCGCAGCGCACGTTCATCATCTGCCCAACCTGATTTCACTTTTACCCACACTTCTAAGAATACTTTATTATCAAATAAGGTTTCCATATCGAGACGGGCTTGAGTGGCAATGGTTCTAATACGCTCACCTTTGTTACCTATGACCATTCGCTTTTGACCTGTGCGTTCAACTAAGATCAAGGCATTAATCTGATAAACGCCATTATCCATCATCTTGAACTGTTCAATTTCAACGGTGGCATCGTAAGGTAGTTCATCACCTAGGAAACGCATCAGCTTTTCACGCACGATTTCAGACGCCATAAAACGCTGTGAGCGATCTGTTACATAGTCTTCAGGGAAATAAAATTGCCCTTCAGGTAATGACTCTTGCGCTAAATCTAAGATACGTTGAACGTTAGTTCCCTTTGTTGCTGAAATCGGTAAAATTTCATCAAAGGTAAACTTTTCTGAAAGCTTAGCTAAATAAGGGAATAGCGATTCTTTATCTTTAATATTATCGACTTTGTTAATAGCTAAAACGGTTTTGCGCTTACCACTGCCTTGTTGCAGTTTATTAAGCACCATTTCATCATCTTCAGTCCATGTCATACCATCAACAACAAACACCACCATTGACACATCGGCTAACGAACTGGCTGCTGCACGGTTCATTAAACGGTTAATCGCGCGTTTCTCATCGATATGAAGACCCGGAGTATCAATAAAGATGATTTGTTTAGCTTCATCTGTATGAATACCCATAATACGGTGACGCGTTGTCTGAGGCTTTTTAGAGGTAATACTGACCTTTTGCCCAAGTAACTTGTTTAATAATGTCGATTTACCGACATTTGGACGGCCGACAATGGCAACCATGCCACAAAAGGTCACTTCGTATTTAGCTTCAGCAGCTGGTGCAGCACCATTCATCCTTGCCAATAATTCATCCAAGCTAGGCTCTACTGGTGAGCCTTCTGGCAAGTCTGTTTTTTTGGTCATTTATTAATTAGCTCCAATACCTGAGCGGCAGCAAGCTGCTCAGCTTTTCTTCTAGAAGTACTGACACCTGTCACTACTTTATCAATTTCTGAAATTCGACATTCAACCGTGAATGTCTGATTATGCGCATCGCCCTTAACATCAACAACTTGATATTCAGGCAAAGGCTTTTTGTAACCTTGTAAGTATTCCTGGAGAATCGTTTTAGGATCCTTTTGGTTAATGCCAGGCTTAATCTCTGCTAAGCGTTGCTTGTACCAAGTCAGTAAAAGAGTGCGGCACGTTTCAATATCAGCATCAAGATATATGGCGCCAATAATGGCCTCCACGGCATCAGCTAAAATAGACTCACGTCTAAAACCGCCACTTTTAAGCTCACCAGGGCCTAAATAAAGGTAATCCCCTAATTTAAACTCTTTAGCAATAACAGTCAGCGTTTCACCTTTAACCAAAGTTGAACGCATTCGGCTTAAATCACCTTCAGTCACTTTTGGAAACTGGTGATATAGCGCGTCTGAAATAATGATTGATAGAATCGAATCACCTAAAAACTCAAGACGTTCATTATGCTTTGAAGCCGCACTTCGGTGTGTTAATGCCTGAGTCAGTAAATCTACATTAGTAAACTCGTAACCAAGCGTTCTGCACAAACGAGGTAAATTCTTAATTGGTTCCATTACTTAATTGCACCTACTCTGTCAAAACGCACACCGGTTGGCACCCAAGTTGGTAGCCAGCTACTTGCAGGGCGTTCAAACTCAAAACTAATCCAAATAGCGACTGCTTTGCCCACTAAGTTTTCTTCTGGAACAAAGCCCCAAAAACGACTATCGGTACTGTTATCGCGGTTATCACCAATCGCAAAATATTCGCCTTCTGGGACAATAAACTCGCCAACTGCTGTTCCAGCTTGCTCATAAAAATGATTGCTAAAATCTGGACGTGATGGATTAATTAAAATGTCATGTTCTATATCGCCAAGCTGCTCAGTGTAGCGAGATAAAGGAATACCTTCTTGAGAAAACTCACCACGATTTACATTGCTTAATTTAACCGCTTTTGCAGGAGGACAATTTGTTCCATCATCGCACTTAGGCTCAATTAAAAACTGCTTATTCTGATAAACAATGCGATCGCCAGGTAAACCTATAACCCTTTTAATATAGTCTATTTGTGGGTTTTCTGGATATTTGAATACAAACACATCGCCACGCTCAGGTTCGCCAGTTTCAACTAATTTACTGCGCCAAACGGGATCGCGTAATCCATAGCTAAACTTCTCAACTAAAATAAAATCGCCTACCAATAACGTTGGTTTCATCGAGCCTGAAGGTATTTGGAATGGCTCATAAATGAATGAGCGTAAAATCAATACAAAAGCAATTACAGGAAAGATTGAATGGGCAAATTCAACAACTGCAGACTCACGAGTGATACTGTCTTTTGCTTCATCAGACAAATCTGGCTGCTTCGCTTCAGCTAACGCAAGATTTTCACGGCGTTTTGGCGCAAACGCGATAACGTCAATAAGCCAAATTAAACCACTCACAAGAGTGACTATGACTAAAATAAGAGAAAAATGGGCTGCCATTGGGTATTAAGCTCCTGCCTTTTACACTTTTAATTGGTTCAGTGATAGCACTGTTAAAAGGTGAGTATCCTATGTAAACCATAGTGAATCACCCTTTGTAATGTTACAAAGTATACAAAAACACTTCGTTTGAAAAATTAACTTTTACTCATAAAACATTCAAAAGCGCTTATTAAGGGGATTAATAATCGCTTTCAAAAACAACGCCGCAAACTGCGGCGTTATCATCACTCTCAATATCAAGCCACTTTGGCTAAATATTTAAGCTATTAGTCATTCAGCTTAAGCACCGCTAAGAATGCTTCTTGTGGGACTTCTACGTTACCCACTTGCTTCATGCGCTTTTTACCATCTTTTTGTTTCTGCAGTAACTTTTTCTTACGAGAAACATCGCCGCCATAACATTTCGCTGTTACATCTTTACGCATCGCTTTGATGTTTGAACGAGCAATAATCTGACTACCAACTGCGGCTTGAATGGCAATATCAAACATTTGTCTTGGAATAAGTTCTTTCATCTTATCAACAAGCGCTAAACCACGATGACGGATGTTCGAACGGTGAATAACCATTGCTAAAGCATCAACTCTGTCGCCATTAATCAAGATATCTAAACGCACCATGTCAGCAGCTTCAAAACGAATAAAGTTATACTCTAATGATGCATAACCGCGACTGGTTGACTTCAATCTGTCGAAGAAATCCATCACCACTTCTGCCATTGGCAATTCGTAAGTTACCGATACTTGATTACCGTGATAAACCATATTGGTCTGCACACCACGTTTTTCAACACACAAGGTAATAACGTTACCTAAGTATTCTTTTGGCACCAACATGTTAGCTTCAACGATAGGCTCACGAATTTCTTCGATATTGTTTATCGCAGGTAAACCTGATGGGTTATCGACATACAGAACTTCGCCACTCGTCATTTCGACTTCGTAAACTACAGTAGGCGCTGTGGTAATCAAATCAAGATTGTATTCGCGCTCTAAACGTTCTTGAATGATTTCCATGTGCAGTAAGCCAAGGTAACCAATACGGAAACCAAAACCTAGCGCAGACGATGATTCTGGCTCGAAGAATAATGAAGCATCATTCAAACTCAGTTTGTTCAATGCTTCACGGAAGTTTTCAAATTCGTCGGTAGAGATTGGGAAAACACCGGCGTAAACCTGCGGTGTCACCTTTTTAAAACCAGGAAGTGGCTCTTCTGCACCGTTTTTAGCGTGTGTCAGCGTATCACCTACAGGTGCGCCATGGATCTCTTTAATACCAGAGATAACAAAACCAACTTCACCCGCTTTTAAGTCTGGTGTGTCTGTTTGTTTTGGCGTAAAAATACCAACACGATCAGCATTATAGCTCTGACCTGTCGACATCACTTTAAATTTATCGCCTTTCTTCAGTACGCCATGCTTAATACGTACTAATGAAACCACGCCTAAATAACTGTCAAACCAAGAATCAATAATCAAGGCTTGAAGTGGTGCATCTATATCGCCTTCTGGCGGTGGAATGTCTGAAACAATCGTTTCCAGAACATCTTTGATACCGATACCTGTTTTAGCAGAACAACGAACAGCATCCATGGCATCAATACCAACAATGTCTTCGATTTCTGCAGCAACGCGATCAGGATCTGCCTGCGGTAAGTCAATCTTATTTAAGATTGGTACCACATCAAGGTCCATTTCTAACGCGGTATAACAGTTAGCAAGTGTTTGTGCTTCAACGCCTTGACCAGCGTCAACAACAAGTAAGGCACCTTCACAAGCAGCAAGAGAACGTGATACCTCATAAGAGAAATCGACGTGACCAGGCGTGTCAATGAAGTTTAATTGATAAGTCTCGCCATCATCAGCTTTATAATCGAGTGTAACACTCTGTGCTTTAATGGTAATACCGCGCTCACGCTCGATATCCATAGAATCAAGTACTTGAGCGGCCATTTCACGGTCTGATAAACCACCACAAAATTGGATAAGGCGATCTGACAAAGTTGATTTGCCGTGATCGATATGAGCAATAACTGAGAAGTTTCTAATGTGTTTCATTTGGATGAAATGACTACTACTAAAATGATGAAAATAATGGTGCCAAATTGTACCTGAATAAGGGGTTAATACCAATCAGAATCAGTAGCGCAATGGAAATCAATGTAAAAAATGATGATTTATAGGTAAGAGCTTGCTGTTTTAACCGCGTTGTAAACTGACGGCTTGGCCTAAATAAGCCGTAATAACCGGTGTAGAGGATTTTTCCAATTTAGCTGCTTGTTGTTTTCCAGCAAACCAAGCACTAAGACCGCCTATGGCAGCAAAAATCATTGAACTGTAATCTGAATTAATACTTAACAAATCGCCTAACCATAAACCCACTCCAGCACCTATAAACAAGCCAATTAAAGGCACAATATAGACAAGCATTGCTGCCTTAATGATCACACTCTCTGGTAGCGCCAACTTTAGTAAATCGCCTTTTTCACAAGGTTTATCACTTTTTAATGAAAAACGCTGACGTTTAATCGAGAATGCTTTGGCAACCGTTGAGGTCCCACAGTTTTCTCTACTTGAGCAATGATTGCAGGCGCTTTTAAGTTCTATTTCGACGGTAACCCAACCATCTGGGTTATACGCTGTCACAGTTGCAACTTCTTCCAGCATCGATTTATTCAATGCTGGTTGAGGTTGATTCGAAGGTGGTTGCTTAGCGGGAGACTCAGACATGTTAGCTTATTTTAAGATAAGACTTTTGGCGATTCGGTTTAGTGTTTCAGCAGGTACTTTACCTACAGCAACCACTTCAACATTGCCCACTTGTTCCACAACCATAGATAAACCATTTCGAGTAATGAGTTCATCAGGCATTGGGCTATCGCCCATACGAGCAACATAAACAGAAATATTAACTAAGCCATCACTTAACGCGATATATTCAACAGATTCATCACTACCAATTAAACGGTGATGATCTTTCACGACCATGTGAAATCCAGCTGGTAACCAACTGAATTCCCAGTTTTGTCCTTTAATACGCTCAGCAGGGTTCATAACAGGTGGTAATCCCTGTTTTTCAGCTTCAATAAGAATTTTGGCAGGTTCATTAAGCTCAAGTAACTCAATTACCATCATTTGCTCAATCAACTGTTTATCTTGATTAACCATGTCATATCGAAGCGGTAAACGCGTGTCCATATCAATCCATACTTGTGACATAAAGCGATTGTCATCAACTGGAATAATACGGATCATCTGCCCAGGTCGGCCAGCAATTCGGCTACGTCCACCTAAAACAAATTGGTAGCCCTGCTCTAACGAGCTAACATCTGTTGCAAATATAGTAGGCCAAATACCTTGAATACGCGGGGCATTAATACTGTAAGCGGGTTGGTCATGCTCAATAAAAGTCACAGTATCGGCAACTCTTACTGCATTTTTAGGAGGACCATTCAAGTATTCTAAGAAAGCGACTTCTTTATTATTTACAGTACCATGAAGATAAACAAGTGGACGGATATGATCCGCTTGAAGTTGGATAATAGAGGATTTGTACTGTTTGGTTTGTAGCGCTTGGCTCATACTTTCAAGCCAAGCTTTTGCAGACATTTCTTCTTCGGCAATACTCTCAGTATTGCTATTGGCAAACGTAGGGAATGCCAATACAACAAGGGCTAACAGGATTAGACGCAAGCTAACTCCGAATTAATTATTAACGTTTTTATCAATACCGTCATTGTGCTGCACAACTACACCAGAATTCAACCTTTGTTGTAGCATATGGTCTTGAATGTATGAATTAATTCTACGACGTTGCTCAACAACATTGTCATTACTCACACTTGATTGATTTTGCACTGCGCCAGTTTGCAGGCTTACAGGAGATGCTGTACCAACTAAAGGACGAGTGTTTAATACTGGTAATGGCGAATCAGCATTTTGCTCTTGGCCATAATTTTGTACACCGACAATAGCTACCATCGCAACAGTGGCGGCAATTGCATATTGACCAAATTGTTTGAAGAAAGGTACCACATTATCTTTCTTAACTTCAGGGGCAACAGTACTCTCTACTTTATCATGAGTAGATACTGTTTCTGTTTGAGGTGCCATTATCGCAGGCTCTAACTCAATAGCAGCTGCAATGTTTGCAGTAAGATCTAAATCAATTGTCTGCGGTAACTCACCGCGCATTGCATCACCAATCATATGATAGTTTTGCCATTGCTTGTGTGAGTTTTCGTCTGCTGCTAGTTCCGCTAATGTTTTAGCATCAACTTCGCCATCAACTGCTGATGAAACCCATTCTTGACCTGATTTAAGCATTTTTCACCTGTGTCAATAAAGACTGTTACTGTTCCAGCAAAGGCTGGAGTTTCTTATCGATTGATTCCCTAGCGCGGAAGATTCTTGATCTCACCGTACCAACAGGACAATCCATGATATTGGCAATATCTTCGTAACTCATACCATCAAGTTCACGCAGAGATATTGCAATCTTTAATTCTTCTGGCAACGTTTCTAAGGTTTCGAAAATCACCTTGTTAATTTCATCTGACAAAACTAATCGTTCTGGAGATGCAAATTCTTTCAACGCATCACTGCCTTCGTAATATTCAGCTTCTTCTGCATCAACACTGTTTGCCGGTGTTTTTCTGCTTTGAGAAACTAAATGGTTTTTTGCAGTGTTTACTGCAATGCGATACAACCATGTATAAAAAGCGCTTTCACCCCGAAAATTTGGTAATGCACGGTAAGCTTTAATAAAGGCTTCTTGTGCCACATCGGCGATGTCAGCTTGATTTCGTATGTAACGTGATATCAAGCTCATTACTTTATTTTGGTACTTCTGAACTAACAGATTAAATGCGTTTTTGTCGCCACGTTGTACACGCTCAACTAACTGTTGATCACTTATTTGTCCACTCATCCGAGCCGACTACTCCTAAATCTATAATACTGATTTCTCAGTCGCTCGAATCATATTCACATTAAGGTAGACTCGCATGCTTTGAAAAAGTTCGATATTGAATGAAAAAAATTTAATTTTTTATAATTAATGGCTAAATATCGCTTAATAGTAATGTCTCAGTACCCAATAAAGCGGTTTTGTTTTACCATTATAGAACCATATTAAGTCACCCATGATACCTTATGAAACAAGCAGTTGAACACCAATCTGATATTTTGGTTATTGGTAGTGGTGCTGCTGGGTTAACCCTAGCACTCCATCTAGCTGAAAAATCTAAAGTTATTCTTCTTTCGAAAGGCCCATTAGCCGAAGGCTCAACCTATTACGCCCAAGGCGGAATAGCCTCAGTATTTGATGAATCAGATACAATTGAGTCCCATGTAAGCGACACCTTGATTGCAGGAGCTGGGCTTTGTGACAAGGAAGTGGTGACTTATACAGCTGAAAATGCCAAAGCTTCAATGCAATGGTTAATTCAATGCGGTGTTGCGTTTGATAAAGAAGAAACAGCAGATGGTGACCAAAGTAGTGCGCCATATCACCTTACTCGTGAAGGCGGCCACAGCCACCGTCGTATTTTGCATTCAGCAGATGCCACAGGCAAAGCTGTGCAAACGACCTTACAAGACCAAGCTCAAGCTCATCCTAACATTCAAGTATTAGAGCGCTATAACGCCATTGATTTGATCACGACTCGCAAGCTTAATAGACCAGGCAACCGAGTCGTGGGCGCTTACGTTTGGAATCGAGATGCTGAGCACGTCGAAACAGTAACGGCCAAGTTTGTCGCTATCGCGACAGGCGGTAGTTCTAAAGTTTATCAATATACTTCAAACCCTGATATCGCTAGCGGTGATGGTATAGCCATGGCGTGGCGCGCAGGTTGCCGCGTCGCTAACATGGAATTTAATCAGTTCCATCCAACGTGTTTATATCACGCTGATGCTCGCAATTATTTATTAACCGAAGCATTACGTGGCGAAGGCGCTTACCTAAAACGCCCTGATGGCACACGTTTTATGCCAGAGTTTGATGAACGAGCAGAACTTGCACCACGGGACATTGTTGCTCGGGCAATCGATTATGAAATGAAGCGTTTGGGTGCAGATTGCTTGTACCTTGATATTAGTCATAAACCTGCAGACTTTGTCATTAAACACTTCCCTACCATCCATAAACGCTGTTTAGAGTTTGGTATTGATATCACTACCGATCCCATTCCTGTGGTACCAGCCGCTCACTATACTTGTGGCGGCGTGATGACTGACTTACATGGGCAAACTGATATTAATGGTTTATATGCCATCGGTGAAGTTGCCTATACCGGTTTACATGGTGCTAACCGCCTTGCCAGTAACTCATTGCTAGAATGCCTGGTATTTGCCCGCGCTGCAGCGCACGATATCGAAAGCTTATTATCCAAAATACCTGCTCCAGGGCCTGTTCCTCAATGGGATGAAAGTAAAGTCAGTAATTCCGATGAAGAAGTCGTTATTGCGCATAACTGGCATGAGTTACGTCTGTTTATGTGGGATTACGTCGGTATTGTGAGAACGGATAAACGTTTAGAGCGTGCACTGAGACGCTGCGCTATGTTGCAACAGGAAATTCAAGAGTACTACAGTAATTTCCGAGTCAGTAACAACTTATTAGAATTGAGAAACCTGGTTCAAGTGGCAGAACTTATCATTCGCTGTGCGATGGAACGTAAGGAAAGTCGAGGGCTGCACTACAATGCTGATTATCCTGAGCTATTAGATAATCCTCAGCCAACCATTTTACAACCTGAGCGATAGAGTCATTAAAACAATAGCTGATACTGACTAAATTACTTATTTAGCAGTATCAGTTATTTTAAAACCAATCTGATTTACCAAGGCTATCGTGCTTCACTTTCAATTTTCACTCTGCCTTAAACTTCACTAATAAACGACAAAGCTGTCTGTAATGCTCATCGCTCAACATGTCACTCCATACAATAAACAATTGCCTTTTGTTATTTCTTTCAGCAGATTCAAACTCAATAAACATGAAACAGGCAAAAACCGTCACAATGGGCTGACGCCAAAGTATGAACTCTTGCTTGTTAAGCTTGCCGCTTCCATCTTCATAAAGATTGAAATCGTATTGCCATAATTTAAGCTGCAATAAATGTTTGCTAAAAAAGAACAATGCTATGAATAAAACAGCCCAATAAGTCAGTTTAAAAATAATAGAATGATTGTCTGGCCAAATTAAAAAGCTGGTTAAGCAAACACACATCAGGACGATATGAGATAAGAATTGATTGAACGAGGCGCGTAATTTTACTTGCATAAATTAAGCGCCACTTCGTGCTTGATTGTACTCAAGCCAGAAAGGTAAATAATAAGCCGATTGAAATTAAGGCTGCGGACGACCACGAACCGTATTGACCATTTCACGCATCGCATTATTCGGACAGACTTCATGACCCATAAACCATGCAAAAAGTTCTGGATCTTCGCAGGCTAATAAATCAATAAAAGTTTGCTTATCAACATCAGAAAGGGATTCATAATGTTCATCAACAAAAGGCTGAAAAAGAACATCTAACTCTAACATTCCTCTACGACAAGCCCAGCGAACTCTAGCAATATTCATTAATTCCAACGTTCTTCTCCTAACATCTTCTAAGGATATTTTATCTTTGATGCGAACTACGATGCTCTACATCTTGTATCTCTGGATCCACACCGGCAAACAAATCGGTAAAATCAGTTTCAAGTAATCGCTGAACCGCGGGATGTTGAATCATCCTTTCAGCAAACATGACATGATATTCTTCTTTAATATCGTCGGTTTCGCCAATTAAAACCATACCTTGGGAAAGTATATCATGTCGATAAATTGAAGGAGCAACAAATATACCACGCTTAAATAGACCAAAAGCCTTCATCATCGCAGCATCATCAAACTCACCTAAAATACTGACCTCAAGGTTCTTTTCGGCAAACCATCGATGCAGCTGTTGTCCAAGTGACGTACCTTTGCCTGGGATCAATAGTTTGTCTTGCTCTAAACAGGCAGGAAAGTCTAAAGATGGTTTTGAGGCTGCAAAAAAACTAATGCCACACTCACCTAGCTTTTTAGACAAAATTTCAGGGTACTTGAGTGACTCACCCGCAGAATCAGACAGAATCATATCTAATTTATGTTCGCGCAAGCGTTGAATTAAGTTTTCATGAGTCGATTCATAACAGCTTAAATGCATCGAACCGTCATTAGGGATCACTGTTAATAATACCCGACTCGCTAATGCTTTAGATAAGGCAGCAGCAAACCCGACTTCAAATAGAATAGATTCATCTTTTTGATATGCCAATAAGTCCAACATTTCATAGCTGAGACTAAACATCTTATCTGCATAGCGAAAGACTAATTCGCCAAGTTCGGTGGGTTCTAACGAGCGGCCGACACGTTTAAAGAGACTGCCATGGAGGCGCTCTTCTAAAGCGCGGACTTGACCAGTAATTGTTTGTGGGGCGAGGCATAAAGCTTCGGCGGCCTTAGCCACCGAACCTTTTTTTCTAACCATCCAAAAATAATATAGATGGTTATAATTTAAATGTTGCATTCATACAAACCAGCTAAGAAAGTTGGCTTATTTTAATCGCTGACAGTCCAACAAGCTATCAATTAAAATCGATAGTTCATCCAAATTAGTCACGTTTTTAGCTGCTGCTTGTTCTTGAATAGCTAAAACGATTTCATCTTTATGTGGAATTCTGTCAGCACAAAAACTGCGGTTAGCCTCTTGGTATCGCTTACCTGCACGATACTTAAGTGCACGAGACTCATATCCATCAGCCTCTTCTAAGCGGTTGCCAGCTGCATCAGTGTGGTACATCAAAGCGCCATCTACCACTCCATCTAAGTAGCTGGTACATTCATTCGATGAAACATCTTTGAGACACTCATCAAATGAAGTTGCTTTGGCTGGCAAACTCATTACACCGATTACCAAAGCTAACATCAGTTTTGCTTTCATTTTATGCTCCTGTGCTATTTAGCTTCGGCTTTAGGTAGCACTTTATTAAGCCACACATAGCCGATAATAGCAGCGAGCATTGACCCAACAAGAATACCTAAACGTGCAAAGTCACCGAGTTGCTCAGGTGCAGTTTCAAATGCAAGTGAAGAAATAAACACTGACATAGTGAAACCAATACCACACATAATCGATACTGGAATAATCTGATTCCAGCTAATACCTGGTGGTAACTCTGCAAGTTTTAGTTTTACCGCAACAAAGCTGAATAATAAAACACCTACAGGCTTACCAAGAAGAAGACCTAGGATAATACCTATTGTTACAGGTTCTGCTAGTGATGTAATGCTCATTCCTGATAGCGATAAGCCAGCATTAGCAAACGCGAACACAGGTAGGATAAAGAATGTACTCCACGGATGTAAACTATGCTCTAAATGTTCTGACGGAGAAGATCCATCTTTCGCACGCAAAGGAATACAGAATGCGATAATCACACCTGCAAGTGTTGCATGTACACCAGATTTAAGTACAGCTACCCAAAGAATCACACCTAATAAACCATAAGGAATAAGTGAACTAACTCCTTTACGGTTTAACGCGACCATTAATGAGATAGAAATAGCAGCAACAATTAGGCTTGTCATTGATAAGTCAGCACTGTAGAACAGTGCGATGATAACAATAACTCCTAGGTCATCCATAATAGCGAGTGCCAATAAGAACACTTTAAGTGCTACAGGTACACGACTACCAAGCAACGCCATTACACCTAATGCAAATGCAATATCAGTTGCAGCTGGAATAGCCCACCCAACCTGAGTAACAGGATCTGAGTAGTTAAATGCTAAATAGAATAATGCTGGGAATAACATCCCGCCAACAGCAGCAAACGTTGGTAGTGAAGCTTTAGCAACACTCGATAATGCACCTTCTAATAATTCACGTTTTACTTCTAAACCGATAAGTAAGAAGAATAGTGCCATTAGACCATCGTTAATCCACAATAATAATGGCTTGTCGATATCTAATGAGCCAATACGTACTTGGACTTCCGTATCAAGAAAACCACTGTATAAACCCGCTAATGGTGAATTTGCCATTAACATAGCCAGTGCTACAGAGATCATTAAAATGATTCCACCTGCAGATTCTTGACTTAAGAAATTCTTAATTGCACGTTCCATATTTTACTCCATAAAAAACAATTAAATTTATTCTATAGAAAAAAATCAAACAATCATAATCGTTAGTTTCGCTCTAAAAGCTCGGTTTTTCCGAGGGATTACTCAAACTTAAGTGAGGTTGGTCACGCAAAGCAATCTGATTGAGATATAGATCCACACATAAGCTGTAGTTTGCACACAAAACACAAATAAGCGCATATTTATTTAATTGAACAAAAACAGACTTTAGACCAAAAATAATACATTTGACTAATTTATCTAGCGTTAAACTAACAATACGCTGGTTTGTTTCTACTACAAGAATAATAGCCTAGTTTAAAACCAATCGTAATTTCAACCATCAGGGATTAATAGCAAATATAATTGCATAAATATTAAAGTTACTGAGTAAATGATTAAAGAAATTTCATTATTTTATTGAGATAAAACACTGGATAACCCGCATTATTAACTCATTGTGAAGATTATTATCGTTGAACGTGGTTCAAAGCAGAAGTGTTAGCGATTGACGAAGATTTCTGAAAGTAATTTGATGCTTTTATAGGCAATTATTTAGAATATTAAAACAATTAGAGGACAACTAATGAACATGCTATTCGTGAGTTCATTAGTTGTTTTATTTCTAACTCGGCAGATTTATTGCTTCAAGCCGCAAAATCAAACTGATTTAACTGATTACACAGAGAATGGATATTTGATGGCATCATGGTGCTGATAACCTACCACTTTAAAATCATCCATGGTGACCCAAGTTTCCAAATCCTTGAGGCTCTTAATCTCAGGATTTATGATCAACTGGGGTGATGGAAATGGCTCACGAGTTAATTGTTCATTTTTCATTAAATCTAGTTGATCTTCATAAATATGAGCATTGATAATTTTATGATAAGCCATACCAGGTTTATTCCCTGTGATCTGCGCCATCAAAGCAAGGAATGTATACACTTGAATTTGATTAAAATTGAGCCCTAAAGGAACATCACATGAACGTTGATAACTGGTTAAATAAAGCGTATCGCCCAATAACGAAAAATTATGTGTGTGCATACAAGGACGCAAACAGCCCATATCAAACTCACCAGGATTGTAGAAAGTGATAATTTCACCGCGGTCATCAACACCTTTGGACAAGTTATCAACTATTTTAGCTAACTGGTCGACTGTGCCGCCAGATGTTTTTTGCCAACGACGACCCTGAACGCCATAAACACGTCCCATGTCATCTTCACCTTTACGATGAGGGTTAGCTAGCCAACTTTGGTTATCATTTGAGTTCATGTCCCAAGTTTTGGTACCTAAAGCACGAAAGTCTGCCGCGTTATCATAGCCTCTGATATAGCCAATCAGCTCTGCAATCGCTGATTTCCAATAGCTTTTACGAGTGGTAATAATAGGAAACTGGTTATTTTTCACATCATATTGCAAATCAGCATTAATCACGGTTAAACAACGCTTTCCTGTTCGTTCATTTTCAATCCAATGACCGTTATCGACGATGTTCTGACAAAGATCTAAATACTGACGCATTTTTCATTCCTATTATTATAAGGTTCAATTTAGCCGCACTATTCAACAGCTGTCTTGCAATACTCAATGAAGAGTTGAGCTGACAAGCTTGGTGTAGCAAAAGTTATGATACCAAAAAACTATGCCGATAAAGCCATTTTTAAGCCGACAATCATCAGTAAGGCAGCAAATGCACGCTTTAAAACTGGAGTTGGCCAACTACTTGCGGCCTTTACACCTATAGGCGCCATTAGCATTGAGCTAATAATGATGCCTGCAAGTGCTGGCAAATAAATAAACCCAATCGTGCCGTCGGGTAAGTCGGTCGCGCTTAAACCAGCAATGATGTAACCAATGGTGCCGGAAATTGCAATTAAACAACCAGTAACAGATGCAAAACCAACAGCTTGTTTCATCTGTAAGCCACAATAAGTTAAAAACGGTACCAGTAGGACTCCGCCACCAATCCCCATTAGCCCTGCGATAATCGCAATTAATGTCGATACTCCCAGTAAAATCACAAAACCGGGAATTTGTTCATTTGCTTTCGGCTTAAAAGGAAATGCCATTTGTATTGCCATTAACACAACAAATATCGCGAACGCTTGTTGCAAATGATCTGATGCTATTTTCTCTGAAATAAACCCAGATGCCAGCGCGCCAATAAGAATACCGGGCAACATGGGTTTAAATAATGCCCAAGGCACATTGCCTCTTTTGTGATGTGCAGAGGCTGAAGAAAATGAAGTTAGGATAATTGAAGCAAGTGATGTTGCTATCGCAACATGGGTGAGCTGGGTTGATTCAACACCAACCGAAGGTAGTAAATAAATGAGTGCAGGCACAATAATTAACCCACCACCAATGCCCAGTAGACCCGCCATAAAACCAACAAAAGCACCGAGTACTATGCAAATAGAAAAAACCAGTAAAATATCGTCCACAGTAAAGCCTTATCCGTGCAAAAATATAGAAAGCCTAATGTAAGATTGATATCAATCCATGTTCATTAAGGTATTCATTAAGTAGTTGGCGAACTTGCTCGCCATTTGACAACATGAGTGCTTTGTCTAACAGCTGCTCTAGAGACTGTTTATCAATGCGTCTGAGTAGATAGTTTATACGTGCAATGCTGCCTTGGTTCATACTCAGCTTTTGGTAGCCCATGGCAACGAGAAGCAATGCCCCCATTGGCTCCCCCGCTAACTCACCACAAATACTCGCATCTAACTGGTACCGTTTACAATCAGTAATGCTCCATTTTAACGCTCTTAAGACCCCAGGATGAAAACTATCAAACAAAGGGCTAACACTAGGGTTATTTCTATCAACAGCCAGTAAATATTGGGTTAAATCATTACTACCAACTGACACGAAATCGACACGTTTTGCAACATCTTCCAATTGAAATAATAATGAAGGAACTTCAAGCATTACGCCTATTTTAGGCTTAGGGATAGTGCGATTTAGCTCTTCAGTTAATTCACTATAAGCTTGATCTAAATAGAGTAATGTTCTATCGATCTCATCAAGATTACTGACCATAGGTAACAGTATCCGTAATTGAGCCGAATCAGCATTTGCCGTTAACATTGCCCTTAATTGCACCAAAAACAATTCAGGATGATCTAACGATAAACGGATCCCACGCCAACCTAGGAACGGGTTATCTTCGTTAATTGGAAAATACGGTAATGGTTTATCACCGCCCACATCTAAAGTGCGCATGACTACCGGTCTATCGCGAGCTGCAGAAAGCACCTGTTTGTAAACATGCACTTGTTCTATTTCGCTAGGAAAACGCTGGTGTAGCATAAAAGGAATTTCAGTTCGATAGAGTCCAATGCCATCCGCTCCTTCTGCCATGTCGGTGCTTAAACCGCTCAGTAGTCCAGCATTTAAGTAAAGCTGTATTCGATGACCATCAATCGTTTGAGCTGGCAAAGATAACTCAGCTGAGAATTGGCGCTGCTGAGCCTGACTTTCTGAAATTAAAGTGTGATATTCATGAAGTACAGCATCTGATGGAGATACGAGTAATTGGCCACTATTCGCGTTTAAGACTAATTTCTTATCATCAATATTGGCCGCAAGTACTTGATCAACGCCAACGATGGCAGGAACGCCTAGTGCTCTAGCTAGAATAGCAGCATGAGCATTAACACCGCCAAGCTCAGTGACAATCCCTGCAAGTTTACCTCTAGGAAACTCTGCTAATAATGTTGCATCGACTTCTTTAGCTACTAAAATCACTGGTTTTGAAGGCGCAAGATCTAACTTGTCGGGTTCAATGAGTTGGCGCAATACTTTTTGGCCAAGCTCACGAATATCACTTGCTCGCTCTTTAAGGTAAGGATCTTCCATCGCTATAAATTGATCTATATAGCGAAGAGAGACTCTGCTTACTGCA
This sequence comes from Shewanella olleyana, assembly GCF_023283825.1. GTDB lineage: Bacteria > Pseudomonadota > Gammaproteobacteria > Enterobacterales > Shewanellaceae > Shewanella > Shewanella olleyana. The sequence continues at coordinate 4,185 of NZ_JAKILD010000040.1, read as the reverse complement.
GATTCAGCTTGCCAGCCTAACGCAACTTCTCGTAAGTATTCTCCGCCTAGGCTTGCTTCATTTAATAACAGCTGCAAAGCCGAAAAAATCGAGGCTATGTCATCGGCTTTCTCGCGGTCAAATCGCTGCGACAAGGTACTGATAATATCTTTACAGCGTTGCATTGCTGACTTAAGCCTAAACGTTTCTTTATCAACATCCGAGCATTTAATGTCAGGCTGGGCTAACGAGATAGCACCGCCTAAAACAAACGCTTCGGCGATGGCAATCCCCTTTGATGCACTGATCCCTTTAAATACAACTTGTTGTTGAACGTTACTGATAGCAGCTTTGTTTTTTAAACTACGGACAACCACAGCAAGCTGCGCAGCAAGCGTCATTAAAAAAGCTTCTTCATTTTCACTAAACTGCCTTGGCTGTGGCTGCTGAACCACAATCACACCGACAACTTGTTTTTGAAAAATAATCGGCACAGCAAGAAAAGCGCGATACTCTTCTTCTTCAACTTCGGGGAAAAATTTAAAACGAGGGTGGGATTTAGCATCAGCAAGATTAACCGCCTCTTCTTTCTCAGCGGCTAATCCAACTAAACCTTCAGATAAAGGCATTCTTACATTATTGATGGAGGCACTCGCGAGTCCATCTGTGGCAGAGAGTACAAGGTGTTGTTGCTCAAGGATATAGATTGAGCAGCATTGAGTTTGCATCGCTAATTTTGTTTGCGACACTAACACATTTAATGCTGAATCAAGGCTACTCGCTCCTGCAACAGCCTGCGTGATATCCCTAAGCGTGTTTAACACTTTCCCTGCCCTCTATGAACGCGAATTAATTACGGTGTCGACCTCTTTTTCGGCTAGGCTCACGCCCTTGAAATGCCAATGTCGTAAAAGCAAACTCTTTCATGACTTTTCGATACACGTCGCGCTTGAAAGACACAACTTGCCTTACAGGGTACCAATAGCTGACCCAGCGCCAATCATCAAACTCAGGATGACCACAAGAGTTTAAATTAATACTGTCATCGCTATCTTTGAGCTGTAGTAAATACCACTTTTGTTTTTGACCAATGCACACAGGTTTGCTTTCCTGTCTGATCAGTCTTTTTGGTAAACGATATCTTAACCATGAACGTGTTGACGTTAAAATTTGCACATTTTCAGGTTTTAGACCGACTTCTTCATACAATTCTCGATACATAGCTTGTTCAGGACTTTCACCGTCATCTACGCCACCTTGAGGAAATTGCCACGAATGTTGTCCAAACCGTCTGGCCCACATTACTTGACCATATTTGTTACAGATAATAATGCCCACATTTGCGCGAAAGCCGTCGCTATCAATCACATGGACTCCAATTACACTACAAATTAATGACTAGATTGTTTCACAAAGCTTGCCTACGGGCAAACAAGGATTTAGCCATCATCCTTGGATAAATCACTATGCACAGCTATTTTATCAACAGAAGATGGTAACTGTTATCCATATTATCCACAAAATCTGTGGATATCTCTGTTCGAAACTCTAAAATAAGTCATTTCGAACAAGTTACATCAAGTTATAACAGAATAAAAAAAACAACAAGCATAAGCACAAAAATAATTTAAAACATACACTTAAACAGAACCACCATCATTGAACTATATTAGCCGGAGCGTGGAGGTTAATTTTTAACCACACCTAGTATTAACTAATTATGCTTTGATATGGGTTTTAAGTTATACACAAAAAACAAGAAAAATATTTCATAAATATTAAAATAAAGCGATTTTTAGCCATTGACGAACAAATTTATATCCGTTAAGCAGCTACAAAATAAAGTTATCCATCAATTCTGTGGATAACTATGTGCGCAAGACTAGAGCAAAAGGAGAGTAACTTAGCTCTTCGGTAAAAAAACTTAACCAATTAATAAAAAAGTTGTTAATTATCATAAAATTAATAGAATTGGTTTCAGTGAATAACTCGACTCAATTATGCTGTGCATTTTTTAACCACACACAAAGGCTGCGAACAAAACAATAAACAAGTACACTTTGTTTTCCATTATCTATAGCTCAAAGATGTTTTTATGATGAATAGCCAACCCAACTCCATTGAAGAATTAATGCAAAGAGCAAATAATATGGCTGGTGTGACATTGGGTGATATCGCAATGGAACATCATATGCCTATTCCCGAAAACCTAAAAAGAGATAAAGGATGGATTGGGCAGTTAATAGAAATGGAACTTGGCGCTACTGCTGGCTCTAAACCACAACAAGATTTCTTGCATCTAGGCGTTGAACTCAAAACCATTCCTATAGATAAAAATGGCCGTCCAATTGAAACAACCTACGTTACTGTTGCGCCACTCACCAACATTCAAGGCCTGACTTGGGAGCAAAGTATTGTCTGTCATAAGTTAAGCCAAGTGTTATGGATACCGGTTGAAGGCGATAGAAGCATTCCTGTTAAAAAAAGAAGAATTGGCTCACCAGTGTTATGGCGCCCAAATGCGGATGAAAGCCACGCTTTACAGCAGGATTGGGAAGAAATCATGGAATTGATCGCGATAGGACAGGTCGATAAAGTGACAGCAAGGCATGGAGAAGTCTTACAGTTACGTCCAAAAGCAGCAAATAGCAAAGTCTTAACGGAGTCAATTGCCGAAGATGGCTCAATTAAACTGTCTAATCCTCGCGGATTTTATTTAAAAATCAACTTCACCCACCAAATACTAACAAACGCATTCAATTAAACCAACAGAAACACAACATCGAGAAAGTAATTAAAACTAATTTAAATACCACTATGACAAGTATGGGAATTTTCTATAAACTAGCCTGTCTTCAAATATCAACGGATTAGATATAAACCAGTGAAAGCACGTCGACAGACGAGAAAACTACTTTTTGCGATCATCGCATGGTGTGCAGCCATGGGAGCATTTGTATTTTTCCGATATTCACAAGCTCCAGAACTCCCTCAATGGGCCATAGGAAAGTCAGATCTAGCTACGCTAGCGATTTTCATGGGCTTTGTGTTTGGTTGTTTACATTGGATGTCTAACCTAATCGCTGATTTTAGCGCTATCAGTCGACTCCCCTATATTTTCTCCGTCATATTCAAAGGTCTGTTTTTATTGCTTGGCGCCATGACTCTTGCCTATGTCACTCAATTTTTGAACATGTGGGCGATTGAAAATCATCTTGTCACTCTAAGGCAAATGCTGACTGCGCACATATTATATAGCCCCTCCTTCCAAGCTCTAGTTATCTATTTAGTCGCTGTTAGGGTAGGACTTGCCTTCGTTGAACAAATGGCTTTATTAGTCGGCCCGAGAGTGCTACTCAATATTGGTTTAGGCAAATACCACCAACCACGTTATGAGCATCGACTATTTCTATTTGTGGATATGGTGTCTTCAACTTCCCATGCTGAAACATTGGGAGATTATCGGTTTAGTCGCCTAATCCAAGATAGCTTCAGTATGTTGGCTGATACTGTGACCAATAACGATGCTGAAATTTATCGTTATATGGGTGACGCAGTATTAATCCATTGGCCACTGGAAGAAGGTATTAAAGAAGATCGCTGCATGAACATTTATTATGAGTTCAGTCAGCAACTTAATTGGCATCGACCTTATTTTGAAGAACATTATGGTTTTGTGCCTAAATTTAAAGCTGCAGCTCACTGCGGCCAAGTTGTTGCGGCTGTTGTCGGTGTTCAAAAACAAGAAATTAGCTTTTTCAGCGATGTCATTAACACCCTTGCTAGACTCCAAGATCAATGTAACCCACTTGGCCAGCGTATGTTGATATCAGGGGAAGTTGCCCACCGTCTTGAGAGACAGGATAGCCAGTTTGATTTAGCCGATTTAGGTGCAATGAAACTCAAAGGTAAACAGCACGAGATTGAAGTTTACGGTGTAACACCGAAGAAAGTACCGCCATTAGGTTAATGCTAACATCGTATATAGCCTTTCCAATCTAACTCGATAAATATTTGTCTCTCTACTCTTTGCCGTTTAAGTAATTTGTCCCATAAAAAAGCCTTGAAACAAACGCTTCAAGGCTTTTCTTATTCATATGTCTTGTCCTGAAATGTGTTTACACATTTAGGACTTTATTATGTCAACACCAATACCCGCTCGTATTAAACGAACACAACGAGATTATTCATTAGGCTTTAAATTAC
>NZ_JAKILD010000039.1 GCF_023283825.1 Shewanella olleyana | reverse complement strand
ATTGTTGTGGACTAGGCTCTCGAAGCATGATGATAAACTTGGTTATTATCTGTACTTCTATTAGATCAAAGCCCTAGACGAATGTCTAGGGCTTTGTCAGCAGTCTGAGGCGCTTAGGCGCCTTTTTTATTGCCTTGAATATGTTGAATCAACAAGATGCGGTTGAACTTAATACCAATCAGCATAAGAATATGATCATTCTTACTGGTTAAAACCGCTTATAACTTCGTTAGAAATTTTGTAGGTAGAGCAACTAGCTAGCTGCAATTCCTGCCTTGTTCTAAGAGATTTTTACTACGCAATATCTGATCACTTATTTATCCCGATTGATATAAATAGTTATTCTCATCATGACTTGTTTATGATTTAATTATTTTTTATTTAATGGATAAAATTCAAATTAAAACATAGGTTAAGGATAATCATGGCTAAAGCACTTCCAGATAACATCGTTGAAACAGAAAGACTCATCATTCGTCCATTTAATGAAAATGATGTAGAAGCTATTTTTAAAATGAACAGTACTTTAGAGATGTTAACTTATATTCCTCAGGAACCTCTGACGGATATTTCTCAAGCTAAGGACGTGTTTGTAGATTTTATTCAAGCTGAGTATGACAGTAGAGGTTTCGCACGTTTTGCTGTGTATCATAAGCAAGATGATAAAGTGATTGGTTTTTGCGGCCCTAAATATTTACCTGAGTTTGATAAAGTGGAGCTAGGATATCGTTACTTTCCTGAATACTGGGGGAAGGGTATAGGCACTGAAGCTGCCCAAGCTGTAATTGATATATTGAAGCCTATGTTCGAGATAGATCAAGTCATTGCACTTATTCTTCATGGCAATGTGGGTTCTGAAGCTGTTGCGAAACGAGTGGGTATGAGCGTCTTAGAACAAGGTGAGTATCAAGGCCATAAAGTGCATGTTTATCAAAAAGTCTTGTAATCAGCTGACTAGATACAAAAAAACCAGCTTAATGCTGGTTTTTTAATGCGTCGATAAACAAGTTTATCGATTATTCGTCTGCGTGATCACATTCGTCATTAGTGCAGTGGCCGTATAAATATAAGCTGTGGTGAGTCAGCTTAATGTTATGGCGCATAGCAATTTCATCTTGACGACGTTCAATGACTTCATCTGAGAACTCAATAACCTTATCGCAGGTTAAGCAAACGAGATGGTCATGATGCTTTTGGGTCGACATTTCAAATACAGCTTTACCACTTTCAAAATGGTGGCGATTCAAAATACCTGCATCATCAAATTGGTTTAATACACGGTAGACAGTTGCTAAGCCAATTTCTTCGCCAATATCGAGCAGTTTTTTGTATAAATCTTCAGCACTGATATGTTGATTTTCAGGGGCTTGCATTAATTCTAGGATTTTGACTCTTGGCAGGGTAATTTTTAATCCTGCTTTTTTGAGTGCTTGATTTCCATCTGTCATTGCTAATCTCTTGATTGCAGAACCTAAACGGTTCGTCCGTGGATAGTTAAGATCATTATATGTGGTGTAATACCAAACTGGAACCTTTCATGATGGTTTATCGACATATATCGGTGAATTTTCTTTCATCATTTCGATAAAACAAGCTGTTAAGTTAAATATTGTGCAATAGTCTTACTTATACTAAGGGATTATTGAGTGTGTTTGGTATTTATATCACTATAAGTAATAGAGTTGCTCATTTGGCTTTTAGAAGCTAGAGACGGAGCTAGTTGCTTGATGATATGGTATCGACATCTGGCTTAGTATAATAAAAATAAGGAAATCAGTATGTATCAGCAGATTGTTGTCTTAACTGGCGCAGGTATTTCAGCTGAATCTGGCATCAAGACCTTTCGCGATCAAGATGGGTTATGGGAACAACATCATATTGAAGATGTCGCGACACCAGAAGGTTACGCTAGAGATATAGATTTGGTTGAACGATTTTATAACTGTCGTTGGGAAAACCTTCATAGTGGTGACGTTCACCCTAATGCCGCTCATGATGCTTTAGCCAAGTTAGAAGCAGAGTTTGAGGGTAAATTATTGGTCATTACACAGAATGTAGATGACTTGCATGAGCGTGCTGGCTCAAGACGTTTATTGCATATGCACGGTGAACTGTCTAAAGGTCGCTGCCCACAGTCATTACAGACATTTGTATTACGTGAACCTTTTGGGGAAGAGAATTGCTGTACCTGTTGTATCCCTGCCAAACGTTTGCGTCCACATATCGTCTGGTTTGGTGAAATGCCGTTTGGTATGGACAGAATTCACGATGCGCTAGATAACTGTGATTTATTTATTGCTATAGGTACCTCTGGAACGGTATACCCTGCAGCGGGTTTTGTTGATAGTGCTAATCATCATGGTGCTCAGACTGTAGAAGTTAATTTGGTTGAAGCTGATAGACATAGCCAGTTTCAATATCATTTAACGGGTAAGGCAGGTGATATTGTGCCGCAACTGGTTGATACAATATTGGCCGGTGAAACAGTTGGGAACCAGTCTTTTAATGAACAACTTGCCAGTGCATTGTCAGCCTAATGTGTTGTAACTTCAATATTGTAGCTTCAGTGTTCTAACTTCTGTGTTAAAGCTTCAGTATTGTAGCTTTCGCATCGTAGCTTCAAATTCAGATGAGATCTTTTTATGAGTCAACAGCAAGGCAAACTTGCGATTATTATGCGAGGTTTACCTGGTAGTGGTAAATCTTACTGGGTTGATACTTATCTTAAGCAGCAGGGGATAGATCAAGCTGTCCATATTAAACAATATGGTTATTTTTCAACTGACAGTTATTTTGAAAAGAATGGCAAATACCAATTCAATCCCAAATTGTTAGGCCAGTACCATCAAGCTAACTTAACGGCTTTTATCAATGCGATGGCCAATAATGAGCCTATAGTCATCTGTGATAACACCAATGTGGCGAAATGGGAGTATATGGCGTATGAAGCGGCGGCTAAATCTTTAGGTTATCAAATCAGATTCGTGCTAATAGGAAATCCAAAAGACAGCCAGCATCAGCAGCTATGCGCAAAAAGAAATCGCCACCAAGTGCCTTTAAGTCATATCAAAACCATGGCGAGACTATTCGAGCTTGATGACTAGCTTGATGACTAGCTTGATGAATAAGGTTTAGTAAATAAGCTTGATGATTAATTATAAGCAATAAAAAAGGCGCTATAAGCGCCTTTTGGATTCTAAAAACTAATGACTAGAACAAGGTGATTTTTATTTTTGTAAATCAATGTTGTAGATTGCAAAACCAAATTCATCGGTTAAGTCTATTCGTTTAGTCATTGGGCGAACTTGATATTGCTCAACAAACTTATCAGCGATGTCACTGTCTTGGGTTTCAAAACGGATATCAAGTTTTGTACTTGAGTCTATCGTCTTAAAAGACCAGTTATTGTTTGCGCTAGGATCAACTTGTCCATCTTCAAGTGACTTGTCAGTAATGAATTTAGCCAAGGCCTCTCGATTGGTATCTGGGAGTTCCATCACGACAAATTGTGCACCTGTACCCGCAAACTTGCCGCCAAATGCACGGAAGTTATTAGTCGCGATGATAAATTCTTTTTCGCTAAAGGCCTTACCTGTAACGATAGTTCCATCAGCTTCTGTAAAGCGTAAATTCACAATTCGGTTTGCATCAGCATTGACCAACGCGCAGTTTCCATCGAATTTTGTTGGTTGGGTAACATCAATTTCATAACTGACACCATCAATAGCATCGAAATTATAGGTACGATGTGAAGTCCAGTTAATTAAGTATTGGGGGCTCGTTGTATCTGGATCTATTTGATTGAATTGATTGGCGCTACATTCAAGCCAGTCTTTCACTTCATTACCAGTCACCTTCAGCGCCACCATGGTATTGGGGTAAAGGTAGAGGTCAGCAGCATTTTTATATGTGAGTTCACCTGAAGCAACCTGAACATAACTGTCAGCATCAGAGGTGGTACTGTGACGACCACCTGCTTTAAATGGCGCAGCAGCAGATAAAACGGGAATACCGTTAAGTGCAGGTATTTTTGCGGCAGCTTGTGTGACAGCTTCAATTTGAGCATTAGCAACAATTTGTACAGTTGGGTCGTCCTGCACTAATGAAAGGAAACTATACATATCAGCAGAAGACTTGCCGATTGGCGCATTGACATAATCAAGAGTCGCTTGATGGTCTTTTTCAATCTTGGCATGGATAGTTACATCAGGCTCAACAGAGAAACCTTCATGTTTGTCTGATGCTTTAACAAAAATAGGCCGAGCGTGCGACAAGCTATCAGTGACAGTCCACTTACCATCTGTATTGTGTAACGTTAAATCAATAATACCTAAATTATCGCCCCAACGTCCTGGCATAACGGCAGCGACACCATTAATGGTCCCTTTTGTTATATCGACTTGAGGAACATTGGCAAATTGCTCGCTTGGAAAAACGGAGTGGCTATGGCCAAACATGATGGCATCAATACCATCAACAGTGGTTAATGCCCAAGTCGCATTCTCAGCATTAACATCACCAGGGTTTTCTGACGAGCCAATACCTGAGTGGGGAATAGCGATAATAATATCTGCGCCAGCAGCTTTCATTTTAGGTACATAACGCTGTGCAGATTCGACGATACCTCGGGCAATCACTTTACCTTCAAGGTTTTGTTTATCCCAAATCTTAATTTGAGGTGGTACAAAGCCGATATACCCAATGTTAAGTGAATGAGATTGGCCAGCGTTATCAACAACGGCTTGTTTGCTAATGAAGTAAGGCTCAAATAAAGGTTCGCCAGCTTTGATGTTTCGAAAACAATTATCGATTTCACAATAAACATTGGCACTGATGTAAGGGAAGTTCGCTTTTGATGTCGCTTGATCAAGGAAATCTAAACCATAGTTAAACTCATGATTACCAATGTTGCCAACCGCATAATTAAGCGTATTCATCGCTTTATACGCTGGGTGGGTATCAGTGAGTTGATTTTTTGATTCAAATTCATGGGCGATAAAATCTCCCATAGGACTTCCCTGAAGTAAGTCACCATTATCTACGAGTACACTATTAGTGAACTCAGATCGAGCTTGATGAATGAGGGTTGCTGTACGCGCTAAACCAATGGTTTTATCTACCTGACCTGTGTAGTAGTTAAAGTCCATGATATTGGCATGAATGTCGCTGGTTTCCATGACGCGTAAATTGACTTCAATGGTGTGTGGTTTGTCATCGGCTACGCCACATGCTGTAAGCCCTAAAGCGCTTACAATCATGATTGCGAGAAAGTTGTTGTTTAACATATTGGCTATTTTTCCTGACCCCAGAGCTTTTTGGTTTGCTCCATATTGTAATTATGTTTGGTACATTTAAATCGGCACGAATAATATAGAAATTACATGACAGTGTTGCGACTAATTCATTATTTTTATCTTAGGTCATCAACTTAACATGAGAGTGATTTTAAAATCGGGCTATGATTTCTTTAGACCGTTAGGCTAGTTCTGTAATGAATACTAAGTTTTCACCGAATTTGTTTATAAAATAAAAAAGGCGCCGAAGCGCCTTCTTAATCAAAAGATTATTACTTATCTTCTAGTAAACCACGGCTTCTTAATAGTGGTTCAATACCCGCATCTTTACCGCGGAATTGACGGTACAGATCCATCGGATCAGCACTGCCACCAGTAGATAAAATGTTATCTCGGAATGATTGCGCAGTGGCTGGATCAAATATGCCGTTTTCTTTAAACGCTTCAAATGCATCAGCGCCTAAAATATCAGACCATAAATAGCTGTAGTAACCAGCAGAGTAACCGCCTGCAAAAATGTGCGAGAAGTAAGTACTACGGTAACGAGGAGCAATTTCTTGAATTAGCCCCATATTTGCTAAAGAGTCAGCTTCGAATTTAGCCGCATCATGGACTGTATTGTCTGTCAGTGTATGCCAATCTAAATCTAACTTAGTCGCCGCCATGTATTCAACCGTTGCAAAGCCTTGGTTAAACTTACTTGCGGCTTGAATTTTCTCGACGAGTTCCTGCGGGATGACTTTACCAGTTTTGTAATGCTTAGCAAATTGCGCTAACACTTCAGGCTGAGTCATCCAGTTTTCCATCACCTGTGATGGAAACTCTACATAATCGCGTGGAACTGATGTTCCCGCTTGTGAGGCGTATTCTACATCAGACAGAATGCCATGCAGTGCATGGCCAAACTCATGGAAAAGTGTGCTGGCTTCATCAAATGTGAGTAATGATGGCTCATCACCGGCAGGGCGAGGGTAGTTTAATACGTTAACAATAATTGGCTTTGAATCTATGCCGTTCATATTGTATTGCTGGCGGTAAGAATTCATCCAAGCGCCGCCACGTTTGCTATCACGTACGTAATAGTCGCCCATAAACACAGCTAAGAAAGAGCCATCTTTATCATAAACTTCCCATGTTCTCACATCTTCATGGTATTTAGGTAAGTCAGTACGCTCTTTAACAGTGATGTCGAATAAACGGTTAGCGGTATAGAAAACACCATCTAAAGTGGCTTCTAATGAAAAGTAAGGACGTGTTTGTTGCTCATTAAAGCTGTATTTTGCCACACGGATTTGGTCTGAATAATACCACCAGTCCCACGCTTCAAGCTTAAAGTCGCCACCTTGGCTATCGATTAATGCTTGCATGTCTTTAACTTCAGCATTCGCTTGTGCGAGTGCAGCAGGCCAAACTTTATCTAATAGACCGTAAACATTTTCAGGTGTTTTAGCTGTGCGTTCTTCCAAAACAAAGTGAGCATGGGTTTTATAGCCCATTAACTTTGCTTTCTCAGCGCGTAAAGCAGCGATTTTAGCTAACCCTTTCTTGTTATCATTGGCGTTGTCGTTATTCGCGCGCTCAATATAACCTTTAAAGATAGTTTCACGCAGCTCACGATTTTCTGCATAAGTTAGAAACGGTGTGATTGAAGGGCGTTGTGTGGTAAATACCCATTTCCCTTCATGACCACGTTTCGTGGCTGTTGCCGCCGCAGTTTCAATTGCATCAGCAGGTAAACCAGCTAAATCAGCTTCATTATCAATAACAAGTTCAAAAGCATTGGTTTCAGCTAATAAATTGTCACCGAACTCTAGGTTTAATTTACCAATTTGCTCGTTTAGAGAACGAAGTGTGTCTTTATCTTGAGCAGATAAGTTAGCGCCGCCACGGGTAAAGCTTTTGTAGGTATCTTCTAATAACTTAGCTTTAGCGGTATTCAGGTTTAGTTTGTCAGCTTGTAGGTAAACCGCTTTAACGCGTTGGAATAGAGCATCGTTAAGTAAAATATCATCACTAGCTGCTGACAACATTGGTGATACTTCTTTCGAAATTTTTTGGATTTCAGGGTTAGTATGGGCGCCGGTCAAGTTATAAAAAACACTTGCCACTTTTGTGAGTAAAGCACCTGAGAACTCCATTGCTTCGATAGTGTTTTCGAAGGTAGGTTTTTCTGGGTTTGCTATGATTGCGTCAATTTCAGCTTGTCTTGCAGCAATACCCGCTTTAAACGCTGGTAAGTAATGCTCGTCTTTGATTTTATCGAAATCAGGGATTTCCATAAAAGTGCCATATGGCTTAAAAAAAGGATTATTAGCGTTTTGCTCAATGATAGATGAAGCGACGACATTTGGAGCTTGAGCTGCTTGAGTGGGGGCTGTATTTGGTGCTGAGTCGTTAGCACATGCGCTCAATACTAAAGTTAGCGCCATGGCAGAAAAAAGTGGTTTGAGGGTTAATCCCTTCATAATTATTTCCCTGTTTGGATAAATGGTTAAAAACGAGCCTTTAAAGCAAAATTTGCTTCAAGCTCTTATATAATCATTATTAGTCTATGATTTGTGACTAGTTTACCAAGTTTTTGTCAGTTTCATGTTTTAGTTTGTAACAAAAAATAAAGGGACCTGATGTGACATCAGATCCCTTTAAGCTATCTCAGTGGAAGGGGGAAGAAATGAGATAGCTTATAAAGCTAAACTATTGAAACTAAACTATTGAAACTAAACTTTGAAACTATGGCTTTAAAATGACTTTTACACTCGCATCCACATCGGCTTCATCAATGTAACCGATTGCATTTGGATTTGAGGCTACAGCGGATTTCATTGCCGAAGCACTTGATACTGTTGCTGGTGGGTTACCTTTACCAGTAAATACTTGCTTAGACCAAAATGCTTTTAGCTGTGAATCAGATTTACCCGTTACAGCACTATGAAACTCAGAGCGAGTCGCATTGCCTTCATCAAGTTCGTAAACAACAGCAGACTTTGAGCCTTTTCCTAAGAAAAGTTTTTTAGCATCTGATGCTGAAATATCTCCAGCGCCAGGTGCGCCGATAACAACAACCGCAGCTTGGGCTGACATAACTGAACAAACGCTAAGCGCTAAAATAGATAATATTTTTTTCATTTTATCGCTCCTTAAAATACGACGTCGAATTGAACGGTATACACTGTAGTGTCATCGAATTCCTGACCGATATTGGTATCGAAACCACCTGAAGTGTCACCAAAGTCAGTTGCGTGTGTTACGTCAAATTTAAGCGCTAAGTTATCCATAGCATCCCAACGAACACCGGCACTATAAGCTGTGCGCTCACCGTTAAAAATTGCTGCATGAACAGGGTTTGTACGCACATCATTATCTTTAGTCTCAAAGTATGAAGCTGTTACATAAGGCGTAAATGCATCAATGCGGTAACCCAAAGTCAAGTAACCAGCATCTGAATCAGGGTATTCTTCATCAATCTCAAGACGAGTCCATTCTGCAATTGCTAGGAAAGAGCCATTATCATAACTACCACCTAAGCCAACGAATGTGCCTTTAGCATCATCGATATCCAATATGTCGACTGTTACATCAATTGAAATTGGTAGTCCAGTTGATGGGTCAATACCACCGTCAACAGCAGTTTGACGAGTCACTGTGCCATCAAGCGTTGCCTGACCATATACTGCACGCAAAGTCCATGTTAAATCAGTCCAGTTAACATTGGCACCAATAACGTTACCAATATCAATACCTGAATCTTCTGACTGGCCACCAAACGCTTGAATCGTTAATGTTGAGTCATCAAATTCAATATCGTAACTTGCATCGGCACCAGTGTAAGAGGTGAAAGGAACTGCATCATAAACTTCAGAAGGTGGACGCACGAATGGTTGTGCATAACCCACGTCTAGGTAATCAGAGTACATGAATAAAGGTACACGAAGTTTACCGGCGCGAGCCTGAAGACCATTTTCAAAACGGTGTGAGATATAAGCCCACTCAGCTTCTACTTCCCAATCGTTGCTACCTTTCATCATTAACTGCATCACAGCTTGTGTCTGATCGGTAATTGCGAACGTACCTTGAAGACCAAACTTGCTACCGTCATCAAAGTTTGCAGAAGTCGTCGCACCTGCATAACCGGTATTATTATCTGAGCTAATATAAGCGCCTGTCATAAAGCCGTTAAAGCTAAAACGTTCAGTTAAGCTTTCTGTTTGGGCTGTTTGCAGTGACTGAACTTGTTGTTCAAGCTTGGCAATTTTCTCATCGCTTGTATCTTCTGCAGCTGCGTAAGCTGGAAGCATTGCTACTGAAATAGCTAAAGGTAGCGCTTTCAAGTTGAATCTCATGGTGTAACTCCTGTTCATCTTATCCCAAGGGTATGTTGTATTTCGTGACCTTATTTAAATTAAGATCTTATTTTTGTTAGACTTTAAATTGACCAGTTATATTTTGAAGTTGTTGGCTAACGCCTTCAATGTCATAACTGATCCCGCCCATTTCATCCGTGGTCATTTTTACTTTAGCGGCATTTGTTTCAATATCAGCTATATATTGCTGAATAAGCTCTGAAGTGTTGTGTTGTTCTTCAGTGGCTGCAGCAATTTGATCGTTTACAACTGTAATAGCGCTCACTTTGCTAGTGATATTGTTTAATGCGTCTCCTGCTAATGAAGTGGTTTTTACACCTTCTTCAGCGGTTTCGATTCCACGTTGCATTGCCTCGACTGCTTGAGTCGATGTTGAGCGAAGTTCTTGCAATACTTGTTGAATTTCTTGGGTTGACGCTTGCGTGCGAGAGGCAAGGGTTCTTACTTCATCAGCGACGACGGCAAAACCTCGTCCTTGTTCACCTGCACGTGCAGCTTCAATGGCTGCATTTAATGCAAGTAAATTAGTTTGATCTGCAATACCACGAATGGTGTCAAGAATGTCATTAACGTTACTGGTGAATGCTTCCAATTGATTAACTACAACAGCAGTTGTTCTCACTTCTTCAGCCAGTTTATTGATAGTGGTAATGGCTTGTGTCACCACTTCTTGTCCTTGTTTTGCATCTTGATTCGCATTGTCTGCCTCTGAAGCAGCATTCGCGGCATATTCAGCAATATGGGCGACGCTGACAAACATTTCTCGCATAGCATGAGAAATTTGCTCAACGGATTCATTTTGATGCTGAACAGTCACTTCACTGTTTTTACAGCTTTCAAGTAAGGTCTGAGAAACAGAACTTAAGCTTTCGGTTGTTTGTTTCGTGTCTGCAATTGAGGCTTGAAGTTTAGAGACAAACTGGTTGAACCAATGGACTAAGGTGGCGATTTCATCTTTACCTTGGTAGTCGATTCTTGATCTTAAATCGCCTTCACCTTCAGAAATATTTCTTAAAGAATCAGTGACGTTTTGGATGGTGACGATAATGGAACGGTTGACTAAATAGCCCACAACGATAAGAAATACTGCGACGATTACGCCAATAGTCAGCATCAAATTAGATGCGCTATCTGAACTTTCAAGTGTCGTTTGGATACTATCTTCGAATGATTTTGAGTAATCTGCTTGTTTTTTATCAAAAACATCAATGAGTTGTTCGTAACGTTTCGCATTATCAGCTGCTTGACGTTTTATATTATTAAAGTCAACGTCATCTTTAAGAAACTCTGCTACTAGCAATTTGGCATTGTCATGATAAATGGTGAGATCTCGTTGCATTTTAGATGCATCACTATTTTCAGATGGCATTAGATATTTAACAGAGTTTAAGTTGTTATTTATTTCTTTGACCATGTTATCAGCAGTGATCAAATTATCTTCTTCACCAGTTGTTACCGCTGATTGTATATTTTGATCAAGTTGTAAAAGTAGCCCTTTATTAATTGTTGCTAAATTTAATACTGGATATAGTTGTGATTGAAGTCCATTTAATCGTTCAGCATTTTGTTGCACACTTTGATTGTTAATAAATAAAGATATAACAAACGAAGATATTGCAACGACTGTTAATAAAGCGATCCGATGCTTTATTTTTAAGCTGTTTAACTTCATCAAAAAGATCCTGCTGTTTTTTATTAGTGATAATTTGAGCTAGTCGGTTCAAATTATGCATATGGTAATATGAATTTTATGCTAAAAACATAGCCAATTTTGGTGAGTTGTTAAAATGTTTGAGTCTAATTCAGGTAATCATACTACCATCAGTAACTTATGTTTTGTTTTTAACAACAACTATTTTTTAATAAAATTTCAAAAAGTGCTCCTATGAACGTAAACTTTCAAACTTATACAAATTCGTCAAATAAATGTCTGTGTCATTTATTTGTCTGTGCAAAAGTTATTTTGTTTGCGATAATTTATCTTAATGTTATCAATGTATATTTTAGTTAAAATCTATAGGTTTGGTATGTTCTTGTAGTAACAATATCGGCAATTAGTTGAATATCTTTAATTTAAATGAGAATTAAAGTTTTTATAAGTGTGGGGAAGCCTATTACAATTGGTAATGACTCTCATTAATATATGTGGGATATAGGAAGGAATAAGTTGGGAATAATATAATGTTAATTTTTTGAATGTTTATAAACTTTCCTGAATAGTACATTTGTCTAGTTATATACTTAACTTCCGTTTTTATATATGACTAATGTTTAGCTAAAGTTTAGCTAAACATTAGTCAGAAAATCTGTATTGCGTGTTTAATGTCCTAAAGATTCTGATCCTGCACGTCTTGGATCTGATGAGCCATATATACCGTGTTCATTAATTAAAATCGATTGAGTGCTGCCCATTGCACTAGAAGTCTTCACTTTATGACCTTTAGATTCAAGTAAAGTAATCGTGTCATTGTTTAAACTCGTTTCTACACCAATGTAGTCAGGCAACCACTGATGGTGAATACGTGGGGCTGCAGTTGCTTCAGCGACGTTTAATTGGTGATCTACGACATTCATTATCAATTGCAATGTGGTTGTGATGATTCTTGATCCACCTGGACTACCCGTTACCAGAAATGGTTTACCGTCTTTCATGACAATGGTTGGGCTCATAGAACTGAGAGGCCGCTTATTACCTTCAACCGAGTTCGCGTCGCCGCCAATAAGGCCGTAACCATTAGGCGTACCGGGTTTGGCTGAAAAATCATCCATTTCGTTGTTAAGCAATATTCCAGTCCCTGCGGCCACTAGACCAGAACCATAACTAAAGTTAAGAGTATAAGTGTTAGATACCGCATTACCCCATTGATCGACAACAGAGTAATGAGTGGTTTGATTGCTCTCATAAGGCGCTATATCACCAGCTTTAATCTCAGCGCTTGGTGTGGCTTTGTTATAAGCGATTTTTTTAGCGATACTGTCAGCATATTTTTGGCTTGTTAGCTCGTTCACAGGCACAGGGTTAAAATCTGGGTCGCCCAAATATTCACTTCTATCGGCATAAGCATGCTTCATCGTTTCAGTCATAAGATGCAAGGTTTGTGCGGTGTTATGACCAAGTTTTTGAATCGGGTAGTTTTCCAGTACATTGAGCATTTCAATAATGTGGATCCCACCAGATGAAGGCGGTGGCATAGAAACCACTTCATAACCGCGATAGCTTCCACGAACTGGCTCGCGTTCAATGACGGTGTAATTTGTTAAGTCATCGAGGGTCATCATTCCGCCAGCGCCGTTAATCGCTGAAACTATTTTCTCTGCAGTTTCTCCTTGATAAAACCCTTTACTGCCATGTTGAGCAATTAATGAAAGCGATTGAGCTAAATCTGTCTGAATCAGGGTGTCATTCACTGAAAAACTGTCACCATTCTTTTTATAAAAAATTTCAGCAGAGCTAGGCCATTGAGAAATTCGACGTTTAAGCCCATCCAGTGAATCGGCCAAGTCTGAGTTAATCCTAATTCCATTTTTAGCAAGTTTTATAGAAGGTTTAATCACATCTTTAAGCTTCATGGTACCGTATTTATCTAAAGCAAGTTCAAGACCCATAACAGTTCCAGGCACGCCAACTGCGAGACCATGCTCACGGCTTAATTTAGGATTGGCATTACCTTTTTCATCTAAAAAGATATCTTTATGGGCTTTTGCTGGCGCAGTTTCTCGATAATCAATGGCAATAGTTTTATTTGATTCTGCTAAATGCACCATCATAAAACCACCGCCACCGATATTACCGGCACGTGGGAGGGTAACTGATAAAGCAAATCCAACAGCAACAGCGGCATCAACTGCGTTGCCACCTTGTTTCAGAATGTCGACACCGATACGAGTGGCTATAGATTCTTGGCTAGCCACCATGCCATTTTTTGCCCAAATGGGTTGAGCTGTAGCTGAGCGACTGAATATCGATTGTTCATTGGCTGCGTTAACATGAGTGGCTGATACAGCAGTTAAACTCAGGGCAATTGCAATGCTGGTGGAAATGACGATAGGTTTAAACTGAGAAAAAATACCCACTTTCAGTCCTTTGTAAAATCAATGATGTGTTGCAATGTGCCATAAGTATGATCTAATACACAATATCTAATGCGGCTTTTTGAGGAAATATGTCAGAGTTTGTAGATGAGGGTATTGAACTGAGTTTTTATGATTCAGTGGCTTCAATTGGCCAATTAAATTGGCAAAGGGTGTTTAGAGACGATAACCCTTTTACACAGTTTGAGTATTTATCGGCATTAGAGCAAAGCTTAAGCGTTTGTTCGAAGGCGGGATGGCGTCCTCAACACATAGTTATTCGCTCTGAGAATCAAGTTATTGCTATTTTGCCTTGCTATGAAAAAACACATTCTTGGGGAGAGTATGTTTTTGACTGGGCTTGGGCTGAAGCCTACGAAAGAAATGGTTTGGACTACTACCCAAAGTTAGTCGCTGCAATTCCTTTTACACCCGTATCGGGGCAGCGGATCGGTATGATTGAGTCATTATCCGATATTAGTCGCGCATTGCTTTTGGAGCGAATATGTCATTTTTTGAATCAAACTGTCACCCAAAAGCAGTTTTCTTCTTGGCATTGTTTGTTTTTACCTAAAAAAGACTTCCATCACTTAAGCCATTCAACCATTGGCCGTGTAGGCACTCAATTCCATTGGCAAAATAAATCCTATACAAATTTTGATGATTTTTTAAATCAATTAGTGTCTAGGAAACGCAAAAGCATTAAAAAAGAAAGAAAAGCAGTTGAAGATTTTAATTATGATTTTATTAATGGCGATAAAGCGACTGCAGAACAATGGCAAGGATTCATTCATTGCTATCAACAAACTTACCTTAAACGTTCGGGTCACACTGGTTATTTGAACGCAGAATTCTTTCATCAAATAGCATCATCAATGGGTAAGCAAATTCGTTTGCTATTGGTGACGAATGAGCAAGGTAACCTTATTGCATCAGCATTGTACTTTATCTCATCAACCCACCTTTATGGTCGTTATTGGGGATGTTTACAAGAAGTCGATGGTTTGCATTTTGAAACCTGCTATTACCAAGGAATTGAATACGCCATCAATAATGGCCTTAAGATATTTGATGCAGGTGCGCAGGGGGAGCATAAAGTGGCTAGAGGATTCGAACCTGTTGAAACTTATTCAAATCATGAGGTCGCACACCCACAGTTTAGAAGGGCAATTCATGATTATTGCCAACAAGAGCAGAAACATATTAAACAATATATGCAGCAAATATCTGAAAAACTGCCCTATAAAACCTGAAGCCAACTTTTATCTAAATAGGCGTTTTATTTGAATGGCGCTTTTACTGAGTAAGCCTGAAGTATAATAAAGTGTTTTATCAGAGGTTTAACGGGCGCTTCCGTATATACCATCTAAACCAGGCTTGCTCGCCTTGATAAAATGTTGGGGTATATTATGACTTCACTTTAATTGCAGGGGAATAAAACGTGCTAATGTTTACATGTCATTAACTTAGTACTTAGTACTTAGCTGTATCGCACTCCCCATAAAGCGCTAAAGCACTTAAATTAAAAGCACTTAAATCAAAAGTACTTAAACCAAAAGTATTTACCCATAGAAGCAGTTACCCATATGAACCTAAAAGAAATTATAAATCTGGGCACCAATAGACAATCATTTTCTTCAGCGAATCGAACAAGAACAATGAATATCATCGGCTTAATCACTGTTGGTATTTCTTTGCTCTATTCATTGAATTACATTTTTTTACTTGAAAACCATACCGTTGGATTTATCAATTTAGGCTTCACTTTAGCCTATCTCTGCACCATTGCGTTGACAGCAAGCCATCACTCAAAATTTGCCAAAATTTGGTTTTTTAGCATTTTAATGTTGCATCTGATGGTTTGCACCAATGTTTATGTAACAAATGCCAGTGGTTTTCATCTTTATTTCTTTCTAGTACCAACAGGGGCTTTCTTGTTGTTTGAATTACGAGAAAGAGTAGAGCAGGTAACGCTAAGCCTAGTGGCTTTAGTTTTATTTTTCTTTTGTGAAAATACGCCAAACAATAATCCCTTGATTGAGCTGAGCGATCAAATGAATCATATGCTTTACCAGTCAGTGGTATTTTTCACCATGCTCGAGGTGATATTCGTTTTGTATATTTTTGCAAAGCAGATTGATAAAAATGAAAAACAGTTGATATTACAAGCCACCACAGATTCATTAACTAGGCTGGCCAACAGACACTATTTTTTTGAAGAGGGTAAAACCTTATTTGATGATGCGGTAGATAAAAAATTACCGTTTACCTTAGTGTTATTAGATTTAGACTTTTTCAAAAAAATAAATGATCAATATGGCCACTTAGTTGGTGATAAATGCTTAATAGAGGTCACGAGTACGATTAAAAAATTGTGTCGTGAAAATGATTTGTGCGCGCGTATCGGCGGCGAAGAGTTTGTAGTCGCGATGCCAAATACTTCGCTTAAAGATGCCGAAAAAGTTGCTGAAAGAATGAGAAAGCACATTGAAGAGTGTAAAATCTCGCTTTCAGAATCTCGTCAGCTAACATGTACAGCAAGCTTTGGTTTAGCTGATAAAACGCAATGTGCCACCGAACTTAAAGATTTATTGATTCGAGCGGATAAAGCATTATATGTCGCCAAAGCAAGTGGTCGAAATTGTGTTAAACCTTACTTTGATAAAGCGGCTTAAATGGTTTTTGTGTTGCGTTTATAATCCAATAATTGAGTAATGTCGAACAGCGAGTTGACTGACTTGGCTCCAGTCAGATTGTTTCACGCGTTGTTGATGAAAATCAAATGCGGCTTTATCAATAAACTCCTCATTCACATAAAACCTAAAAATATCACTGTCACATTGAGTGACGTTAAAACTAATGCATCCTGGCTCTTTGCGCGTTAACTCAGTGTGTAACGTTAATGCGTTAATAATGTATGCTAATTCGTCAGTAGTGGTATTTTGGGGAAATTGAATATGGCCTGTAAGATTAATTTTTTACATTATTTTCTTCCTTGAAATAAGCTACCCGTACAGATTTAGATAACGTATTTTTTAACCTAAAGCCAACCAAAACCCGACGCCAATCATCAAGCTACCAGCGATCCGATTCATTAATTTAATATTGTCACCGCGCGATAGGAACATTCTTAAGCTTTTACCGCCACTAGCGTAAGCCAGCATTGATACGCTTTCTGTCACCATGATGATTGAAAGCAGCCAAAATAATTGAGGCGCCACGGCTTTATCGACACTGATGAAAGGTGGCAGTAATGAGATCATGAAAGCCCACCCCTTAGGATTGGCAATCGCAGTAATAAAGCCTTGTGAGATTAATGTGTAATTACTGATTGCGCTATCTGTTTGCTGACCTTCAATAATGGCCATTTTGCCCTTTGAGCGCCACATGTTCACGCCAATATAAGCAAGATAAGCACCGCCAAGCCATTTTAAAATCGCAAACGCGTCGGGATAATTTAACATGACACTGGCAACCCCCATTACTGCTGCAATAGCGACTAAAGCAACTCCAACGAGTTCTCCTAGCATCATCCATAGAGTACGCCTTACACCAATACTCATGCCGAGGGTCATTGCAAGCGTCATACACATACCTGGTGTAATGGAGACGAAAAAGAACGTTGGGATAAATACCGCTAATACAGCTAAATCAGGCATGGATAGTTAATCTAAATGAGGAAAACGACGAGTTTAAGGAATTACAGCGTTTGTGCAATTAAATTTTTACTGAAGAAGTTAAGTAAATTAAATCAGCGCGTTCATATAAGTAAACGCGCTGTCTAAAACTTAGATGGTTAACTAAATAAAAGTTAGCTAGGTTCAACAACGATATGTTCAAGTTCGATTGCTGCAACAGCTTGCAGCGTATCCATTGTCGCGTTCGCGAGACTAATCTTACCTACCGAAGACTCGATCAATACAGCACGGTTAATATCACTGTAATCACGGTTATGACGAATAAGATTAGACAGTGCCATCTGCATTGGCATCATTGAAGGGTTGAATGCTGCATTTTCAGCATAACGGCCGCAATAGGTTTTGCCATCTTTAGTTTCGATAACAACAGCGGCAAAGTTCTTAGTATATGGCGCGTAGCTAAGGCCTGCTTGGTCAACGGCTTCGATGATCATTGGGTCATCAGAATTCAAGCTAAACTCTATATTGCTTTTAGACAATAATGGTTTAGTCACTTGTAAATCTTTAGGGCCGAAAGCATAAGGTAAATAGTGAGCGAGCAGCTTAGGTTGTTGCCCCGGTAAATGGATTTTTATATCAATACCACTCACTAATTCATTAATGAATTGGCGGCAATGTCCACATGGAGAGAAGTTCACCACAATATCGACAATTTTTTGTTCACCATTTAACCAAGCATGGCTAATGGCACTTTGCTCTGCATGGACTGTATGAAAAAGTGCTTCAGAAGATAACTCAAAATTTGCGCCCATATAGATGTCGCCACTTTCGCCTTTAGCAATCGCGCCGACATAAAATTCACTAATGCTTGGTTTCGCTAATGCAGCTGCAATAGGTAATAAGCTAAGTAATAATGCTTCTTCAGTCATGTCACTAACTTTAACAAGTTGTGCAAGTTGACCTGCATCAATGTGACCGCAAAAATCTTCATTGAGTAATGGGATTAATGCAGTTGCTACCGGTTTTGGTAGTTGGGTGATGCTATCAATGAAACGATTTTGCATGACCAATTCCTTTTAATTAAACGATAAGTGCAAAGCAAGTTATATAAGCCGTTAAAGCGACTGCAGATATAAACAAAGGGCTTTTAATAACTTCTGTTTGTGCTCATTCTCGCTGGTTTCTTCTAATAAGTTTTCGAGATTAATCACATAATCAGTATCAGACAAGCGTTGTTGGCAAAATTCTCGCCAGTTGACAGACTCATCATGATTGAGAGTTTCTGGGTAGTTGCGAGCTCGATAGCGGAAAAACATTTCAGCTAAGCGCTCATCTTCAAATTCAAGATGAAGAGCAGCAAGGTTTTCTGGCTTAGTGCTGCGGATCATTTCCATTTTGCCTTTATCGGCATGGCTAAAAAAGCCGCCGCTATAAAGCATAAGATCAGGATCTGTCGCCGCAGGATGATCGTTCACTTCAAACACAGCTTGTAATTTCTCCCTTAATTCAGGGTGCTGCTTAAATAGCTTGTATTGCGAGCGTGCAAAGTTCATATCAAACTGATGACGTTCGGCAACTTGTTCTGTGAGTAGTTTTGGCGTGCCAATAAATGGACATTTATTTAAGTGAATTTGCTTTAAAGGTATAGGCAACTCATCTGGGGCTAATTCACTGCGCGGCGTATACATCCGCTCGGCAATATCTTCCACTGACAACTCAATCAATGGCGTTAAATCCATCGCTAGATTGACACATATCATCGCGTTTTTATTGCTTGGATGTGGAGCTGCTGGTGCTATTAATGTCACACAACCATTCGCAGCACTGATTTTTGAGCTGACATGTACAAGCGGTTGCATAAAGTCGCCTTGAATTAACTCTGCAACTTTTCTTTTGTTACGCAATTCAAAATAGTATTCGTATAACTTTGGCTGTTTTTCTTTGATGAGCTTTGCGATTGCAATGGTGGCGTAGACATCGCTCATTGCATCATGTGCTTGTTCATGACTTAACCCATTTGCTTGGGTTAAGTGTTCTAGTTTAAAGCTTGGTGAACCATCTTCTTTTAATGGCCAATTAATACCTTCTGGTCTGAATGCATAACAAGCTCGAACAAGATCAATAATATCCCAGCGACTATTACCGTTTTGCCATTCCCTTGCATAAGGGTCGATAAAGTTTCGATAAAAACCATATCGACTGACTTCATCATCAAATCGTAAGGAGTTATAACCAACAACACAGGTATTAGGTTGAGTAAAAATACGATTAATTCGCCCCATAAACTCGGTTTCAACCATGCCTTTTTGGTTGGCGAGTTGGGGAGTGATCCCAGTTACCAAAATAGCTTCGGGTGAGGGAAGGTAATCGGTTGATTGTTTGCAGTAAAAATTTTCAGGTTCACCAATGATGTTGAGATCTAAGTCTGTGCGAATGCCGGCAAATTGAGAAGGACGGTCTTTTGCTGGGCTAACACCAAAGGTTTCATAGTCGTGCCAGAAAAGAGTTGGTTGAAAAGCACTTGCCATAATATCAAGTTATCCTAATTTTTAATTCTAATTATCTTAACACTGTTAAATACTAATGTTTACAGACTTCAATTTAATTGAATGCTTTTTAATAAGGTGACGTAATTGAATTTGCTGGGTACACTCGGAAGTATTACAGGAGTTTAGTATGTACAATCATTTATTCAGTCAGCCAATCAAATATAACATCAGTAAAGATCAAACTTTATCGATTGCCTTAGCGGATGACGTCAGTGATTTTATATTATTGCCTGCTTTGAGCCAGCCATTGGCCGAAATCATCATTTGTGAGTCTGATAACGCTGAATCTGCGAGTTTTATTCTAACTTGCCAGCCGTTCTTTAATGTTGAGGTGTTAACGCATCAAGCTGATGTTCTTGCCTCTGAAATGGTCAATGTTGACTTAACAAATTTTGTTGCTGATAACGATTTAGAAACTTCTTTGCCACTTGAAGTGTTTAATCGAACTTTTGGACAAGGCTTTCGTCTTTATTCTCGGGTGGGTGTTGCACCGCGTATCTCAGCGAAGTTATTAAGAAAAGGAGTTATGTTATCTTTTTCAGTTGAAGACATTCGACAAAATTTGATTTCTATTAAATATCAGCAATCAGTTTGTGAATCAGTAACGCTAGAACAGGACCTACGTTTAAATCAAGAGCCGAAAGAGCTGATGATGGCGAAAGCGATTCTTGCTAGAAATTTCGATTACGAAGAGCCGCCAGCGACACTTGCTCTTAATATCAGTGAAATTGAACAGGTGAGGGCAGATATCAATGTTTATTTGGCTGAAGAACGAAATAAGGTCCATGCCATTATCGCTGCGCAACTATTGAAGCTAGATAACCTACTTAATCATAAACAGCAGTGGTTATTAAGAACATATAGTCAGTCTCAACAAAGAACTAACTATGCAACTGCTGCAAATGAACTCTCTAAGGATGTAGAAGACCTACAACGAAAACTAGAGTGTTTTGCTCTGCTAGCACCAGCAGATGTTAGTTTAATGGTCGACAAGCTCACTGAAGAGACCTGACATTTTCCTATTGATTGCGTAAAATCCTCCCCTTATACGTTCCAGTTAACTCTTTTACCAGAGTTCTTACATGTCTTTTATCATTTAAACAGAGTTATTTGATGCAATATATTTGTCCAATATGCAGTTCTGCCTTGTCACTTAATGCCAAATCTTGGCAGTGTGAAAATCGTCATCAGTTCGATTGTGCAAAAGAAGGTTATGTTAATTTACTGCCCGTTCAGAAAAAGAACTCTAAAGACCCTGGTGATAATAAAACGATGATGTTCGCGCGTCGTGAGTTTTTAAATAAAGGCTATTACCAAAAACTCAGTGATAGAGTGAACGAACTCGCTACCCAGTTCTCTAGCAAAGTTGACAAAGTCTTAGATATAGGTTGTGGCGAGGGTTATTACAGTCATCGTTTATTTCAAGCTTTGAAAAAAGAAGGTGAGAACAGAGATAAACAGATACCTTGCCACCTGCAAGGTTTGGATATTTCGAAATCTGCGATTAAATATGCTTCTAAACGATATCCTGATTTAGATTTTTGTGTGGCGAGTGCTTATGAAATGCCATTTGCTGATGATGCTTTTGATTTAGCCATGCGCATTTACGCGCCGTCTAAGATAGAAGAATTACAGCGAGTAATAAAACAGGACGGTATGTTGATCACGGTTTCACCTGGCCCTATGCATCATTTTGCGATGAAAAAAATCATTTATAGTGAGCCCAAACCCCATGACGAAGCTAAAGCTGAGCTTGAAGGCTTTACCTGTTTACACCATGAAAGGTTACAGTACCCATTGGATTTAACAGACCCTATTGATACTGAACATTTTTTAAATATGACGCCGTATGCATGGAAGTTAACTCAAGAACAGAAGGCACAAATCGCAGATCAAGGACTTAGCTGCGAGTTAGACTTTAGTATTGAAATTCATCAACGTAATTGATTTGTCATCTAAATTTGCTATTTTACTTTTTGAATCTGATATTTAGTTTTTATTAGTCGTTCGATTCGCAAATATTCAGCGATGTAATAACTAATTGAATTAAAATGTTGATGTTAGTTGACATCCCCGTAGAAAGGTTCATAATCTATCGGGCTTGAAGGTTGGGCTTAGTTTATGTGTTTCAATACGACCAGTTTCGTCCTGTGAACATAAGTAAAACCGGCATTTTCAGCTCTACCGCCGTTAAGGCTTTAATTTATATATACAGGATTTATATCATGTCTCAAGTTACTGGTGTTGTTAAGTGGTTCAACTCTGACAAAGGTTTCGGATTTATCGAGCAAGAGTCTGGTCCAGACGTATTCGTTCACTTCCGTGCTATCAACTCAGATGGTTTCAAAACTCTTGACGAAGGTCAAAAAGTTCAGTTCACTGTTACTCAAGGTCAAAAAGGCCCACAAGCTGAGAACGTAACTGTAGTTTAATTATTCCTAGCTTCGGCTAGATAATTAAATAAAACTGTAGTCTTTTGACTGCAGTTTTTTTTTGCTTTTTTTCTGTTAGCTAAATGATTCAGCGCTATTTTTTCTTTTGTTTTACCCTACCTTCCGTTCGTACCATTAACTCAGCGTTGTGTTAATACCAATCCGCAATTAATTATGATCTAATGTGTTCATCATTTCCAAATCATTTTATTCTTTGAAAAACTACACACCTATTGAACTAGTTAAATTATCAAAGTCAGAAAAA
>NZ_JAKILD010000038.1 GCF_023283825.1 Shewanella olleyana | reverse complement strand
GAAACCCAAGCGTTTCAATTATGAAGCCGGATATACGAACGCAAACCTATCACTGTCACAACGCTATTTTTTATATTGCAATATTGGAGGAGACCATATACACGCCCTAGTGCATGTGTTTATTAAAGCCGAGTTTATCTCGGCTTTTTTGTGCTTTTTCACATTGCTGCCCGTATTAAGTCGATTCATTTATTTGAGCTTTTGTTACGACTGTTACATTTGAGTGGGTAAGCAAGAGGCAAATAAATACTTGCGTTTTATTGTGTGGTTAGCTAGGTAAGAGGGCTAAGTATAGTTTGCATAATAAATATGCAGCTTTGGCTTATAAAGTTGTTAGGTTGATTAACACTTGTATCAAGGTTGTTAGGTTTGATTAAGGTCTGATTCGAAATTACGAGGTATAGTTCACGAAATTAAAGCTAGAAAGGTTATCAGCCGTTTTGATCACAAATTACCTTATTTTGCTAGCGTATAATGTTTTTTCATATCAACTATGGAGAAAATTAAGGCATGCAAATCGGTTGTTGTTGGTTTGATGATAAGCACAAAGAGCTTATTAACCAATCCAATGCTACTAAGTGGCAACTCAATAATAATGAGTTTTGGGTGTTAAGCGTTCTTGCTAAGCATCGCGGCCATGTTGTGCCTATAGAATTATTATCATTCCCAGAAGAGCTTGGTGATTATCAGCAGAAGCTATCTGTATCGGATATAGAGCAAATTGTTGAAAACTTTAAAGATTATTTTGGTAAAAATCATTGTAGTTTAATAGAGGTTATCGCTGATCAAGGTGCCATATTATATAACAAAGTGGCTACTAATCATTCAAGCTTACTTGATTCACCTGTCAAAGTTATTTCAAGTACACATTATATCTTAATTATTTTAATGACATTGATCGCTTCTTACTTGGTACATTCAAATTTGAATGAGCCTGATTATAAAGTACCTACTTTCAGTGAGCAGTTTATTACTAAGCAAGGCAATTTAGTGAGTTTAAATATGTATCAATCCTCAGATAAAGAGGATGATTCAACATTTAGATTACAAGCGAAGAAAGCGCTTAGAGAATTAAAAAAGTGCCCCGTAATGCTTTGGGATAACATCACGGCTACAGCCGCCAGCGATGAAAAAACTGTTAGTGTCGTGCTCAAAAAAAGAACTGCAGAAGGCTGGGAGTTCGATAATATTAAGTTAATAAGGGAATCTGCAGATCAAAGAGTAGTCAATCCTACCTGGTTAAAAGAGGTAAATATTTGTGCTGACTAGACTTGCTCGATTTATATTAACTAAATTAGGCCGAGTGGTGTTTGTGTCAATAAGCATTGCTATATTCTGTTTGGTTATTTTGTTTCTTGAACATTTTGCTGACTCAAGGAGCGTTTGGGCTTTTGATTGCAATAGTAAAATATATCAATTTAAAAATCAGAATGGGGAAGTTGTGCACTCTCAAAATGAGCCGCTTTATCTCTCCTTAACGATTCAAGATGAGTTGATTAGTTTAGATTATTTTACTGGCGAAGAAGAAAATGAGCGCGAGTTTATTTCTTTAGAGGGCAATTTAAAAGAGTTGGAGGTTGGCAAGATGATGTATCAGCTAGACTTGAAAGTTATCGATGCTAATTATCAACTAGACGCTCCTCAGCTTCAAAATTATTTAGCTAAAGAACTTGATGTAATGCAAGAATCACTGATACTTGGTAATGAAATCAGTGTGGCTGTGCAAGTACTAGAAATGGATACTGAAAAAGAATATATATTGATTAAATTTAGCCCTTACCACACGCTTTGGGCTTGTCGGTTACTAGAATAACCATTCTCTTTTCGCATTTTTAATTAAATTCGCTATAGTAGCTATATTCTCCGTTGTTGAGTCCTCCTCAGTGGCAAAAATCAAAGTAAAACAAGAAGAAGCATTATCAATTAAGTTCAGCCACCAAATGGAGGTTGGGCATCAGCGTGCGCTTGATTTGTATTTTTATCTGCCTACAGAAATGGGTATCGGCGATAAAACCTTAAATGAAGAAGAGTATTATCACAGTGCGATAGTGGGGCGGCGGTCATATTACTCAAAAGGTTTGCACTTGCCATTGGTGCAAAACCGTTTTGTTAGTATCAATAAACGAACTAAAGAAGAGTTTCGCTTTTACCTTAACTTATTTGCCTACCAATTTGCTGTCGCTATTGAAACTGATGCTAAAGAGCTAAGACAAATCACTGAAGCTGAAGCGTTCTACCCAGCTTTAGACGAGCTTGGAAAATCTGTCACTCAATTACTAAAAAAATTTCGTCGTAACGAACCAAGCGAAGAACGATTACAGTCGTACTTTGCAAATGCTGACAATTACCTTTCGTGGTTTTGTGAGCAACAGTTACTCAAAACCTTAGCGTATCGTCCGCGCAATGCAGATTATAGTGATATTAAAGAACAAATTGTAAACTTGTGCCGTGCTGAAAATCATTACCGTGAAGAAGAAAAGAAATATAACTCGACGGGTACTAAGCAAGATGCAAATCGTATTTCTAATAAGATGTTGCTATTGCGACGCTTGATCCAGCAAGGGGTAGTACTGAAAGAGGAACTTAAAACCCTTGGTGTAGGCCTTAAGAAGTTCGTCACAGGCTTAGCGACAACATTAGTCATGTTGGTTGTCTCTGCATTGATTATTAAGGCTCAGGGGGTCTTTAGTGGTTTAACCATGAGCTTAATTGTTACCTTAGCGATTATTTATGGTTTTCGCGAAATCTTTAAAGAGGATGTCCGTAATGCTTTATGGCGCTTTATTCAGCGTGGTCGCCCACGTTGGAGTCGCATACTTCGCGACACAACTACAAAAACGGTTGTAGCAAAGCAACTCGTTTGGCTTGATTTCACTCGTCCTCAAGATATTCCAGCTGAAGTCGCTGAAATTATGAAGCAACGACATAGCCAGAATAAAGTTGATGCTGAAGTGCTGCATTACCGAATTGCGACTAAAGTGACCAATAAAGAATTTGAAGCGGGTTACTCTCAAATTCAGGAGCAAGTTAACTTTAGCTTAGTGCCATTTGCACGGCATTTAGAGCGGGGTAAAGCTAAAATATATAAAGAACAAGATGGTAAAGTGAGTAATGAATCAGTGGAACGCCGCTACCAAGTTAACTTAGTGGCAGTGCTAAAGGATGGTAAAGGGCCGTTGGAATACGCTCGTTATAAAGTGGTGATGAGCCGTTCAAATATTATTGAAATTACCCGCAGTAAACTACCAGCTAACCTATTAGAAATGACTGATTAAGGTATTTTTAGCCAGTCATTTAACTCAGTCATTTAACTCAGTCATTTAGCTTAGTCATTTAACGCAGTCATTAAAGTTAGTCTTTAATGATATTTGAGCTTGATAGAGACAAGTTATGTTTTACGTGTAAAGGCTTGGCAAATATTCTGGTCGCCAGTTTGTTTTGCTCGTTTTAAAGCGACTTCTGCATTGGCGAGGTATTCATCAAAACTTTGTTGCTCAGGATAACCAGCAATACCAATATTAATGCCTTCGTTTAAATCATTTTGCTCTAACCTATCCATAGTACTCATTGCATATTTATGAGCCTGAATAGAATCACTCTGCGGTAGTAAAATCACCAGTGAACCTAAACGCCAGTGAGCAATTTGATATCCTGTAGGTAAGTCAATTAATAACTGAATTTCAATGTCTTTCTGACGTTTTTCAAGGTGGTCAATATCGCTGATATGGCTAATGAGCCCTTCAGGGTTAATGTCCATTATCATTAAGCAGGTTTGTTGGCGGTTTTGTTCGGTTAAGGTGCTAAAGTGCACTTCAAGCTCAGTTAAAGGTAAAATCATTGAGCTTAACGGTGTCAGCTTTGAAGGTAATTGCTTTGCCAATGTTTGTTGCTTTAAAACTTGTAACGTAATCACTAAGTACTCAATATCACCATCTATGGAATGTTCAGCTTGAATACTTGCTTTAAGGCTATTGGCAAATCGTGTACCGGTATTAGCAATAATCTGTCCTTTCCACTTTCCCTGTAAACTTAAACGGCTAGAAATATCTGCCCATTGTTGAGTCATTTCCTCACCCAATAATTCAACAATATTGGCCTTGCTTTCATCTTCGATATCCAACAACTTTTTGAATTTATGGTTGAACTTGATGAGCTTACCATTAGCATCGGTCAAAGTCGTAGCAACGTCACTTTCTGAAAGTAACTTGTAACTGTAAGCTTGTTGTTTTACCGCTGATAATTCAGTGATATTTTCAAATGTGACTACCCAATAATTGTCATTGGTTAGGTTTACTTTACCTGGTTGGGCATATAAATTAATTGTGCAATGTTGATCGCTAAAGCTGATGGTTTCTTTCCAGTGTTGATTGCTCTCCATGGATTGAACTAAAGTTTGGTAAGTGTGATCTTCTAGTTGAAGTACCCGCTGTAGCCTTCTTTCTAACAATTCATCAATTTCGAGCGATAATGTATTTGCTGCCTGCTTATTGGCTTTAATAATCCTGCCACTATTACTCACTAACAGACAACTATGACTAATATTAAACAGATTACTGGCTAAATTTATACTGCTTGCGTTAGCGTTTTTTTCAAGTTGAAAACGATGGCGAGTAAACAATAATACAGTTGCGAGTGCACCTATGAGTGTCCCGAAAAAGATCAAGATATAACGCCATTGCTCGAATCTTGCGGCTATATCTTCATGGCGTATATAAGAAAATAAAAAATACTCTCGGATAATCGCGTTATGCGCAGCAAGTTCTATTTTAAGGAAAACGAATGTACCCACATCATTATGATATTGGCCAAAGTTAGCATTGGCCATTTGCTGCCAAAGAGAAGGGTTGCTTTGTTGTAAGCTATCTCCTAAGGTGTTGGGCATTTTCTTTAGCGGATTTTGTTGTCCTGAGCCTGCATACAGTTTCCCTTCTTCACCTAATAATAATAATGGTGTGTCGTGGTTAAAAAAAGCGGGCTTGATTGATTGAAGTACTTCGGTTATTGAATTGTAAGTGACTAAGTAACCTCGAAGACTTTGGTCGGGGTTCTCAATCCAAGCGATTTGAAATACAAAAGGGATCAGTTTGCCATTGATGGGGACGAACTTAATTTGTGACGAATAAATATCATCGCCCCCCATGGTTTTATCACCATTAAGTATCAGGTCTGGGAGTGGTACGCTATCAAAAGCATCTGTACTCGCAATCCGTTTATTACCTTGGGGATCAAATAAGGTTAATCCTATAAGTTCAGGAATATGGTTAAGAAGCCCTGACCAGTTATCGACCAGTTTTGTTTTTTGTTCTTCTGATGGGGTTGTTAAGTATTGATTCATCAACTCAGACTTGGCAAAAGCCTGAGTTCTAAATTTCAGAAAATTAACTTTATCGGAAGCCAGTGTTCCAACAGTCTGTAATTCACTGTAGCGTTTATCGGCCCAATCTTCTTGTAAGCGGCGCTCGCCTAAATTGAGTAATAGCGTGGTAAAAATAATGATACTGATTATCATCACTGAAACTTGGCTTGCTAAAGCTAAGATCTGTTGACGACTCCAGTGGATATCTTGCGCTGAAATGAGCAGAAACTGTGAGACGTTTTTATTGGTTTGTCTTTTAAACATTCACTTACTTATATTAACAGTCCCGATAAAGTGATGTTATCACGAAAGCTTTACTAGGTTGACCTTAGTAAAGCTTTTTTAACCAATTTATTACCAAAAATGTGCAAGATTAACCCACGATATCCAGTTCTCGTTGCTTAAACTCACAACCTCTTTGTTCAACTATTTCTCTACATTGTTCTATGTTGACTTGCTCAAGTCCATTAATTGCAGAGACTTGCACTTGGGGAATATATTTAGGTGCTAACTCAATGAAATCTAATAGCGCGTCATAGGCACCTTTTAATTTGGGTTTACAATGCTCAATATACGCCGCTTCAGTATCAGCATTGAGTGAAATGGATAAACTATCAATACAAGATGCAAGCTCAGGTAATATGTTTCGACGATGGAAAAGGTTACCCAAGCCATCAGTATTAAGCCGTGTTTTACCACCTTTAGCTTTAATGAGAGTTGCAACAGCGATTAAAGTATTAAGGTTAAGGGTTGGCTCGCCATATCCACAAAATACATATTCATCAAAGTCTTTCACATCACCAAGCAATGGAATGATGTCGTTAGGTTTGACTTGTTTTTCAAGTGACAACTCATATTGATGCACTTGTTTCGAACCATTATGTTTTGGACAAAATTGACATCTTAATGTGCACCGTCCAGTAATATTCAAGTAACGGCTCTGACGAATATCGTAAACCAAGGTTGAATCCTGATGTTCCTCTGACAGTGTAGCTTCAGTAGCACCAATAATGGTTGTCGAGTGGAGGTCATTCGTCATAATAGCGCCTGCTTAAAGCTTGTCTTCGATTACAGAATTGTAGCCTTAATAGGGGGTGATAACTGTTCTATAACTCTCATAAATGAGGTTCAAATTAGCTTGACGCATGATTTGTGGATATGAAAAAGGAGCAACGATTGCTGCTCCTTATTGACGAGTGTAACTTTGACTCTTTATCTGTTGAAACTAATTATACGCTTCATCATCGTCAGTTTTAGGTTGCCACCACCAATTAAATAATCGGCGCGCGAAGCGTTTTATGTCATCTAAAATAATATACAGCACTGGCACTAAAATCAGCGTCACTACAGTGGAAAATAGGATACCAAAGGCCAGTGAGGTCGCCATTGGAATCACAATTTTAGCCTGTAAGCTCTTCTCTAATAGTATCGGAACTAAGCCAACAAATGTCGTCATAGACGTTAATATAATAGCTCTGAAACGGTAGCAACCAGAATCAATCGCTGCCTCTAAAATTGAGTAGCCTTCATGACGTGCGCGGTTAACAAAGTCGACTAAAATCAATGAATCGTTTACTACCACTCCGGCTAGTGCCACGATGCCACATAAACTTAAAACACTCATTGAGATGCCAAGAATATAGTGGCCAACCAATGCTCCAATCATGCCAAATGGGATCACAGACATAATGATTATAGGCTGAGTGTAGGATTTAAGCGGAATTGCCATTAATGCGTAAATCGTAAACATGGCAAAGAAGAAACCTTGCATTAAGCCTAGCATGGCATCTTGCTCATCTTGGCTGCCACCATCTAACGAAGCATTGACTTCTTTATAGGTTTCGGTGAGATCCGGTAAAAACTCTTCTTGAATTTCACTGACAACTTTTGAAGGCTCGACGGTGTTTTTATTCACGTTAGCTGTGATGGTAATGGCTCTGCGACCGTCGACTCGAGTGATGGAGGCAAATGATTCACCAAGCTCGATATCGGCAACGGTTGAGAAGGGCACTGCAACACCTTGCGGGGTGCGGATCTGCATGTTCTCTAAGTGACCAATGGTGCGGCGCTGTTCAAGCGGGTAGCGAACCATCACTTTCACTTCTTCTTTATTACGAAGAATTCGCTGAGCTTCATAGCCGTAGAATCCATATCGCACTTGGCGCGCTAAATCCGATAAGGTCAAACCTTGTGCTTCAGCTTCAGGGCGAATATTAAGGCGTATTTCTTGGCTGCCAGACGAGAAATTATCAGACACATCGAATACGCCTTCATAGGTGGCTAACTTCTTCTTGAGCGCTTTTGATGCTTCAGACAATTGACTTAAGTTGCTTGAGGTTAATCTAAAGGAGATATCCCCGCCGGCATCATTAGTACTTGCAGCGATATTAAGCTTTTTAACTGACAGCAGCTCTGGTAATTGTTCACGCCACTCAGCAGCAATGGTGACACCGTCTATTTCGCGATCTTCGCCTTTAGACAGTTCAGCAAAAATGAATGCTGAACTTCTTGAGCTCATATTGATAAAGCTGTGCTTAACCACATCAGAGCCGGTTTCTTTAGCGAACTTATCGTTCATGGCATATAAGGCTTCTTCAACTTTTTGCACCACATCTAAGGTATTAAGTTCAGAACTGCCTTCTTCCATTTCAAGCTGCACCTGAATGAAATCCGATGGGATATCAGGGAAGAATACCCAGCGTACTTTACCGCTGGCAACTAACGCCAATGATAAGATTAAGACACCAATAAATATCGCCACTACGCTGTAACGTACATCAATACACTTTCCTAAAAAGGTGCGATATTGATTTTGGATGAAGTATTGCAGTTTCTCATTTAGCTTCACTTTAAACTTAGAGAATATATTGGTTGGCGGGCGCTTTTTCTTTACTTTCATGTGCGCTAAATGCGCTGGCAGAATCAATTTGGATTCTATTAACGAAAAAGCTAGCGCTAAGATCACCACCATACCAATCGATTTCCAGATGATCCCCATAGGACCTGAAACCATGATCATTGGCACGAATGCGGCAATAGTTGTCAGTACCCCAAACGTTGCAGGCATAGCAACTCTTTGCACCCCATTGACTACGTTGGTTAGAGACTGACCATGTTTTTCAATTTCGCTGTAGGCGCTCTCGCCGATGACAATGGCGTCGTCCACCACTATCCCCAGCACCAGAATAAAGGCAAAGAGGGTGAGCATATTGATTGATAAGTTGAACGGCTCCATTGGCATCAGCAAAATGGTGCCAAGGAAACAAACTGGCAGCCCCACCATGACCCAAAAAGCTAATTTTAGGTCTAAGAATAAGGCTAAAATAATAAATACCAATAAAGCACCGTAAAACATGTTCGACAACATCATGTTTAAGCGACCTTCAAGGTAATGAGTCAAATCACCCCATGTGTCTAGCTGGATATTTGCGGGCAATGTTGTTTTACGTTCAGCGATATAGGCTTTGACTTGTTCTGAAATATTGAGCGCATTTTGATCGTCAATACTGGTGATTTCGATAATAGCGGCAGGCTTACCATTGAAGCGGGTGTATTCTAATCGCTCTTCAAAATCATCTTTAATGGTCGCCACTTCAGGTAGCATGACTCGGCTACCATCTGGTCGGGTAGTGACGACAATGCGTGAAAAGTCTTCGCCAGTATAAGCTTGGCCTTTGGTGCGCAGTAAGATGTCACCATCTTGAGCGCGAATAGAGCCACCTGGTAAATCAATCGATGAGTTTTGTACGGCTTGCGCAACTTGTGAGAAGGTTAGGTCGTATTCGCGTAATTTATCTTCTGATAATTCGATGCCAATTTCATAATCACGCACCCCCGTCACCTGTGCACGAGTAACAGCAGGTAAGTCGGTGATATCATCACGAATCGTTTTAGCCATTTCTTTCATTTCGTGAAGGCTAAGATCGCCGTAAACTGAAACCCAAATAACGTTATTTTCTGGCTTTATCTGGTAGATATTCGGCTTTTCAATGTTGTCAGGAAAGGTTGATATCGCATCAATACGCAGCTTTGCTTCATCTAAAACTTGTTGAACTTCGTAGTCATCATCTACTTCAATGGTGACAGAGCCTACGCCATCACTGGCAACAGAAGTGACTTTTTTAATCCCATTAATATCTTGAATCGATTCCTCGATTTTAATATTGATCCCTTCCTCAATTTCTTGCGGCGCTGCGCCTGGATAGGCAACCGAGATATTAAGTAAGTTAAGTTCAAAAGTAGGAAACACTTCTTTATTAATTAATACGGTACTGAACAAGCCGCCAATCAGCAGGGCGAACATTAAGAGGTTTGCGGCAACATTGTTTCTAGCAAACCAAGCAATTATGCCTTTGTTATTGTCCATTATTGGTCACCTGCTAACGAGATTTCTTCTGCGCTATCAGTGGTGTCTTCGATGATGTCATCTTGTTGTTCACCTAGCAATTTCACTTTTTGACCTGACATCATGTTGTTCACGTCGGTAATTGAAATGCGCTCACCAGTTTTTAGGCTGTCTTTAATGAACACGTTTTCGATATCGGTGCGAACAATATTCACTTTGCGGATTTCGATAGTGTTATCTGATTTGATGACGGCAACTTGATCTTGACGCACAACATGACGAGGAAGCTTGACGATGCCATCCACTGTGCGGCCTTTAATGATGGCGGTAACAAAGCTGCCATACTTAAGTGGAAGTTCATTGTCTTGACGCTTGGTGCGAAGGTATGGATCTTTTACTTCAGCCACTAAATAAACCATGCGATTTTGCTCATCAATCACATTCTCACTTCTGACAATATTGCCATTCCAAGTAAATGATTTGCCTGCTAAAGATGCACTTAATACCACAGAAGTATCTGGGTTATCGACAGATTCTAAATAGGCGAGGTCGTTATTAGTTAATGGCAAGCGCACTTCTGCGATGCTGATATCGTAAAGTTCACCAAGGTTAGTGCCTAAAGAAACATACTGACCTAAATCCACATTGCGGGCTTTAATGATGCCGTCAAACGGAGCGCGAATAACCGTACGTTCTAGATTTCGCTGGGCTCGTGCTAGCGCCGCTTTTGCGTATTTAACGTTAGCTTGCTCTTTTTTCAGTTGCGGAATACGTAAACC
Organism: Shewanella olleyana; assembly: GCF_023283825.1. Lineage (GTDB taxonomy): Bacteria > Pseudomonadota > Gammaproteobacteria > Enterobacterales > Shewanellaceae > Shewanella > Shewanella olleyana. Next base: position 13,249 of record NZ_JAKILD010000038.1, on the reverse strand, counting down.
TAACTCTGGCGGTAAGCCGTCATCAAAGTCTTTAAACTCAATCTTTGCCACTTCACCACGGGCAATTTCTTCGTTGAGTGCTGCATTAGCTTGGGCAAGCGTTGCTTCTGCTTGAATAAAGTCTGCTTGGTAATCTGAAGGCTCTATTTGTGCCAGCGCTTGGCCTTGTTGAACAATACCCCCTGCAACAAAGCTTGGATCTAAGCTAATTAATCTACCTTTTACCTCAGTGACTAGTTGAGTTTTGTATTTGGGGCTTACCACGCCATAGGAAGGGAGGTTTAAAGAGACTGTTTGCTGCTCTACTGTCAGCACATCAACTATTGCTATCTTTTCTTGTTCTTCTTTTTGCTCAGGAGCCTGCTGAGTGCTGACCAGTAAAGCACCGAGAGCAATAAACACGATAAGGATGAGAAATGGAGAGAGGATTCTTAAAATTCTTTTCATTGATAAACGTATCCATACTTAAAAAGCAATGTTAACTCAAAAGGGGGACTTAGCTCTAAACTCAGGTTTAAAGCATTTTTCTTATTAAAATATTAATAACTTAGGGCATTCTAGGCTCTAAATTACCAGACAACGAATTGAAGCAAAAGCGTTAGTTGTAAAATATATGTTTCAGAAAATTAATTTAGCTGTTATTCAGAGTTTTACGCTGTAAATTGGAATTTTTGCCACAAAAAAGCCCTGAATTAGGTCAATAATTCAGGGCTTTGATAAATGATTTAAATCGCAGGTTTATTTCTTCTTTTTGTTTTTCTTAGATTTTTTCGCCGCAATTTTATTTTTGTCTTTTTTCTTGCCAGGCACTTTGGCTTCTTTGTGCGTTGGTCTTAAACCATCGATATAACGACGTTTTAATGGCTGCTCAATATAACGCTCAATTTTGCTCACGATACGCATATCGTGCGCTTCAACTAATGAAATCGCAGTTCCTTTGGCGCCAGCACGAGCTGTACGACCAATACGATGAACATAAGCGTCAGCTGAGCGAGGCATATCATAGTTAATCACATGGGTAATACCATCAATATCAATACCGCGTGCTGCAACATCAGTCGCCAGCAAAATATTGACTTCGCCTTTACTGAACTTACTTAATGCTTGGAAGCGTTTCTTTTGCTCCATATCACCACGTAAGAATGCACATGGGATCCCAGCTTTAAGTAACAGACCTTCAAGGCTGGCAACCACTTCACGAGTCTTAACAAAAACAATGGTGCGTTTAACTGACTCTTGCTGAAGAATGTTGCACAGCAAAGCAAATTTGTGGGCATTGTTATCAGCTAAATGAGCCCATTGATGAATTTTAGCTTTTTCACTACGAGGTGATTCAACATCAATGGTGACAGGATCTTCTAACAGCACATGGGCAAAACGAGCGACGCCGCTACCTTCTAAGGTGGCAGAGAACAGCATATTTTGTTTACGGCCTTGTGCTTCAATCGCAATGGTTTCAACGACTGATGAAAAGCCCATATCTAGCATGCGGTCTGCTTCATCGATAATCAGTATTTCAACTTCAGTTGCTTCAAATTGACCTTTATCGAGGTATTCCATTAAACGACCAGGTGTGGCGATTAATAAATCGATATTTTCTTCAAGTTGTTCTTCCTGTGGCCCGTAAGGCACGCCACCAGTAATGATCCCAACATCTAATTCAAGATCGGTTGCCAAGTGGCAAGCATAGCGGTGGATTTGGCTGGCAAGTTCACGGGTCGGTGTCAGAATTAATATTCTGGCTTGGCCATTAAAGCGGCGCGGGAAGTCAATCAAGTGTTGTAAAGCTGGCAGCAAAAAGCTTGCAGTTTTACCTGTACCTGTAGGCGCTTTAGCTAAAATATCCCGTTGTTCCATTGCCATTGGCAAAGTTTGTTGTTGAACGGTAGTCGGGCTTAAATGTCCCATAGCCTTTAGAGAGTCTAATAGGCGGGGATCGAGGTCAAAATCTTCAAATAGCATGCGCTTTGGGTCTCACTGATTGATAGCCGGACATTATAACCTAAGTTGTTAATCTCAGCGAGAGACTAATCAGGCAAAAGCAGATTAAACATTAAAGTTTCAAATAAAAGTCGCGGCAAAGTTGGCTCATGCTCTGTGTGTACTGACCTTTGTTATCGGCAATCACCAGATTTGATGAATGCGGCTTTTGTTGATTTGATAATTGCGGTTTTTGTTGAGGAGTATTCGATGTTGAATTTAATGAAGACGAATGTTTAAGTGCCAAAAGTAGTCGGCTAGGGGCTTTTGTTTCAACGGTGCAGATAGTGGTTCTATGACTTATTAAAAGCTTGGTCTGTGACAGCGCCGCCATAAAGCCTAATTCACTCTGAATTGGAATGATGAAACTTGCAATGCCATCTTGTGAGAGTAATAGCTGAGTATGACTAAGGAGTGTTTTGAAGCTGAGACTATCAGTATGTCTTGCAGTAGCACGGCGTTTGGCTTCAGATTGAGGGCCATTGTCAAAATATGGAGGGTTACAAATGATGGAATCAAACAATGCAGCTTTTGATTTGAGGTTATCATCTGCAAATTGCTGAATACTACAATGCCTCAGGGAAAGCTGCTGACGCCAAGGGCTTTGGTCGAAGTTAAATTGACAATCTTTAACAGCACCATCTTCAAGTTCGACAGCCTGTATTTCAACAAGAGGATTTTCAACCCGCTGCGCCACCATTAAAGACAATAACCCACTACCAGCGCCAATATCGAGAATTCGAGAGTTACCGCCTTGATTGGTGAGCGGGAGTTTCGACCATGCACCTAAAATGACCCCGTCTGTACTGACAGGCATTCCGCAGTGGCTATCTTCAATATGAAATTGCTTAAAGGTAAATGGCATTGTTTATTCTGATATAAGACTGATGTGCTTTGGGGCGTTAATGGTAACTGCTTTTGGATTATTTATCCCAGAAAAATGGCGTTGCACCGATGTTGCTAAATTCAGGTGATGTGGTTGCACTGTAGCAAGAATGTTTTGCGGATTTTAAGCTTGTTTTCAGATAAAGGTTAATTTTAGATTGTGCTGGGTTTGCGCTTGTTAATCTAAACGCGATTTGATATTAGTTCCTACCCGTTTAAAGGCGCTTAACGCATTTAAATGGTAGTAAAATGAAATCCGACTCACAAATGGGTATTTTGAAATCGACAAAATGGCTTTTTTATAACCATTTGTGAGTAGTTTTTAATATAAAAAGATGTAATCTTAAGTTTACACTTTTACAGGTAGAATTTGATTAGCGGTAGCTAATTAGCGGTTAATCACTTAAGTTTGTTGAAAAACAAAACAACAAGATGGGGCATTTTGTGCAAAACAGTAATATGAGTATCGGCGATACATTAGGCTTAGGCTTTATGACTTTCGCATTTTTCTTAGGAGCAGGTAACTTAATCTTTCCTCCTTTTGCAGGTATGTTAGCTGGCGAGAATATAACGCTAGCAATGCTAGGCTTTCTTGTTACTGCCGTGGGTTTACCTCTTGCAGGCCTTATTGCGGTAGCTAAAGCAAACGGTAAAGTCATGGCTATGTTGCCAGCTTTTGCTGCAACAGCACTTGCTGTCTCTATCTACATCATTATTGGACCTGCATTCGCTGCACCTCGTACTGGTTTAGTGGCTTTTGAAATCGGTGCACGCCCATTTTTAGATAATGCCGAAGCTGTCATTCAAATAGGTGCTTTGGCGCTTAATAAAGCTCAATTGCTTTATACCATTGCGTTTTTTGCTTTAGCTATGGTGTTGTCGTTATACCCAGGCAAGTTACTTGACAGTGTTGGTAAGGTATTAACGCCAATTCTAATTTTCTTATTGGTTGGTTTAGCCGTATCGGTGATTGTGACTCCAAGCGCAGCAATTGGTGCCGCGACTGGGGATTATATTACTAGCCCGCTTTCTAAAGGCATTTTAGAAGGTTACAACACCATGGATACCCTAGCTTCAGTGATCTTCGGTATGTTAATTATCGATATTTTGCGTAAGAAAGGTATCACTGAATCTAAAGCTCAGACTCGTTATCTTGTTCGTGCTGCTATTATCGCCGCTTCAGGTTTAGCCTTTGTTTATATTTCATTATTCTATTTAGGCGCGACGGCGGGTGATATTGCTAAAGGTGCTGAAAATGGCGGTCAGATCTTAACTAATTACGTGACCCATGAGTTTGGCACTATGGGTACAGTTTTACTTGCAGCGGTTGTTAGCATTGCTTGTTTAACGACTGCAGTGGGTCTAATCACTGCGTGTTCTGAATACTTTAATGAGTTACTTCCGAAGATTTCTTATAAAGCTTTCGTTATCTTTTTCAGCTTAGTGTGCGCAACTGTGGCAAACGTAGGCTTAACTCAGTTAATTAATATCAGTATTCCTGTATTAATGACCATTTATCCTGTGGCGATTGCCTTGGTGGCAATTACTTTCTTAACTGAACGTTTTGCTCGACCTGAGTTTTCGCACCGCCTAGTGTTATCTGTTGCACTATTCTTCGGTGTGTTTGATGGCTTAAAAGCAGCAGGCTTTGAAATTAACTTCTTAAGCTTTATGCCTTTACACGCTGAAGGAATGGCTTGGTTATTACCTGTTGCTATCGCGATTGTTGCCTGTTTATTTGTTCCAGCTAAAAGCCAAACGGTTGCAGCAAGCTAATTGACGACTTGCTGACGGTAAGTTTTGTCAAATTAAACCTGTTTTAGTTACACTAACAGCGTTACTTCATGTGGAGTAACGCTGTTTTTTAGGAAAAAAATGACTGATAACTACCAAGCTGATCCTATCATTGATGCCTTTTTAGATGACCTTTGGTCCACCAAAGGCTTAAGTGATAATACGCTAGCATCTTACCGAACTGACCTAAGGCACTTTGAACGTTTTGTGCTCAATCAGAGTATGCGTTTGATTGATGTCGAGCAGTTAACCATTCGTGATTATTTGGCGTATCGAGTTGATAATAATTTTGCGAAAACGAGCACGGCTAGATTGCTGAGTAGCCTTAGACGCTTTTATGGATATTTAATCGTAAAGCAAACCATTGAAGTTGACCCAACCAGCTTAATTGAATCCCCCAAACTTGCACGTCAGCTCCCTGATGCCTTAAGTGAAAAACAAATCGATGCATTACTTGATGAACCCAATGTAGAAGATCCCGTTGAATGTCGTGATAAGGCTATGCTGGAATTGTTGTATGCAACAGGGCTTCGGGTAACGGAACTTGTCAGCCTGACGCTTGAGCAAATCAGTTTGCGTCAAGGGTTAGTGAGAATAGTTGGCAAGGGAGGCAAAGAGCGCCTAGTACCGTTAGGCGAGTTGGCGGTTACCGAAGTAGAGCAATACTTATTAGCTGCAAGAGCTGAGTTACTTAACAACAAACAAAGTGATGTGCTATTTCCGTCAAAACGCGGCCAAATGATGACGCGACAAACCTTTTGGCATCGCATTAAGTTGTATGCAGTTAGAGCTGGGATTAACAGTCATTTATCGCCTCATACGCTCCGTCATGCATTTGCGACTCATTTATTAAATCACGGCGCTGATTTGCGTGTAGTGCAGTTGTTATTGGGTCACAGTGATTTATCTACGACGCAAATTTATACCCATGTTGCCAAGGCGAGGTTACAACAATTACATAGTGAGCATCACCCAAGAGGTTGATGCTTATTTTTAATAAGTCACCCTTGGTTACATTAAATATGTTACATGTAACCTGCTATGAGGCACTTATGGTTGCTTTAGTAAAATATTGTCTGTAACTTTTGCCGATAATATCAGGTCTATGTATTAGCTGAGACATTCAGTTTTACCCAATAGGATTAATTAATGAAGTTAACTAAAGCATTCTCTTTCGCGATTACGCTAGCTGTTGCCCCACTGCTACAGGCAGCTTCTGCAACAGATATTCCCAATGAAACTGAATTGAAAAAACAAGTATCAGATGTACTTGGTGTCAATGTGTTGAAGATCCAATCTTCGCCTATTGATGGTCTTTACCAAGCCTTTACTGACCGTGGTGTACTGTATGTATCACCTGACGGAACAAAGCTAATTCATGGCAATATGTATGATCTGAAAAACGGCATGCAAAACTTAACTGAAGCTGCACTTGCTGGTCCGCGTATTGATATGCTTAAGCCATTTGAAGAAGACATGTTAGTTTATAAAGCTAAAGATGAAAAACATGTAGTGACGATTTTTACTGATGTCGATTGTGGCTATTGCCGCAAGTTACACCAAGAAATGGACGGTTATAACGACTTAGGCATTACTGTGCGTTATTTAGCTTTCCCTCGCGCTGGGATCCCATCAGCCAACGCGCAAGAAATGGAAGCAGTTTGGTGTGCAAAAGATCCTTTAAAAGCCATGACAGATGCTAAAACAGGCGGCAATGTTAAAGCGGCAAGTTGTGATGCAAATATTGAAGAGCAGTACCGTTTAGGTCAGGCCTTTGGTATTAATGGCACCCCAGCAATCGTATTAGAAAATGGTGTGTTAGTGCCAGGTTACCAACCACCAGAAGCATTATTAAAAACCATTAAAACCAACATTTAATTTGTAGAGTTTGATAATGGTTATCGATGACTCTTTCCTATAAGTGAATCGAGCTATTTTTAATAAAAGGTGAGCACTTAGCTCGCCTTTTTTGTTATCTTGCTTTTGATCTTTTTTCATTTCTATTAATAAGGTTTATTTGTGGCCCACAAAATTGTTCGCCGTGCTGATGTAGATGACAGTCATTTACCTGAGACTATTCACCCTTTATTAAAACAGCTCTATGCTCGTCGTAATGTCGATTTAACAGGGTGTGAATTAAGTCTGTCTAAGCTACTTCGACCAGACACTATGATGGGATTACCAGAAGCGGCTGTGATAATTGCTGATGCGATAGCAGGGCAGAAGTCGATATTAATTGTCGGAGACTTTGACGCAGATGGCGCCACTTCAACCAGTGTGTGTTTATTAGCTTTACGGATGATGGGAGCCACTAAGGTTGATTACCTCATACCTAACCGTTTCGACTATGGTTATGGCTTAAGTCCTGAAATTGTCGCAGTGGCACAATCAAAAGGCGCAGAAGTTCTGATTACGGTTGATAATGGTATTTCTTCAATTGATGGTGTCGCAGCAGCAAAACAACTGGGCATGCAAGTGGTCGTTACTGACCATCACCTTCCAGGAAAAAGTTTGCCAGCTGCTGATGCGATTGTGAACCCGAATCAAGAGGGCTGTCAGTTTGCTAGTAAATCGATTGCCGGTGTTGGAGTCGCATTTTACTTAATGTCAGCATTAAGAGCCGAGCTTAAGAGTCGAGACTGGTATCAGCTAAATCAAATTACTGAGCCTAACCTTGGTAGTTTGCTCGATATTGTGGCATTAGGCACGGTTGCCGATGTGGTGTCGCTTGATAGTAATAATCGCATATTGGTTCAAGCTGGCTTACAGCGAGTTAAAAATGGCCGTTGCCGCGTTGGGATCACAGCCTTGTTAGAAGTCGCTAAACGTAGCCCTCAGCGGATCGTTGCATCAGATTTTGGTTTTGCCGTTGGACCTAGGCTTAATGCAGCAGGTCGTCTTGATGAAATGGCGTTAGGGGTCGAAACCTTATTATGTGAAGACATGATGTTAGCGAGAAGAATGGCTGATGAACTTGACGGCTTAAATGGTGAACGCCGCGAACTCGAAGCTGGCATGCAGCAAGAAGCCCTTAAAAGCTTACAAAAACTCACCTTAGATGAATCAAAATTACCTTGGGGATTAGCGATATTCCAAGATGATTGGCATCAAGGGGTGATAGGTATTTTAGCGTCACGGATCAAAGATAAATACCATCGACCTGTGATTGCTTTTGCTGATGCTGGAGATGGCGAGATAAAAGGGTCAGCTCGCTCAATTAAAGGCTTGCACATGCGTGACTTACTTGAGCTCATCAATAGTCGTCATCCAGGCATGATTATCAAATTTGGTGGTCATGCTATGGCTGCAGGTTTATCACTGCGAGCAGATGCATTTGCTGAGTTTGAAGCTGCTTACGATAAAGCCGTGCGTGAAGTACTTAAACCTGAGCAACTCACAGGTGAAGTGTTATCGGATGGCGAATTACCCGTTCAATTAATGAATCTTGAAACCGCATTTTTATTACGTGAATCAGGCCCTTGGGGACAGTCATTTGAAGAGCCTTTATTTGATGGTTACTTCAGTGTTATTCAGCAAAGAATTGTTGGTGAGAAACATTTAAAACTGGTGCTCGAAACAGATTGTGGCTCTGTCATGATGGATGCAATTGCCTTTAATGTAGATTTAGCGACTTGGCCTGATGCGACGATTAAACATGCTAGGGTCGCTTATAAACTTGATGTGAATGAGTTTAGAGGCAATCAAACGGTACAAATGCTGGTTGACTATATCGAACCTGCTTAGTCATTTTCTTATTTAAACCAGTGCTGTTGGTTGCTGCGGCACATGGTTTTGAGTGACTAAAGTATGTTTAGTTAGAAAGTGACAGATACAAAAAAGCCTCGCAATGCGAGGCTTTTTGTTATTTGGTCGCGTTAGCCACCAAATCTAAATATGGTGCCCGAACCCGGAATCGAACCAGGGACACGAGGATTTTCAATCCTCTGCTCTACCGACTGAGCTATTCGGGCGACGGACGCAATTAAACGTTTTTTGCGGTCTATAGTCAACTTTTTTTTATTTTAAACGCTGTTTTTAGGTGCGTTTGACTAAGAATTCCGCAAAAGGCTCAAATGTTCAGCTAAAGGCAGTCATCAAAATGAGTCTATCAGTCAAAGCAACCACAGCGCTTAACTTAAGCCATAGCCAAACTTTTTTGCCTAAACTTGAATATAAAATCGGCTGAGCTAGGTCTTATTGATTGAGTATTATGGATAACGGCACACATTACACAAGGAACTAGCTATTGAACTGGCAAATGACATTGATTAATCGATCGCAAAAGCATCCGTTATGGGTATGTTTTGCTGTGTCGCTTATGGTCATTTTAAGTCTGTTAGGCGTGACTAGAATAAGCTTAGGTGTCAATTTTAATGATTACTTTGCCCATGATGATGCAGGCTTTATTGGCTATCAACAGCTAAACAGTAAGTTTGAACAACGTAATAATTTACTCTTATTATTAGAAAACCAACAAGACTGGCGTAAGCCAAAGCAACAAGCCCGCTTATTACAATTTATCGAGCAGTTACAAGGCAGTGATGATATTGCCAATGTAGGAGGATATGCCTCATTTATATCTGCCGCTAATCTACCTGCCACTAATCTACCTGCCACTAAAATATCAGGCGCTAAGACTGAGCATTCGAATCTCCATTCTCCTGTAAACCGCTCTGCTTTCTTATTGAGTTATAAACAACACCCTAGATTACCTTTAGTCATATCTGAGTCAGGCTTGGCTATTTTGCTAAACATTAGTTTCAGTGAAGCTGATAAACATACTTTCGCCAATAACACCTTATGGCAAGAAACTAAGATAGAAAATTTACTGGATAGAGCAAAAACCTATTGGCCGTCTGGGGTAAATGTCATTGATAAGGAAGCCAGTGACAACCTAGTCGAGCAAAAGCCCATAGAAAAAAGCCCTGTGAATATCTATTTGAGTGGTGAGCAGGCGCTTAACTGGCAGTACGCTAAAGTGTTGCGACATGATTTATCTTGGTTTGCACCAAGCTTATTACTGGTCATCACACTTATGGCTGCTTTATTCATTCGCGCTAGAATATGGTTACTGGCGATAGGGTTAAATTGCTTGGTTACGCTAATCTTTACTCTAGGTATCGCAGGTTGGTTTAACTTAACCATTGCAGCAATCAGTGCATTTATTCCCGTCATTATTATCACATTGTCATTGGCCTATTCGGCGCATTTATATTTGGCTTGGCAGCGAGCAGTTCACCAATGTGAGCTTGAACCGCTAAAGTTTAGTTTTGAACATAACAAGTTACCGCTATTTTATGCCACATTAACCACTATGTTGGGTTTTGGCTTACTCTGTTTTAGTCCGTCACCACCCATTCAATCCTTTGGTGCTTTAGTGGCCGTAGCCGTACTTTGTCATTATCTGCTTTGCCATAGCTTAACGGTTATTGTGATAAATTACGGGCGAAATAAAAAAGCGACTAATAAGATAAACAATGGAATAAACAATAAGCAGAGCAGCGTTGCAGCTAATACTTACTTTTCGGCTGAGCCGATAGCAAGAGTAGCCATAAAATATCCAAAAAGTTTATTGCTTATGGTTGCCGTTATATCAGCCCTTGCATCATTTAGCGTCACTAAACTTGAGCTTAATGATGATCCTCTTAGCTACTTCCCTGAAGACAATCCTTTTAGTCAATCGAAACAAAAGATGCAGCAATACTTTGATGGTGTGAACCTTATCCATTACGAAGTTAGCACCGAACCTCATCAAATATATGATAAAGCTTACTTAGCTTTCTTATATCAGTTTGGCCGCTTTTTAAAACAGCAACCTGAAGTGAATAAGGTGACGCATATTGGTGATTGGGTAAAAAGTGCTGGATTAACTCAAAGTCAATTTAAGCAAGTCATCAGTCAAAACTCGGTGCAAAAATTGGGACTTGGTGGTGAAGTTTCTGCGGACTATCAATCAAGCTTATTGAGTATTTATCTTACTCCTTTAACAGCAAAGCAAATGATTGAATTTGAAGATAGGGTGTCCTCTTGGTTAGACGATAATCATTTAGATTTAATGGTAAGTCCTGCACTGGGTAGTAACCTCCTTTTTGCGCATTTATCCATTGAGAACGCAAAGAATATGTTGTGGTCATTTGTCGTTGCTTTACTCATACTGAGTATCATTATAGGGGGGATTAAACGCAGTCTGGTATTTGCTTTAATTGGATTGATGGTTAACTTTTTACCCTTGCTTTGGGTATTTGGTGCTTGGCAAATCATGGGCGGTTATATCAGCATTGGTAGTGCTGTCGTATTGGGCATCATGTTAGGCATAATTGTTGATGATACTTTGCACCTGTTATTAAAACTGCCGCAGCCAAATAAAGCTAATTCATTTATTTCATTCTGGCCTAAATATGCCACCATTATTCCTGTCATTAGCTTTACCAGCTTAACCTTGGTATTGGGGTTTGGTATTGGTTTGGCATCTGACTTTGCCCCCATAGCACAACTTAGTATGTTGTCTTGTTTAGTCATCAGCCTCGCTTGGCTCTTTGATGTTTTGGTGTTGCCTGTTATTTATCATCAATGGAGGCGGTTTTTCATGAATGCTAATAAGAATCCCAATACGAGCACGAATATAAGTCATAAAAATGAGTCCCAATATGAGCATTAGTCGCTGCTTTGGTAAAAAAACATCACCTAAAATCTCAAATGGGAACAATGCTCTGCGTCTGCAAGATTGGATAAATCAACTAGGCAATACGCCACTGTCATTTAATGATAGTGAAGCAGAGTCAATGGCACACCTATTGCCATTGCTGTTATGTGGAGAGCAGTCCGCTCAGCTGGTGTTTAATCAAGAAATTATCAGGTTACGCACTAATTCAATAACTAATAACGTAATGACTAATAACTCAGCATCATCTATAGACTCAGAAAGAATCATTTTATCTCTAGTGGAGGTTGAATCCGATGAATGTCGACATGATATTGCGCTGCAAAGCGTTGCCGACAACTTGCCTGAAATAGAGAGTGTTTCAAAGGTGCAGCGACTTGCAAAGCGTTTTTATACCAGTCTAAGTCGTGTTGACGACTACCAAGAGCATTTTGTGCGAATAGCGATATTAGACACCTGTGTCACTCAAATCATGCAGGCATTTGAACATAGCAAATTAGGTCTGAATCATCCGTTTAGCCAATTATGCGGTTTAATCAAAAAGGATGAAGCCAAGCATGTTTATATCAGTCGTCATCATGCGATTGAGCTCGGTGCCGGCAATTCAGACTTTTGTCAGCAACAAGAGTTTATTACTCAACACTTATTTCAACTGTTAAGCAGTCAAGGCAGTGCCTTTGAACATATGGGAGTGTGTTTGGATTCCCTACAGCAAAAACTGGAGGAAAAATGGCAGTAAAATTTGCCCAACATGATCTGTCCTTATACTCAATTGCTCACCAATTGCCAGGTAGTCATATCGATAATGAAACCTTATTGAACTGTTTATCTAAGCAAGCGGGTCGTTTGAATGCGCGTAAAGCTAAAAGCATCGCTAAACGTTTGGGGATAGAGGGTCGTTATTTAGTGCGGGATTTAACCAAAGCGACTAGCTTTGCTTCACCTACTAGTATTGAATTAAGCCAACAAGTTCTTTCTCAAGCATTATCAAGTGCGAATATTACGGCGGGTGAGCTAGATTATTTAATTACTCACACTTGTACTCCTCATACACAAGTACCGCCTAATGCCGCATGGCTCGCTGATGTTATGGCATATCACGGCCCTTACTTAGAGTTAAGACAAGCATGCACAGGCTTTGCGAACGGTTTACAAATAGCCTCTGCTTTTTGCGCCGTAAATCAACAGCCAGTTGCGATAGTTGGTGTAGAAACTGGCTCAGTTTATTTTGATATGGATAAGGCATTTATTGACACCGAACAGTTGGTTAATTATGTGCAAATGGGCGATGGTGCTGCAGCAGCAGTATTAGGTCCGATGGCAGATGGCAAAGCCAAAATTTCTGATATTTATTTAGGGCAAATAGGTCATCAAAAACAGCCAGGGTTTTATTTAGATAGCGGCTCAAATGATGTTGGCGAAAAACGCATGGCGCGATTCCATCATAATATCCATGCAGTGAGGGAGCAGGGGAGTCAGTTATTTGAACTCGGCTGGCAAGCGCTGCAAAGCCGTGGTTATCAGTTAGATGATTTTGCCTATATTTTACCTCATCAAGCGAATGGCCATATTGATGTGTTAATGGCTGAGGCTCTAGGAATTACACCAGATAGAATCATTAATGATGCGAAACAGCTTGGTAATTTAGGCTCTGCTGCTATTTGGGTGAGTTTATCGAACTTAATACACTCTGGTAAATTAAATGAGGGAGATAAAGTTGCAGTACTTGGGGCTGAGGCAACTAAATACCTGTATGGCGGCTTTGTTTACGAACATCGACTTTGTATATGAGCATTGAAATGGATAACGGTAAAACTGTGTCCCGTCCTGAAATAGGTTGACGGTTTATATTAGACCAGTAGCGTTTGCTGCTGGTCTTTTTTATGCACTTGATTTGGCGTTTTCATTCCTAAGCTCAAGTGTGGCCTC
>NZ_JAKILD010000037.1 GCF_023283825.1 Shewanella olleyana | reverse complement strand
CTGCGTTATTGATTTTGAAAAGGGAATAACCATTACCCGCAATCAATGCCTTGCCTAAACGCGTGTAAATTCTTGCTGAAATCGAGCATCTTCAGGTTGTTTGGGTATATATACAGATAAGTTAGCTTTGATATTAGATTATTATCAAACATTAAAATAACAGTAGCAAAGGAGCTCGCAGTGAGTGGAATTTTATTAGGAATTAACATCGATCATATTGCCACTTTACGACAAGCTCGTGGCACAGAATATCCTGATCCCGTTCATGCCGCCGCAGTAGCGGAACACGCCGGTGCCGATGGTATTACAATTCATTTACGTGAAGACCGCCGACACATTGTCGACCGTGATGTCTATTTACTCGCAAAAACGTTAAAGACGAGAATGAATTTTGAGTTTGCTGTGACAGAAGAAATGATTTCAATTGCGTGTGATGTAAAACCAGCTTACGCATGTTTAGTTCCTGAAAAACGTGAGGAGTTGACTACTGAAGGTGGGTTAGATGTTGCAGGGCAATTAGATAAAATTACTTCAGCAGTAAATCGATTGGCAGCTAAAGGCATTAAAGTGTCTTTGTTCATTGATGCTGATAAAGCTCAAATAGATGCTGCTGTAGCTTCAGGCGCTCCATACATTGAAATCCACACGGGTTGTTATGCCGATGCGGAAACGGATGCAGAACAAGCTCAAGAGTTAGCTCGTATCACAGAGATGGCTAAGTATGCTCATAGCAAAGGTTTAATCGTCAATGCAGGGCATGGCTTGCATTACCATAACGTTAAACCAATTGCGGCAATACCTGAATTATATGAGTTAAATATTGGCCATGCCGTTATTGCAAGAGCAGCCATTGATGGTTTAGCTGTTGCAGTAAAAGACATGAAGCAACTAATGCAAGAAGGTCGTAGAGGCGAGTAATGGCCATTAAGGGATTAGGGACAGATATTGTCGAGATTGCTCGTATTGAGCAGCAACATTCACGCTTGGGGGATAAACTTGCTAAGCGAGTATTAACGCCTGTGGAGCTCGAGATTTATCAGGACTCTACAATCCCACATCGATATCTTGCTAAGCGCTTCTCGGCAAAAGAAGCAGCTGCTAAAGCGTTAGGCACTGGCATAGGGCGCGGCGTTTCTTTTCAGCATATTCACATCAGTAATAATGAAAATGGCGCCCCTCAAGTGAGTTTTACTGACGGCGCATTAGCAAGAATGACAGAACTTGGAGCTACATCTGCCCATATTACTATTGCTGATGAGCAGCACTATGCAGTATCGACTGTCATAATCGAATCATAATTTTTATATTATATCGTTATTTAAAGGCGCTGCGGCGCCTTTTTGTTTTTATAACTCAGTAAGCTCGGTATTCACATTTTGATAATTTATTCGAATGAAGGGGCAATTTAGTCTAGAGCTTGAGCTCCATAGTTGAAGTAAGGTAAGTTAATAGGGTGTTACATAATAAAGTTACATCATAAAAATAATAAGGACTCAAAAATGAAAACGGCTGTGGAACAACTCGCCACTTACAAAAGTGTGCATCTAAACCCCAAAAATATTAAAACTCACTTTGTAGGCGTGCCATTAATTATATGGTCTGTTTTCTTGCTACTTAACTTGATCCCGGTAAATTTTGTCTTTCTAGCTGAAGATGGCTTTAAAGTTAATATCGCGACGATACTTGCTGTTGGTACTTTGGTTTATTATTTTCTGCTACATAAGGGCTTAGCATTTGGGCTGACAATTTTTATCATTCCAGTACTTATTACTTCATCTATGGCTGCCTCGATGAGTAATGCTTGGATGTTGGGTGTTGGGGTGTTTTTTATTGGTTGGGTAATTCAATTCATTGGCCATAAATATGAAAAAGCGAAACCTGCATTTATTGATGATTTGAATCAACTATTAATAGGTCCGTTCTTTTTAATGGCTGAACTGTATTTTATGTTGGGACTGAATAAGAACTTAGAGCAAGAAATCACACCTATCGCGCGTGATAAAAGAAGAGCATTAGAAGCTAAAAGAAGACAAGCTGCTTAGTTTAACCGCCATAGCTCTATACCAATCAGAACAAGAATATGGTCATTCATATTGGTTAAAATCGCTTATAACTTCGTTAGATATTTTGTAGGTAGAGCAACTAGCTAGCTGAAATTCCTGCCTTGTTCTAAGCGATTATTCCTACGCAATATCTGATCATTTATTTATTCCGATGGTATCAGAAGGTAAAAATAGAAACTTAAAAGGCGCATTTAGCGCCTTTTTAATATGAATGTTTTAACTCGTTAACATCTACTCAGCAGCTTCTTCGGCTTCATCTTCTATTGAGCCTGGAATCACTTTCACTGTTTTAATCATGTTATCTGAGACTTCAATCACTTCGATTTGATAATGGTCAATACTTAAGTGTGTGCCCGCATCTGGAATATCTTCTAAGTGTTCAATGATTAAGCCATTGAGTGTTTTGGGACCTTCGGTAGAAAAGCTCCACTTCATTTCTTTGTTCAAATCACGAATGTTAATAGTGGCATCAATGACGAAACTTCCATCTTGTTGCACATCAATATCTTCGCTAGCAGTGGTTATCATCGAGGTGGTAAAGTCACCAACAATTTCTTCAAGGATATCTTCTAAAGTCACTAAACCTTGGATATCCCCATACTCATCAACCACTAAGCCAAAGCGCTCTTTATTTTGCTGGAAGTTTGACAACTGGACTGTAAGGGGAGTGCCCTCAGGAATAAAGTACAGTTCTTTTACTGCGCGCAGTAACGAAGATTTACTGAACTCTTCTTTTGAGCGAAGTCGGAGTGCATCACGAAGATGAATAAAGCCCACAGCATCATCTATGTTATCTCGATAAACCAATACTCGAGTATGTGGGCTTTGGGTAACTTGTTTATTAATCAGTTTGAATTCGTCATTGACGTTGATTGCGTAGATATCAGAGCGAGGGATCATAATATCTTCAACGGTGACCTTTTCTAAGTCGAGAATAGACAGCAGCATTTCTTGATGTCGTTGTGGAATTAATGCACCAGCTTCATGGACTACGGTGCGCAGTTCTTCCTGACTTAACGCATCATTGACACTGATATTTTTAATGCCTAATAAGCGTAAAAAGCCAGATGTAATCAGGTTAATGACTTTAACTAACGGCCATAACACAGAAAGTAGGCCGCGAAGTAAGAAGCTAGATGGAAAAGCGATGCGTTCAGGGTGAAGCGCTGCAACGGTTTTAGGAGTAACTTCTGCAAAAATTAACACCACTAACGTCAGCACACCAGTTGCAATTGCGACACCCATATCGCCAAATAAACGCATGCCAATGATGGTGGCAATGGCTGAGGCTAAAATATTGACTAAGTTATTGCCAATTAAAATTAAGCCAATCAATCTATCGGGTCTTTCTAGCATTTTTAATGCGCGTTGTGCACCTTTATGCCCACTTGCAGCAAGGTGACGTAGACGGTAGCGGTTTAACGTCATCATCGCAGTCTCTGAACCAGAAAAGTAGGCAGAGATCAGGATTAACACCAAAAGTGAGAGAAGGAGTGCGCTGGTAGAAATGGCGTCCAAAAAGGGCTCCAGTAGAATGAGTAAAAATTACAGTAAAAAAAGACGAATGATGAGTATCAATCATTCGTCATGAGTGTCAAGTCTGGAAGGGATTAACTTTCCAGAGTTGTAGTTTATCTTAAAATGATTTCAGTCACGATTCGAGCGCCAAAATAAGCTAGAGATAATAATGTAGCGCCTAATAGTGTGTAGATAACGGCAGTGCGAACACGGCAACCAATGGTGTAGTTTTGCCAAAGCATAGCGGCATAAACTAACCAAGCTAAAATTGATAAAATTGCCTTATGGCCTTTACCGTCTTCAAACATATCTTCTAAAAACACAAAACCTGTGATTAATGAAAGCGTCAGTAAGATCATGCCGATAGTGACTAAATGAAAAAGTTGTTTTTCAACTGTCATTAAAGGCGGCATACCTGGGCTCATCATGGTTTTCTTGTTTTTAAGCTTATTTTGAATCAATAACAATTGAATCGCATAGAGCGCGGCAATCATTAATGCACTGTAAGCCATAAGAGAAAGCACGATATGAGCTAAAATCTCTGGATGTATATCAAAGTGGATGATGTACTGAGGCGGGATTAACCACAAGACTGCGACAGAGATAACTGAGCAAGCATAGACCACAGGAACCACGACAATCACTTTTAAGCGATGCATGATAATGGTAAAGCTGAATGCGATAATCCAGTTAACCAATGATATAACATTGGTTAAACTAAAATTCTGTCCATCTACGGTGAAAATTGTTTGCGAAAGCGCGATGCCGTGAAGCACAACAGCAATAGATGCAAAAATTGCCACCAATTTACGATTCGGACCATCTGCATGGAATAATCGACTGGTTACTAGCACAAGTGCAATGCAATAAAACAACATAGCCGAAGCTGAAAAAATGACCATCTGGAATAAACCTATCAAGTTATGAGTGCAGGTTGTTTTTAAAAATAAAATCAGCACATCTATATTTATCTTAGATTAACATGAACCTTACCCATTAGGGCAGTGACCCAAGACTCAAAATTTAACAGTTTCCACCATTTAACTCCAAATAATTTACGAATAATGATCGATATCAATAGACAGGCTTCAGGCTAATCTCGCATCTTGAAACAGTTTGGGTATAATAGGCGCCAATTATCGAATCGTTTAAGGTAAACAGCAGAGCATGTTTGAGAATCTAACCGACAGACTGTCACGAACCCTCAAGAATATTAGTGGGCGTGGTCGCTTAACCGAAGACAACATTAAAGAAACCTTACGTGAAGTGCGCATGGCACTACTTGAGGCTGATGTTGCTTTGCCCGTTGTACGCCAATTTGTCAACAGCGTAAAAGAACGTGCAGTCGGTCAAGAAGTCTCTAAAAGTTTAAGTCCAGGACAAGCATTCATTAAGATTGTCCAAAATGAACTTGAAAAAGCGATGGGCGAAGCTAATGAAGCATTAGACTTAGCAAGCCAACCTCCTGCAGTATTAATGATGGCGGGTTTGCAAGGGGCGGGTAAAACGACCAGTGTTGCAAAACTGGCTAAGTTTTTACGTGAGCGTGAGAAAAAATCTGTCTTAGTTGTAAGTGCCGATGTTTATCGTCCTGCAGCGATTAAGCAATTGGAAACCTTGGCAGAAGAAGTCGAAGTCGAGTTTTTCCCATCAGATGTCAGCCAAAAGCCAATTGATATCGCTACAGCAGCTATTGCCCATGCTAAATTAAAGTTCATTGATGTTGTTATCGTCGATACTGCAGGTCGCTTGCATGTTGATGAAGCCATGATGGATGAGATTAAAGATCTCCACGCAGCAGTCACGCCTGTTGAAACTTTATTTGTTGTTGATGCTATGACAGGTCAAGATGCGGCAAATACAGCAAAATCATTTAACGAAGCTTTACCTTTAACTGGTGTGATTTTAACTAAGGTTGATGGTGATGCTCGTGGTGGTGCTGCGTTATCAATACGCAACATTACTGGTAAACCAATTAAGTTCTTAGGTGTTGGTGAAAAAACTGACGCGTTAGAGCCTTTCCACCCTGAACGTATCGCTTCACGTATTCTTGGTATGGGTGACGTATTGTCACTGATTGAAGAAGTAGAGCGTGGTGTTGATAAAGATAAAGCCATGAAGCTTGCTTCAAAGGTGAAATCAGGTGGTGGATTTGATCTTGAAGATTTTCGTGAACAACTGCAGCAAATGAAAAATATGGGCGGCATGATGGGCATGATTGAAAAGCTACCAGGAGTAGGGCAACTTCCTCCAGAGGCTTTAGCTCAGGTTCAAGATGGCAAGATGACCAATCAAATGGAAGCTATCATCAATTCAATGACGCCTGGCGAACGCCAACGTCCTGACATTATTAAAGGGTCGCGCAAGCGCCGTATTGCATTAGGTTCAGGTACACAGATTCAAGACGTTAACCGTTTATTGAAGCAGTTTACCCAAATGCAAAAAATGATGAAAAAGATGTCAGGTAAAGGTGGCATGAAGAAAATGATGCGTAGCATGGGCGGAATGATGCCTCCTGGAATGAAATTTCCAGGGCGTTAATACGCTTTAAAACTTCAAAAAATTTATCAACTTCAGTCCGTAAGACTGATTCTCAACTATGCGGCCATTGTCTCTTTGGTTTTTAAAACAACGGATTTGGTTGCAATAGTTGAAAAATCAGGTAAAATCTTGCGGCTTTCTCTGGGGCCCTTCGCGAACACGGAGTCCCAGTTTTTATTTTTGCTTACTAGCAAATCATTAGAGGAATAAAACGCATGGTTACCATTCGTTTAGCTCGTGGCGGCGCAAAAAAGCGTCCATTTTACAATATCGTTGTTGCTGATAGCCGCAATGCTCGTGACGGTCGTTTCATCGAACGTGTTGGTTTTTTCAATCCTTTAGCTAAAGGCCAAGAAGAAACTCTACGTTTAGATCTTGATCGTGTTGAACACTGGGTTGCTACTGGTGCAGCAACTTCAGAACGCGTAGCGAAATTGATCAAAGACGCTCGTAAAGCTGTTGCTTAATAGCGTTAAGGTATAAATAGATGAGTAGTAACCAACAACCAATCGTACTAGGCAAAATTGGCTCTAGTCATGGTATTAAAGGTTGGATGAAAATCACTTCTTATACCGATTCTGTTGAAGGTATTTTTGATTATTCACCTTGGTTCATTAAAGAACAAGGCGAATGGCGTGAAGTAAAAGTCGCTCAGTGGCGTTTTCAAGGTAAAGCACTTGTTGCTTGTCTTGAAGGTATAGATACACGTGAGGATGCGCAACAACTTACAAATTGTGAGATTGCAATTCAGGCTGACCAAATTAAAGACTTGTCAGAAGATGAATTCTACTGGCGAGACTTGATTGGTTGTACTGTGACCAATACTAAAGGCTACAACATGGGTGAAGTTGAACAGATCGTGGAAACAGGATCTAACGACGTACTTCTTGTTAAAGCTAACGTAAAAGATGCATTCGGCAAAGCGGAACGTATGATCCCCTTTGTCCCTGAGCAGTTCGTCCTTGAGGTGAACGTGCAAAGTAAACAGATATTAGTGGATTGGGATCCAGACTTTTAAGTCGAGGTACAACATATGTGGTTAGGGGTTGTAACCCTGTTTCCTGAGATGTTTCGTGCTGTTACAGACTTTGGAGTGACGGGTCGAGCCGTTAAAAACGGCCTGTTAGAGTTGCAAACGTGGAATCCTCGTGATTTCACACATGATCGACATAATACTGTTGATGACCGTCCTTACGGTGGTGGTCCAGGAATGTTGATGATGGTGCAACCGTTACGCGATGCTATTCATGCGGCGAAAGCTGCGGCAGGTGACGGTGCGAAAGTGATTTATTTATCACCTCAAGGACGCAAGCTGGATCAGCAAGGCGTTAGTGAGTTAAGTAAATCATCTAGTTTGGTATTGGTATGTGGTCGATACGAAGGTGTTGACGAACGTATTATCCAATCTGAAGTTGATGAAGAGTGGTCAATTGGTGATTATGTGCTTTCGGGCGGAGAACTACCAGCGATGACTTTAATCGATTCAGTTGCAAGACTAGTACCTGGTGTATTAGGAAAGCAAGCGTCAGCAGAGCAAGACTCTTTCTCTGATGGCTTATTGGATTGCCCACACTATACTCGCCCTGAAAACTTAGATGGTGTCGGTGTACCAGCAGTGTTATTAAGCGGTGACCACGAAAAAATTAGACTCTGGCGGTTGCAACAAAGTCTTGGTAGGACTTTTTTGAGACGACCAGAATTATTTGAAAATCTAGCTCTGACTGGCGAACAAAAGACTCTTTTAGCAGAGTTTGTTAAAAATATGGACAAGCCTGTTTAGTCGAAGCTCAGTTAATCCTAGAACGGAGTAAGTTATGAACAATATCATTAAAATGCTCAACGATGAGCAAATGAAAACTGACGTACCTGAATTTGGTGCTGGTGATACAGTAGTAGTTCAAGTACGTGTTAAAGAAGGTGAAAAAGAGCGTCTACAGGCGTTTGAAGGTGTGGTAATCGCTAAGCGTAACCGTGGTCTTCACTCTGCATTCACTGTACGTAAAATCTCTAATGGCGAAGGTGTTGAGCGTGGTTTCCAAACTCACAGTCCACTAGTAGCTAGCATCGAAGTTAAGCGTCGCGGCCGTGTTCGTCGTGCTAAGCTTTACTACCTACGCGAGCGTTCAGGTAAGTCTGCACGTATCCGTGAGAAGTTGGCAACTAAGTAATAGTTACCCGCTTGAAAAATTAGATGCAGTGTTCGCACAACAACCCGCCTATATGGCGGGTTTTTGTTTATTTGAAGAAAATAAAATTTATTGGTTGCTAACACTGATTGAAAAAGGCATAGTTAGCTCAAGTTTGTAATGGTGTAGCGTTACGCTAGTATTTGGGCGTAATGTTTGAAAGTGATTATTAGCGGTAAACCGATAAGAAGTGAGTAATGAGCATGCAGCAAGATACGATTAATAACGTCCATATTAGTTCTGAAAAAGTGTTGGTGACCCCAGCAGAGTTAAAAAAAGAGTTACCGTTATCTGATCATGCTTATCAGTATATTTTAGATGCACGCCAAACAGTGGCGGACATTGTTCACAAGCGAGATAACCGCGTATTGATCGTAACCGGTCCTTGCTCTATCCATGATATCGATGCCGCTAAAGAATACGCGTTGAAACTTAAGAAACTTCATGATGAATTAAGTGGCGAGTTTTACATTTTAATGCGAGTGTACTTCGAAAAGCCACGTACCACGGTAGGCTGGAAAGGTCTTATTAATGATCCTGACATGAATGAGTCTTTTGATGTTGAGAAAGGCTTGAGAATGGCACGTGAGTTAATGATTTGGCTTGCTGAGCTTGAATTACCTGTGGCAACCGAAGCACTAGATCCAATCAGTCCACAATACATGTCAGAGTTAGTAACTTGGTCAGCTATTGGTGCACGTACAACTGAGTCGCAAACTCACCGCGAAATGGCATCTGGCTTATCAATGCCGGTAGGTTTCAAAAATGGTACAGATGGCAAACTAGATGTGGCTATTAACGCACTAAAGTCAGCTGCCAGCAGTCATCGCTTTATGGGGATTAACCAACAAGGGCAAGTATCATTACTGCAAACTGCAGGTAACCCTGATGGTCATGTGATTCTACGTGGTGGTAAAACACCAAACTATGACGCAGAAAGTGTCGCGACTTGTGAAGAGCAATTACACAATGCCAAATTGAATGCTAGATTAATCATTGATTGTAGTCATGGTAATTCATCGAAAGACTATACAAGACAGACCATAGTTTGCGAGGATGTATTCCAGCAAATTAATAATGGTAATCGCTCGGTGATCGGTGTCATGCTGGAAAGTCATTTAAATGAGGGTAATCAATCTTCTGATAAGCCTTTACCTGAACTTGCTTACGGCGTTTCTGTTACTGATTCATGTATTAATTGGGCTACAACAGAGTCACTACTGCGTCGTAATGCAGATTTATTAAAAACAGTATTACCGAATCGCTTTGCTGATTAAAAAGTAAGACGTGCGATAGATGGATATAAGCTATGAATGAAAAAACCACATTAGATTTAGAAAACTTACGAGACCTAATTGATGGCGTTGACCAACAATTATTAAATTTACTCCGTAAGCGTCTCGATCTTGTTGCGCAAGTCGGTACGGTAAAACATGCTGCAGGCGTCCCAATTTATGCGCCTCAGCGTGAAGCTTCAATGCTGGCAAAGCGTCGTAAAGAAGCTAGCGAAATGGATATTTCGCCTCAGTTAATCGAAGACATTTTAAGACGTTTGATGCGTGAATCGTACTTAAATGAAAAGGATGTGGGCTTTAAACAAGTTAAAACTGACCTTGGCCATATTGTAATTGTAGGCGGTGAAGGGCAATTAGGTGGTTTATTCAGCCAAATGCTGACGCTTTCAGGCTATCAGGTCAAAAGCTTAGATAAAGACGATTGGCACAGAGCCGATGAGTTATTTGATGGTGCTGGAATGGTTATTGTCACCGTACCTATCAATGTGACTTGCGAACTCATTCGAAGCAAGTTAAACAATTTACCTGATCATTGCATTTTAGCGGACTTAACTTCTATTAAGTCAGAACCTCTTAACGCAATGCTAGAAGCGCACAATGGCCCTGTTGTAGGGTTACATCCTATGTTTGGCCCAGACGTTGGCAGTTTGGCAAAACAAGTGGTAGTGGTGTGTGATGGGCGTGACACGCAAGCATACCAATGGTTTTTAGAGCAAATAACCATTTGGGGCGCTCGTATCGTTAATGAAGATGCAGAACGTCACGACAAAGCGATGCAGCTAGTGCAAGCCATGCGACATTTCTCAAGCTTTGTTTATGGTGTGAATCTTTGTAAAGAAGAAGCGGATATAGAAAGCTTATTACAATTCAGTTCGCCGATTTACCGCTTAGAGTTAGCTATGGTAGGACGTTTGTTTGCTCAAGATCCTGAGCTTTATGCCGATATCATATTTGCACAAGAAGGCAGCCAAGTGGCTATTAGTGACTACCTTGATAATTATCGTGATGCATTGGATTTATTAAAAAGCGGTAATCGTGATGCGTTTGTAGCGCAATTTAGAGATGTTGCTAAATGGTTTGGTGATTTTGCGCCGCAATTTCAACACGAAAGTAGGGCAATGCTCCAGTCTGTCAATGATATGAAGACCAATTAGAGCAATTTTTCGGGTTAACACTGCAAAAGATTGCGTAATGGCAAATCTAGGATTATTGTTATAAGGGAGTTGCGAATAGTAACTCCCTTAATTTTAACGTAATAGGAGTGAAATCTGATGACAGAAACTGAGGTTTATACCGCAGAAGATTTATCACTCGGGCATTTTTTGTATGCATTAATGAGCGCATTTCCGCTGTTTTTTTTACCTGTATTTTTTAGTTTAATCATTAATATCTCACAAACCAATATTGCTTCGCGTTCTTTATTATCCTCTCATTTACGCTGGCAACGAAACAGTATTACTGGGCTAATTCCTTTATTGATTATTGGCTATTTTATTCCACAGCTTTGGTTAAGCGTACCAGTATTCTTGTTTGCATTACTCTGGTTCAGTTACCGCATTTTTAAAGGTTGGTTAGGTCTAAATGACAGTGTCAGTATGTATTGATATCAATGAGTCACTTGGGTTCTTTTAGGTAAAGCATAGAGCTATTTAAAGTAACAAAAAACCGAACTAATCAGTTCGGTTTTTTGTTTTAAGCTTTTGTTGGCAAATTTTTAAAGCGCTAATTTTTACTGAAAGCGCAACAGTATCACTGATGTAATTGATGCAGCAGTTCAGCTTGAGTGTCATTACACGTCAACTGCTTCTCATTAATGATGACTCCGCTTGCGCCAAGCTGCTTTATGGCATTTGCTTGTTGTTTTATTAATTTTTCTTCTACTGCATAGCTAATATTACCTAAGACAGGTAAATGGCTTTCAGCAATCACTTCAATTAGTCCTGCAAGATCAAGTGCCAGTTGCTCAGGCTTATTAAAGCTTCTAATTCCTGCTTCAATTAGAATCAATTGTTGATTACCTTGGGATAAGATCTTATTGGCAGCGGCTAACCAATCAGTGGTACTGGCCATGGTATTACGCTCTAATAAAACAGGCGTAGTAACCGAACCCGCTAAGGTCAGTAACTCATCGTTGTACATCTCTTTGCCAGCAATATAAACCATGTCTGTGACTTTAACGGTCTCATTAAATTCATTGACTGAATCAACCTGTACCGAGCTTGTCAAACCTGCTTGTGCGATTAAATGACAATAATCTTTTAACTCTGCTGCGTTTAAATTAGCTGATGCTGGGTTATCCAATAACACTGCTTGAAAGCCAGCTTCTTTAATCTGTTTAACTTTGCCAGCAAATACATCTGCGGCCATTGGCAGAGTTAATTGCTGAATTGCTGCGAAGTCTTCTCCGCCCACCTTAAACTGATTAATTTCAATTTGAGTGTGTTGCTGACGGTATAGCTTTGAATACTTTGGTGCATCTTCATCTTGTGAAGGAGCTGTTACCACTTCTTTTGAACTGATAGGTTCGATGAGCAGTTGGCTGTTATTCAACTGAGTAGGTTTGACTGTTTCACAAGGGTAGCAACCTAACACCTTTATAAAGCGAGTTAGACGTTCTAGTTCTTTTAAAGCTTGTTGGAGCTCGCTTGTTGCCAAATTAGCATCTACGTCTAAATAAAACATCTCTTCCCAAGGAGTGCCTGGAATTGGACGTGATTCAAGCTTGCTCATATTGATATTATGGGCTTTTAAAACAAGTAATGTTTCTACGAGGGCACCTGGTTTTTGACCCGTAGCCATAATTAGCGTGGTTTTAGCAGGTAACTGAGAAGGTACTGCTACTGCCTTTCTTGCAACAACAATAAAGCGACTTTGATTAATTTTTTGATTCGCCAAGCCAGTTTCTGCTGCATTTAATTGATATAAAGCTCCGCCTTCAGCACTGCCGATGGCAGCGACGCTGTCATCATCAGCATCAATTACTTTTTGCATGGCTTCTGCACTGCTCGAGCAATATGCGAGTGTAAGGTTAGGATGCTGTGATAGCCAATGGCTACATTGACTAATAGGCTGCGGGTGGGCAAATACTGTTGTGATGCCATCTAAACCTGCACCATTCTTAGTGAGTAAACAATGGCCGACTTCAATCGTCGTTTCGCCTACAATTGATAGCGAGGTATGTTGAAGAACATCGTAAACTTCGTTGATTGAACCTGAAGAGGTATTTTCAATAGGTAAGAATCCGAGATCAGCATGGCCAAGCTCAACAGATTTAATGATTTCATCGAAACTTTGGCATCCTAAGTCAACCATTTCAACTTGACGACGTTGACAGAAGCGACTGGCAGCTAAGTACGAATATGAACCACGCGCACCTAAATAGGCAATGGTGGATTGTTGCTGCTGTATTTCAGGGTTTGCTCTGCCATGTAAATAGGCTTGCTGGTTGAGTACAGAGTCTTCAATAATGCTTTGATACAGTGAAATAACAAAATGCGCATCCAAACCGTGTTCACGGCCTTGTTCAACTAGTCTTGCTAATAATTCTTTTTCTCTTTGAGTGTCACGTATAGGTCTAACATCGACCTCTTTACTACGAGCCACATCTAAACTTAAGTCACGTCGTTTAGATAATAAAGACAGTAGTTCTTTATCTAAGGCGGTGATCTGTTTGCGGGTTTGGTTTAACTCTGGCGCTTTGTTCATATTTGCCTCAATGACGACTACTTAGCTGACATACCTGTTTAACAGATAGGATTTAAAAATTAATAATAAAAAGCCCCCCAAGTGGGAGGCTTCAAATTTCATTTTCGTTTTTACACAAAAAATCCGCCTCAATATGGGGGCTGCATAAAAAAGAAAATAAAATCGTTGTAGGTAAATGTTTTCATCACATTAAAACTAAAGGGCTGAAGGGAATGTGTCAATCGAATTATGCTGAAGATTGCTCATAATCTGTTGTATTGCGTAGGGTGAGAAAGTATTTAAGCTTAACTGACAAATGTGAAGCATTAAAAAGCGCATCCGAGGATGCGCTCTTGGTTAAACGTTAAATAAATCGTCAAGCTGCGGTTTCCTCCTTATAGTCATACTCGAAGTCATCATTCGTTTCAGCTGTTGGCGAAACGTGACGTTGAGCTTGGGGTTTATGGGTCAGGCGATTTAGCTGTTTCTCCAGCTTTTTACCCATTGCAGTAATTGCTGCGTAAAGGTTCTCGTTTTTCGCCTGGGCAAATAATTCTCCACTTGGCAAGCCTACTGATGACTCAATCTTAAAGAGCTGCTTTTCCTGAGTAATGATAACGTGTGGGTTTATTAATTGAATATCGTGTCGTGTTAACTTTTCAAACTGTCCTTCGATGCGTTCAAGAATAGGTGCAGTGACTTCAAGTTGCTTGCTAGTGATTTTCAGCATATTTCGAACCTTCTGTTGTTTGCTTGAGTTCAGATTACCAAGCTTACAGACAAAAATCGTGATCTAAATCACATTTTGGTGGCTGTTTTAGTCTGTTTGATTCTTATTTGATCGCTTAGACAAAATGGACAAAAAAGTCTCCAAATTTACTTGTAATATCGATTTATTAAGCTCATATTGGAATGGATAACACTGCATGTGAACTATAAATTTCAGTTCATTTTGGCTGTAAAATAGCCTGTCACTTCACTCCAAACGCGCTGTATATTACTTGAATATTCTTTCTACGATCTAAATTACAGCCTAAATCCTTGCTTAATTTTTTATGTACTTTGTAAAAACAAATTCTGAGTAGAGGATCTAATACTGTATCAAATCTACCTCGCTTAATTCATTTTTCACTTTAGTCTTGAATAACGGGCATTCACTTGTAAAAGGCTGCGTTTTTGCACAGATTAATTACCTATCTTTACTTTTCTCCCCTACCAGAGGTAGTTGGGTACCTTTATAATCGATATTAAGTACAATCTATCAATTATCATTTCTTAAAAATTTTACGGCGAATAATATGAGTATAGAACAAAAAAAAATTAAGGTATGGGACATACCCACTCGTTTATTTCATTGGCTCACAGTTGGGTTGTTATTTTCACTGTGGTGGACTGCTGATAGCGGTGAAATGGAGTGGCATCAAATATGTGCCTATAGCTTTATGGTATTGATTATTTCAAGACTTTTATGGGGGGTTGTTGGCAGTGAGACTTCACGTTTTACAGATTTTGTTGCCGGTCCTAAAAAAGTACTGAACTACCTAACGGGTAAGCAAGATTCGACCGTTGTTGGCCATAACCCTCTTGGAGGCTATATGGTTTTGTTTATGCTAACGGTTTTAAGCTTACAGTTATTTAGCGGTTTATTTTCTAGTGATGATATTTTTACTGAAGGCCCTTTATATTCAATGGTGTCTTCAGATGTAGGTGCATGGTTTACTTGGCTACATAAAGTCAACTTCAATGTGATTTTAGGTTGTATTTTATTGCATGTATCTGTCATTTTGCTTTATGCAATTAAGGGGAACAACTTAGTGTCGGCCATGGTTTCTGGTAATAAAAAGCTTACCGAAGAAGAGTACAAAAAGTTATCAAAAGAACCTAAAATGACCTCGTCACTTTTAGCTATTGTGATAGTTGCTTTGATTGGTTTAGTGATCGGTTATTGGTTAATTGCACCAATAGTGGCGTATTTATAACTAGCATGCTTTAATTTTTAAGCATAAATAGATGACGCAAAAACATATTACTTCTGAACAATTAAGAAAGCCCACTTGTTAGTGGGCTTCTATTTAGTGATACAATATCTATCGAATCACCAAAAACTAAGGACAATGATTAGTCTTTTTTGTACATATCATGGCAACCTTTACAGCTTTTTCCTGTATTTCCAAAAGCTTGTTTAATTTGCTTTTTGTCACCAGTTTGAGCAGCAATATTTAACTTAGCTGCATTCTCCTGGAATGTGGTCATCTTGCTATCAAAATCAGCTTTGTTGCTCCAAATTTTTGCAAGTGCTTCTGTATCACCTTTGTCTGAACCATCGATGAAACCTTCATGAGGTATCTTTGATAGTGCGTCAAGGTTTGCAGCGCGAGTTTGAAACACAGTTAAGTCAAAATCCTTTTTACCTTTTAACATTGCGCCCATGTCACCAAATTGATAACGGATCAGGCTAAACCCTGATTTACGGTAATCAATTGCATCATCAGCATCCTCAAAGTTATGTGCATTTACCGATGGGACGAGTAGTGCGCTCGCAGCGATTGCAAAAATTATGCTTTTCATAAGTTTTCTCTTATTTTTTAATTATATGACAGGTGGTGTAAGTCACATTTTACACATAATTTTGAACTGAGTGCGAGACTTGTTTGTGTGTATTTGTAAGGAAAATTGAGAAAAAGCTAAAAATTTAATTAAATGCAGATTTACTTTTTGCTGAATAAGAAAAATTGGTACACTTTGTACTGTTGAGGCATTACTAAAAGAGAGTGTTATGCGAGCAAATTGGGATTCTGTTGTAGAAAAAGTACTAAGCTATCCAAATTCTGATGAATTGGGCATTTTGTTCCAGTTACTGTTAACTGAAGAAGAGCGAAGTGCAGTCGCTGGTCGATTGAAAGTGTTTCAGTTATTACTAGAAGGCGATTTAAGCCAACGACAAATCTCAGCTGATTATCAAGTGAGTATTGCCACTATTACACGTTGCTCAAATTACTTGAAAAATATGCAACCAGAGCAGAAACAAAAAATCCAACATTTACTGTTGGATTAGTGTGGTTAAAGACAAGTCGTTATTTTGAAATCAGATATTAATTAAACTTTGCTCTAGCTTGAACGCGAGGAATTTTATGGTGGCGATAGCTTATTCTTCTCATTAGAACGTAAGTTCCATAGGTGAATAGACAAATTGCAATAACGACACCTGAGTCTCTAGGAAGAAAACGTAAAATTAATCCGGCTGACATGATGTATATAAATGGCAGGTAACCATAAATTGATTCAGGCAGTATGCCGTCAATTCGTTTTCTCTTACGGTCTGTTCTTCGGTTTTTTGAGCGTTGATTCCAAATGTGCGCACCGTAAAAAAATACCAGCAGTGAAGCTATTATGGCGTACGGTTCTTTGAGCAAGGCAACGCTACCTGCACCCACAACCATATAAGTGAAAGGCAAAATCTCATAAATCGGTTTAATTAACATAAGCACTCCGTCGCTTGTGATTAATCATGAGTAAGTATCTTCAGGTTAAGTCTATAACCTCAGCAGTAGCTTACTATGGTTTACTTCAAGTGCACTCCTGATAAATCCAGGGGTTGGTATTGGCTGAATCTGTATCTTTAACTTTTGTAAATACTAGGGCATGTTGATCTTTGCTGGTTAAGTTTTGTTCGAAATAAAAGCGTTTTAATTGAGGCGGATGGATTGATGCCTAGTCATCTAAGCAAGATTCATCCAACAAAGAGTAAAACGCTTTTAGTCGAACCCTTTGGGCAGCGTTTGTTGGCGATTTATACTGCGTTATCGACTTTTTATGTAGAATAACTACACCATAAAGTCTCTGCCTTGTATAAATGGCCAACAATTCGCTGCAAAAACAACCTTAAAAAATCAACAGGCCCTAATCAACTAATATGAATAATAACTCAAAACAAATACGTTACCCAAGAATTTGGCTAACTTATCTTTGAATTCAAACTTTAGGTTTAGTATTAAATCGCTAAGTCATTGAATTAAGCAATCGTGCTTAATTATCCTTATTGATTAATGACAGCCACAGCCGCCGTTACCGTCACAACCAGGCTTTTCAGTGTCACATTGTTCATGCTCGTGAGCATGGTCGTGACCACATCCACCAGCTGCATGAACATGGCCATGTGCAACTTCTTCAGCGGTCGCTTCGCGAACGTCCATAACTTCAACACTGAAGTTTAAGGCTTGACCTGCTAAAGGATGGTTACCATCAACTACGACTACAGTATCTTTTACTTCAGTCACTTGAACTGGACGTTGGCCCATTTCTGTTTCAGCAATAAAACGCATACCAGGAACGATATCTTCAACATCACCGAAAGCTTCTAGAGGAACTTCTTGTTTAAGGCCTTCGTGGTATTCGCCGTAAGCAAATTCAGTAGGAATGTTGGTATCAAACTTATCACCAGTTACTTTACCTTCAAGCTCGGTTTCTAAACCAGGGATTAGGCCTTCAGTACCATGAAGATAAACCATAGGCTCAGCTTCAAATGAACTTTCGATTAGCTGTCCATCTTGGTCTTTTAAACGGTAGTGAATAGTCACTGCTGAATGTTTTGTGATTTTCATAACGACTCCAATTCATAATGTGGCGGCATGATAATACTTTTTGTTATGGGGGGAAATGATTTGTATCAGCTTTTGCTTATTCAATCACATGTTTTGGAAATTCAGTTAGATGAGTCAATTTCATCTAGGAATAAAAAAGCAACTCGATAAAAATGCTAAATAATAAGGGTTAGCCGATTTTTTAGCTCTAAAGCTTATGTTTATGCTGTTTGTGTTTTAAATTTAGCCTAATTTGTTTTTAATATACTGTTTTATAGAGCTTTTTAATTTTAAGGGGAACTTCCCTTACGTTAACGTAAACATAGCTTTCGCTCCTTATACTCTGCTAATTTTGTATAAAATATGAAGTTTAGGCTGTTTTAACGCTAATTTAGATTGATGCGGAATATGTGCTTTAAAATAAAGCTATGCTAAGGGGTTGACAACAGACATGTAAAAAAGCAATTCTATTATTAATTCAAAACAAGTACATAAAAAATAGTCGAGTGTCATGATGAAAATCCAGTTCCACGTTGTAGCTACCATTATTACAACCACCACAATTAATATTGTGGGGGCGGGCTGAGTACACCCTAAAGAATTTTTACAACAAGCCCGCTTCCCACAAAGAAGCGGGCTTTTTGTTTTCAGGCTTTAAAAAATATATCGATTTTAAATTTAACTTAGCGCTAGCGAGTAAAGGGAGTAGAAAATGAAAGTAATGAAATTTGGTGGGACCTCGTTAGCCAATTGGCAACGCTTTTTGATGGCGGCAGATATCATTGAACAATCTGCTAAGTCGGAATCCATTGCAACTGTGTTATCGGCGCCTGCAACTGTCACAAATGGATTACTTGAGCTTGTCGATTTAGCTCAGAAGGGTGAAGATTATTCTGCTGTATTGAATCATATTGAAAATGTGTTCAACGGCTTGTTTGATCAAGCTGCTGAGCAATTAATTTCACAACAACAAAAGAGCCTGTTAGAAAACAAGCTGGCCGCACAGTTGGTTGATTGGAACGACAAACTTACAGGGATTAAATTACTCAATGAATGTCCAGATCATGTACAAGCACAGGTAGTCGTGTCTGGTGAACGTTTATCTGCTGCATTGATGGAGCAAGTGATGTTAGCTAAATCACTTTCAGCTGCCCAGTTTGATCCTACTCAGTTATTTTTAGCCCACGGTAAAGCACTAGAGTCAATCGTTGATATCAGTGTCAGTAAGCCTAGATTTGCAGCGCTCGCATTAGATGAAGCGCGAGTGTGGATCATGCCAGGTTTTACTGCAGCAAATGATCAAGGTAAAACCGTAACATTAGGTCGCAACGGTTCTGATTACTCTGCAGCTGTATTAGCCGCCTGCTTGGATGCATCGAGCTGTGAAATTTGGACCGATGTAGATGGTGTTTATAATACTGACCCTCGGGTTGTGACTGATGCAAAACTGTTAGAGCAACTTAGCTATCAAGAAGCAATGGAGCTGTCATATTTTGGCGCTAAAGTCCTGCACCCAAAGACAATCGCACCTATCGCTCAGTATCATATCCCTTGTTACATCAAAAACAGCTTTAATCCTTCTGCGCCTGGTACTTTGGTATCTAATGAAGTGGATAAAACTGGCCTACAAGTTAAAGCCATTTCGAATTTAGATAATCAAACCATGTTTAATATTTCAGGCCCAGGCATGAAAGGCATGGTGGGAATGGCAAGTCGTACACTTGAAGCCATATCTAGAAGCGGTATCTCTGTCTCCTTAATCACCCAAAGTTCTTCTGAATACAGCATCAGCTTTTGTGTTAACACTGATGAAGCAGAAAAAGCTAAGCAGGCACTTGAACTTGAATTTGAATTGGAAATTCAATCGGAATTGCTTGAGCCAATCGAATTAAGACAAGATTTAGCCATCGTGTCGTTAATTGGCGACGGGATGAAAACCCATAAAGGTGCTGCTGCGAAGTTCTTCAGCGCACTTGCTAAAGCAAGCGTTAATATTGTTGCGATTGCTCAAGGTTCATCAGAACGTTCTATTTCAACAGTCATTCAGCAGCGTAAAACTAAACACGCTATTAGTGCATGTCATCAAGCCTTCTTCGATGTACAGCAATATCTGGATGTGTTTTTAGTCGGAGCGGGTAATGTTGGCGCAGGGCTGTTGGAGCAAATCAAACAGCAATCGGCAATGTTAAAAGAGCAACATATCACCATGAGAGTTTGTGGCGTTGCTAACTCTCGTAAAATGCTGTTAAACAGTGATGGTGTTGATTTAACTAATTGGCAATCATTACTGGCTGACTGTGATACACAATATGATTTATCTGAACTATTTAATTGGGGCAAAGAGCAGCAATTGCTTAACCCTGTGTTAGTTGATTGTACTTCAAGTGAACTCGTTTCAGACAGATATGTCGATGCAATGAATGCTGGTTTCCATGTGGTCACGCCTAACAAGAAAGCCAATACTCGTGATTATCAGTACTATCAGCAACTTCGTACTACAGCGCTTTTACAACGTCGTCAGTTTTTATATGAGACAACAGTAGGAGCAGGTCTTCCGGTTATTGATAATTTGAAAAAATTACTTTATGCAGGTGATAAACTACAACGCTTTAACGGTATTTTGTCGGGATCGCTTTCTTATATATTTGGTATGTTAGATGAAGGCATGAGCTTATCTGAAGCAACATCAATCGCTCGCGAAAAATGTTTCACTGAACCCGATCCTCGTGAAGATTTAAGTGGAATGGATGTCGCACGTAAAGTGTTAATTCTAGCCCGTGAAGTGGGCATGGAATTAGAACTTGAAGATATCAATGTAGAATCTGTATTACCTAGCTCATTTGATGATTCAGGGGATATCGATACCTTTATGAGTAATCTTCCTAAACTTGATGCTGAAGTCGGCGCTAGAGTTGAAGCTGCAAAGGCTGAAGGAAAAGTACTTAGATACGTCGGGCAAATTGAATCAGGTAAATGCTATGTTCGCATTGCCGAAGTGGATGCAAGCGATCCTTTATATAGTGTTAAAGGCGGTGAGAATGCGCTGGCTTTTTACAGTCGTTATTATCAGCCAATCCCATTTGTATTAAGGGGTTATGGTGCAGGTACCGATGTGACTGCAGCTGGGGCATTTGCCGATGTATTAAGAACACTTAACTGGACTCGTGAGGTAGGACTATGAGCATAACGGTTTATGCACCAGCCTCGATGGGAAATGTCGGAGTTGGCTATGATTTACTTGGCGCAGCTCTTGCGCCAATTGATGGCAGCTTATTAGGTGATAGAGTGATGATAGAGGCGGCATCAAGTGGCGTACATTACTCTCAAACAGGTCCTTGGGCGCACAAATTGCCTGATGATGGTAAACAAAATATTGTTTACCAATGTGCAGAGTTTTTTCTAGAAAAGCTAAACAGCTCTGAAGGTGTGGCGATTGGATTAGAAAAGAATCTTCCTGTAGGAAGCGGCTTAGGTTCAAGCGCAAGCTCTGTTGTTGCAGCCTTATACGCACTGAATGAACACTTTGAGCGACCTTTTGATGAACAAGCTCTATTGCTGCTAATGGGTGAGTTTGAAGGCATGATCTCTGGCAGCGTGCACTTTGATAATGTGGCGCCGTGTTATTTAGGTGGCATGCAATTAATGCTTAATACGCCTAAAAAAGTCTGTGCGACTATCCCAAGTTTTAAGCAATGGTATTGGGTGGTTGCTTACCCAGGTATTTCATTGTCGACCGCCAAAATGCGTGAGCTGCTACCCAGTCAATATGACAAGTCGGTGGCGATTGATTTCGCCCGCCATTTAAGTGCTTTTGTTCATGCAAGCTATCAGCAAGATTCTGAGCTCGCGATATCGGTACTAAAGGATGTGATGGCTGAGCCATATCGCGCGGACGCAATACCTGGTTACACAGAAGCGAAAAGCGAACTTGAAAAAATAGGTATGTTAACCACGGGAATTTCTGGCAGTGGTCCTACGCTTTTTTCTGTTACTGACTCACTTGAAACAGCACAAGCTGCTCAAGCGTGGTTAGAGCAACATTATTTATCTCAGGCTGGTGGTTTTGCCCATGTCTGTAAGCTGGATGAGTCTGGTACTCGTCGGGTTTAACTCTGAATTATTTTTATTAAGGCGTTAACAATGGAATTATATAATTTAAAGCACCCATCACAAGTGGTGAGTTTCAGCGAAGCAGTGCAATTAGGCTTAGGAAAAGATAGAGGTCTATTTTTCCCGAAATCGATCCCTGTTCTTGAAAATATGGATGAACTATTAGCACTTCCTTTTGCCGCTCGAAGTAAACGTATTTTAGGGGCGTGGTTGGCAAGCGAAATTGGTCAAGCAAATGTCGATAAACTAGTTGATAACGCTTTTACCTTTGAAGCCCCATTAGTTAAAGCGGATGAAAAGCGTGCCTGTTTAGAATTATTTCATGGCCCGACATTAGCCTTTAAAGATTTCGGCGCACGCTTTATGGCGCAGTGTGTCAATTTACTTGCAGGCGATAAGAAGCTCACGATTTTAACGGCTACCTCAGGCGATACTGGCGCAGCAGTGGCAGATGCATTTTATGGTTTAGATGCCGTTCAAGTGGTTGTGATGTACCCGAAAGGAAAAATCAGTGAACTGCAGGAGAAAATGTTTACCACTTTAGGTAAGAACATTCACACCGTTGCCGTCACTTCTGATTTTGATGACTGCCAAACACTGGTTAAGCAAGCTTTTGATGACAGCGATGTCCGTGACGGTTTGCATTTAAACTCGGCTAACTCTATCAATATAAGTCGCTTATTGGCACAAATCTGTTACTACTTTGAAGCGGTAGCACAAGCTAAAGAAAGTAGTGACGATGAGATTGTTATATCAGTACCGAGTGGCAACTTTGGTAATTTAACGGCAGGTTTGTTTGCTAAAGCTATGGGCCTACCTGTTAAACGCTTTATTGCTGCAACAAATTCAAATGATACTGTACCACGTTATTTGTCAGCAGGTGATTGGGCGCCTAATACAACCGTGGCAACGATGTCTAATGCAATGGATGTATCCGAACCATCAAATTGGCCACGTGTTGAAGCAATTTGTGAAGCCATGGGGTGGCCATTATCTTCAATCACAGGTTTAGCGTTAACAGAAGCGCAAACCTCTGCGTCGCTGAGTGAGTTATATAAGCTTGGTTATCAATCAGAACCTCACGCTGCTATTGCTGCTCAGGCGTTATCTGATGAGCTTAAAGAAGGGGAGACGGGAATATTCTTAGGCACTGCTCATCCTGCTAAATTTAAAGATGTGGTAGATGCACAATTAAACATAAGTCTGCCTTTACCCGCTGAGCTCGAGGCGGTAGTGAATAAGCCAATTTTATCAGCTGAACTTGCAGCAGACTTTGATCAGCTTAAAGCACATTTATTTAAAACCTTAGCTTAGGTTGATGATTAGAACTGTTATTTTTTAAAGCACCTTAGGGTGCTTTTTTATTGTTTATAATTCATTTGATCTTGTTTTAAATAGCTTTTTTTGTAATTTGGAATTTTATGATCTTCGTCATAACATCATTAATACGACTAGTGTAGATTGGATATATTCAATGTTTGCTTAATCTTTATACATGAAGGAATGGTGATAATGGATAAGATGATACTGAAAAGACTTATGAACGATCATAAGCATATTGCTATTTTACTTAATGTGTTAGCGAAGAAAAATACTAAGCTTGCGGAAGGTGAAGCGGTAAATTTTGCACTGATAAGAGATGTGGTTGAGTATATGCAAGTTTATGCTGAGCATAGTCACCATCCATTAGAAGACATTACCTACGATTACTTTGTAAAGAAGTTTTCTACTCCTTGTGATACCCAGTTACATGAAGAGCATAGTCGACTTGCTGAGTATTCAGGTGCCTTAATGTATAGCCTGAATTTAATACTATCAGATGTTGTCATTTCCAGAGAGAAACTGGTGAGCGATTTACAAGCTTATGTCGATATACAGCAAAAGCACATGCAGTATGAAGAGAGTGAGTTATTTCCTTTGTTTGCCAAACAACTCGATCAGGATGATTGGCTGACGATTAAATCGCAATGCGATAAGCAATTAGTGGAAGACCCACTATTTAGCGATAATGATGAGACGATATTTGAAGATCTGAAACATCATATCTCACAGGTAGATAAAAAATAATTTAACATTCCAGAGACAAAAAGAGCGCCTATGGCGCTCTCAGACTGCTGACAAAGCCCTAGACATTCGTCTAGGGCTTTGATCTAATAGAAGTACAGATAATAACCAAGTTTATCATCATGCTTCGAGAGCCTAGTCCACAACAATA
>NZ_JAKILD010000036.1 GCF_023283825.1 Shewanella olleyana | reverse complement strand
CTACGTTGTTGCGCTAATTTATAAGGTACCTACATTACCGCATTAACGCGCCTAGTATTGAAAACACGGTGAAGCTCTGAAACACGTATCTTCAAGTTGTTTGGGTATAGCACGGTTTTTATTTGAAGCTGTGATGAAGATAAGTATAAAATCCAAACCAGTTTCCAACAAAGGAAGCAAAAAACAATAACAATGGGGTTACAATGAAAGTATTACCAACCGCTGCAGCTTTTGCTGTCAGCGCACTATTACTCATGGGTTGTAATAGTAACAATGATGATTTTAGTCAGCATACCCAGCCAGATGTGATTAAATCTACTGATGCAATCAAAGATGTTCGTATTGGTGCCTTTAACCTTTCATTTGATAGAAACAGCTTCTCAGATCTAGTGACAGAAATGAGTCTCAACCAGGCTCAGCAAGATGCCTTGATGAGAAAATGGTTTGATAAAAGCTTAACTGATGAAGATAAAACACTGGCTGAAAAAGTCATTCAAATTCGTAAT
Source organism: Shewanella olleyana (assembly GCF_023283825.1). Taxonomy (GTDB): domain Bacteria; phylum Pseudomonadota; class Gammaproteobacteria; order Enterobacterales; family Shewanellaceae; genus Shewanella; species Shewanella olleyana. Next base: position 23,852 of record NZ_JAKILD010000036.1, on the reverse strand, counting down.
GTCGCTGCCATCATTCAAACAAAACGACCTGCTGTGTTATTAATGAGTGAGTTTAATAACGACGGTATAGCAGACGATTCGCAAGCGATTGATAACTTTCAGCGCAACTACCTTTCTGTCCCACAAAATGCCCTAGGTGCTACTGCTGATAAATACAAAGCGCTAGAACCTATTGAATTTGGTTTCTTTGAAAACTTCGCCACCAATACTGGCTTATTAAGCGGATACGATTTAAACCACGACGGTAAAATCGCCTTACCTGCTGATGCATGGGGCTTTGGAGTTTATCATGGCCAATACGCGTTCAGTTTAGCTTCGCAATTTCCAATCGATACAGACAACATCCGTACTTTCCAGCACTTTAAATGGAAAGACATGCCCGGTGAAACCAATCCGGTTATCAGTAATTGCCAAGACAAAAAGTACCCTATTCCAGCAGGTAAAGCCTGTGGCGACAAATGGTACAGCGACGCTGCTTGGGCAGAAAAGCCCATGTCATCTAAAAACCATGTGGATGCACCGATTATCATTCCCACCGCTAACGGCGATAAAGTGGTTCATTTATTAATGTCTCACCCAACCCCACCGTTTTTTGACACGGTGACCGAAAACAATAAACGACTCAATCGAGCCGAAATTAAATTCTGGCATGATTACATCTCAGGCTCTGGCAGCTACATTTACGATGATCAAGGTCAAACAGGCGGCATTAACAATGAGGCATCATTTGTTATCTTAGGTGACTTAAATGCAGATCCTCATTCAGGTGATGGCTACTTAGATACCATCAAAGATTTGATGGATAGTAAGCAAGTCAATCAAGATGTAACTCATGGTAATAAAGCACCTCACAGCTTAGGCGGCCCAGAGTGCTTCTCTACTAGCGAATGCCGAAAAAATAACCGAGATATCAATTACTCGGCAAACATCACCAGCACTTCAGGCTTGCGGTTAGATCATGTGATTCCATCAAGTGACTTAAACGTCTCCGGCTCAGGCGTTTTCTGGCCAACGGTATCAGAGCAAGGTCATTTGATGATGAAGGATCCCCGTGTTGGTAAATGGGGCGGCGGAGGAAAATCGGTTTCGTCAGATCATCGCCTAGTGTGGATTGATATTAAGCTGTAGTGTTAATAGGGCTAAACTATAAGCCCTATTAATATAAGGCCCTATTAATATAAGGCTAAGGCCATATAAGGCCTTAGCCGCAAAAAACCACATCTTCACGGTTTTCTAGCCAAAGCGGATGTTTAGTCATGACTTTACTGAACATCTTGCTTTGCAGGTAACCATTAAGCCAATCCCGTAAATGAGGGTAAGGCGCTTGTAAGTACCATTGACGTTCAACCCGAGCAAATTGACGAATGAACGGCAGTAATGCAATGTCGGCTAAACTTTCTCTGTCCGCCATTAAATATCGATGCTGAGACAATAACGCCTCAAGCTTGGCAATATAAACCTCACAGGCTTCTCTGCATTCTACGATATTAGCTTCACTGTAACGTTTAGCACATTTGTAGTTTTCTAAGCAGCGCTTGAACTCACTATCAAAGATATAAATTAACTTCAGCATCTCATCTAGCGAGTCATCAGCGGCAAACAACAAATCATCAGGATCACCCTGAGTTAATGCCCACAACATCACTTCAAAACTTTCTTCTATAATGGTTCCTGTTTTAGTGACAACCACAGGAACCGTTCCCTTGGGCGACACCGCTAACATTTCAGCGGGTTTATCACTTAACACCAGATCTCGAAGCAATACTGGCTGTTTTGACTTATAAATGGCAATTCTGGCTCGCATTGCAAATGGACAATTTCTGAGCGAGTAGATAACAGGTAAATCCATGATTTTATTCATTGTTGTATGTTAATCCCAACTACATATATGCACACTGGCTAATTAATTATCCACTTTAACCATATTCATTAGCAAAATATACGGGTAACATCCCCTCACTAAAATTAACTGAGAACCTTTAAGAACATGAAACCGAAGATTGAATTATTAGCCCCAGGTGGTGATGTCGAAGCGATTAAAGCGGCCATTATTGCTGGTGCAGATGCTGTATATTGCGGCTTAGATACCTTTAACGCCCGTAATCGCGCAGCTAATATTTCATTCGATCAATTGGTCGGGATCATCAGACTTGCGCATCAATATGACTGCCAAATATTCTTAACCCTCAACATTGTTATTTTAGAGCAAGAATTTAAAACGCTTATCAAGCTGCTTAATAAGTTGGTTAATACCACCTTAGACGGCGTGATTGTGCAAGATATTGGTCTGCTTTATGTATTACGTAAGTATTTTCCGACTTTAGATATCCATGCATCTACTCAGTTAACGACCCACAATGCCGGCCAAATCCCGTTTCTTAAAAAGCTTGGGGTAACCCGAGTTAATTTATCCCGCGAGCTAAACCTTCGTGAAATAACCACGCTAGCTGAAGTCGGTAAAGAACATGACACCTTATTAGAAGTGTTTGTTCATGGTTCGTTATGTGTCGCCTTCTCTGGTTTATGTTATTCAACCTCAGCCAGTGCGGGTAACTCAGGTAACCGTGGTCGCTGCAGCCAAGCTTGTCGTGAAGAGTACGAAACGACAGAGTCGGGAAACAACTTTCCGTTAAATATTAAAGATAACTCTGCATTTTTCGACTTACCTGCACTGATTGAAGCTGGCGTATATTCATTTAAAGTCGAAGGTCGCATTAAAGGTGCAAGTTACGTCCATACCGTTATCGACAGCTTCCGTAAGCAAATAGATGGCTATGTTGAAACAGGCGAACTGACCCAAGATGGCGAGCGCTTATACAAAGTCTTTAACCGTGATTTCACCAATGCATTTTTACGTGGCGACTTAAACCAATCGATGTTTATCGATAATCCACGTGATAACTCTAAAAATCATTTGGTCGACCAATTAAAAGCTGAAAAAGGCGAGTCAATTTCAGTGGTTCAAATCCATGATGCACAGCAACAATTACAAGTCGACAAGCAACAAATTAATGCTTCTGTTGATGATAAAATTGCCCATTTAAGCATCGAAAAAATCAAGCTAACTTTAAGCTTTGCCAGTGAAGAAGCTAAGCCGCTAACACTTACCGTCACCACCCAAAGCGCAGCAAGTGATCTTGCCGATGTTGAGTCGAAAACCGTGGTGTTTAGCTCAAGCAGCATAATGCGCCCGAGTGAGAAGTTAAGTGTAGATAAAGAAGCCATCGAAAAGCGCTTTAAAAATATCAACAACGCCAACTTCGAGTTAATTCAACTCGATACTGATAACTTAACTGATGGTATGAGTATTCCGTATCGCGAAATCACTACCTTAAAAAATGAGCTGTTAGCTTATTTAAATGATGGCATTGAAGTGATTGCAGAAGTTGAGCTACCAAAACTTGAGCGTAACAAGAAAAATGCAGAACAACAGCCTGCACTGTCGATGCTAATTTGCGATGAAGCAGATGCTGCACTTGCCGATGTTACTGACGGCGATATTTACTTTAAATTACCTGATGCCTATAAACGTGGCTGCACTAAATATGTCGACTTTTTACAACAAAACCCGCGTTTAATCCCATGGTTCCCACCAGTATTAATTGGTAAAGATTATGACGTGGCGCTGAATATTCTTGAGCAAGTTAAACCGCCGCTGATTGTTACCAACAATACTGGTATTGCTTATCATGCCAATAGACTCGGCATTAAGTGGATAGCTGGACCATTTTTAAATACCACTAACTCTTATGCTTTATTAGCATTAAAAGAAGGCTTTGATTGTGCTGGTGCGTTCATTTCAAATGAAATTAACAAGCAACAGATGAAGCAAATTGCCAGACCAAACAACTTTAAAATGCTTTACAGCATTTACCACCCAATTTTGCTAATGGCCAGCCGTCAGTGTTTCTTCCAGCAAAGTGTCGGCTGTGAAAAACCGCGTATTGATAATGGTTGTATGCTGTCTTGTGATAAATCCACCAGCATTAAAAACCTCAAAGGTGACTCGTTTGCCATTGATAAACAAAAAGCCGGTTACCCAAGTATTTATAACCAAGATCAATTCTTAAATACCGAAATCATTGACGACTTAAGCCATATGTTTGATGGCTTTATGATTGATTTAACCAACATTGGCGCCGGTGACAGACAATCACCAGATAAAGTTGAGCTTATTAAGCAATTTGAAGCTCTGCTTGCAGGTAAAAACGAAGCCAGTGAAACCTTATATAAAATGGTGCCAGAATCAACGCACTTACAATATGAAAACGGGCTATAAATAGAATAGCTACTGACGATTAAAAAAGCCCAGCAACTTAACTAGCTGGGCTTTTTATTTTCTAAATATCGACATGAGTCGTGCAAACTATACTCAGTTATGTCACTGACGACTACTTTGTTACGAGTAACATAAATCATTGAATTAGCTTATTTTAAAAACAAAAAGTGTATCAAATTGATTCAGAATAGTAATACTTACAATCATTTAAACACTTGTTTAAATTACCTTTTTATTACTTACTAGTTTAATCCACTAGAAAACACGTCTAACCAGTTGGTTTATATACTGTAAATTCATTGTCATTTCGATTACATTCTCACTATATTTTTGAGGTCGCAGTCACGTTTTATGCTTTTTTATGACCTCTGCAGCTTAAAATAAGAAGAATTATGAAAAATCATTCTGCAAGCTATATCGCTAATAACCAAGAGTTCTTTTTCTCCCCTGACACTCCATTAGTTTCAAGTACTGATCCCAAAGGAAACATCACCCACTGCAATCAAGCATTTATCGACACCAGCGGCTATAGCCGTGAAGAGCTGATTGGCCAGCCACACAATATTGTCCGTCATCCTGATATGCCAGCGGCTGTTTTTGAGACCATGTGGAAAACACTTAAAGCGGGCAAAGTGTGGATGGGCTTAGTTAAAAACCGGCGTAAAAATGGTGATTTTTACTGGGTAAGCGCTTTTGTTACCCCAGTTTATGATGGTCATAACCTGGTTGGATATGAGTCAGTCAGAGTATGTGCAGAAACATCAGAAAAACAACGTGCTGCAAAAGCTTATCAACGTATTCTAGCAGGAAAATCCGCGACGGCTTCAACGACTCGACTTGGTTATAGTTTACAGAAAGTATTACCCATCTTAGCCCCTGGACTATTTTTACTGTGTTGGTTTAGTTGGCAAGCCAATCCATCGGCCATAGTAGCAACCTTATTGATGCTAGTATTAAGCAGTATCTGGAGTGTTCAGCAGCAAAGGGGGCATTGGCAATCATTAATCAACATCAGTCCTAAATCATTTGCCGATGCGACTGTAGCCCAAACCTACTTTGATGATGCTGGTATCAGTGCTCAAGCTAAGCTTGCCTTTATTAGCGAAATGGCACGCTGCCGCACAGCCTTAACCCGTATCAATGAGTCAGTGACTGGCTTAAGTGACATTTCAGTTATCAGTAAAACACAAGTGTCTGTGACTCAAACTTCTGTTGAACAACAAGGACTAGCAACCCAGCAAATAGCCTCTGCCATTACTGAAATGTCGCAAGCGATTCAAGAAGTCGCTCAAAAGATAGAAGAAAATGCTCACAGTGCAGAAAATGCCATTCAGTACGTTGATAAAGGTGGCGACTTAGCAAATGAATCGCTGGCATCAATTCATCAGTTAAGTCACACCGTCGACAGTATTGCGGTCACCGTTAAAGAACTTGCAGATTCAACAGAGCAAATCGGTCAAGCAGCTAACCTTATATCTTCAATTGCCGATCAAACTAACTTACTGGCATTAAATGCCGCCATTGAAGCTGCAAGAGCTGGCGAACAAGGTCGAGGCTTTAGTGTCGTCGCCGACGAAGTCCGCGCTTTAGCATTAAAAACTCGAGAATCGACCGATCAAATTCATGCAGTCATTAAGCAACTGTCAGCCCGCACTAATAGCGCCGTTGAAATGTCTACGCAAGGTGAGCAGGCAGCTAAACACGGTGTGAAAGTGGTGGAAAATACTCGTAATGCTTTGAGTGAAATTAAAGATGCTGTAGGTAGCATTACCGACATGACTTTTCAAATGTCATCAGCCGTTGAAGAACAAAGCGCGGTGGCTGAGCATATCAACCAGCAAATTATCGATATTGCCGATGGCGCAACCGATACCGCAAATGCGGCCAATGAGTCATTAACAGCCAGTGAATCCCTTGAGAATACTATTGGTGTGTTTCACTCGTTAATCAGACGCTTTCGTTTATAGCCTTGCTCATAAGCACTGCCCTTAAGCACTACACGTAAGCCCTGCAAACGTATGTCCTGAAAATAGTCAACCCTAGTGAGAAAGTGCCGCTTTGACTGCCTTTCTCACCCCCCTTTTCCCAATCTAACCTTCAGCGCTAGCACTATTATTAGCGAGTCGTTATAATCCTCCACTTATTATCAGTCTCATCCTTATTTAGCTAGGAGTTATTTTTGGCACACACTTACATTCCATTAGATGCATACAAACGCAAGTGGATCTTTAACCATAAAGATTTACCCGTGTTAGATACAGATAAAGCATTAATCAAACCGCTCACCGACAAAAGTGCGATGACAGTTTGGAATCAGTGGATTAGTAATAAATGTAACCGTGCTGAATTATTCTCTAAAGGTGACTGGGCTGCCAAGCAAGATGCCTGGAAACATACTGAACATTGGCAATCGGCTTGGGATTCAGATGACAATACGCTGCTAGAACCTATCGCTGAATTCATCGATTGGGCAGACGATACTCAAGTGTTCTTCTGCTATGAAAAATACCAAATTATTGAAACAACTTGGGTTGTGTTTGCCCGTAATTGGAAAGCATTTTTGTTTTTTGATGACGGTCCAATCCTGATTGCTCCCAAGAAAAAACAAGCAATCATGTTCGAACAAAATGGACAATACAAGCTAGGGATGCGCAGCTAAAACCGATTAGCCAAGTGTACTCGAATAAATCTCCACTTGGCTAACAATACAAATATTAAAGAGTCCCCCTATGAAAGCATTTTCAACAATCGCTCTAACCGCAGTTTTATCAACGAGTTTACTCATCCCGTCACTTGCACAAGCTAAAACTGTATCAGGTGTAGAACTCGCAGATAACCTGACTATCGCTGAACAATCCCTTGCCTTAAATGGCGCAGGTGTTCGTAGTAAGTTCTTTATGGATTTATATGTAGGCAGCCTTTATATCGCTACGCCTGCAACAGATTTAACCGCTGTTTTAGAACAATCAACAGCGGTGGTTCGCCTTAATATTACTTCTGGCATGATCACCTCCGATAAAATGGTCGATGCAATTAACGAAGGATTTGATAGCGCAACTGACGGCGATACCTCATCGATAGACAAAAACATAGAACAATTTATGGGACTGTTTACTGAAGAAGTCAGCAAAGGCGATCAGTTTACTTTTGTCACCCATAAAGGCGCTGGTGTGACAAGCTTTAAAAATGGCACTGAACAAGCCACGATTGAAGGCGAAGCGTTTAGACAAGCATTGCTAAAAATTTGGTTAGGTGATGAGCCTGCACAAAAAAGCTTACGTAAGAATATGCTGGCTAAATAACCTGAGCTCAGGCTAAATAGCAAGGTTACTGTTATTAATTTCACTAAAAAAGCGACCAGTTGGTCGCTTTTTGATTTACGGATGGTAAGTATTAATTAGCTTGCTTAAAACTTAATTTCAAACGCTAAACCTGCCGCTGCTTGGTTATCAATTTCATCAGTAACTCGTGGTTCACTGAGTTCCATTTCGCTATTGAAAAAGTAGCCACCATAAGCGTTAATCGTGGCTTTTTCACTGATATTCCAACCTGCACGAATAAACGTAACCCACTCTTCCATTTCGATAGTTTGTTCACTATCTGATATCAAGAAACGCTCTGAACGGCGTGAGGTTCCCACACCAAAATTCCATTTTTCATTCATTTCATAAGATAGCTCTAGACCCGCAGGGCCACTGAAGCCGGCTTCAAACGGATTACCTAGGGTTAACTTATCGGTGATTTTCCAACGCACAGCAAGATAAGGAATAGTTTTAACTTCAGAAATGTCATTAAGATACGCTACACCAAAGCCCAGCATATTTCCCGACTCAAAACGATACATGGCCGAACCTACGACACCGTAACTTTGCGCATCAGACGATGAAGCGGTATTGGCATAAGAGTATTGCAGTTTTGGCGCGACCATAAACATCCAGCTGGTGTTTGGACGGTAAATAAGTGATAAGCCAGCACTGTATTTATTAATTGAGCTCCATGGGGCTACTCGATCGTTTAATATGCCTGAGTCAATGTTTTTAAAACCATAATCTAGATTATCGTAGCCAATATTAGCTCCTATCATCCATTGTTTATTGATAGGCATAGCTCCGGATAACTTTAAACGCCAAACATCACGTTGTAACTCGGCATTAGTATTGTCTATCTGGGCAGCTTCAGTTGAAGTTCGCGACACATTGAATTTAAACGGAGTGTATTCTCTAGCTGCAACATAAGGAGTCAAAAGCAGACCTGTAATAACACTTAACAGAGTAGTTTTCTTTACCGCACTTACGCTGAATTGACTCGCCTGAAACAAGCTTGGAATAACTTTCATTAACTGCATCCTTTCTCATTATTATTGTATTTGAAATTACCAAGGTTTATACATAACTTCTATACCCTGAGTATTTCAATTTGGATCACAAATTCAATATTTTATGAGATATTACCCAGATTTTATTACCACTGACAAACACTATTGAATTATTTTACTTATTTACGGTGAGCATTTAAAAATAACGTCGCTGTTTCATCGATATAAGCCTGTCGTTTAGGCAATAACTCGGCAACATCAATTCCCAGCTCAGATCTTAATTTTAATTCACCAAAAAGCATTAAGCATAAACGCACAGCACTATCGTGCGGATTGGCAAAATAGAATTCATTATGCTGATTCACTTTGGATAAATAGTCGCTTAATAAGCCTAAAACATGCTTAGGACCTGCTTCGTAATACAGCTTCGATAAGTCGGGGTGGGTTTCGGCATGGGCTAAACAGGTTTTGAATACTGCTAATACTTCATCACTGACAATGAGTTCACCAAACTGCTGGGCAAACATTCTGATCGTTTGCTCGGCATTTGCAGCGTCATCCAGTAAATTTCCGGTCAACTGATGTACAACACACTTAGATTCTATTGCTGCAATAAATAATTCATCTTTTGAACCAAAGTGTGAATATACAGTTTGCTTGGACACACCTGCCTTTTTAGCGACCAAATCCATACTCGTGTTAGGAAACCCTTGTACACAAAACAGTTCTATCGATGCTGTTAAAATCTGCGACCGCTTTTGTTCGCTACGAGTCATTGGAGCACTATGTTGGCAGAGCGTTGAATGAGTTGCGCTTTTATTCATATGATCATCTTTTTGTCTTGGGCAGCTTTGTTGCTGCTTGGTCATTTCAAGCGTTTTAAAGCTACAGACTGTTAACTCTTTATAACATTTAATCACAAATTGGACTGGACAGTCTAGTTTTATAGCAATAGAATTAACACGAAATAGACTAGACAGTCTAGTTTAAATATTGAGCATCACATGATGTTAAGTGCAGATCAATATCATTTAAATTGATTTGCCAAGGAAGTTATATCGCAATAGGAATGTTCACCATGAAAACAGCAGCGCGTTCTTTTAATCTATCCAGAACTCTATTGAGCTTGAGTGCTGGCATCTTATTCTTAAGTGCTTGTAGCCAAGAAGAAGTCAAATCCACTGCGCAACTTGCTGTGCCTAATGTTATAACTCAAGCCCTTAGCTTTAATAACAGCTATCAACACCAACAGAGATATACAGGGATTGTCCGCTCAGCCGACACGACTGGTGTTGGCTTTGAATTAGCAGGAAAACTAAGTGATATCATCGTTGACAGTGGTGATGCAGTCGTTAAAGGCCAAACATTAGCGATGCTCAATACTCAGTTATTACAAGCTGAGCAGCAGCAACTTAAGGCTTCACTGTTGCAAACCAAAGCCGACTTAGATTTAGCCCAAAGCAACTTAGCCCGCTCTATTGAATTGAAAAAACAACAATATGTCTCTGAGCAACAATTTGATGAAACCCAGCAGCAAGTCGCCAGCCTACAAGCGAATCAAAAACGCCTCGAAGCCTCGTTATACGCAACTGAGCTTAAGCTAGAGAAGTCTGTTCTAGTCGCGCCATTTGATGGCACCATCAGTAAACGTCACCATAATTTAGGTGAAGTTATTGCCCTCGGCAGTCCAGTCTTTACTTTAATTGGTACCAGTCAACAACAAGCTTATATCGGCGTCCCTAACACGGTTGCGCAAACGCTCAGAACTAATCAGCAAGTTAATATTCTAATAGGTAAAACGGTTTACCAAGGGATTGTTGCAGGTATTAGCGCTGAAATTGATGCCGTAACTCGTACCGTGCAGCTGCGGATTAACCTGCCAAGTAACAAACAAGTCATTAATGGCGAAATTGCCTATCTTGAATATCAACAACAAATCACTGATGCAGGATACTGGGTGCCTATCTCATCTTTAACCGATGGGGTTCGTGGTTTGTGGAATGTATTTGTGGTAACTAAAAGTGATGATGGCTTAGCCCGCATTGAACGCCGAGATGTGGATATTCTCTATACCACTGAGCAACAAGCTTATATCAATGGTGCAATTAATAAAGACGATGTCATTGTGACTCAAGGCTTACATAAGCTGGTCGTTGGCCAACAGGTTAAACCCACTTCAGCGGCTGTGGCGAGGTCATTATGATTAAGGCCTTTGTTGAAAATGGCAGACTAGCAAGCTTAATGATTGCGCTTCTGTTAGTCGCTGGTTTGGGGGCGATTAGCAGTTTACCTCGTACTGAAGATCCCACGATTACCAACCGTTTTGCCTCAGTTGTCACTCAATACCCTGGTGCATCAGCTGAGCGAGTTGAAGCTTTAGTCACTGAAGTGCTCGAAAACCAACTGCGCCGTTTAGAAGAATTAAAGCTGGTTCAATCAACTTCTCGCCCCGGTATTTCCGTTATTCAACTTGAATTAAAAGACACGGTTATTGATACCGCACCTGTGTGGTCTAGAGCCAGAGACCTTATTTCTGATAGCAAATTTGAGCTGCCTACGTCCGCGCAAAATAGCTTACTCGACGATCAAACAGGTTACGCTAATACTGCAATATTGGGCTTAGTCTGGAAAAGCGATACGCCTATTCGCACCGATGTACTAAACCGTTATGCAAAAGAGTTACAAAGCAAGTTACGCATTTTAAACGGCACTGATTTTGTGAAACTATCAGGCACGCCCGATGAAGAAATTTTGGTTGAACTCGATGGCAATAAGATCAGCCAATTGAAATTAACCCCCGCGAGTATCGCATCGATATTATCGAACGCCGACAGTAAAATTTCAGCAGGTGAAATCAATAACGCCACCTTTAAAGCACTGATTGAAGTATCAGGTGAATTAGATTCCATCACCCGTGTCAGCGAAGTGCCGCTAAAAATAGATACCAATGGTCAAATTATTCGCCTTGGTGATGTCGCCAATGTCAGCCGCCAACCTAAAACGCCTGCCACCAGCATTGCCTTAATCAATGGCAAATCAGGTGTGCTGGTTTCAGCTCGCATGCTGGAAGATAATCGCGTCGATAAATGGCAAGCCCAAGTCAGCCAAGTGGTCGATGATTTCAGTGCTAATCTCCCCGCCAACATTGAAGTGCAATGGCTGTTCGATCAACAAGGCTATACCAGCGTCCGCCTTGGTGACTTGGTCATTAACCTTATTCAAGGCTTCTTGATTATCTTGTTTGTATTGATGCTTACTTTAGGTTTGCGCAATGCCGTTATAGTGGCGCTTTCATTGCCATTAACGGCATTATTCACCCTCGCCTGCATGAAATACACAGGCTTACCTATCCATCAAATGTCGGTAACTGGCTTAGTCGTGGCATTGGGGATCATGGTGGATAACGCGATTGTGATTGTCGATGCTATAGCTCAGCGCCGTAAGCAAGGGCTAACTAAACTTGAAGCGGTCAGCAAAACTATCAATCATTTATGGCTGCCATTAGCAGGTTCTACCATCACCACTATGCTGGCCTTTGCGCCGATTGTATTAATGCCAGGTGCTGCTGGTGAGTTTGTTGGCGGCATCGCCATTTCAGTGATGTTTGCCTTATTGGGTTCATACCTAATTTCTCATACCATTATTGCAGGCCTTGCAGGCCGATTTAGCCAAGACAATGCATCCATGGCTTGGTATCAAAAAGGGATGGCGTTCCCTCGTCTAAGTCACGCCTTTAAAACCAGCTTACGTTTTGGCTTACAACGTCCATTAATGACCGCATTACTCATCGGTATTTTACCTTTGGTGGGCTTTTGGGCTTCAACCAAAATGACTGAGCAGTTCTTTCCGCCTTCAGATAGAGACATGTTTCAAATTGAAGTCTATCTTGCTCCTCATGTGAGTTTAGATAACACCTTAAAACAGGTAAGACATATCGATGAACGCTTGGAGTCTATTAGTGATGTTGAAATGATCACTTGGGTTGTGGGCGGCAATATCCCTTCGTTTTACTACAACTTAACCCAACGCCAGCAAGGTGCCACCAATTACGCACAAGCCATGGTCAAAGTCACTGACTTTGAAGCCGCTAACCGCTTGATTTTATCCTTACAGCAAGAGTTTGATGCTGACTTCCCCCAAGCACAAATCCTAGTGAGAAAACTTGAACAAGGACCGCCATTTAACGCCCCTGTAGAGTTACGTATTTACGGCCCATCCCTTGATACCTTAAACCAATTGGGTGAGCAGGCGCGTGGCTTACTGATGCAAACTGAAGATGTTATTCATACTCGAGCCACATTAAGTGCTGGCTCGCCAAAAGTCTGGCTACAGATAAATGAAGATGCCAGCTTAATGAGTGGTTTAAGTCTTACCGATATCGCTAAGCAAATTGAAATGGCAACCACAGGCATCATAGGTGGCAGCATACTTGAGCAAACCGAATCACTGCCAGTGCGAGTCCGGTTAGCCGATACATCACGTGAGGAAGCCACTCGATTAGCTGAGCTTAATCTGGTTTCCAGTCAAGGCGATACGATTCCACTTTCTGCCATCTCCCATAACGAGATAAATGTCAGTCGCGGCGGGATCCCACGTCGAAACGGTGAGCGAGTCAATACCATTGAAGCCTACATCGTCAGTGGTGTACTGCCAGGAAAAGTACTCAATGAAGTTAAAGATAAACTGGAGCAAATCGAACTGCCGTCCGGTTATCATTTAGAAATTGGTGGCGAAAGCGCTAAACGCGATGAAGCAGTCGGTAACTTACTATCCAATATCGTGGTGGTGGTGACTCTATTACTCGCCACAGTAGTACTGTCGTTTAACTCTTTTAGACTCACCGCCATTATCTTACTCAGTGCATTTCAATCTGCAGGTTTAGGGTTATTAGCCGTTTATTTATTTGGTTACCCATTTGGCTTTACGGTGATCATAGGTTTGCTGGGACTCATGGGGCTGGCAATTAACGCCGCCATTGTTATTTTGGCTGAACTTGAAGACGTGCCAGAAGCCAGACTGGGCAACACCCAAACCATCATTGAGTTAGTTAGTGGCTGTGGCAGGCACATTGGCTCGACCACCATTACCACTATCGGTGGCTTCTTACCTTTAATTATTGCAGGCGGTGGATTCTGGCCACCATTTGCGATTGCCATTGCAGGCGGCACTTTGCTGACAACCATGTTATCGCTCATTTGGGTGCCGACAATGTATCTTATTTTAATGAAGAAAAAATCACAGAAATCTGAATATTGTCGCCCGTACAAGTGTAGTATTTTCAACTACTAACCAACAAAAAACGACGCGTTAATGCGTCGTTTTTTGTTTTAGAATTGCCAATTTCAAATTCAAGAATTTACTCAATCTTCCCATGATCTTAATCAAATCAATTCTGGGTCATATCCACTAGATTGTAGCTATCCTTTTTTCGGAACTAATCACATGAACTATCGAAGTTGGTCTATAACAAAACAAATAACGTACTTTTCGCTAGCGCTTACCGTTCTGGTATTCAGTATCATTTCTTCCGTGTCGTATCTGAGCTCATCTAATGTGTTAAAAGATAAAGCCATTGCTTCGATGAACGAGCAAATGCAAAGCAATGCCGCACTTATCGAACTGCAATATGTCAGCCTGTTAAACCTTGCTCGCCGTAATGCCGATATTCTTCGGGCAATGTATCCTGGCGATTTTCATAAACCCGATCGCAGTGTCAGAATCTACAGTACCCAAACGCCCTCTCTCGTACATGAAAATGCCCAAATTAATGCCACTAAAAGTAAAGTGGATCGCTTTTCAAACTTAACAGGCGGCACAGCCACCATCTTTGTTAAAGACGGCGATGACTTTTTACGGATCTCAACCTCACTTAAAAAAGCCGATGGCTCACGAGCGCTCGTCACCTACTTAGGTCAAAATCACCCCGGATATCAAACTTTGATAAAGGGTGAAACCTACGAAGGTTATGCCAAGCTATTTGGTAAGGATTACATGACGGTCTACCGTCCGATAAAAAGCAAAAGTGGCGAAGTCATTGGTATTTTATATATCGGTTTTGATATTACAGAATCAATCACTGAATTACAGAAAACCATTAATAACCTAGTGGTTGAAGAGTCAGGCTATTACATGCTGGTGAGAAACAGTGACAAACGGCTCATTTCACACCCTCACTTTAATGCTGGTGAAGCCCTTAACCCTGACATTTTAAACGGCCTAGACCCCGATAAAGTCATGGGGAAACACTTCAGTTATGAATACAGCAACAATCAACAAACAACCATGTTTGCCAATAGTATTAATATTCCAGGTTGGAACTGGACTCTAATTGGTTTAACTGAAGCTGCTGAGCTTAACAATGAAAGCATGCAATTGCTGTACATTACTGTAGGTGTTGCGGCCTTGGGGATTATTTTAATCAGCGGCTTATTGGCAATGTCGCAAGTTAAAGCGATGGCACCACTCCAGCTTTTACAGCAGCAGCTTGAGGCATTAGGTAAAGGTGACTTATCACAGACGTTTGAGGTAAAAGATCCGCTGAGCAAAAATGAAATAGACCAAATCACTGCCAGTGCAGCAGATATGTCAGCTAACTTAAAAGACTTGATTGATTCGCTGCAACACTCAGTAGAAACCTTAGAGTCTCAGGCGCAAAAAGCGCAAGAAATGGCAAGACAAAATGGTGACGAGTCTGAATCACTCATGATGCAAACTAACCAAATCGCTACCGCCATTGAAGAAATGTCGGCATCTATTCGTGATGTCGCCAGTCATTCAAACGAGGGAGCGGCGAAGAGTCAGCAAGTGGATGAATCATCTCGCAGCGGACATCAACAGCTCACAGCTGTGGTTGAGTCTTTAAATTCACTCAAAACTCAACTGAATGAAAGCCAAGCCAACATCGAAAATGTCAGCAAAGAAAGCGAAGCCATTAACCAAGTCACCGAAGTGATTAACAGTATTGCTGAGCAAACTAATTTACTGGCATTAAATGCGGCCATTGAAGCCGCTCGTGCAGGCGAGCAAGGTCGCGGTTTTGCCGTGGTAGCCGACGAAGTCCGCTCCCTAGCGCAGCGCACTCAAAGCTCTATTTCTGAGATCAGTAAAACCATTGGTCAACTGCAATCTCAAGTAAAAAGTACCGCTCAGCAAATGGAAGACTGCCATAAATTAGGCACTTTCTCTGCAGAGCAAGGCATGGAAACCAGCGAGCAATTAAGTCAAATCACAGATAGCATTGGCGAGCTTGCAACCTTCACCAGTAGCATAGCCAGCGCCACAGAGCAGCAAAGCGCTGTCGCAGACGAAATCACCCGTAACTTGCACCAAATATCATCTCTTGCCAATGAAGGCCAAGAGCGCGCAGGAGAAACCGTTGAGGTTGCTGACGGCTTAACAGAACTGGCTGGAGAGCTAAAAACCAAGATTAATTTCTTTAAGGTGTAGAGTAGATTTAAAGTTTTTAAACAGGTGATTGAAATAAAAGACTACTAAGTCAGGTCTTTATATGGGCATGAACGTTAAAGTTCATGCCCTTTTTTATTCTATGATTTATCCAGCAGCAGTTTTATTAACAGCTCTTTTATAAACAGCTCTTTTATAATCAGCTCTTTATAAGTAGTAGCATCACGACTAAGAGCACAATAAATAACCTGAATTCGGGGTAAGAAGTTAGTTAAACTGTTGAATTATTACATTTTTGCTTTCAATCTTATTCTAGAGAGATATTTTTGCTTAGAACAAGGCAAATTTGTGCGTCAATAGCTGGCCTATTGCAAACAAATTTAACGCCGTTATCAGTAAAAATAGCCTCTAGAAAGCAAGTTGTTATCCCGAGCTCAGGTTAAATAGGAACAACATGAAAAAACGTACGATAGCCACATTGATTTCAACCCATGCACTTGTGCTTGCCATTGGCTTTGGCGCAGGTATTTATGCCCTTCCTATTCTTACCGCACCTTATGCACCAAGTATTGAGCAAGTTAAATCAATCGACACTCAGCAGCGCTTTACAGCCGAATTTAGTCGTGATTTAAAAGACAGTGATGCGTTACATTGGGGCGAAGGTAAAGTCACCATCGGTGATGAATTCATCACCCTTGATGGCAAGTTATCACCAGGGCCCGATTTTAAAGTGTATCTAGCTAAAGAGTTTGTCGAGACCGAAGCAGATTTTAACCGCTTAAAATCAGAAATGGTTCAGGTCGCTGACGTCAAAACTTTCGATAACTTTTTAGTGCCAATTACCACAGATGTGAATGTCGCTGATTACAACACCATCATTATTTGGTGCGAAAGCTTTGGCCAATTTATTACTGCCGCCCAGTACCAGCAGATAACGCAGTCATAGGGCAGTCTTAAGACTCCAGTTAGCTAATCCCCCCCTTACACTCAGCTACTTAAATAGCTTAACCTACCATCTTATTTACTTAGCCAATAAAAAACCCTGCACTATGGCAGGGTTTTATTTTCTAGCTTTAACTACTGGTTACTTTTCAGAATCAGCTTCTTTGATTCTGTCTAAGTTTTCAGTGTTCTCAAGCCAAAGCGCATTAATGATGCCAAAAGCACAGGCTAGTAATACACCTAGTATCCAAGAGAAATACCACATAATGGCTCCTTAATTAATATAGTGATGTCTTGTTCTTTTCGATGAACTCACGGTTCAAGCGACCAAACATCTTGTAATAAGTCCAAGCGGTATAACTCAGTACAATCGGTACAAAAATGATTGCAGCGTAAGTCATTACATTAAGTGTAATTTCACTCGCCGTGGCATCCCACATTGTTAAGCTCACATTCGGGTCTAAAGAAGATGGCATGATGAATGGGAACATTGCTGCGCCACAAGTCAAAATGATACCTGCAATAGCTAATGAGCTAAACAAGAATGCAAAACCACTACGGTTTATACGACTTGCTAGTATCACTAATACTGGCATAAGTAGACCCAATACAGGGAATAGCATAGTCAGTGGGTACTTGTCGTAGTTAGCTAACCAAGCGCCAGCTTCTACCGCAACCGTTTTAGTGGTTGGGTTTGAAGGACCAGCTGTGTCGATAGCAGAGGTAATCACATAACCATCAATACCGTTGACTAACCAAACACCCGCAATAGCGAATAATACAGCAACTAAAAGGCCCGTGATTTGCGCCGCTTTTGCAGCACGAACACGTAGCTCACCTTCAGTCTTCATTTGTAGCCAAGATGCACCTTGCATTACAAACATAAATGCTGCGATTAAACCTGCTAATAAACCGAATGGATTTAGTAAGCCGAATAAACCACCGTGGTACGTTGCACGTAAGAACTGATCAAAATCAAATGGAACGCCTTGGAGTAAGTTACCAAACGCAACACCGATAATCAGCGGTGGTACGAAGCCACCAATACATAATGCATAATCCCACGACTTACGCCATCTTGGATCTTCAATTTTAGAGCGGTAATCAAAGCCAACTGGACGTAGGAATAAGGCAAACAGTACCAACATCATAGCCACGTAGAAGCCAGAGAAAGATACGCCGTAAACCATAGGCCATGCAGCAAACAGTGCACCACCAGCAGTAATTAACCAAACTTGGTTACCATCCCAGTGTGGGGCAATGGTGTTGATCATAATACGGCGGTCAGTATCGTCTTTACCAATTACTGGTAATAACGCACCCACACCCATATCAAAACCGTCTGTTACAGAGAACCCTATTAGCAATACGCCAATCAGAGCCCACCAAATAAATCTTAGTATTTCATAATCAAACATAATCAGGTCCTCAGATTAAGCATCTTGGTTTTCAAAATGATATCTACCTGTCTTAAGGCTTGATGGGCCTAGACGAGCAAACTTAAACATTAAGAACAATTCAATCACTAATAGAATCGAGTAGAACACAGTGATAGAAATGATACTGAACCACAGATCCGAAGTCGTCAGACTCGAAGCAGACATGAAGGTCGGAAGCACCTCTGAAATGGTCCAAGGTTGACGACCGTATTCAGCCACAAACCAACCACATTCAATCGCAATCCAAGGCAGTGGCAAGCTGTATAGCGCTGCACGTAATACCCAAGGCTTCTCTTCAATCTTATGACGCGTGCTTTGCCAGAATGCAGCAGCAAACACGAATAACATAATCACACCAGCACCAACCATGACACGGAATGACCAGAACATTGGCGCTACGTTAGGAATAGAATCCTTGGCAGCCGCTTTAATCTGTTCTTCAGTCGCGTCAACCACGTTTTCAGTGTAACGCTTCAGCAATAAGCCGTAACCTAAGTCACCTTTTGTTGCTTCAAAGTTTGCACGCAGTTCAGGACTTTCATCGCCAGCTTTTAGCTGCTCAAGGAATGAGTAAGCAACCATACCGTTACGAATACGGATTTCATGCTCGTCGATTAAGTCAATGATACCTGTTACTTGTTCATCAATAGAACGCGTTGCAATGATACCCATTGCATAAGGGATCTTAATCGCGAAGTCAGTTTCCATCTTTTCTTGATTCGGGAAACCTACCGCGGTAAATGCTGCTGGAGCTGGCTCAGTGTGCCACTCAGCTTCAATTGCTGCTAACTTAACGCGTTGTACTTCACCCACTTTATAACCTGATTCGTCACCTAACACGATAACAGACAGGATAGATGCCATACCAAAACTTGCTGCAATCGCGAATGAACGACGGGCAAACGGTAAGTCACGGCCTTTAAGGATGTAGTAAGAACTAATCGCTAGAACGAACATCGCACCGGCAACATAACCAGATGCAACGGTATGAACGAACTTAACTTGCGCAACAGGGTTAAATACCACTTCAGCGAAGCTAGTCATTTCCATACGCATAGTTTCGTAATTAAATACAGAACCTACTGGGTTTTGCATCCAACCGTTGGCAACTAGAATCCATAACGCTGACATATTAGAAGCAATGGCCACTAACCAAGTTACTGCTAAATGCTGACGTTTACTGAATCGATCCCAACCAAAGAAGAACATACCAACCAGAGTCGACTCTAGGAAGAATGCCATCAAGCCTTCAATTGCTAATGGTGCGCCAAAAATATCACCCACATAATGTGAGAAATAAGCCCAGTTAGTACCGAACTGGAATTCCATTGCTAAACCGGTGGTCACACCTAAAGCAAAGTTAATCCCGAATAATTTACCCCAGAATTTAGTCATATCTTTATAAATCTGGTTATCAGTCATCACATATAGTGATTCCATGATCGCCAGAATAAAGGCTAAACCTAGTGTTAACGGTACAAACAGAAAGTGATACATGGCTGTAAGCGCGAACTGCAATCGTGACAGCTCTACAACCTCTTCAATAATCATTGGTGACTCCTTACTCGGTACATCCAATTGTCATGATGATTCCCATCAATCACAACAAGTGCCATTGCAGGAAAAAATTATATATTTAAAGTAGCGCTCAAAATAACAAGTTATTAAGTTGTTAACTCAAAGCAAAGCTACATCTCAATCTCGTGCTCAGCTTATCTTGTTAAAACACCACATAAATGAGACTTTCATCACAAATAAACCCAAAGGGTGACTTAACACTAGCAAACTTTAGAGCTAAATATTAATTATTTACTTAATATCAATCGCTTAAATAAAAAATCAAATACTGTAGACATTTAATTTATATCACCAAAATTTGAGTCCAATCAACATTATTGGCCATAAAAACTCGGTTTTATGCGGGTTTTGAGTAGATGCGCAAACTACCACATTTTAGGTGTTGACCTTGCAAGATAAAATTGCTAGGAATTTGTTTACATTTTTGTAAAATCAGCATTTCTAATCCAGCTAAAACTGATAAACCACCTCCTCAAGACAAAAATAAGCTTTGTAAATTATAGCAATAGAATATTTAACCCTAAATATTTTGACAACAAAATCATAAACACTTGATTTAAAGTAAATTTACCAACCTACAAAATATATTACAAACATAAAAATTTAACTTTGGATAAGTTTTACTAATGATAAAGATTAATTTTATTCGTTTGAGCTATTTTTTGAACAGAATTAGAATATGTCCTGTGTTGAGAGTAGGCCGATTGGACTTGAACAAAATGGACTTCAAGTTACATCCCCAACTCTATTAATTTTTAATATTACAGAGTGGAGATTTAGAACATGACTAAATTATTTGAGCGTTTCATCAACAGCTACAAAAAAGTATTTGTTGAAATGTACCAAGCGTACTAAACAGGATTTTATTGTTGCTAACGTTTGTGTCTTACCTATTAGACACCCGAGAGCAGCAATACAACGGAAGATAGATTGAGTATGCAGTTGCTTGCTAATTCTATTAGACGTTAACCTTGATGTTTTGTTAGCGCAAAACAGCTCTTGCAGATCACTTGCAACAAAGAGCATTGATTAGCCCTTTAGAGTTTCGATTCTAAGGGGCTTTTTAATATCTAGTTATTATCTACTGCAACTATTCAAACATACGTTTAATATTGAGTTAATGTTCAACTTTGGATTATGAATTGACCAATATTCCAAGCTTGGTATGGATTGAGTCAAACTCATGACGCTTCGTCCGCACCAGACCGAGAGGTTTTGTAAATACTGCCTGTGCAGATCATAACTTTTAATAGCAATTCCCATCGAGTATCAGTTAACATTGTTTCGATATAACTTAAAGGTGTGTTTGGGTGAGCAAATTATAACCTATTGTTATATTAGCAAAAAACTACCAACAAAGTTCAACAGTCCTCAGTAAATATAGCGAACTCTATGACGAATAATATGACTTTAGCCATTAAGTGCTTTTTCTTCTCTCTCCTACTTATAAGCTTAGCTGCCTGCACTGATGAAGAGCAAACCGATCCCCCTGCACCGGTTGAGCCTCCTCCCGAGCCTGGTGAAACCTATACGCCAATCTATGAAAAGTTTTTGCAGGGCGAAGAGATTGAAGGCGGGTATACACTATTTAACTGGCAAGACACAGGTTATAAAATGGGCGAGGAAATCCCCCACATCACTGGACCTATTTTCCATGTCAATGATTATGGTGCCAACCCCAATGATGGGCAAGACGACTTAATCGCCATTCAAACCGCGATTGATGAAGCAGAAAAAGCCGGTGGCGGGGTTGTCCTATTTGATGCTGGGCAATATGACTTAAACATTGAAAATGATGAAGACTTTTCAGATGAGCATGCGATTTGGGTAAGATCAGCAAATGTTGTATTAAGAGGTGCTGGTAGAGAAAAAGGCAATGGCACCGTTATTAAACAATGGAAAAAGTCAGATAACATTAACACTGTAAGCCTGCATACCATTAATTTTCATAGTAACGAATGGTCGTTACCCGGCGTTCACACGATTACTGAAGATGTCGCAAAAGGGAGCACACGTATTCCTTTAAATAGGATTGTGGACGTAACGGATGGTGCTGTCGTTGGTATTAGAATGCAAGCGTGGACAGCAGAAACTAAGCCAGAGATGAGCGAAGAAGAGCTATATGAGCTTACCAATGAGTTATTATCTCCGTTATATGACAGTGAAGATAGAGAAGAATACGTGCAAGGCCCGTCGCAAATGCCATTTTTCTTTACCACACAAGTCAAAGAAGTGACCGATAATAACGAAGTTATCTTAGCTTCTCCTATCCCAAGAGCGCTTAGATTAAAGTATCGCCCGCTACTCTTTGCGTTAAAGTCTAAAGTGAATAACTGTGGTGTCGAAGACTTATTGATAGAGAGTATTCATGATGGCTCATACATTGAGGGCGGCTACGACACTGGCGGTATCGCATTTACTAATATTGATGACTGCTGGGTGAATAATGTCGCTATCCAAGATACTACTTTAGATATTAGCCTGCATAACTCTAGGCACATCACCATTAATGATATTGTGGTTGATGGCGCGTATGGACACCATGGTATCGGCATATACCGTTCAGACAATAATTTAATACAAAATCTTCACTATAAAACATATCGAAATCATGTTGTCACTCTTACTGGCACCTCTTCGGGTAATGTCGTGCGTAACTTAAATAACACCTCTGACAGTGATCTATTAGGGATTGATTTTCATGGTGGATTTGCCAGTTATAACTTGCTTGAGAATCTTCGCAACGTCACTTTACAAAGTTCTGGGGGCTGGGGCAGTAACGCACACTCGGGGCAATATAACGTGGTTTGGAATTTAGTCAGAAGTGCACTCACAGGTCGTGGTGATAATGAAGCTTATACGTATTGTAGTTACTCTTCTTATTCCTACGACGGGCCTTATGATACTTGGGCCGACTGTTATCGTCAGCACCCGAAAACCATCTTTGTCGGAATGACCCATATTACTCCAGGGGAACTGGTTAATATCAAAAAGAGCCCAGATGATATTATTAATGAATGGCGCTATGTAGAAGGATTAAATAACCCAGATGTGCAACCACGCTCTCTTTATGAAGCCCAACGCACGAATAAAAGTATGGTTGGCCAGTAGTGGATTTCACAATATTTAAAAATTTTCACAAATACAATCAAATCGAAGAGATAATAAAGCCAGTGTAGATGCATTCAAGACCTTAGAAAACAAGGCGTAGTTTCACAGTTTAAAACGCTCTGTGCGAGAGGCATGAATGCTGAATTGGTCATTTAACATGGATGTTATTTGTTTTTCATAGAGCCACATGGATGCGTATTAATTTACTTGACTGCATAGCTTGTATTGGATGCATCTGAACCATAGGGATATGGTAAATGTCATATGATGTATGCTGCATTATTGACCATGTATTCTCGACATTCCGCTCATCTATAACATCCCAGCGACAAGTAATGATCTTCTGAAACGGAGCTAATATAAATCGAGTGTAAAATTACTGGTCGTAAGATGCTTATGCCCATCATCTGCTTCATAACCTGATGAATATCCTTTTGGGAAGAGCCTATATCTAGTCAAACAATGTAATACGTGAAACCAAAAAACAAGGAATACGTCTTCATAAATCGGTTCTCGATATTGATATTACCTCTCATTAATAACTAAGATCTGCTGAACTTTGCTAGTTAATTTTTTAAAAATGAGCAGCTTATTCGAGACGGATAGATTGACACATAGGCACATAGACTCTTCCTTGTATCGTATCCGTTTATTCGCTGCAAAAATAAGCTTGAAAGTTCAACGATGGAATGGTCTCCTCCTCTTATCGGCATCACAATGTGCCAAACTTAGGTTGAAACGTTAAGTTAACAGAGCGAGGAGACCAATATGAACATTACTACAG
>NZ_JAKILD010000035.1 GCF_023283825.1 Shewanella olleyana | reverse complement strand
TGTTAGACTCGCTACTTTATTCAGAGTCCTAGGGTCATCTGGTGATACAGATGGTTCACTCAAAGCGGTGAACAGCGCTTCATACGACTTCTCGTCGCACGTCCAGAAACGAGTTAGGGCTGATAACTCATTTATGCCACATTGCTAGTCAGCGGTAACAACGAAGTTATTTAGAACGACTCAATATAGTCTTACTTTTTGTAATCTTTTAACGGCTTTACTTGCCGCTCATAAGACTGGTTATCTATACAGGTATAACTGAATTGCTCCAAATTGAGATAATTTGGGGGTCAAAGGATGCGTAAAATGAGCTTTCTGCGCATCGATAATTTTGTAAAAATCGAGAAAACTCCAATATATCAATACACTGCAAAATGTTTAAGAATGTTGTATAGACCTCATAAACAAAGACGCATTCTTTCTCCAGCTACATTTAAAGCATTGATATAGTATTTGTAAAAATATTCTATTTACAACAATGACTTAGCGGTGGTATCTTTTCTACATAAGTTGAGCAGCCTGGAACGTTATTGTGCTG
The DNA here is from genome assembly GCF_023283825.1 of Shewanella olleyana. GTDB lineage: Bacteria > Pseudomonadota > Gammaproteobacteria > Enterobacterales > Shewanellaceae > Shewanella > Shewanella olleyana. The sequence goes on along the minus strand of NZ_JAKILD010000035.1, from coordinate 24,275 downwards.
CTATTAAATAAGCTGTTAAGTTTCAAGTAGAGGTCAGGGATTGATGAAAATTTCAAAAGTAATAATTAAGAATTTTAGATCTATAGAAGAAGCTGAATTTGACTGCAATGATTTCAATATTTTTGTTGGTCAAAATAACGCAGGTAAAACCAATTTTTTTGAAGCTATAGAATGGTTTTTCAATGGATTACCAAAAGGTAAACCGATTCAAGTATTGCACCCGAAAGGTGATACATCCAAACAGATCTCTGTAAAAATTGAATTTACAGGTGCAATTCATGGCGCTGAAAATATGCGCAACGAAACCAATAAAACGAAAATGTTGGGAGTTTTAAATGGAAGTGACTCTTTACTTGTTGAAAGAACTAGCTTAGAGCCAGCTAAACGAAAATTAACAATCAATGGAGAGCCCTTAGCAAAAAATCCTGCTGGTTTTGATAAAGCATTTAACGATTTTTTACCCAAATTTGAATACATAAACACCAAACAATATTTCGATGAAGTAGCTAAGTATTCAGCAAAAACTCCCGTAGGTATAATGTTATCGTCTGTTCTTGAAGAGATTCTTCAAGATAATCCCCAATATAGAGCGTTTAGGGACAAATTTGATGAGTTATTTGATGATGATGATTCTGCAGTAAAATTAGAGTTTGATCGCTTGGGTGGTAGTGTTAAAACTCACTTAGCTAAGCAATTTGCTGAATGTACAAAGGTTAGTTTTGAAGTAGCTAGACCTGAATTTAATGATCTGCTTAAAAACTTCCAAACAAGAGTTGATGACGGAGTTGAAACTTACGCTTCGGAGAAAGGTGACGGAATGCAAAGAGCTTTAATGCTCGCAATTATCCAAGCCTATGCAGAATACCGAAAAGGTCGAGAAGATGCTGGCAAGTCATTTCTATTTTTCATTGATGAAGCTGAGTTACACCTTCATCCAACAGCACAGCGAAAACTCAAAGAAGTATTACTGACTTTAGGTGCGGATTTAGACCAAATTTTTATTAACACACATTCTTCTGTATTTGTCGCTGACGAACATCCTTCTCAAGTTATTTACAAAGTAGAGAAAGAAGATAGCATTACAAAATTTAAGGCAGTAGATGCTATTGATAAGCCGTATGTTGTATTTGAATTACTTGGTGGAAGTCCTTCTGACCTATTACTTCCAAGGAATTTTTTGATTGTTGAAGGGCCGAGTGAAGTTGAACTACTAACCAGAGTTATACGAAGGTTTTATAGTGATAAACCATCTATTCAAATCATTTCAGCAGAAGGCGATACACATCAAGCGAAGCGCTCTATAAATGCAATACGAAAGTCATTTGAGCCTCTTCAAACGTCTATATTTGAAGAGAAAATGATTGTACTTTGTGATGCACCAACAGAAAAAGCTCAGGGGGGATTCGATGATTTCATGAAAGAGTTTAAAGTATTTAATAATCGTGGGCAGATTAAAGTTTTAGAACATGGTTCTCTTGAGGAATGCTATCCAAACCACTTAGATTGGCAAAGAACGGAAGCTGAAGTATCTAACATGTCTGGTAAAAAGAAAACTCAATTATCAAAACGTGTCGGTGATGAAATCACAAAAGAACAATTTGAAAATGAAATGAAGTCACTTTTTGAAGTGCTAGTTACAACATGGGAATTGGCTTTTTGAAACTTAACAAGCTGTTAAACAAGGACAAAATACAGTTGGTTTTTTGTCACTTCGTTCCTTATTTTAGCCAACAGCATTTTGCCTGTTAACAGGGCGTTATACGGCATCAAATCTATACCGAGTTGAATTTCCACTTTACCCGTAAAGGATCGCAATTGGCAGAACAAGAACAAATAATAGCTAACCTGTTGAAAGACATGGAAGAAACAGCTGAAAAAATACGTGTTTTAATAAATGAGATGCCACCAGAAGATCTTCTTGGGTACATATATGCCCAACGTTTGATGACAAGTAGCAATGCTACTTTGCCGGAACTTGAATCCGATATTCCAAAAGATGAAATAAATGAAGTTCAATTCTTATTAGAATACGTGCATGCGGTTCTTGCATCAGATATAGCTCCAGACGAAATGGTTTTTGATGAAAGTAAATGTGGAGAATTGTATGCTCTTAGTAGGAGTTTACGAGAAAAATCCATATTTTTGCTATGACTTCTTCAGCAAATACTCAGAATAATGACTTTGGTTCTAATACAGCGGATATTGAATTTCATGCAAAATCATCTTGGCTTATGCTCAGAGGAAATCGCTATCAGGTTTTAGAAGGTGAGTTTTATCAATATGTTCTTGCACCACACGATGATGTTTTAAAAGAGATTTATGGTGTTGGGGCTATTGAAATTTCTGAGGGATTTCAACAGTTAGCCAATGCAACGCGTGTGGGCCAAGCTAATGCTATTGAAGAAATGATGAAGCAGTTTGAAGCTGCTCAAAATTTCGCTGCAAAGCAGAAAAAACCGCTCGAAGACGTTATGGAAGAATGGGTCGAAGCAAACGATCAACAAACGAAAAATGCAGGCTTAGCCGTGGATGATATGCTAAGAGGTGGTATATCCAATGTCAGTAGGCATACAAAACTACCTTCAGAATTTTTAGCTGATTTGGCATATCAACGTGGTGAGGAGCTTGATTTCTTCAGTGAAGGTGATTTTTCAGGCACACCATACAGAACATTACCTGCCCGTAAAAAACCTTTAATCAAACTTGGTGAAGACTATTATGCTGTAGATCCCTGTTTTATTCGGGACGCAGGCTATCGTTCGCTTCTTTTTAATTTGTTGCAAAAGAAATCTGATTACAAGGAAGCTTTTAAAGAACGGCAGAAAGTAATGAGTGAAGGCGCGTTTCCCGAAATACTTGCGGAACAACTGAGTGGAGCTGTAGTTTATCAAGAGGTCTATTATAAAGACCCCAAGACTAGACAATGGGCTGAAAATGATACGCTAGTTTTAATTGATGATGTACTCTACCTCGTTGAAGCTAAAGCTGGCGCAGCTGCGACCATAGCTTCTCCTGAGCTTGATTTTAAGCGCCATTCACAATCAATAAAAGATTTGATAATAAAGGCATATAAACAGTGTGAGCGTTTCTTTGAATATTTAAAATCTGCCGATGAAGTTTCACTATTCAACCTCATAGATGGAAAATATGTAGAAATTGGGAAAATCCGTCATTCAGACTATCGTGTCATGATCCCCATTGGATTAACAGTCGAGTCATTTTCTCCCTTTTCAGCATTTTCTAAAAACTTACCTCAAGTAAAGCCACTGCTTGGGCAGTATAGTTTTGTATCAATTTCAATTGATGATCTTTTTGTTCTAAGGCGTATGCTACCTACTCCCGGAGTATTTGCACACTATATGGAAGTTCGACAGGCAATTGCAGGTATTAAACAAGGGCTTCTTTTCGATGAATTTGATCATCTCGGTGCTTACTTAACTAAAAATCGCTTTGATCTGGATATTATTGACCAGTCTATGGACGAGAATTCTGGTTTAGTAATATGTAATGGCATGAGTGACATTGTCGACCGAGCTTTCGAAAGTGAACAATGGGAAACCGAGCCAAAACCTACTCAAAAATTTCCTGCTGTAGTTTTAAAGGTACTTTCAGCACTAGATATTTCTCGTGAACCAGGTTGGCTCTCTGTGGACTGCCTTATTCGAGATTTTGGCGAGGAAGCACGTAATAATTTTGCAAAATATCTTTCTAATTTAGACAAAACTATCGAACAACATCCTGCTCGTTATTTCGCATTTGGTGGCGAGGGTGAACCAATGTTTGTTTGGATGCAAAACTCAAAATATGAAGTTGATTGGGAGAAGGTAAATGATACAGCAAGTGCTGTTGCTTTATCTCTTAATGCTGAAAAGCTAATGGGAGTGTTACTTAAAGTTGATAAACAAGGTGTTTATGAAGCTGCGCAACATTTAGAAATTAATGTACCAGTGGAACAAACTGAAAAAAATAAACTCATATTTGAAGATGCGAAACGGATAAGTCAGCAAACAAAATCTAGAGCTGTTCCTACCATCGAGGAAAAATTAGAGCCAAAGAAAAAACGAAAAGTCGGCCGTAATGATCCTTGCCCTTGCGGGAGTGGAAAGAAGTACAAAAAATGTCATGGCCGTTAGGTAATTGATTGTTTGAATGGGATGTTTCGGTGCAAATGCCGTATAACAAGCTTTTGTCCAGAAACAGGTTAGGGGACTCAACTTACTTTTGCCCCATTCCTCATTAGTAAAATACTCAGTTAATTTGGGAATATCGAATTTGCCATATTTTAGTTGACCACTACAATGTAAATAGGTTTGTGAAGATTAAAGGTAAAAGATGAACTTACTTAACCTAAAGTATGTTCTTACTATGTCAATCAATGATATAGAAGAACAGATAGCGATATTGGAGTACGAGCTAAAAAAGGGAACAACTCAAGACCACCTAGAACGCATGAGTTTAATCGATGATAGTAAGTATATGGCAGTATTAGTGGTACTAAAGCAAGCTAAGGGATTGCATTTGGAGAGGAAAACCTATTCTAGTTTAAAGCATAGTCATTAGGGCCTGTTGATCTTTCAAGCTTATTCTTTGCAGCGAATTGTTAGCCATTTATACGAGGCAGAGACTTTGTGCTGTAGTTATTTGTAGTTGCTCAGACTTAATCTGACAGTTAGCCATTTTTTATGGTGTCAGCTTAGATTTGAGCTAGATTTTTATCAGCCCAAATCTGTTTCCCATCCAATAATGTTTCAAGTGGAGTTCGACCACAGCACATTTTACCTTGATGGGTTCGATCATTGTTGTAGTAATTTATCCATTCGTCTAGATCTTTTTGCAACATGTCTAAATTATCGTATAGCTTTTCCCGGAAAGAGACTTGATAAAACTCATTCAAAATTGTCTTATGGAACCGCTCACAAATACCATTAGTTTGCGGTGACATCGCTTTAGTTTTTGTATGGTCAATATCATTTATTGCTAGATATAACTGGTAGTCATGCTGCTCAACTCGCCCGCAATACTCTGTTCCCCTATCAGTTAATATTCGTAGCATAGGAAGCTCATGCTGTTCGAAATAAGGTAGCACTTTATCGTTGAGCATATCTGCTGCCGTGATTGGGGTTTTGTCGAATAGAGCTTAGCAAACGCAGTCTTGCTATAAGTATCGACGAAAGTCTGTTGGTAGATCCTACCCACACCTTTTAGATTGCCGACATAGAACGGATCTTGTGAGCCGAGGTAGCCCGGATGATGTGTTTCTATCTCGCCACAAGCTTCATCATCATGTTTTTTCTTCTCAAGAGCGGCAACTTGGGCATCGGTGAGTATGATCCCGTCATTAGCGACCTTGTCCTCTAATGCTTTAAGCCGTTTCTTGAAGTTTTCTAGATTATGGCGAAGCCAAATAGAGCGAAAACCACTACCTGACACAAATACACCCAACTTACGCAGTTCATTACTGGTTCTATGTTGGCCATGAGCGGGGAAGTCGATAGCATATTTGAGCACTGACTGCTCGGTCGCTTCGTCAACTCGATTCTTTAGATTAGGTGTTCTGCGTGTCTTTTCGATTAAGGCGTCAGTACCGCCATCTTCAACAAGTTCTTGATAGCGATAAAATGTATCTCTAGAGACACCCATGACTTTACATGCACAGGATGCGTTACCCAACTCTTCAGCTAAATTGAGTAAACCCGCTTTGTGTTTAATGATTGGATTGTTAGTATGCAACATGAGAGTTACCTTTGGTTTTGATTAAAAGATTCGACACCTTTATCAAAACGGGTAACTCTCACTTTTACAAGTTGAATCTCAGTTCAAGTCGAGACTAATACACCAAGGTCTGTACTACTTTCATTTCAATACTTAAGTGCATCAAGACTTTGCTGATCACTCTCTTTATGATTAGCTCCTTTCATGGCTTGTATGTTTAATTTTGCTGTTGGCTTGAATATCATTTAAAGTTTTTTGAAAAATATTCATTACTATAGGGTTGTGTTGAGCAATACTGCTTAGATTTTGGATGAATGCTTGTAAGTATCCAATTTCTTCTTTTGCTATTTTTAATTGAGCCTCTAACTGTATGATCTTTTCTGCCATATCAATATCTTTCTCTAGATACGAGATAAGCTCTTTATTTGAATTAGCTACATACCTTCCTTTAAAAGAACGTTTTTTTTGCTTGTACTCATTTTTAATATTCAGGTATTTATCAAGTGTCTGTCTAGTCGTTGAAATTGCGAGATTAGCTTCGATTTTTATAACCAATAAATCCCATGTAAGCTTTCCTTCCCAAGTACGAATTAATGCTTGTATTGATATTTGCTGCTCAATATCTAGTGACTTTATTGCCATGATTAAATCAAATCCTTAAACTGAATCTAAAAAACCAAAGAAATTGATTTTAGCATCAGAAGAACTATTTGAGTTTATTTTATCTTTGAGCATGGTTTGTAATACTTCGTTGGAGTTAGGAAGTGAGAGTGTGTTCTGTTCTACCGACTTCTTTTCTAGATCGGTAATGCGCATAACATTTGAGCGAGTGAGAATACGGACAATAGAACCTGATTTTATGGAGTTGTCAGATAGGGTATTGATTAATTCCTTTAACATGCATGTATTGCGGTAATGTAACTTAAACCAATCTTGCATTGCTTTACTGGTTGCGAAATTAATGGTTTCGCAAACTATTTCTAAGCGCTTTTTTTGAACTTTTAAATCATCTTTTAAACAATTGATTGCATCCTTATCGTGTGCAATATGACATGAAGAAGAACAAAGTGCACATTGGGAGTCAAAATCATTCATGTATGTGCAAGGGGATAATGTTAGGTTTTGAACGCAAAAACCTACCTCACTCACAAATGTCGGAGATAAGCTGTTCATCGCTGCATTATAGTCTGCTTGGCTTTGAAGGCGTGTTAGAACGGTTTCTTGTACATCTTCCTCTGTTTTATCATCAAACATGATATTACTTATAACGGAGGCTTTCTGAGCATCAGTCGTATGAATATAGGTTAATGTGTGCTCCGGGTTTTTTCGGCCTGACAGCATAGATATGAGTATGTGCGGTAAATTATTTTTCTCCAAAAAGTCATTTTGCCAGTGACGAAATTGATGTGGCTTGATTCGAAACTCAGAAGAAAATCCAAAACGCTCAAAAATAGTAGAACTTGAGCCACTTTTTTTATTGAGATCTCGGTAATAGTGATGTTCTAACGTTCCTAAAGGCACTAGGAGAAAATGCGACGCTGATTGTTTATTTAGTTGTTTTTCATTAAATGTGAAAAGGGCATGATCGTACTTAATTTTTTTTGTTTGTGTTTTATTATATCCTGTAATTTTATCTCGATTTAATGCTATATAATGGTTCTCAAATTCAGCTACAGTCATTGATTTTTTACCTGCAAAGTATTTTTTAGCTGCAAACCTAGTAACAAGTCTTGCACCAAGTAGCTGCTTTATATATGGGCATTTCATAACGATAAATAACTGATCAGTCGCTGATACTTTATTAATTGGCTTTATATATTTGGGAGTATTCCCTCTTGTAGTTGGTAATTCAATCGCCCCATGAGTATCTTTCGTCACTCTTACGGATTTATCAGTTCCATCAAAAAAACCTAAAAGTAAACCAAGATGAATAAGTGAGGTTGGTTTGCTCATAGGAGCATTAAGAAAAGCTAGATTTTCTTTACTTGGTTCGAAGTCTTTCAACACTTTTTTCAGTGATAACTTAGGGTTATTATAAAATCTTGCCAGCACTCTTGCTGGTTCGGTAAGAATTCCTGTGAAATGAAGAGCTCTATCAACACTCTCTGCCATTTCACTGTTAATATGCTTTTGGTTATTTTTATAACCTTTTGAACCTGGCCAGTTAAGGTAAGAAACGGTTTCTTCTGTACCATTTACCGTTTCCGTATGGGATTGTACACGCTGTTTTTCTAATATAGTTTGCTCTGCTGCAGCACGATTAGGAGCGGCCATGGCCAATACGGACATTGTGCAAGTGAAGGCATCTAATCCACTTAGTTTTGATTGAATCAAATCACTCCAATTTGAGGTATTAGTTTTATCTTCACTTATGTATGTTGGGATGGTGTCATAAAAAATTGCACCAAGCGCTAACATTGCTTGTTCGTCAGGAATCATATTTTTTTCAGCTGATATAGCATCATCACCACTAAGATCTCTTGTGGTTTTATAAAAGGATTTGAAGTGGGGGATACAATCTATGGAGATCATATTATGTTTATGTAACCAATCAAAAAATTGGTTTAATGATGGGGTTACGCCCATGGTGTCAACAATTTTTTGTATTTCCTCTACTGTCATTAACGCGATATTCTTATTCAGATACCCCATAAATTTTCTGCTTATAGCTTGTTTATTACCTATACGAGAAATTGAGATATCCTCTTTTAGCAGATCTAAGAGGTATGCTAAAACTAAATAATGAGAGTCTTTGCTAAGGCGGTCGTCGTCAGTAAAATTAGTAAGTAGTTTGGCATTAGGTTTTTTATTATTGTTAAATAAGAAGTTTTTAGTTATACCATTTTCTTTTTTGAATTTTATTGCTATAGAATCCCAAGTCGCTTGCTCTTCGTTTGGCAAAGTAAAATTGATAAGAGGCTGCTTCATCTTATTTTTAATATAGACATGTTGATTTTTAATAAATTTATTAAGCTCTGTCATGGCTTTCTCTCTAGTTTCTTGGAAAGATTTTCATTGCAGACGGTAATTGTAGCTTCAATATAAGTAATAATTTTCCTTAATTTTCTTACAGTCGCAGGGTGTCCTGATTGGCTATTTATTTCAAGTTTTCGTCTTGCCTTATCCAAATACTGTTGATGGTTTGCTGTTTCTAAAGGTCGAAAATTGTCACATGGATAACATGCCATCGGTGCGCCACCTTTAGACTGGCAACTTGAACAATTAGATGGATTTAACTTATATCCAATCTCTGCCTCGAATTCATTTTTTACGCTATACTCTTTATTTGTCTTAAGTTCTTTGACTGACATAGAATCGAACTTTTTAATAATTTGATTTCCAGCATATGCTTTGTCTATCAGTATTCTTTCTTTTGCTTTAAGATCAAGATAAGGCTCTATTGCTTCAATTGTAACGCCTGTGATACTCGCTATTTGGGCAGGGCTGAATCCATGTGAAACAGCTTGGGTAAGCTGTGTGTGGCGCCAGCGGTTATTTGCGAGTATTACACCAGTTGTAGGATGACGGTCACTTTTAACTTTGTTTTTTTTGAAAAGGTAGGCGATGCAAGTTTGCATCGCATCAGAGCTTTGATGATACGCAATTGATGTTTCACTCACAGAGTTAAAAAGCTCTTCTTTTGACCGAAATTGGGCACTAAAAAGTGATTGGTCGGGATGTAAAGGTAGCCGCTTCATTAACTCTTTCATTTCATCCGCATTAATATCTATCCCTGTTGCAAAGATTTTCTTTTTGAGAAATTGCTCGTAAACCTGATAATATTGTAAAAGTAAGATTGATAGGTCTGGCTCAAGGCGATGCGAACTTGGTTCCACATTATATCGGAACATACCATCTTTACCCATAAATGTGCGTATATGTAACTGCTCTACATCAGAAAATAGGTGTTGGTTGATAGGCTGCCAATTACAGTCTTTGTTTTTATGAGACTTGAATTCTTGCCCTACAGGCAAAACATCACACCACTTTATTTGAGAAAGTTGCGTAGGTCGACGAACTATTGCTACCATTAATTGTGATGCTATTATTGTTCTTAATGCGGTGAAATCTGGTGTGATTAATATCTCTTTATTTAGTGCTTGTGTTGTTGAGATTCTAAGTGACTCCAAAATGTTATCTAGCTCAACTTCACTGTATGCGCCTTTCATTGAGTCTAGTACGAATTTTGACCCGTTATTGCGTTTCAATGTTTCATTAGCAACAGATTCATACAAAAGTTTTAGTGTTGAAGAACAATAATCTTTTTTCATTCCTGATAAAGCATATAAGGTTTCCCTAACTTGTATCTTATATGTATCACCAAGTGTTATCCACCAAGCATTAAAATCTCTAACTGTAAGATATTTGACAATAGATTTTAGTGTGGAGCAGTATGCGTTGAGCGAGTTAACAGCGAAATATTTTGCAGCCTTAGCGATTGCAAGTCTTAGTTCAATGAAGACTGCTTCCTCAATATCTAAATAATTCATCCAGCCTAGGTAAAGGTTTGACTTATACCCAAGGACCCATTTGTCTGTTAGAAAATTAAAATTATAGCCGGCATTTTTTGCTTGAAACTCTTGCTTACCTTTATAGGCTTTCTTCAATTTTTCTACCTGAAATTTTTTCATAGGTTAACTTAATGTAGGAACTGATTTTTTTTGGTTTACTCTAGATAATTCAGCTACTTTTACTGCAAGTTTGAATTCATTGTAAATATTTACCATTTTAGAGTCTTCAACCCAGCCCATGCTATATTTTCGCATATCTTCTACTTGATCTTGGCTATAACCAGCAAGTTCGGCATTAATGCTGAAAATCTCATTCCATTTATGGCGTAATTTATGTGGAAACAATTTTGTGTTGATGGTTTTTCCAAACTTATCAGTAATCTTATAGACAGCATCATAGGTAATAGGTTGGCCAGACGATTTCCCTTTTTCTGAGATAATAATAAAATCATGCTTAGAGGCTTGAGAGTGAGCAGCCCTGGTAGTTTCAATGTATAGTTTTAATAGTTTCATTAAGTCCGAAGAAACGGAAACGGATATGGCTTTAGTTTTGTTTTTAGCAGGAATACGTCTTTTGTCACTTGTATCGTTTAGAGTTCTTGTCAGTAAGAAACGAGGAGTACTCCAATCATCAATCAAATCACTAATTTTAAGTTTTAAAATTGCACCAACACGAACTCCTGTTTCTATAAGTATTTGCATAATTATTTGATTTCTTAATTTACTTAATTTGAATGGGTTATGTGGTGAACTAGATTTGATAATTTCAAGTAGGTTAAAAAAATCTTCGGTTGATATTACAGGTGATAATGGGTCTTTAGTCACAGTATTATCATTACGAATTCCTGAAATATACCTGTTCATATTTTGTTGGAATGCTCTGAATTTGACGTCTAGCGATGCGATCTCATCTGAAGGACATTGTCCATAATGTTGACACATATATAGGTTCTCAATGTAGCATCTAAATCGAATTAAGCGTTGTCTAAAGGTGTGAGCAGAAACTTGAACTTGGCTGTTGATTGTGGCATGAATGGCATTTTGAATTCGCCTATTTGTAAGGTTAACAACCTCTGACTTTCCTATATCCTCATTATCAGCATATAATTTGCATACTCGAACAAAGTCCTCAAGTTCTGATTGAGAAATAAACTCACCACTAGAAACCCTTTGAGCAAGGTTTATGTTCTTTGAAGTAAAGTGCGAATAAATAAGCTTTAATTCATAAGCATATTTGATTAGCGTATTGAGAGAGGGCGATTGTGATGATTTGCCTCTCTTACTTCTAGAAAGTGGAGAGTTATGATTTCCATTCAAGTAAGCATTTAGGTAAAGGCAGGCAGGGAAAATTCCATTTTTTACTATTAAAGGAAATGGGTTACCAGTTGTATCTTTATATATCTCCACCTTTAGATTCATTACAAAACTCAAATTTTATTATACATAAATTAACCATAGCTAAGAATTAACTTTTGTAAAGGTTAAAATCGAATAAAACCTTCCTGACACAATAAAAATGTTAATTAATATCCTTAATGTACTTTACAAATATTGTTTTCCAGAGAATTCACACAAGTCTTCAATGATGCAGCTGCCACAGCGTGGTTTACGGGCAATACAGGTATAGCGACCATGTAAGATAAACCAGTGGTGTACATCCACTTTAAACTCAGCGGGTGTTACCTTAAGCATTTTTTCTTCAACTTGATCGACATTCTTGCCCATAGCAAATTTAGTTCGATTTGCCATTCTGAAAATATGCGTATCAACAGCAATCGTTGGCCAACCAAAGGATGGTTATACTAGATATCTATGTCTGTTTATCTTAATATATCCTTTAGTGTTCATTACGGATAAACATTATGCAAACTAGATCTTCAATGCCTTTACTATACAGCTATATACGTTTCTCAACTGTAGAACAGGCTAAAGGTCAATCATTAAGTCGACAAATGAGTTATGCCAAAGAAGTAGCTAAGGATAAGGGACTTATGCTTGATGACTCACTTACTATGAAAGATCTAGGGGTGAGTGCATTTAATAAAGCCAACATAACTAGCGGAGCTTTAGGTGTTTTTCTTAAAGCTGTAGAGAAGGGGCGTGTTCCAGCCGGTTCTATATTAGTCATAGAGAGCCTTGATCGTATTTCTCGTGCAGCCCCTCTTGAGAGTCAAGGTGTTATTGCGCAAATTATAAATGCAGACATAACTGTGATCACAGCTACAGATGGCAAGGAATATAATAAAGAAACGATAAAACAAAACCCATTGTATTTGGTTAATATCATTCTGATTTTGATCCGTGCTAACGAAGAAAGTGAAACTAAGTCTTTACGTGTTCGATCTGCATTAACCAAACAATGTGAAGATTGGTCAGAAGGTAAACGAGGTTTTCGCATAAAATGTGGTAAGGCACCTAAATGGTGCATATGGGATGATAAGCAAAAGAAATTTACACTGGAACCACGAGAGCAAGCCATCATGCTCCGTAAAATTGAATTATATAAGAAAGGCTTCGGCGGTCTAAAAATAGCTGAACTGCTTAATAAAGAGTTTGGTAAAGATACAATTCATCATACCGGTGCAAACGTATATAAAGAAGTAAAACGCCGTAGCTTAATTGGCGAGTTGAATGTAAATGTAGGTGATGTTGATTATGTTCTTGAAAATTATTATCCGGCCTTAATAAGTGAAGAAGAGTTTAATTTTGTTATTGCTAACTCCAGTAAGCGTGGAGCAATTAAGCATTCACAAAAGTTTGTCGGTATTTTATCCGGTATAGATGTTTTTAAGTGTGGGACCTGTGGTAAATCTATAGGGTCTCATGTCGTTTATCGTAATAAACGTCTTGAAGAAGTGAAAAGCAGTCATAAACGTTATGGTTGTGTTGAGGCTAGACGAAAAAGTGGATGTACGATGACATCTACTATTCAAATTGAAGTGATTGAAAAGGCGGTTGTTAAATATTGTCAGGACAAAGTTAATTTACAGCGAATATTGGTGACTAGTATTGATAGTGAATCTATAAATTTAGAAGAAAATAACTTAAAGTCCCAGCTTGCTCAAGTGATGACCGAGATAGACAATCTAGTCAATGTATTATCACAATTGGGGGATGAACCTCCTCAAGCCATTGCATTAAAGATAAAAAAACTTGAATCTCAATCTATAGATATTGGTCTAAAAATAAAACAGAATAAAAATAAGCAGGTAAAAATAGTAAATACTTCTCGAGATGAGGTTACAGACCGTTGGCTTAATTTAACTAAAAATTTAAACGAACTTGGTGGAGAAGATAGACTTGCTATCCGTCAGTTGGTAAAGGATACATTTAAAAGCATTACTCTACACATAAATACAGATAGCAATCAGGAAAATGGCTTATCAAGTGTTTTTGAACAATTACTTGGTGTCAAAGAAACAAGCTTATTTGATCTAACCTTTGTATTTCACAATGACAATAAAAGAATAATTCGGGTGGATAAACATACTGGTAAAATGATCAAGGGGCTTGATCTTGAGCCAAATTGAACGCTCCAATTCTAGAGATATTTTGAGTACAAATTAAGCCTAAAATTGTTTTTACAGTTTAAATTCATGCTAAAAAACATTGATTCAGTTTCAGCCCATGTTTTTTAATGAGCTTTTTTGGCCCAATAGCTTCCGATAATTTTATGTAACCCTGCTCTAGGAGCAGGGTGTGAATACTTTGAGTGTGTTTATAACTACATTTATTCAGAAATTTATCGTTTTATTTTGAATAAAAGTAAATAACTATTTTAATCATTCATAGTGAGCCAGAAATGAACATCCATGCAGTTACCTCGGTATCTTGGCTGCTATGTTTGACCAACAGTAACTTATTATCTTTGTTTACAAGTATAGCTAATTTAGCTAAAAGTTATAGCAAGAACCCAAAGCTGGCTATGCCAAATGAAGTATAGTATTTAAACAACAAATTATCTGAAACTCATTTAAAATCATCTTTGTTAAATGATTTATATTGGTTGCAGAATTGCTCAATGAGTTGATTCATCATCGCATTAAATATTGCTTGTTTTACCATCTGAGCTTGACAGATTACTTGACCATTATTATCGGTAATGGCCAGCGCAAAGTCTCCAATATTTAGTTTCTGATTATCGATTGAACTTGTTTTTTTCAAGCTTTGCTCTTTAATCAATGATGTTGAAATATGATCTTCACGCCCCAAACGGGCTGCGGTTTTATTAGCTTCACAATAAAATCCACTAACCATTTCTTTAAGTGATATTTTTTTCATAACCGTTTTATCCAAATGAAGTGTTTAATATGCTCAATATTCTTAATGAAATATTTTTCGTTTCAAAATATGGATTATGCTTCGATCGTAATATTTCGATGGTGTTGCCCACATAATTAGAGTTTTCTTGTTGAATTATTTGCAGGAACGGCTTGGTGCGTATAAGGGAGGGTTATTCGGGTTTGATTAGATAGAGTATTTACAATGAGTTAGCAAACTAGCTTGTTTTATCAAAACACAAGCTAGGTAAGTTCTAGACAGATAGTCAATTTAAACTAGTCATTATCACTTCTATTTTCAACTTCTTTGTTTGCCTCGGCTTCAGCACACTTTTTACAAATTATGAGGCAGCCAACAATTAAGACAGTTAAGGGTAGTAAGAATTCCATGGAACCTCCTTTACAGGTATCAGCTTAATGAATTTAAGCTGATAGCTGGCACATTTTTAATTTAAATAAACTTAAATAGTAAGTAGCGACATTTTAACCAAGAATCCTCGGGGAGCCCTTTATCCTTGTACCTTCTTTGATAAGCAAATTCTCCGATTTCGAATTTCAAAAGCAATAAGTATGAGGGTAACGTGAATAAAAGATTATTGGTTATCCAAAACATCGTCACACAAACTATAGTCGAGATGAGTAAAATAAGTGCTGGCGTGTATCGAGCATAAAACGCCTCATTTTTTTGATTAAAAATCACTATCAAACTCCGAATCAAAATCTGAGTCGAAACTTGAACAAGAATCAAAACTATCGAAGCTTGATGAAATATCAGTATCACAAGTGCTTATTGAACTACTGCTTTCAGTGATACCGAATGGGTTACCTTTGATGTCGACACCAGAGCCTGAGACCATCGGTGTACCATCAATATTGGTAATAGGGGCGTTATTTTTAGAAGTCATAATGTGTCCTTTAATGATGAAGGTTAATTACTGTTCTAAATTTAAGTTAATGAAATAAAGTTGAATTGCAAACTTATTTTATTGCAAGGTCAGCAATAAAAACGTGCCCTTTCTTTGTTCACCTCGTCAGATACCTAGACTCTTTCAAGACTCAAAAAATTCGTTTATCGGCTTTTTTTTCTTTGCATTTATTCGACAGAATTTTGCTTTGTTTAGCAAAAATCGGCACGATTTTCTGCAATAAAATGGCCTGTGAAACAGGCTTTCAAAACGCGGATGTGAGTTATTACGAAGTAATGACGAGAAGCAGCACGCGCATGTACAGCTGGTCTGTACTAACCGAATTTTAGTTTTGCCTCAGCAAAATTTAGTCTCACATTTGGCACAAATTGAGGGCTAAACCTGTGTGGTTTTCGTCAGAAAATCATAGCGATGAAAGAGGGAAATGAGGTGGAACACATCCCCTCGTCATAAGCGGTGAAAATGCGGTTAGTACAGAGCGTAGCGAAATACATGCGCGTTTGATGCTGTGAAGTGCTAGAGCGTAGCTCGTAAACCTGCGCCGATGACGAGTCATCAGAGCGGCTGGGCGCTTCAATGCATATGAGAGGTTCACAAAGTGAAGCACTCATCAGCCAAAGGCTGGCTTGGTAGCGATGTTCATCGCTATTTTCATCCCGACAGGGAGAGAACACTTTAACGGCATGAATATCGGCACCTTACCGATAAAATATAAAACTTCGTATTCAGTGAAACTAGTTATGGATACCTAAAAAATCAAAGCATAGAAAATATCCATATGAACGAGTACCAACAACTTCAACAAACCATCAATACCGCCGTGTTTTCATCAGGGAAACAGGCTGAAAAATATCAACCTTATTTGTTCATGCCCATGAAATATATACCAGGGGAAAATAACAATCAGACGGGTAAAGCCAGACGGGAGTTAACCATTAAAATGGTGGCTCGATTTGGCATCACCTCTCCAACCCTCATCGCGGTTATATACGGTATTAACAAACGGCAAGCACTCGAACACCTCAACAAGCTTGTGAAAGAAAAACTGCTCAGCTTAGTGATAACACATCGGTCTGTTGACGACCGTGTGTATGTACTGGATTACGCGGGCGCAAAATATTCAGAAGAGTTGTTATCCATTGCAGTCTATTTTCGCACAAGCGACAAACCCGCATTACGGGTTAATCAGAACACCATCATGCACGATTTAATGATGCAATATATTCAACTGCGGGGCATTCATAATAAAGTTAAAACCGGTGAGGATAATCCGTACTGGATTTCATTAGTCACCGAGCCTGAATTTAAGCGACTCTTTAAATCAAATGACGTCAGAAACGTAGACGGAATTGTCTTAGAGTTATCGGGGAGCCTTGCTGCAATTGAACTCGAACATTCCTTTAAAACCAAAGCTGCACGCCAGACTATTTTATTAAAATGGCTTTACGGCCTCAATCATGGCTATTACGACAAGGTGATGTTGTTCTCGCAATCTTTGCAGGTATTTAGTGATATTAAGCGATTGCATAACCAGCTATTTGAAGAGATGGTTACTCGAGTAGATAAAAAGACCCGTAAAACACTGTTAACACCACACGACGTCACGCTATTACAAAGTAAAATCATATATCGAACCGTATTATGCGATGAGTTAGAAAGCGTTTTTTATCAATAGATATTAAGTGCCACAAAAACGAGAAAGACACTCTGAGAGTGTCTTTCAAGGTAAAACCAATAAGGCATTACAGAGGAGTGAGGTAGATTCAACACGATGGAGGAGTCACCAGAGGTAAATTTCATCCATAAAAAGAACTCCGTTTCACTGTTGCCGAGGCATCCATGATTTCCCTAGCATTTATAAGTAAGCCTGAAACTAGGAAAGTTAAGCTAGTTATGTAGGATGAAAGCAGAAAGCTTCAACTAATCACCTGATGAAAAGTAATAAATAATAGAAAAAAGTACACACAATAGGCCAATAGCGGCCTAAATTAAACCTAGATCAATATGCTCCATGCGACCTCTTAACAATCCTTGTTAATCGTCCTAAAAGTATAGTCTGGAATGGGGATTTAGCTAAATTGTGAAAGAAGTAACTCGTTTCTGCCCCAAACATTATTAGTCACGACTTGAACTGATAAGGGGGTAGAGATAGTTCGGTATACTTATTATAAAATTGGTAGTTTCAACCAGACTTATGTTTCGTTTTACGACTACCATTGATGGAATAATCAAACTTCGCTCCATAAGCCTCCGATTTAGTAGTCTTTGTCATATCCATAATGAAAGAGAAATCAAATGGATTGATATTGAATGGTATGTGTACTGGTCATCACTCCAGACTCTTTTTGACTAAATCTCACACTGAACTGCACGTCTATAATTTCTTCTTGTTGCTTTGTGAGTTGTCGATTAGGTTTCGGCATGAAATCAAAGTCAGTGAATGAATGTTTCTTATCTGATCATAAAATCTTGATTTAGTTAATTCGATTTCTACAACAAAGCCTTGTTAGTTTGTTAAATTACAACATCTCAAAAAATTGATTGTTAAGACGGTAACTCATAAACAATTTTCACAACCTTTTATTTTTAATAAGTAAATTAATTATCCTAAGAAAAATTCTTGAACAACGTAAAATTAGTTGACTTAGAGTCTATATTTAAGGTCGTGACCTAAAAATCACCCCTGACTGGGGCTGTGTCATGAAATGTATTTTAATGACAATTTAGTTGCTGCTCACCACGCCGATAGTTGTGATTAGCCAACATAGTAAAAGTGACGATTAACAGCATTGGAAAACAAACCAATTACAATACATCGCATATGTTTTATCGATAAAACGCCGTTATGGCTTTGTTTAATGCAGAGGATGAAAACATGTTTACTAAACTTAATTACTTGAACGTTGGGGACGCTGGAACATTTCGTAAAACGGGGGAGCACCACTCCACTCCAGAAGATGTAGATGCTCTCATCGAGCACCTGAAAACCCAGAATAAACTCGTTATTCATTTCCATGGAGGATTAAACAGTGAGCCTGTGGGTATGGAAATCGCTAAAAAGCTTTCTAATAGCTACGTCGGAGCGCACCCAATAACTATTGTTTGGGAAACAGGTCTTATAGAAACAGTCAAGGATCGTATTGGTGACATCCACAAAACCAAGCTTTTTAAAAAGCTGGTTCAATGGATCATCAAGAGAGCCAGCAAACATTTCATCGAAGACTTCGGCATAGGAGCAAAAGGTTCAACGGGACTTACAGAGGCAGAGATTCAGCAAGAGCTTAGCAAGGAAAAACCTTTTGAAAATCTTTCTCATACCTTCTCGTTGGGCGCCAAAAGCGCTAGTTTCTCCTTAACAGAGATGGAACTAGATAATCTCTTTGACGAAATCGAAGCCGAACTCGAAGAAGAAATTGATTTTTCCGATCCTAGTGTAAGCCAAATTCTCACTGGATTCGACGCTCAAAAAATCAAAGGCGCTAATACAGATAGTATTCAAGCCAAGGGCATTTCTGTTAAATTTATTAAAGACATAGCGAAGTTAATTGTTCAAGTCATTAGGCGATTTGCGAACGGCACGCATCATGGTTTATACCCTACAGTCGTCGAAGAAATACTCCAGCAATATTACTTAGCTGATGTAGGCGAGTGGGTATGGGGAGGTATGAAGTTAGCGGCTCAAGAAATGTGGCAAGATAACACTGGCCTCAGTGGAGTTGACCAGCATGCAGGGACTTATTTGTTAGAAAAGCTCATACACCTAAAACAACTACATAACATACAAATCGACATGATTGGGCATAGTGCTGGAGCAATAGCTATTTGTCATCTATTTAAAGCTATGAAACAGCGTCAAGAGACTCTCGATATTCGCAACTTGGTTTTTCTAGCTCCAGCGGCTAGATATGATTTATTTATACAACAGATCCTCCCTCAACCGAACTTTTACCGTTCCTTCAAAATGTACACAATGAGTGACAAGTATGAGTGTAATGACACACTAGTTCCCTATGTTTATACCCGCTCTCTTCTCTATTTTATTTCAGGCGTACTTGAAGGGAAAGATGACATGCCAATTATCGGAATGGAGCGTTATATACATCAGGTAGATCAATACAAGGAAAGTGCTTTTACCAAAGTAAGAGCCTTCATAAACCAAGATAACCGTTTAGTTCTTTCTAATAGTGACGATCTAAATCCAGAAGCAGAACCCCCTTTCATAACCACGTCGGAAACACACGGCGACTTCGACGATGATGATTCGACGATAAGAAGTATCAATAAACTGCTCCAAAAGGATTAACTTTCATGGCTACATATCCGGAAGACTATGGGTTAGTTGTCGGTATCAATCACTATCCTGGGTTTAAAGACTTAAATGGAGCAATCGATGATGCGAAAAAGTTTGACGAATGGCTTATCGATAAAAACAAAGGTGGTGGGCTTCTCGAGGAAAACAGACGACTTATTTTATCTTCTGCTGGTTCCAGCAAGCCCATTCAAGAAGACATTGATGTTGCACTTGTCAATTTATTTGAACGCATTGGAGGAAACCAAGTACGTCGATTCTATCTGTATTTTAGCGGACATGGTCTTGCCAGCGGCAGAATGGGAGCAGATTTGTGTTTAGCTGTTTGGTCGAATATCAGACGCAATGCAGCACTCGACTCTGAGGCTTATTATGAGATGTTAGCGGGAACCGGGAAGTTTCTAGAAATAGTATGTTTCTTCGACTGTTGTCGAGTCAGGCTAAGCAATAGCAAAGGAACACCATCTTCTTTGGGCAGGCCAAAACCTGATGACTTATCGGGCCATGAAAGAAGGATGATCGCTTATTCAACAGAATACCAAAATGCGGCTTATGAAGCCCAAAATGGTATCGATAGCTCTGATGTTAGGGGATATTTCACTCAGGCACTCTTAGAAGCTTTAAACGGCAATGCAGCCCAAACACAAGGGGGGGTTCCGGCAAAGCGCTTGAAACAATATGTGGAGAATCGCACTAAAATATTGGCCGAAAACGATGGGAAAACTCAATTACCCGAGGTAGATATAAGCTTTGTTAGTAATAACGAACCTATCTTTGGCAATGCTACTCCCACAAGAGAAATAATAATTACGTTTAGTGCAACCAAAATTGGTAGAAACATTGAAGTCATAGGCCCCGAAGACAACGCAGTGAAAACTATTGTCGCGACCAGTCAACCTATGAATTTACCCTTAGGTGCAGGCATACATCTGTTATATGACTCTATAGATGGATCGAACACTTCGATAAGAGAAGGAGACGAATATGTCAGTTTCTAGTTACAATTTAACCTTGGTTCTCAGCCATCATGACTTACAGATTACTGTTTATAATGGCTTTGGTGATGTCATAGCTATGATGAGTGATGACCCAAGGTTGGATAGGGAAACAAATAATCCGGTACTTGGGATAGACTCATTTAGGGGGACAATTACTCTTAGCCTACCAAGAGGTATTTATCAGGTAGAAGGTAAATTAGGTGGGCAAATCCAATCTGCAACAGTGCGGTTAAATGAAAATAAGTCAATACAAGCACCTCAACCCAATGTCTATAGCGCTGTCCCTCTATCGGGCGCAGTCACGTCACATGAGTACTATGAAGAAGCCGCTTCTTCATTAAGCAAAGGAACCTCGACAATAGATGAAAACAAGCCCAATCTATTTTTAATGATTCGAACAATAAACCAAGAGCAAGCCCAACCTATAAACGCCTACTTTCGAGTCTTAAATGAAAGCAAGAACGTTGTGTTTGATTCAAGAGTACAACCCGCAACTAAAAGCGATTCTCAAGGCTGGATGGGCTTTTCTCTTGCACTAAGCGAAGGCGGCTATATTGTAGAGCTTATTGAAGATAGCCCTATACAGCAACGGGCAATACCTATATGGCTTACAGAGTGTTTTCAAACACAAATATTCGGTCTATATACTAAAGGCCAAATAGCTTATGACAGCATCCGAATACTGATGGCTAACAGACTCTTAGGGTTTACCCCACAAGCCGCTTCCCTAGCCTCAATTGAAATAATGACTACATCTTTGATTGCAGGGACACGAGGACTGTCAGGTCAATCGATGCGACTTGCTCTAAGTGGCAAGTTTGAGAACCCCTTAGTTGGGCTCTTTGCTGCTCACACCTTATTGCGCAGAGAAACTCTAAACAAAGATCTATTGCTTATAGTGATACAAAATCTGGAGCGCCTTCTTAAAGCATCTCCTGACGTTAAATCTCTGAAAGTAATGCTAAAAATTAGGAGTGGTGAGGGTATTAGTGAGACCAAATTCAGCTTTCCCCCAACATTACGTGCAAGCTATCTTGGCATTATCGACGCAGATAGCCGCAATAGTCCGGTAGTGGAAAAAAGCAGTTTGTTTGAAAAAATTGGCGTTGGTATTTGTACAGATTCTCCATTTGTTACTTGGGATATATCTCAACTAGACAGACCAGAAGAGTCTATAGAATGGGTCAAAAAGAGTATTGTGACGTCGATTGCAGCATTCGCGTCACTGCCTGGTACACCTATTCCTGCTATAGGAGAGCTGTCTAAAGCCATGGGGATAACTCAAAATTTGCTACAAAGTGCTGCTCTAAACGTACTGAATGAAGCTGGGCAACAAACCGCAGAAGGCGAATCCGCTTTTGACTTTATGAACCATCACCTTCCCTCATATGATGACAATCGTTGGGAAATCCTTAAAAACTTAGATATAGAACTAAGTGCTGATGAAACATACAAGCTGATGTCTAGCAACATACACATTGAGAAATAGACGAAACTAAAGAATGAAGGTTTGGCTGAGTGCAGACAAACCTATATTGCTTAGATTTGAAATCTTCGTTAACGATTAGCACAAAAGGAAACCTTTACATGGGGAGTTCACAAGTGAAGACCTAACTTGGGCGGTAGAGCAAGGTATATATTTTCACGATAACATACTAGGTACTAATGCTAATAGCGATGGCAATTGTTTTATTAGTGCTTTATTTGAAAGTAATGAGAGTAGAAGCTTGACATGCAGGGCAGAAACGAGATTTAAAAAGTGGGCTTGTTAACCCCTGAATGGTGGCTTCTGTAAGTAGTCTTTATTATAACAATCGAGCTTCAAGTTATTGCTAAGACTACCGTGTTCACAATGTAATGGACCTGAAAAACCTTTTCTCTAGTAGTCCCAAATGGGCGATTGGAGAGTTTGCATATGTGATTAGAAAGTAGACTTTTAACAGCGGTATTGTTGATGCTTTAAAGTTGTTAAATCAAACTTCGACTATTAACAAACTAAAGGAGATCAGAGGTATACATGCACATTTTGATTAGGCTGCTCTTTTGGTAAAGCATAGTAAACCTGAAATACTCAATGACTGGTATGTATCGTTGCTAAAACTCACTAACGCTGAGAGATTTTATCGAATCTGAAATAACCTGTTGAAATCCGCTAAATGCTAATTTAGTGTACTATATAACTCGGTTTTATCCAGAAACGGGTTAGGGCAGATAACTCATTTATGCCCATTGCTAGTCAGCGATAACAACGAGGCTATTTAGAACGAATCAATATAGTCTTAGTTTTTGTAATTTTTTATAACGGCCTTACTTGCCGTTCAAAAGACTAGTTATCCATACAGGTATAACTGAATTGCTCCCAATTGAGATAATTTGGGGGTCAAAGTATGTGTAAAAATGAGCTTTCTGCGCATCGATAATTTTGTAACAATCGAGAAAATTCTTATATATTAATACACTGCCAAATGTAAAAAAATGTTGTATAGTTCTCGTAAGCAAAGACGCATTCTTTCTTCGGCTGTAATTTAAACATTGCCAAAGTATTTTAGAGAAATATTGATTTAAAACAATTCCTTAGTGATGATATCTTTTCTACATAAATTGAGCTGCTTGGAACGTTATCGTGCAGCTATTGAATAAGCTGTTAGGCAAATAATGGAGATGCCGTTTGAATAACCTAGCCATAATTTTATCAATTACTTCTTTTGTATTAATTGTAACTTTCATAGTTATTATGAGGCATCGAGGAAAAGAGCTTGTTATTAAAAGTACAGATCTCGTACTTGCTTTGATCCCAGTATTGATTTATTTGTTTTTATCTGGACAGGTTAAATCTATTACGGTAGGTGACTTTTCCTTAGAATCCGCCTTTAAAAGGGCGAGTCTCATGAAAGTGGAAAAATCCGTTACATCATTACCAGTAGATATGATTCCTGTGGGTGATAAGTCAACCTATGACAAAATACCTGAACTAATAAAATCCCAAGTTGTAGGTCTCAAATTTAAAATGGGGTATCAGAACTATGATGCTGCACAAGTAAAGTTTTATATTGAGTCCCTTGGCAAATATACATTCTTTAAATACCTTATTATTGAAAACCAATCAGGCCATTTTGTTGCTATTAGTAACATAGAAGAATTTTATAAACCATACGATATAGTTGAAACAGAAAGCAATATTCAAGATTTATTATCTGCTATTAGATCTAATTCAACTCAAGGTCTATTGAATGTAAGTAATTTTGTAAAGGACAGTATTAATCTAAATACTGAAAAACGTGATGCATTAAAAAAAATGCAAATTAACCACACAAAATCTCTTCCAGTTGTCGGAAGTAATATGAAACTTATTGGCGTAGTGACGCAAGAAAACTTGGCTGCCAGTCTAGTTGTAGAAATAGCCGATCAAGTTAATAAGTAGATTTGCCTAACTAATAAGGATAGGCCGCGCGCAGCCGCGTCCTTATCCCAAGTGTTGAACAAGCCCGAGTGATACCTTTATATAGTAAATATCGGCGTAAGAACTTACGCTTTTAAGG
>NZ_JAKILD010000034.1 GCF_023283825.1 Shewanella olleyana | reverse complement strand
ACCAACAATATTGCTCAAGATGTGTTTTTAAATAAACGTCGTGAAATGCGTATAAACCAATAAAATAAAACCCCCACTTAAAAAAAGTGGGGGTTTGTCATTAATCTGAGGTTGTCATTAATGACAACCTTTTTGTTTACGAGTAATAGCTAAAGCTATTAAAAGTTTTTACCAATAAATAAGTAAAATGACTGCTCACCTGTATCTGTTAAACCAAAGCCTAAAGCTGCTGGCCCCCAACTGGTATCTGTACCTAAATATAAACTGCCTGAGTAAATTAGATCGCCTAAATCAATATCATCTTTAGAGACCCAAACATTACCCGCTTCAAAACTTGTACCAAGGTATAAGGGTACATCTGATAAGAATACATCTCGACCTAAATCATATTGATAGATAAGCGCTCCAAAAACTTTATGCGCCCCCGCTAATGCGCCTTTGTGATAGCCCGATAAATTTAAAAAGCCACCAAGTTCTGAAACATGAATGCTAAATTGTCTATCAACATCCACGGTCGCTAATGCAGCTTTACCGACAATGGCATGATTACCCAACTTTAAAGCACCTTTCCAGTCTGCTTCATATTGCCATGACACTTCTTCAGGTTTTTCTTCTATAGCGCCTTTATAACGTTCATCTCGAATCGTTGCCTTAAAGGTCAGTCTTTGCCCTTCCGTTGGGAAGCTAATACTGTTTAATGTGTCGAAGGAGAATGCAAAATAACCACCAATTGAATCGTAATCTAAGTCTTGATCAAAAACGGCTTTGTTAGATAAATCTCCAATTTCCCCAACAGCACCAATCTCAATCAATCCAGCGTGAGAATAGTTGTAGCCTATTCCTATTTCGAATTGATTAAGGCTATTTTTAAGTTCAAATGCTCTATCATTTCCGTCATAAAAATCCCAATTTTTAATTTCAAACTCATAGGACACTCGGCTGTAAAAATCTTGTTCCCTGCTTAACGGTTGGTAAAACTCAGTACTAACTCTTTTATCGTAGCCTAAGTCCATTTCGTTACGCCATTCACCACCGCTCTCTGTCAATTCCCCCATGGTATAGGCTAGACTCAAGGTAATAGCAGAATCTAAGGTAAAGTCATCTTCCCAGTTAAAACCAACATCAAAGTAGTTCGGCCCCCAAGATTTGGCGCGGGTATTAAGGGTTAAAATACGCCCTTCGTCAGTATCTTCAAATTCCGCATCCACCCGTTCGAATTTATTTAGCGAGTAAAGACGTTGAATACCTTCTTGAAGCAACTCTTTGGTAATAATGTCACCTTCGTCAAGAGCAAGAGTGTCCCGTAATAGTTTTTCGCTCACTCTAGAGTTATTTACAAAAATAATTTTGGTTGCAGGGCGATTTAATTGGTTAACTAATAGGTTCTTTTTATGTCTTTTGTTCGCTTGGTAAGCTTGATATTCAGTTTCACTAATCCCTAAATGAAGCAACATTGGCAAAGCTGCTTCACCTGCGATTCGGCCAGCTTCTAAGGCTTGTGGCATAATTTCGAAATCTGTGGTGCTCAAATCATCAATAGCAGGTCGAATCAGGACATCGCCTTCATCTAGTAACGTTTTTTGATGTTGTGTGGTAGCCATGGTTAAGATAGTCGAAAGTTGCTCAAGGACAGCGATGGTGCCATCTAGCTGATCTTTAGTTGCTAGAGGTGAACCGATATCAATCGCAATGACGACATCAGCCCCCATAGCCTTAACCACATCAACAGGCATGTTATTGGATATCCCGCCATCAACAAGTAACTTGCCATCTAATTCCGCGGGTTGCAAAGCGCCAGGAACGGTAGCTGATGCTTGCATCGCTTTCACGATACTGCCTTTTTCTAATACAACCGCGTGGCTTGTCACTAAATCAGTTGCCACTGCACGATAGGGAATTGCTAAGTCATCGAAATCACCAAACTGTTCAACTAAATCGGTAGAATGCTGCAGTAGTTGCGACATGGTCTGGCCACGTAATAAGCCGCTCGGTGCAGAAAGCCCACCATTTTTATAGCCAACATTGATTGGGATATTAAATTTATCACGGTGCTGTTTATCACGATGAGAAAGATTTTCACGAGGTATGGTATCTGAATAACCGTCTGCCCAAGGGGAACTGAGCATGATTTCTTCAATTTCTGTTGCACTATAGCCCAGCGCATACATACCGCCGACATAGGAGCCGATACTGGTACCAGTGACATAATCGACAGGAATACGGTGTTCCTCTAATATTTTGAGTACACCAACATGGGCTGAACCTTTTGCTCCACCGCCACTTAATACCAAACCGACTGAAGGCCGCTCTTTAGCTTGAACAAAACCTGTGGCTAAGCTTAATAAAAGCAACAGTGCGATCTTACGGCCCATACAAATATCCCTATTTTTAATATTATTATCGCTGTTATTCTAACAAAGAAAGACAAACATTAATAAAACCTTTCAAACCTATATTTAACCGTCTTCGTTGTGCTTGCTCGCGGGGGTCGATGCAAGGCCAATAAATGCATCTAACTTTTTGCGTGGCATTGGCTTAGCAAAATAATAACCTTGAATAATGTAACATCCGCGGCTAAAGACTTGTTCCATTTGCTCATAGGTTTCAATTCCTTCCGCTACAACATGTAATTTAAGATTTCTTGCAAGTTCAATGATACTGCTAACAATCGCTTGATCCGCTTCGTTAGTCGCGATATCAATCAAAAATGAACGATCAATTTTTAGCGTATTAACTTCAAAATGTCGTAAGTATGCTAACGATGAATAACCCGTACCAAAATCATCAATCGCGACTTCGATGCCTAATTGCTTTAGTTGAGTTAAATGAGATTTAGCGACCTGCAGCTCTTTCATTAACACACCTTCAGTGATCTCTATAGCTAAAGACTTAGGAGGCATACCCGTTTCTAATAAAATTGACTTTAAACTATCAATAAAATCAGTTTGACTAAATTGCACTGCGGATACGTTAACCGATAATTGAAATGGCTCGTTATACAAATTATTCCAACGTGCTCCATCTATGCAAGCCTGCTTCAATACCCAACGATCGATATCAATGATTAAACCGCATGATTCTGCGACTTTGATAAAAATATCAGGCCGAATAAAGCCATCCCTAGGATGCTGCCAACGGATCAATGCTTCCATTCCAACAAATTTATCACCTTGTAAAATATCGATTTGCGGCTGATAAAATAGTTCAAACGAATTATCTTCTAATGCTGTACGAAGTTCAGACTCAATCCACAAATGGTATTGTGACTCAGCATTTCTATCTGCAGAGTAATATTGAAAATTCCCTCTCCCCTCTTCTTTAGCATGATAAAGGGCTAAATCAGCACTCTTAATTAAGGTTTCAGGATCTGTTGCGTCTTCTGGCCACATGCTGATACCGATGCTAGTCGATACAAAGAGTTCGCGTCCCAATAACTTAAAAGGAGTGCCTATTTTTGTCAGAACGGTTTCCGCGATCGCATTTATTTGATCAACATTGTCTGCATTTCTCAATAAAATAACAAACTCATCACCACCCAAACGACATACAAGGTGATTTTCGCCCACACTTGATTGCAGACGTTTTGCAGTTTCAACCAGTAAAGCATCGCCCATACTATGTCCGTACGAATCGTTGACATGCTTGAAACGGTCTAAATCTAAAAAGAGTAATGCAAGCTTTTCACCAGATTGACTGGCTGTGACGATAATTTGAGAGAGGGTTCGTGAGAACATTGCCCGATTAGCAACACCAGTTAAAATATCATAATTTGCCAGATAATTTAGATTTGACTCATGTTGTTTTCGCTCAGTAATATCTGAAAATACAACTACATAGTGTTGCGTAACACCTTGTGAGTTGAGCATCATTGAAATATTTAACCGAACAGGACAGTTATCAGCGCCAAAGCGAGCAAAAATACTTTCACCACTCCAATAATATTCTTTGCCGAGTAAGGTTTCTATGTCTACTGGCAGGTTTTTTTCAACGATAAGATCAGAAAAAAGTACACCATTAAGTTCTTCTTCTGTCGAAAATAGTATGTTGTTCGCTGCTGCATTACTGATTTTAACCCGTTTACTCGAATCTAAAATCAACATTCCCTCAGAAGTATTTTCAAAAGCCTCAGCAAGCAATGATGCTTCACTTTCGAGTGATTTTTGCTGTGTGATATCGGTATACATCCCCACAGCTTGGATTAATTTTCCCTCAAGAGTTTTGCTGACAGCTTGCCCTCGGACCCTTAACCAATGCCATTGCTTTTCTGGATGCTTGTATCGGTACTCAATATCAATCTTATCTATCTTAGATTGCATTAGATCAGCCCAAGACTGACTCACTCGCTCTAAATCTTCTGGATGAATAGGCAAGTCACGAATATGGCATGCGATACGCCGCTCTTTACCTAAAATGCCTCCCCGATTCTCCAAATACAGGGTTTTGTCTTCAGCACGCCATTCCCATAAATCGGAATCGCTTCCTTTTAATGCTTGATAAAGTCGTTCATCACTTTCAATCAAAGCCTGATTCATCTTTTTAAAGCGAACGACTTGCCTAAACCGGTAAAGTGAGAATGACACGGCACAAAATAAGATAAAAAATAAGATCAAACCTTTGAATAATTGAGATTGCCACCAGTATTCTTCAACCGAAAAGCTAAATTGCACCGGTTGGTTAGACCATATGCTTCGGTTTTTGTAATTGAATTCGAGGGTATAATCACCCGCTTTTAACCCTGTTACGTTAATTTGGGACTGACCTTCAAGTAACACAAAATTATTGGTTTTATCGCCACTTTTAAGTAAACGATATTGCAAGCTCATTGCCGTTTCATCTAGGTAATCAAGATTAGAAATTTGAAAACTAATTAAATTTGCGCCGGGCTTAACAGAGGTCAACTTTTCAGGAATAAGGAATAAATCAGTCTTGTCTTCATAAAAAACCGACACGGACTCTAAAAAAGCTTGATCATTTTCAATTCTATTCACTAATTTAGAAGGGTCTATTAGCATCGCACCGTCTGGTGTACCAATGTATAACCCCTTTGATGGAGATAAAAAAATGGCGGCTTCATTGATTTCATTTGAAATAAAGCCATCTTTATGAGTATAAGCGGTAATGCTTTGAGTCAAAAAATCAACGTTAAGAATAGAATTAGAACATCCAATTAAATGGCTATTATCAACTTTTTGAACAAACATTGGCGCGTTACAATCCACATTCCATTTTTTATCAAGATCCACCACTATTTCATTGGTGACATCAAATTCCATTAACCCATTTTGTGAAGTACCTACCCACAATTTATCTGGACCAGCTTGTGTGAGATTAACAATTTTAGGTACTAATCCAAGACGGCCAAAAATGTCATTCTTGGCGTTATAGTTTTGCTGTTGATCAAAATAGCCGAATGTATTTTCACCTGCTATCCACAAACGATTTTCTGCATCACGAAAAATAACTCTAAATTCATCTAGTTCATACTTATTACCAGCAAACGTAAATAATTCAATATTGCTCGCTCCCTCATCCCAAAAGTAAATGCCTTCTGAAGTGACAAACCAAATACGCTTAAGATTGTTAGGATCTCGGTAGCTCTCGTAAACAATCTTATTTTCAAGGGACTCTTCGCCTCCTATCCATTGAGAAAATCGACTTGTTTCGAAGGTCTGGTTATTCACCACAAATAAACCATTAGTAGTCATCAGTGCAAAATGAATGTCATCTAAACGGATCATTTGATAAATACTGTCATTGAGCTCTATCCCATCTGGGGTCACTACAGTACTGATATCAGTGTCTAAATCAATCACCTCCAAAACACCATCGGTTCCAAGCCAAAGGTGGTTATCTTGTTGATAGATTGACCAAATCATTTCATTTTTAAGTTCATATGGAGGTGATTGCGAATAGCTATCGAGTAAGAAATCTGGTTTTGTAGCAGCTAAAGCTAAGCCATCACCCGAACCGCCAATCCATAACAAACCATTAAGATCGAGATCAAGTGCATGAATGTAATCAATGTTTGCATATAGCTTTAAGTCAGCTTGGTAGTTTATGGATTGATTTTTAATTGGATCCCAAGATATTAACCCAGAGCGACTTCCCATCCATAAAAGCCCCTTGCTATCTTCGAGCATGGATTCAATATAAAAGTTTTTACCCTCAATTGGTTTTACATCTTGATTAGCAAGATCAATGCTGAATAAACCTTTAGTTGAATAAAGCCAAATGTTCTGTTGTGAATCTTGCAGTAAGCCCTTAATAACACCAACTGAGTCATTTAAATCGACATTAGTAATCTGATGATCATGACTGATTAAAGTAATTCTTTTCTCTGCTGCGTATAAAATATCGCCATCTTCCAAATATAATTGAGTCACCCAATCATAATTGGAAGGTAAGTTTTTCCCTGTGTGGGGTTGCAGTTTTTTTAACTCTATATCAAATAGAAATCGCTCACCTGCTTTACTTAATAACGCCAACTTATTACCGTCATAAGTAGTAATAGAAGCTATCGCTACAGATTCTGGAGAATGTATATTGATATCAGCAGATTGCCCTGTGGGTTTATAAACTTCTGTGAAAGTATGCTCACCAATATCATATAAATATAGCCGATGCTCTGTGGTTAATAACAAATGGTTATCGCCTGCAGAATCCACACTGTAAAGCCGGTGTTCTGCCAGAACAGACTCAGAATTTATGACATCAATCCGTCTAATAAAGTTATTAGAGACACGATACAGCCCTTCATCTGTCGCCAGCCAAGTGAAGCCATAATGATCAAAATGCATATCCCTGATGACGGTATTAATCAGACCGTCCTTACTATTAAATACACGCTGAATAAATTCACTACTCATCACAGAGAATGAGCAGAATAAAGAAGTAAGGTTAACAATTAGGACAAACAAAAATAAAACACGATACATTCTAAAATAGAGCTCCTGTTACTGTCGTCTTGTTGTGATGCCTTTGACATAGACCTGCAGAGTATCAATCAATAAGCAATACAGTTTCATTGTAATATTAGGGCCAATTAATTTTTCGGCTTGTTTTGGCTGCGAAATTAGGCCACTTATTTACAACGCAGAGGCTTTTAGGTTTTAGGTTTTAGGTTTTAGGTTTTAGTAACTTACTATTTTAATTAAACAGTAATTACTATTGGATTTAGTATTAACTTTGAACAAACTAACTTACGACAAGCTGTTGAATGTAAAAGTCATTCAAATGTAGTTTTAATATAGCATTATTAATTTACTCTAGAGCAAAAAAAAGCACCCCTAAGGGTGCTTTCATGCAAAATGTCACAATTGTAAATTACTTTTTCTTCTTTGCTTTTGGGTTAGGCAAATCAGTAATTGAACCTTCGTAGACTTCAGCAGCAAGACCGACTGATTCGTGTAATGTTGGGTGAGCGTGAATAGTTAATGCTAAATCTTCAGCATCACAACCCATTTCAATTGCTAGGCCAATTTCACCTAATAATTCACCACCGTTAACACCAACAACAGCACCACCAATAACACGATGAGTTTCTTTGTCGAAGATTAACTTAGTCATACCATCACTTGCGTCTGAAGCAATTGCACGACCACTAGCAGCCCAAGGGAAGCTTGCAGTTTCGTATGAAACGCCTTGCTCTTTTGCTTCTTTCTCAGTAAGACCAACCCATGCAACTTCAGGATCAGTATAAGCAATTGAAGGAATAACTTTCGGGTCGAAGAAGTGCTTAAGACCTGAAATGACTTCAGCAGCAACATGACCTTCATGCACACCTTTATGAGCCAACATTGGTTGACCAACAATATCACCGATAGCGAAGATGTTAGGTACGTTAGTACGTAACTGCTTATCTACATTGATGAAGCCACGCTCATCAACATTTACGCCCGCTTTTTCAGCATCAATTGATTTACCGTTTGGTGTACGGCCAATTGCCACTAGAACAGCATCGTAACGGATAGGCTCAGCTGGTGCTTTTTTGCCTTCCATTGTCACGTAAATACCGTCTTCTTTCGCTTCAACTGCTGTCACTTTGGTTTCAAGCATCAAGTTGAATTTCTTCTTGATCTTCTTAGTGAAGATACGAACGATATCTTTATCTGCAGCAGGGATCACTTGATCGAACATTTCAACAACGTCGATTTCACTACCAATTGAAGAGTAAACTGTACCCATTTCAAGGCCAATAATACCGCCACCCATCACTAACAACTTACCAGGAACTTCTTTAAGTTCTAGTGCATCAGTCGAGTCCCAAATACGTGGGTCTTCATGTGGAATAAACGGTAGTTCAATTGGACGAGAACCAGCAGCAATAATTGCGTGTTCAAAGCGGATCACTTTAACGCCGTCTTCACCTTGTACTTCAATGGTGTTTGGCGAAGTGAATTTACCGTAGCCATTAACCACATCAACTTTACGCATTTTAGACATTCCGCCTAAACCGCCTGTTAATTGGCCAACAACTTTTTCTTTAAAGCCACGTAATTTTTCTAAATCAATCGTTGGTTCACCAAATACAACGCCATGGTGAGCAACTTCTTTAGCTTCTTCAATCACTTTAGCAACGTGTAATAATGCTTTTGACGGGATACAACCCACATTCAAACAAACACCACCTAACGTGCTGAAGCGTTCAACAATAACGGTTTCTAAACCTAAATCTGCAGCTCGGAATGCTGCTGAATAGCCTGCAGGGCCTGAACCAAGTACTACTACCTGAGTTTTGATTTCGTTACTCATGTTTTCCTCTATTTTTCTCTTGTTGGCGGAAAAACCGTCCAAACTGCAAAATGTGGTCAAATCTTGTAAGGTGGCCGCATTTTACCCTTTGTTTGATACTGATCACAATCCTGTGACGAGATAAAAAAGGCTGCTCACAATGAGCAGCCTTTTCCTTTACAAAATTAACGTACGGATGTCGCTAAGAATGCTAGATAATGTCACGCTGAAACGCGCTGCCATTGCACCATCGATGACACGATGGTCGTATGATAACGACAGTGGCAACATGAGCTTAGGCTCAAAATCACTGCCATTCCATTTAGGCTTCATTTCAGACTTAGACACACCTAGGATAGCTACATCAGGATAGTTAACGATTGGGGTAAACGCCGTACCACCAATGCCACCTAAACTTGAGATTGTAAAACAGCTACCTTGCATGTCAGCAGACTTAAGCTTGCCATCACGAGCACGAACAGAAATATCCATCAGCTCGCGTGAAAGCTCAACAATGCCTTTCTTGTCTACATCACGTACTACAGGAACCATCAAGCCATTTGGTGTATCAACTGCAACACCAATGTGGAAGTATTTCTTCTGGATTAATGATTCGCCATCAGCACTTAAGCTTGAGTTAAACACTGGGAACTCAGCTAACGTTTTAGCAACCGCTTTCATCATAAAGACGAGTGGCGTGATTTTGTAATCAGCCTTCTTTTTCGCAGCAAGTGTATTCTGCTCTTTACGGAAAGCTTCTAATTCAGTGATATCAGCTTCGTCAAATTGTGTCACATGTGGAATCGTGACCCAGTTGCGATGTAAGTTAGGACCAGAGATTTTCTGGATACGGCTTAATGGAATCTCTTCCACTTCACCAAACTTACTGAAATCAACTTTAGGTGCAGCAATCACATTCAAACCACCCGCACCACCAGCAACAGCTGTTGCTGCAGTTGCTTTAGGTCGGCTAAGTTCATACTTAATAAATGCTTGAACGTCTTCTTTAAGAATACGTCCCTTGCGGCCAGTACCTTTTACTAAAGTCAGGTCAGCACCAAATTCGCGCGCTAAGCGACGAACTGCAGGTGATGCATGCACAGCACCTGTTTTAGGCTGACTACCCGCACTTGGATGGTGCGGTACTGGCGCTGCTTTAGCTGGAGACGCGGCAACTGGTGCTGGTGCACTTGCTGCAGGAGCTGGAGCCGCAACTGGCGCACTAGCAACAGGTGCTGCTGATACCGTTTCTACTGTCGCGATGATGCTACCTTGAGAAACTTTATCACCTACATTTACCGTTAAGCTAACAAGCTTACCTGCAAATGGTGCTGGTACTTCCATTGTTGCTTTATCAGTTTCAAGGGTAATTAAACCCGTATCCACTTCAAGCATGTCACCAACAGCAACAAGCACTTCAATCACATCAACATCAGCAGCATCACCGATATCTGGTACTGCAACTTCTTTAACTTCAACAGTGCTAGCAGCAGGCGCAGCGGCTTGTGGTGCTTCTGCTGGAGCAGTGGCAACTTGTTCAGCTGCAGGAGCTGTAGCACCTACTTCAAGCATTAATACTAATGAGCCTTGAGAAACTTTATCACCAACAGTCACTTTAAGTTCTTTCACAACGCCCGCTGAAGGTGCTGGCACCTCCATGGTCGCTTTGTCAGTTTCTAACGTGATTAAGCCAGTATCTGCTTCAATGGTTTCACCCACGGTCACCAGTACTTCAATAATATCAACGTTTTCAGCGTCACCAATATCTGGTACAGCAACTTCAATGATTTGAGTACCACCAGCTGCTGGAGCTGCACTAACAGGTGCAACTGGAGCAACTTCCGGTGTCGGAGCTGGCGCAGCTGCAGGTGCAGGTTGAGCCGCTTCAGCAGGAGCAGATGCTGCACCTGCGTTAAGCATAGCGATCAACTTACCTTCTGAAATAGTATCGCCTACAGCCACTTTTAACTCGGCTACAGTACCAGCAAACGGCGCTGGAATATCCATGGTTGCTTTGTCGCTTTCAACTGTAAGAATCGAATCTTCTGCAGCGATTTCATCACCCACTGCAACACAGACTTCAATAACCTGAACTTCATCACCACCGATATCAGGAACCAAAACTTCTTTTAATTCAGCCATTTTGTTTCTCTCTATGCGAACTGTGGGTTGATCTTATCAACGTCAATACCGTATTCTTTGATTGCTTTTGTTAGCACATCAACTGGTATTTCGTTACGGTCGACAAGAGACTTAAGTGAAGCAATAACAATGAACTTAGCATCAACTTCAAAGTGGTGACGTAAATTTTCACGGCTATCTGAACGACCGAAACCGTCAGTACCTAGCACTTTATAGTCAGTTGGGATGTAAGCACGTAATTGCTCGCCGTAAATCTTCATATAATCTGTAGCGACAATGGCTGGTGCATCTTTCGATAACACTTCAGATATATATGGTACTTTTGGCGTTTCAGTTGGGTGCAGCATGTTGTAACGCTCAACGGCTTGGCCGTCACGAGTTAACTCGTTAAAGCTGGTTACACTGAACACATCTGTTGTGATACCGAAATCTTTCGATAATGCTACAGCCGCTTTGCGTACTTGCTCTAAAATTGTGCCACTACCCATTAACTGGACTGAACCTTTACCACTACCTTGAAGGGTTTCTAGCTTGTAGATACCTTTAACGATACCTTCTTCGCTGCCTTCTGGCATTGCAAGTTGTTCGTAGTTTTCGTTCATAGTGGTTAGGTAGTAGAAAATATCTTCCTGCTCACCATACATACGACGAATACCGTCTTGAACAATCACTGCAATCTCATAACCATAAGTAGGGTCATAAGAAATACAGTTAGGAATAGTGTTAGCTAGAACGTGGCTGTGACCATCTTGATGCTGAAGACCTTCACCATTCAATGTTGTACGACCTGATGTACCACCCACCATAAAGCCACGAGCTCGCATATCACCTGCAGCCCATGCCATGTCGCCAATACGTTGGAAACCAAACATTGAGTAGTAAATGTAGAACGGGATCATTGGGGTATCGTTAACTGAGTAACTTGTTGCCGCAGCAACCCAAGATGACATTGCACCTAACTCGTTAATACCTTCTTGCAATACTTGGCCGGTTTTATCTTCACGGTAGTAAGCAACTTGATCTGAATCTTGTGGCTCGTATTTTTGTCCTTCGTGAGCATAAATACCCACTTGACGGAATAAGCCTTCCATACCAAAGGTACGCGCTTCATCAGGAATGATCGGTACAATTTGCTTACCGATTTTCTTGTCTTTTAGTAGCGCAGTTAAAATACGCACAAATGACATTGTGCTAGAGATTTGACGACCGTTAGAGCCTTTCAGCACTGAGTCGAAAATCTTTAATGAAGGCACTTCGATATCTTGTGAGAATTTCTCAAGACGCTTAGGCATCGCACCATGTAAAGCTTCACGGCGTGCTTTAAGATATTTAACTTCTTCTGAATCAGCACCAGGATGATAGTAAGGAATATCTTCTAACTGATCATCGCTAATTGGGATATTGAAACGATCGCGGAAGTATTTAAGCGACTCTACGCCCATTTTCTTCACGTTATGCGCGATGTTTTTACCTTCACCCGCATCACCCATACCGTAACCTTTCACTGTTTTAGCAAGGATTACTGTTGGACGGCCTTTGGTATTTTTAGCATGTTGCAATGCTGCATAGATCTTAACTGGATCATGACCACCACGGTTCAGACGCCAAATGTCATCATCTGACATGTTCGCCACCATTTCGGCAGTTTCAGGGTATTTACCAAAGAAGTGCTCACGAGTATAAGCGCCGCCTTTAGCTTTACAGTTTTGGTATTCACCGTCGACGGTTTCTTCCATTAACTGTAGTAATTTACCGCTAGTGTCACGAGCAAGTAATGGATCCCAGTAGCGACCCCAAATGACTTTAACAGCTTCCCAGCCAGCGCCGCGGAATTCACCTTCTAACTCTTGAATAATCTTACCGTTACCACGAACAGGACCATCAAGGCGCTGTAAGTTACAGTTAACGATAAAGACTAAGTTATCTAATTCTTCACGAGCAGCAAGACCGATAGCACCTAATGTTTCAGGCTCATCACACTCACCATCACCTAGGAAACAATATACTGTTTGCTCTGAACAATCTTTTAAGCCGCGATCAGTTAAGTACTTAAGGAAGCGAGCTTGATAAATCGCTTGAATTGGACCAAGACCCATAGATACTGTCGGGAACTGCCAGTAATCAGGCATTAATTTAGGATGCGGGTATGAAGATAAACCTTTGCCATCAACTTCTTGACGGAAACCGTTCATTTGATCTTCGCTAATACGACCTTCAAGGAAAGAGCGAGAGTAAATACCTGGAGCAATATGGCCTTGGTAATAAACTAAATCGCCGCCGTCTTTTTCATTCGGTGCGCGGAAGAAGTGGTTAAAACACACGTCATAAATAGTCGCACTAGAAGCAAAACTAGAAATGTGGCCACCTAGCTCTAAATCTTTCTTAGAACCACGTAATACCATTGCAAGGGCATTCCAGCGAACGATAGCACGAATGCGGCGTTCCATTTCCTGGTTGCCAGGCATATGAGGCTCTTGGCCAGAAGGAATCGTATTCAAATAAGCGGTAGTCGCTTTGTATGGTAGATGGGTACCATTGCGGCGAGCTTTATCGATTAATTGTTCAAGTAGAAAATGCGCACGTTCAGGGCCTTCTTGCTCTAATACCGCTTGCAGTGAATCTACCCACTCTTGAGTTTCTAATGGATCTAAGTCTTGTAGCATATCTTCAGACATGTCGCTGTCCTTCTCTAGATACTGATAATTAATGTGTTTCGGTCAATTTATAATGAAATTTCACTATAACTTGTATCAAACACCGCTCTTTAAACGGCGCAAGCTACGCTGCAACCGACTGTCTTCTTCCCTCACTGACAACATAACTTCCTCGATATAACTTAAATGTTCATTCGAGGCTTCACGTGCCGCATCAGGGTCGCGGCGAACGATGGCAGCGAGTAATGCTCGTCTGTGCTCATTCGCCATTGTAGATGCTTCTTCGCGACGGCTTAGAAGCTCTAAGTTCTGTGCTACGTTTTTGTGTAACACAGGGGTTAAACTAAGTACTAGGTGTAACATTGCCACGTTGTGAGAGGCTTCAGCTACTGCACGGTAAAAACGTACAATGGCATCAGCTTGTGCTTCCACATTCACAGCAGCTTCAACTTCATTAATAGAACGCTTAATGCTTTGCATATCCGCGTCATTTCCACGAAGCGCAGCAAAGTAAGCCATCATTCCTTCTGTCGCATGACGAAACTCAAGTAAGTCGTACTGACTTTCAGAATCGTTATGCATTAATTCAACAATAGGATCGGCTAAGCTTTGCCATAGTTGTTCTTTTACATAGGTACCACCACCTTGGCGGCGCATAAGAAGCCCTTTAGCTTCTAATTTTTGTATAGCTTCACGCAATGAAGGACGAGACACTTCAAACTGCAATGCGAGTTCCCGCTCTGGCGGTAACTTCTGGCCAGGCTGTAAACTACCTTCAAGGATCATGCGCTCTAATTGCTCCATGATCACATCTGAAATTTTTGGCTGGGTTATTTTGCTATAAGCCATTTGGCCCTCAGCTCCGTTGTCAATTGGTCTTACCAATTTATATGAGATAGCGCACTTTATCAAATCAAACATTTGATGTCTAGTTAGGCTAGTGTTGAATGGATGTTAGCCGAAGGTTTAAAACGCTCCCACTCTCAAACGATTAAGAGCATAACGAAAAAAACCTTCAAAGGGGTCTGACCATTTACTAAACGCGACCACGGAAGGGTTGCGAATCAAGTAAACCTAATTGCTGCCAGTTAATTCGTCATATTTTCTGTTAAACATTAGCAGCAAATACAGCGATTGAATGGCTAAAAAATAAAAACTGTTTTTCTATTTCAAATTAATATTAGTTGTACATTAATTAATATTAATCACTTTATTACTTTCAAGGTTATCAAAGATCTCTCTAACTAAACTCTAGCTCACTAGGCCAAAGATGGTTAGAACAGATAACACAGTAAGTAACAGGATAAAATTACGCTTACTGAGTGCAAGTAAGGCTAATGTTGGCTGCACACAAACAGGTGCGGAAGTTGACTCAGCAACCGTTTCTGCTGCCAGTGCAGTATAAGAAACAATATTTTTAGCTGAGTTGTTTGGGTTAAAGACTTGTTTGCGCCATTCAGAAATCCCCGCTGCGAAATGCCCACTTAATACAAAGCCAAAGCTAAATACCCGACTTGGCAGCCAGTCGAGTACAAATAATAATCGACTGATGAACGGCATATCTAATTTGTTTTGTTGACTATATTGATCATAAAAACGCACAGAGCAATACAGCACTGCGCCGACTGGACCAAAGCAAATTAAAAATAATGCCACAGCGCCATAGTAACGGTAATTGACCCAAGCAACTGTTTTGCCGATTTGATGGCCTAAATCTTTTTCATCAACGGCATCCAAACACTCGCTGCTATCCAGGTTTTCAGCGTAGTGATAACACGCCTGCACATCACCACGACATGCTGCCAGCATGTATTTTTTAAAACTAGTACGTAGGCTTTGATGGCTTAAACAAAAAATAGCGATAGTAACCCATAACAAAAGCGTAATGAGATCATAAAAAACACCATCAATGAGCAATAATAAAAGAAAAGTAATAACGGCAGGAATTAATACAACGGCTGATACTGCTAGGGTTGAATCGAGTTTTTTATCTTTCCAGAATAATCGCTGATATTTAGTGAGCATAGAATCAAATTGCCAGCTTGCGGGTAACAACTTAAGTCGCTCAACCATAATCGCAATTAATAAAGAAAATAGTGCCATGAGACTCCTGTTTACTGCCTAAGAAGTGAAAGCTAAAAATTTTTATGCATCAGTCAGCTTCAAACTTATGATTCAGCCAGCTTCAAATTATAGATTAAGCTGGCAATATGAATTCTTTGAAGGCAGTTATTCGACTAATAAACCCAGATAACGCTGCCAATCGAAACTCTGGCCCGGATCGGTTTTGCGTCCTGGTGCGATATCACAATGCCCTACAATTTTATTCTGCTTAAGCATAGGATATTCATTAAATAACTCCAAGGTTAATTGGGCTAAAACTTGATATTGCTCATTGGCATACGGATCGGTATCAGTCCCCTCAAGTTCGATACCAATCGTAAAATCATTGCAGTTCTCGCGGCCATTTAACGTAGAAACACCTGCATGCCAGGCTCTATCATTACAGCTGACATATTGCACAAGCTCACCATCACGGCGAATTAAAAAATGTGCCGACACTTCAAGTCCTACTAACTCACTAAAACTTTCGTCAGCCGCTGCATCTAAACACCCTTGAAACAAACCATCAATATGGGGCAAACCATAGCAGCCTGCAGGCAAACTAATATTGTGAATAACCAAGCCACTGACTTCATTTAATGGCCGCTGATTAAAGTGTGGCGACTGACATATTCGGGCAGATTGATGCCAACCAGCTTTCATCATATTCTTCATAATGTTAATAACCAACTTTCATCATAATGTTAACAACCAACTTTCATCATAATGTTAATAACCAGCTTTCGTCATAATGTTAATAAATAGTCCAGTAGTCAAAAAGATATAATGGACAAACAATATTTCTCCATCAAAACAAGTTCAATATACCAGTAAAATGTATCAGTTCAGCGCTATATTTTAAAAGAGCAACTGTGATAAAGTTGGCCAAATACCTGTTTTATAATCAGCTGGTCGCAAATTTCCCTCACCAGCTTGATGTCGCTGTTATAGCAAGGACTAAGCACATGATTGAAAATGATATCCGTCAAGCCGTAAAAACAGCTCTTGATGAAGACCTAGGTCATACCCCTTCTCATACTCCACAAGATATTTTAGCCGCTGACATTACGGCGCAATTGATACCTACAGACAAATATGCAGAAGCAGTATTAATTACCCGTGAAGAAGGCGTATTTTGCGGTAAAGCTTGGGCAGAGCAAGTATTTAACCAACTCGGCGGAGATGTCGCTTTGCACTGGCATGTCGACGATGGTGATTTGCTCGTTGCTAACCAAGTACTTTGTGAACTATCTGGCCCCGCTCGAGCAATTTTGACCGGCGAACGTACAGCAATGAACTTTATCCAGACTTTATCTGGTGTTGCAAGTTTAACTAAGCATTATGTCGACAAACTTGCTGGCACTCATACTCGCTTACTCGATACACGTAAAACAATCCCAGGCCTACGCACAGCACAAAAATATGCTGTCACTTGTGGCGGCGGAAAAAATCACCGTATTGGTTTGTTTGATGCGTTCTTAATCAAAGAAAACCATATCATGGCTTGCGGTAATATTGATTTAGCAATTAAAGCCGCAAGAAAGCTTGATAATACAAAGCCAGTAGAGGTAGAAGTAGAATCACTTGCTGAGCTAACTGAAGCACTTGAAGCTGGTTCTGACAT
This sequence comes from Shewanella olleyana, assembly GCF_023283825.1. GTDB lineage: Bacteria > Pseudomonadota > Gammaproteobacteria > Enterobacterales > Shewanellaceae > Shewanella > Shewanella olleyana. The sequence continues at coordinate 8,496 of NZ_JAKILD010000034.1, read as the reverse complement.
TATTATGCTAGACAACTTTGATGTGACTATGATGATTAAAGCTGTCGCGCTCAATAACCAATATAAACAGCAAGGCAAAGGCGCCAAGTTAGAAGTGTCTGGCAATGTCACCATCGATACCATTGCTGATTTTGCTAAAACGGGTGTGGATTACATATCAGTTGGAGCGCTAACTAAGCATGTTAAAGCACTCGATTTATCATTAAGGTTGAAGTCATAACACATGCCAGATTGCTGGCTTCACTTGCTAGTTGCTAAAGTGCTAGAGAGCTAGAGAGCTAGAGAGCTAGTTTTAGTGCAATTGAGTCATTATTTTCTTAATGTTTGTTATTATTCTAGCAATGACAAAAAATCTGAGTGTATAAAAACAACAAATGTCCAAGACATAAGTCTAATATTATCTGCAATTGCTCTAGCCAAGAATTCAGCTAAGCCTATAAGAAACGACTTTCGAAGCACTCCAATGTGAGTGCTTTTTTATGTTTTTAATTAAAATGATGAATTGAGCGGGCAAGCCAGACAGAACTTGTATTGGGAAATGACCTAATGCCAATACCTTATTTATCATGAAAATTTTTTAAAGCACTCATTTTAAAGCGCTATATTACTGCTTAAACGCTTTATCTACTCACTGAAGCCGATGGTCCAAAGATACTATTAATCGTACTCACATTAGCACTCATAATAGTATTCATAATAGCACTGATAATAGTACTCAATAATTAATCACACTCAATACTAACTCGGTTAGCCTCAGTCGGAATCATCTTCCCTTCTTCTACTGCTTTCCTAACCAAGTGAAACGAGCAAATTAACCCGAGTAAATTAACCTAAGCAAGTGGTCTTACCATTAAATAATGCACATTTATATAGTACATATTTCTATATACACCGCATTTATACAAAGCCATATTTTTGACTTTTGAGCAACTCAGTCAAAAATTCATCAGCAAAAGCTTTATATGTCATATTAATGTTACAAACTAAGCGGTAACAACACCTTAAAACAGTAACTTTACGCTTTTTTCACACTTTATGATGATAACCTATTCCATTTCTGGTAACTTTATACTAACGTTCACTACAAGTGAGTACGAATTCAAATTCAACTTTTTACAAATGATTTTTCAAAGCGTTACAGAGATAACACTTATTAACTTTGAATAATGATTTGTTGAAAGCAACTTTGAATGAAACACTCCATTAACAATATTTCGGTAAAGTTATATTGTAAGTTGCCGTTATAGATAAAGTGGCGAATATTTAGTCTCTATTCTATTCTGTAACATTAACGTAGCAAGCGTTTAATTGTAACAATGAAGTAATTCACTGACTCACCAAGTTACTTTCATGCAGTTAAGCAAAGGCGTCTGCAATAACGAGGTGAGTCAAGATATAACAGCTGTAAAGTGAAGTAATTAAATAAAAATACACTAGTTTATTAATGCTAGAAGGATTGTGGTGATAGGACACCAGTTAACGTAGCTAAGGGCCTTTAGTTATGTTGAGTTTCATGGATTAGAACAAACCCGAAGCAACACATAGAGAGATAAAAAATGAAAAGCATCAACCAAATCAAAAACACTAAGGGTTTTACTCTTATTGAATTAATGATCGTAGTAGCGATCATCGGTATTCTTGCAGCAATCGCATTGCCTGCATATCAAGATTACACAGTAAAATCGCAAGCTGGTGGAGCATATTCTGAAGTTTCAGCTTTAAAATCTGCATTTGAGATTATTACCAATGAGGGTAAGACACCTAATGTTGACGACCGCGACGATGAAGGTTTTCTTGGACAGTTAGAAGAAGAAGGTACTTACTGTGATCTAGAAGCTACAGCAACTACAATTGTTTGCACAACTAAAGGTGGTAACGCTACTGTATTTAATGAGAACGATATCACTCTTACACGTACCGCTGCTACAGGTGCTTGGGCCTGCACATCAAGTTTGGATGCAAAATTCCTACCAGGAAATTGTACTGCTCCGTAATAGTTTAAAACTATTAAATAAGGCAGCAATATGCTGCCTTTTTTGTCTTTGGAAGCTTGAACGACTTGTGCCATAATCAAATCATATCATTATGTTAGCAGAGCAAAACAGTATGCCATCATCAGGTCTTAATCTCGGACTATCGACATTATTCATCCGTAAAAACTTACTAACTGAAGATCAAGTAGCCTCTGCGATTAGTCAATCCCGTAAATCTAAACTTTCTTTAGTAACTACCATTATCAAATCGAAGTTACTTTCTTCTCGTGAAATTGCCGAGCTATGTTATGAAGAATATGGCGCCCCTCTATTAGACTTAGCAGAATTTGATTTAGCCAATATTCCAGAAGAAATACTCAATAAAAAACTCATTGCTAATCATAAGTGTTTACCTATTTTCAAACGTGGTAATCGTCTTTTTATCGCCACATCAGATCCAACCAATATAGCCGCTTTAGAAGATTTTCAGTTCAGTCTAGGTCTTCATGCCGAAGCGATTATCGTTGAAGACGATAAACTTCATTCCGCACTTGAAAAGATTCTTGAGGAGGATATTTCAGGCCTTGGGCTTGACGGCATCGATGAAGAAGCCCTTGCGGGCATTGAAGTAACAGATACAGATAAAGAAGAAGAGCAACCAGAAAGCAGTGATGACGCACCCATTGTCATCTACATCAATAAAATTCTCACTGATGCGATTCGTAAGGGCGCTTCAGATTTACATTTTGAGCCTTATGAAAAGCGCTACCGCATACGTTTCCGTATCGATGGTATTTTACATGAAGTATCAGAACCGCCAGTAAACCTTTCTAGTCGTATTTCTGCACGTTTAAAAGTCATGTCTAAACTCGACATTGCTGAACGTCGTGTGCCACAGGATGGTCGCATTAAAATGAAACTGTCACGCACCAAATCAATTGATTTTCGTGTCAGTACGCTCCCTACTATTTGGGGTGAAAAAATTGTAATGCGTATCTTGGATTCGTCATCAGCTCAGTTAGGCATTGAAAAGCTGGGGTACGAAGACGATCAACGTATACTTTATGAAGAAATGCTAGCCAAGCCGCAAGGAATGATTCTAGTGACTGGCCCTACTGGTTCTGGTAAAACAGTATCTTTATATACAGGCTTGAACATCCTCAATACAGAAGAACGCAATATTTCTACCGCCGAAGATCCAGTTGAGATTAACTTAGAAGGCGTAAACCAAGTTCATATTAACTTAAAGGCAGGGCTAACCTTCGCATCTGCATTACGTTCATTCTTACGTCAAGATCCTGATGTAGTGATGGTCGGTGAGATCCGTGATTTAGAAACTGCAGAAATTGCCATTAAAGCTGCACAAACTGGTCACTTAGTGTTATCGACTTTACACACCAACTCTGCAGCTGAAACATTAACTCGTTTAATCAATATGGGTGTTCCTGGTTATAATATCGCTAGCTCAGTAAATTTGATTATTGCTCAACGTCTCGCACGTCGCTTATGCCCTGAATGCAAAGCCCCCGAAGATGTTCCAGTTGAAGAATTACAACGTTTAGGTTTTACAGAAGAAAATATTAATACTGGTTTTACTGTTTATAAACCGATAGGTTGTGAACATTGCTCTGGTGGTTATAAAGGCCGAGTGGGTATTTACGAAGTTATGCGAATGACAGATGAAATTGCCCGAACCATTATGGAGGGAGGTAACTCTCTTGAAATCGCCAAGCAGGCTAAGGGCAGCGGCATGCGAGATTTACGTTTATCAGGCTTATTAAAAGTCACCCAAGGCATCACTAGTATCGCTGAAGTGAATCGTGTTACTAGCTTTGGTTGATAAGAACTATACTTTCCATTAAAAGCATTTAGTACATTGCTTTATTGCGCATAATAAAAAAAAGGATTTGCTTTATGGCAACTGCAGCGGCGAGAAGAAAGCCGAGAACAAACAACAAATCTAAAAAAGACACTAAGCTCCAACCTAAAGTATTCACTTTTGAATGGAAAGGGGTTAACAGAGATGGCCAGAGAACTTCTGGCGAACTTCGTGGAACTTCAATTGCTGAAATAAGAAGCGTCCTTAAGAATCAAGGTGTCACCCCAAAAGGGGTAAGAAAGAAAGCTACGCCATTATTCAAGTCTGAGAAAAAAATCACCGCGATGGATATTGCGATGATTACCCGTCAAATCGCAACTATGCTGGCTGCTGGTGTCCCCTTAGTAACGACTATTGAGTTACTAGGTAAGGGTCATGAGAAAGCTAAAATGCGAGAGCTATTAGGAAGTATTCTTACAGATGTTCAATCAGGTATTCCTTTATCTGATTCAATCAGGCCTCATAGGCAATATTTTGACGATTTATATGTCGATTTGGTGGCTGCTGGTGAACACTCTGGCTCTTTAGATGCTGTATTTGATCGAATTGCTGTTTACAAAGAAAAAGCGGAACAATTAAAGTCAAAGATAAAAAAAGCCATGTTCTATCCAGCAGCTGTTGTTGTGGTAGCTATAGCCGTAACAGTTTTATTACTGCTATTTGTTGTTCCTCAATTTGAAGAGATATTCAACGGCTTTGGTGCAGAACTGCCTGCTTTTACTCAAATGATTATTGGCATTTCTGAGTGGCTACAATCATCTTGGTATTATTTTGCAATTGCTATCGTAGTTGGAATTTTTGCTTTCAAACGTGCCCATAGAAACTCGCAAACTTTCAGAGATCGTGTTGATGAAGCGTTATTAAAAATCCCTGCTATTGGCGATATTCTACACAAAGCAGCCATGTCTCGCTTTGCACGTACATTAGCAACAACATTTGCTGCAGGTGTGCCATTAATTGATGGTCTAGAGTCAGCAGCTGGTGCATCTGGCAATGCTGTTTACAAAAGAGCATTACTTAAAGTTCGCCAAGAAGTGATGTCAGGGATGCAAATGAATGTGGCAATGCGCACCACTGGAATTTTTCCTGATATGCTAATTCAAATGGTGATGATTGGTGAAGAGTCAGGCGGCTTAGATGATATGCTCAACAAAATTGCCAACATTTATGAAATGCAGGTTGATGATGCTGTTGATGGTCTATCAAGTCTTATTGAACCTATCATGATGGTAGTGATTGGTACCATTGTGGGTGGCTTAATTATTGGTATGTATTTACCTATTTTCGAAATGGGTAATGTTGTTGGATAACCTTAAGAAATTTAATATATAAGAATAATAATGAATGAGTTTTTAAGTACTTTTATTGAATCAATGAGCCAATCACCTTGGCTCTTTATTTCAATCAGTTTTATTTTTGCAGCCACTATTGGTAGTTTTCTAAACGTTGTTATTCACCGTTTTCCAGTAATGATGAAGCGTGAGTGGCAAAGTGAATGTAATTATTATTTATTTGAATATCACCCTGATATCGTCAAAGAGGTCGGGGAAAAAAGATTAAATAAACCGATAGATATCTATCCAAAGAAATATAACCTAGTTGTACCTGGTTCAGCTTGTCCCAAGTGTAAAGCAAACATTAAACCTTGGCATAATTTACCTATAATAGGTTGGTTAATGATCGGTGGTAAATGTGCCAGTTGTAAGGCATCTATCAGCGCAAGGTATCCAGTATTTGAATTAATAACGGGTCTTCTAGTCGCGACGTTAGCTTGGCACTTTGGTCCAACATGGCAGTTTTTATTTGCCTCAATTCTAACCTTCATCTTAGTCGCATTAACTGGTATTGATTTAAATGAAATGCTTCTGCCAGATCAATTAACCTTACCCATATTGTGGCTAGGATTAATTATCAACCTTAAAGGTGTTTATGCTAGCCCAACAGATGCTGTTATTGGTGCTGCTGCAGGCTACTTGAGTCTTTGGTCGGTATTTTGGCTATTTAAACTCGCAACAGGCAAAGAAGGTATGGGTTATGGTGACTTTAAACTTCTAGCGGTTTTTGGTGCTTGGTTAGGTTGGCAGTTCCTTCCTTTAATTATTCTGCTTTCATCATTAGTTGGCGCAGTAGTTGGCATAACAATGATGATTAGCAAAAAAATAACCAGAGAAAACCCCATTCCTTTTGGTCCATACATAGCTATCGCCGGCTGGATTGCACTGGTATGGGGTCAAGATATCATTAATTGGTATTTAGGTACCCTCTAGCTTTTGGAGTGATCAATGGCAGACTTTATTGTGGGTCTTACTGGAGGGATTGGTTCCGGGAAAACAACTATCGCGAACCAATTTTTCGACCTAGGAATTGAGCTAGTCGATGCAGATATTATTGCCCGTGAAGTTGTTGAAAAAGGCACAGAGGGGTTAAAAGAAATAACCTCACACTTTGGCCCAGAAGTCATTGATGACAGTGGCTGCTTAGATCGAGCAAAATTACGTACTAAAGTTTTCAACAATGAAACAGAAAGACAGTGGTTAAATAATTTGCTACATCCCTTGATAAGACGTCATATGCTCAAAGCAGTAGAAAATGCTAAATCAGCCTATGTAATTATGATTGTTCCCTTGCTATTTGAGAATGGGTTAGATAGTTTAGTCAATACGACTTTAGTGGTGGATATTCCACCACACGAACAGATAGCTAGAACAGCAAAGCGAGATGGGGTAAATTCAACTGAAGTTGAGAAGATTCTTAACCGACAGATGAATAGAGAGTTAAGACTTAAACAGGCTGACAATGTCATCGACAACACACAGTCTCCCGAAGAATTACGAAACACTGTTCAGTTATTACATTTGAAGTATTTAGCTCAAGCATCATCAGCATAGATAAAAATAATGAATAACGATTTAATATACGAACAGCCGTTAAATGAAAAAACTAGAAGCTATCTACGCCTAGAATATTTAGCTGATCAATTAAATCATCATATTGAAGCAGACTATCAACACCACAGTTTTTATCCCCTTTTCTCATTAGCGGAATTAACCGACAGATGTGATTACCGCTCTGATATTCTCAAAGATATCGACAAGCAACTGCTCATTTTAACAAAATGGCATGCTTTACCTCATGTTGATAAAGTACAGATACAAAACATCATCGATCAACTTCATGCTTCTAAAGGCCCTTTGCAAACTAATGAAAGAATTGGTTGCCACTTAAAACAAGATCGTTTTATTGCAGCTTTAAAACAAAGGTTCGGCATGCCTGGCGCCTGTTGTAACTTCGACTTACCGCAACTACACTTTTGGTTAGCCAAACCTTGGCATAAAAGGCAAGATGATCTAAGAACTTGGCTTGATAATTTCTTACCTATTCTTAAACCCATTAAACTTTTGCTAGAGCTCACTAGAAGTACTGCAGAATTTAGAAATACAGAAGCTCACCAAGGCTTTTATCAAGGTAATAGCCCACAAACTTTGTCATTGATAAGAGTTGAAGTTAACCACCTTCAAGGTTGTTACCCTACCATTAGTGGCCATAAAAATAGGTACGCTATCCACTTTGTCGATTTCGAAAATCAAAAACATACTGATAAATTAGTCAAATTCAAGCTAGCTACTTGTAGCTAAATTCTTTAGGATCACACTATATTTATTAGTGAGATCACTTATGCCAATTTCTGTAAAATGTCCGATTTGCCAAGCTGAAGTACTTTGGGTACAAGAATCAAAATTCAAACCTTTTTGTAGCGAGCGCTGCAAAATAATTGATTTAGGTGATTGGGCAAGTGAAAAGCATGCTATTCCAGTTAAGCCAGAGTTTGATCATGAGACCTTAGATACTGAAGGTTTTGATGAAGGTGACTTTTTTAAACACTAGGATGGATGCTTTTAAATGAAAAGAATACATGTGGCAGTTGGCATCATAATAAATGCGGAACAACAAATTTTGTTAGCTAAACGTCCAGAACATCTTCACCAAGGCGGCAAATGGGAATTTCCAGGTGGTAAGGTGGAAAAAAATGAAACAGTCACCCAAGCGCTTATTAGAGAGCTTAAAGAGGAAGTTAACTTAGATGTAGCTTCTACAGAAGCTTTCATGGAAATCTCTCATAATTACCCTGATAAACATGTTCTGCTAGATATTCACCTTGTTAAACAGTTTGAAGGAGCTGGACAAGGTCTAGAAGGGCAAACAGTACAATGGGTAAATAGTAAGGAGTTAGAGTGTTTTGATTTCCCTGAAGCAAACTTGCCTATCTTAGAGAAGATTAAGCAGCTGAATCTTTAACTTCTAGCAATCCAAACAATCAAGTGATGGAGTTTACTTTCATCACTACTTATTATTCATCCCCCCTATTCTATGACTAATACCTATAGGCTTTGCAGCCGTAGCGATTGTAGGTAATTTTCCTTATTATTTTTAGTACCATTGTAAAGATGCAAACGATGATCACTTCTGAACTTCATATCCTTTCTATCAATATAGACTCTAAAGGCTTCAATAATTAGCCTCAAAAGCGATATAATACCAATCCGCATTAGACTTTGCCCATATTAGCCCAGTCTCGTGTACATAAACTTTTTACCCTATCTTTGCACTGAATAAATATATTCCAAGCTTTACAACACTGCTCAA
>NZ_JAKILD010000033.1 GCF_023283825.1 Shewanella olleyana | reverse complement strand
AGTTGCTGGTAACCCTTGGATTAAGTTCTCTGAAACACAGTCTCAAGTTGCCGGTAACCCTTGGATTAAGTTCTCTGAAACACAGTCTCAAGTTGCTGGTAACCCTTGGATTAAGTTCTCTGAAACACAGTCTCAAGTTGCCGGTAACCCTTGGATTAAGTTCTCTGAAACACAGTCTCAAGTTGCTGGTAACCCTTGGATCAAGTTCAGCAACTCAAGCATCGCTTAAGGAAACCGTCATGTTAAATTCTTTAAAGAAAGCTCTTGGTATTGCACAGCCTCAGCGTAAAAGAGTTAAATTACCTGAAGGTTTAGAACATTTAGAAGTGATTAAAGCTAAAGCTTGGTGGAGTTAGGTTTAAATAATCGACTAGAAAACCAAAGCCAATAAAAAAGGGAGCATTTGCTCCCTTTTTTATTGGTATTAATTAACTTAAAAATGATTAGTCTGTTCATTATCGACAGTCAGTTTCCTCATCAATAAGTATTTATGGCTGTTAAATAACGGATAAGCTAAAGGTCCCATCAAGAAACCTGCTAATGACCATCTTTTGACAGCCATGCCGTTATAAAAAGCTTGGTTACCCAGATAAAACCCAGATATACATGAAACAAAGATAAGTAGAAAGATCACTGAAACCTCTATCATTCATTCAGTTAACATCATTCCTTTAATGTGTAAGTAAACCGTTTATTGCAAAATTCACTTTGACGCTCAGATTATAACCAAACCTATTCAGATTTGCTAACTTCACCGACTAAATAATGAAAGATAAATATACAGAACGATTATTATTTAGGCTAAAACCTGCCACTTTCGAATGACAAAGCGGCACAATGTTGCCGCTTTGTTAATTTATCAATAGTCAAAAGTATTAATTATGACTAATAAAATTTAGTACCATTTTCTGCCATTTGCACCAATCTTTCACATGGCTCAAATCTATCACCATGTTGCTGTTGATATTGACGCAATTTTGACACTAAAGTGGCAATGCCCATTGAATCCATATAATGGAATGGACCGCCTAAGAATGGCGGGAAACCAATACCAAATATAGCGCCTATATCTCCATCTCGTGCATTAGCAATAATGCCTTCATCAAGACAGCGAACCGCCTCATTTAGCATCAAGACAACACAACGCATTGCAATATCGCTTGCTGAACCCGTTGTTTGGTTCGACACACCAAGTACTTGATAAACTGATTCATCCACTAGTTTTGCTTTCGATTTCTTATTACCGTATTGATAGAAACCTTTACCATTTTTACGACCCTTACGATCATCAGCAAGTAACTTATCGAATGCATCAGGTGCTTTAAAGCGATCGCCTAATTCAGCCGTTAAAATTGGGGCGATTTTAGCACCGACATCAATACCAACTTCATCAAGTAAAGTGATAGGACCGACTGGGAAGCCAAACTTAACTAATGCTTTATCTAAGCTCTCAATTTTTTCACCAGACAGTAAAACTTGCGCTGCTTCATTCATGTATGGAGCAAGAATACGGTTGACATAAAAGCCCGCCCCATCTTGTACAACAATCGGCGTTTTACCTTGCATACGAGCAAATGCAACTGTGGTAGCAATGGTTTCAGGAGAAGTTGTTTTATGAGCGATAACCTCAACTAAAGGCATTTTCTCTACTGGCGAAAAATAGTGTAAACCAATGACATTTTCAGGTCTTTGTGCCGCTTCTGCTATTTGCCCAATAGGTAAAGATGAAGTGTTAGAGGCAAAAATAGTGTTCTCATGACACTCTCTCTCAACGTCTTTAACCATTTGATGTTTAAGGGCTAAGTCTTCAAATACTGCTTCAACCACAATATCGGCATCTTTAACGCCTTTATATTCAGTTGTGGTTGTCATTAGCGCCATCAAATTATCTCTAACTGCTGGAGTCATGTGACGACGTTTAACCCCTTTAGCGAGTAATTTATATGCATAAGCTAACGCGTTGCTTAAGCCTTTTTCATTGATGTCTTTAACACGAGCTGGGATTTTAGCTTTTGTGGTTGTCACAGAAGCGATACCGCCGCCCATTAACCCACCACCAATCACAAGCGCTTTATTCACTTTACGTGGCTCCGCGCCTTCTGCACCGGTTTCTTTCTTCATCTCTGTGGTAGCAAAGAAAATACTACGAAGTGACTCAGATTCTGGCGACATCACTAATTCAGCAAAATGACTGGCTTCGACCTCTAAGCCTTTAATCATGCCTTTGTTCATACCTTGCTTAACACAATCAATGATTTTAGCTGGCGCAGGGTAATTACCTTGTGTTTTCTTCATGACCTGCTTCGCAGCTTGGTCAAAGATAATATCCCGTGTGGTACTGGTTGATTCAAGCACTTTATTTAGCGCGCTCTTTTTAACGACTTTAGCGGCTGACTTACCTTTTTTAGCTAACGCAATAGCGGTATCTAACAAAATTGACTCAGGTACAACATCATCAACTAACGCCATTTTTAGCGCCTGTTTCGGACGAATTTGTTTTCCTGTCAGCATCATATCTAATGCCGTAGTAATGCCTACTTTCCTTGGTAAACGCTGCGTTCCACCACCGCCAGGAAGTAATCCAAGTTGAACCTCAGGTACTCCCATAATGGTTTTCTTATCGTCAGTACACACTCGTAAATGGCACGCTAATGCCAATTCCAAACCACCGCCTAAACAAGCACCATTGATAGCAGCAACAACAGGAATCGATAAGTTTTCAAGTTCATTGAATACGATATGACCTTGCTGAGACAACTCTTTGGCAGCAGAAACACTCGTGCACGCGTCGAGCATACTAATGTCAGCCCCGGCAACAAACGAGTCAGCTTTACCAGAAATAACCACTAACCCTTTCACACTAGCATCATGTTTAATTTCGGCTAGGATTTCACTGATTTCAGGGCCAAACTCTGCTTTTAACGTGTTCATGGTTTCGCCAGGAACATCCATTGTTAAAACAGCAATACCGTCTTCACGGCGAGATAAATTAAATGTCTTTTCCATTAGAATTACTCCACTTCCACAATCATTGCTGCGCCAAGACCACCAGCAGCACACGCTGTTGCTAGACCAGTACCACCACCACGTCGTTTTAATTCACGACACACTTGAGTGATTAAACGAGTACCTGTAGCCGCAAATGGATGACCATAAGCAAGTGAGCCACCTAATACGTTAAATTTACTCATATCGATTTCACCAATTGCTCGGTTTCTACCTAATTTTTCTTCTGCAAACTTTTTCGAACCAAACATCTGCATGTTTGCCAGAGTTTGAGCGGCAAAAGCTTCATGCATTTCAATTAGCGTTAAATCTTCTAATTCCATTCCTGCGCGCTTTAATGCAAGTGGCGTAGCATAAGAAGGCCCCATTAGCATGTCTTGCCATACATCTATCGCTGTAAACGCATAACTCTTGATGTAACCAATAGGTTCATAACCTAAAGCTTTAGCTCTGCCCTCACTCATCAAAATAATTGCAGAAGCACCATCAGTTAATGGAGTACTGTTAGCAGCGGTAACTGAGCCATGTTTGCGGTCAAATGCAGGACGCAGTTTTGCGTAAGACTCAAGTACTGAGTTTTCACGAATATTATTATCGCGGTCAATAAACTGCTTGTAAGGCGGTACATGAGCCGTCATCACTTCATCACGTAAGTTGCCTGTGTTCCATGTTTCAGTAGCAAGTGTATGTGAACGATGAGCTAGCGCATCTTGATCGGCACGGCTAATTGAATAAGTCTTTGCCATTTGTTCAGCAGTTTGTCCCATGGACAAGCCTGTTGAATATTCAGCAACCGCTGGCGGTACTGGCATTAAGTCTTTAAGGCCAAGGCGTCGAGCAATAGCAAACTTTTGCTTAAATGTGCGGGCTTTATTTAAATCAACTAACGCATGCGCTAATTTTTTCGATACGCCGATAGGCAATACCGATGATGAATCTGCACCACCAGCAATACCTATCTCAACATTACCAGTCATAATTGATTCAGCCACGTTAACAGCCGATTGAAAACTGGTGGCACATGCTCTAGTCACACTGTATGCATCTGTTGATACATCCATTCCAGTGCCAAGCACAATTTCACGAGCAATATTTGGCGCTGCAGGCATTTGCACAACTTGACCATACACAAGTTGCTCAATGGTCTTTGGGTCTAACTCTGAGCGAGATAGCAATTCATTAACCACCATTTTGCCCATATCTAATGCTGATACGCCGTGAAAAGCAGTGGCTTGTTTTGCAAATGGGGTACGTAATCCCGCTACGATTGCAATGCGCTCTCCGCGGGCGTTGGTTACTTGTTGTCTATCACTCATTGTTCACCCTCTTTTAATTGTTTAGCCTTTAAATGGCTTATCAGTGAATATCTATTTTGTCGGACAGATCTGGTCTGACCATAAAAGTGTGATCTGATTCTAACTTTTAATTACCAAGTTTTAAACATCCGTATGAAAATAAGCTCAAATAAAATACAAAGCACTGATAACTTTAAGTTATAACCCTTATAAAATCATAAGGTTAAAATTTAGAGTTTTAGCTTTAAATTGTCATATTCAACGAATAAATGAACATTCACGGCTGACTTAACTCACTGCCACTTTAATAACTGACAAATAAAAATGAAAATCTGTTAATCATACTAGCCAAAGACTAATGAAATTCATTAACATGGGTTTATGTAGATTAAATTTCTAAAATAACTGAGTATCATCATGCCTTTGAGTCGATTTCATTCCTTACGCGCTTATTTAGATAATGTCATTTTGGGACAGCCTGTATTAACAGAGAACTTGCTCATCGCATTGATTGCCGATGGTCACTTATTAGTAGAGGGACCTCCAGGCCTTGCGAAAACGCGAGCTGTTAAAGCACTATGCGATGGCGTTGAAGGCGATTTTCACCGTATTCAATTTACCCCCGATTTATTACCAGCCGATTTAACTGGCACTGATATCTATCGCGCGCAAACAGCAACATTTGAATTTGAAGCTGGACCAATTTTTCATAACCTCATATTGGCCGATGAAATTAACCGTGCCCCAGCTAAAGTGCAATCGGCACTGCTTGAAGCAATGGCTGAAGGCCAAGTAACTGTGGGTAAAAACAGTTACCCTCTTCCTGACTTATTCTTAGTGATGGCGACACAAAACCCACTAGAAAATGAAGGAACATACCCACTACCTGAAGCCCAATTAGACCGCTTTTTAATGCACTTAAACTTGGATTACCCAAGTGCTGAAACTGAACGTGAAATTTTGCGCCAATCACGCAATGAAGCTGTCACTAAACAACTACCTACCATTGAGCCTGTTGCGCAATCAGATGTATTTGCAGCTCGCGAGCAAGCCATGGAACTTTATTTAGCTGAACCTCTTGAAAGCTATATTGTTGAAATTATTATGGCGACTCGTCAGCCTGAGCGATACAGCCCTGAGCTTGCCAAATGGTTAGAGTATGGTGTCAGCCCCCGCGCTTCGATTTCATTAGAACGATGTGCACGCGCTCGAGCATGGTTACAGCAACGTGACTTTGTTTCTCCTGAAGATATTCAAGCTGTTGCGCCAAATGTGCTAAGACACCGTTTATTGCTGAGTTATCAAGCACAAGCTGAAGGCATAAATGCAGATCACGTGATAAACCACATTTTAAGTCAAGTAGCTGTACCTTAAGTTTGAGAGTCTTAAATTTGAGCAAATCATTCTTGAGCATTGTTATTTTTAACGCTTTAACGTTGGAACGTTTTCACTATGCCAGTTGAACAACCCGTTGAGGGTTCATTGCCATTATTTAGTAATGGCGTAAACCTCAACGAGCAGGAACTTATTAGCTGTCAAAGCACTGCTCGAGCAATGCCAGATAAACGCAGCCGAGCAAAAGCTAGCCAAGCAGGCCATCGAAGTAGCCTGATAAAAGGCCGCGGAATGGAGTTTGCTGAAGTTCGTCATTATCAAAACGGTGATGATGTCAGGACCATTGATTGGCGAGTGACGGCTCGAACAGGTAAGGCGCATACCAAACTGTTTGTCGAAGAACGTGAACGACCAATTATCTTGTTTGTGGATTTTAGCCACAGTTTGTTTTTTGGCTCACGTCTATTACTGCAGTCAGTACAAGCGGCGCATGTTGCTGCAACACTGGGCTGGAATGCCATTAACCATGGTGATCGTCTTGGCGCTTTTATTGCCAGTGAAACTGAACACCTCGAATTAAAACCGCGAAGCCGCCGGCAAGGTATACTGCAGTTAACCTCGTCTCTGATTAAAATGCATGAAAAACAGTTAAATCATTTTGATGAATTGCCTCAAGATCCACATCATATTTTGCGAGCATGTCAGCGTTTACAGCGTATTGCGAAACCTGGATCTTTAGTGTGGATTATTACCGATGGTCAGCATTTTACTCAAGAGTGTTTAGCCGCGTTGACTGAGCTTAAACGTCATTGTGATGTCGGCGCGTTTGTAATTAGCGATCCATTAAGGCAAGGCACACTAGCATTACCAAAACGATTTACTTTGCCGGTTAGGGATGGAAAACAACAACTCACCCTCACCCGAAACAGTTATGATGCTTGGCTTAACGGTCAGCTTGCTAGCCAACAGCAATTTATCGAACTGATGACAATGATAAAAGTCCCGACTCGATTTATCGATGCTGGCAAAAGTCTCAGTGAACAATTGGAAGTATTACGCTAAATGAATACTGCTCAAACTAATCCTGCATTATCGCAACTAGAAGACATTGTCCTTCCAGAGCAAATAAGCCAACTCCCTATCGCACCAGGGTTTTGGATACTCGCCCTGTTGATTATTGTCGCTATCATTGCAACTGTAATTAAATTCAATCATCACCGTCGTTACCATGTACCAAGAAAAGCGGCGTTGGCTGAATTTGAGTTATTGAGTATTTCATCGCCTCAATATGCCGTAGACATCAACACGCTATTAAAAAGAGTGGCCATGAGTTACTTTCCACGGGCTGAGTTTGCCAAGCTAGACGGTGAACTTTGGTATGCTTGGTTAGGGCTGCGTTTACCTCAAAATGAAGCTGAACAATTGAGTGAGTTACTTAAAAAACGTTATCAAAAGAATGGTCTAACAGCCCAAGAGTCGCAACAACTTAGCGGCTTAACACAAAGCTGGCTAAACAAGTCCAGTCGCTTCAGTTCACTTGCTCAGGTTTCACCAATGACTCCGAGTAAACAGCAAACGGAGGCGGCATGTTCTCAATAGCCTGGCCATGGTTGCTCTTACTATTACCGCTGCCGTTTTTGTTCAAACAAAAGCAAGTCGCTAAAAATAGTGGCGGTCACTTGCTGCTACCAGGTATTGGCAATACCGAGCAGCAAGTCTCAATCAGTCAACATAAGCCGAGTCGAAAAGCGTATTGGCTTATGTGGATATGCTTACTGTGCGCCTTAATACGCCCGCAGTGGTTAGGTGAGCCAATAGAGTTACCTTCTGAGGGGCGAGATGTCATGTTAGCGGTTGATTTGTCTGGCAGTATGCAAATTGAAGACATGATTGTTGATGGAAAAACGGTAGATAGATTGACCCTAATCAAGCATGTTATTGGGGATTTTATCGAAAGACGTAACGGTGACAGACTGGGTCTCATTTTATTTGCTGATCATGCTTACCTTCAAGCACCCTTAACGCAAGATAGACGCTCTGTAGCCAAGTTCCTTGCCGATAGTGAAATAGGCTTAGTCGGTAAACAAACTGCAATAGGTGAGTCCATAGCCCTGGCAGTTAGACGTTTTGACATGGTGAATGACAGCAACAGAGTATTAATCCTACTCACGGACGGTTCTAATAATGCCGGTAATATTGAGCCAGACGTAGCGGCAGAAATTGCCGCCAAACGTAATGTGACTATTTATACCGTAGGTGTTGGCGCCGAAGTGATGGAACGTCGCAGTATATTTGGCACAGAACGCGTAAACCCATCATTAGATCTAGATGAAGAACAACTGCAAAGCCTCGCTGACATGACTAATGGCCATTATTTTAGAGCACGCAATAGTGAAGAATTAGCGCAAATTTATCAAAAAATTGATGAATTAGAGCCCGTTAGTCGCGATCAACTGACCTATCGCCCTAAAAGTGAATTGTTTTACTGGCCATTATTTGTAGCATTACTAATGAGTGTATTTATAAGTCTTAGAAGCCAATTCAATACTTTAGATCGAAAAAATGCTAAAGCCACAACACCTTCAGGAGGCAAATAATGAGCTTACACTTTATTCGCCCAGAATGGTTATTCGGCCTTGTTCCGCTAATAGCGATTGGATTATTTTTATGGCGCAGCCAACAAAGTCATTCCGCTTGGCAAAGTTATATCGCTCCACATTTAGCCAATACTTTAATCAGCGAAACGAACCAAGTAAAAAAGCAGCCTAAATGGCTACTGATGCTCTGCTGGTTTATCGCAGTCATTGCCATTTCAGGCCCTGCTGTCAATAAACAAAGTTTGCCGGTTTACAGTAACGAGCAAGGTCGTGTACTGGTTATGGATATGTCTTTATCTATGTATGCCACAGACCAAAAACCTAACCGACTATCCCAAGCTAAATTTAGAGCAACTGACTTTTTAACCAACTTATCTGAAGGTGAAACTGGCTTAATCGCTTTCGCTGGTGATGCCTTTACTATTAGTCCGTTAACACGTGATAAGTCAACACTGCTTAATCTGTTGCCAACGCTAACTCCAGATATTATGCCAGCAAGAGGGTCGGATTTATCTGCAGCCATCGAACTTGCTCAGCAGTTATTATCCCAAGGCGGTCATATCACCGGTGACATTGTCATCATGACAGATGGTGTGAATCCGCAGCAGTATGCGGATGCAGCCAAAGTGCTTGATAATAGTCGATATAGAGTCTCAGTGATGGCATTTGGAACCCAGCAAGGCGCAGCGATACAGTTACCTGATGGCCAGTTGATGCGCGATAACACAGGCGGAATTGTCATTGATAAAACCGATTTTAAGCTGTTAGAAAAATTAGTCAGTCCAACAGGTGGATTAATGATACCTGCGAAAGCTGACGGCAGTTCATTAAGCAGATTAGAGAACTGGCTAGCTAATGATGGCGATGCTAAAGCAACAGAGCTTGAAGGTGAGGCTTGGCAAGATTTAGGACCTTACATTGCCATGTTATTAATTATCCCCATCTTACTGAGTTTCAGGTTTACCTTAGTGCCTGTATTTACAGCGCTTACATTGGGTCTATTGTTTCAACCAAGTCCTGTTATGGCCAATACTTGGGATGATTTATGGAAAACTCAAGACCAGCAAGCAAGTGAAACCTTTAATCAAGCACAGTCGGCAGAAGATTATGCCAGCGCCGCCGAGCAATTTGACCAGCCGCTATGGCGGGCCAGCGCACAATATAAAGCTGGCGATTATGAAAATGCGTTAGCTGGATTTGAGCAAGACACCTCTGCCAGTGGTTTATACAATCAAGCCAATAGTTTAATGCAATTAAATAAACTTGATGAAGCCATTAACCGTTATAAAGAGGCGTTGACCCAACAAGCTGACTTTCCGCAAGCGCAAAAAAACCTTGAGTTAGCTGAACAGATGAAGCAACAGCAGGAACAACAATCTGGTGATAGTTCTGACCAAAATCAATCAGATCAGAATGATTCGGACAATGGCGAGTCTCAAAACGGTGACTCATCTTCTAGTGATGGTTCTGAGCAAAATGAAAATGGTGACCAAAGCGATAGCAATGACAGTCAATCGCAGGACCAGTCAAAAGAGAAGCAAGAGCAGCAATCTCAATCAGACAGCTCACAACAGGATTCTTCACAACAGGACACTGAGCAACAAGAGTCTTCGAAAAAAGATTCAGAACAAGATAATGAGCAGCAAACGAGTGAACAGGAAGATAGTGAACAAGGAAATGAACAAGATCAATCTCCTTCTTCACAAAGCCAGTCAACTGAAGAGCAACAAACAGAAAACGAAGCTGAGATGCAAGCAGAAGCTAATGCTCAACCAGAAGCAACATCTGAAGAGTCTGCACAAGAGCAGCAAGCCAACGCTCAAGCTCAGCCAGAACCTACTACACAAAGTGAAGACTCTGATCAACAAGCTGCATCTTCTCAAGCTGTGGCATCGTCACAATTAGCTGAAGAGCCATTACCGGCAGATTTAGAGCGGGCTCTTCGCGCAGTGAGTGAAGATCCGCAAGTGCTGATCAGAAACAAAATGCAATTGGAATATCAAAAGCGTCGCCAAAACGGCCAACTGCCTAAGGACAAACAACAGTGGTAAATAGAATCGTTATCGCCCTTCTTGCAATTCTTTTTACAGGGCAAGTTTTCGCAGTCACTCAGATCCAAGCGACTGTAGATAGAAACCCAGTGATGCAAGGTGAATACTTTGTATTAAATGTCACTGCTGACGCGGATCTCAATGCCGGTTTATTAGACACATCACCTTTGTTAAAAGATTTTGTGGTCGGACGAACCAGTGTTGGCAGAAGCACTCAAATAGTCAATTTTGATGCAACTAAAGAAACTCGCTGGCAAGTTTTACTATCAGCCAAAAACGCTGGCACAGTAACGATTCCCTCCTTTACAATGGAAGGGGTGAAGTCCAATCCGATTAACTTAACCGTTGCAAAGGCTGGCAGCCAACCTCAACAAATGCGCAATTTATTTGTCGAAGGTGAACTCAGTACCAATGAAGCCTATGTCGGGCAATTAATCACTTACAAAGTTAAGTTATTTTTAGCAGCTGAACTGCAGCGCGGTGTAATTAGTGCTCCCGAAATTGCTGGCGCTGAAATCAAGCAAATCGGTGAAGATAAAGATGGTGTTGAAGTTGTCGATGGCCGCCGCTTTAGAGTGATTGAAAGAATGTATTCTATCATCGCAGATACCGCTGGCACATTAGCCATTAAAGGTGCAGGATTTTCTGGCGATATTCTAGTTGAAGCGCCAAGGCGTGGCGGTATGTTTGGCTTTAACGAAAGCCGTCCGATGCAAGCTAAGGCTGAAAATACCCAAGTGATAATTAACCCTATCCCTGATGTCTATCAAGGCGACTGGTTAGTGAGTGATTTACTTATCGCTAAAGAAGTTTGGCCTGAAGAGCAAGGTAATGAGTTTGAGATTGGTACACCAATAACCCGCACCATTAATGTTATTGCATCCAATGCCAATAGTAATAGCTTACCAGATATCAAAATCGACATGCCAGATGGACTAAAATCTTACCCAGAAAAGCCAGTAAGGCAGACCGTAGTCCGTGAAAATCAAGTTATTGCTCAGTACAGCTTAACCAGTGCAATTGTGCCAACAAAACCAGGGGAATTTACGCTACCTGAAATTACCATACCTTGGTGGAACCCACATTTACGTCAGCAGCAATACGCAACAATCCCAGCAAGAACAGTCACCATAACGGGGACTGTTGCAGCTGCCCCTATTCCAACCATAGCAGCAAATGAAACAACCAATCAAAATGCGGGAATTTGGCCTTGGTTAACATTATTGTTTGCAACTTTATGGCTAATCACTTTAGCGCTTTGGATTAATGCGCGCGGTAAAAAACACATTATTGCGGCAACTGAACGACCTGCCAATACTCAGGTAAAGCCGGCGGCTGATCTGAATAAGATTGCCCAAGCTTGTGACAATAATGATGTCACCTTGGTCATCGCCTTACTGCAACAGTTTTATAGTGCTCAGCTTGCTAAATCGATGACATTGTCTGATATTGCTCATTTATCTAAGCCATTATCGGCAGCAATTCATCAGCTACAACAAGCTAAATACAGCCAATCTACCTCCAGCATAGATAAGAATATGTTGTTAAAAGCAATCGAACAAACCGATATAAATCAACAACAAAATACCAGTTCCCCACTGAGTTCACTGAATCCATAAACGTATTTATGCTTGCTATTCACCGCTAACCTTTTAAGCTATCGAACATAATATTTAACAATAAGTCATAAAATGTTCGATAGCTTGCGAAATAAAAAGTCCGAACCCACGGTCTTATCTGACATGCTAACTAAACAGCGACGATACGACAGCCTCGTCAAGGCACTTCACAGTGATATTTTCCGATATGCCTATTGGTTAATTGGGGATAAACATATTGCGGAAGACGTCACCCAAGAAACCTTTCTTCGCGCTTGGCGCGCTTTAGATTCGTTAAAAGATGATAAAGCTGCAAAAGCATGGCTCATCACAATTTTACGTCGCGAAAACGCACGTCGTTTTGAACGCAAGCAATTTGACTACAGTGATGTAGAGCAAGAATTGCTTGAAGATGAAAAGTCATCAACCACAGAAGAGCAAACTGAGCAATATTGGCTACGTAAGCAAATTGGTCTATTAGAAGTGGAATATCGTGAACCACTTCTACTACAACTTATTGGTGGCTTTAGTGGTGAAGAAATAGCTGATTTATTAGAGCTCAATAGAAATACCGTCATGACGCGATTATTTCGCGCCCGTAACCAATTAAAAGACGCTTTAGAGTCTCCTGAAGTTAGAGGTCAATCAAATGGATGATCTAAAATTTCGTCGCCATGCCTATGGTGACCCCAATAGCCAAGATGAAGAATTCTTGGAACAGATTGCAGCGTCTGAATCCGATGCAAAACTCGTTAATGACTTAAAATCATTAGACAGTAAACTCACTAGTGCGCTCAATATTGATGTGCCTGATGACTTAGCTGACAAATTGATTTTACGTCAACAGCTCACTCAACATCAGCAGCAAAAGAAACACACTCGCTATCTCATGGCAATGGCAGCTTCCGTTGCGTTAGTGATTGGACTGAGTTTCAGTATGTTGCGTTTCACGCCAGTTGATTTAACAGAACACGCTCTTGCTCATGTTTACCATGAACCCAAGGCGATGAATGTAGATCAAAATGTCGGCTTTGAAGATGTAAACTTTAAACTCGCTGGCATTGGCGGATTAGAAAAAGCCAAGTTCATTCAACAGCCAGGAAAAGTGTATTACACATCATATTGTGACTTCCAAGGCGTAAAAAGCTTGCACTTAGTTATGGCTGGCGAGCACGGTAAAGTGACTCTGTTTATTATTCCTGCCGAAAACAGGATGGTGACTGAAGAATCGTTCGCAGATCAGAACTATCAAGGTTTAGGATTTCAGACTGCAGAAACCTTTATGCTATTAGTTGGCGAACAAAATGCTGATCTTCAATTCGTAAAGAATGAAATTGAACAAACTTTCATCTAATTTTTAAATACTTATCGTAAAACCAGCTAATGAAATTTCATTGGCTGGTCAATAACTATTCATACTTCCTTTCAAAATTGTGCACTATGTCAAACATCTGTTAGCATATGCCGCACAATAAAGAGAACAATACGGAAGTCGCATGGCAATTGAAGCTCCAATTCTATTTACATTCATTGGATATCTCGCCCTTATGATGGGCATAGGCTATTGGGCCTACCGCAAAACAGACACAGTTGACGATTATATTCTAGGTGGCCGTAAAATGGGCCCAGCAGTAACAGCACTGAGTGTCGGTGCATCAGATATGTCAGGTTGGTTATTACTCGGTTTACCGGGCGCTGTATATTTAGGTGGTTTAGGTGAAGCATGGATTGGCTTCGGTTTAGTGTTTGGCGCATGGCTTAACTGGTTATTTGTGGCAAGACGTCTCCGTATTTACACACAAGCAGCAGACAACGCTCTCACCCTCCCAGACTTTTTCGAAAAACGCTTTGAAGATAAGCAAGGTTTTTTAAAGCTCGTATCGGCAATCACAATCTTGGTCTTTTTCACCTTCTATACTTCTTCAGGTATGGTTGGCGGCGCCATCTTATTCGAACAGATTTTCGGTTTAGATTACACTGTCGCGCTGATGATTGGTTCTGTCATCATTGTGGCTTACACCTTTGTTGGCGGGTTCTTCGCCGTTAGTTGGACAGACTTTTTCCAAGGCTGTTTGATGCTATTAGCATTATTAATCGTCCCTATCGCAATTTTCAGCAAGCCAGATACGCAAGTTGCGTTAGAAAGCCTCGACCCTAAAATGTTGTCGCTGTTTCACAGTAACATGACCACTATTGGCTTAGTCTCATTATTAGCTTGGGGCATAGGCTACTTTGGCCAGCCACACATTCTTTCTCGCTTTATGGCAATTGGTAGCCCTGATGACATCCCTTTGTCTCGTCGTATTGCGATGAGCTGGATGTTAGTTGCCTTAATCGGTGCACTTGCCACAGGTATTGCTGGCACTATCTATTTTGCTGATGCACCTTTAGCTAACTCAGAAACGGTATTTATTCATTTAGCACAAGTAGCATTCAACCCTTGGATTGGCGGCATTTTAATTGCGGCAATTCTTTCAGCCATTATGAGCACCATCGATTCGCAGTTATTGGTTTGTTCTAGTGTGATCACTGAAGACTTCTACCGTAAATGGTTACGTCCTGAAGCTAAAGATAAAGAGTTAATGCTGGTTGGCCGTTTTGGTGTGCTTGCTATTGCCATCATCGCGATTGTGATTGCACTTAACCCTGAAAGCAAAGTGCTCGACTTAGTTAGCTATGCTTGGGCAGGTTTTGGCGCGGCATTTGGTCCTGTGGTTCTATTGTCGCTATTTTGGCAAGGTTATAGCCGTAATGGCGCTATCGCCACTATTCTTGTTGGTGCCATCACTGTCGTAGTTTGGAAGCAACTTTCTGGCGGTCTATTTGACTTATATGAAATCTTACCAGGTTTCTTATTTGCAACTATGGTTGGTGTTGTTGTCAGTAAACTATCCCCTCCAGCTGAGACAATTAAGACGCAATTCGCCAACTTTAAAGCCTCGCTTTAATTTTATTTAAGTCCGATTACTGATTTAAAACAGTAATCGGACCATCTCAGCGTACACCTGTACATATTTTTGCAAAATAATCTTGTTACTTCCTTGTTACTTGATAATTCGTTATAAAATTTCAGTCTGCAGAATCAAATTCACAACTGCCCTACATTACAGCGTTTATAGAGTATTTACTCGAATTGACATAAATTTGTCAAATGAAAAAATTAACCAAATGCTAACACCAACCAGCAACTGGTCGGAGTTGTAGGGATAACAACTGTTACCTAATATGCCCGCAATTACTAAGTTGGTGTTAATTGGGGAGCCAGTACTAAGCAAGAATTAAGTACTGAGCAAATTAATAAACTGACGTACAACGATGAGATTAAAATGATGACTAAATTCAACAAGACTCTACTAGCAGCAGCGGTAACGCTTGCCAGTACACAATCAATGGCTGCTGGTTTCCAGTTAAACAGCCAATCAGCCACAGGCTTAGGCCGCGCAATGGCTGGTGATGCAATCATCGCAGATAACGCGTCAGTATTATCTCGTAACCCAGCGGCAATGGCCCTATTTGATGAGAAGACACTTGCAATCGGTGCATCATACGCTGACGTACAAGTAGAAGTAAGTGATGTTCATTATGGCGACAACCACCTTGGTAGTATGGATAATGCTGCAGAAGCTAAGTTAATCCCTAACTTTTATTACATCAGTCCAATCAATGATAAATGGGCATACGGTGTTGCAGCCTTTTCAAATTACGGCACAGGTACCGATCTTTCTTCGCTAAACAATGGTCACGACTTCAATACACCAATTGATTTATTGGGTAATACTGAAGTCACCACAATTAACTTTAATGCGAGTATGTCATACCGCATTAACGATTCATTAAGCTTAGGTTTAGGTGTAGATGCTGTATATGGTTCAGGTACATTAACCCGTAACGGAGAGTATACATTTTTAGGTAATCCAATGGATTTAAACCTAGTTGATGTTGAAGCTGATGGCTGGGCTATAGGCGGTATTGTCGGCTTAGCTTACGAGATTAACGAAAACCACAGAATTGGCTTGAGCTACAGATTTAGCCCGCAAATGGATGCAAGTGGCGACATCATGTATAACCCTGGATTAACAGCACCTGAAAACTTTAATAGCATTGAAATTCCAATTGCTGATATTGCACAGCTTGCTGGTTTCCATCAGTTAACAGAAAAATTTGCAGTTCACTATACCGCTCAGTGGACTCAATGGAGCTCATTTGACAACATCAGTGTTGTAGGTGGCGATATTAACCATGCAAATGATGTCATCAAAGATTATAACTGGGAAGATTCGTGGTTCTTAAGCTTTGGTGCAACTTACGACATCAATGAAAACTGGACCGTTCGAGCTGGTATTGCTAGTGACCAAGGTGTTGTCGGTGAAGTATCATCTTTATCAATTCCTGATTCAGACCGCATGTGGTATTCAGCTGGTTTCACTTATAACTTTAATGATAAATCAAGCATCGACTTTGGTTATACTTTAGTTGCTGGCGAAAAGGTTCATGTACTTGAGGATAGTAAAATTGTCGGGGCTTTCCCGGGTATACCGACTGAAGTGAGTGCTTATACTGAATCTGGCGCAAACTACTTCTCACTTCAGTACAACCACACTTTCTAAATTAATCAATTTAATCGTTTAATTTATTAGTCAAAGCCGCCTATTTTATTAGGCGGCTTTTTTGTGCCTGAATTGCCACTTTAAATATCAAAACACCACTCCATTAGATTTTTCTCATAAATTATTTGCACTATTCCACCAACTCCATTAGAATTTTCTTATGAATTATTTTTAATGTTGGATAAGTTTATGTGTTTCTCGCGAGTATTGATTTTTGCCCTTGTTGCTATTTCCTTCACAGGCATTACTTCGTCTATGGTTTTTACAGCTGATAATGCATCAGTAAAATCAATGCCAAATGAACTGCTTACCATAAAGCTTCAACAGCACACACCTTATTTACAGTTCGATGGCCAAATTGAAGCGATAAAAGCCGCCACCGTTTCAGCGCAAACCGCGGGAAGAATTCTTAAACTCAATTATGATGTGAACGACACTGTGCCAGCTGGAGCTGCACTGTTAGAAATTACCAGTAAGGAACAAGGTGCAGGACTTGCTGCTGCTGAAGCTGAATTAGCCCAAGCACAAGCGAGAAATGTCGAGGCTCAAGCCCAATTTAAGCGTTATCAGGAATTGTTTCCTAAAGGGGCTATTTCAAAAGGTGCAATGGATGAAGCCACTGCCAATTCAGCCTCAAGTTTGCAAGCAGTATCAGCCGCGAATGCAAAACTAATACAGGCCAAAGAAACCCTAAACTACACCACAGTTAATGCGCCTTTTAGCGGCCGAGTTACTGAGCGTTTTGTAGAACAAGGCGAAACTGTCACCGTTGGTCAAGCACTCTATGCAGGTTATTCAACAGACAATATGCGCGCTATTTTTCAACTGCCTCAACAGTACCGAACGCTTATCGATACAAACTCTGCCATCGACATAGAATTTGCTTCAGGAATGCGTATCAATTCGACTGATATAAACCCTTATGTATTCTTACAAAATACCAGTCAAAGCTTTCAGGTTCGCATCAACCTGCCGCAGACTGACATCGCTATTTCACCTGGTGAATGGGTCAAAGTTTTGATTGCAGATACTGCAGTTAACCAAATCATCATTCCAAGTTCGGCGGTATTTCAGCGTGGTGATTACACCGCAGTATTTCGCCAGCATGAGAATAAGTTAGTGCAAACCCAAGTGAGATTGCGCCAAATAGATAATGAACACTTTGTGGTTGAGGCTGGCCTTATGGAGGGTGATGAAATCATTGTTCACGCTGCAGACTATTTATTAAATAGCCCAAAAGTAGGCGGGTAATTAAATGACTGAATCAACTCATCTTGGTATTTCAGGAACAATAGCTAAAAGTTTTCAATCGAGCGCCATCACGCCCTTATTAGCGCTACTCGCCTTGTTGCTGGGTTTGTTTGCTATTTTCGTTACCCCAAAAGAAGAAGAACCACAGATAGATGTCACTTTTGCTGATGTTTACATTCCCTACGTTGGCGCGACACCTGAAGAAGTGTCTAGACAAGTTACCTTGCCCGCTGAAAAAATTATTTCAGAGCTTAAAGGCATAGATACGCTGTATTCATTTTCGATGAATGACGGCGCGTTAATCATTGCTATTTTTGATGTTGGCGTGCCTCGTGATCACGCCATTGTAAATTTGTACAATCAACTGCAGTCCAACCAAGATAAATTTAATAGTGATGCAGGCATTGGCACACCTTTAATTAAGCCGCGAGGCATCGATGATGTCCCTATCGTCGGCTTAACCTTGTGGTCTAAAGATCCTAATGTGAATGCTGAAGATCTCACCATTGTCGCGACTGAACTTGAAAATGAGTTTAAACGCGTTAAAGGCACCCGTGAAATCTACTCAATGGGCAGACAAGAACTCGCAGTTAACGTCAGATTAGACCCACTTAAAATGAATCACTATGGAGTGAGTTTTTCAGAGTTAAAGCAGGTGTTAACGGATAATAACCAAATATCCATGCCAGGTGATCTAATCCAGCAAAACCAGTTAATTAAAGTTCAAACAGGCCAATTTCTACAACATCTGGATGATGTCAGCCAATTAATCATTAAAATCAACAATGATGGCGATAACAGCTCCCAAGCAAGCCCAGTGTATTTATCTGATATTGCAGAGATTAGCTTAAAAGCTGATATTGCCACTGATAATGTTTGGCATATGGAAGATTCTGGTACCTATCCTGCTGTGACCATCGCAATTGGTAAGCAAAGCGGCGAAAACGCTGTGGATATTACCGATGACATCATGAGCCGTTTAGCTAAAATTGATAACCGCTTAATTCCGGACAATGTCGAAGTTACAATTTCTCGAAACTACGGTGAAACCGCAGGAAATAAAGCCAACACGCTGATATTGAAATTGATGTTTGCCACCATGGCAGTGGTATTGTTGGTATTAATCACAATGGGCAAACGTGAAGCCCTTGTGGTCGGTATTGCCATCATTGTGACCTTAGCGATGACCTTATTCGCTTCTTGGGCTTGGGGATTCACCCTCAACCGAATATCACTTTTTGCTTTGATTTTTTCTATCGGAATATTAGTCGATGACGCCATTGTGGTGGTTGAGAATATTCACCGCCATATGGCATTAGGCAATAAAGATTTCAAAAAACTGATCCCTTTGGCTGTCGATGAGGTTGGCGGTCCGACGATCTTAGCAACATTTACCGTAATAGCAGCCCTTATGCCAATGGCGTTTGTTTCTGGCCTTATGGGGCCTTATATGAGCCCTATTCCCATAAATTCCAGCATGGGCATGCTTATTTCGTTAGTCGTTGCCTTTGTTGTGACCCCTTGGCTGAGTTTAAAGCTGTTAAGGCACAGTCAAAACAATAGTGAAAACCACAGTCAAAACCCTGAGACAAACAAGAACACTGAGCAGCCGTTATCCCCTAAAGATAGCAAATTACAGCGTCTTTTTACCTGGCTAATGACGCCGTTTTTAATCGGCGAAAAAGCAGGGTTAGCTCGCTTAGGACTTACGGGTGCCATCATTTTATTGATTGCTATGGCGGTTGCATTACCTGTCGGACAAGCCGTTATTTTAAAAATGTTGCCATTTGATAATAAATCAGAATTTCAGGTACTCGTTGATATGCCTGAAGGAACGCCTGTAGAGCAAACTCAAAGAGTACTTAAAGATTTAAGTGATTACTTGTTGAGTGTTGATGAAGTAGAACACTTACAGTTGTATGCAGGCACTCATGCGCCGATAAACTTTAATGGACTTGTTAGACATTATTTCATGCGACAGAGCCAAGAGTTAGGCGATATTCAAGTGAATTTAGTCGACAAGTCTGAGCGAAGCCGCGATAGCCATGAGATTGCCACCTCTGTTCGTGCCAAACTGCATGAATTAGCTAAACCTTACCAAGCGAATATCAAAATAGTGGAAGTTCCACCAGGACCTCCTGTCTGGTCACCTATATTAGCTGAAGTTTACGCGCCAACAACTCAGCTACGTGAGCAAACCGCCAATGTATTAGAGCAGCGATTTAAGCAAACTGAACATGTGGTTGATGTTGATATTTATTTGCCTAGCGATGCTGCCCATTGGCGACTTCATATTGATAGAAGTAAAGCCAAATTATTAGGACTTAGCTACAGCGACATTGTGGCGACAGTTTCGATGGCTGTGGAAGGGACAGATGTCAGCTATTTACACAATAAAAACTATCAACTACCAATTCCTATCCGCTTGCAGGCTAGTGAAGCATCAAAACTAAACCTACAACAAATTCTTGCCCTTAGGCTTACAAATGCTTCGGGACTGAGTATCAGCTTAAGTGATGTGGTGACAATTGATCATGGCAATATCAATACCCCGATTATTCATAAAAATATGATCCCAATGATCATGGTTGTTGCCGATATGGCTGGTCCGACTGACAGCCCACTTTACGGCATGTTTTCGATGTTTGCTGGCATTGAAGATGACAATAAAAACGGGGTTAATCCTTTTCCTATTAAGCAGCATCTTATTAATCAACCTGACGGTTTAGATGAGATTGCAATTTTATGGGATGGCGAATGGAAGATAACCTATGAAACCTTTAGAGACATGGGAATAGCATATGCAATTGGGATGATAGCCATTTACTTATTGGTGGTCAGTCACTTTAAATCTTACCTAGTGCCTTTGGTGATCATGGCCCCTATTCCGTTGACAATTATAGGTGTCATGCCAGGTCATGCTCTGCTAGGTGCCCATTTCACCGCCCCGTCCATGATAGGCATGATTGCTCTTGCTGGGATCATTGTGCGTAATTCCATTTTGTTGGTCGACTTTATCAAACTGGAAACCGCTAAAGGTATGCCCCTTGAACAAGCGGTTATTCAATCTGGTGCAGTGCGAGCAAAGCCCATTATGTTAACTGCGTTTGCAGCCATGATTGGCGCACTGTTTATCATTGACGATCCTATCTTCAATGGTCTGGCTATCAGCTTAATTTTTGGGATTTTTATATCCAGTATTTTGACCCTAGTCGTCATTCCTATTTTGTACTACAGCGTAATGAAAAATCGACATTATATTTAAGGAGAAACACATGTCTTTAGAAAGAACTATTATGGCGTTTGCCGGCTTTATGGTGTTGCTATCTTTAGGGTTAACTGCATGGGTAAATCATAACTTTATCTGGCTAACCCTATTTGTAGGAGCTAATCTATTACAAAGTGCCTTCACGGGATTTTGCCCTGCTGCAATGTTATTTAAAAAGCTAGGCGTAAAACCTGAAGCCGAATTAGCCTTGTTACAAAAAGAGTAAAGGAATGACCGTGCAACATATTCAATTAAGCTATGTTCAAAAGCTAACCTTAGTATTCTTATGCTGTTTAACCTTGATGTTTACAGCGACGACTAATGCGCAAGATATGAGCCCAAATATTGCTTGGGAAAAGATTAATGCAGGAGCTATGATCCTCGATGTTCGCACTGAGCAAGAATTTGCAGCGGGACATATTGAAGGGGCGATTAATATTCCTTTTGAAGTGGTATTAGCGCAACTCACCAAGCAAAACATATCAAAAGAAACACAAATAGTGCTTTATTGTCGAAGCGGTAGACGAAGTGGAATTGCTAACAGTGCGTTAGTCGATGCGGGGTTTACCCAAACTTACAATGGCGGTGGTCTGCAAATGCTTGAAGCTCAAACAAGTCACTAGCTTTAAAAACTAAAAAATATTTATAAGCATTTGTTTATAAAAATAAAGTTATTATTAATTAGCCATAATTGATAAAGCCGCTAACTCAAATATAGCGTTAGCGGCTTTTTGTTTCTGGTTAAGGCCAAAATCATCCAATTCTCAAGCCTTCTATTATTTAGCTCAATATTTTTTCCATGGGAACACAGACAAGTTCTATCCCTCTTGGGGAGTGAAATATCGCTTGCTGCTCACCTATAAATCCGCAAGCACGATAAAACTCGACCGCATTTAACGATGCGTCTAACTTGAGTACTTTACAGCTTGTTTGCCTTGCAAGCATTTCTAAATAGCGGAGCATCCCCTTTCCTAGCCCTTTGCCAAAATGTTCAGGGCGAACAAACATTGCATCAACCATCCCAGTTTCTAAATCAATCATGCCTACGCCAACGACGCTATCTTCAATAACGCAAACATAACCGTATTTCGCAAAGTCATGAATAAATCCGACAGGCACATCCCCTTCAGTCCATTTTGCCAATACATCAGGGTTATAGTGGCCTGTGCATTGAGATAAAATAGCAAGGTTACGGATTTCAAATGCAGCAGTGGCATCGTCAACAGTTGCTTTTCTAATATGCATTTTCTCTCCATAAAATAAAGGTTTAATACACATTAAAGATTACGTTATCAAAAAACAACACCTTGCAAACTTATCTTAAACAACGGCTTAATCCATTAACTGGCAAGCTTGACCTTTTCGATGCTGTCAGCAATTTCCATGAAACTTGGATTAAGATTAACATCCACCGGCAGCTTTAATTTTCGCACAATATCATTGGCGGAAATAAGCCCTCTAATGACGCCAAGATCTTCGTCCACCACTAAGCAATGCTGATGCTGCGAGTGTTTTAAAGTCTCAATAACATCGCTGATCCTTGCTTTAGAAAGCTCCTTGTAATCAATCGCTTTTAATGCACTTTTTGGCAGCATGAAATCTGACAATAATAACTGTTCTCTAGGAAAACCTTTTGCGACATGTTTCTGCATTTCTTGACTATGAAGCATTTGCAAGCTCACAAGTCCCATAAAGTGGCCTCTATCATCGATCACTATTTTTAATCTCACATGGGATTGCTTCATTAAATGCTCGACGTCGACAGCAGCCGTATTTAATTTAATAACTAAAGGTTTGAGGGTTTTAAAATCGGTAAAAACAGCAGTAGCGGCAGAGAATATTGTGATATGCTCAGCCACATCAGGCCGTGCTAATAAATCTAATTTTTCAACATCATGCAGTGATAAGGTCTTCATTGTCACATCCTTCATAGACTAAACGAGTTCATACTCCAATTTGTCATCGAGTCTATTGTTAGATGTTTCTATAAATACCTTCTTTAAGATATTGATGGCTCAAATTATTCTGATTTAATAAAACGACAGTAATAAAACCAAAGCAAAAATTACAGCAATACAACTGCTTGCATATGCTCTTGTCGTTGTAACTGAAATTATCCTAGCGTTTAAGCCAGACAGTATGTTTGAACTTAAACAAACAGATAAAACGTAAATAAATCAGTAAATAACCCTAAACAAAAGCCAAATATGAAACGATGCACGTCGGTATAACAAAGACTAGGTAACTCACAAATTATAGTCTAGTTTTACTGCTTCGTTACTTTAGGCGCTCAGGTTGGATCATTAAGCTATTGGTATCATCTGATAACCAGATTTCACCATCACTGATACTCACTTGGATTTTCATATTGCGCGAAACAAAGACTTCCATCGCTTTGACACTTTCTTCATCAATATTGAATACAGACAAGTTTTTATATCTTTGCAGTGCTTGCTCATTTTGCTGCCACCAAATTGGCACGCTACGACCAGCATAAGTGATTAATTGGACTTGCTTAGCCCGACCGCAAGCTTTACGAAGCCACTTTTCATCGGCTTGGCCAAATTCGATCCACAGATTAATTTCATCTGACAGGCTTTTTTCCCATAATTCTGGCTCGTCATCAATACAAAGACCTTTGCTAAATTGCAAAGCATCAGAAGCGTTCATGATAAAAGCAAGCAGTCTTACCATCATGCGGCTATCGGTTTCAGAAGGATGCTGCGCAATAGTAAGTTGATGATCTGCATAGTAGTGTCTATCCATATCAGCAATTTGTAGTGCAGCTTTAAAGACGATAGCTTTAGGCGCCATGAGGGTTCCAATCAAATAAAAAAACCGAGTTTATACTGTTTATCTTCAGTATGAAACTCGGTTTAAGTGAAGCTAACTATAAACAAGGTTTATTTCATCAATAAGCTCATTTAAGGTTGCCTGATTAACGCTTTATCAATGTCATAAAGCACCAGGTTGAAGATGTTTAGCCATAGGGAAATGTGCTTTAAGTTTGTTAAGCTTCTCTTGGTTTACCACCAATAGCATTCTATCGCCATGCTGGTATTTGGCAGAAATGGTGCTTAGTGATGGTATCGGCTCGCGGCTAGCATCTCGTCTTACGAGCTCGTTGATATCAGTTGCTAGTTTTCCATTAATTTGAATTGATTGAACATCATCAACATCTGAATAGAATATATCTATCTTTTGCAGTAATGGCATAGCAGCAATTGGGAGCATAGCGGCATTGTCATTTTCATTAAATAATAAAATTTCACCTTCAGCGCCATAACTACCAAATGCATCTTGATAGTGACTTTCTGTTACGCCATCAAAGCGATCACTGTTTAAATTGAAGAATCGCTCCCAAAATAAACGGCGCTCTTTTCCTGAAGATATTTTCTGCTGCACTTCAGCACGCTTAGAGGCGACAAAATCAAATAATGGACTTAGAGACTGTGGTAACAGCGTTTCGAGTCGAGAGCGAATAGTACGAGCAAATACAGGGGCTGCACCAGCTGTGCTTATCGCTACTACTAATCTGCCTCTATCTACAATTGATGGGGTGATGAAGCGACAAAAGCTTGGGTTATCAACCACGTTAACCCAAATACCTTTTTGCGTTGCTATCACGGCAAAATCCATATTGAGTTGTTCATTCGCTGTTGCCATGTAAATCACATCATAATCAGCGATATCTTCAACTTGGACTTCACGGCGAGATAATTTGATGCGGCCTTTTGTTTCATAAGCACATATTTCATCGGCGACATCTGGCGCAATAACGTCTATTTCAGCTTCCGTTCGAGATAATAAATCTAACTTTCTGGTGGCCACTTCGCCAGCACCAACAATCAGCACATTTAAATTTTTTGTATCCACAAACAATGGAAAGTATTGCATTTATTATTCTCGAAATATCAACATAGGCAGACTATAACCAATTTAATAAAGGATTGTCCTAGTCAATTTGGCTATCAAAGATAATCATTTAATATGATCCAACTAGGGCCTGCTGATCTTTGCTGGTTAAGTTTTGTTCAAAAGAAAAGCGTTTTAATTGAGGCGGATGGATTGATGCCTAGTCATCTAAGCAAAATTCATCCAACAAAGAGTAAAACGCTTTTAGTCGAACCCTTTGGGCAGCGTTTATTGGCCATTTTTACTGCGTTATCAACTTTTTATGTAGAATAGCTACACCTCCAAGTCTCTGCCTTGTATAAATGGCCAACAATTCGCTGCAAAAACAACCTTGAAAGATCAACAGGCCCTAAATTATATTTTTAATTGTGAGGCGTACTTTGAGGAGAGCTACATTGCCAACATAACTCAAAACTGCCGTCGTTCATTTCATGACAATGTAAACATTGCCATTCGGGACGATCCATATCGTGGGATTCAAGAATAGTTTGAGCTTGTTCTAATTGATTTTGGTTAACCCATAAATCAACAGTTTGCATTTCTGCAGGGAGTTCGCCCACTCCACCAACAAGCGCTTCACCTGTTAGTTCGACAGTAATGCCATTAGTTTCTAGTAGCCCCTTCCAAGTGTGTGCTTGAAGTAAGTTACCACCGGTTAATAATACTTTTCTATCTTCCATTATTATTCCTACTGCTATTGCTCTACTGGCAAATTTTTAATTATCCTACTTGTAAATGGTTCTTGATGTCGAGCATTGATTAAACTTTATACTCAATATATGCTCATGTTAGTTCTAAAAGGAGAACAATATGAATCTTCAAATATCAGGCATTTTCCAAATCACCAGCTGGGATGAAACAACCGATATCCAGCACCCTGATGGCGCGAAACAAACCTCTGCCAGTATTACACAAATGTACTCAGGCGATCTTGAAGGCGTCAGCCAGCCTAAATATATTATGTGCTATACCGCTGATGGAATGGCTGTATTTTGCGGTTATGAGAACGTAGAAGTCAGCGTAAATGGTAAATCTGGCAGTTTTGTATTGCAGCATGATGGTAGATTTGAAAATAGCGTTGCCAGTAGCCGTTTTATGATAGTCCCGAACTCAGGCCAAGGTGAATTAGTGAATATTGAAGGTCATGGAACATTTACTTCAGGCGAAAAAGGTCAAGCCCATTACCAATTAGAAATAACCCAGCTATGATTCGATTTACTATCAGTCGTCTACATACCGATTATGGCATCATTAAAGCGCAAGGCTTATGGCGACTTGATGCAGTATCCAATACCCAATTAACAACCCTTGAGCAGCTCTCAACCGACGGTTGGGTAGAGCTTGATATTTCACATCCTGCCAATAGCCAATTTATATCGACTATTTCTCCTCTTATTCATAACCACTTGTTATCTCGGCAAGAAAATCCCGCTTAATGTAAATCTTATTGAGCGAAATCCAAAAAATAAAAAAGCCACTCTAATGAGTGGCTTCAGATTAATGACAAACCCCCACTTTTTTTAAAGTGGGGGTTTTATTTTATTGGTTTATACGCATTTCACGACGTTTATTTAAAAACACATCTTGAGCAATATTGTTGG
>NZ_JAKILD010000032.1 GCF_023283825.1 Shewanella olleyana | reverse complement strand
CCAACAATATTGCTCAAGATGTGTTTTTAAATAAACGTCGTGAAATGCGTATAAACCAATAAAATAAAACCCCCACTTTAAAAAAAGTGGGGGTTTGTCATTAATCTGAGACGAGCAATGCTCGTCTTTTTTATTTGGTAAAAATAAGTAGAGGTTTGACCAAGACCTGCTAACTTATATTAGTGATCTTGATAATTATGTGGTGAGCTAAATCACAAAGTAACAATGAGATATTCTAAATTGTGATCTTTGCAAAACTATTCAGTGGGTTAATTTGATATTTTATACTCATACTGAGATTAATTTTATTAAGCTAACTAGCTTTGTTTCATGATGGGATAGAAGCCACATCAGTAGCATTCGCTAAAAAGAGAGTTAAATATGAAAATTCAAATTATTGTTGCTTTAGTGTTCTTTGCTATTTTTGCTGCACTGCTTCCTGGTACTCATTACATCTATGTTGCTAACGCTGATTACTACATGGGCCAATATGTAACGGTTGCTTCTGTACTACTGATGTGGGGCAGTTTATTTGCAGGTGTCGCGAGCTTATTCTTCCACAAAATCAAAGCACTATACCTATCAATCGATAATGGTTAAGTCTTTTTTATCAGCTAATCGTCACTTCTTTTAAGAGATATCTATTAGCTGATTTAAGACGTTTCTATTAGTTGATTTAAGTGATATCTATTAGTTGATTTAAGTGATTAAGTACCTAGGTGTTTAAGGAATTAAGTTTCTAGGCACACATACAATACCAAGCCACCTCATTTAGGTGGCTTTTTTTGTGGGTTAAGTGACAAGTTTTTAGGTTAAGTGATAAGTCATTTGGTTTTAAAAGATGATCAATTTAGCTGATTGCTAATTCAATCATAAAGTGGCTGCCTTTTCCCGGGGTGCTTTTAATATCAATACGACACTTTAATAGCCCAAGTAACTGCCTGACAATGGCTAATCCCACCCCAAGCTGAGGTAAGGGTTGATCGGGGGCAAAATTGAGTTGCTGCATCGATAACTGCTTTAACGCTTCAACCTCATGCTTATGCATCCCTGCACCAGTATCTTTAACGGCCAACCAGCTGTGACCATTAAGGGTTTCGCTGTAGACTGTTATAGTGCCGTTTTTCGGTGTGTAGCGCAGTGCATTATCCACCAGGTTATTTAATATCCGCCTCATTAACTGCGGGTCGGTATACACCTGTAATTCGTCAGTAACATCAAAATCTAAAGTGACGCCGAGTTTTTTGGCTCTTGGGGCAAAAGTCTGATTTAAATCAAGTAACACTTCCCGCAAGTTTATTTGTTTAATTTGGGCACTTATCTGGCCGTTTTCTAGTGCTGCCAGCTCCAATAATTGCGATAACAGTTGCTGTAGGTTTTGCCCTGAGTTTGCTGCATATTCAATAAATTCCGGTTGGCGTTCGTCGGGTGGCGACAGTAACCAAGTGTCGATATAGCCAAGTAATGAAGTGAGCGGGGTTTTCAAGTCATGGGATAGATGCAGTAAAAAATCGTGTTTTGCTTGTTGTTGACGTTTGACTTGTTGATGCTGATTATTGAGCTCTTGTAGTAAGTGATTAATATGCTCACTGAGTTTTTTGATTTCTAAACTGCCGTTATAACGATTAGGGAGGGCAAGGTTTTCTCCTAAAGGGGCATCTTTGAGGCGCGTTAAATCGCTGGCTAATTTTTGAATTGGACGGGTAAAAAAGCCTAATAACAGTACAAACAGAATTAACGCAAAAATAACCCAAAATCCGATAGTTGCCCCCCAAAGCTTGGGCTGGTTTTCTGAATTAATCAGGGCTTGCCAACTATCATAATCTTCACCACCAATAATCACATATAAATAGCCACTGTGGAGGCCATTTTCGGTAATGAGAGGGCTGACAGAGAATATCTTTTGAGTTTCTGTCGAGCGCGGATCTGTGCCTAAAATGGGTAAATCTCTTCCATCAATAAATTGCTGGATTTTGTTTAAGTCGACCCGATTTTTTTTGATTTTCTCTTCTTTGGCATCATAAGCCACGACACGACCTTCGGGATCTAGGGTATAGATTTCAAAACTGGGGCCGAGCAACATAAAGTCATGGAAAGCTTCTTTTAATGCTGCATCAGAGGTGATGCCTTGAGAAAGCAATGGATTAATATGCGCCATGTGCTCTGCGAGCTCAAGATGAAGGGATTGCTGTATTTGATTGCGGCTAAATTCATGATTGAGCTGCAGCCACTGCCATAAGGCAACAAATAACAGTAAAACCACCACAGTGGCAGAAAGAAATAATCGGTTAAATAAACGATTCATAATGACAGACCTGCCTTGGTAATGTCTTAGAAAAGATAGCGTTAGGCTTGCGGTGGTGAAAATTTATAGCCTACTCCCCAGACGGTTTTAACCAGTTCAGGGTGACCGGGACTGCGGGCCAATTTACTGCGTAAACGATTAATGTGGCTATTTACCGTGTGTTCATAACCGTCATAGTTGTAACCCCAAACCGCCTCAAGTAATTGCATGCGGCTAAAAACTTGCAGTGGATGTTTGGCTAAAAACAGTAATAAGTCGAACTCACGAGCTGTTAATTCCAAGGTGCTATTATTTGATACTACTTCTCGAGTAGATGAATTAATCGAGACACCATGAAAATCAAGTTGTTCCGTTTGTACTTGTTGCACCTTACTGCGTCTGAGCATAGCTTTAACTCTTGCTCTAAGCTCTAATACGCTAAAAGGTTTGACGAGATAATCATCTGCGCCCGCTTCTAAACCTAAAACAATATCCGCTTCAGAATCTTTAGCGGTGAGCATCATCACGGGTAGTGATTTTTCAGCTTCACGTAATTGCTGACACAACATAATGCCGTCGCCATCGGGCAACATACGATCCATTAAAATCAGATCGAGTGTTTTCGTGTCGATAATTTGCATCGCTTGGCTTAACGTAGTGGCATGAAAAACTTCATAATTTAGTGCCGTTAAGTTAAGCATGATGAGTTTTGCTAAGTCTTGCTCGTCTTCCACCAGCAAAATGTGTGGCTTTATCTGATGGCCGTTATGCTTATTGCTATCGTTCATCCTGAATATCCCAAATCAGATCCCTATTGAGCAGACCTGAGATGGGAAGATTAAATTTCAATTTGATTGATTTTTATTCGCAATCTAATAAATTGAACCTTAATAAAGCCTAGTTTCGGCTTATTCAGTGCGGCTAATGGAAATTGCCACAGCAGGGTTATCGAATCGATGAGAAGGCGTTAATACACTATCCATTAAGCCGTCATACATAGTAATGACACCTGGATGAATATGAACAAAATCAACGTCATCTCTTTCTGAATTGTAACCTTCGCCGCCGTCAGCAGGTCCAGGCATTGTGCCTTTTGCTTCTGAGTTAGCTTCAGTTCCCGCATCGTAAACCATGCCGCGCATTGATACCGATTCATCTACTGCAAGCATAGTGATGTCGTAGCTATTAAGGCCAGTAAACGCATCATTGGTATTCACTAGCATGGTGGCAACGGTGAGGTTGGCTACGTCAGCTTCATCAAGTGTTACTGTGATGGTTTCCGACATGCCAGGCATTAAAATACCTGCGCCGCTGACCGTTGAATTCACTCCTTCAATAGCAGCTACATCGGCAGCATCACCACCTTCGGCTATTTTCTCAAGCGCCACATTGGCTGCTTCACCTGCTTGCCATAGCATCACATCAGCACTGTGAGATGCGATTGCAATAGGCGACATAGGCTGATTAGCGGTTAAGTTAGTGACAGTCACAGTGTAGGTTTGCATTACTGCCACAGGTGTTGTTGGGGTTACTGGCTCTGGTGCTGGCGAATCATCATCGTCATCAGAACAACCCGTTAATCCAATCACAGCAATCAAAGCAGCAGCGGTTAAGCTGTGTTTATGGTTGTACTTTTGACTGTGCTTTTTTGAAGTATTCGTTAAATATCTCATTGCGAGTCCCCTTATTTGACGGTAACAACAACTTTCGCCACAGGGTTTAACCAGCGATGAATACGGCTATCTAAATCACTTGCGCCACCTGCTGCATCGGTATCACCTAATACACCTGGGTGAATATGCACATAACTGTTAACAGAACCATCCATTACACCAGTACCATTCATGCCCGCATCACCACCAGGTGCTGCTGGGATCCCAGGTACGCCAGACATGCCGCCACCATTAACGATTTCATCATTGGCTTCAGTACCTGCATCATAAGCATTCAAATAGACTGTGTAGCTGCCAGCTTCAGTAGGAATTTCCCAACCATCTAAACCGATAAAGGCATCATTGGTGGGTAAAACCATCGCCACAATTGATAAGTGAGTCATATCCATTGAATCAAGCATCACTTCATTCACTGTTGCGCCTGGCGCTAATAGCCCCATGGCTGGGTTGGTTACTGTAAAACCACCCGCACCCATTACAGCTGCATCTAAATCTGCAATATCCCCGCCTTCTGCCATTTTTTGTAATGCTGGTGTCGCGGTCCCGCCGACTTCAAATAGGTGGCTGTCAGCATCATGTGCTGCAATAAATATTGGCGTGAAATGATTACCGTGAGTTAAATTAACCACGCTAATTTCTAAATCTGCAGCAGTGGCTGAAGCGCTGAAAATGCCCGCCGCCATAAGTCCTACTGTTAATAGGCTCGCTTTGACTGCGCGAGATGGTGCGTTAACTTGGTGTGATACGGCTGGCAACATAGTTGTCTTTAAGACTGATGATTTCATAACAGAGCTCCTTTTGTTTAATTGCAATCGATTCTGCCAAAGGGATCTCACTGTGTTATCGCTAAATTATCACAAAAGTTTAACATCGTTTATTTTGAGTTATTTTCTGTGATATCTTGGCTGCATTACACCCCCAAGTTAGAGTGAAAAAATGATAATAAGAGCACTAACTCCCGATGATTTTCAACAGGTTATTGAACTTGGTAATCGAGTGCATGGTGAAGGATATTTAGATATCGATTCGCTAACTAAAATTTATAAAATGGGCATAAAAAATAATATAAATGCCCATTTTATCGCTGAAAATGAGCAAAGTTCACAAGCGTCTACTGCTAATAATCAAACAAGTATTATTGGATTTAGGTTAACTTATGCTGCAGGGCAATGGCCTATCGATAAATGGTGCACGCCAAGTGAGTGGCCGGTTGCGATTGAAGATATGTGCTATTTCAAATGCAATACGGTGACGGAGTCACTGCGAGGGCAAGGTATTGGCAGTAAATTACTGCAAGCTTCCATTAAAGCGGTTAAAGCTCAGGGAGCAAGAGCTGGCGTAAGCCATTTATGGCAGCAAAGCCCAAATAATTCCGCTGTTAGTTATTTTACCCATGCAGGTGGCAAGCTTATCAAAGAGCATCCTAGTCGTTGGAACCAGCAGTCAGATGAAACCAATGATTATATTTGCGTGTTGTGTGGTGACGATTGTCATTGTACGGCCTGTGAAATGGTACTTGAATTTAGCTGATAACGAGCTGTGATTAGCCATTGATTGTTGGTTAAGTATGCTTGCAAGTATGAAACTGCCTGTTTTAAATGAGTATCACTTATGTCTGCGCCTTTTTACGATCCACTAATTACTTCTACGCCCGTTTCACAACCTTTTGCCGATAGCTATTGGGCGAGCACTCAAGCATTACCTGCAGGCTTACCGCCTTTGACTGGCACACATCAAACTGATGTGGCGATCATTGGTGGCGGCTACACCGGCTTATTGACCGCCTATTATTTGGCAACTGAATTTAATATCGATTGTCAGGTATTAGAGGCAAATCAAGTGGGTTTTGGTGCCAGCGCCCGTAACGCAGGTTTTGTACTTAAGGGCTCTGGCCGTTTGGGGTACTCTGCGATGGAAAAGCGCTGGGATCTTGAGACGGCAAAAGGGATTTATCAAGAGTTTAGCCAAGCGGTTAGTCGAGTTGAAGAGCTTATTACCAAGCACCAAATTGATTGTGAGCCGCAAGAAAAAGGTTACCTTAAAGTGGCTCATAACCTCAAAGCATTGAGTCAATTGCAAAGTGCTGCTGCGTATATTCAAAATAACATGGCAAGCGGTACTGAATTTTCTGCCGAATTTATTGAGGCTGACACGTTTCGGCAGCAATACTTGAATCATCATCAGGCCTATGGTGCATTACGGCTTAATGATGGGTTTGGTCTACATCCGCTTAAGCTGCTATTAGGCTATAAGCAAGCTGTCGAGCAGCAAGGGGTTAAAATCCATGAGCAATCTTGTGTCATTGACTGGATAGAAGAAAACGGCAAACACAGGTTAATCACAGCAAAAGGGGAGTTAATTGCCAATAAAGTGATTATGGCGGGTAATGCCTATTCACCGAAACAGCTAAACCAACGCATTGATGACAAATTTCTGCCCATTTTAAGCAATATCATTGTCACTGAACCGTTAAGCCCTGATGAAATACAGCAAGCGGGATTGCTCAGTAATCAAGTCACTATGGATACGCGGATTTTAAAATATTACTTTCGTTTGCTACCAGATAACCGCTTACTATTTGGTGGGCGCGGCGCTGTATGGGGCAAAGATGCCAGTAACCCAATATATGGGCAGCGTTTAAAGCTTGCGATGGATAAATGCTTCCCATATTTAAACCGTAAAAAAGTCGCCTTTAACTGGACGGGATGGATTGCTGCGTCAATGGATGACATGCCCCATGTATATGGTAAAGGCGGTGTCGGATATAGTTTAGGTTACTGCGGCGCAGGCGTATCATTCAGCGCCCAAGCCGCCTTTAGACTGGCACAAAATATTGCAGGCGAAACCTTACCGAATTTACCTTTGTATAACTCCCCATTACCATCGATGCCGTTTGCAAAAGCAAGACGGCTAGGGCAATGGGGTTATTATCACTATGGCTGGCTTAAAGATAAGTTTGGCTAAATGCTTATCAAAAGATTAATCGGATTTAAGGCTGCTTTCTACGCACTAATGCAACAAGTTGTGGCATTAATGACATTAAAATCATGCCAAACATTAAGCAGTATTGAAACCAAGTAAAATTCTCACCGACCAAAATCATCCCCGATAATATACCCGCTATCGGATTGGCTATGCTGCCAAAAGTAAAATCAACCACTGACATTTTTTGCAATAACCAAACAT
Source organism: Shewanella olleyana (assembly GCF_023283825.1). Taxonomy (GTDB): domain Bacteria; phylum Pseudomonadota; class Gammaproteobacteria; order Enterobacterales; family Shewanellaceae; genus Shewanella; species Shewanella olleyana. Next base: position 20,241 of record NZ_JAKILD010000032.1, on the reverse strand, counting down.
ATAAACCATAACCTACAGCAGTATTTAGGACGATAATCCAAACCAAACCGACAAGATTCTTTTGGCTAAATTGTTCGATAACAACTTGATAAGGTTCTGGCGTCATCACCATTTGAACCATTGATGCAATAGCTAACATCAACCCACCAATGATTAACTGCCAAGTGAGGACTTCCCACCAGTGAATTTTACCCCCAAGACCTTTGACAATGGTACTGCCCACAATAATGCATGAGATAGCGCCAAGCATGGCTACAAGCCCGATTGGATTTAAACTAATTGAGCTAGGGTCAAATAACAGCCAAGCAAGTAAAATCAAGATGGCGCCACTGATAGCTTGGATTTTTTTGGGTTTAACCTTATTGATAAGCCAATGATAAATCATGGCAAAAACGGGAACTGCCACCATGCCAACACCTGAAATGGCGGAAGGTAAGGTCAGTGCCATGACAAATATCAAGCTAAAAAATACCGCAATATTGATAAAGCCAATGCTACAAAGTACTGGCCAGTTTTCACGAGCAGGCAACGTTGGCTTAAGCATGAATAAAATTATTCCAGCAGGTAAGGCGCGCAGTGCACCTAATAGCAGGGGAGGCCAGTCATGCAAAGTATACTGGGTCACTGCATAAGTCGTTCCCCATAAAAATGCAGGTATCATTGCAAGCAGTATATTCATTTAGCTTGATATCCGTGTAAGTGCGTTAAGTATTAATAGGCTGAGTCAGAAACTGTCTTATCACTGAGTTCAAGCGTGTTGAGTAAGTTATCTAGCAAGCTTGATGCCCCGAATCTGAAATGATTCGATGTTGACCATTCTTTGCCAAAAATGTCATTGGCTAGCGATAAATAATCTGCAGCATCTTGGGTGGTTTTTACGCCGCCAGCGGCTTTGAAGCCCACTTTATTGGCTAAATCCATCTCTTTAATGACACCAAGCATGAGCTCGGCAGCTGCTAAAGTCGCATTGACTGAGACTTTACCTGTAGAGGTCTTAATAAAATCAGCTCCTGCTTCAATGGCTATCTTAGATGCTTGCTGAATGAGTGTATCTTGTTTTAATTCACCTGATTCTATAATCACTTTTAGGGTGATGTCACCACAGGCTTGCTTGCATTGCTTAATCAGTTCAAAACCGATATCCGCATTACCTGCGATAAGTGCTTTATAGGGAAATACCACATCAACTTCATCGGCGCCATAAGCCACCGCAGCTTTAGTTTCGGCAACAGCGATATCGATATCATCATTACCATGGGGGAAGTTTGTTACTGTGGCGATTTTTATATTTGCTGTGTTTTGAGCTTTTAACGCTTTTTTTGCTATAGGGATAAACCGCGGAAAAATACAAATAGCGGCAGTATTACCAGCCGCTGTTTTCGCATCACGGCATAACTGAATAATTTGCTGTTCAGTTTCGTTATCAGTCAATGACGTTAAATCAATTAACCCAATAGATTGTGTAGCTACTTTTGTTAAATCTTGCATAGATCCTCAAAATTCAAATGATTGAAAAAATAACGCTAGCCAAGGCTAGCGTTGTTAAACAGTGGGATATGAGTGGACGTTACAGCGAGAAAGAAATAAAAATCCCTGCAATAGCCGCACTTAATAGATTAGAGCAACTAGCAGCGATTAATGTGCGTACACCATACTGAGCAATAAAATCAGTACGTGATGGGCATAATGTTCCAAGACCACCAATTAAAATACCCATAGAAGCAATATTAGCGAAACCACACAGTGCAAAACTCACGATGACTTTAGTTTTTTCATCGAGCACTTGTAATCCTGCTTCAGCAACAAGTTTAGGATCTTGCAAGTAAGGAGATAAGTCAGTGTAAGCCACAAATTCATTAAGAATGAGCTTTTTACCTATCATCGAACCAGCAATACCAATATCAGCAACGGGGACACCAAGCAAGAATGCCAGAGGGGCAAATATCCAACCTAGAATTAATTCTAACGTTAGGTGTAGCCCAAACACGCCACCAACACTGCCTAATAAGGTGTTAACTAAGGTGACAAGGCCTATCATGGCGATCAACATTGCACCGATTGCCGCTGCAAGCTTTAAGCCGCTCATCGCCCCTTCACCTGCCGCAGCAAGTACATTTACAGGAGGTTTTTCGGTAAAAGTAATGGATTTGCTTAAGGTATAAGTCGGTGTGGTTGTTTCTGGCACCATTAACTTAGCAAATAAAATTCCACCAGGTACCGCCATAAACGATGCTGCAAGAAGGTACTCCATGTTTACCCCCATCATTGCATAACCCGCTAAAACCGTGCCTGAAACCGATGCCATCCCGCCACACATAATGGCGAAAAACTCCGAGTCAGACATTTTAGGCATATAAGGTTTTACAACCAGCGGCGCTTCACTTTGGCCGACAAAAGCGTTTGAAACCGCCGACATGGATTCAGCTTTACTTGTGCCGAGTAACTTTGCAACTGCACCGCCAATAATGCGAATGACAAATTGCATAATGCCGAGATAGTAAAGAACAGAAATTAATGCAGAAAAGAATACCACTAGGGGTAAGACATTTAATGCAAAGACAAATCCTATCCCTTCGACAGAAAAGTTAACTAAGTTACCAAACAAAAAGTGGATACCTGATTTACCACTGTCTAGAACAGCATGTACACCATGAGACATCCCTTCTAACACAGTGCGTCCAAAGGGGACATATAATACAAAAGCCCCAATAGCGAGTTGTAAACCAAACGCGGAGCTGACTGTACGAAATGAGACAGCTTTGCGGTCAGTTGAGCATAAGTAACCAATAGCCAGCAGTACAGCAATACCTAAAAAACCGATAGCAAACATACAACCTCCTAAGAGTTGAAGTGGCTTGTGATGAACTCATTAATCAGTTTGATAAAGTTGCCTTCGGCTAATTTGGCACATTTTAGCGTTTGATCGTGGGAAAGCTCTACATCGCCCAAACCCTCTGCCATATTAGTGATGGCGCAAATGGCCAATACGGGTAATCCACAATGAGCCGCTGAAATGACTTCAGGTACCACTGACATGCCAACCACATCCCCGCCGATGATCTGCATCATGCGAATTTCTGCTGGGGTTTCAAAGTTAGGGCCCGTATATGACACAAATACACCTTCGTTTAAGGTGATTTCATGGCTATTGGCAACTTGATGGGCTTGCTTGATTAAGTCTTTATCGTAAGCATTAGCAAGGCTGAAGAAGCGTGGTCCGTATTCTTCATCATTGGGTCCCGTCATTGGTGACTCTGGCATGGTGTTGATGTGATCGTTAAAGACGACAAGCGAACCAACATCAATGCGGTCAGGACGAAGCGAGCCAGCAGCATTGGTCACTAATAAAAATTCACAACCTAAGCGTTTGAATACACGGACAGGAGTGGTCATGACTTTCATCGTTTGATGTTCGTAATAATGACCACGGCCTTTCATACAAATCACGTCGACGCCATTCATCGTACCAAGGACTAATTCACCGGAGTGACCTTGCACAGTACTAACAGGGAAACCCGCAAGCTCCTCATAGGGAATAACGACTTTATCTTGTAATTGATCGGCAATAACGCCAAGACCAGAACCCAAAATAAACGCGGCTTTGGGTTGAAAGTTAGGTTTACGTGCTTGAATAGTATTGATGGCAACAACAACGGGATCGATATTCATAATGTACCTCTAGGTGAGTAAACTGCGGTGATAGTAGCAAAGCAGTGTTCTATAAAACATCGCTAAAATAATCGTTATCATGCTATATTTCAGCATAATCAATGTAAGTAAATTACGACTTTTGAACTGAAGCAACGATTAAACAGAGATGCATATGCCAAAAAAAACAGCTTTTATCGATAAGATCACACTGAAAATGTTGCGCTATTTCTATGAGTTGTCGTTAACAGGACATTTTGGCAAAGCAGCAAGTCAGTTGAGCATTACTAACTCTCCTTTAAGTAGCCAAATAAAAGAGCTGGAAATGCTTTTAGGGGTTGAATTGGTTGAGCGAAACTCAAGAAATGTGAAGTTGACCGATGCTGGTCAGGTTTTACAATCTGAGTGTGGGCATTTATTTGGCTCTATTGAACATTCCATGCTGAAGGTACAGCATGTGAGTCGCAGAAGTAGTAATCAAATACAAATCGGTATTGTCAGTTCATCTTTTTGGGCTGGCTTTGGCGATATGATTAACCGTTTTAATCAGCTGCATCCTCAGTGCATGACCGATATTATCGAACTGTCTCCACAAGCACAAAAACAAGCCATTTTAGATAAAAAAATTGATATCGGGATTGTAAGGTTTGCTGATGCACTTGATATACACCCTTTATCATTTAAAGCATTAACCGATGAAAACTTTGTCGTTGCGATGGCCTCTAACCATGAATTTAATGATAAAGCTGAATTATCATTAGCGGATTTACGCAATCAAAGTTTTACCTTTATGCAGCGAGAGAACTCGGCATCCGCATCACTTATTATTAACGAGTGTCGGCAATCAGGCTTTGTCCCAAATGTGGTTAAAGAATTGATTGAACCCACGACATTGATGGCATACGTTGCGATTAGTCACGCTGTAGCTGTGGTTCCTTCCAGTTTTGCTGCACATCAATGGGAAGGAGTATTATTTGTGCCACTTAAGGACATCATTCCTGCTTGTTTGTGTGCTGTTTACGATAAACATTCCATGTCTGAATCTTCTAAACTCTTTATCGATAGTATTGATTTCCGCTAAGGTGTAAACTGAATGACCTAAAGTTGTTCCTCTATTAATGTGTTTTCATCCAATGGTTCAATTTTAAAATTGAAATAAGCATATGATGCGCTGATAAATGGGCAGACTAAGTTGAAGATGGCATAAGGTAGGTAAGCGATAGTCGCTACTCCTAAGGTGCTTGCCATAAATGCACCGCAAGTGTTCCACGGAATAAGTGGGCTGGTGACTGTTGCTGAGTCTTCTAAAGCGCGGCTTAAATTGACCGCAGCTAGATTACGTTTTTGGTACTCAAGCTTTAGCATACGCCCAGGAAGCACTATCGCAATATACTGGTCGGCAGTAATGACGTTAGCGCCAATACACACACCTAATGTAGTAATAATCAAACTGCTGGTACCAGTCACTAAATTCATGATGCTTTCAAGTAAACGGGCTAATAAACCGGTCACTTCCATCACGCCGCCAAAAGCCATCGCACATAAAATAAGCCATACGGTTGTCACCATGCTACTCATGCCGCCACGGCTTAATAAGTTATCTAATACCGCATCACCAGTACTTGCCACATAACCGTCAAACATGGCTATCCAAATGCCTTTGATGATAGCGACAAAAGACAATAAATCAGGTTCGCCGACATATGCTATGACGTTATCAAACTGGAATATCGCGGCGCATATAGCACCTACAAGCGTGCCAATAATCACCGTTGGAAAAGCGGGCATTTTCTTGTTTGCCAGAAACAGCACCACCAGTAATGGTAATAATAAATGCAGACCTGGTTGGTAAGTGTTTTCTAGTAATATGAGGGTATCGCCAAGCTGGGAGTTAAAGCTTGAAACATCTGCAGATAAACCAAAAAAGATAAATACCATCAGGGCAATGATGATGCTCGGCACGGTTGTCCAAGTCATGTGTTTAATATGGCTAAAAATATCAGAGCCAGCAACAGCAGGCGCTAAGTTAGTGGTGTCAGATAATGGCGACATTTTATCGCCAAAGTAGGCGCCACTGATAATCGCGCCGGCAGTAATGTTCACATCTAACCCCATGGCAGTGGCAATACCAATCAGTGCAATACCGATAGTGCCAGCCACTGTCCAAGAACTACCGATACTGATTGCCACTACTGCACATAAGATACAGCTTGCAGCATAAAAGTATTGTGGATGCAGAATTTGCATGCCGTAGTAAATCATTGTCGGCACCGTGCCTGCTAAAATCCAGGTGCCAATGAGCGATCCCACAGTGAATAAAATCAGCAAAGCGCCAGTGGCGACACCAATACTCTTAACGATCCCACGTTCCATTTGGTTCCAGCTATAACCATTTTTATAACCTATCAAAATGGCAATGCAAGCCGCTAGAATTAAGGCTATTTGGTTCGCGCCTGATGAACTATCAGAAGAGAAAAGGTAAACCGCCGCGCCAAGCATGGTAATTAATGCAATGACAGGGGCAAGGGCATCAAACAGGCTCGGCTGCTTGTGTTGGGTATCAGACATGAAGCTATCCCTAATGTTATTTTTATTATAGGTCGTGCTAGGAGTACGTTGTTCTTATCTTTGGTCACTATTGTTATTAAATTGTGACGGTGCGACATCCTGCCATAAAGCAATAGCGCAAGTCGATGTTTGTGAGCTATTGGTAATATAGTTATTAGGGCTAGATATAGCGTGAATTAACGATTAAGGCATTTAATAAGCATAGCTATTCATAATGGTTATTTCGCTTGCATAAATAACCATAAAAATTTTACCTAAATTAGCCAGTGTGATTTGAACTGTTTGTTCGACTGTATTAATCATTGAACATAAAAACTTATGTGAGGGTTGGGTCCTACAAAAGCGATTAATGGTTTAATTCAGTTAAGGGTAGACTTCGGTTATTGAGATTTTCCTTTGTTGAGGCGCTTTCGTACTTCAACAAATCGCAACGATAGATAGGTATAACATGAATAAAAAACAAATTGGCGCAGTACTCGTATCTTTATCATTAAGCACTCTGGCTTTTGCGACTACAGCAAATGCCACAGAAGTATCTGATCAAGTTCAATTAGAACAATCTATGGACGAGCTAGTTGTTGCTGAAACGTCTAGGTTGATGATTGAAGAAGGTGATGCATACCATACTGAATTTATAAGCATTGTTGCGACACAGTTTAGTGAAATTTACATTACAGAAGCTCAAGCTGAAGAACTTTCACTGCAAAAAAGCAAACATTTTTACTTATCTGCTGAACATGACTTGGAAACACTCACCCAGGTGATTTCTAATAAAATTGAAGCTGATGAACCAACCTATTTTTCAGTAAGTTTATTTCGTGAATATAACCGCAATAATGGTGGTTACCAATTTGGTGCAAAAATTACTGAATATGAAGATAGCGTTAATCGTTAATTAGTGTGTGACTATTTGATCTACCCCTTTGCCGAGCTCATGCTCGGCTTTTTTGTTTTTGGTTCGCAATTTGGTTTCAGCAAACTGGCTTGTGGTGAAAAAAACCGTCGATAATAGTGTTTAATATGACATTAATAAATTCCGTTTCAGAGGCTAAATTACACAATATGATAGGTGACACTATGAAGTTATTGACTTTCTCCACTGACACGACAGACGATGTTATTGAGTTATTTACGCAATCGTTTGGAGATGCCGAGGGCGAGGCAGAAGGCAAGGTCATTGGTCACTTAGTTTCTGAGTTGATTGTGACAACACCAACGGCTGATTTGCAGGGATTTATGGCAAGCATAGAGGGTAAGATTGTTGGGTCTATTTTCTTTAGTCGTCTTACTTTAGCAAATGATATCAATGCGTTTATTTTATCTCCTGTCGCAGTAAGCACCGCTTATCAAGCAAAAGGGATTGGCCAACAGCTGATTAACTTTGGCTTAAAGCAGCTAAAAGACAATGGAGTTGAGTTAGTGTTTACTTACGGCGACCCTAACTATTACGTTAAGGTTGGTTTTAACCCTATAAGTGAAGATTGTATTAAAGCACCGCTAGTACTGACTTACCCTGAAGGGTGGTTAGCACAGTCATTAGTTGGCGCAGAGATTGAGCCGATTGAAGGTGATAGCTTTTGTGTGGATGCGTTGAATGAGCAGTTATACTGGTAATTGGGTTTCGGCTGAATGGCCGAATGTTTCATTTATTCTTTAAATCTAAATTGCGGCGCTTAGTTTTGGTTTCTGTTGCTTAAAGCAAAATCAAAGTCGTGGGTATTCTACCCACACCCGACCAAAAGGGTATCAACAGCAATACCCTCTTGAATCACCCTGCCGCCCCTACGATATTTTCAATTTTAACTACTAAATTGGCTTTGTTAGTCTTCGAATATTTAGATTCTTCAATTTAATTTTACATATAGTACTTTAGAGATACTTGAATGTTATTGAGTATGTAAACCACTATTTTTATAGAATTATAATTACTCCTGCTTAATATATTTTCACACTTGATAGAAGTGATGGTTACATTTTTGCTTCTTTGATGTTAAATTTCTTTTTTGAATTAGTTGTTTGTTTTAATTGTATTTTTAAAATTATATTTATTGGAGTCAAGGATGACAGGTTGTACCTTTTATCGTTCTATCGTCGCATCACTTCTTTCACTTACATTGATCGGCTGTGGTGGAGGTTCAGGTTCATCTGAGCAGCCCTCGCAGTCAGAACCAACTCAACCCACCATGCAAACTTATACGGTGACAGTAATTGATGGTTACTTGAAAGGGGCTACGGTATGGTTAGATTTAAATGACAATGGTTTATTAGATGCGAATGAGCCTTCGACAGAATCTAAAAGCAATGGGATTGCAAACCTTTCGATTTCTTCTGATATATCCACGTCTAGCTATAGTGTGTTAGCCATTGCAGAAGCTGGTAAGACGTTTGATGAGTCACTCAATTCCACAGTAAATAACGACTTTGTATTGGCTTCAGTCAAAGGCGGAAAAATCATCACGCCATTGACCACATTAGTTTATGTAAAAGAGCGAGAATTAAATAATTCGAGTGTAGCTTTAGCTGAAGTGACAAGTGCTATTGATACCAGTAATCACGATTTATTTGAAGATTTCATCGCGACAGAAAATGATTATCTAGCCGAGATTGCAGCAGATCTTGTTAGGCTTCTTCTAATGCCTAGCACTCCAGAGCAATTGAAAGGTATGAGTACAAGCCCAAATAGCTTAATGGATTCATTAGTTCAATACACTGAGATCAGAAACCGCGGTGTCAATGGTACTTACGTTATGCTTGATAGCTCTGGTGAGCTTGCTGGAGATACAGACTTGGATGGTGTTGCTGATACAGATGATAATGACATTGACGGTGATGGCATTATCAATGAAGAAGATAATGCACCCTATGATGCTCAACCTAACACAAAGCTTAAACCTGGTATTTTATCTCTAGATCAACAGTTATCTGAAAGTGTGGCAATAAATGAGTGGCATTACTTTAAATTGGAAGTCTCCGATTTTGGTATGTTAAATGTCAACTTATCAAACTTAACGGGTGATATTGACCTTTATATTTCTGAAAGTACATTCCCTACTAAATTTGAGTATCTTTGCCGCTCTAATGAAAGTGATACTATCGAAGAAAACTGCAGTATCAGAAATGAGCAAGAAAATACTTACTACCTAGGGTTATTGGCAAGGAATAATGCAAGTTTTAAGCTCTCAGCCACCATACAGGAAATTGTTAATCAAAAGGCGATGCTTTTATTACATGGTTTAGCCTCTTCTCCTAGTACATGGGATGCCATGGTCAATGATGATAGTTTCTTTAACGGAGAGTGTTACACACTGACAGTAGATAATGAATCTTTACCTAGTTATGAAGAAAACGTAGGAGGTATTAGCTGTTACAACCTCGAGTTTGGTTCATTAGATAGAGGGAGCATTTATTCAGCTGTAGGTTTGGAAAATAAAGTTTGTAATAGTGTTTTAGGCTGTAATGGTGATTACACGACATTTGAAGGCTTAGGAGTTGAGGTTGAATCTGCAATCAGTCGCATTGTTGAGCATCTAGGTCAAGATGTTGAAGTGTTCTTATTTGGACATAGTCGAGGCGGTTTGGCTGCGAGATCTTTTATTCAAAATCAAAGTTTAGAATACAAGTCCTTAGTTAAAGGCTTAGCTACAACGGGCACACCACACCAAGGCTCACCTTTAGGTCGATTTTATCAATACATGGATGACAATTGCACACCTAAAAGCGCTTATCGCCAAGATGGCAGCGTTTGTGAGGACAGCTGGGAAGTGGTGGAAATGCTGAATGGGACGAGAATCTTCTTAGGTTACAAATATCAACCTGAATATCGAATGGAAATGCAAGCGCCTAGTATTGATTTTCTATCGCCGGAGTCTAGCCAGCTTAATGAATTAAATGAATATATTTATCATCTTGATGGCTTTGTGCTAGGGCAATTAGCTTACGAAGGAACTACCTTTGGTTTTTTAAGTCGTGGGGCTGGGCTATCCGGTGAAGATATTTATGACCTTTATGATTATGGAAGATGGTTTGGTGGCGATCACCCGCATCCCGATACCCTACGTTATATTGAAAATGGGGTAAGTAGAGAATCACTGATTGGCGATGGTATTGTGCCTGCAGATAGCCAAAAATTAAGCTTGCTTCTTGTGCAACAGGGCATTTCAGTCAACAAAGCTGGAACCCAAGATAAAGAAAATGTTTTGCACACAGAAGAAACAAGTCAGGTATCTGATATTCACTGGTTGTTTGAAAGCTTATATCAATCGTTAGAGTGGAAATAGTTCGTGATGAAATATGTCGTATTAATTGTCGTACTGATTGTAGGCGGAGTATATTTATTTTTACCTTACAATAATGAAGGTGTGCTTAAACATATAGAAGCCTCGGCTAGTAACACTCTTGAGAAGGGTGAGCAATTGCCTGCTCAGAATGGGGCCGAATTAGTAAAACAACCATTGCAAAACGGTGAAACTCAAAGAGTGAAAGACGCCGAAACAACTGACTTGTCAAAAGCTGAGGTGATTAAAGGTATTGATGCCTTAATCACCAGTATAATAGGTAATAATGAAATTGACTTTGAGCTAGAAAAATCAATTGTTGCTTACCTAAAAAGTAATGATGACTATGAAGTTTATCACCACCTTTTGGAGTTATTGAATGAGGCTATGCTTGGAACTAAGACTGGTGATAGGCTTACTGAATATTGCCTGAGCTTGCTAGCAGCGGTTGGAACCATTTCTTCTACAGAGCTAATACTGAAGGTTGTAAATGAGAAAGATTGGGAAGGTTCTGAAGCTGTCTACCTAGTAAATAAAGCTGTTTCTAGCCTTAACCGTGACGGTGAGCATACGACATTGATAGAGCAAGCTTTTACTCAAAGTAGTGATGGGAATCCTTACCTTACTGAAATTGCTGCCAATATTGCCAAGCATGCGCAAGTTGAGCAAATTACTTACCTATTTTCTTTTATTGAAGATGGAAGTAGCTCGAAAGATATTGTGGCATCAAATGCTATGAGTAGAGTACAAAATGAGTCTTTAGTCCCGGCAATCACCGAGTATTTAACTGACAATAATCCTCAAAAGGTTGATGTTGCGCTGAGTTCGCTAGCAAACATGGGGCAATACGAAGCTGCTTCATCATTAATTGCATGGAGTGCTACTCAGTCGATAGAAGAGACAAGCAAGGTAGCTAGCCTTTTTGATATTGCTACCAGAAGAAGTCCATCGACGGCTCGAGCGATTAAGAAAGAAGCTTCGCAAACTCAATTTTTAAGTGATGAGGTGAAAGCATTGGTTTTAAGTTATTCAGTTGATAGAAGTTTAAATAACGCTAACTAATATTAATATTTTCATTGTTCTATGCTTACAGTAAACCCAAATAGAGCTTATGTTTTTCATAAGCCATGTTTGTGGTTCTGATGTGGTCAAAGCAACATCAAAGTCGTGGCGCTTCGCCCACACCCGACCAAAAGGGTATCAACAGCAATACCCTCTTGGATCACCCTGCCGCCTTTACGAAATTTTCTGAAAAACGAAAGATTTCTACAAGGATGGATCCAGCTTTTGACTTCGTTTTTATTCTGCTTCGTGCATCTTCAAAAATCACTAACGCTTACGATGGGGCGTCCCTTCCCCTCGAAAGCTAGCCTGACATCCATGTCAGGACTCACGTAATTTTATTGATGCACTCAAGTTTTATGAAACATGATAATGAAAGCATTCTACTGAGATTATGAATAAGCAAACGAAGTTAAATCGAAGAGATAAAAATTCCCAGTACAGATGCAGCAGCGAGCTTCCAAAACATGGATGTTTTGGCAGAGCTTACAGGGATGTACTTGTAGCGTCTCGCAGTTGTATCTGCACATAAGCCTGCGGCAGGCAATTGGTTAAGTTGAAGTATAAAGATTAGGTTTTCTAGATAAATACAAATTAGGGTTAACTATAAATTTTGATAAAGTTTAACTATGTTGAGATGAGTGAATTAAATCGAATGTTTAGCGGTTTTGTCTTAAAAATTACGAAGTATTGAGGCTCTTTAACCACTCTATATTAAACAAAAATCCCTGTGATAGTGCTATCACAGGGATTTTATTTTTACTTCAACAACAAAACAAGTCAACTAACGAGTTAGTCTTTGCCTTGCTCGCGTGCGATTGCACGGTAGGCGATGTCGGTGCGGAAGTAGACGTCATCCCAGTGGATGGCATCGACTAGCTTGTAAGCGCTAGCTTGTGCTTCAGTTACGGTATTACCTAGTGCAGTAGCACATAATACGCGGCCGCCTGCTGTGACAACGTGACAGTCTTTCATCGCAGTGCCTGCGTGGAATACTTTGGCGTTGTTGTCACCTAAAGATAAACCATCAATGATGTCTGCTTTGCGGTATGCATCTGGGTATCCGCCTGCTGCAAGGACTACACCGACTGCTGCGCGCGAATCAAATTCTGCAGTTACTTTATCAAGCTCACCACGGGTGGCGGCTAAACAAAGCTCAACTAAATCAGATTGTAGACGCATCATGATTGGCTGGGTTTCTGGGTCGCCAAAGCGGCAATTATACTCAAGGACTTTTGCACTGCCATCAGGTGCGATCATTAAACCTGCGTACAAGAAGCCAGTGTAAACATTGCCTTCAGCTGCCATGCCATCAACCGTTGGACGGATAACGTTGGCAATTGTCCAGTCGTGTACCGTTTGTGTCACAACAGGGGCTGGTGAGTATGCACCCATGCCGCCAGTGTTCGGGCCGTAATCGCCATTATCACGGGCTTTATGGTCTTGGCTGGTGGCCATGGCTAAGATGTTTTTGCCGTCTACCATGACGATAAAACTGGCTTCTTCACCTTTTAAGAATTCTTCGATAACAACGCGAGAACCTGCTTCGCCAAACTTGTTGCCAGCTAGCATATCTTCGATTGCGGCATCAGCTTCAGCTTGGTTTGCAGCAATAATTACGCCTTTACCTGCAGCTAAACCATCAGCTTTAATCACAACAGGGAAACCTGTTTTAGCTGTTAACTCAACTGAATAAGCTTTAGCAGCGTTAATTTCAGTGAAGTTTGAGTAGTCAGCCGTTGGGATGTTATGGCGAGCTAAAAAGTCTTTGGTGAAGGCTTTTGAAGATTCAAGTTGCGCTGCACCTTGAGTTGGGCCAAAGATAGGTAACCCAGCTTCGTTAAAGGCATCAACTACGCCAAGTGCTAAAGGCACTTCTGGGCCAACAATGGTTAATTCAATTTTGTTGTCTTGGGCAAATTTCACTAATTCTGAAATTGCTTCAACCTTAATATCGACGTTTTCTAATTTTGGCTCTAAAGATGTGCCAGCGTTGCCAGGTGCAACAAAAACTGTTTCAACTTGTGGTGATTGTGCTGCTTTCCAAGCTAACGCATGTTCGCGTCCGCCGCCGCCAATTACTAGTACCTGCATCTTTATTCACCTTTTATATATTTAATTTGGTAAAAATTATCATGTTCTTTAAACGAAAAAAGCAGCCAAATGAGGCTGCTCTATTCAAATGCTATTTAGTGACGGAAGTGACGCATTCCGGTGAACACCATAGCAATGCCGTGCTCGTCTGCTGCTGCGATGATCTCTTCATCGCGAATTGAACCACCCGGTTGGATGATACAGCTGATGCCCGCTGCTGCGGCTGCATCGATACCGTCACGGAATGGGAAGAAGGCATCAGATGCCATCACTGAGTTCTCAACCACTAAGCCTTCGTCTGCAGCTTTAATGCCAGCAACTTTAGCTGAGTAAACGCGGCTCATTTGGCCTGCGCCCACACCGATCGTCATGCCATCTTTTGCATATACAATCGCGTTAGATTTAACGAACTTAGCCACTTTCCAGCAGAACATTAAGTCAGTTAGCTCTTCAGCAGTAGGTTGACGTTTTGAAACCACTTTAACGTCTTCAAGGTTTACCATGCCTTGGTCACGGTCTTGAACTAACAAGCCACCATTAACACGTTTAAAGTCTTGAGTTGTCGTTTTAGTGTTCCACTGGCCACACTCTAATAAACGTACGTTAGCTTTAGCAGCAACGATTTCACGTGCCGCTTGGCTGACTGTTGGCGCAATGATCACTTCAACAAATTGACGGTCAACAATGGCTTTCGCTGTGTCTGCATCTAATTCTTGGTTGAAAGCAATGATACCGCCAAATGCTGATGTAGGGTCAGTTTTGAATGCGCGATCGTAAGCTTCTAGAATAGTTTCGCCTAGTGCAACACCACATGGGTTAGCGTGCTTAACGATGACACAAGCTGGGCCTTCAAATTCTTTAACACATTCAAGAGCTGCATCAGTATCAGCGATATTGTTGTAAGACAGTGCCTTACCTTGCAACTGTGTTGCGCTGGCAACTGAAGCTTCATCAATGTGCGCATCAACATAGAATGCCGCTTTTTGATGGCTGTTTTCACCGTAGCGTAAATCTTGCTTTTTGATCAGCTGTGTATTGAAGGTACGCGGGAAGCTTGAATCTTCATGGCACTCATCTTTACTGTGTGCTGGCACCATAGTACCGAAATAGTTGGCGATCATGCCATCGTATGCTGCGGTATGTTCGAACGCTGCAATAGCTAAGTCAAAGCGAGTTTCAAGTGTAGTGCTACCTTCGTTGGCACGCATTTCTGTAATCACGCGATCGTAATCACTTGCGTTAACCACAATGGTGGTGTCTTTGTGGTTTTTAGCCGTAGAGCGAACCATAGTCGGGCCGCCAATATCGATGTTCTCAACCGCGTCAGCTAAAGTACAACCTTCTTTTGCAACAGTAGATGCAAATGGGTAAAGGTTAACCGCAACTAGGTCGATTGGTTTGATGGCATTTTGTTCCATCACGATTTCATCGATACCACGACGAGCAAGAATGCCACCGTGTACTTTAGGGTGAAGTGTTTTAACGCGACCATCCATGATCTCAGGATGCCCTGTGTAGTCAGAGACTTCGGTCACTGGAATATTATTATCAGCAAGAAGCTTAGCGGTGCCGCCAGTAGAAAGTAATTCTACGCCTTGCTCATGTAGTGCTTGGGCAAATTCAAGCATTCCAGTTTTATCAGATACGCTTAACAGCGCGCGACGAATAGGTCTGACAGTATTCATGTAGGTACAGTGTCCACTATTTATATTAAGGAAGTTTGGCAAAACAGAATTACTCAAATCTCGTTGCGAGAAGTCTGTTTTGCCAAAGTTCCTACTATGCACA
Organism: Shewanella olleyana; assembly: GCF_023283825.1. GTDB lineage: Bacteria > Pseudomonadota > Gammaproteobacteria > Enterobacterales > Shewanellaceae > Shewanella > Shewanella olleyana. Next base: position 4,807 of record NZ_JAKILD010000032.1, on the reverse strand, counting down.
TCCCGATATATTTTTTTAGTGAGCCGTACTCGAGCGCGCGTATTTTAACGTAATCCGTTTTATTTCGGGAGATTTATGCGCGATTTCACAATATTGAAATAAGAACAAAGTAAAGCGGGTATTTTATTCTATAAAACCCTTGACCTTGGATTTAACTCTAAGGTTTATACTAATCGCATTACACTGATATAGATTGCAACTTTACGGGTAAAAATATGTATCGAATTGGTGAGCTGGCAACATTATTTGATGTTAAAACAGACACGCTGCGTTTTTACGAAAAGCATGGTTTATTAGCGCCTTCAAACCGTTCTGAATCAGGCTATCGACTTTATAGTAATGACGACGCTGAAAAGTTGCGATTTATCATTCGTGCAAAAGCGGTTGGCTTTAGTTTAAGTGATATTGCTGAGTTGTTGTCCATTGAATTGGATAAATCAAACTGGGCCTGTGCTGATGTGAAGGGCATGGTGGATATCAAACTTGAGCAAGTACAAGCCAAAATTGCTGAACTTGAGTTCTTTGCGAGTTCGCTGAGTAAGCTGTCAGATGCTTGTTGCGGCGGGCCTGAAAGTGCAGAACACTGCTCGATATTAGAAGCATTAGAATCATCAGATAAAGAATTGCAGCCTAAAGTTGAGCATCACGCTGCAAAACCAAATTAATAGTGATAAGAAATCGTGACAATATATAGTCGCAATAAATTGTCACGATAAATAGTAGTAAGAAATAGTGGGGCAAGAGATGTTATTCACTAACTTTGTAGAGTTATTTTTAGAGTCAGCGCCTTGGTTATTATTAGGCTTGGTGTTGGCTGGGTTGTTAAAAGTGTTTGTGCCAATGGCGTGGATGCAAAAACAACTGGGTGGCCATGGGTTAAAAACCGTGGTTAAAGCTGCAGTGATCGGCGCTCCGCTGCCTCTTTGTTCATGTGGGGTTATACCAGCAGCAGTTGGGTTACGCCGCAGCGGTGCATCAAAAGCTGCCACCACCTCATTTTTAGTGTCAACGCCAGAAACCGGTGTTGATTCAGTGACAGTATCCTACGTATTACTGGGCCCATTCATGGCTATTATTCGCCCAATTGCTGCGATTACTAGTGCGATTGTTGCGGGGTTATTGGTAGGTAAAGATGATGACAAAACCTCTGTGGCTAATGAGGTACAGAGTGACGCTAATAAAGGTGCAGAGTCTGAGGCGAGCCAATTAGGCAAAACGGGCGAAGTCACTTCATGCTGTAGTAAAACAAAAGCTAACGAAACCGCTACTTTCAAACCTGATAACACACCAATGATGGCTAACGTGGCTGAGAAAACAAGTTGTTGCTCTAGCAAGGCTGATAAGGCTGAAGCTGAGTCTGTCAAAACAAGCTGTTGCTCAAGTAAGGTTGATAAAGCTGTAGCAGAGCCAGTTAAAACTAGCTGTTGCTCTAGCAAAGCGGATAAAGTCGATGCTAAGACTGACAAAACCAATTGTTGTTCAAGCAAGCCAGATCTTGCAGCTGAATCTTCTGAAAGCTGCTGTGAATCCACCAAAGACATGGCCACTGAACTGAAAAGTGAGTCCGTATTATCACGAATAAAGTCGGGCTTAATGTACGCAGCGACTGATTTAGTGAGAGACACAACCTTATGGTTATTAGTGGGTTTATTCTTCGCGGCGTTAGTGCAAACATTTGTACCGGGTGACTTTTTGGCTAAATGGGGCGACGGCATTTTAGCAATGTTGGTCATGGTGTTGATTTCTGTACCAATGTACATATGCGCCACTGCTTCAACGCCTATTGCTGCTGGCTTATTATTAGCGGGAGTTTCGCCAGGTGCTGTGCTGGTATTTATGATGGCAGGTCCTGCAACCAATATCGCGACTTTAGGTGTGGTCACTAAAGAGCTAGGTAAACGTGCCTTGTTTGGCTACTTAGGTGGCGTGCTGGGTGTGGCGTTAAGCTTTGGTGTGCTAGTGAATTACCTTGTAGCAAACTTTGGTTTTGTGGTGATGCCACAAATTGGTGAAGAGCATGAATTGCTACCTCACTTTGTCACTATGGGTTCAGGGATTGTTCTTGCACTATTAATGGCTAAGGTGATCTACGACAAGATCCCTAAAAAGAGCATGCGAAGGGATTGCTGTTCTTAATGATTAAATAGTTTGTACTTTAATACTCCAAATATACAGATACATAAAAGGCCCGTAAGGGCCTTTTTGTTGGAGTAAACAGGGTAGCTAAAGGTTTGTATGTTAATGGCTGATTAAATTGTTTATTAAATACATGCAGTTATGGCTTTAGGTTTGTACTTTTAAGTGGTTATGATGACAAGTTAATCTTTGTCCTGTGTTTGGGGTGTTTATTTGGTTTTTTTGTTATTGTTTTACGCTTTTGTGTTGGTTGTTTTTGTTGTTTTGGTTGCTTTTGCTTTTTTTATTGCTGCAAATTAACATTTAAAACAGTGCCTTATACATATGTATATAACCTCTCATTATATAAAGTTGTTTTTATATAGACTTGCTTCAAGTTTTTATTATAAAGCGGTAAAAGCAGGTGTGTTCCCTTGGTGCTTGTGATTCTTGTCACTATTTTTAAATGAAGAAAAGTCTACTATCAAAATGTGGTGTACCCACAAAGTAGTATTTTAATATTCGGAGTGATGATGAAAAACTTAACGAAATGCAAATTAGCATTCGTTGTTGCAGCGGCAATGGGGATTGTTGGTTGTGGTAGCGATGGTAAAGACGGTGAAGATGGCAAGCCTGGAACGCCTCCACCAGTAGAGTCTTCAGAAGTGACTAATGTAATCTATATTGGTCATGATATCGAAGATGGTCAGGTGACCGTACAGTTTGAGATTACAGATGAAGATGAAACGCCAATTTTAGGCTTGGCAGACGCATCTTTAGATGTTGCTGTAATGACCGAAAAAGGTATTGTAAAAAGAAAAGATGGTACCGAAGGAGGGTCAGCTAAAGCTTCTGATGAAGGTGCTTCACTAGTATTACTTGAAAATGGTCACTATGAGTTTATTGCTCCAATCTCTGGTGTTAATGCTGATAGCGATAGCCTTATTCGCTTACAAGTAGGTGGAGGCGAAAGCGAGATTGCCACTTCACCATATGTGATTATTGATAAGCCAGATAATGCACATACCACAAGTACAGAAGCTTGTTATAGCTGTCATGTAGATTATGCAGAGTCTCACTTAAAGCATCCTTCTCGAACTGCTATAGATATTGAAGGTAATGCGGACTTTGTCGGTGGATGTATGGTTTGTCATGGTCATGTAACACGTGATGATGGTGGTTCTAACACTCATATGCAGAAAATTGGTCATGTTAATCATCAAGAGTTTGAAGCAGGCTTCGAAATTTCAAATTGCCGAACATGTCACCAAGAACCAATCACCGAAGTTTTTAGACAAGAAACTTGTATAGAATGCCATGATGCAGCAGGTCTTTTAAGTGTTGAGGTTGAAGCAACGTTTAATAACCTAAATGATTCAGGTGAAGATTGGCGTCAATTCCACACTAAAGTGACTGAGTTAAATGCTATTCGTGGAGAACATTCAACGACATTGTCAGCTATTTATAAAAATGATAGTGATGAATACTGTACTGACTTAACGCTTTACAAAGGCGAAGAAATACTTGATATCGAAGCGTTAGAGGCTGACGGTACATTAAGTTATGCCAGTACTTATCTTCACGGCTATCACGATAAGTCTATTGTTGGTCGTGAGTCTCGTGATTATGACGTGAGCTATAAAGGTGACGGTTCTAAAACCATGTGTCACGAAACGTTGGATCTCAATACTCCGCAAATCATGGCAAGCTCTCGCGTTACCTTTAATTTAGGTGAAGATGCAAGCTATGATGGTGTTTCATTTACTAGCTATTCGCCAGTATCTGAATTGGCTGATTTAGAGCAAACCACTGACTATGATCGTCGTCATGCTGTAACGGCAGATAGCTGTACAACTTGTCATAACAACGGAGCTAACTTCCATAAGAATGGTAGCTTCCATGAAGGTGGCTTAGATTGTGTTGCTTGTCATAATAATGGTCAAGATCGTGCAGGATCAAGAGTAGTTACATCAAGTGACTTTGTTTCAGATGAAGAGCGTATTAAAGCTGGTTACGTTATACCTTATGGTGAAGACTGGAAAGCGAAAAGTGCTCCAGGGTTTGGTCCTTTAGTTCATAAAATGCACTGGGGTTCAGAACAAACGATTACAGGGTCAGAATTAAATGATAAGGGAGAAGAAGATATCTTAACTAATTCAGCTCTTAGCTTAAATGCTGATAATTGTGTTTCTTGTCATGCTGATGGTATTGATTTAGCTGCAATTCCAAATCAATATATACGGGCTAAATCTTTAAATACGAAAGTTAACGAAGATGGCGAGATTGAATCTGATTCAACCAAGATGGCTAGCCCAATCACAGCTAACTGTTACTCTTGTCATGAGCACAACAGTGATTCTGCATTGAATCATATGAAACAAAATGGTGGTGAAATTGATGCTGAAGTTTTAGCTGATTGGTATACGCAAGAGACCTCTGAGTCTTGTGCAACATGTCATGATACTGGCAAGTCTATGGGTATCGACAAATTCCATAACTTCGAGCGTTAATCGTAGTAATAATAGTGTTTATTAGCTTATAGCTATGCTGAACACACATTTAAAAAACCACTAGCAATAGTGGTTTCAGACTGCTGACAAAGCCCTAGACATTCGTCTAGGGCTTTGATCTAATAGAAGTACAGATAATAACCAAGTTTATCATCATGCTTCGAGAGCCTAGTCCACAACAA
>NZ_JAKILD010000031.1 GCF_023283825.1 Shewanella olleyana | reverse complement strand
ATATTGTTGTGGACTAGGCTCTCGAAGCATGATGATAAACTTGGTTATTATCTGTACTTCTATTAGATCAAAGCCCTAGACGAATGTCTAGGGCTTTGTCAGCAGTCTGAGCAGCCAATGGCTGCTTTTTTATTGGCTGTTGTTTTTAAGCTGTATCAATGATTCCACCAGCTTAATAAACTCAGCTTGCTCCCTAATCAATAGCGATTCATCGTTATTAGGTAAATCGAGTTATATTACATAATTTTCAATACTTTGGTTTTAAAACAGATCTCACGATTAACGACATATTTCTGTCACTTTTCTGCCATAGACTGAAAAATTATTTACAGGCTCAATGTTTTTTATATATTCAATAACAACCAACAAAAAACGGCTTAATCAATAAGCCGTTTTAGATGTGTTATTTCGGGTATCTGAAATTTAATCAATGATAATAACAATCAGTGACTATAACTTTGGCTCAACCGTTTTCTTTAACCAATTCTTTAACATTTCAGACTCATACTGAAAAGGTTTTTGGTTACGAGTAGAGTTCATGCCATACATAAAATTCATATCGACCAATTTTTCATCGCCAGCCATAATCACCTTATCACCTTCAGTGATACTGTAAGTAAAGGTCATTCTTGGTGGGTATAAATCCTTAACGATTCGAAGTTCATTTGCCGTTGTTGCGCCAAATGTTGGGCGTAAATCACCGGCTAAATCAACATCAGACACCTGCATCTCAAGCTTTTGATTTGGCTTGAGGATTTTACCCGCTTCTTTGTTTAAGTTTTCGGTTATGGTGTCAAAGAAACGCTGTTGAAAGCGCGACTTTACTTCTGTCGCAGTTTTTAAATCGCGATATTCCTTAGGCTCTTGCCATTCAACTTTAACCACTCCCTCTTCTGTCACTGGATTTGGGACCACTTCTTCATCTGCAATTGCGACATTACACATTAATGCGCCTGCAATAAGTAGATGTTTAACCTTCATATGTCGTCTCCTGGCTGTTTAAATATCTCAAACCTAATTAATGCCATTAGTATAAAAACCTAACCTGTATATCAGCTTAACGTAATGTGATTAATTTTGCTGTAGGAAATCACCTCATTTACATGCAAGGCAAAAACTTAATGGTCAAAATAACATCAACCCCTGTTCAGTTTCTATTCAGCAAGCTTTCGCTAATATACATCCCAAGCAAACGCACAGCCCCATTTAATCACTAAATGATTGCGTCACTGACATTATCGCTCAAGGAAATAGCGCAAAATTAACCTACGTGTATGACTGGAGTTATAATATGAACAAGATCACAACCCAAGCGACTTTATCAACGACTGGTATGACTAAAAAACTGTCTTTAGCTGCAACTTTCCTAGTGGCCATCGTCGCTTCTTCTTCAAGTTTTGCTCATCAATTTGATGTAGATGCTCAAGGTGAACAAGCTATTAAAGAACACCAACAGTTATTGAGCCAGCATATTGCATCAGCTGAGCAAGAATATGAATCCGAACTCAATCAAGACTTTAATAAACAGCTTCAAACGGCTGAAAATAAATTCTTAGACAAAAAATGCGAACAACGCGGAATGGAATTTGATAGCCAATCAGAGGTTTGTGAAGGCTAACCAAAAATTGATACAAAAATGCAGTCACTGATTAAGCAGTGGCTGCATTTTTTATGCGCGAGTTGAAGTTCGACCTTATGTATAAGTAATATAATCAGCTCACTTTCACCAGCAGAAATGACAACTAGAATGGAAAACGATCACTTAATTTAGGGTAATTTTTTCTTAAGTCTTTCTTCTTTGTGCTGAACTTTTTCCCAAGTGGAGTATGTTGTCCAGAGGGGACAAATGGCAGTTCATCGCCGGTTCTATCCTCATATAATTGACCCGCAACTAAATCATAATCTTCTATAAACGGATAGGCTGAGCCATCTTTAGTCGGCCACAAGGCAATATCACCTAAACAATCAGGCTCATTGATCACCTTGTTATACCACTGCTCACCTAATGACAATAAAAAGCCTCTGAATTCAGCAAAAGCATAGTCAGAGTCACAACCCGTGATAATGTAGGCCGCGCCCCAAATAGACCAAGTGTAGCTTCGACGCATTTGTTGACCAAACATTTTGTCAAAGGCTGCTAGGGAGTCATCATCAAGCTGAGTTAGCTTATCTTTTAATGCATCATGGCATTGCTGTTCGGTTTGCTGGGGTTCAGTTCGGGTCACAAGTGACCAAAATTCAGCATCTGTCATTTCATTTTCCTAAATTCTTTTGCAAACAACTCACAAAATTGATTCTACTCGCGTTATTCTACACCACATAAAATCTAAAACCTTATTACCAGTATCTTATCGCCATGAATAAACTCAGCACTGTAAACATTAAACCACCGCGTAGACTTATCATTCTGATGACCTTTTATTTTTTACTGTCCATCTTAGCTCTACTACGTTCTTATTCGATCCAAGGTATTGATCTGTTCACTATCGGCGTCATTCCAGTATTATTTGGTTTAGTAAAACGAACTCAATGGGCGGGTATGGTGTTTAAGATATACTTAGGCATTCAAACGCTTGCAGCTCTAGCTTTAACAACAACTGCTATTATCGCTTATCAAATTACACCTGAAGATGTAAAAGTTGAATTCAATGGCATTAACCTGCCAATTCCAGCAATTGCAATGATTATAGTTATGGTACTTGGTTTTCAATACTGGGTCGCATTTAGCCAAAAAACCAAAAACTACTTGCAACAAGCTTGTTAACAAGTTGAGTTTAAAAAGTATATTCATGGTCTAGCATAGGTTAAAATGGACTCAGTGAGCCTCAATTCAAATAATAAGAAGAAGTAGCATGAGCCATTTATCACCCGGTGAATTATCCATTTTACTGCTAGAACCCTCTGATGTTCAAAGAAAAATCATTACAGCTAGATTGCATCAAGAAGGTGTTGATAGCATTCAAACAGCCTCGAGTATTGCACAAGCGAAAGAGATCATTGCTCGCCATACGCCTGATCTCATTGTCAGTGCATTACACTTTGAAGATGGTGAAGCCATTGAACTTTTAAGCTTTATAAAGCAACAACCCGCTTATAAAGATATTCAATTTATGCTGGTGTCTAGCGAATGTCGCCGTGAACAACTTGAAATATTTAGACAATCAGGTGTGGTCGCCATTTTACCGAAACCCTTTGATGCCGATCATCTTGCAACTGCACTTAATTCCACCATCGACTTAATCAGTAATGATGAATTAGATTTAAGCCACTTTGATGTGCAAGACATACGCACTTTGGTCGTTGACGATAGTAGAATGGCGCGTAACGTGATTAAACGCACTATCGGTAATCTTGGCATTAGAAATATTGTTGAAGCTGAAGATGGCGCTCAGGCGATTGAATTAATGCAGCAACAAATGTTTGATTTGGTCATTACTGATTACAATATGCCAAGTGTTGATGGTTTAGCCCTGACACAATACATTCGTAATGAAAGTCAGCAATCACATATTCCTATTTTAATGGTTTCTTCTGAGGCAAATGATACCCACTTAAGCAATGTTTCTAGTGCAGGGGTCAATGCGTTATGTGACAAGCCTTTTGAACCTAAACTTGTTAAACAGCTCTTGTATCAACTACTAGAAGAATAACTGAGTACAGCTTTTATTGGCATAGGTGACTGTCGCGGCGTATTCAAGGAATTTACAGGCCACTTTCACCAATGAAGAAGCCCAATTGGGTATTTTACGCCTTAAATGTCACCTAAATGCCTTTTAGCGGCACATTTATCGGATAAAAGGCTTTCAAAGCCCCATGGCTTATGGCATGTTAATCTAGTTTTAAATAAACACATCTATGGAAAGCAGAGAATATCAACATGAACAAAAGTGAATTAATTGCAAAAATTGCAGAAAATGCTGAGTTAACTAAAGCTGAAGCGGGTCGCGCACTAAAGTCTTTTGAAGAAACTGTTACTGAAGCCATGAAAAATGGTGACAAGATTTCTATCGTAGGTTTTGGTTCTTTTGAAACCTCAGTTCGTGCCGCACGTACTGGCCGTAACCCACAAACCGGTAAAGAAATTCAAATCGCAGAAGCGACAGTACCAAAATTCAAAGCTGGTAAAACACTAAAAGATAGCGTTAACTAATTTAACAGCTTGAATTATAAAACCTCCTATTCGGAGGTTTTTTTATGCCTAAATTCTCACTTATAACCTAAAAACAGCCGCTTTAGCGCACAAAAAAAGTGCAAGCCCGCATCATATCAATGCAACATTTTTGCTACAAGTCGGTGCAAAAACATCTAAAACACTGATATAGCTAAATTTATAAACATGGCACATCATTAGCAATACTTCATACAGATAAAATCAACATTGAACTTAGCTGCCCGATTATCAAGCAACGAGCTCAATGAATAAGAAAAACTTGAGGGAATGAAAATGAAAAAATCGTTATATAAAGCTATTGCGCTATCAACAGGCTTATTACTCAGTGGTTCTGCTTTAGCAGAAGTAACGGGTAACATTGGTGCGACTTCAAACTATCTTTGGCGTGGTGTAAGCCAAACAGATAACGGTGCAGCTGTTCAAGGTGGCATTGATTACGCGGCTGATTCTGGTTTCTATATTGGTGGTTGGGCTTCAAATGTCGATTTTGGTGATGGTACCACTTATGAATTTGATATTTATGCGGGTTTCGGTGGCAACATTACTGAAGACCTAAGCTACGATGTTAACTACCTTTACTACGCCTACCCAGACTCTCCAGGAAGCGTTGACTTTGGTGAATTAACATTTGGACTAGCTTGGAAGTGGTTAGACGTTTCTTACTCTCATACCGTTAATGGCGGTGATGATATTGCTGCTGAGCCATTAGATTCAAAAGACATGATGTACGCTCAAGCTAACTTAACTTTCCCGTTAACTGAAACATTATCTCTTGGTGTTCATTACGGCTACTCTGATGGTGATGTCATCATGAGTTGGTTCGATACTGACAGCTACTCAGAATACAATGTATCTCTAAGTGCTGATACTGATTATGGTACCGTTTCATTCACTGCATCTGATACTGATTTAGATGAAGATGATGCTAAAATTGTTTTAGGTTACTCATATGGTTTTGACTTATAAGATTTAAATAATTTTTATTATTGATTTATCGTTATGAAATCTTAGTTAAACTATGTAAACGCCACTGATTAAAGTGGCGTTTTTTATTGGCAAAAATAAAATTTTCAATTCTACAATTAAGCAATTATTTAAATAACTGCTACATTCAAATTATATGGCTGATTTAGTGTTCATGCGCATAACCTTATCAGTACATGTTTACCATTTAAACTCGACATTGACGTTGCTGGCACCAAGTAACCTGTGATACTCAGGGCAGATTTACCTTTACGTTTTTACACTTGTTTTAAGGCTAGCCACCTATGGTTAGCCAAGAATGATATAGAGGGTAGAATGATGGCCAATATTACTGAAACCATTCCCAATGACACTGAAATTGAAGCAATGGTCACGCCTAAAAATAAACGTTCAGCAGAAATTATTGAGCGAAAAAGGCAGGTTAAGCGACGTTTAGATGATTATCTAGAACAAGCAGAATTAAGAAGAAATCTAGATGACGAGTTGTTTTAGCTAAAAAAATAGCATGTTGTCTCCAACATGCTATTTAATAAATATCGCTTGAGCCTTTCAAAAATCAACTTAGCGTATATTGTTATCCATTCAGTGCTTGCGCTTTCTGCTTCGCAAAGTACTCACGTGTTAGTGCAAATACCACAGGGCTCAATAATGCGAGCGCAATCAAGTTTGGAATGGCCATCATGGCATTAAGGGTATCTGCCAATAACCAGATAAATTCAAGTGAGCTAACAGCGCCAATAGGTACGACTAGTGTCCACACCAATCTAAACGGTTTTACCACTTTATCGCCAAACAAGTACTGCATGCACTTCTCACTGTAAAAGCTCCAACCTAAGATGGTGGTAAAAGCAAATACCGCTAGCGCGATAGCAACAATATAGTTACCCATAGGCAATGCGTGCGAGAAGGCAAATGAGGTTAATGCAGCGCCTGTCTCACCTGATGTCCAAGCACCTGAAACGATAATCGCCAGACCCGTAATTGAACACACAATAATGGTATCAATGAATGTACCAAGCATGGCAATTAAGCCTTGTTTTACTGGTTCATTGGTTTGCGCAGCAGCATGAGCGATTGGCGCACTACCTAAACCTGCTTCATTTGAAAATACACCACGAGCGACACCAAAACGAATTGCAGCCCAAACAGCAGCGCCAGCAAAACCGCCTTGAGCAGCGACAGGGTTAAACGCACTGTGAATGATTAATTGAAATGCTGCAGGAACTTGGTCGGCATAAACCACTAATACCGCTAAACCTGCTGTGATATAGAATAAGGTCATTAATGGTACTAATTTACCAGCAACATCAGCAATACGCTTGATACCACCCATCAGTACTGCACCAACCAATACCATAAGTACAAGGCCAGTTACCCAGTTTGGCACCCCAAAGTTACTGCTCATGGCATCTGCAACCGAGTTTGTTTGCACCGTATTTCCGATACCAAAGCCAGCAAGTGAGCCAAGTACAGCGAACGCTGTGCCTAACCAAGCCCACTTACTACCTAGGCCATTTTTAATGTAATACATCGGGCCACCGACATGATTACCATTACCGTCTTTTTCACGGAATTTAACCGCCAGAACCGCTTCTGCAAACTTAGTTGCCATACCCACTAAAGCTGTGCACCACATCCAAAACAGTGCACCTGGGCCACCTAAGAAAATAGCCGTTGCAACACCGGCAATATTACCTGTACCAATGGTTGCTGAAAGAGAAGTCATTAAGGCATTAAATGGGCTAATCTCGCCTTTTCCATCTTTATTTGATGTATCACGCCCAGACCATAACAGCTTGAAACCAGTGCCTAATTTTAGGATTGGCATTAATTTCAATCCAATGGATAAAAATAATCCCACTCCTAAAATCATCACCAACATGGGAACGCCCCATACGATGCCGTTAATTGTGTTTACAAATGCTGTCACTTGTTCCATCGAAAACCTCATAATGAGTTAAGTATTTATTGTTATTTTCATTATTGATAGTTGTAGTTATTACTTAAGCTTTAATCTGCAACTATTGCTTCAATTTGCGTAGCGCAATGTGAAGAGAATTCAGATTACCTGCATTAAACACAAATTGGAAACACCAACACGATAATCATCTAAAATTATGCCGTTAACTGTATAAAATCAGCAGATTGATTAGGTTCAAATAATAAAAAAGGCACTACTAATATTGTAGTGCCTTCACAATTTATCTATTAACCTTCTTTTAGACGGGTAGCACGCTAGAGAACCTAGGACTTGCTGATCTTTGCTGGTTTAATTTTGTTCGAGTTAAAAACATTTTGATCGAAGAGAATATATCGCCGCCTAGTCACCTCATCACTAACAAACATGCGCTCGACAAAGAATAAAGCGTTTTTAGCCGCACCTTCGGGCAGTATAAAAAACGGCCCCAACAATACTGATTAATGGTTGCTACATCACCATTCAAAAAGAGCGCTTATTCAGTTAATTTTTGATAACAGGTTTGGCAAATACAGGCTTTACCGGATAAACCCGCTAATAACTCAGGATCTATTTTTGCTTTGCCTGATTGAGTTAAACACCAGCAGCTTTCTATTGATAAGCCCACTGTCACAGCACACTTATTTTCCTTAAGGCATATAGGGCACCTTAATGGCTCAGCCACATCTTGTGCCTTTTCCGACTCAAGATGGCGATATACCTGCACCACTTCTTTCTTTGTCATCTGTTATAAATACCTTGTTGCCCTAACTTCACGTGAATATGACTAGAGTTAATTTTCACAGGTTAACTTTCACATGTTAATTTTGAAAGCTAACTCTTTCGTTTTCTGCTAGCAAATGCTCAGTACAAAACAAAAAATCGGTGCCGAAGCACCGATTCTTTTTACTAGTATAATGAATAAAGCGATGAAGTAAGCTTTCATACTTACGTTTTATTATTTATGTTTTCCAGCTCACGTTTCCTTACCCATATTTTTATTTAGACGCAGGAAAAATGGGATAAGATTTTGAACCTAATATCACTGATGGATCTGCTGCACTTGGCTTACCATAAAAACCTTCATGCTGATGATATTTTGCCTGAGTCTCAGCGACATTCCCTTTATATCTCGGGTCTTGAGGACGCTCATGAGCATTAACAAATGCCGCGACATCCCAAGCTTGTTGCACTGTAAGCTGAATGCTTTTGCCTAATGGCATATTTTCATAAATGAAATTAGCGGCGGTATTCACTCGATGCATACCGGCGCCCCAATTGTAGGTTTGTGGCCCCCATAAAGGTGGTAAAGCACTCACTTCAGCCATTTTTACACCTTGGCCACCTTCGCCATGACATGCCTGACAATGGGCTAGATATACAAGCTTTCCTCGCTCTATTGAATAGGCTAATTCAGGCTTTTCCAACTTAGGAAAACCTCTACCTGGCAACATAGTAAGCGCTTTTTGATCAAGCTTTGAGGTAATCGCTTTAGGTAACGGAAAGTCTTCTCTATTACCGCCTTTAAGTAAGTCAGTATCTGACATTTCAGGAACAGGCCCTGCGACATTAAACTGATTCATTAAACCACTCATTGCTAGCCAGTATGAATAGGCTGAAATAGCCACTAAAGACTCACTACCAGACTCAGGAGCCGTGCCGTTCATTGAGTAAGTAAAACACCCTTGAATACGTTCTTCATAGCTGTTCACTTTATCGTTTTTCTTACGGTAGGCAGGGTATGCCATATACGCGCCCCACAGAGGCGATGCGTTGGCTTTATTACCTGCATTCATATGGCAATTCACACAATTTAATTCATTGCCCACATAGGTATCGCGCATTTGCTGACTATTCACAAACAGCTGATAGCCCTTTCTGACTTTGTCGCCAAACTCACCCTCGGGAATGGTAGATAAATCACTAGGCATTATATATTGTGCGTTAGCATCTTTCGCAACAGAAGGCAGTTGCGCTTGTCTATCGGGTAACTCGCTTGCTGATAAGCCCATACTGAGCAACACACCAACCGCTGAAAAGTAATATAGCTTCATAGTATGTCCTTATTTCTGAGCCGAAAAGTATTGAGTTAGTGCATCAATTTCTGCAGCGGTGAGTTTTTTAGCAATACTGCCCATCATATTGTCGGCATCACCTGTTCGGGCGCCTGATTGCCATGCTAAAAGCTGATTTTTTAAATAAGTAGGTTCTTGGCCAGCTAAGCGAGGGAACTGCCCAGCACCGATACCAGAAGGGCCGTGACAGCTTGTACAAGCTGGAATATCTCGATCCCAATCACCTTGGAAAGCTAACTTTTCTCCTATATCGGTAATCACCACTTTATCACCACGATACTGGAGCTTGATGTCAGCTACAGGCTTAGCAGCAAAGAAGTCTGACACCACTTTGATGTTATCGCCTTGCACAGTCATTGCCATTGCCATCATCGTTGGGTTCTGGCGCTTTCCTGTCTGAAAGTGACTCACCTGATCAGCAATATATTCACTCGACAAGCCTGCTAATCTAGGCCCAGCAATACCAAGCCCTTCACCATCCACACCATGACAACTGAGGCAGACCTGAGCAGTTGCAGGTACTGTTTGCAGCAACTCTTTTGGGGATTCTTCAGGAATATTAGCCATCACACTAAAACTCAAGACACTACTTAAAAAGATACTTCCAATGGCGGCAGTATTGACACTTTTTAAATAGTCACCTTTTAAACGATTATTTTTATTCATTTATCAGCCTCTTGTTGAAATCCATCTCCGACTTAATACCACTATAAACAAAAACGTCACGCTACAACAGAATGTTTTTTATACAAAAAAAATAAGCTTTATTAAATCCAATTCCCACTATTATTTTAGCCATAAAAAAGGCCTATTCCTTTAGGAATAAGCCTTTAATCAATACAGGTAAACTAAACTACAACAAGAATTACTCTTGGAGTAAGTCTTTACATATCTGCACTAAATCAGATTGCACCGCTGCTGCTGTGACTTCTCTGCCCGCTCCTGGGCCTCGAATAATCAGCGGATTGCCTTGATAAAATGCGCTACGGATAACAAACACGTTATCGCCTGGTGTTAAGTTTGCGTATGGATGATTTGAATCAACCCATTGAATCCCCACTTCAGCATGCATTTTACCGTCGACTTTATCGAGCGACGCAACATAACGTAGTACTTTGTTTTGCTCCGACGCTGCAGTAAATTGCTGCAACATGCTTTGATCTAACTCACCAATACGAGCAAGGAAATCATCTAGGGATAAATCAGCTAACGCTTCTGGTACTAAAGAATTTAAAACAATATCTTCAAGCTCAATCTCAAAGCCAATTTCACGCGCAAGGATCAATAACTTTCGCTGCATGTCACGACCAGAAAGATCGTCACGAGGATCAGGCTCAGTGATCCCCAAACCGCGGGCTTCAACGACTAACTCTGAAAACGACTTTTGACCATCATAATGCTCAAACAACCAACATAAGGTGCCTGAAAAAATGCCACCAACAGCTTCAATGGCATCACCACTATTACGCAGATCATTTAACGCATGCTGAATCGGCAGTCCTGCACCACAACTGGCATTATAACGCCAAAATAAACGACGGTTACTGAGCTGCTGCTTTAACTCACGATAAAACGGCAGCGGGCCAGATCCCGCGAGTTTATTAGCACTCACCATATGAATGCCGCGAGAAAATAATTCAGGATATTGCAGGGTTAGACTCGCACTCGCACTAATATCTAGTGCCACTAATTCATCACAGTCAACCTGCTCTAGCTGTTCAAACAAACTTGGATAGTCCCAAGCTTTTGCAGTGGTATCAAAGCTGTCTTGCCAGTTATTAATATCAATCCCCTGCGAACAAATAAGTGCTTCTTTGGAACTGAGTAAACCAACTAACTGCACTGTCGCTTCAAGTTCACGATTCAATGCTGCAGATGAACGCTGGAATAAATCGATCCATGCTTCACCAATATTACCAACACCTAAAAGTAACACACCAATTCGCATGCGCGGCCCTGCGCAGCGGCGGTGAACCTTTTGAGTCAATAAGTTAACTTGTGCTTTTGGCACCAAGGTCACCAAACTCAATCCATCTTGATATAAGGGTTTAGCATCGCGACTTAATAAACGTGCAAAGCTTCGGCGGTAGTGCTCAGCGTCGGCACTCACTAGGGCGACTAACCCCAATTCGTTACTAACGCGAATATCACTAATTGCCAAGGCATCACTATGTAGTTCTAGTAAGTTTTGAACTTGCTTTTGGCTTTCAACGGTAAAAGCTAATTCCACTTTATGATGTGCTGAAGTCCAATAGGCTAATGGGGCGATGCCCTCTTGAGCCAATAGCTCAATTAAATCTTGAGTTTGAGACTGCTGCTTTATACGAAACAACACCACTTCATTTAAGTTTGTGACCACTGGAGCACTCGCAGAAGAGCTTTGCGGAGCAATCAGAGTAAAGTCGGTATGCGAGGCATAACTTGAACGCACAGCTAAACTAACATTAGTGTCAAACAGTGGCTGTAAAGTACGGCTATGCAGTACTGGCGAACCTAAATGCGCAAGACGATCGGCTTCAGCAAGCGACATACTATCCAGTAATTTAGCATCGCTAATTTTATTCGGGTCTGCGTTAAACACACCTTCAACATCAGTCCAAATTGTGACCCGCTCAATATCCGCTAAGCTGGCAATTAAGGTTGCACTGTAATCAGAACCATTTCGGCCAAGTAATAAGGTTTCATTGTGTTGATTGGCACAAATAAAGCCTGTTATGACCAATCGTTCATCAGGATGGGCTTCAAGCAACTTCTGTACTTTTTGGCGAGATTCTTCGATACGAATATTCGGCACAACGCCTTCGTCAGCCACAAGAATTGAACAAGCATCAACGTTTACTGCTGCGACACCTGACTCTCGTAAAAGTGCAGCCATTAATCTTGCTGACCAACGCTCACCAAAACTCAGGACATGATTTAATTGAAACTCATTGCGCTGCTCAAGTGACAACAAGCTGATGAGCTGTGACTTATCGGTAGATAAGCGCTCACGTAAATCACGGGCTTGTTCGTTAGATAACAGTTGCTCAATGAGGTTTTGTTGATAGCTGATAAGAACTTGAAGCTCTTCTTGCCATAAGTCGCCCGCTTCTCGCAGGGATAATAGCTTATATAAAAAGTTAGTACTCTTACCCGCAGCTGACACAACGACTAAATCATCACAGTTTCCATGAGTAAGCAAAATATGTGCTACGCGGCGATAGCAATCAGCATCAGCTAAACTAGAACCACCAAACTTATGTAAATGACTGCGGGTCATTTGTAACTCCTTAAACCACTTTTTTGCGTTGCCGTATTCACTGAATACGGCAACAATAAAATCTTACTGACTCAACTTATAACAAGCTAATTTATCGGCTTAAAGTGCAGCGACAGCAGCTAAACCTGCTTGAATATCAGTCACTAAATCTTCTGCGTCTTCAATACCCACAGATAATCTCAGTAATGTATCTTTAATGCCAGCTTCGTAGCGGGCTTCAGGCACCATTGCTCTATGTGTCATTGTGGCAGGGACGGCAACTAAGCTTTCCACCCCGCCTAAGCTTTCAGCAACACTGAATATCGACAGTGCATCTAAAAATGCAACCACTTCAGCCTCACCGCCTTTAAGCTCAAAACTTAACATAGCGCCAAACCCTTTTTGTTGTTTGGCTGCAATATCGTGACCTGGGTGGTCTTTTAAACCTGGGTAATAGACTTTTTCAACTACATTACTTGCTTGAAGCACTTCAATCACACGCTGTGCATTAACTTGATGTTCGCGAATACGTACCGCAAGGGTGCGAATACCACGCAACGTTAAGTAACTATCGAAAGCTGAACCTGTTAGGCCCAAGGTATTTGACCACCAGTGCAATAACTCACCAAGTTCTGGGTCTTTAGCGACAACGGCACCACCAACCACATCACTGTGGCCATTAATATATTTAGTCGTTGAGTGCATCACGATATCAGCGCCCAATTCTAATGGCTGCTGCAAAATAGGTGAAAGGAAGGTGTTATCTACCACAACTAAGGCATCGACCTCATGACTTGCAGCCACAATCGCTTTAATGTCTACCACTCGTAATAACGGGTTTGATGGTGTTTCTAACCAAACCATTTTGGGTTTTTGTGCAATGGCATCTGCCAGTGCTTTCTCGTCAGTTTGATCAACAACGATTAATTTAAATTGGCCTTTGTTGGCAAGATTAGTGAACAGTCGGTAACTGCCCCCATAACAGTCATGGGGAACAACGATTAAGTCTTCAGGCCCCAGCAAACTGGTCACCAAAGTGATTGCTGCCATACCTGTACAAGTGACCACACCTGTTGCGCCATTTTCCAGCTTGGCAATAGCCTCACCTAAAACACAACGTGTCGGGTTGCCAGAGCGGCTATAGTCGAACTCTCTTGGGTTTGTGTGTCCATCAAACGAATAATTAGTCGAAAGATAAATCGGCGGGACTACTGCGCCATATTGTGTATCGGATTCGATACCTTGGCGAACGGCAAGTGTAGCTGCGCGATGTTTGGTCATAGTTTGCTCCTAAAGATTGACACACTAGAATAAAAACAACATAGAGATGTCTAGATGGCTAAATGTACCTAAGCTAAATCTGATCGTCAACACAAATTAGACGTTTAGACGTCTAAACATAAAGAAATCTATTTGTATTCGTTATAGAATAGCAGCAATAATTTGACTGTAATAAATAAGCAGTTAAAATCTGCCACGAATCTATCGTATAAAGGTGAGTTAATGACTGAATGGAATGGCGACTATATCAGCCCATATGCCGAACATGGCAAAAAAAATGAACAAGTTAAAAAGATCACGGTATCGATTCCTTTAAAAGTATTAAAAGTGCTTACCGATGAACGTACTCGCCGTCAGGTTAATAACTTACGTCATGCAACCAACAGCGAACTTTTGTGTGAAGCATTTTTACATGCATACACTGGCCAGCCACTGCCAAATGATGATGATTTATCTAAAGAAGGCCCAGATAGTATCCCAAGTGAAGCGAAAGCGCTGATGGATCAAATGGGTATTGAATGGGAAGACCTAGACGAATAAGTCTATCGCCAACCTAAGCTTAAAGCTAAATATGTGTTGGCGATTCCCCTACAAAATATTGTGTGACTCTTAGCTTACGTTTCGGTGTAAGCTTTCAATACTTTGGTTCCCGGCTTAAGTTATAAGACTTAAGTTATAAGACATTGGTTATAAGATTTAGGTTACAAGACTTTGGTTGCCTAACCTGGATTAGCCTATTTAGGCTATCCAATTTAGCTGAGTAAAATAGTTACTTGAACGGCTTACGAGAATAATTTGCTCATTTAGCAACTCACTTAACAGTCCACCGTCGACACAATACCTGCGTAAAATCGCGATATCAGGGTCACTTAGCACTCAAAGAGAAGTATATGGCATTTATCGATCCGCAAACCTTGATACTTGCATCGATGATTATATTTCTCGGTGCATTAACCCAAGGCCTTATTGGCTTCGGCTTAGCCGTTGTAGCAAGCCCTCTGCTATATATTATTGACCCTCAACTCGTTCCTGTCCCTGTCATTGCATGTGGCTTTTCCATTGCTTTTCTTACCTTGCTACGTGAACGAACCTCGCTTCAATTTAATGGCCTGCAATATGCGTTAATTGGGCGGATCCCCGGTGGCTTTCTCGGCGCAGCATTACTTGTCTTTGCGCCGCAATCAATACTAGGCCTGGCTATTGCTTTTATTGTTGCCAGTGCCGTTATCCTCAGTTTTTATAGAATTACCGCTCCAGTTAATCGTTTAACCTTGTTCATCGCAGGGGTGCTTTCAGGGATTTTTGGTAATATAGCAGCCATTGGCGGACCACCGTTGGCCATTCTATTAGCCGGAAAAGATGCACCACAATTTCGCTCAGCTTTATCGATATTCTTTCTATTTAGTTCAATGATAGCTATGTTGATTTTAATCATCGTAGACTTAGTTGAGATGAAACATTTATGGTTGTCTTTAATGCTATTGCCGTCTGTATTTCTAGGTAGTTTTGTTGCAGGAAAACTCACTAACAAAGTCGATAAACAAAAGACACGCATAGCCACTTTGGTGTTATGTGGGCTCAGTGCATTAGTGCTAACCATAAAATCCTTAATCGAGCTATCTGCAGGCTAACACCCGCTAAAGTCAGTCATTATCAAATGACATTTCGATAGCTAGAAATAGAATGATGAGTTATTTAAAGAGGGAATAACTAAGAGTCTTGAGCTGAATGCTCATATTAGAAATGATAGGACGTTTGTAACACAGCGCCAATCGCATCATCTTCACCATAGCTGCCGCTCATGTCCAACTTGAAAGCCTGACCAATCGCAAAGCCAGTACCAAATGAATAGATATCAACACTGTTATCTTTTAAATCGTGGCGATAACCCATGCGCAGTGATAACCAATCTGTCGCTTTAACCTCACCGCCAACTCGCCAATATTGCACTGCATCAAACTCTTTAAAGCGTGATTGCTCAATTAAATCAATATCGGTTGTTAAAGTAACTGATGTCCAATCATATGCAACACCTGCTGTAATTAAAGGCTCAACCTGATAATGGAACTCACGACCTTGTGCTTCAACGGTTTCAACCGTTTTACTGAAAAGGTTTCGTGCAGATAACCCAATCGTCATTGCATCCATAGGCTCAAATGCAACACCGATATCCAAATTAAATAAATTCTCATCATTTCGATATTTATCATCATCAAAATCATCGGCATCAAAGTTATTAGCATTCACAGAGTAATGGTAAGTGTCGATTCGTTGAAATTTAGGCGAAATGCCCACTCTAACTGGCATATTGACAATAGATAATGGGAAACTAAGCGCCACACCAAAATCAGTCACTCCAC
The DNA here is from genome assembly GCF_023283825.1 of Shewanella olleyana. Lineage (GTDB taxonomy): Bacteria > Pseudomonadota > Gammaproteobacteria > Enterobacterales > Shewanellaceae > Shewanella > Shewanella olleyana. The sequence continues at coordinate 12,832 of NZ_JAKILD010000031.1, read as the reverse complement.
CCGCTAATATAACGCCTTGAGAATCTAAATCACTGATCTCAGTTGGCGGATTAAGGGGATCTAGAGTATTTAATGTATCAATGTCAGATTGAGCGATATCGGCGACACCAATAGCATCAATATAACTTTTATAAAATACGGCCATAGGTAAGTGTTCATTGGGGATAACAATCGCGGCTCCAACACCAGCAGACACATTCGCAGTATTACCTTTTAATGATTCTAAATCAATAACTAAGTCATCTCGAAAAGCTTCAAAATCATCGGTATCGCCATTATTAATCGCGTCTTCTAAGCCATCATAGGAATCTTGAAGCGAATCAAACTTATCAATCATGTCATCGCTATCATCACCTTCTGCACCAACAGCAGGAAGCAATAATGAGAACTTTTGCGTCTTTTTTATTTCTTCATTGGTATAAGTTGCATGAGGAGTCAGAATGGCCAATAAAGCAGGGTTAATAAAACTCGCACCAATTCGATTAGATGCTGCTACACCTGTGCCGCCCATACTTTCACTGCGAGCTTCAAAATAAAGCCCGCTAGCTTGCACATTACTGGCAAGCACAAGTAAACAGAAAGCTAGCGCAAGTCTTTTCAGCATCCATCAGTTCCCTTTTTTATTGTCTATTAAAGATAGTAGAAATAATAAAAAAGGGAGATCAAATCACATAAATATGCAGATAAATTTTATACTGATTCTGGCAAAAAATTAAAAGGTCTCTCTATAAATCAGGCAGATACGTTTTAAATTTTTCATGGGTAAATTGAATAAATTTTTTCAAACGCTCAGGTTGAAATTTGTCTTTATGATAAAGCACATAAAAAGGTGTATCGGGAATATGCCAATCAGTAAAGACTTCCACTAACTGATTTGCGCGGATTTCTTCAGGACAATACAGATAAGGTAATCGAACAATCCCGTTACCAGCTAATGCACTCACTTTCATTGCCCGGCCATTTTTACATCTAAAGTTACCCTTAATCGCAACTTCGATACTCTCTTTAGCTGAGCCTACTTTCTCAAATCGCCAGTGATTGATTGAGCCAACAATACAAGCAAACTTATTCAACTGATTAGGGTGAGTTGGGTGACCGTATTGTGCTAAGTATTCTGGGGAAGCAAGCGTACAATTTTTAATGTCCATCAGCTTTCTAGCAATCAAACCAGAATCCGCCAACTCGCCCATTCTAAATACTGCGTCAAAATGATCTTCAATTAAGTCTACCCGCTGACTGCTAAAGTCCAAATCCACAGTGATATCAGGATAAAGCTGGATAAAGTCATTAACCAGTTGCACAACAATCTCTTCGCCGATCACGCCACCCACACAATTAATGTAGATATTACCTTTAAGCTGCTCCGCACTTTCTACCGTGGTCGCAACCGCCAAGTCTATTTGCTGCAACGCTTGCTGGCATTGTAATAGAAATGACTCACCTTGCTCTGTTAAGCGCTGCGTGCGTGTGGTTCTAATAATTAAACTAACGCCAAGAAAGGTTTCAAGGCTTAATAGCTGCTTAGATAAGTGCGAGCGAGAACCCCCCAACACTTCAGCAGCTAGGGTAAAGTTTCTTTGCTCTGCAATCACTACAAACGCACGAATATCAACTAGATTTATCTCAGTGTTCATTTGGGTGCTACCTATTTCCTCATTAACGCTAGCTTGACAAATTTCAGAGCGACAGATCAATGCTAACGAGTGAGCTTTGGTGCTATTTATGTCGTTATATGAAACCAACATTAGAGCGAATTAGTAAACAATTATGTTCTTTATAGATTATATATCAACAATAAAGAACTCACTATAATTCTCGCAACTTACCAACAGGGGTCGAAACAATGAAACAACTTATCGTTATTACTGGTGCATCTTCAGGTATTGGTGCTGCTATGGCTAAAGCATTTAGTGCCAAAGGCCATCCTCTATTATTGTTGGCGCGTCGCGTAGAGCCTATGCAGGCATTAAAGCTAGAAAATAGTTTATCAATCAGTGTTGATGTGACTGACGCGGCAGCAATGAAACAAGCTATTGCCACTGCAGAAGAAAAATTTGGCCCTGTGGGCTGCTTAATTAACAACGCAGGTGTGATGTTATTAGGTCAAGCTGATGTACAAGATCCAGCTGAATGGAGCCAAATGCTCAACATCAATGTGATGGGCGTATTAAATGGTATTCACAGCGTACTTGCAGACATGAAAGCCCGTAAAACAGGCACTATCATTAACGTCAGCTCAATTGCAGGTCGTAAAACCTTCCCAAATCATGCAGCCTACTGCGCTACTAAGTTTGCTGTTCACGCATTAACTGAAAATATTCGTGAAGAAGTCGCAATGGATGATGTGCGTATGATTACCATCGCACCAGGTGCTGTGGAAACTGAACTACTCAGCCATACCACTAGTCAAGATATCAAAGATGGCTATGCTGACTGGAAAGAAGTGATGGGCGGTGTACTCGCTGCTGAAAATGTTGCTGAAACTGCCGTTTTTGCCTACGAGATGCCGCAAAGTGTTTGTGTTCGTGAAATCGTTTTAGCACCAACGCGTCAACAGCCATAAGCTTACCGACAGCATCAATAGACCCGGCTCATTTAAAAAAGCCAATAGACACATTGGTCAATGTGCACTGTAACTAATACAGTGCACACTTTCTGCTACATCCTTCCTCCTATTTACTTTTATGCAACCACTAAGTATCACTTTAGAGATAGTTAAATATTAAAAGTGTGATCTAAAACCTACCTTAAAAAGCGCAGCCAAAGCTTAACCAATACTCCCTACCTCTTAATGAAAAACAAAATGCCTTTATTTATCAATAACAAATAAATTACACACCTATCACATTAGATTTTTATTAATGATATTTTTATCAATTAGATTTTTATAGTTTACTTGATCAAACTCAACAATTACTTTTATTACAACTGTTAAATTTAATAACAAGCAAGATACATAAATATCCAAGCCTATTAACTCAGTACAAAGTAAGACAAAGGAAATGATGATGAAAACAATAAATAAAATACTCGTATGCGTCACCCTCGCTTTATGTTTTGGAGCACAAGTTCAAGCTGCTGATGGAGGTAATCCTAAAAAAGGCAAACACCTCTATAAAAAAGAATGCAAGGCTTGTCATGGCGTAGGTAATGAAGGTGGAGAGATAACCCCAATGAGCAAAACAATGAGCCAATGGGATCGTTTCTTTAGACGTAATAAGCACAAAGCAAAAGCTGAAGTGTTTAATGCACTTGATGAACAAGACTTATTAGATATTCAACAGTTTCTCTATGATCATGCTGCGGATTCAGACCAGCCACAAACCTGTGGTTAAGCTTTCAAGCACGGTATAAAACACACTTAAACCAATTAAATTAATCGAAAAATGGGGAATTCCTCAGGGCTTAATGCTGCCCAAATTTAGGAAAGTGAGGATTTCCCGACATCAATCGAAGGCAGTTTTAATTAAATTGCTCACTCGAAAGGAGAGATGTTATGCGTACTCTAATTTCACTGTTAGTTGCAAATGCTTTGATATTATCAGCCAGTGCTTATGCGAACGATGCTGATATTCAGCGAGATAGTTTGAATAAATCCGATGCACAAAAAATTGCCGAACTTAAACAACAGTTGGCAGATATCAACGAAGAGCTCGATGATATCAACAATAGAGTTGATAAAAATGAACGCCACACAGCACTAGATAGAATAGAAATCACTGGCGACTTTAGAACAAAAGTCCATACACTTCATTACCAAGATGTCACTTGGAACCCTGCCATTAATGTCGACTTTAACGATTTTGGTGCCAAGGCGATGGGCGGCGAGTTTGGAATGCCCGATGATGCCAACTCACCTTTAGCGCAGATGATGGCCGCAAACCCCAATCTAGCATCAGCATTTCAAAGCGGGCAATTACAAGGCGTCATGCCTTATGTATTAGCCCCTAAAACTGCTCAAGATATTGATAATGACCTTTACTACACCACACGTTTAAGACTGAACCTCAAAGCCAAAGTTTGGGATAACGTCAGCTTTGCTGGCCGACTCAGTATGTTCAAGAACTGGGGCGATTCAACAGGCGTGCAAGTTTTTGATTCATGGCGTTCATTTACTATGGATGGCACTAATAGCGGCAACCCAAGCGGCGACTGGCTCAGAGTTGAACGCGCCTATTTCGATTGGAAAAATATTAACGGTTCACCACTGTATTTATCAATTGGTCGTCGACCTTCCACTTACGGCCCACCAACCCAGTATCGTGAAAATGAAAAACGTGGCGGCACCCCTTCTGGTCACTTAGTTAACTTCAACTTTGATGGCGCTACTATGGGTTATCACCTCAGTGATATCACAGGGGTAGAAGGACAAGTTGTTCGCTTTTGCTACGGTCAAGGATTCGAGTCTCAGTGGGGCAATGGTGAAATGTTTGGCGATATTGTCACCAAAGATACTCACTTAGGTGGTTTTAATATCGATGCGATTAACGATGGCAAAAACTTCCTCCAATTTACCCTGTTCGGTGCAAAAGACGTAAACGATGGCTTTAAAGGCACCATGGCATTCCCGACTCAACTCGCTGGAATATTCGCTCCAACCATGTATCAAGATATGCAAAAGTTTGAAAACTTTAATTTTGTGACTCGAGTGCAACCCAGCGATGTCATTGGCGATATGTTTTTAGGTGGTATTGGCTTTGCTCGTGAAGAAGATAACGATGTGAAATGGTTCTTATCAGGCGGTTGGACTCGTGCTGATGGCAATGGTAACGCGGGAATGTTTGGCGGCATGCTATCTGATGCCGTATTCGAAGCTCAACTTAACTCTGATTCAAGTGAAATTATCATGTTGCCTTCTGCCGCCGAGGAAAGTGGGGCTAAAGATGGCTACGGAATTTATGTCGGCGTTCAAGTCCCTGCACCATATGGCAAAGTCGGTTTCGAATATAACTATGGTTCTGAATATTGGACCCCATTCACACAGGCGCAAGATGATCCTATTGGCAGTAAATTGGCAACCAGAGGCCATGTGGCTGAAGCCTATTACATGTTTGATATCAATCCAAAAATGTTTATTAAGTTATCAGGACTTTATTACGACTTTGAATACACAGGTAGTGGAACTCCCGTTGGAAAACCGCAGAAAGTCGATGATGTTATAGCAGGCACGGCTTACTCCATGCAGCCAGTCGTTGATACCGCCTATGACGTTAATGCTTCTCTTACCGTTAATTTCTAATGCTAATAACTTCCCTCAGCGATCGCTGAGGGTTGGAGTCCTATATGAAAACACTATTAATCAGCTTAGTTTCAGGTGGATTATGTTGCTTCAGCTTAGCTGCTAATGCTGCAAATCCTCATAAAGATTATGTTCAAGGCCCGTTTACCCAAGGTAGTGATGTCACCTCGGTATGTATTGAGTGCCATGAAGATCATGCTAAAGACGTGATGAAATCTTCTCATTGGACGTGGGAGCTTGAACAAGAATTGCCTGGGCGCACCGTCACACGCGGTAAGAAAAATGCCATCAATAATTTCTGTATTGCCGTATCAAGCAATGAGCCAAGATGCACTAGCTGTCATGCAGGTTACGGCTGGAAAGACGATAGCTTTGATTTTAACGACATGACTAAAGTTGACTGTCTAGTTTGCCACGACACCACAGGTACTTATGTTAAAGATCCAGCAGGAGCTGGCGAAGTACTTGCCAAAGTTAATCTTGAACGAGTGGCCCAAAATGTCGGTGCACCAGTACGTGATAATTGTGGAAGTTGTCACTTCTATGGCGGCGGTGGCGATGGTGTTAAACACGGCGATTTAGACTCATCGATGTCTTACCCAGATAAAGTCACTGATGTGCATATGGATACTGATGGCAATGATTTTCAATGCCAAACCTGTCATACAACCGAACAGCATCAAATCACCGGTAATGCCATGGGAGTATCGCCTGGTGGCATGAGCGATATTGGTTGTGAAAATTGTCATGAAGCCGCTCCGCATGATAATAAACGACTCAATAGCCATACCAGCAGCATCGCATGTCAAACCTGTCATATTCCTGAGTTTGCTAAAAATGAACCCACCAAAATGAGCTGGGACTGGTCTACCGCTGGGCAAGATATTGAACAAACCACAGATGAGTTCGGCAAACATACCTACATGAAAAAGAAAGGCAGTTTTGTTTGGGCTAAAAATGTAAAACCGCAATATGCTTGGTATAACGGTAAGGCTGATGCTTACATGGCTGGCGATAAAATGGACCCCAAAGCAGTCACTAAATTGACTTATCCTTTAGGTGATATCAATGATAAAAAAGCCAAGATATACCCATTTAAAGTGCATACTGGTAAGCAAATTTACGACAGCAAACAAAACATTTTCATCACAGCCAAAGTCTTTGGTAAAGGTGGTTACTGGAAAACCTTTGATTGGAATAAAGCCGCTGAACTGGGTATGCAGGCCAATCAAGCAATGTTAGATAAAGGCATTAAGTACAGTGGTGAATATGGCTTTGCAGAAACTGAAATGTGGTGGCGTATTAATCATATGGTAGCGCCTACAGATCAAGCTTTAAACTGTAATGATTGCCACAATAAAGGCACTCGCATGGATTGGAAAGCTTTAGGTTATCAAGGCGACCCAATGAAGAATAAGTCGATTAAGAAACATGCAACAGATTAAATAACCCGAGTTGAGGTTAAATAAAGTCTAAATTTGAAAACTGCCCAATGCAAAGAGGGCAGTTTTTATATAGAGCTACAAGTATATATTTACTTGACCACATCAATCCCTTTCTATTTCTCTTCTATCTATACATATACGCTCAACAAGCATAATTAATATTAATCTAGCATGCCCTCCCCAGCGTTGAACTTTTAAACTAGAATGAGCGTTAATTGTTGAATTGATGACCTTTACCCTTTAACTTAGAGGTAATTCATCCAAAGTGAACTACGCTTTATGGATAACAATCAGTGTTTATAAGGAAGTTGAATAAATGCGGGAAAACTTCAGTTTACTTTCCAAAAATAAAGCCTTTCCAGAGCTTTTTTTATCATCGACGTTTATTAATTTATTGTCGCTTGCCCTGCCTTTTACAATGCTGCAAATTTATGACCGAATTTTACCAAATCAAGGTTATGGAACTGCAACTATTTTAGTCTCTGGCGTCGCTATTGCTATTTTGCTTGAACTACTGCTTAGGTATGGCAGAAGCTGGATCCTTGCAGCGTCTGCAGCCAACTTTGAATTAAACACCACCAAAGATGTGGTCAATAAATTAATGCTAGCCGATTACCATCATGTTGAAGCGATGGGGACAGGTAAAATTGCCAATGGACTGGCCAGCATTGCGAACATGAGGGAACTCTATTCAGGACAAGCCATTGTGGCTTTAATGGACTTTCCTTTTGTACTGATTTTTCTTGCTTTAGTGGCCTATATTGGTGGCCCATTGGTGTTTATTCCCATCGCAGTGTGGTTGGTTGTCGGTGGATTAGTCTATTTTATTGGAAAAAAACTCGCTGTTGCGACACACGCACTTGCCTTATCTGATGCTGAACGGACTAGAATGCTGATACTGGTTTTATCAGGTTTAACAACCGCGAAAGCCTTATCCCTAGAAGATCGTTTATCGGGCATTTATAACAATATCAATTACCAACGCCTTGATAAGCAGCAGCAAGTCGATTGGCTATCGGCAAAATTACAAGAAGTGATTCAAGGTGCTTCCCAAGGTACAACTCTGATTTTAGTCATGCTGGGTTGTCTTGAAGTATTAAACGGCTCACTGACGACAGGTGGTCTCGCCGCTTGCTCGATTTTAGCAGGCCGCGCAGTAGCGCCATTGAGTGCAATTATTAGCCTGCGTTCAAGGTTAGTTAGCGCTAAAACTGCCATGTCTCATGTAAACGACCTCACCCAAGTTCCGGCTGAGTCGTTTAAAGCCACAAAGGTTTATCACCAAAAACTCCCGTGTGGACCAATTACATTCAAGAATGCTACCAGTAACAATCTCGGTACTGCTATCAATAATTTCACTCAAACCATCCAGCCCAATAGCTTAGTAAATTTGCAATCTAATCCCTTAAGCCACGCTAGCCATGTTCTCAGCATCATTGCGGGTTTCCAACAAATATCAGCGGGTCAAGTTTGCATTGATGGCATTGCCATTGAAGATCACGATGGCAAGGAATTCAGGCAGTCTATAACCTATGTTGCGCCCTGGCCCACACTATTTGCTGGCAGCTTATTAGAAAACATGACCATGTTTAGAGCGGAATACGAACCTCAAGCAATGGCCATTGCTGATGCATTAGGGCTAACCAGTAAAATTGCTGAGCTACCTAATGGTTATCAAACCCTCGTCGGTGACAGTGATAGTCAAATGCTCAACAAGGGGGCAATAAAAATCATTGCGATTGTTCGAGCTGTGGTTCAATCACCTTCAATACTATTGTTAGACGAACCCATGATATCGCTGGATGCTGATGCCCAAAGTCGGTTACTTAAATTGCTTGAAAAATTAAAGCAGCAAATGACTATTATTACAGCATCTCACTTTCTTGAACTTGCAAATATCAGTGATAGCAATATAGAAATCATGGGGCACGCCCACAATGCACCTGACACAAAAATTGAACTTAAATCAAATCAAGAGGTGAACTCATGAGCACTTCTGACGTTGAACTTAAACCACTTATTGTTGAGTTATTTAAGCAGTTAGGCCTTTATACTCAGGCCAGTAACATTTCGAGCGATAACAATACCATTCAACTTAATACGCTTGGGCTGTCACGCTTACTTAAAAAGCATCAAATTGATTTTACGGTCACAAATAATTCAGCCAAGCACCTTCATCTCTCGATTCATCCCTTTTTGGTCATTCCACAAAATGAAGCAGGATTTATTGTTAGAAGAAAAGCAAATGTGTTCGAGAAATTTCAAGATAACCAATGGCAGCTATTCGATCTAACGCAAATAGATGATTCCGCGTATATTTTCTTAATCGAGTCATTGCCGACAACAAAGAAAAATATTCAAGCTTTCGCAGCACATATGAGTAAGCGAACCAAGTGGTATCGCCCAGTTTTTTGGTTAAGCTTATTGGCAAGTTTAACAGGGTTAGCCGTACCTCTGTTTACTATGGCAGTGTATGATCGTGTTATTGGTGGGCAAACTCCTGCCATTTTACCCAGTATTGCCTTGGGCGGATTGTTAGCCGTAGGCATACTCGTTAGCACTCGGCTTGCTCGCGCACAAATATTAGCGACCACCAGTAATCGATTTGCCAGAGACTTATCAGAAATAACCTTTTATCGCCTGCTGCATATGCCACTCATGGTGTTATCTAGAGTCGGCATATCCAACCATATTGCCCGCATGCGAAATGCAGAAAAAGTCAGAATGCTGTTATCAGGCCCTGGTGGCGGTGGTTTGGTGGACTTACCTTTCACCATCATCGCGTTATTCGCCATTATGTTTTTAAGTGGCTGGTTAGTGTTAGTGCCAATTGGCATGTTGATACTGTATTACTTGGTCATGAAAGTATTGAGCCGTTATGTGCAGTCAGCATCACCCACCATTAGTGGCGAATATCAAAATGCCATGAGTGAGTTATCAAAAAATTTACTGCAATTAAAAGCGGCAGGAGACACTGAAGCTTGGCAAACAAAATTCATTCGTCAAAGCCAAGAAAACAGTCGCCAAAACTTCCTTTATGCAAAACGCAATGGCCTTAATGCCGCAGTGGCTCACTCTTTAAGTCTATTTACTGCCTTGATAACCGTTTTCACAGGGATATTTTTAGTGTTAGATCAAACCATATCGCCAGGTGCTCTCATTGCCTGTGTGATGATGATTTGGCGCATTACAGGTCCTGCACAATTAGCGTTTTCATCTAAGCAAAAGTTCACCATGATGGACATTGCAGTGAAACAGTTTGATCGTTTCATGCAGGCGAGCACTGAACAGTCAGAGTTAAGATTAGATACGCCCGATAATACCAAGGCGCCTTCGTTAGCGTTTCAACATCTCACTTTGCGCTATAAAGCTGAAGGGGAAGCGGCATTATCAGGCGTGTCATTTGATGTTGAACCGGGTGAACTGGTTGCGATTATTGGCCCCAATGCCTGTGGTAAATCAACACTATTACTCAGCGCGCTTGGCGTACTTGAAGCCCAAGCAGGCTTTGTGACCTTAAATGGCAAAAACCTAAAGCAGTATGATACTGAGCAGTTTCGTCACTGGGCAGCTTACAGTCCATCACAACCTGACATATTCCCCGGTTCATTAGCCGAAAATATCAGAATTGCCAAACCTGGCGCCAGCGATGAGCAAATCATTGCAGCGCTGGTAAATGCTGGCGGAGAAAGCTTTTTTAACAGTATCAATAATGATTTAACCGTCGACTTATTGGGCGAGAATAATGCCATGCTCTCAGCCATTGAAGGCAGTTATATCAATTTAGCCAGAGCCTTCATAAAGCAATCGCCATTTATATTATTAGATGAGCCTTTGCCTCACCGGAACCCTGCGTCCAAGGCTAAATTGATTGAAACCTTATTAAACCTTAAAGGTAAATCCACCGTATTGTTTACTAGTCACGACCAAGATTTAATTAAACATGCTGATAAAGTCGTCATTCTCGATAAAGGCGCTGTTGTATACGCAGGGCCTATTCCAGATAAAGCTGCTGAATCTCCCCAAGCTTCAACAACCTCACCTTCAGACCAAGCCATGCAGGAGTCTCCAACTAATGGATAATCGTCAACTAGCTAACAGAGTATGGCCTGAACATGAATTTGCAGAGGCCATTGAAGCACCAGCAGAACGCAAAATGATCCGGAACGTTATTTTGATCATTACCGGATCCATTTTATTGATGCTGATTTGGTCTATTTTCACCGATGTTGAAGAAATCTCGAAATCCAAAGGCCAAGTTGTTCCATTAGGTCACCGCCAAGTGATTCAAAGCCGCGCAGGCGGAACAATTGCGTCAGTAGTGGTTGAAGAAGGTGATGTGGTTAAAAAGGGCGATATTTTAGCAAGCTTTGTGTCTATCGACAGCTTGTCAGCTGAAGAAGAGTTAACCAGTAAACGTGCCAACCTTATCATGCGAATCGAGCGCTATGACGCCTTTGCAGAACAAAGGGAGGCTGACTTTAGCGAATTTGCTATCGAGTACCCTGAGCTACTGCGACTTCATACTTCCTCTTTAAGACGTATGAATGAAGAGCGTATTGCAATGGAGCAATTGTCGGAATCCGATATTGCCAAAACCCAAGCAGAGCTTGATGGCCTAAAAGAAGAAATCCCACCACTAAGCGATCAAATACAAACAGCTGAACAAACCCTGAAAATGATGCTGTCAGTCACAGCTGAACAAGCGGTATCTAAGTTACGTATTTTAGAGTCACAACAAAAACTTGATTCCTACATGCGTGAACTTAAATCAATGGAAAGTAAGCAGCAAGTACTGTCTAAAAACCTCATCAATTTAGAGCGACAATTAAAGCAAAAACAGGCATCGCTGTTTAAAGAGGTTGGCGAAAAACGCACTGATACCCAGGCAGAATTACTTGGTGTTGTTGCAAGGCTTAAATCTTCAGATTCACTCGTCTCTCAAAATACTGTCAAAGCACCTGTTGATGGCATTATTCAATCTATTCCAACTAGTTCAACTGGCAGTGTCATTCAACCAGGTGGCACAGTTGCGGTCATTGTACCTATGACGAAAACAGGCCTAATGGAAATCAAATTATCGCCCCGAGATATAGGTTTTGTCGACGTTGGACAACGTGCGAGGATAAAAATTGATGCATTTGATTACAGTCGTTACGGTGCGCTTGATGGTGTAGTAAAACGCATCTCACCCAGTACCGACTCCGATGAAAAAGGAGGCGTATTCTATAAAGTACAACTGACCATTGATAAGCCTTATTTCTTAGATAATCCTGAACAATTTGAACTCATACCCGGCATGACTGGTGAAGCAGATATCGTCACGGGCGAGAAGAGTGTTTTCCAATACTTATGGAAACCCGTATTTACCAATATTAACGAAGCATTTGGCGAAAGATAGGAGTCCAGCATGAGTAAGGACAAGCACAATAACAACGCGTCAAATGTCGAAAAAACCGCACAAGCAATTGAACAAAAAAAACGCGATAATAAAGCAAAAAAAGCAGTCAAAAAAATCACCGCTGAAGCGGATAAAATAAAAGCTAAAGAAGCCAGAGATGCGACCAAAATTTCAGGTGCAGTCAATCAAGACTTAGTGGCAGATAAATCATCATCTGGCTTATTCGCTAATCAAGCAGAAGCGCCAACGACTCAAACTGAAAGTGTTAAAACGGACAGTACTCAAGCTGACAGCCATAAAACTGCACAACTACAAGGCTCAGAACTGACAGCTACGACTGAAAATAATTCGGGCAGCTCAGACAAACAAGCGCTGGGACACGAGCAAAACCCACAATTAGACCCAACATTAGAAACGGCAGTAACCCAGCCGCCTTCTCCTCTGAAAGAAAGTGGCTCTACTGAAACCACAGGAATAACTTCAAATGGCCCTTTTCAAGGTGGTCATACTCAAACGCAAGATATTAGCGAGTTTAGAACACCACAAATAAACCTACCAAATCACCTTACTGCGCCATCATTTTTTATCAGCTCCGTCGACCATCAAATATCAACAACGACAGCTCAAGTTACAACGACTGGCACTGGCACTGGCACTGGCACTGGCACTGGCACTGGCACTGGCACTGGCACTGGCACTGGCACTGGCACTGGCACTGGCACTGGCACTGGCACTGGCACTGGCACT
>NZ_JAKILD010000030.1 GCF_023283825.1 Shewanella olleyana | reverse complement strand
CTCATTAATCGATAAAGGCGGTATTCAAAAAGCCCTCAAGCGGGTTATTCGTGAGTGTAATATTCACAAATCCATCAGCCCGCATAATCTGCGTCACAGCTATGCCACTCACTTGCTAGAACAAGGGCTAGATTTACGTTCTGTACAAAGCTTGCTCGGCCACAACAGCTTAAATACCACAGCCCGATATACCCGCCTCACCACTATCACGCGCAAAAATACCGCTCAGTCCATTAACCAACTCACTGATAATTTAGTGCTCAAGTGGGAGTGCGGCTTATGAAGGTCGTTGAACTTTTACGTGACCATCTTGATGAGTTTAACGGACAGTATGAGCAGCAACTGACCTCATCCATGCGACAAGCAATATTCGCCATGCTCAGTTGCCGTAACAATACTGAGCGCACCAGCCATTGGGCATGCCGTGGCTGTACACATACCGCAGAGTTTCCGTTGTCATGTGGCCATCGCAGTTGCCCGCAATGTCAGAACAACAGCACGCAAAATTGGCTCAACAAACAGCAAGCTAAACTCTTGCCCGTTGAGTATTACATGGTGACGTTCACCTTACCTTACGAGCTGCGAGCAATCGCTAAGCATCAACCGGAGCTGATGTATCAAGCCATGTTCTCGGTGGCAGCAAGCGTACTGAAAAATTTTGCTAAAAACGCCAAACAACTGGGCGGTGAAATAGGCTTTACCGGCGTACTGCACACGCACAACAGGCGGCGTGACTTACACCCGCACATTCACTTCATTATTCCCGCTGGCAGCTTTGATAAAGGTAAAAAACAGTGGAAAAAGAACAAGGGTAAATACCTGTTCAACGCCTTTAACCTGGCTAAAGTCTGGCGGGCTAGATTGCTGAAAAAGCTTACCCTTGAGCTACATGGCAAGCTGCCTAATACTATCCCCAAAAAGTGGGTGGTTGACTGCCAACACGTTGGCCAGGGGTTACCCGCACTGAAGTACCTCTCACGTTACCTTTATCGTGGCGTACTGCCTGACAACAGCATCATCAGTGAAGTCGATGGTCAAATCAGTTTCGAGTATCAAAATAGCCAAAATCACAGCATTGAAATACGCACCTTACCTGCCACCCAGTTTCTATGGCTAGTGCTGCAACACGTGCTACCTAAAGGCTTAAGACGTAGCAGAGATTATGGTTTATTGCGAGGCAATGCTGCCAAGCTGCGGCAACGAATACGCTTAATGCTCGCCGTTGCAGGTGCGAAGTTGATGCCGCTCGAAAACATCACAAAAACCCAAGCCATACGACCTTGCCCTTGCTGCCAACAGCCGATGACATTTATAGGGGTGCATACGCGACCGACAAGCTTAATTAGGCAAAATAAAACGCGGCCTAACGCCACTGTTTAAGCCGCAGAATGACAAATTCAACACTTAGAATGTAAGGTGATGAAAGTATAAGGAGGTGGTAAGGCATTGATATATTGATGTAAATAAATTAGCCCATGAGGCTAAGGGATCACTACGGCCGAGAATAAAATTAGCGGCACTGCACACACCTTAAAAGCGTAAGTTCTTACGCCGATATTTACTATATTATAAAGGTATCACTCGGGCTTGTTCAACACTTGGGATAAGGACGCGGCTGCGCGCGGCCTATCCTTATTCGTTAGGTACACTTTACCACTTATGTGCGGGTAAATTAATTACCTCATTACTTTCAACTAACGTCCAGCCTATGGATTTGCGTTCAAATACATAGGCGATTGAAGGCTTATAATCAGCAACTACTAATTTACCAACTAAACTGTTTTGCTTAGAGTACCAACAGTATGTATTGCTCTCGTTATAGTCAGGTATTTGAGAAATCAATGCTCGTTCAAAATATGTATCTAAATACACCAGTCCTGAGAAGTTATTTTGAGCTTTATCGAAATATGTATACACATCACAACTGTTAGAGTTTTGTACATCTGATGTGCCTGCACAACCGGACAAAAACACAATGGTTGATAATAAAACCGAAATTTTCATGTGTACCTAACGCCCTGTTAACAGGCAATAAAATAGTTGGCTAAAATAAGCGACGAAGGAGCAAAAGCCAACTGTTTTTTGTCCTTGTTTAACAGCTTGTTAGCTATAAGTTTGTATCAAGCTTGAGTAACTCACCTGATAAAACATTAAAGGTATAATAAATCGTGTCGTCTTCTGTAGCCGTATAAACCAAAACAAGATTATTATTGATAATTTGATAGCCCTCTATATTTTCCATAACTGATGTTAATTTAGAACCATCATACTCTGATACTAATAACTCTTTTTTATCATATTGGTTTAAGAAGCCATCTTTATTAGTGTCTTTTTTTGCTACCGAATATATGTTTTTACTTAGAATATTTCGGTACTGAGTTTCCTTCTCTTGAGTTGGTGAAAACTCAACAATTAGTGCATTGCTCGAAAATAATAAATTGTTTTTTTCACCAACCTTAGTAAACATTAAATTAACTGCGTTGCTGCTTAAACTTAATGATGATGAAACAACTATCATTTCCGCATTGGCACTATAAGATTGTTCTTCCACTATTTTATCTGAGGTTATTTCTAATAAATGTACGTCTTTTATTTGACCTACATATCTTTTTTCTAATTTTGGTTTTTGGTGTTCTTTTTGCGCGTCATCATGATCAATAACTTGAACCGTTGGTTCAGAGTAATCCTTTCTTAGTAGATCCTTGATGATGTTTTTACCAATCGCAATAATTACAATTATCGCTGCGATAAATAGTAATACCTTATTGGATTTCTCAATGAAATTCATAATACGAGTGCCCAACTAGAACCCCTTATAGCTAACGCCTCACTAAGAGGCAAAAAATAGTTGGTTAAAATAAGCGACGCAGGAGCAAAAACCAACTGTTTTTTGTCCTTTTGAGTGACTTGTTATGTAACGCTACCACGACACATGACCTAGTGCCTCTTTGTATGTTGCTAGAGCCTTATAAAATGCATATTTAACTCTTAATTTTTTATAAAACACCTGATAGCAAAACACAGGAAGTAACCAAACTACAAACAAAAAAGCCTGAATAAATAATGCGACAAATACAAATTGATTAAAAAGACCATCAGCAAAAAAGAAAAGTAACACAACGATATTAATAATGACAAATGACCAGATTGCCCAACGAGCATCTTTGATTAATTGCCTTAATTCTGTCACTGGATTCTCAGGTTGCATCATAATTCTTAAGTTACATAACAGCTTATTCAACGGCGCATCATTCAATGTCGGCCGTTTAAGTTATTGATTAATAACATCCTACATTTGCTATCTTATTGATGTAAAGTACTTTAAATTTCAATAATGACAAAACAAAGCGTGCAAAATGAATTTTAAAAATATTTCTCAAATTTAAATCTTAAAAATGTCAATATAATTATAGTGTTACAAAAAATAAGCATTAATTAAACCTACAACTTATGAATGATTTTTAACCGATTATTTTATAAATCAGCCTAAAACCATTATACCTGTATAAACATACAGGTATAAATTTAAACGGGCAAACTTATGAAAAATACTGGTTATTTAGGCTCAATTAAAGAACAAATAAGAGTGCGACATTACAGCTACCAAACAGAGAAGTCATATTTGTATTGGAACCGATACTTTATTAGGCACTTTCAATTTACCTCGGCCAAACAAATTACCCCATCACATATTGAACAATTTCTGACTTTTCTTGCCAACAAAAAAAAAGTATCTAGCAGTACCCAACAACAAGCGCTATGCGCACTTGTATTTGCGTTCAAACATGTACTTGCAATTAACACCGATGATTTGCAATTCCCTTATGCAAAACCACCCAGCAGAATTCCCCAAGTGCTTGACGATTCAGAAGCGAAGTTAATTATCGAACGGTTAACAGGAAAATATAAGCTATTGGGGATCTTACTTTATGGTGCAGGGCTTAGGCTTACTGAGGCACTCACCTTACGCATAAAAGATATTGATACTCAAAATCAAACTCTTTTTGTTTA
Source organism: Shewanella olleyana (assembly GCF_023283825.1). Taxonomy (GTDB): domain Bacteria; phylum Pseudomonadota; class Gammaproteobacteria; order Enterobacterales; family Shewanellaceae; genus Shewanella; species Shewanella olleyana. The sequence continues at coordinate 27,537 of NZ_JAKILD010000030.1, read as the reverse complement.
CAGAGGAAAAGGTAAAAAAGATCGAGTGTGTATTTTACCGCAAGTAGCAAATGAGTTAATTGAGAAGCAATTTAATCACGTACGCCAAACTCACCTAACAGATTTATCTAAGGGATTAGGTATGGCTTCCTTACCGCCTAGCCTAATAAAAAAGTTTGGCACTAGTGCTAAATCATTACATTGGCAATATATTTTCCCTTCGATACATTGCGTTTCGCATCCTGTAGATGGTTATATTTGTAGGCATCATATTGATCCCACAACGTTTAGAAAAGCTTTACAAAAAGCAGTTAGCAAAACATTAATAACCAAACGGGTGACAGCTCATACTTTCAGACATTCTTTTGCTACCAATTTACTTAGACGTGGCCACGATATAAGAACCGTACAAGAATTACTTGGTCATAATGATGTCAAAACGACTCAAATATATACCCATGTTGCGGGCTTACACCAAACTGGTGTTTTAAGCCCTATGGATATAAAGCAATAAATGTAAAAAGTGATTAACTTTGAATGCGATTTACTTTTAATGCGCTAGTAAAGCGAATAGATTGAGCTGCTTGTTTTGCAGTTGGGTTAGATAAATGAGGGACATAACCCATAAACTCAGAGGTCATTATTTGTTTTAACGTCGCGAGATTTTCATCTTGATATGCCATGTCAGGATCCACTTGGTTCGCTATCCACCCCACTATGGTTAATCCATCAGCCAATATCGCTTCTTGGGTTAATAAAGCATGATTAAGGCAACCTAACTTCATGCCAACCACCAAAATAATACCGACTTGATGTTGTGTAGCTAACAATTTAACACTGTCAGATAAGTACTCGCCATTGCCCAGTGGTAAACGCCAGCCACCAGCGCCTTCGATTAATCCAACATCAGCATTTTCGAGCTCAGTTAGTGGTAAGGAGTCCACAACACCTTGCGCCGTTAATGCTAGTCCTTGTTGAGTGGCCGCAATATGCGGTGCAATAGCTGGCTTAAATGCAACTGGGTTGATTTGCTGATAATCAAGATTGATATTTGACTGTTCAATCAGTGCCAAGGCGTCACTATTTCTCAGGCCATTTTCGGTGAGTTCACAACCTGAAGCAATGGGCTTAACGCCAATTTTAGAGCCTTCAGCGCCGTGCAATAATGCTGACGATACTAAGGTTTTACCGCTATCAGTGTCAGTGCCTGTGACGAAATATATCATTGCAATAAACCTTCTATTTTTTTGTTAGCTGCAAATAGGTAATTTGATAAGTCAGTGGAATACCTTCTGCTTGCCTTATCGTTTCCGCATGTTGCTTTAACGCGAGCCAATCCTTACGGCCACGAAGCGTGACTCTTTCTACTGCTGTGCTGCTTATATTAGAGCTACTTTTATCAGAGCTGCTTTTTTCAGTACCGTTATTATGCGAGTTTTCTTGATGGGATTTTACCGAAGCACCGACGCCTTTTATTGAATAAAGTAGCGTTCGTAAATCATTAAAATATAACGATTCACTGCATTCATTGACTGAATCAACTTGCCAATATTCACTATCGATTGCTTCTGTTATTTCTTCAACAGTTCGAAAAGCATTGTGCCCTAACCCCAATGTTTCTAGCTCAGGCAAACTGCCACTGGTAACAATACTGATTAAGCATGTGGCTTGAGGTTTTAATACTCGATGAAATTCGTTAAATACTGCTGTTAAGTCACCGCACCATTGCAATACTAGATTTGAATATAGCCCATCAAATTGTTGCTTAGATAAAGGTAAGTTAGCGGCATCGGCGCATAGGGTAAGGTATGAAGGAAAAGACTGGTTTACCACTGCCAGCATTTGCTCTGATAAATCCACCGCAGTGACTTTGGTAATGTCTTGTCCAAATCCAGTGAAATCGGTGCCAGGACCACAGCCAATATCAACAAGACTGCCTTTAAGCGCCGCTTTATTAAATAATTTTTCAGCGGTTATCCGCTGCAACACATCATGTTGTTTATAGGTTGTCGCTGCCTGAGAAAACTTAACTGCCACAGGATTACTTGAGTTCATTCACACTCTCGAAACGATACTTTCAACATAAAAGTATGCTTAAAAATTAAATTAAGGTGGCTAAAGCACCAACCAGTTCAGCAATATCATGCTTACTATGTTGCGCGTTAATCGTAATGCGAAGCCGTGCTTGCCCTGCTGGTACTGTCGGCGGTCTTATTGCCCCTACTGCAAAGCCTAAATCAAAAAGCTTGCTGGCAATTAACACTGTCTTATTACTATCACCAATCAGTACAGGTTGAATCGCTGTGGTTGAGTCGGTGAGTTCGATATTATTTTTGCCACAAGCCTGTCTAAATTCAGCAATATTGGCATTAAGAGCTGCAAGCCTTTGTGGTTGTTCTTGGGTTAATTTCACTGCGGCTAACGCCAAATAAGCACTGGCAGGTGATAACGCCGTTGAATAGATATATTGGCGAGACTGAGCAACCATAAAATCAATCACTGCTTTTGGGCCTAATATGGCAGCGCCCTGACAGCCAAGTGCTTTACCAAATGTCACCACTTGAATATCGCAAAACTTGCCATCTGTTTGGGTTGGTATTACCCCAAAGCCATGGGCATCATCAACCACTAGCAAACTATTATGTTGCTGACACAAAAGCTGCAACGGCTTTAATGGCGCTTTATCGCCATCCATGCTGAACACACTTTCGGTAATAACCGCACTATTGGGATAACGTTCGAGGAGTTGCTCGGCATGGTCTAAGTCGTTATGTTTAAAGCGCTTAAAAACTGCCCCGCTATCCCTTACGCCATCAATGATTGATGCGTGAATAAGCTTATCGGCAATCACCACATCGTTTGCATCAAATAAGGTTTTAATTAACGCTTGATTGGCGCTGAAGCCTGAGCAAAAAAGTAGCCCCGCTTCGTGTCCTGTGAGTTCACATAAGCTTTGTTCTAATTGAAGATGTGCTTGGCTATAACCTGATACTAACGGTGAGGCTTTACTGCCAACGCCATAGATTTTTGCCCCTTGTGTAAGGGCATCAACCATTTCATTGGCGCTAGCTAATCCTAGATAATCATTATGGCTAAAATCGATAATGTTTGGTTTGTCATAGTCATAGTCATTAGACAATTTACGTTTTCTGAGTAAGCCATCATTATTCAGCTGCTGCATTCGTTGGCTGATTTTATCTAAGATTGGATGACTTACCATATCAAAACCTATTAACGATTAAATTGCGCCAGCATCAAAGAACTGTTGAGTCGCTTTATCTTTTTTAGCATTCGCTTTGGCAAGTAAAGCACTGTCTGATTCGATATCAGCTGATGGTCCTTGCTCAGGATGTAGACCTAAACGTTTGAATAGTGTCATATCATCGTTTTCTTCAGGGTTTGGCGTCGTTAATAACTTACAGCCGTAGAAGATAGAGTTTGCGCCTGCAAAGAAGCACATTGATTGCAGTTCATCGCTCATGTTTTCACGACCTGCCGACAAACGCACTCGAGATTTAGGCATGATAATACGCGCCACAGCAATGGTGCGGACAAATTCAAGTGGATCTAAATCATCAATTTTTTCAAATGGCGTACCCGCTACTTTCACTAGCATATTGATAGGTACTGAATCAGGATGTTGTTCAAGATTGGCTAGCTGCTGCAATAAACCTGCTCGGTCGGTTGCTTTTTCGCCCATGCCCACAATACCGCCAGAACAGACTTTCATGCCTGAAGCGCGTACATTAGATAAGGTATCAATACGGTTTTGATAGGTACGAGTGGTAATAACATCACCGTAATATTCAGGTGATGTATCTAAGTTATGGTTGTAGTAATCAAGGCCTGCACTGGCTAGCTCATCTGCTTGCTCTGATGACAACATGCCTAAGGTCATGCAGGTTTCCATGCCTAATGCGCGCACATCTTTAACCATTTGGGTTAAGTAAGGCATGTCGCGCTCACGCGGGTTACGCCAAGCGGCGCCCATACAAAAACGTGAAGCTCCGGCAGCTTTAGCGCTTTTCGCTTCTGTCAGCACTTTCTCAATTTCCAATAAACGCTCTTTTTCAAGACCGGTATCGTAACGAGCACTTTGCGGGCAGTATTTACAATCTTCAGGACACGCACCAGTTTTAATCGATAATAAACGACTAATTTGCACTTCGTTAGGATCAAACGTTTCACGGTGAATACTGTGCGCTTTAAACAGTAAATCATTCATTGGTAAAGCAAATAACGCTTCTATTTCTGCTTTGGTCCAGTCGTGACGGATCGCTGACGATGACATGGTTAATCCTTTTTATTCATTTTATATTCACTTTATATTGGGTTAGGATACCTTCAACGTTTAAACTGTCAATGCTATCAAGCACCACATCTTGACTAACGGTTAAAATATGAACAATACAAATCTGCAAGATTCAACCTCTAACATCGACTTTGCATTCGACAAGCAACATATCTGGCATCCTTACACATCCATGAGCAACGCTGCTAAAGTGACAGGTGTTCACAGTGCAAATGGCTGCGAATTAACCTTGTCAGATGGTCAAGTCGTGATTGATGGCACAAGTTCTTGGTGGGCTTGTATTCATGGCTATAACCGCCCTGAGATCATTGATGCCATGCAGCATCAGCTTGCTACGTTAAGTCATGTCATGTTTGGCGGCATCACCCACGCACCAGCAGTTAACTTATGTAAGCGCTTAGTGGATATGACCAGTCCAAAGCTGACAAAAGTCTTTCTAGCGGATTCAGGCTCCATTGCAGTTGAAGTTGCCATGAAAATGGCGATGCAATATTGGCAAGGTAAAAATAAACCTCAAAAGCAACAATTACTCACCGTTAAACGCGGTTATCATGGCGATACCTTTGCGGCTATGAGTGTGTGCGATCCCGATAACGGTATGCATACAATGTTCGGCGATGCAGTGACTGAGCAATTGTTTGCCCCTGCACCGCAGTCTGACTTTAATCAGGCGTTAGTGAGTGGTGATACCGATGAATTAGAAGCGATTTTAATGGCAAATCATCATAAGATTGCCGCCATTATTATTGAACCTATCATGCAAGCTGCTGGCGGAATGCACTTTTACTCAGCAGAATATTTAGTGGCTCTTCGCGCCTTGTGTGATAAATACCAAGTTCTACTGATCTTAGATGAAATCGCCACAGGCTTTGGCCGCATTGGTAAACTGTTTGCCTATGAATACGCCAATATTGAGGCTGATATTTTATGCCTAGGTAAAGCCTTAACGGGTGGTTATATCAGTCTCGCCGCGACAATTTGTTCAGATGAAGTAGCAACAGGCATTAGCGACTCACCTGCAGGCGTATTTATGCATGGCCCTACCTTTATGGGGAACCCATTAGCTTGTGCCGCTGCTGATGCCAGCTTACGAATTATGCAATCCGGAGACTGGCAGCAACAAGTTGCCCAAATTGAAGCGCAAATGAAACGTGAGTTAGCTGAAGCCATTGATTTTGAGCATGTCAAAAATGTTCGAGTACTTGGCTCAGTAGGTGTTATCGAAATGGACAGCGCCATTAACACTGGTGTATTGCAGCAAGCCTTTATTGAACTAGGAGTATGGATAAGACCCTTTGGCAATGTTATCTATATTACGCCGCCCTACACTATTAATGCAGCTCAACTTACTAAGCTGACCACTGCGATGAAAACTATTGCAGCTGATATTACTCAAGAACAAAGTAGCGCAGATACTTTTAGTAATGGCTAGTTTTTATTAATGACTGACTTGTTCATAATCTGGCTAACTCTGACTAACTATGACTAACTCTGACTTGCTCTTACTTGCTCTGACTAAGAAATGCTGGCTGTTTTAATCCCTGCGAATAATGCCAGCTAAATAATCAGCTAAGAAGTTTAAATACAGCTAATAAAAAGACCTGTTATCAACTTTGATAACAGGTCTTTTTATTAGAATAGCTAGTTATGGTTTTCGCTTTAGCTAGCAAGTACCCAAAAATTAGTCTGTATAAAGAGCTATTAGCACTATCAAATTTAACTCCCCACATCACTCATTATTAAACCAACCATTAAACTCGTCCCCATAAAACCTAACCAGAGCCTGACCCTGACCCTGACCAGAGTTTGCGACAGTTTTAAATAGCAAACAATCTAAGATGAATAACTATGGTAATGATGATGTAGACGTTAATTCATACGACAACATAAAGCATATTAAAGTCTAGTTATTAAGCTGACTCGCTCTCCTGCGCATTATCGTCAAGCCATTTAAGGTTGCCTAATGGATAACCTAAAAACCATTTACTACGCTCTAATACGATACGGGTTTTGATATTTTTTATACTTAACTCTGAGCGATCTGATAGTTCAGTACAGATTTCATTGAGCTTTTTGATATTGGGAAAACAACTTAGGGACATATAATCCACATCACCACTTAACTGCATGCAGTCCATAAATTCTGGAATTTCTTGAATCGCGCTAACAAAGCGGCGGCTAGAAGGTGCACTGTTGTCATGTAAGGTAAATTCGACATATGCCATTACATGTTCACAAATTTGTTCTAAATTCACATCAGCGTGAAAGGTTCTAAAATAACCTGCTTCTTTTAGTGCTTTGACTCTTTGAAAACATGCACTGGGTGACAAGCTGACTTTTTCGGCTAATTCAATATTAGTGAGATCACCTTCAAGGTGAAGTGTGGCCAAAATTTTCTTATTGTAGCTATCAATTTTTACTTTCTTTTTCATTTTCAGAAACCTAAGCCTATATTTACCTTGCCTATAATGGATTATCCCTCATTTGGTTGCAAAATTTCGTTAGTTTTATCTCAAAGCGATAATTTTTTACTGCATTTAAATAGCATTACAAAATATTATTTTCCAGCAAAGGGTCACAATGGTTATAACGGATCACACACATGCATTATATCTACATAATTATGCAAATAAGCCTATGAGGGCAACCACATGAATATTAGCCACAATCAATTTTTCGCAAAATCACTACTAGCATCTGCGATTAGTTTTTCTCTTATTGCTGCTGCTTATGCTGAAGATACTCAGCAACAATCTCCTAATGTAGATTCTGGTATTGAGAGAATAGAGATTAGCGCCCGTGGCCGTGTGGAAACCCTGCAAAATGTACCAGACTCTGTGACTGCATTTAGTGGTGACATGATCCAAAATCAACGCATTGAAAACTTTCGTGATGTGGCTGATTTAACGCCTAACTTAAGCCAACTTGATAACTTCCGCCCTGGATTAGCCAGAATCACCATTCGTGGTCTCATTACCCCACAAGTGGGAGATGCGCCACTGGCGTTTGTTGTTGATGGCGTTACCGCACCCGATTTAGAGTTTATAAACCAAGACCTCGTTGATATAGAAAGAATTGAAGTAATGCGCGGCGCTCAAGGAGCGCTATACGGTAAAGGCGCAATTGGCGGCGCAGTGATTGTCACCACTAAAAAACCAACAGATGAAATTGAAGGTACGCTTAAAGGCTCTTACGGAAATGGCAACACATATAACTTAAATGGTGTGGTGTCTGGCGCATTAAATGATGATAGCAGTGCATTTTTCCGTGTTGGCGGTTATACCAAAAACTCAGATGGGTTAATTGATAACGTCTTTTTAGATGAGCAAGCTGATTATTTTTCTGAAGACTCGGTGTTTGGTCAGCTTGAATTTGACTTATTTGACGATACAACGTTAAACCTTCGCGGAAGATACACTACCAGTGATGCAGGCTTTGCTTATTACCAAGGCGTTACTGAGGATACTTCTGAAGATTTTGATATTCCGACATCACAAAATATTCGGAATAACGACCAACGTGATGTGTATGAAGTCAGCGCAAAGTTAACTCAACAATATGATTTAGGTACATTCGACTTTATTACCGCATATAGCAGCTCTGAAAACACTCACTTCTATGATGGTGATTATTCAGCAGATCCTACCTTTATTGATGAAGATGATTTCTTCCGTGCGCCATTCGGTACAGAAGGCTTAAACGATGTTAAATCGTTAACCGTTGAGTCAAGGTTCACTTCACAAAGCGATCAAAGACTCAGATGGGCTGTATCGGCTTTTTATCAAGATAAAGAGCGTGATAACACCATTAATTTCTTCGATGATTTTTTAGGTGATGTGCCTCTTGATAGAGATGATTTTACCGACGATATGATTTACTTAACGATTGCCGATAAGAATAGTAGTAAAGCGTGGGCTCTATCAGGACAAATTAACTATGACATTACTGAGAAGTTAGAGTTAACAGCTGCACTTCGTTACGACAACGATAAACGTGAGTCATATGATCCGAATAATCCAGTAGAGACCTTTGCCGAAGACACATTCAGTGAGTGGCAGCCTAAGTTCACTCTGGCTTACCAAATGAATCCTGATTTATTGCTTTATACAGGTTATTCAAGAGGCTTTAGAAGTGGTGGCTTTAATGAGCCAGCTGAAGGTATTAACCGTGTCTTTAACCAAGAGGTTTCAGACAGTTATGAAGCAGGTTTTAAAACTACATTATTCTCAAATAAGGTCACGTTAAACGGCGCTGTGTTTATGATTTCGCAATCTGATGCGCAAATTACCCAGTTTAACGTCGATACCTTCACGCTTGAAAACTTAGCCATTGACGATGTACTAACTAAAGGGGCTGAAGTCGAATTAGGCTGGGCAGCGACTGAAAACCTTGATGTTCGTTTCAATGCAGGATTAATTGACTCTGAAATTAAGGAATTTACTGACAGACCAGAGCTTGAAGGATACTCGCAGGTATGGGTACCTGAATACACTTACAGCCTATCAGCGAATCACTTGTTCCCTATCGGTGCTAACTGGTCAATCGTGTCACGTGCTGATATTCAGGTTCAAGGTCCGCAATACTTTGATATTGAGATCCCTGATGTCACCTCCTCTACCTTTACCTCAATCAATGCTGGTATAGGATTACAGTCAGACGATTGGACAGTACAGCTTTATGTCAATAACCTAACCGATGAGCGCACCATCGAAGATATCTTCTTTTATGGTGACGGTGTGACAGACTTAGCACGTATGCCAAATAAACCTCGTACCTATGGTATCGAAGCAATATATAACTTCTAATTCGTTATTCATTAAATCGAAGGCCTCAATTGAGGCCTGTTGAGGGTTCATGTCAGTTAATCAGCCAGTTCAACCAAATAGTCAGTCGAGCCCGACTCAATTAAATAAAGCACAATCAAATACAGCTAAATCAAATGAACTTGAGTCAAGCTTTGATGGGTTACTTGACGACTATGCCACCAGCCCAGTTCCATCAAATAAAACCGTTGGCGGTATACGTATTGGAATGATTAATGGCGGCCTCGCCTTTGCTGTTCCTGGACTCATTACCGGTTTAGAATTAGGCGGCGCACTCGGCATAACACAAAGTATTTACGCATTCTTAATCGGTGGTGTCATTTTATCTGTGCTCGGCGCGGTAACCGGCTTAGTCGGCATGCATAACCGCTTAGCATCATGTATGACAATGAAGTTTGTGTTTGGCACTAAAGGCGCCAACCTTCTTACTTTGGCATTTGTCTTGTCTTTACTTGGCTGGTACGGCGTTAACATCAATCTGTTTAGCGAAGTATCCCAAAGCTTAATAATGCAAATGTTTAATCTTACTGTGCCTATTTGGGCGTTAGAGATCTCTGCTGGGATCCTAATTACGCTGACCACCATTTGGGGCTTTTCGTTAATCGAAAAGGTATCCAGCCTGTTTGTACCCGTGCTGTTTTTGTTAACCGCATATATGCTTTATAAGAGTTTTGGCTACGTTATCCCCACAACAGCATTACCAGCTAACCATATAGACACTATTTCACTGAGTTTTGGTGAGGCAGTATCCGCCGTGGTCGGAAGTTTTATCGTCAGTGTGGTACTGATGCCTGACTTTACCCGATTCGCTAAAACCAAAACCGATACTGTTGTCGCCTCCTTTCTGCCCTTTTTACTGCTCAATACATTTGTGTATATCGCAGCGGCAATGGCTGGCTTAGCTGTTCAACAAAATGACATTTTACAAGTGATGCTTACGCTTGGGATCGGCACATTAGCCTTTGTATTATTAATCATGTCCAGCTGGGTCACTAACGTGGTTAACCTTTATAGTGCAGCATTAGGATTTAATGCCATTAATGCTAACTGGAAAGAATGGAAAATTATCGTAGTAGCTGGTGTATTAGGTACCGTGGTGGCTTCATTCAACCTATTAGCAAACTTCACCGACTTTTTATTTAGCTTATCGATCATTTTCACGCCTGTTGCAGCTATTTACGTCGTCGACTTTTTCATCCTGCGCAGCCAAAAAACATATCAATTAGCGCAAATCGCTCATTTACCAGCAATAAATTATCTAGCCGTTATCGCTTGGGCAATTGGGATTTCGACATCGCTACTCGTCAATAACGGTTACTTCACCTTTACTGGCATTGAAGTGTGCGATGCAATCATCATTACAATGCCGAGTTATTACCTATTGATGAAAATTTGGCAAAAAAATCGTTTGTCTCGCTCAACCTAAACCATCAATTGTTTTGTGTACTAGCCATTTTTGAAAACATATTTTTTAGCTAATCCCTAACATTAACGCAGTTAACACCCTTTTATTTTCACTTAACCTATAGTTCAAGAGATGTAACGATGAAAACACTGACTCGATTAGACTTATCTGACATATTGCACGGTTGCGCTATCTTAGGAACGGGTGGCGGCGGTGAGCTTGATGAAGGGTTTTATTATATCGATAAAGCGATAGCAGAAGGTAAAACTTTTAATCTGGTTAGTGTTGATGAAGTGCCAACAGGCAAAAAAATATGTACCCCGTATATGCTCGGCGCATTAACGCCAATGTCAGAGGAAGAAGAATTACAATATAAGCGTCTGCCAAAATGTGCAGATTCATCGATTATGACAGCTTTTAAACGTCTTGAAAAATACACTGGCGATGAGTTTTACGGCACAATTTGTTGTGAGCTAGGTGGTTCAAATACCGCTATCTCGTTCTACGTTGCTGCGATGGCTAATGGTTATATCATTGATGCTGATGTCGCAGGAAGAGCAGTGCCAGAGATAACCCACTCAACTTACTATTTTAATGATATCCCTGCGGCGCCGATTGTCACTGCCAATGAATTTGGTGAGTGTTTTATTTGTGAAAACGTCATAGATGACTTACGCGCAGAAAGTGTTGTGCGTGCATTATCTATGATAAGTCGCAATGATATTGCCGCCATAGATCATGCAATGCCCATCGAGCAAGTCAAAGATGCCGTCATAAAAGGCACGATTTCTAAGTCATTAGCCATTGGCCAGGCTTATCGTCTAGCCAAAGAACAAAATAAAGATATTGCAACTGAGATAGCAAGCCACGGTGAAGGTTATGTGGCATTCAGAGGTGTAGTCTCTGATTTTAACTTTAACACCCAAGATGGTTTTACCATTGGTGAAGTCTTTATTGACGGAACGGGCGAATTTATTAAAAACCGTTACCATATTGAAGTTAAGAACGAGAACCTTGTGGCCAGACTCAATGATGTAGTTGATGTTACCATCCCTGACTTAATTTGCTGCTTAGACATGGATAGCCTAACCCCTATTACCAATCCAAATTTCAATAAACAAATGAATGTGGCCATTGTAGTACTTCCTGCACCTAAAGAGTTCACCACTGAGCGTGGGCTTTCCGCTTTTGGGCCTGCCTATGTAGGGATTGATAGCCCTTACCAGCCCGCTGTGGCCCGTTATTTAGCTAATAAATGATCTATATTAAGTGAACTAATTGATTAAACTGTGGAACTTGTTGTTGAGTTCCGCACTGCACTCTTCAGCAACTCATTAACAATTCTTTGCTTACTGCACCAATACGTTTTCTACAAACAGATTTGTTAGATTATTACGATATTTAGCATTCCCACCCGAACTCAAACTTTATCAACCCAACTCAAGCTACTGTTTTATTGAGCTTTAATTTCAAACCTACAAATCAATCTGATTTTTAATTATTTTAAATCACGACTAAACCTGTAAGTTTTATTACAAAAACAGCCCCAACTTGTATTACCAATATTTAACTTGAGATATGACCAAAATTAACATAATCCTACTAAAAATATCAAACCACCATACCTACAACCCATTACGACCAATTAAATAAAACATTTAAAAACAAACAGTTAGCTCCAAAAGAAGTTCGTATCCATAGCCCATTCAAACGCTAGCCAAGCACAAGGCCCATCGTTCACTAATAGAAACAAACAGAACAAAACTAGACCTTGGTATACCAATGTAACCACTTTGGTAATAATAAGTTGCATTCGATTTTCTACTGTTATATAAATGTTACTGTTGATAAAAACAACAACAATTGGTCATACCAAAGTTTAACCTTGGCCGAAAACAATTTTTGGGGAAATTATGAAGCTGAATAAAATAAGCGCCATGTTTAGTGACGCTAAAAGTAAAGCGACAAATGTATCGATCTTCGGAGCGACCTTAACCGCTTTACTCACTATGCCAGCCTTTGCTGCCGAGCCAGCAACTGAAGCAGACACGAGTGAAATAGAGGTTATTGCAGTTAAAGGTATCTTCGGTAGTTTGAAAGCGGCTAACTTAATGAAACGAACTGATGATCGTATCGTTGACGCTATTGTTGCTGAAGACATTGGTAAACTACCAGATAACAACATTGCAGAAGCTTTACAACGTATTACTGGTGTTTCAATTGGTACTGACTTTGGTGTTGGTGAGTCTGTCACAATTCGTGGTGTATCAGAAAACCTTGTCCTACTTAATGGCCGTTCAACTGCTGGCGCTGGTCGTGGTGGTATCGGTTTAGATGACTTCCCATCTAGCTTCTTAAAAACGGTTGAAGTGATTAAATCGCCTACTCCAGAAATGATTGAAGGTGCCTTGGGGGGTACTGTCAACATGAAAACGATTCGCCCATTAGAGCTTTCAGAGCCTCTAGTAGCGATTACGTTAGACGGTGAGTACGCTGATAAAACAGAAAATACGGCACCTAATTTTTCTATGGGTATTGGTAATAACTGGGACTTAGGTGATGCGGGTTCTTTCGGTGCTTCAGCTAACTTAGCTTATTTAGATCGTGAATTACGCCGTGATGAATTTTTTAGCAAAGTAGATTTACAAGACAACATCGACATTGATGGTGACGGTGTTGTTGATGATTCAGGTGGACCAAATGGTAAATACCTGCGTCGTACTCAAAATACAGTAGAACAAAAAACAGAAGAACGTGAACGAACTGCTTATGGTATCTCTCTACAGTGGGAACCTGTAAGTGCAGAAGCGAATATCTATCTTGATTTGAATGCAACTAAGCTTGACGGTGGTCAATCAGCTTACTCTATTCTTGATGTAGGTGGCTCTAGTGTCGCTAGAAGTGATTCTTACTATGATAGTAATGGTGAGCTACATAACTACGATTTAGATGGCGTATTAGTGATTCCAAAAACATGGAGTGACTTCACTACATCAGATACCACTTCACACGCTATTGGTGGTGAATGGTTCTTAACAGATTCAATTGAAATTTCTGCTGAATACTCTTTATCTAAATCAGAAGAAAAACAGACAGCTAACGAGTTTAACCTACGCCCTGTTGAACGTACTGATCCTACAACTGATTTAGTGACGCACACCAGTACCAGTAGCTCATACTCAGGTGGAGGCATTCCAGGTTACATGTATGCTGACTCAGGTATGTTGACTAACCCTGATAACTTAGTTTTCCGTGAATTTTTCCACAAAACACTCGAAACAGATAATGAAGAACAAGCACTTCGCTTTGACTTTAAAATATCTGATATCGGTGTAGATTGGGTTTCAGCTGTTAAAGCCGGTGTTCGCTTTACAGACCGTGATTACACAGCTAACCGTTTTGATCTTAAGCCAATTAATGGTAACACCACGTTAAAAGATTCATACAAAAAAGCCGTTGATGACAATGGTAACTTTGCGCCAATCTGGATTGATAATGCCCTTCTTAGCGACAGCATGAACATCGTTAATCTTAATAACTCGTTTGACCAAACAGGTGTCAACGGCCAAAACGATTTATTAACATACAATGTTTATGATGCTGACCAACTTCAAAATACAGAAGCAACTTATGAGCTTGTTAAGCAAATGCTTGAAGGTACTTCTTATGCTATGAATGGTACTTTAGCCGACAACATGGTTGAAGATAACGGTGCATATAAAGAAATTAATGAGAAAACTAGCGCAATTTACGCTCAATTCCATTTAGATTTTGAAGACTTAACTGCAGTATTTGGTGGTCGTTATATTCAAACAGAACTTGAATCTAGTGTTGTTGCATCAGTAGACGCTGATGGTAATAAAGTACTAGATACAGGTAAAAATGATTATTCAGATTTCCTACCTAGCTTAAACGTGACGTACACACTAACCGAAGAAACCTTAATGCGTTTCGCAGCGGCTAAAGTAATGCGCCGTGCAGACTTTGATGAATTAAGCCCAGCATTAACAATCGATAACTCGTTAGTAACCGGTACTCAAGGTTCTTACCAACTTGAGCCGTACCGCGTAACGCAATACGATTTCTCAGTAGAGCACTACTTTGGAGACGGTGGTATCGTTTCTGCAGCGCTTTTCTATAAAGATGTTAACTCGTTTACTCAAACTGACAGCAGCTGTCTAGCTGATGCAAGTACGGTATCAGGTCAGAACACCACTGAGTGGGGTAACATTTGTTTACTCGACACAGCAGGTCAAAGCCAAGGCGATGTTAACTTTGCCACTGAAGCCCAAGGTTTAGCTTATGTTGATCAACAAAAAGCAGCAGGTCAAACTGGTATTGTCATTGATACTGATGTCAATGGTGGTAGCGGTGAAGTTAGAGGTTTAGAGCTTGGTTATCAGCAACAATTTACCTTCTTACCTGGTTTCTGGTCTGGTTTTGGTGTTAATGCCAACTATACCTATGCTGATAGTGAACAGCCTGACGGTAACCCTCTTCTAAATATTTCAGAAAATACGGCTAACGGTCAAATTTACTGGGAAAATGAAGATCTACAGTTCCGTTTAGCATACAACTGGCGCGACCGTTACTTATATTCACAAGCTGAAAAACGTGTTCAAACAGTCGGTGCTTTAGGTTATAACGTATTTAACCAAAATGACCCTACTGCTGAAAACTTTGATGCAACTGTAGGTAACAACTACCGTGAAGCACGTGGTCAGTTTGATTTCTCAGCAAGCTGGGATATCAATGAACACTTTGCAGTTGTCGGTAACGTAGTAAACTTAACTGGTGAGCCAATTGAGTACACAACTGAGCTGGGTTCTGTATGGAAATACAGTGAATCAGATCGTCGTTACACGCTAGGTCTACGCGCTAGATTCTAATTTAGCCGCACCTTTGAAGAGAGCCTATTTTAACATTTAATGGGCTCTCTTAATTAAACACAATAGCCACACCACTTTGTTTACTTCAAAAAACAACCAACATCACAAAATCACAAATTGGTAAACCAATTAATAAAATTGGTCAGTAATAGTTTGGCTTTACAGTCTTATTGTAATACAATTAAAAAATCAGAAGTAAGTAAAGAATTCGTACCATTAATTTGAATATATAAAGACAGCGTTATTAATAGCTGGTGCTTTATATAAATTACTTAGCACGCCTATCCTTGATGCTTATTGTTTTAGCATTTAGATAGCATTTACCAAAATATTTAGGAGTTAGATATGACAAAACCTGTCATTGGTTTCATCGGACTTGGCCTTATGGGCGGCAACATGGTTGAAAACCTTCAAACACGTGGTTACCAAGTTAACGTAATGGATCTTAGCCAAGATGCAGTTGATGCTGTTCTTGCTCGTGGTAATGCTACACAATTCACTTCAGCTAAAGAATTAGCGGCAGCAAGTGACATTGTTCAGTTCTGTTTAACAACTTCAGCTGTAGTTGAAAAAATTGTTTACGGTGATGACGGTGTTTTAGCCGGTATCAAAGAAGGTTCTGTATTAGTTGATTTCGGTACATCTATCCCAGCTTCTACTAAGAAGATTGGTGCAGCACTTGCTGAAAAAGGTGCTGGCATGATTGATGCTCCTTTAGGTCGCACACCTGCACACGCTAAAGACGGTCTGTTAAACATCATGGCTGCTGGTGACATGGATACATTCAACAAGGTTAAGCCTCTTTTAGAAGAGCAAGGCGAGAATGTATTCCACTTAGGTGCACTTGGCGCGGGCCACACAACTAAACTAATCAACAACTTCATGGGCATGACTACAGTTGCGACTATGTCTCAAGCCTTTGCTGTTGCAAAACTAGCTGGTGTTGATGGTCAACAACTGTTTGATATCATGTCTGCAGGCCCTTCAAACTCACCATTCATGCAGTTCTGTAAGTTTTACGCTGTAGATGGCGAAGAAAAGTTAGGTTTCTCTGTAGCTAACGCTAACAAAGACCTTGGTTACTTCCTTGCAATGTGTGAAGACCTAGGTACTAAGTCTCTTATCGCTCAAGGTACTTCAACTAGCTTACAAGAAGCTGTTGATGCTGGTATGGGTCAGAATGACGTACCAGTTATTTTTGATTACTTCACTAAGTTAGAGAAGTAATTTAAAACTGTCCTGATTAAAAAACCTTACTGATATTAATACTGCTTTGCAGTGTCACTCAGTAAGGTTTTTTTATGCCTAAAGGTTAACGATTTGGCTAAAGCTTGCCAAATATTGACTGACTAAATAGCTTCCATAGATAAAAGAGTTTTTAAACTAAGACGGCTTTACCCTTCAATTGACCCATACCTTAATCCGTTATTTGTTAGTTAAGCATGTGTTAGCCGAACACGTGTTATACAAGCTGTGTTAACCAAACATGCTCACATATCCCTTTTGCTTAGATACCTGCTCTAACCATTTATTAATATTGGGATAATGAATTAAATCGAAGCCCCCTTCATGTGCAACGTGGGTATAGGCGTAAAGTGCAATATCAGCCAAGGTAAACTGCGAGCCAATCACGAAAGGTTTATCAGATAATTGCTCATTGAGTAACGTCAGAATTTGCCCTCCTTTAGCGTGTAAGGCTTCATATTCAGACTGGCGTTCTGCTGGCATATTTTGATATAGCTGAATGAACCTTGCTACTGCTATACATGGCTCATGGGTATACTGTTCGTAAAACATCCATTGATACATCAAAGCTTTATCAAATTCATCATTAGGTATAAGCATCGAGTCTTTGGCTAGGTAACCAATGATGGCATTAGATTCAGCAAGCACTCGACCATCAGCTAATTCAATAATGGGCAGCTTGCCCTGAGGGCTTTTAGCCAAGAACTCAGCTGTTTTAGTTTCGCCTTTCATCAAATCAACATTTTGCCACTGATAATTAATATTAAGCAGGTTAAGCGTCAATTTGATTTTGTAGCAATTACCTGACTTTTCATCACCATATACTGTAATCATTTCGCATCCCTTTCACACCAGTTTGACGACTGTTATAACGAGCAAGCTTACTTCACTAACCTTACTTCACTAGCCTTACTTCACTAAACTGGAAATAAGTGCTCTCAATGCCGCAGGTTTCACCATTTTCGCCATGTAGTGATAACCGCGCTTTTGAACATCGTCAACTAAATCCTTGTTAGTATTAGCAGTAATCAAGATCCCAGGTAAATGCTCACCATATCGAGAACGGATCCCGTCCATAGCATCAACACCATTTTCATCGTTATCCAAATGGTAATCGGCTAATACAATATCTGGTGCCACCCCTTTTAGGCCAAGCTTAATGCGCGCATCGGCCAAATCAGTTGCGCATACAACCTCACATTTCCAGCGGGTTAATAAGCTCTCAAGCCCTGCTAGAATGGCCTCTTCGTTATCAATACATAACACTTTAACCCCTGCTAAAGGCTGGGTTAATGTTAGCGCAGGTTTAACAACTTTCTCACTTACCGTCTCGCCAAGAGGCACTATGATTGAAAACACGGATCCTTGGCCTAGCTTTGAAGTTACTTGGATTTGATGGTCGAGTACTTTACTGATCCTATCGGCAATCGCTAACCCTAATCCCAAGCCACTGACATTGCGACTACTAGGATGATTGAGTCGTTTAAACTCTTTAAAAATTTCTTCAGTTTCATTCTCATCAATACCACAGCCGGTATCTAGCACTTGTATTTCGATAAAGTCACCACGGCGGCGACAACCTAACAACACTTGACCGCCTTTGGCGTAACGATAAGCGTTAGTGAGGAAATTTTGTAAAATCCGCCTTAATAGCGATAAGTCAGAATTAATCGTGGCATTACAAGGCATCATGTTAAATCGAATTTGATTATCTTTAGCCATCGCTTCAAATTCGACTGCTATACCATTTAACAGCTCGCCTAATGCAAAATCTCGACGATTGACCTCCACCATTCCTGAATCTAATTTTGATATATCCAATAAATCCGTTAATAACTCTCCAGCGGTGCGAAGTGAGTTATTAATATGAGAAATAGTCGTTTTACCTTCCAAATCTAAATCAGGGTATTGGGCCAAAGACGCAGTAAATAAACGCGCCGCATTTAATGGCTGCATTAAGTCATGACCGACAGCGGCTAAGAATCGACTTTTGGAGGCATTTGCGAGTTCTTCCTGTGCTTTGGCTTCTAGCAGTTCACTGTTAAGCATTGCCAGCTCATAGGTACGCTCTTGAACCCGCGACTCTAGCGTTTCATTCGCTTCAATTAAGGCTTTCTCTTGTTGGCGATACTGAGTAATGTCAGTAAAGGTCATGACAAAGCCGCCATCAGGCATTGGGTTACCTTGGATTTTTATGACCTTACCGTCACGGCGTTGGCGCTCTGAGGTATGTGCGCTACCATTTCGCATATGTTGCACACGAATTTCAACTTGTGTTTCGATGTCGCCTTCGCCGCAATAGCCTCTTGCAGCATTAAAACGAACCACCTCACTGATAGGCATCCCCTGCTGTAAAAAGTCATCAGGATAGTCGTACAACTCAGAGTATTTAAAGTTCCATGCCACCAGGTTTAAGTCTTTATCGACAACACTCATCCCTTCATAAGCATGCTCAATAGCGCCTCGCAGCATATCTTGGCTTAAGATGATTTTTGATGACGCCTCATCAACTAAGCTAAATACTTCATCAAGCGCTAAATCGCGGCCTTGTAGAACAGAATCCATCACCAATGAAGCACTCGATGCACCAAGGACACCAGCAAGCATATGTTCGGTATGAGAAATCAAAGGCTCCCCAGCCACTTTATGCCAAGAATCACTGCGCACAGCATCAGGAGAAAATTTACTAAAGCTTTCGTATGCTCGTGTAGGGCTGACAAATCGACTGGCCAGAATGAGTAAATCTTGTTGCGAAATCGCGCCATGCTTACGGTTTGAATCCTTTTTATCCCCCTGCTTATTCACCCCTGGATTAATAAAGTGACTGGCTTGAATGCGTTCAGCAACACCTGCTCTAAACCACAACGAGCCCAAGATATAACAAATGACATTGGCAACCAGTGCAATTAATGTATCAGCAACTTCCGGGCTGATTGAAGCAAGTAAACCGGTATCACCACCAAGACCTACACTGCCTTCAAATAAGATATAACACCACAGAGAAAAGCCTACAGCTAAGCCCAAAAACACCCCTGAGCGATTACCATATTTCCAATACATACCGCCCAATAAAGCGGGAGCTAACTGTGCAAATGCACCAAAAGATAATTGGCCAAGGTGTGATAACGACTCACTATTTCCAAACAATAAATAGCTTAAATATCCTAGGGCCAAAATGATGACGATGGCTAAGCGGCGAGCATTTAATAAAAATCGTGCAAATTGATTAAAGTTGGTGCCGCTAACACGCCCTGTACGCAGCATAAAAGGCACTAGCCATTCGTTACTTATCATCACACTAATCGTCACTACCGCCACAATGACCATACCTGTTGCAGCTGACAAAGTACCCAATAGTGCAATAACAGCCAGCACAGGCTGATCCAATGCAAGAGGCAAGTTAATCACGTAAGTATCAGCAGCAACACTATCACCTAATAATAAGGTGCCAGCCAATGCCAGCGGCGCAACGAATAGTCCGAACATGGCTAAATAAAGCGGAAAAATCCAACGCGCTTTGTTAAGTACCGCTTCTTCAGCACACTCAACCACCATCACATGGAATTGGCGAGGCATACACATAAAGGCCGCGATACCCACTAACATTTCAGGTAGAAATGACACAACATTCAAGCTGCCATTTTTAATGATATCTTTGTCTGATGCTTGCTGCCAAATATCACCAAAGCCATCAAAGTAGATATAGGTAATCACAAAACCAACGATCAAGAATGCCGCCAGTTTCACCAATGACTCGAATGCAATGGCCACCATCATCCCTGGGTTATGTTCTGTGGCATCCAGTTTTCGGGTGCCAAATAAAATGGCAAAAATAGCTAAAATAAAAGTAATCAATAATGGAACGCTAACCGCACTTAACGGCTGGTCGTCTGGTTGGAATAAATTTAAACTGAACACCATCGCTTTAAGTTGTAAAGCGATGTAAGGCATGATGCCGAATAATGCTATCAGCGTAACAATGGCTGCAAGGGTTTGAGATTTGCCATATCGCGCAGCAATAAAATCCGCAACTGAGGTGATATTTTGTGCTTTAGAGATAATCACCATCTTGCGCAACACCCCAAAACCTAGGGTGAAAACTAAGATGGGGCCTAAATAAATAGGTAAGAAAGACCATAAATCGGTTGCAGACTGACCAACGGTGCCTAAAAAGCTCCAAGAAGAACAATAAACCGCTAGACTTAAGCCGTATATCCACACTTGCACTTTTTTGGTGATCTTACTAAACCACCGCTCAGCACCCCACGCTAAGATAAACAGTAAAGAAACATAGCAAATTGCAATGACAGCAACGACTAAGGTCAAATTCATGGTGTTCTCTTCTTATTATTTTTGCTTAATAATCAGGCAATAAATCTGTATCAATTTGGTGCCATGCTAACATGCGCAACAGGTTAAATATTAAGGATATTTTAAAACTAGACCAAGGTCTAATAGTGTTAACCTCACCTTGCAGACGATACTTTCGTAACGCTAAATTCGACAAAGGGAAGCCATATGAGCTCGCAGTCTCTCTATAAAGTACCAGCAGATTTCGCAACCAACGCACTGGTAGACAATGATACCTATAAGAAAATGTACCAAGAATCTGTGGTAAATCCAGAAGGTTTTTGGAGAGAACACGGTAAGCGTATTGATTGGATCAAACCCTACACCAAAATTAAGAAAACCTCCTTTGATGATCATAACCTATCAATCAACTGGTTTTATGATGGAACATTAAACGCTTCCGCTAACTGTTTAGACCGTCACCTAGAACAAAATGGCGACCGTGTTGCTATTATTTGGGAAGGCGATGATGCCAGCGAGCAGCGCAAAATAACCTATCGCGAACTTCATACTGATGTCTGTAAGTTTGCTAATGCCCTTCGCGGCCAAGGCGTTTGCAAAGGTGACGTCGTTACGATTTATATGCCTATGGTGCCAGAAGCGGCTGTAGCAATGTTAGCCTGTGCCAGAATTGGCGCTGTCCATTCAGTTGTGTTTGGTGGCTTCTCACCTGACTCAATTGCTTCACGCGTTATTGATGGTAACTCAAAAGTCCTCATTACTGCTGATGAAGGTGTTCGCGGCGGTCGTAAAATTCCTCTAAAGCGCAGTATTGATGATGCACTTAATAACCCAGATGTCGATTGCGTCGAAAAAGTCATTGTACTGAACCGAACGGGTGGCGATATTGATTGGGTTGAAGGTCGTGACATTTGGTGGAGCGATGTGATGGCAACAGCCTCAGAGCATTGCCAAGCAGAAGAAATGGGCGCAGAAGACCCGCTATTTTTACTTTATACCTCAGGTTCAACCGGTAATCCCAAAGGTGTGCTTCACACCACTGGTGGTTACATGGTTTACGCATCAATGACTCACGAGTATGTATTTGACTACAAAGAAGGTGAAGTTTACTGGTGTACTGCTGATGTAGGTTGGATTACTGGTCACTCGTACATGGTTTATGGCCCATTAGCTAACGGTGCAACAGTACTTATTCATGAAGGTGTTCCTAACTCCCCAGGCCCTTCTCGTTTAGGTGAAATGATTGACCGCCATAAAGTGAATATCCTCTACACTGCGCCAACATTAATCCGTGCATTAATGGCTGAAGGTAAAGAGCAGTTTGAAGGTTTCGATGGTAGCTCTTTGCGTGTAATGGGCTCAGTGGGTGAACCGATTAACCCAGAAGCATGGCGTTGGTATCACGAAGTGATTGGCCATGAATCTTGCCCAATTGTCGATACTTGGTGGCAAACAGAAACTGGCGGTATTTTAATTAGCCCGTTACCAGGTGCAACTGATGCTAAACCAGGCTCTGCAACTCGTCCTTTCTTTGGCGTGCAACCTGCCTTAGTTGATAACATGGGCAATATTTTAGACGGCGCAGTTGAAGGTAACTTAGTTATTCTTGACTCTTGGCCAGGCCAAATGCGTACCGTATATGGCGATCATGATCGCTTCGCACTGACGTACTTTAAAACATTCAGAGGCATGTACTTCACTGGTGACGGTGCTCGTCGTGATGAAGATGGCTACTACTGGATCACAGGCCGTGTCGATGACGTTATTAATGTTTCAGGTCACCGTTTAGGTACAGCTGAAGTTGAAAGCGCACTGGTTGCACATGAATTAGTTGCAGAAGCTGCAGTTGTTGGTTACCCGCATGACATTAAAGGTCAAGGTATCTACGCTTATGTCACACTGACTAAAGGTGTTGAAGAAACAGAAGAACTTCGTCAAGGCCTTCGTCAATGGGTACGTAAAGAAATTGGCGCCCTAGCAACCCCTGATTTAATTCAATGGGCTGGCGGTTTGCCTAAGACACGTTCGGGTAAAATTATGCGTCGATTCTTACGTAAGATTGCAGCCAACGAAGTGACTAACTTAGGTGATTCTTCAACCCTAGCAGATCCTGCGGTTATCGATACACTTATCGAGTCCCGCTTAAATAAAACCGAATAACACTGACGATTTTGGTCTGTCAGGTTAATCGAACCTTTTACGTCCTACCCACCTAGAGAGTCTTGACCAGATTCTCATTGCCCCCTCAATTGAGGGGGCTTTTTTATGCCCATTATATGGTTTCTACTAAGGTAAAAATCTAATTCACATCCACTTCCATGCTAAAGTAGCTTTTCGCTTATGAGCCAAGCTCATACTTTTAATTCGAGTTAAATAACAAAGATTTTATGCCTGTAGCCATTTCACTGCGTGATTATCAGCAAGATTCTGTCAATGCTGCCATAGCCCACTTTAAAAAGAGTAACGACTCAGCGGTACTCGTCCTACCTACTGGTGCCGGAAAAAGTATCGTCATTGCCGAACTAGCTCGAATAGCAAGAGGTAATGTATTAGTACTAACTCATGTCAAAGAGTTAGTAGCGCAGAATGCCGAAAAAGTAGGTTTATTGACAGAACAAGCCAGTATTTATTCAGCAGGCCTTAATCAAAAAAAAGCCGTTGGTAAAACCGTCGTTGCAAGCGTCCAGTCTGCAGCGCGGTCACCAGAGAAGTTTAAGCAGATCTTTTCTTTAGTAATCATCGATGAGTGTCACAGAGTCAGCAACGATGAGAATAGCCAATATTGGCAGCTACTTGCTCATTTGAAAAAGCAAAATCCACAATTTAAATTATTAGGGTTAACCGCGACACCATATCGCTTAGGTTTAGGTTGGATATACCGACACCACTACCATGGCAAAGTCGGTAATACTGAAAAGCCGATATTTGAACAATGCATTTTTGAATTACCCATGCGGCCTTTGATTAAAAAAGGTTACTTAACAGCACCTAAAATTTTTGATGGCTTAAGTGCTCAATATGACTTTAGCCAAGTGACGCCATCAGAAACTGGCGAATATCCACAAAAAGAAGTCGATGACTTACTCAATCATCAAGGCCGTGCTACCACAGCAATTATCAAGCAAGTACTACAACTTGCAGAGCATCGTAAAGGCGTGCTTATTTTTGCAGCTACAGTGAGACATGCAAAAGAAGTAATAAAGATATTGGCTGACGATGCAGCGTTAATAACTGCTGATACCCCGCATATAGAGCGTGACGACATTATTAGCCGCTTCAAACAGCAGCAGCTAAAGTTCATTGTCAACGTTGCAGTGCTGACAACAGGTTTTGATGCGCCTCATGTTGATTTAATCGCTATATTAAGGCCTACGGCCTCTGTGAGTCTATTTCAGCAAATGATAGGCCGAGGCTTACGCTTAGCCCCTGATAAACAAGACTGTTTGGTGATTGATTATGCTGCAAATGGTTATGATCTATATTTCCCAGAAGTCGGCCAAGTAAAAACAAACAGCAAGTCTGTACCGGTTCAGGTTCATTGTCCTGTTTGTCAATTTGCCAATACCTTTTGGGGGCTAGTTGATGGTGACGGTGATATTGTTGAACATTTTGGTAGACGCTGCCAAGGGCTTATCGAAAATACCCACGATACCCAAAAACATCAATGTGATTTTCGTTTTCGCTCTAAATCGTGCCCGGATTGTGGCGCAGAGAATGACATTGCAGCACGTATCTGTCAGACCTGCCAATCAACGCTTATCGACCCAGACAAACGTTTAAAGCAGGTGCTAGCGTCACAGCATCATCACTTATTTAAATGCCAAGAAATGCTACTTACAGCAGAAGAAAACAAGCTGATAGTTCAATATTATGATATTGATGCCAATGACTTCAAAGAAACTTTCAAAATGGACACGCCAGCCCAGCGGCGCGCTTTATTCGCTATCTTTATCGCGCCCCACTCAAGAACACCGGGAATGAAACACCCACAATATAAAACCCCTCAACAGCTTGTGGCTCAAATCGACAGATTTAAAAAACCAGATTTGCTACTGCTTAAAAAACAAAAACACAAATGGGATTTAGTTGAGAAGTTTTTTGACTATAAAGGTCGTTATAAAACCATTAATGAAAGTAGTTTTTAGCCGAGTTAGCTATAAATTATCAATTCGATAAAACTTATGGTATAAATCGTCAAATCAAAAAAAGGAGTCACTATGTTTGTTGTAATTTTTGGCCGTCCAGGCTGTCCATATTGTGTACGTGCAGTTGAATTATCAGAAAAATTAACTGAACAGCGTGACGGTTTTAAATTCAAATATGTCGATATTCATGCTGAAGGTATTTCTAAAGCTGATTTAGAAAAAACAGTGGGTAAACCTGTTGAAACTGTACCGCAAATCTTCGTAGATGAAGTTCATGTTGGCGGTTACACTGAATTTGAACAATACGTTCGCTCAAATAACTTACTAGGCTAAATCGTACATTACGACAGGCTTATAAATTAAACGAAAAAAGGGTTAATTCGAATGAATTAACCCTTTTTTAATGCAACTTATTCATCGGGAAAAGTTGCTATTTAACATTAATGTTAAAGCACATATTTAGCCGAGAATAAGATACGACTTAAATCACCATCGCTGCCATCTTCTCGTTCGTTCATTGCATACATATATTCAACACCAAACGTGAGTGGCTTAGTTGGTGAATACAGTAGGTTAATATAACTAGAATATGATTCAGCATTCACTTGAGCACTTGATAGCATGGTATCGTTATCAGCTTTAAATGCAGACACCGTTAAACTTGAACGCCACTTGTCATTCCACCAATGACGATAAGCAGCATAACCACCATAAGAACTGATGGTTTGAATTTCTCCTGAAGCATCTAAATTACCTGCATTGGCATAGTTAAGTGCCATATAGCGACCTAAACCCTCACCGTAAGTTGCTGAGAATTTAAAGTCATCGCTGCCAACAGGAATAACACCTGCGATACTGGCCCCGTAGCCCATTTCTGTTGAATCGATAGCATCATTACCCACATTTTGTTCTACATTTAATTGACGTAAAATAGCTGCTAATGAAATCGCTGTGCCACCTTCTGTTTTAAAGTTATAACGTACAACGACATCAGGCACAATCCCGCTACCACTCGTGATACGAGATGCAGTTTGGTACTGATTAACGGTTGTTTCTGGGTTTTCTACTGCTATCTGGAAACCACCATTGGTATAGCGGATCATTGCTTGACGCACAAAAGGGGTACCTTCAGCTGCGCCCACAAAATCTAAGTTTTCAGGCAATGCACCTGGATTTTGGAATGTAGTCCATGTCTGACCGACAGTCCAATTGTCATAGCTTATAAATGCCTGACGGATACGTGGTGAGTAGCTGTTTGACACTCGCTCGTTACCATCGCTATGTGTCATGAAATCTAATTCAATAAAACCTGTTAATTTGTGGCCATCAAAATCTGAAACTGTCATGAAATTAAATCGAGTTTCACGGGCTTGAAAATCGACAACTTGATTGCCATTTCCTTCTTCTCCATAAATAGTACCAGGTACATAAAACTGACGGGATAAATTTCCTGAGTCTGGCGCCCCATTACCATAGTCACTGAACATCACATCAGCTTTCACGTAACCACCAAACTTCATTTCTGTATCTGCATAACTAACATTACTTAATGCCAGCATCGAGATACCAATTGCTAAACTCAATTTTGCTTGTTTCATCATGCTCTCCCTGTTCTTATCATCCATTGCAATATGACCTACATAACAAACAAGCAACATTAGCAATAGGTCTATTAGACAAAAGTAGATGAGGAAAGGCTAAAATGGATTAACTAGGAAGATTAGGAACTAAAGCAAGCTATTAAAAGGTATAAGGTTTACTTGCAAATGCAGGTTAGAGCTCAGAAGGTAAATTACCATTTAAAAACAGCACTTAAGATTGACAAGTAAAGTTTGACAAAAACAAAGTATTAATAGCTAATTAAAAAACTAGGTTTTATTTGACTATAACTTTATTCATAACAGACAAAGAAAGAGATAGAGATAGAGATAGAGAAGAATAATGGTTTACTTGAAAGATTCTGAATTAAAGCCAAACAGGCAATCTCACTTTCAGAAAAGTGGTGGGTCGTGAAGGATTCGAACCTTCGACCAATTGGTTAAAAGCCAACTGCTCTACCAACTGAGCTAACGACCCATCTAGTTTCATTAAAACTTATGTCTTAATTGGAGAGAAAGCCAACTGTCTATTCTTGTTAACAAGAGCACAAACAACTGAGCTAACAACCCATCTAGGTTTTGTTTCTAAATCTATGCCTGACAGGCAACACTTTCAGAGAAGTGGTGGGTCGTGAAGGATTCGAACCTTCGACCAATTGGTTAAAAGCCAACTGCTCTACCAACTGAGCTAACGACCCATCTGGTTTTCGTAATGATGTATTACGTCTGAATCAAAGCCTAACTGGCAATCTCACTTTCAGAAAAGTGGTGGGCTGTGAAGGATTCGAACCTTCGACCAATTGGTTAAAAGCCAACTGCTCTACCAACTG
>NZ_JAKILD010000029.1 GCF_023283825.1 Shewanella olleyana | reverse complement strand
TATTGTTGTGGACTAGGCTCTCGAAGCATGATGATAAACTTGGTTATTATCTGTACTTCTATTAGATCAAAGCCCTAGACGAATGTCTAGGGCTTTGTCAGCAGTCTGAAACCTAGCAGAATGCTAGGTTTTATTTTTATAGTCCGCTAATAAATTAGATTGTCATAGCAAGTTCAGCGCCTTGACGAATCGCACGTTTAGCATCTAATTCAGCAGCAACATCAACACCGCCGATTAAATGGACAGGTAAACCAGTCGCTTTCATATCATCAACTAAAGTTCGGTTTGATTCCTGTCCTGCGCACAACACAACATTATCTACCGGTAATACTTGAGATTCCTCTCCCACTTTAATATGAAGACCTTGTTCATCAAATTTTTCGTAACTCACACCAGTCTTCATATTAACTTGGTGCTGTTTAAGTACGCTGCGATGGATCCAACCCGTCGTTTTACCTAAGCCTTTACCCATCTTAGTGGTTTTGCGTTGTAACAAATAAACTTCACGCTGAGGAGTATGCTGCTCGGCATCCTTAAGACCTCCGGCATGTTCATAGTCTTTATCAATACCCCATTGCTTAAGCCATTTGTCTGGCTGTAACGTCGTAGATTCTTGTTCACATAAAAAGTGAGCAATATCAAAACCAATACCGCCAGCACCAATCAGTGCAACTTTTTCACCAATGTAAACTTCGCCTTTTAATACTTGCTGGTAATCAACCACTTTAGGGCTGTCGAAACCTGGTAAGTTTAATGCACGTGGTACGACACCTGATGCAACAATTACTTCATCGAATTTTTCGTTAGCAAATACTTCTGCATCTAGACGAGTATTAAGACGCAATTCCACATTATGCAGTTTCATTTGATTAGTGAAGTAACGGATCGTTTCATCAAACTCTTCTTTACCAGGTATTTTTCGGGCTAAATTAAATTGTCCGCCCACTTCAGCTTTAGCTTCAAATACAACAACCTCATGTCCACGAGATGCCGCATAAACCGAAAAAGCCATTCCAGCTGGGCCTGCACCCATTACGGCTAAGCGCTTTTTATTGGTTGTTGGGGTGAAGTTAATCTCAGTTTCATAGCAAGCTCGCGGGTTTACTAAACACGTAGCGCGCTTTAACGAAAAAGTATGGTCTAAACATGCTTGGTTACAACCAATACAGGTATTAATTAATTCACTCTGACCTGCTGCAGCTTTATTAACGAACTCGGCGTCGGCTAAAAATGGTCTTGCCATTGATACCATATCAGCTTGACCAGAGGCGATGATTGACTCGCCAATTTCAGGTGTATTAATTCGGTTTGTCGCAATTAAAGGAACTGAAACTTCAGATTTAAGTTTCTCGGTAACCCAAGAGAAAGCACCACGAGGAACACTGGTTGAAATAGTCGGTACACGGGCTTCATGCCAACCAATACCGGTATTAATGATTGTCACGCCGGCTTTTTCTAACCATTTAGCTAACTTAACAACTTCATCCCAAGTTGAACCGTTATCGACTAAATCAAGCATAGATAGACGGAAAATAATAATAAAATCATTACCAACTTTTTCACGAATCGCTTTAACAATCTCGAGCGGGAAGCGTGCTCGTTGAATAAAGCCGCCGCCCCATTCATCTGTTCGTTTGTTGGTACGAGAGCTAATAAATTGGTTAATTAAATAACCTTCTGAACCCATGACTTCAACACCATCATAGCCTGCTTTTTTGGCAAGCTTAGCGCTACTGGCATAATCTTCAATAGTCCCTTTGACTTGTCTTCCTGACATTTTTGATGGCGTAAATGGCGTGATCGGTGACTTGATTTTACTCGGCGCTTGAGTAAATGGATGATAACCATAGCGCCCGGCATGCAGTATTTGCATACAGATTTTACCATCTGCCTCATGGACAGCATCTGTCACTATGCGATGCTTACGCACTTGCCAAGGAAAACTAAGTTGGCAAGCGTGTGGTGCAAGACGTCCACGAAAATTAGGAGCGATACCACCAGTGACAATCAAACCACAGCCACCTTCAGCTCGTTCTTTATAAAATGCGGCCAGTTTCTCAAATCCGCCCTTTTCTTCTTCTAGACCTGTGTGCATTGAGCCCATCAGTACTCGGTTTTTTAACTGAGTGAAGCCTAAATCTAAGGGTTCTAATAAATGTGGGAACGACATTCAAACATCCTTTTTAAACAAGTGATTTAAACTAGCATACAACGTGAGATTAATAAGCTCAATGCTTAAACAAGGCTATTGTTAAAAACCGTTACAATTCAATTTACCCAAGTGACGCATAATCAGTTAGCATTACACCATTAGAATGCTATAGGAGTGGCTAATGTCCGCCAAACCATCACTTATAAAAAGAATCTTTACCCTGATTTGGAAAACCATTAATGGTATTCGTAAAATAATCTTAAACCTTATATTTTTCGGATTTATAGCCATCATCATTGTTACATTAAGTGCTGACGATGAAATTGTTGTACCTGATCAATCTGCATTGGTTCTCAATCTTGCAGGAAATATAGTCGACCAAAAAAGACATGTTGATCCTATTGAGGCGGTATTCAAACAAAGTAAGGCTGATGATCCTGAGGGTGAAGTATTACTTTCAGACATCATTTATGTCATCGACAGTGCGACACAAGATCCGCGTATCAATACCATAGTGCTTAAAATGGGAAGTTTACGCTCAGGCGGTATCAGTAAAATGACTGCAGTCGGCGACGCGCTTAATAAGTTTAAAGCTGCAGGTAAAACTGTTGTCGCATTTGGTAATTCGTACGAACAGAATCAATACTTCCTTGCCAGTTATGCAGATAACATTTATTTGAATAATAAAGGTGCTGTATCCCTTGAAGGATTAAGCAGTTACAGATTATTTTACAAATCAGCATTAGAGAAAATAAACGTCAGTACACATGTATTTCGTGTAGGTACCTTTAAGTCAGCTGTAGAGCCCTTTATTCGTGATGACATGTCTGCACCTGCAAAAGAAGCAAGCAGCGCATTACTTAATGATATTTGGCAAAACTATGAGTCAATTGTCGCCTCAAACAGAAATATTAATGAAAATGATATTGTGCTTAATCCACAACGTTACTTAACTGAGCTCGATAAAGTCTCAGGTGACTCAGCTCAATTAGCATTAAATATGAATTGGGTCGATGAACTGGTATCCGATGAAGCATTTCGCTTAGCAATGGTAGAAAAAGTTGGCCAAGACACTGATGGTGAATCATTCAAACAAATTACTTTTTCTGAATACTATTCAGCAGTGCAGCCAGTACCTAGCCTAATTGAACAAGACTCTGTTGGGATTGTTGTCGCTAAAGGTAATATCCTTAATGGTAAACAACCAGCTGGCCAAATTGGTGGTGAAAGTACCTCTGCACTACTTAAAAAAGCACGCTTCGATGACAAAGTTAAAGCTGTAGTGTTACGTGTTGATAGCCCTGGTGGCAGTGCATTTGCTTCAGAAAAAATTAGACAAGAAGTCATTGCACTTAAAGATGCAGGCAAACCTGTTGTTGTTAGTATGGGTAGCCTTGCAGCTTCTGGCGGTTACTGGATTTCAGCGAGTGCTGATTATATTTATGCAACGCCAACTACCCTAACCGGCTCAATCGGTATCTTTGGCATGTTTGCTACCTTTGAAAAAGCCTTAGCTAATTGGGGCATAAACTCAGACGGTGTGTCGACATCAGAATGGGCTGGCATTTCTGCAACCCGCGCTTTAGACCCAAATGTGTCGGCAGTTGTACAACGTCATATTGAACATGGATACCATGAGTTTATTTCGTTAGTCGCCAAAGAGCGTGACATGAGTCTTGAACAAGTGGATCGTATTGCTCAAGGCCGAGTATGGTCAGGAACAAGAGCAGTAGAGCTGGGTTTAGTGGATGAGCTAGGTGATATAGATAGCGCCGTTGCAAAAGCTGCAGCACTAGCTGAAATAGAAAAATTTGATACTAAGATCATTGAACGAGAACTTTCCACTGAAGAGATTTTCGTCCAAAAAATGCTAGCCACAGCATCGCCTTACCTACCAGAAGCGTCCACTCGATCGCCAATGGTTGAACAATTATTCAGTCAGTGGTCAACGGTTATTGAAGAGTTCACCATGTTTGATGATCCTAATGGTATGTATCTCTATTGCGAGCACTGCAACTATTAGACAACCATAAGGTCTTCAAATCCGCTAGATCTGCTTGATTTTTAGCGGCTTTAACGCCTTAAATTGAACAATATTCAAAAATGCCCGCTTTGCGGGCATTTTTGTTGGGTTTTACTCAATCTAAGACGTATAATTTGCAGATCTGATAATAACTCGCTCTGAGAATTAACTTCAATGACAAAACGTTCTATATACGTCGCTTATACCGGCGGTACCATAGGTATGCGCAAAACAGACAATGGCTTTGCCCCTGTGGCAGGTTTTTTAACTGATTGCGTAAAATCAATGCCAGAGTTTTATCATGAAGAAATGCCTAGCTTCGTTATTAATGAATATTCACCATTAATAGATTCATCCAACATGGCGCCGACTGATTGGCAGCTCATTGCTAATGATATTAAGGCAAATTACGACAAGTATGATGGCTTTGTGATTTTGCATGGTACTGACACCATGGCTTATACCGCTTCAGCCTTATCCTTCATGCTTCAAGGCTTATCTAAACCTGTTATCGTCACGGGCTCTCAAATCCCGTTAGCCCAGCTACGCTCAGATGGTCAAACCAATCTATTGAATTCGTTATACATCGCCGCTAATTACCCCGTGGCTGAAGTGTGTTTGTTCTTCAATAACAAACTGTTTAGGGGTAACCGCTCTACTAAAGCACATGCTGATGGTTTTGATGCTTTTGCTTCTCCAAATTTCCCGCTATTACTGGAAGCTGGAATAAAAATAAACCTTAGAGCAGGCCAAATAACAGAACCCACTAACGAAGCGCCATTAATGCCATTAGAAGTCATTAATATCAGTCCTCAGCCCGTTGGTGTTATTACGCTGTACCCAGGGATCTCGACCGAAATATTCGCTAATATTTTGATGCAACCAGTTAAAGCATTAATCTTACTCACATTTGGTGTCGGTAATGCACCACAAGATAAAGCATTGTTAGATACGCTCAAACAAGCAGATGAGCGCGGTATTGTGATCGTTAACCTTACCCAATGTTTTCAAGGCAAAGTTAATATGGGTGGATATGCTACAGGTAATGCACTAGCACAAGCTGGAGTAATAAGTGGTTCAGATATGACCATTGAAGCTGCGTTAGCAAAACTGCATTATTTGCTATCGAAAAATATGACGTCAGCTGAAGTAAAATCTGCGATGAAGAAAAACCTATTGGGTGAACTGACAGAATAGTTTAAACCTAAAAACATAAGTTTTTGAAATAAAATAAAAAAGCCGCATTACATTAATGCGGCTTTTTATTTTATTGCGTAGCAATAAATTCATTGCAAAGTTTATATAACGCTATATATCAGATTCTTTAAATTCGGCAATCGATTCACCGCGGAATTCTTTTTTAAGCTGTGATTTAGATAGCTCGTTAATTTTGCCACCAGCACCGATGGTAAAATGATCGGTCTGTGATAATTTACGGGCTTGATATAACATGACCACCTGCAAAGTAGACTCTTTTTGCTCAGCAGATAACACAGTGCCATCTTCCCACTTACCCGTTTCAGCAGCCGATTTTAGACGTTGATATACTTCGTCTGGCATCTCATCGATGACTTTATTGATATCATTCATACGCTTTTCCGTTTATGTAACACAATCCTTGCTCGTGTGATGGTGTAGCCAACAAAACCAAATACAAAGCAGCCTGTGGCTATTTGTGATTGTAAGCCCGTCGCTGTTTCACCACCCCAAAACCAAATCACCACACCTGCGATAAATAAGGTTAAAAACACAAAACTGTGAGTCATTAACTTATTGGATTGCTGGATGTGACTAATAATACGAACAGACTCATTATCACCGTCAGTTTTTGCACGGCAATGTGAGCACTCTTTCGCTTTACTCGAAATACGCTTTTGACATGAAGGACATTCAATTAACGCCATAACTCGCCTACTCGGTTAAATTATCAACAACGGCAAGCATTGCAACTAATGATGCTTCACCTAAATATTCACAACGTGCTGGCGACCAACCGACTACAGGGTCTGGTAAGTTGTCGTTGTCTTTAAACGGCATTTCTAATGTATTCGCTAGACATTTGAATGTGTTACCAACCCAGTTAGAACCAACCGTTAAGTTTGCTTTACCTGGCTCATCTTTGTCATAACCGTATTTAGTTTGGAAATCTGCACTTGCCATACCTAACGCTGCAAGGAACTGCTCTTGTAACTTAGCCATGCGATCAGTGTAGTTTGGCGCGCCTTCACAGCCTGCAACAAACACGTATGGTAAACCTTCATCGCCGTGAACATCGTAAAATAAGTCTACGCCAGTTTCTTTCATCTTATTTGTAACGTAATAAACTTCAGGGCTGCGTTCTAAACTTGGCGACTGCCATTCACGGTTTAGATTAGTACCTACTGCATTAGTACGTAAATGACCTCTGACACTGCCATCTGGATTCATGTTCGGCACAATGTAGAAATTGGCTTTATCTAGTAATAGTTTTGCTGTTGGGCAATCACTGTCTAGTAATTGATTTAACAAACCTTCAATTAACCACTCAGCCATTGTCTCACCTGGATGCTGTCTTGCAGTAATCCAAATGTTCTTTTTAGCTGGGTCATTATCACCAATTTTTAGTAAGCTCATGTCACGACCATCTAGCGTTAAACCAAGGTTTTCAAGGCTTACAGATGGGTGTAATTGAACAGAACTGATTAAATCTAAATGACGCTCGTAGCTGTACGGAGCAAAGTAAGCAATTTGAATGGCTTCACAATCTAAATCGACTTGAATCGAAAGCTTGCCATCTTGGTAGGTCGTTGGTAAACGGAACCAATGTTGGCGATCATAACTTGCTACAGCTTGATAATCTTCCCAGCCTTTAGGGTAAGATGCTGTACCAGCATTCATGATGTTCAGTATATAAGTTTGACCGATTTCAGCTTCCATACGAAAGTTAAACCACTGATAGAATTCACCACCTTCATCAGGTCTAATCTCAAGTTGAATGTCATCGTGTTTGTCTAAATTGATAGTCTCAATGTTGCCACCATCAAAATTCGCGTTAATACGCATAGGACTTCCTTATGTAAGGTTATTATCGATTTTTATGCCAGCATCTTATCAAATGCCGTTACTCAATAAAATCAAATGCTGAACATCAACGACACATCTGTTCAAATAATGTCTAATTCAAGTCTAAATCGCAGCATAGCTAGGATACTTACTGTACAAGTCAGTTAATTGGTTATCAGTGTATTGGTTACATGCATCACTAACAAAGTGGTAAAAAAAATGCCGAATACAAAATGTACTCGGCATTTATTATCATTATTTGTTATCAACATTAAATTTATCTAAATAACTTAATGAGCAGCTAATTATAGTGCTTAGTAATCTAAGCGGTGTTAGATAACATCAGTGCTGTCTATTTCACCCTGTGTATTAAACCTAATGAATACTAAATCAAAATAGGGCTAAAACAGTAACCTTTACCTCGGACTGTATTGATTAATTCACGAGGTAAGCATTTCTTTGCCATCTTACGACGTGTGTTACTGATATGCATATCAAGGTTACGATCAAATTCACCTAGCTCTTTATGCAACACCCGCATTTGTAACTCTGCTTTTGTGACGACTTCCCCCTTACGCTGGAATAAATACTTAAACAAACGATATTCTGTTTGGGTCAGTTTTAAGTTCTGGGTGTTTAACATCACTGTGTTATTCACATCGTCAAACAAAATGTCATCAAAGTCAGATTGATGGACAACCTTTTCGCTCCTTCTTCGAAGCACGTTAACTCTAAGCAGTAATTCTTTAACGTTAAAAGGAGCGGCTATGTAGTCATCAGCACCTTGTTCAAAAGCGTGAATTCTTTCCTGATCGTCATTATTGTTAACTAATACGATCACCGGAGTTTGGCAATGCTTGGCCATTAATAGCCAGAACGAATCCATCTTCGGCACACTGTAATCTAATAAAATAACTTCAAATTCGTTACGCTCCAATTCCACCAGCGCATTAAAGCTATTGTCTACTATCTGGATGTCATATCCCATAGGCTCCATTTGCTGGCATAGTTGTAGACTATTGGTGAGCTGTTGATCAATCAGGAGAATCTTTTTCATAACGGGCTTAATCTAAACAAGAACAATTACCATTTAGATTATCACTGTGATTTTGTTATTACTACTATATTTATGTAAATTTGAGATCTAAGTTAACTTTTCGTTATCTAATTAAAGATAAATAAGCATAATCCAACAAAATAGTTTGCAAGTGATCAGAGATAGGCATAACCTTATCGTTAATCGACGATTAACTATTTCACTATTACTCACTTTAAATATGGATCTCATATAAACATTAAATATGAGTGTAAATATAAATAGTTGATTCACATTTGTGCTAACAGTGAGATTAATCCATGGCAACAGATTGCGGTAAAAGTACTCAATTAGCCTTCAGAGTGACGGAGCAGCAGTTAATCGATGAAAAGTCATTCGCTACACAAGCTAAGGCTATGTCACACCCTGCCCGTGTAAGAATACTAAAGATACTGTTTAATCTAGACGAGCTTGGTGGCTGTTTAAGTAGCGATCTGGTCGCAGAAGTTGGTTTAGCACAATCAACAGTTTCTGAACATATCCGTATTTTAAAACAAGCAGGTTTTATTTGTGCAGAACCCAATCCACCCAAAATATGCTATCGCATTAATCGTCAAGCATTAGAAGATTACAAGCAACAATATTGCCAGCTGTTTTAATTATAAAACATAGCTAATTAACCAAAAATTTATGTTTAATTCTGCCTCAGTCAATCGTATTTCGACGATTGCCGATAAGGCGGTGTGAAATAAGAGAAAATGACAATGAGTGAAAATATTCCTGAAACCGCAACCAAGAAAATGAGCTTTCTTGACCGATATCTCACCTTGTGGATTTTTGTTGCAATGGCTATAGGCGTATCTATTGGTGTCCTATTCCCACAAGTTGAACAAATCACCAATTCAATGAGCGTGGGTAGTACTAACATTCCACTCGCTATTGGTCTTATTTTGATGATGTATCCGCCACTAGCAAAAGTAGATTACAAATTACTGGGCAAAGTCACCAAAGATAAACAAGCCATTACCCTTTCATTAATCATGAACTGGATTGTTGGCCCAATCTTAATGTTTATTCTGGCCATTACATTTTTAAGTGATTACCCAGGTTATATGGTCGGTATTATTTTAATCGGTATTGCACGCTGTATCGCTATGGTGCTTGTTTGGAATGATATTGGCGGTGGTAACAAAGAATTAGGCGCTGCACTTGTTGCAATTAACAGCGTATTCCAAATATTAACTTACAGTGTGATGGCTTGGTTGTTTATCACTGTTCTACCACCGATTTTTGGCTACGAAGGTTTTGTTGTTGATATTTCAATGGCTGATATCGCTCAAAGTGTACTAATTTACTTAGGTATACCTTTCTTAGCGGGTTTCTTAAGTCGTAAAATCTTAGTCGCTCGTAAAGGTGAGCAATGGTACAACGAAGTGTTTATTCCTAAAATTTCACCGATTACTTTAATAGCATTACTCGGGACTATTGTGCTGATGTTTAGCTTAAAGGGTGACATGATCCTTGAGCTACCAATGGATGTACTCAGAGTCGCTTTACCATTAGGGATCTATTTTGTTCTGATGTTTTTTATCAGCTTCTTTATTGGCGAAAAGATGGGGATCCCTTACGACAAGAATGCGTCAATCGCTTTCACAGCCACAGGTAACAACTTTGAGCTTGCCATTGCTGTTTCTATTGCAGTGTTTGGTATTCATTCAGACCAAGCTTTTGCAGGTGTTATAGGACCATTAATTGAAGTACCTGTATTAATCGCACTCGTTAATATAGCGCTAAGAAAGAAAGCAAAATTAGCAGCTAAAAAAGTGAGTCAATTAAATGCCAATTAATCATAGTAATTAAGAGTAGTAATTAAGAGTAGTAATTATGAATAGTCACTAACAATTAACTGCGATTTCAAATTAGCAAAGCGAGTCATTATTATAATGGCTCGCTTTTTCGTTTACCTTTACAGGTAACACTATACACCGCAATGAGAAGTTCTCTAAAACACTTCGAAAAGCTCTGTGAGTTAATCAATTTGTTGATAAGCTCTACAAGCTTCATATTGTGAATAAGTCTTTCATTAAAAAGGTTATGAAATGGCAAAATCATTAGTGTCTACATCATTTACAGTGCCGTTAATACACAGTACCGAACATTTCTATTTCACGCCCCTAAATGAAGATGTTGCTGAGTTAGATTATGAAGCGGTTATGTTTAGCCAACAATCTTTGCAAGGTATCTTCGGACCCCATTCAAATTGGCCTGAACTAGACATGACACTAGAGCAAAACATCATTAGCCTTAACGTGCATAAACAAGAATTTAAAACTCGAACAGCATTTGCTTATTCCGTTTTAAACCTTGAACAAACCAAATGCCTAGGCTCAATTTACATTGACCCAAGTGACTTTTCGCAATATCAATGTGTGGTTCATTTTTGGATACGAAGCGATAGCATTGAACA
Organism: Shewanella olleyana; assembly: GCF_023283825.1. GTDB lineage: Bacteria > Pseudomonadota > Gammaproteobacteria > Enterobacterales > Shewanellaceae > Shewanella > Shewanella olleyana. Next base: position 35,586 of record NZ_JAKILD010000029.1, on the reverse strand, counting down.
AGAAAGCATTCTGTTTCAGACAATAAAAAACTGGCTTAATGATGAATGGAACTTTACTCAAGTCGCATTTCCTGGACGGACGATTTCATGGCAAGACTGGTTAAATAAACTATTATAAAATCGGCTTATTATTTCCGTTTCATTTATCAATTTTTTAATCTAGTATCTTGTATTAATTATTATTTATTGAAGTTAAGGGAAATGTCATGAGTAGTCGCGTTTACGTATTAGCACAATTTAAACCTAAAGCCGGCAAAGAATCTGAGCTTTTTGAAATTCTTAAAGCACTAGAGCCTGATTCATATCGTGAAGAAGGATGTATTCAATATATGCTGACTCGACAAATTGACCATCCAAGTGCCACCAGAAACGAATACCCAATTGTATTCAATGAAATTTGGGATGATGCCGAATCATGGGCGGCTCATGGACGTAGAAAACAAATTCAACATTTTTTCGAAACCCAAGTACAAGCGGAATCAGGCTTAGTTGAAGATGCTAAAGTCACGGCATACTCTGACGAAGGCTATCATTATGACGCTCCAATATATGAATAAAACGACAATTAAGATTTTATATAGCTCTAAAACTTGTCAGAAATGTTCAATCACTTCTATTGAAAAGATGTCATCATGACTTATCAAATATCAATAACGAGTGATTAAAGACAAACATGATCAGAGTCTTAACCTCAGCAGATATCGATACTGTTATCGATATCTGGCTTACAGCTTCCATTGAATCTCACCATTTTGTAGAAAAAGAATACTGGCACTCACAAGTCAATATCATGCGAGATGTGTATATTCCTAACTCTGCAACTTATGTGTTTGTTTTAAATTTTAAAGTGGTTGGTTTTTATTCTTTATTGGAAAACATGTTAGCTGCAATTTTTATTGCCCCCGCTTTTCAGGGGCAGAAAATCGGCACTCAATTAATCGAACATGCTAAACAGCAAAGTGATGCGTTAACCTTGAACGTCTATAAAGAAAACAATGCAAGTTATCAGTTCTATCTATCACAAGGTTTAACCCTAGTTAGCGAGCAAGTTTGTGAACATACAGGTCATCCAACCTACTCCATGGTATCGGTTACACATTAACGAAACAGTCAATAAAAAACCGACTTAACAAAGTCGGATTTTTCATATCATTATCGAATTATTTACTGGTCATTAATTGTTTGATGTACTTAACCGGTGCACTACCATAGCTTAAGAATTGCTCATGGAATGCTTTTAAATCAAACGCTTCACCTTGAGCTCCTTTAAGCTCTTCACGTAAATCGTAAATTTCACGATAACCTGAATAATAGCTGGTTAACTGTACCTGGCTTAGCGTTGCGCGGCGCCACTTCCCTTCGGCTTCTGCACGTTGCTGGAATGCCTCATTCATCATGAGATCTAATGCCTGCTCTTCAGTCATACCATTCACTTGAATACTATAATCCAAAATGGTGTTGGCGATGACACGTAAGTTCCACTTGTAGTACATCAGCCATAGCTCTGGTTCAAACTCACCGTAACCTTCTTCAAGCATCATACGTTCGGTATACACAGCCCAACCTTCAACCATTGCGCCATTACCGAATAAGCTTTTAACCAAGCTTGGTGATTCATTTGAATACACCAATTGAGTGTAATGACCTGGGATCGCTTCATGGATATTCAGTACTTGTAAGATCCAGTGGTTATATTCGCGCAAATAGCTTTCAGCCGACTCATCGCTCATACCATCAAGCGGAGTAACATTGTAATAAGTATTAGCAGACTTCTCATAAGGGCCAGGAGCACTAATAGATGCACCAGCAAAGCCACGCATGTATTCAGGCGTCTCACGTACAACGAGTGGCTTAGATGGATCTAAGGTCATCAGCTGTTTTTCATTAACGAATTTAACCAACTCAGGGATTTGCGCTCTTACTTCATCTACGAAATCTTCACGTTTAACATGTTTAACAGACAAGACATCAATCAACTGCTTAATGGCGACATTGTCATCCTGTGGTATTGGCGTATCAATGTATTTAGACCAAATATCACGGGTAATTTTTGCCATTTCTGCTTGTACGCGGTATTTATCAGCCGTGGCTTTTTCAAATAATGCTTTACCGGACATTCCTGCTTGAATATCTAAGGCAAACTTTTCTTCATATAACTCTTCACCAATTCTAAAGCTGCGAGCGCCCTCTTTTTCAAGTTTAGCTTCAAGCTCTGTTAACCATTCAATGTGTTGGTTAACAGCAGATTTAGCGAGTTCAAAACGTTGGGTAAATAAGGTTTTATCTGATTCAGATAAGCCAGAAGCATTCACTTTTTCAGCCAGTTCATCTGACAATACCGAGAACGCTCCTTGGTTTTGCATAATGGCTAACTGTGTGTGTTCTATCGTAGGATTGTCGATATTTGCTTGTGCAGCCTGATAATAAGCAGGCACATTTTCTAAACGCGCGACCACAGACTTAAGTCTTTCATCTAAAGGCGCAAAATCTTCATTAATAATTTGAGCAAACCCACCAGCAACATTGTATTGAGATGGATTCCATTGCCATGCTTTAAAACGCTCTTGCTGCCACTTGATGCTGGCTAATAAATTTGAAATTAACTCGTAGTCAATTAAATCATTGGTAGTTAATGTGCTTTTATCAAACTTTGCCAACTTAGCTTGCTGGGTATTTACAAACGCTAATGTTTTCGCACGAGCGGCATCATTTGGCACTTCTAAATAGCCATCGTTAACATGTTTGCCACTATAAAGTGCCCAAGTCGGTGACCATTGCCATAAATCATTAATGAATTGATCTGAAAAATGACTAAAATTTTGTTTTACTTGTTGCTCAGCAGCTTCAGCCGTTTCTTTTTGAATTGTTGCACTATTACAACCGGCTAATGCTCCAAGACCAATAACGACAGCAAGTGAGATTGCAGCTTTTTTCATTATCTAAATTCCTTTGATTAATGTGATAATTTTATTATTATTTTTAACGAAATCGATTAAAGAAATCGTTTAGCATTTTGTTGTTAATTTTTTTATGGCATAAGTTAATCATGAACATCAATATATTTCAGCTCAATTCCATTAATTGACATCTTTTGTGACAACTTTTCGCTTTTTACTCAAGGTATCATCGACTCAAAATTGCCAACAAGTTGATTGTTTAATCGTGACAACAGTACTCATAAGGAAATTTACATGTCAGTAAATCGCGTTAGTCTCATCTTAAATGGTAAAAAAGCCGGCATACCTGAAATTAGAACTGCAGTATATGCACTAAGAGAACAAGGTATTGAGATTGCAGTCAAAGTGACTTGGGAAGCTGCTGATATGCAAAGATTATTGGAGGAGTCCATAGCGGCAGGTTTTGAAAGAGTGATTATTGGCGGTGGTGATGGCTCGTTGAATGAGGCTGTTACCGCGTTAATGTATATACAGTCACAACACGGTGAAAACCCAACCGATCCAATATCACTACCAGAAATTGCAGTTCTGCCATTAGGCACCGCAAATGACTTTGCAACCTCGGCTCATATACCTACAACCATTACCGAAGCGTTAGCCTTTGCTATTCATGGCCAAGCCACCGCGATCGATTTAATTGCCGCCAACGATCGTCACTTTATTAATGTTGCCGCTGTCGGCTTTGGCGCCCAAGTGACCGCCGAAACCCCCACTGAACTAAAGGATTTTCTTGGCGGCGGTGCATACACCTTAACAGGCCTAGCCAAAGCTATTGGCTTTAAACCCTACGAAGGCACCATTAAAACTGATAAAGGTACTTTTAGTGGTAATATTGTCGTCGGTGCAATCTGTAATGGTCGCCAAGCGGGAGGCGGTCAAGTGCTTGCTCCTAATGCTAAGGTCAATGATGGACTCATGGATGTCACATTATTAAAAGGTTTCACGCCGCTTGATTTACCTCAGGTGATAGAAGAGATACAACAACCCAATACTGAAGGAGATTTTTGTTTTCAATTTCAAACTCACTGGCTAGAGATTGACTTTCCATTGGCATTGCCAATTAACCTTGATGGTGAACCCTACCCCTGTGAGCAAGTTCGATTTGAAGTGAAACCTCAAGCTGTAAAAATGGTATTACCTGAAAAAAGCGTATTACTAACTTCAACGAATAAGTAAATAGGACTATAAAGCCCTGTTTAAAATTGCTTGTATAAAGTCAAGGTTGATGCTGTTTTGCGTTGAGTAACGATTAAAATACATTTCTCGAACTTATTAACTCCCTCAATGGAGTAGGTAAAATTCGACGTATTTTATTGCTTATCCTTTGTTCGTGCTTCTGCCATAAAATACCGAGATAAATTATCCCTAACCCTATGATAGTTAGGCTTATAGGAAACAACCAACTGTCTTTAAACATGCTCGATGCAAGGTATTCAATGTAAATAAAACTGCCTATAGCACCAAATACCACAAATACACGTCGCACTAATATAGCGCCGATTATAATCATGGCAATATTGATACAAAAATAAACAAGCTTACTCCACTCAGAATCTGAATCCATTGAGGTGAGAGCAAGCCAAAACGCTAATATACCGAATAAGTAAATCCAAAAGGCATAATCCGCTTTGTATCTAGAACGAATATCAATCCAAAACGCTAAAATTACCATTAATAAACCGGTATATAGCGACACTATTCTTCGAAGTTCCCAACTATAATCTCCTCCATTCAGCATGGCAGTTAAGTCCATCGTTAAATACCAAAGAGTTATCGCAATTGGCATCATCAAAAAAGGATATTTGTACTTCCATGCAATAACGGCCCCCACAACCAAAGTACCTAGTTCCATATAAAGCCAGTGCCACTTTATATAGCGGTGATAATCACGATATACGGTATCATCAGGCCAAATACCAAAAGCTTGCTGCAAACCATAAATAGCAAGTGGGGTTAACGCAACCACAAAAGTGGCACAAATACCCGCGGGGATTACATAGCCTTTGTTTTTAAATAATTCGGTCAACCACAAGCCAATAACGGCATAAATTACAGATAAGGCGACAATACCCATACCGCCAAATGCTTCCCAACCCAGTTCCATAAATAGGGTCATCGCGCCAATAGCAATAAAACCACCGAAGTAATACAACACATGGGTAAAATCAAACCGTGATGATATTGAAGCCGGTTCTGTTGAGTGAGTCTGCGAAAGCAAAAATTGCCAAAGTTCATTTGCTTGCTGACCAGTTAAAATATCTTGTTCAACTGCATCATCGAGTTGTTTTTGTGAGAGATTCAATCCATGTTCCCAAGCTCTGTGAATGAGCAATCAATGACTTTAAAGTAACGATACTTCAATGCAATTTGTCAAACAAGTTTGATGGAGGACTTTTTGTAGGTATAAAAAAAGACGTCCTAGGACGTCTTAATTTAAGAATGTGGCGGTGACGGAGAGATTCGAACTCTCGAAGGGTTGCCCCTTACACACTTTCCAGGCGTGCTCCTTCAGCCACTCGGACACGTCACCTAATTGATGCTTAACATTTTACGTGAGAGCAACACGGTTGACGATACTGAGTTCAATTAAGATATTGATATCAAGATGTTCGTGAACGGACGGTACTTTACGCAAATGCGCATTTGCGGTCAAGGGAAAATCCCCTATTCCAATCCTATTGCGCATTTGCTGTCCAAAAGCTTGAATAAATGAGCGATATTTTACTCAAGCCTTAAATCTATAACCCTAGGCCATTAACGTTGGAAACAAGCCTTTGAGCCCCGCTGCTATCACTTCTATACCAATGGATAGCATCAATAGTCCCATTAAACGGGTAATAACGTTAATACCTGTCGTTCCTAATAGTTTAAAAATAACTGGCGCTAATCTGAATAATCCCCAGCTCATAAAGCCAAATAATATCACCGTAACTGACATACCAATCAAATCAACTAATGCATTATTGGTTGATGCATAAACAATCACTGAACTAATCGCACCGGGTCCCGCCATTAATGGCAGCGCCAATGGCACAACCGCAACAGATTCCATACCCGATGCTTCACGGTCTTCTTCTTGGTTACGCTTTACTGGGCTTAATTTACCTTGCAGCATCGACATGGCGATAATGGCAATCAAACTACCACCTGCAATCCTAAAGGCTGATAACGAAATGCTGAACATGTTGAGAATGTGCTGACCAATAAATATCGTCACCACTAAAATCACCACAACAGCAAAGTTGGCAACTTTACCCGTATGATTTCGTTCAACTTCAGTCTGGTGACTGGTTAAACTCACGAATACAGGCAACAAGCCAACAGGGTTGATAATAGCCACTAAGCTTAAGAAAAACTTAACGTAAAGCATTAAATCCACAAGAAAACCCTCAAATTATATGTTTTGTGGTGCAAAAAATAGTCGCGCAACTGTACTGATTTTTTGCTTTTTATCAAATGAGATTTTTTAAAACTTTGAGCCAGTTAATAATAAATCTAATCTATGAATAATTTTGCTTGTTCGAGTTAGATTTACTTATGAAAAAGTATGTCTTGAATCACATTTAGCCCTTCATCTTTGTATTCAATAAACAATGAAGCTTTCTAGGTGAAATTAAATTTCAATTTAAGGTAAAAACTAAAATGTCTAAGCCTACAGAGTGCAATATTTGTTATAATATTTCGCTTTCTGAATATAAATTACTGTTTAGCTTTTGTTTTCACTTTATTCAATACAGTAAATTGAGGTTTCCCATGGGTAAACGAAATAGAATCAGCCTTAAAAACAGCCAGCGCAAAGTTACAGGCTCAAGAAGAAGGTTAGCTTATTTTCTATGGATAACAAAAACCGGACATAAATGCCCAACGACCGAACTTAAAGTGGCTGACGATAATAGCTAAAAGCGCAAACGCTATCTAACGACTCAGTGATGACACTGTAAGAGCCATTTCATAAAATTAAAACATAAAAAAAGAGATGCTTATTTGCATCTCTTTTTTTGAAACTGACGTTATCGTTTAACTACTTTTTCTCAGTCCAACGATCCATCCAACCTAGTACGTTTTTGTACCATTGTTGCAAGTTATCTTGGTTAAGGATCCAGTGATTTTCATCAGGGAACATTAACAATTCAGACGGAATATCATTACGTTGCATGTAAGTGAACGCCGCTAAACCTTGACCATAAGGTACACGGTAATCTTTTTCGCCGTGAATGACTAACATTGGCGTTTTCCAGTTTTCAACGTAGTTTACTGGGTTAAACTTCTCGTATAGTTCTTTATTTTCAGTGTAAGTGCCACCGAACTCATACTCTGGGAACCATAACTCTTCAGTCACGTGGTACATAGAGCGCATATCGAACAAACCAGCATGGTTAACTAAACACTGGAAGCCGTCACTCCAATTACCTTGGAACCAGTTCATCATGTAACCGCCGTACGAACCACCTAATGCACAAGCGTTATCTGTATCTAGCCATTTTTGTTGCTGACCAACTGCTGCTAAGCCTTTTTGTAAATCTTCTAACGGTTTACCGCCCCAATCTTTTGAGATTGAATCAGTAAATGCTTGGCCATAACCTGTAGAGCCGTGGAAGTCGACCATCACTACGCCATAACCGGCACCAGCCCAAAGCTGCGCATTCCAGCGACCGCTAAATGAGTTGCCGAACGATCCTTGCGGGCCGCCGTGAACTAAATAAGCAACTGGATACTTTTTACCAGACTCATAGTTAGCAGGCTTAATCCAGTAACCGTGCACTGTCTCGTTGTTCCAACCTTTAAAGTTAAACTGTTGGAATTCACCAAATTGAATTTCAGCTAGTTTTTCTTCGTTAACGTTCGTTAAGCGAGTCAGGTTTTCACCTTCTAAACTGATAGTGTATAAATCACCAGGTTCTACTAATGATTTATTACTGAAAATAATGCTTGAATCAGTTACTGCTACTAAGCTGTTGCTGCCGTCATTATAAATAGGACGTACATCGCCAAACTGAGTGTTAACTTCAAAGATGCTCACTTGACCAACATCTTGCGCTGTTACATACAAGGTACGGCCATCGTCGCTAAAGGTTAATGAATGTGGGCTGCGATCCCAAAGTGGTGCCACTTCTTTTTCAGCGCCTGTGACAGTGTCACGTAACATAATGCGGTAACGATCGGCTTCAAAGCCAGGTTTGCTCATGGCTAAGTAAGCTAATTGGCGGCCATCTTTTGAATACGTTGGCTGTGCATCCCATGCTAAGTTTTCTTCAGTGAGGTTTTCAGCTTCACCGCCAGTAACCGGTACTTTCCATAAATCGTAATTAGTGGTCCAAGCTTGATCTTTACTTGGTGCTTTCGCGCTGTAGACAATGTGTTTACCGTCAGCAGTGAAAGTGACTTCTTCCATACCAGAAAACGGCTTTGGTGGTGTTTCAGTGTCTAAACCTAAAGTTACATCAACCACTTCAGTGACTTGCTTACCATTTAACTGGCCAACAAATAAATGATTACGGGCGTGATCTTCCCACGTGTCCCAATGGCGAACCATTAACTGCTTGTATTCACGGCCTGTGGTCTTTTTGTTTTCTTCTTCTGCAATACGGTCAACAGTACATGCTAAGTCTTTGCATTCTGGAAAGACGCGCATGTTCATTACAACTTGTTTGCCGTCATTTGATAGCTTATAACCGTTAACGTCTAACGGTAAGTCAGTGACTTGCAATGCTTCACCGCCTGATAAAGACAGGTTATAAAGCTGGCTTGAACCATCGCGAGCCGCAAGGAAGTAAATTGATTTATCGTCAACACTAAAGTTAACGTCATGCTCAGTGCCTTTATGAGAGGTAATTTGCACTGGCTTGGCATTTTTATTGGTTAAATCCAGTAAATATAAATCTGAGCTGCTATCGCCCTGCTCATCAATGTGTTTTACCGCATAAACTAATTTGCTACCGTCATTTGATACTGCAGCTGAATGTAATTTATTTAAGTTAACTAACTGCTGAACGTTAAATGGAGTTTTCGTTGGCTCTGCTGCTTGAACAGAAAGCGCCAGGCCAGCTGTAGCAAGCGCGAGTAATAGCGACGATTTTTTCATTTGATGAAGTTCTCTTGTTATTTTTTTGTTTTTTAAGGCCGTCACACCGCTTATAACATTCGATATATTTCTAACGAGATCACACTCTAATGCGGCCCTGTTAGATTAGCGTTGTCGAACTGAAAGCACTGTGTTTAAAAATTACTGCTAAGCACAGTACCCAAACAAAAACGCTCAGGCAATAGAGTGAATCAAAAAAATGAGTCATTCTATTTCTGAGCGTGATTTTTTAGTCAATTTGTGCATTTAAACGGCAATAATGCCCGCATGATACTGACTTGTTTTTATGGCTAATTAGCCTTTAGCGTTAGCAATATTTACTTTCCATATTGCAGGACCTGTTTCGTGAGCATTAATACCTTGAGTATCAACGGCTACAGTCACTGGCATATCTTGCACATCAAATTCGTAAATCGCTTCCATACCTAAATCTTCAAATGCCACAACGCGTGACTTTTTGATGGCTTTAGACACTAGGTAAGCTGCGCCGCCAACGGCCATTAAGTAAACCGCTTTGTGCTTCTTAATTGACTCAACAGTTTGTGGACCACGCTCAGATTTACCGATCATGCCCATCAAGCCAGTCTTATCAAGCATCAAATCAGTAAACTTGTCCATACGTGTTGCTGTTGTAGGGCCAGCAGGACCAACAACTTCATCACCTACTGGATCAACTGGACCAACGTAGTAAATAAACTTACCCGTAAAGTCGACACCTTCTGGTAAACCTTCGCCAGATTCGATCAAAGTTTGAATACGTTTATGGGCAGCATCACGGCCGGTTAGCATTTTACCGTTTAATAATAAAGTATCGCCGCTTTTCCAAGTCTCGATTTCAGCTTGAGTAACATTATCTAAATCTACGCGATGGGTGTTTTCACCCGCTTCACGAGTGATTTCTGGCCAATCCGCTAATGATGGCGGGGTTAATTCTGCTGGGCCTGTGCCATCAAGATGGAAATGAACGTGACGAGTCGCAGCGCAGTTAGGGATCATGACTACAGGTTTAGATGCTGCATGAGTCGGTACAGACTTAACTTTAATATCTAAAACTGTGGTTAATCCGCCTAAACCTTGTGCGCCAATACCTGTGCTATTAGCACGTTCGAAGATATCTAAACGTAGCTTTTCTTCTGTGGTTTCCGCGCCGCGCTCCATTAACTCATGGATATCGACAGGGTCCATTAACGACTCTTTTGCTAACACAGCAGCTTTTTCCGCTGTGCCACCAATACCTATACCCAGCATCCCAGGAGGACACCAGCCAGCGCCCATTGTCGGCAAGGTTTTCTCAACCCAAGCTGCAATATCATCTGATGGGTTTAACATCACCATTTTAGATTTGTTTTCTGATCCACCGCCTTTAGCAGCAATCATCACTTCAACATGGTCGCCAGGTACCATATCAATATGGACTACAGATGGCGTGTTATCGCGAGTATTTTTACGAGTACCTGCAGGATCTGCAACAATCGATGCACGTAACGGGTTATCAGGGTTGGTATAAGCTTGACGAACACCTTCATCAACCATTTCTTGTACCGTCATGTCGGTTTTATCCCACTGAACGGCCATACCGATTTTTACGAAAGTCGTTACAATCCCAGTATCCTGACATAAAGGTCGTTTGCCTTCAGCCGACATACGCGAGTTGATCAAGATTTGTGCAATTGCATCTTTTGCAGCAGCACTTTCTTCACGATCATAGGCTTTTGCCATCGCATCAACGAAATCTTTTGGGTGGTAATAAGAAATATACTGCAGAGAATCAGCAATACTTTCGATAAAGTCAGCTTGCTTAATCACGACATTCGCAGAAGAATTTGTAGACATATAGGGGCGCTCCAGCAGCCATTGCGGCATAACTTGTTTTATTTTTATATGACTGCAACCTTGAGTAGAACTGAAAATGTATCTTAATCAGTTAATTCAAAATTACATTCAATTAGCTATTAATCCTTTCAGGGACAATATGATACTCTTTCCAGCCTTTTTGGGCTACATGACATTTTAAATAGGTGTATTAATGGGACAGTTGAGCCAAGATTCTCTTGCTATAACAAAGCTAAATTGGGCATTAGACACCCACACAGTTTTCAGCGTGGTGAGCGATCAACCCTGGGCGATGTTATTGGATTCAACTCAAACCCCTCATCAAGATGCAAATTTTGACATCATTGTGTTTAGCCCCATTGCCACCCTTGTCAGTGATGGTTCGAATATCGACTTTTCTATCGTACCCACCAGACAAACTCAAATAGATATCAAAGCCAGTGCCGATGTTTTTGAAACACTGCAAGCACTGCAAAGCACACTTTACCCAACTCGCTTTGATTGCCAGTTACCATTTAGTGGCGGCTCTGTGGGCAGTTTTAACTATGATTTAGGCCGAATCATAGAAAACTTCCCCCAACAAGCCATGAAAGATATTCAACTACCTGATGTTAATATCGGTTTTTATGACTTCGCATTATTATACAGCCACCAAGAGAACTGCTGGTATGCCACGCATTACCTTGGTAAAAACGCGCTCAACCTTGCAGTGAATCAATTTGAAGCTAAATTTAATAAAGCACAAAATAGCAGTGAACAAGCACAGCAAGGCCAAAAAGAAAAGTCATTTAAACTCACCTCGACTTGGCAAAACCAAACTACAAAAGCGCAATATCAGCAAAGATTTGAGCAAGTGCAGAACTATTTACATCAAGGTGATTGCTATCAAATCAACTTAACCCAGCGATTTAATGCCAGCTATGAAGGTTGTGAATGGCAAGCTTATTGCGCTTTATCAGATGCTAACAAAGCCCCTTTTTCAGCTTTTATACGCTTAAAAGATCATTGTATTTTATCGATATCACCTGAGCGATTTATCCAGCTCACCGACGATAAAGTCTCTACAAAACCTATCAAAGGCACTTTACCGCGCGGTAACACCCCGCAAGAAGATAGTGCCAATGCCTTAAAGCTTAAAGCATCAGAGAAAGATCGCGCTGAGAATGTGATGATTGTGGACTTACTGCGTAATGACATCAGTAAAGTCGCCACTGCAGGTTCTGTGAATGTGCCTAAGCTATTTGATATAGAAAGCTTTCCAGCTGTGCATCATTTGGTCAGCACCGTAGAAGCCACACTTGCGCCGCAATATGATGCCGTAGATTTAATAAAAGCGGCCTTCCCTGGTGGTTCGATTACTGGCGCACCTAAAATCCGCGCGATGGAAATAATTGAAGAGCTAGAGCCATCAAGACGAAATATCTATTGCGGCAGTATTGGATATATCAGCCAAGATGGCCATATGGACACAAGCATCACCATCCGCACATTAGTGACTGAGAACAATACAATCTATTGCTGGGCTGGCGGCGGCATTGTTGCCGACTCCAATGTGGATGCTGAGTATCAAGAAACTTTTGATAAGGTCAGTAAAATTTTGCCGGTGCTTGAACAAGTAAATCGGTAACCTTTTTAATTGATCACCTTTTACGTCTATGTCAGTTGAGACTGTCGTTAGAGGTGTTAGATAAGGCATTCATCTAAATTAAGACAGCTAAATAATTATTTAGCTGTCTTAATCTTGAATCTAATCACAATAAAGCTTTTCTAGATACTCTTGTGCCACTTTGCGCCAAGTGAATCGAACTTCACTTGCTGATTGTCTCATCGTTAAATACTCATCAGGCTGGTCATTGTCCATGGCTAACGCTTGCTCGAGTACCAACAGCAATTGTGCAGCTTGGTGTTGTAAATTATTACCTTCAAATAACCAGCCATTATGTTTATCTGTAATCGTATCTCTTAGGCCGCCGACACCATGGGCTAGACACACTTGGCCGTGTTTCATGGCTAATAATTGGCTAATTCCACAAGGCTCGAAACTGCTTGGCATCATAAACAGCTCACCGTATTGATATAAACTGGTCGATAAACTGTCATCGTATCCATTAAGAAACACAAAGTTATCGTTGTTTGCAGCGACTTTTTGAAACTCTGCAGCGATTTGTTTATCGCCACTGCCCAAAAGGATGAATACGGCTTGGGGTTTTACTTGTTTTAGAAGCCGTAACACAGATTGCAATATCGAACCTGAACTACCGTTGGCTTGCCTTAGCAATAACACTTTTTGATCGGTTAAGCGCCCTACTGATGTCATTAAAAAATCACAAGCAGTGCTTGGCTTTAACTGCTTAGTCATTAATATTTGCAAGCGGCTTAACGCAATTTGATCGACGGCTTTTACAAACTCAGTTTTACCTAGCCACTTGATAACGGCTTGCTGCGAATGTTCAAATACTTGAGAGATTTGTTTGCAGGTAACAGGCTTAATAGATTTAGTCGTGTTAGTAGATTTAGTCGCTTTAGACACTATTATTGCTTGGTCATTAGTACTCGGTGCATCATAAATACAGCCATTAAGTATGCCGACAACGTCACCTCGATAATGTTTATCCAGCAAAGAGCCTTCTAGCCCTTCACCGCCGAAAAAGCCGTTTTGGTGATCGGATGCCATTAATACTTCATTGGCATAAGTTGGCGACACCAAATGAACCTTGTCACTGAGTTCAATTCCCATTTTCATCGGGTTAACACAATGAGGATAACGCGGATCGCTGATTTGTGCTTTTTGTTCATCACTTAACAGCCTTGATAACTCAGGGAACCATGCCGTAAACGATGACACGTCTTCTCGAATTGGCCGAATGCCCTGCAAGGCTAAATTATGAATAGAAAACACACAAGGTATGGCTTTAAGCGCTGTATATTCAGGTGCAAAAGCGCGAAGCATCACTAACATACCTGCATGCCAATCGTGCATATGCAAGATATCAACGGGAGTTATAACGGCTTCGATATAAGCTTGAGCCACCGCTAAGTTAAATAAAGCAAACTTGGTAGCATCTTCTGCAAACGGACGGTCATGAGACCCTTCGGTATACACTTGGTTATCTGGACTATTAAATAAATGATGATCGAATAAATAAACTGAGCTAGTTAACTCGCCACCTTTAACTTGCGAGTCAATAGCGGTTAAAAATGGCGCAGGCATTTTGTAAACATCGATTGTTTCGAGGTTGGCTCCGAACTTAACTTCTATTTTGGCTATGAACTCTGCGTTATTATCTTTGGCAATAAATCCATAATTTGGCATGGCCACATCGACACAAACATCAACTTTAGCTAGTGCTGGTGGTAAGTCACGAATAACATCGGCCATGCCACCTACTTTTGCCCCTTTTATTGCGTCGTTTTCTGCTGCGATCATCAACACTTTTTTCACGTTGCTTGTTACCTTTTCAATATTAAATATGGAACTCATTACGTCGATACAGAATCTAAACCAACAAGCGGCTAGTTAAGTTAAATAACCGCTCGTCAAGTCAGATTTACTCGTAACCTACTGGTAGTCCGAGCATTTTACGGGTCACTAAGGTAATACCTTTTTCAGAGACTCTAAAACCACGGGCTAAATCCTGTTCTCGGTTGTACCCAATTTCCATGCCTTCTGGAATAATGCAGCCACGATCGATAATCGCATTTTGAATTTTGCAGTTTTTGAGTACTACCACATCAGGAAGCAGCACTGAGTCTTTTACCAACGAGTACGAACACACCCGCACTTCATCAAATAACACGCTGCGTTTCACTTTAGCGCCAGAGATAATGCAGCCACCAGAGACAATAGAATCCACTGCCATACCGCGGCGATCGTCATCATCGAATACAAATTTTGCTGGTGGTAATTGCTCTTGATAAGTCCAAATCGGCCACTTCGCGTCATACAGGTTTAACGCAGGTGTCGGCGAGAGTAATTCCATGTTGGCTTGAAAGAATGAATCTAAGGTTCCGACGTCACGCCAATAAGCTGGCTCGTCAGGCACTGCACTGGTAAACGGAAATGCAAACACGTTTGCTTCTTTAATGATGGCTGGAATGATGTCTTTACCAAAGTCTCGGTCAGAATTAGCGTTATCAGCATCTTTACGCAGTTGGTCAAACAAGAATTTAGTGTTGAACACATAGTTACCCATTGAGGCTAAGCAGAACTCTTCGTTACCCGGAATCGATTTAGGCAGTTCTGGTTTTTCTTCAAAACCAATCACTCTTTTATCTTCATCGACTTCCATCACACCAAATGAGCCCGCAGCTTCTGGAATGGGGGTTTCTAAACAGCACACTGTCATGTCAGCACCCGATTCAGCATGGGCTGCGAGTAAACCAGCGTAATCCATACGATAGACATGGTCGCCAGATAAGATCATCACGTACTTAGGTATTTCATGGCGAATGATATCGA
Source organism: Shewanella olleyana (assembly GCF_023283825.1). Lineage (GTDB taxonomy): Bacteria > Pseudomonadota > Gammaproteobacteria > Enterobacterales > Shewanellaceae > Shewanella > Shewanella olleyana. The sequence goes on along the minus strand of NZ_JAKILD010000029.1, from coordinate 20,255 downwards.
TATTTTGGAACACTGCATCGGCTGTGCCTTCATACCAATTTCCTGAAGTTTGCTGCGATGCAGGTAATATTTCGACTGATTCACCTAGTTCTTTTTTGAAATGCCCCCAACCTCGGCTGACATGACGAATTAACGAATGAGATTTGTACTGGGTTACAACCCCAACACGACGAATACCTGAGTTAATGCAATTTGATAAAGGAAAATCGATAATGCGGAATTTGCCACCAAAATACAGTGCTGGTTTTGCACGCCAATCGGTTAGCTCATGTAAACGAGAACCTCGTCCACCAGCTAAAATAAGCGCATAAGTATCGCGGGTAAGATTACTAATATAACGAACATTCGACATAAATATTAACTCCTAACTGTACGACTTTGTTTAGGGGCTGTAACTTGTAGAAAACACGCTTCTAGCAAGCTAACAGCCCTTTAGCTATCTGATGATTATTTGGCTAGCCAAATTTCGTCACGATATGCACTAATAGTGTTGTCACTTGAAAAACGTCCGCTTGCGGCAGTATTTCTAATACTCATTTGAGTCCAATGCTGTTGGTCAGCATAGGCTTGAGACACTTGGTCTTGGGCGACTTTATAAGCTTCGAAATCTGCGGCGATCATCCATTGATCAAAAGGATCTTCGATAGCATGAATAATGCTGTCGAAAATGCCCTGTTCCACTAAATTGAAATGACCACTCTTAAGCATGATTAACACTTGGTTAAGCGCGGTCGACTGTTGAATAAATTGTTGAGGGTTATAGTTGGTTTTAAGTTGGCTTACTTGGTCTGCATTCAGACCAAAGAGGAAAAAGTTTTCTTCTCCAACTTCTTCAAGCATCTCGATATTGGCGCCATCGAGTGTGCCAATAGTCATCGCGCCATTCATCATGAACTTCATGTTGCCTGTGCCAGATGCCTCCTTACCTGCTGTTGAAATTTGCTCAGATAAGTCTGTGCCAGGACAAATTTTCTCCATGGCACTAACGTTATAATTTGGCAAGAATGCAAATCTTAGATATGGCGTCACCACCGGATCTGAATTGACCATATGAGCGACGTTGTTAGCCAGCTTGATGATCTGTTTTGCCATCGCATAACCTGGTGCTGCTTTACCGCCAATAAGCACACAACGAGGTTGCAACCCTTCAGTGTCACCGGCCACAATGCGTTGATATAAATGAATGACATGCAAAATGTTCAGTAGCTGACGTTTGTATTCATGAATACGTTTTACTTGCACATCAAACATCATTTCAGGATCAAAGCTGACGTCGCATTCCTCTTGTACCAGTTTGGCTAATTCGACTTTGTTGTCGTATTTAACTTGCTGCCATTGCTTCATAAATGCTTGGTCGTCTGTAAAGGCATTTAGTGCAGTTAACTGAGTTAAATCAGCGACCCAGGTGTCACCCAAACGACGCGTGATTAAGTCCGTTAAACGAGGATTACAATGTGCAAGCCAACGCCTTGGGGTAACGCCATTGGTTTTGTTATTAAACTTATGTGGCCATAGTTGATAGAAATCTTTGAATAAGCCTTTTTTCAACAGTTCAGTATGTAATCCGGCAACACCATTGACTGAAAAGCTCGCGACAATGGCAAGATAAGCCATGCGCACATGTGGTTCAGGACCTTCTTCAATAATCGACATTCCCGCTAATTTGCCATTATCACCTGGCCATTGATGCGCAACTTCCTCTAAGTATCGCGCGTTGATTTCATAGATAATGTCTAAAATTCGAGGCAGCATATTTTTTAGCATGCGTACAGGCCAGCGCTCTAATGCTTCTGGCAATAATGTATGGTTAGTGTAAGCCACACTGGTTGAGGTGATGTCCCATGCTTGATCCCAACCTAAACCATAACTGTCCATTAATAAGCGCATCATTTCAGGGACTGCGATACTTGGATGAGTATCGTTTAACTGCATGACATTCAGTTCACTAAAACGGCTGAAGTCTTGGCCAAATACAGTAACGTAACGTTGTAAGATATCTTGAAGGCTCGCTGAGGATAGAAAATATTGCTGCCTTAAACGCAGCTCTTTACCGTTTTCGCTAGCATCATTTGGATACAGCACCATGGTAATTTGTTCGGCCAAATTTTTACGCGCTACCGCTTCGGTATAATCACCATCATTAAACTCGGCTAAATCAAAATCATCGGTGGCTTCAGCTTTCCATAAACGTAAAGTATTAATTCGGCCATTTCTGAAACCTGGTACTGGCATATCATGAGGAACAGCTTGCACATCTTGGGTATCAACCCAGACATAATGGCGATGACCAAGGGTGTCGACATAAGATTCGCTATGGCCGAAAAAAGGTACTGTAATGGCGTGATTTGCCATGCGCTCTTCCCAAGGATTACCTTCTCTTAACCAACGATCAGGTTGCTCGACTTGGTAGCCATCCACTAACTTTTGCTTGAACATGCCATATTCATAGCGAATGCCGTAACCCACTACGGATAAATCAAGGCTTGCGCAGCTATCTAAAAAACATGCCGCTAATCTACCTAATCCGCCGTTACCTAAGCCTGCATCTAATTCGGCTTGTTGCAGTGTTTCAAGCTCTGCAGAGTACTCTGTTAATGCTTGATGAGTTTCTTGTTCCAAATCTAAGCTAAACAGTGCATTACCTAATGTACGCCCCATTAAAAACTCTAACGACAAGTAAGCTACCTGCTTTTGTTGATATTCATTGTCTTTAAGGCGTGTTTCGCGCCATTGAGGTAAAAGCTGTGACTTCACCGTTGACGCTAATGCACTGTACATATCATTTTCAGCAAGCTCGTCGCGACATAAAGCACCATGAAATTGTCGCTTAAAAGTTGCGGCTAATGTGTCACATGGATCGCAATCACTTACCTCATGTTTTGTAGGATCAGTTTTCTGACTAGCCGCTTTCTGAGAAGTCGCTTTTGCCTTTGAAACCCTTTTAGTCGTGCCTTTTGCTGAAGGTTTCGCTTTTACTTTGCTTGTAGGCTTTTTGTTCACTTCTTCAATGTTATCTTCAGCGGCTAGATCACTTGCAGCAGCTTTTCCTTTAGTAACTGGCATCGATACACTCCTTTATTAAACCTGTTTAATTTCAATTCAAAAATTGGTTATAAATTTGGAATAGCAATATTTAGTTGTTAGGGCCTGTTGAGCTTTCAAGGTTGTTTTTTTATGTACTTAATGACATGCATGAAACAGCATTAAGCTTCTGCCAAGTAACGTCAGTTGATGACTACAGGCAAAACTCGGTTGCTTATCATCGTTTGTAGCCTCGTCATCTAAAGCGGTAATGGCCACCTTAACTTTGCTCTGTTCAAGTAACTCTTCAATGTCGGCATTATTAAGCTGTTGGGTATTAATCAGCGGCTGCCATTGGTTAAAGCCATCAATCACAGGCAACACAAACTGATGAGCCTTTTCAGAAGCATTAAGTAAAAGAAGTAACGCTTTAGGATGTTGATGCGGCGGTTGAGTTTTACTGATTAACACAACCGCAAGAGTGCGTGCTTCAAATTCGCTCCACTGACGTTTGGCCATTGGCTCACCGTGGCGGCTATACCAGATAAAGCCATTATCGTATTGCGCTTCAGGCTGATGAATAAATTCACGGTGACATAAAATAGGAAAACGCTTACGCACCTTAATCAGTTCGGCAGTAAATTCCACCAGCGACCAATCGATGTTCTGCCAATCTATCCAACATATGCGGTTGTCTTGGCAGTAAGCATTATTGTTACCTTGTTGGCTGTGACCCATTTCATCGCCGCTCAATAACATAGGCACGCCTTGAGATAGCATCAAAGTGGTTAATAGGTTTCTTTGTTGGCGAGAGCGAATACTAAGAATGTCAGGGTTATCTGTTTCCCCTTCTACGCCGTAGTTATGGCTGAGGTTTTCATGATGACCATCGCGATTATCTTCGCCATTGGCTAAATTATGGCGATGCTGATAACTGACTAAATCATTTAAGGTAAAACCGTCATGGCTGGTAATAAAGTTAATACTGGCGGATGGATTACGGCCATGATGTTCAAAAATATCACCTGAGCCATGAAAGCGCCTCGCAAACTCTGGCAGCATGCCATTATCGCCACGCCAAAATCGGCGCATGGTGTCACGATAGCGATCATTCCACTCACTAAACGCAATTGGGTAATTACCTAATTGATAACCACCAGGGCCAATATCCCAAGGCTCGGCAATTAACTTAACCTGACACAAAACCGGATCTTGAGATAAGGCATCAAAAAATCCACACCCTGGATCAAAGCCATAGGTTTCACGGCCAAGGCAACTGGCTAAATCAAATCTAAATCCATCGACTCCCATGACTTCTACCCAATAACGAAGCGAGTCCATTATCAATTGAAGCACTTGGGGATGATTAGCGTTGAATGTATTACCGCACCCAGTGTCGTTAATATACAAACGCTGATCATTTGATACTAAGCGGTAATAGCTGGCGTTATCGATTCCGCGAAAACTTAACGTAGGCCCGAGTCGGTTGCCTTCTGCTGTGTGGTTATAAACAACATCTAGAATGACTTCGATATTGGCATCATGGAAGGTATCAACCATTTCCCTGAATTCAGCGACTGTGTCACCGCTTAAATAACTTGGGTTAGGCGCAAAAAAACCAATACTGTTATAACCCCAGTAATTACTCAGCTGTTTTTCGAGTAGAAATGGCTCATTAAAAAAGCTCTGTATTGGCAACAGCTCTATACAATTCACCCCAAGTTGGGAAAGATACTGAATCGCGCTTTTAGACGCTAACCCAGCAAAAGTGCCTTTAACATCATCATCCACTTCATGGTTTAACACGCTGAAGCCTTTAACGTGAGCTTCATAAATGATGGTTTGCTCTAATGGAATATTTGGACGCTTAATTGGCTTTTGTTTTAAAGCGCTATCATCAATCACCACGCATTTAGGCATAAACGGCGCATTATCAATTTTACAAAATGATAGATCTGATTCGGTACTGTCTAACACATAGCCATAATTAGCATCGTTTGGCTCTAATTCACCCAGTAGTTGCTTAGCATAAGGGTCAAGCAAAAACTTATGGTGATTAAATCGATGACCTAATAATGGCTCAAAAGGACCATAGACTCGATAGCCGTACAAGGTTCCTGCTTTTATCCCTTCAATGAATCCATGCCAGATCTGTCTAGTTTTTTGAGTTAAACAGACCTGCTGCTCATTTAGGCCAAACTCATCAAAAATACATAACACGACTTTAGTGGCGTTAGCTGAAAACAAGGCAAAATTAACCCCATTAGTTTCAACCGTTGCACCTAACGGGTATGGCTTACCAGCTGATAAGCTTGTATTTTCTTGAGTCATTGCTGGTCCTGTTTGAGCATGGTTAGTAGACATAATCAGTCCTCTTCAAACTCAATGTCTTGATTAACGGCTAACACAACACAACCAAGAGGTGGCACTGTAATTAACCCGCTGCCTTTCATCCCTTGCCATGGCTCATCTTGGTATTGAACTATGCTATTTACGACATCACTGCCGCCATAACACTGTGTGTCACTGTTTAGCACTTCGATATAATCATTGGCACTCGGCAGGCCGACACGGAAATGTTGATGTACTTGTGGGGTCATATTGACGATAAATATCAAATGATCAGATGAAGACTTTGCATAGCGCGCAAAGCTAAAAATACTGTCTTGATTGTTATCGCAATCTAACCATTGAAAACCAGACGTTTGATGATCTAACTCATACATACAAGGATGTTGAAGGTACAGATTATTTAAATCTCGAACCCAATCCTGCATACCTTGATGGGGGGCATATTGTAATAAATGCCAATCAAGGCTTTGGTTATGATTCCACTCATCACGCTGAGCAAACTCAGAGCCCATAAAAATAAGCTTTTTACCCGGCTGTCCCCACATTAAGCCGAAATAGGCCCTTAAAGTGGCGAACTTTTGCCAGTCATCACCAGGGATTTTATGGAGTAACGAACCTTTACCATGAACCACTTCATCATGACTTACAGATAGGATAAATTGCTCTGTGTAGGCATAAACCAATGCGAATGTAAGTTCGTGGTGATGATGACTACGATGTATGGGATCGCGCTTTAAATAACTTAAGCTGTCGTTCATCCAGCCCATGTTCCATTTAAAGCCAAAACCCAAACCGCCTTGGTCGGTTGCATTCGTGACACCAGGCCATGCAGTTGACTCTTCGGCAATCATGGTAGCGCCAGGAAAAGCGGCATAGATACGTTCATTAAGTAGTTTTAAAAACTCGATTGCTTGAATGTTTTCACGCCCGCCATATTCATTAGGTAACCATTGACCTGACTCTCGGCTATAGTCGAGATAAAGCATTGACGAAACAGCGTCAAGGCGTAAGCCATCAAAATGAAACTCTGCTAACCAATAGCACGCATTACTGAGTAAAAAACTTTGTACTTCACCACGGCCATAATTAAAAATTAACGTATCCCAATCAGGGTGTTCTCCTTGACGTGGATCTTCATGTTCATACAAGCAACTACCATCAAACTTCGATAAGCCATGGGGATCTTTAGGGAAATGAGCTGGTACCCAATCGAGTAATACGCCAATATTTCGTTGATGGCAGGCATCAATAAATGCCTTTAAGCCAATAGGATCGCCAAAGCGGTATGTCGATGCATATAAGCCAACAGGTTGGTAACCCCATGAGCCGTCAAACGGGTACTCGCTTATTGGCATTAATTGCAAATGAGTAAAACCCATTTCTTCCACATATGGGATCAGTTCATCGATGAGTTGTTGATAATTTAAATACTCATCACCCCACTCGCCTTTTCGCTTCCAAGAAGCCAGTTGCACTTCATAAGTCGACATCGGAGATTCATGCAGTGATTTCTCAGCTCGATCTTTAAGCCAAATGCTGTCATTCCATTGATAATCACTTTTAGCGGGAATAACTGAAGAGTTACCCGGTGCAGATTGCATTTGTACTGCGTATGGATCGGCTTTTTCGATATGCTCGCCGTATTGATTGATAATTTTGAATTTATAAAATTGTCCCGCATTAGCACTGGGTAAGAATATTTCCCACAAGCCATTTGATGGATGAAACCGCATAACATGCTGTCTTGCATCCCAGTGATTAAAATCACCGATAAGAGATACCCGTTGGGCATTAGGGGCCCAAACACAAAAGTGAACCCCTTCCACTCCTTGAGATTCTTTCCAGTTAGCACCAAGAAATTGATAAGCGCTTTGCTGCTTACCTTCTGCGAATAAATACACATCATTGTCATCAATTAAACTGCCAAATTGATATGGGTCGATGATGGTTTCGACACTCATTGGATAAGTGACTTTTAAGCTATATAGAAATGGCTTAACTCTTCGACCCATGACCCCTGCAAATAGACCTTGGTCATCAACTTCTGATAAATCAGCAACTTTTTTTCCATCTTTTAAACTGAATACTTCAACTGCAAGCGCACCTTTAATGAAACATCGCACAAGTAATGACCGTGAGTTTTCCACTTGATGCATGCCTAATAACGAGAACACATCTGTGTAATCACCATTTAAAATAGCAATATCGGTTCCATGGTTAAAATATGGGGCATTAGTCGTCATTAGTTATTGCTCCGTTCTAAATTAAATTTGGTTTAGTCAGAGTGAACACCTTATTTAGAGCACTCATTGTTTAAGCTGTTTTACAGCACTACTTATTTACTGCTTTCGGCCACTTTGTGTATTGGTTCGCTCAATTCGGTTTTTTCATTATGGCGAACCTTATTAACTGTTTGAAGCTTTTGCTTAACGTCATTACTGTCGACTATCTGTTCGAGCGTGAGAGACAATCTGCGTCGCCAATTGGGATATTCTTTCCAAGTGCCAGGTATATTAATTGGCGTTTTTTCATGGATCAGATCATCAATTTGCACGCTATACAGTGTTGATTGTCCTGAAGCGGTTAATGATAACCATGCTGTGAATAATTGCTGCGTAGATATCTTTTCAATCGGCGTTTGTGGCATCAATAACTGTTGATCTTCTAACAATTGCACTAGCTGTTGCTTTTCATTGTGGCGATCATTAAGGCTGCGATTGAGCTGTTCATCATCAATAAGCTCAAGTTGATGTCTGAGATTGATATCATCGCTATTCCACCAAGCAGTCAGTGTGGGGACATCGTGGTTGGCTAGCATCATTAAACTATGAGATTTGTAATACTCAGGAGATGTAAAGCCATGATAATGTTTGGTAAAATAGAATAGTTCATTAGAGAAAATTCTAGCTTTAGATAAGTTTTGCACAATTTCAGGCGGCACAATCCCTAAGTCTTCACCAATGAGTAGACATTGAGCCCGCTGGCTTTCAAGACAAAGAATTGCAAGTAATGTATCTAAGGGATAATAAACATAGGCACCCTTGCCATTAGCAGGATCTGATGGCCACCACCACAAACGAAGTAACCCCATCACATGATCAATTCGGAGCCCACCACAGGACTGCATATTGCTGCGGATTAAATTAATAAAATGTTGATAGTTATTTTGCTGAAGATTAATTGGGTCAAGCGGCGTTAAGCCCCAGTTTTGTCCCTGTGGTGCAAAAGGATCTGGCGGCGCACCGATATTGGCTTGTTGGCAAAAATAATGTGTATTCTGTTGTACTTCAGAGCCCGTTGGTGAAGCACCGACTGCCATATCTCTCACTAAACCAATTAGCATGCCCACTGACTTTGCTTTTAATTGGCATAAAGCTAACTGCTCAAAGGCGATAAACTGTAAATAGCATAAGAAGTTTTCAAAATTAAACGCTGTTGCGTTGTCACTGTGGTTTTCTTCTGCTTGTAATGAAGTTTGATGTTTAACATATTGCGATAACGCTTCGCCTTGTTGCTGTTTAAACTGGCTAAATTGTTTATAGCGTTTTGTACATGTTGATTTATTTTGGGAAACAAAAGCATCGAACAATAAGCGATAAATGGCATACTTTACTTCAAATACTTGTTGATAATTAAGTAATTCATCTTGCGCTAACTGGTGTTTTTTGTTCTGAAATTCGTCAGACTCGATTTGTTGTTGAATCATGTTAAATTCTTCAACTGATTCAATATGAATATAAAGTGGGTTTAATAGGCGACGATCATCAGGACTATATGGGCTGACATTAGCAGGCAGATCTAGCACGTGTAATGGGTTAAGCAGAATAAAGTCTGCACCTTGCTCCGCTGCGTAATCTATTAAGTGTTTTAAATCATTAAAATCACCAATGCCCCATTGGCTTTTACTCTTAATACTGTATAGCTGAGTACTAATACCCCATGGTTTTACCGATTTATCTTCATCGCTATGTTCGACATGATTGTCTGTAAACATTGGACTAATATTTGAAGATCCATGTGAAGATTCAGCAGAAATGCCATGTGACGTGTTATGCGAAGCGCCATGAAAATTTCCGCAGTAGGCACTGCGTGGTGAGATCATTAAACTTCCGTTGAAAGTTGAATCAGCGCTATCAGCTTCAAACCCGTTTGAGTCAACATTACCTAATCCAAGCTTTAAGCTAATTTGATGATAACCCAAGCCTAACGGTATATTTGACTCGTTACTCAGTGAATATTGGTACTTCAAATAAGTTACTGAATCTACACCATAATCACCAACAATTTTTAGCTGACTACTGTGTACTTGAAACCGATAAGTTTCATTTTGTTCACTGATGATCTCAAAACAAAGATTGCCTAAAAAGTATTCGGGTAAATAGACTTCTATAATGGGCGCGTCTACATAACTCCATTGGAATTGATGTAAAGGGTTAAGCCAAGGCTTGGCATCTAAATCGTAAATGCGTTGTCCAATAAAAGAATCTGATAATAAGAAATCATCAGCTGTATCAGACGTACTTGAATAGCCCAAGCACATCGACTTTAGAATTCCATTTCTATCGTCAGAACTGATTTGTATATTATTGCCAAAGCAATCAATAAATTCAGCTCCTACGCCTTGCAAATACAGTAACTTCTCCAGTCCCATATTTGTCTTCCTCGCGAATAACTTAACTGGTTAATACTCAGCACTAACCATGCCAGTGAAACATCACAGTTTAACTACAGTGATATTTCATTCAGGTGACAAAATAATTCATTATATTTCATTAACTTATGCAATCAGGTTTACAGCGGGTAATTTCCACCTGTTTGAATTTAATTATAAACACCTGTTTGCAAACCATATTTTGGTGCAAATCACGCACAATAAAAGAGCAAAAAATGAACAGGAGTTTTAAGGGGTGAAATAACGATGAAGTTTGAAAGGAAGGTTTTAAATCAACAAATTGTTAATTGAATATGGTAATTTAGCTTTTACTCAAGACGATTCTACGGGTTAAGAACACTAAAATTAGCTTTAAAACTAGCAAGTAAACAACTAGGACGGTTAATGAACGCCAATCAATTTTCTATGTATTTTTCTCTTCATAATCTTGAGGGTGAAATTACATCTGCACCAGTCGATACTACATTACGTAAAGCTGCAGTGCTGGTTCCGCTAATGGAAGTTGATGGACAATTACAAATCTTGTTAACTCGAAGAGCATTACATTTACGCGCTCATCCTGGACAGTTCAGTTTCCCTGGTGGGAAAGTGGATGATGAAGATAAAGACATGATTGCGACTGCATTAAGGGAAGCTGATGAAGAAATTGGCTTGTCATCAGATAATGTCACTATTGTAGGTAATTTTCCGCCTCATGCGACTTTTACAGGTTTTGAAATCACCCCTATTATTGGATTAATCAATAAGCCTTTTGAAATTACCATTGATCCTGGTGAAGTTGCAGAAACCTTTTGGGTTCCTTTGCAATATTTCATCAACGTAAATAATCGATACACTTTCAACTTTACCCGCAACGGCAACAGTTTTGATGTGCATTATATGCCTTATAAAGGAAAATTTATTTGGGGAGTGACCGCGGCGATAATCGACTTATTATGCCGCCATATCGATTTAGCACAAAACTAACCCTATGATTTAAACCACGTAACGAATATAAAAACCTGCAGCTAACGATACCAAGAGTAATAACGGAATATTAATCCAGTACTCAACTTTTCTAGCGGTTTTAGCATAATAGTTTACTGCTAAATTAACGAAGCTAATCCCAGCACACCACCAGATTAAATATTCAAGTTTAATGGTTAAGTCAGGATCCCAGTCAAAACGAACCTCAACACCTTTGCTTAAGTAATAACCAACGGCTCGATCAGGTCTGGCTTCACCAAACACAATTAATGCATATACAGCCAATCCCCATCCGGTGATTGAAAGTACCGCTAATACGAATTGCAAAATTTTGGTTTTGGACATTTAACCACCTACATCAACAAGATGTTTATAAAATATACTCTTTCATCATACGCTTACAAGCTAAATTTAAGATCACTTTAGTAATCTAGCTGAGCTCAAGTTTACTATTTTTAACTCGATACATCGGATTTAACACTCGATAATGTTAAAAGTTAGCTAATTATCTTGTTATAAGGGGCTTTTCGGCTTGTTAAAAGCCGATTTCAAGGTAATATAAAGCACTTATTTATATCATTGATCCATTGGAGAACTAAGCAACAATGAGCATTACATCTGTCGCTTCTGTATTTAAAGGTGACTTCGCGATTGGTTCGCAAGTTACAGTACGTGGTTGGGTTCGTTCACGCCGCGATTCTAAAGCTGGTATTTCATTCCTAGCTGTTTATGACGGTTCATGTTTTGATCCTATTCAAGGCGTAGTACCAAATAATTTAGATAATTATACTGAAGAAGTGCTCAAGCTTACTGCTGGTTGTTCAGTGGTGATGACTGGTGAAGTTGTAGAATCACCAGGCAAAGGTCAAGCATTCGAAATGCAAGTGACCAAAGTTGAAGTTACCGGCTTTGTAGAAGATCCTGACACTTACCCAATGGCAGCGAAGCGCCACTCAATTGAGTACCTTCGTGAACTTGCCCATTTACGTCCTCGCACTAACATCATCGGCGCAGTGGCTCGCGTACGTAACTGTCTGTCACAAGCTATCCACCGTTTTTACAACGAGCAAGGATACATTTGGGTTTCAACACCATTAATTACCGCTTCTGATACAGAAGGCGCTGGTGAGATGTTCCGTGTATCGACTTTAGATATGGAAAACTTACCGCGTACCGATAAAGGCGCTGTTGATTATTCTGAAGACTTTTTCGGTAAAGAGTCATTCTTAACCGTATCTGGTCAGTTAAATGCTGAAACTTACGCTTGTGCTTTATCTAAAGTGTATACCTTTGGTCCTACTTTCCGCGCTGAAAACTCAAACACTAGCCGTCACTTAGCTGAGTTCTGGATGGTTGAGCCTGAAATTGCTTTCGCAGACCTTGATGATGCCGCTAAATTGGCTGAAGACATGCTTAAGTATTGTTTCCGTGCCGTACTAGACGAGCGTCGTGATGACTTAGAATTCTTTGCACAGCGTGTTGAGAAAACAGCTATTGAACGTTTAGAAGCGTTTGTAACCAGTGACTTTGCTCAAATCGATTACACTGATGCAATTGAAATCTTAAAAGCATGTGATAAGAAGTTTGAGTTTGATGTTGAATGGGGTATCGACTTACATTCAGAGCATGAACGCTACCTTGCAGAAGAACACTTCAAAGCGCCTGTTGTTGTTAAAAACTACCCGAAAGACATTAAAGCATTCTACATGCGCTTAAATGATGACGGTAAAACAGTTGCTGCAATGGACGTACTTGCCCCAGGTATCGGTGAGATTATTGGCGGCGCACAACGTGAAGAGCGTTTAGACGTACTTGATGCTCGTTTAGCTGATATGGAATTAGACCAAGAAGATTACTGGTGGTACCGTGACTTACGTCGTTATGGCACAGTACCTCATGCAGGTTTCGGTTTAGGTTTTGAGCGTTTAGTGTCTTATGTTACTGGCGTAAGCAATATTCGTGACGTGATCCCATTCCCACGTGCACCTAAATCTGCAAACTTCTAATTCAATTGCCTGCATAGGTAGTCATAAGATGATAAAAACGCGCTTATTGCGCGTTTTTTTATGTCTTAATTATCATTACATATGCCACTGATTATTTCACATCAAAAGTTTAAATTAAGATAAATCACTCTAGAACACTTAACTATGATGCTTTTTAAAATTGAAATTAATTCACTAGAAAATAATAATACTTATTTTTCTATAATTTTATTCGATTAAACTATCCAGTTTACCAACCATCATCATGTATTCGTCATCTTGATATACAGGTTAACTGCATAGTCTCAATAAATGCCATATAATGATTGTTATAACTAAATCAATCATATCGAGCGAATAATGGAAGTCGAACTACTAGAAATTCGAAACTTCATCCGCCAGTACCCACCTTTTGATCAACTGCCTGAAAAAGCACTAGTGGAAGTCTCTAAAAGCGTAGAGATTTCCTACTACCGCGCTGATAGCATGGTAATTGAATTTGAAGATAAAATTCATGACCTGTATATGATCCGCAGTGGTGTAGTTGAAATCTATCGACGAAATGGCGAACTGTATAATCGGCTCGATCAAGGTGGGCTATTTGGTCAGCTCGGTTTATTAACCAATAACAAAGTTCGATACCCAGCAAAAGCGGTAAAAGACACCCTTTTATACTGTATTCCAGAGAATATATTCGATGAATTTTGCGAGCGCTATGACGCTTTCGCTGATTTCGTTGAAGTTGAAGGCAGTGTTCGCCTACAACAAGCTGTCGAAGAAAACAACGACGATGCCAACTCACTAACGACCTCGAAAGTTAAAACGATTCTGAGTGGCGAGCCTGTAATGCTTTCAATAACGACCTCTATTAAAGATGTCGCGCACATTATGTCCTCAGAAAATGTATCTGCAGCGATCATCAATGATCCCAACCTTGCAGATGAAGGCGGCAATAGCTTTGTCGGTATAATCACGGTACGAGACTTATGCGCCAAAGTGATTGCTGAAGGATTAGACGTAGAAACACCTGTTGGCGAAGTGATGTCTACTGAACTCATATCACTCGATCACAACGCCTATATTTTTGAAGCCATGTTATTAATGCTTCGTTACAACGTGCACCATTTACCGATATTAAAGAACAAACAACCCATTGGTTTAATTGAAGTTACAGACATTATACGTTATGAATCACAAAACAGTTTATTGATTGTAAGCAGTATCTTCCAGCAAAATAGTATTGATGACTTAATTTTATTGTCGAGCCAAACTAAAGACTGTTTTGTAAGAATGGTTAACGAAGATGCCAACTCACATATGGTCGGCAGAGCGATGTCAGAAATAGGCAGAAGCTTTAAACAGAGGCTATTAGAACTTGCAGAAGAGCAGCTTGGCCCACCACCGGTACCTTATTGCTTTCTAGCACTAGGGTCTATGGCACGAGACGAACAACTAATAGTAACAGACCAAGATAACGCTATTATTCTTGATAATGAATATCAAGAAACAATTCATGGCGAGTACTTCATGCAACTGGCAACTTTTGTTTGTGACGGTTTAGCAGCATGTGGTTACACTTATTGTACTGGCGATATTATGGCGACCAATCCTGAATACCGAAAAACCCAATCACAATGGGAAGAGTGCTTTACTGACTGGATTGAACACCCTAATCCGCAAGCTTTACTTAATTGTTCTATTTTCTTTGATTTATACGGGGTCTATGGCAGACCTAAATGGGCCGAACAGTTAAATGCATTTATCTTACGTAAAGCAAAAAAGAACAATCGTTTTTTAGCATGTCTTGCTCGTAACGCACTTAATCGTACTCCTCCATTAGGTTTCTTTAAAGATTTTGTGATGGAGAAAGACGGTCGTCATAACAACTCAATTAACTTGAAACGCCGCGGAACTGCACCACTTGCTGATTTAATTCGTGTACATGCACTTGCTATTGGTTCACAGTCTCAAAACTCATTTGATCGCCTCGAAGATATCATTGAAGCTGGTATATTGCCGGCATCAAAAGGCAAAGATTTACAACATGCAATGGAGTTTATCTCTTTAGTGAGAATTCGCCATCAAGCGCTGGATATTGAAGCGGAGCAAGAACCTGACAATAATATTGAACCTGAGAACATGTCAGATTTTGAAAGACGTAATCTCAAAGATGCTTTCTTGGTGTTAAGCAGTGCACAGAACTTCTTAAAATTCCGCTACAGTGCTAATAGTATGCAGGGGTAAGTTATGCGTAACTTTACTAATCAAGAAGTATTGAACTGGAAAGCGTTTTTACGTATAAAACAACAAGAAAGTAAAGATAGTCGCCTGACTCATTTTTATGAAGCCGGTACTTATCATGCTGAAACTATGCTAAAAGACATAGAATTTGTTGCGCTTGATTTTGAAACTACAGGCTTAGATGCTGACCAAAATAGTATCATTAGTATTGGTTTAGTCCCGTTTACACTAAAACGAATTGCATTAAGAAATGCAAAACATTGGTTTGTTAACCCTGAAGATAAGTTACAAGAAGACTCAATTATCATTCATGGGATTACACATTCTGATTTAAAAGGGGCTCCTGACTTATTACGTATCTTAGAGCAATTATTAGATGAGTTAGCGGGTAAGATTGTCGTAGTACATTACAGGCGAATTGAACGAGATTTTTTTGATGCGGCGCTGCGAACCTTAATTAATGAAGGAATCGTATTTCCAGTTATTGATACCATGCAAATTGAAGCAGATATACAACAAGCTAAACCTAAAAGCTTTATAGATTGGTTTAAGCCTAAACGCACTGAATCAATTCGTTTAGGCGGTAGTCGCCAACGTTATAACCTACCCACCTATCCCCCTCATGATGCATTAACTGATGCCATTGCGACTGCTGAGTTGCTTCAGGCGCAGGTTTTTCATCACTTTAGTCCCGATACACCGGTTAAAAAATTATGGGTATAAACTGACGCTAGCCCTGAAGCTAAACTGTCCATATACCCAGCTATTCGTTAAAAATAGCCTTCAGTTAATTTCCGAGTATAAAAAAACCGAATCAATAATTTTACTTAATTGATTCGGTTTATTTTTAGGTTTTGACTTAGAATTAACGCTTAATAAATAATATTCTATTTACCAATGGTTACCTTTAAGTCTAACGAAATTGCTTTTCAGTTCTAAGACCCATTACCAAACTCACACACATGATCAATAAAATGATAGTAAATGGTAATGCTGTTGAAATAGCACCCGCTTGCAGCGCTTCAATGGCTTCTGTACCACCAACCCACACCAACGCAGCGGCAATAGCACCTTCCACTAAGGCCCAAAAAACACGTTGTGGTACTGGCGCATCGACTTTACCGCCAGAAGTAATACTGTCGATGACAAGTGAACCTGAGTCAGATGAAGTGACAAAGAAAACCAGCACTAAGACAACAGCTAATAAGGATAGAATATTTCCTAAAGGTAGTTGGTCAAATACTTGGAACATGGCTAACGGCACTTCGGTTAAGCCCTTTTCACCCAGTTCGCCAATATTATTAACCACTTGATCGATACCGACACCACCAAACACTGACATCCACAAAATAGTGACAACTGTAGGTGCGATTAATACCGCCGTCATAAATTCACGAATTGTACGGCCACGTGAAATACGAGCAATGAACATCCCAACAAATGGGGACCATGAAATCCACCATGCCCAATAAAATACTGTCCAACCGTGCATCCAAGCTTCATCTTCACGGCCATTTGGAATACTCAGTGGAATAATATTTTCCACATAACCCATAATTGTGGTTGGAATGGTACCCATAGCAACAGCAAAACTTACTAATGCAACAAACACGAGTAAAACTAATGCGAGTAACATATTGATATTACTAATGACTTTTACACCACCATCAATACCACGGAATACTGAAATCACTGCGACTAATGTCACTGCAAAAATTATAACGATTTGCAGTAATAAGCTGTTATCGATTCCAAAGATATGATGGAAACCACTCGCTGCTTGTTGAGCGCCTAAACCTAATGACGTTGCTAAACCAAATAAGGTTGCCAGTACCGCGAGGATATCAACAATATGACCAGGCCATCCCCAAGTACGATCGCCTAAAATTGGATAAAAAACTGAGCGCATTGATAAAGGAAGACCTTTATTGAATGCAAAAAATGCTAAGGATAAAGACACCACACCATAAATAGCCCATGGATGCAGTCCCCAATGGAACATAGTTGCACCTAGCGCAACTTTAGCTGCTTCAGGCGTATTAGCCGTTACATTGAGTGGGGTTTCATACCAACCGGTAAAATAGGCAACAGGTTCAGCAACAGCCCAAAACATTAAACCAATACCCATACCAGCTGCGAATAACATGGCAACCCATGACAGCCTTGAATAATCCGTTTTGGCTTCATCGCCACCTAAACGTATTTTTCCGTAAGGTGAAATGATCATCGCTAAACAAAATAGAACAAAAATGTTCGCTGACCACATGAACATGCCATCAAAAGCGCCAATGATTTTCCATTTAATGCCATCTAACACGGATTTAGAGGTTTCTGGGTCGACTAACAGTATGGCGATAATGAAAATTCCAATTAAGGAAGCACTGATCCCAAAAACAGGGTTATGTACGTCAAACCCCCATTTTTGTATGTTGTCTTGGCCTACGGTGTAATCAGTATTATCGATACTGTATTTATCTTTATTAGTATTCATTCATCCTCGTTTAGAACAACTTACATTCGTAAAATGTAGTTATATTTTACGTTATTAAGCGATATTTTGCAGCCTAAGCAACAAATCAATCACGTTTAATATCTCTTTTCAGACTAAAGATTAGATGTTCTTAGCAAAAGTGGCTAATCAAAGTACAAAATATGAAAGGTAATTGAACAATAGACAAAATAGACAATTTCAGCTTTTATAAACACTGTCCAATAAAAACGCTTAGCAGATCTGCTAAGCCTTATAGAATGGTTTAAACATGACTGCCAAATATCCAGCTATTTAAATGAAGTGCTAACTATTGAGTATGATTTGCTCGCGAAGTTTTTTCACTTCATCACGTAATGATGCTGCTTGTTCAAATTCAAGATCTCGAGCATGTTGATGCATTTGTTTTTCAAGGGTATCAATTTGCTGCGATAACTCGGCTACACTGTGCACTTTTGCATTGCCAGTATTATATTCAGCTTCTTTTTCAGCAACTTTACCGAACGCTGTGTACTGATGTTTATTATTGCCGCGATGTGGATCGCCTAAATCCATTACATCAGTGACTTTCTTTATCACCCCTCTAGGAGTTTGACCTAGTTTCACATTATGAGCGTGTTGCTTCTCACGACGGCGCTCAGTTTCCCCAATGGCTTTCTCCATTGATTTAGTCACTTTGTCAGCATAGAGAATCACTTTACCATTTACGTTACGTGCAGCACGGCCTATGGTCTGAATAAGTGAGCGCTCTGAGCGTAAAAAGCCTTCTTTGTCGGCATCTAAAATACATACTAAGGATACTTCAGGCATATCTAAGCCTTCACGAAGTAAATTAATGCCCACCAGCACATCAAAGTGGCCTAAACGCAGATCGCGAATAACTTCTACTCGTTCAACTGTATCGATATCTGAGTGTAAATATCTGACTTTGACTCCATGCTCGTCTAGGTATTCGGTTAAATCTTCAGACATACGCTTGGTTAACGTAGTAATCAATACCCTTTCGTTCACCGCAACTCGTTTAGGAATTTCCGATAATAAGTCATCAACTTGAATCGCCACTGGACGTATTTCTATTTCGGGATCCAATAAACCTGTAGGCCTTACAACTTGTTCAGCAATTTCACCGTCACTTTGCTCAAACTCATAATCACTTGGTGTTGCTGATACAAAAACAGTTTGAGGCATCAGTTGCTCAAACTCTTCAAATTTCAGCGGACGGTTATCTAACGCAGAAGGTAAGCGGAAACCGTACTCAACAAGCGTGGTTTTCCGGCTTCTATCCCCTTTATACATAGCGCCAATTTGCGGTACAGTGACATGGGATTCATCAATGATTAACAAGCCATCTGCAGGCAAGTAATCTAATAATGTTGGTGGGCCATCGCCCTCTGAGCGACCAGATAGATAGCGAGAATAGTTTTCGATGCCAGAGCAATAACCAAGCTCAACCATCATTTCAATATCATATTGCACACGTTCAGAAATCCGCTGAGCCTCAATCAGTTTATTGTTATCCAATAGCTCCTGACGACGTTCACGAAGTTCTTCCTTTATGTGCTCAGTGGCTTCTATTATTTTCTCTCTAGGTGTCACATAGTGACTTTTAGGATAAACAGTGGTGCGGGCTAAGCGCCTTGTCACCTGACCCGTTAAAGGATCAAACTCACTCAGTTGCTCAATTTCATCATCAAATAGTTCAACTCTAACGGCATCACGTTCTGACTCAGCGGGGAAAATATCAATCACTTCACCACGAACACGGAAAGTACCGCGCTGTAGATCGATATCATTACGCGTGTACTGCAATTCACCGAGCCGAGTGATAATGTCTCGTTGACCCATAATGTCGCCCTGGCGAAGATGAAGCAGCATCTTCATATATAACTCAGGATCGCCTAAGCCATAAATAGCAGACACAGAGGCAATCAAGACCACATCTTTTCGCTCTAATAGTGCTTTAGTCGCTGAAAGCCGCATTTGTTCAATATGGGCATTGACTGAGGCATCTTTTTCAATAAAAGTGTTTGAAGCAGGAACATAGGCTTCTGGCTGATAGTAATCATAGTATGAGACGAAATACTCAACGGCGTTATTAGGAAAGAATTCCTTCATTTCGCCATATAACTGCGCGGCTAATGTTTTGTTAGGCGCCATAATAATGGTTGGCCTACCCAGAGTTTGGATAAGGTTAGCAACGGTAAAGGTTTTACCTGAACCTGTTACGCCTAATAAGGTTTGCTTTGCAACACCTGCTTCTAGCCCATCGACTAATTGCTTGATAGCAGTCGGTTGGTCTCCTGCTGGCGAGTATTCTGAAACAAGATTAAAAACTGGCTCTGTCACAACAAAACATCCTCAAAAAATCAATTAGCTATTTTATACTGAACTGATAATAGATTGCGACAATCATCATTTATATATACCCAAACAACTTGAAGATACGTGTTTCAGAGCTTCACCGTGTTTTCAATACTAGGCGCGTTAATGCGGTAATGTAGGTACCTTATAAATTAGCGCAACAACGTAG
>NZ_JAKILD010000028.1 GCF_023283825.1 Shewanella olleyana | reverse complement strand
AAGATAAAGCTGATTCAAAGATAAAGCTGATTCAAAGATAAAGCTGATTCAAAGATAAAGCTGATTCAAAGATAAAGCTGATTCAAAGATAAAGCTGATTCAAAGATAAAGTTAATTCAAAGATTAAGCAGAGTCATAGGTTTAGTTTAAGTCTAAGTCTAAGTCTAAGTCTAATTATCATCATTAAAGCATTAGAACGCTTTTCAGAGCTGTGAAGCCAGGCTCAATTTAATCTGTATGAATGAAACTGACATATAAAAATGAATATCCTGCTTTGAAAGGGGCTGTACTGTTTCAAGTTTTCTCAGCTTTCAATCTGTGTAGTTCTTTACTTTAAGTAACTGATAAGGTCTCAATTGAAGTTTTACTCCTCATTCTCAAACGCTACTTTCTGCTGATTACCAAATCAAAATAGTGAAAAATGACACTTTTTTTACTTTTTCATAAAAATATTTAACTTTTTTTGCTGTAAACCAATAAAAATAATGATGTTGATCGGGTAACATCGGCTTAGCTCTAGAGTAAATGTTCTAAAGCGAGATTAATGTTTACGTAAACGTAAGATTGAAACGGTCGTTTGAAATTGGCGCTTGTCTTATAAAAGTTAAGTTATTGTTTTTATGTGGCTATTTATCTTTACCTCTTGGTTAGTTCAAAACGGAAGCTTAATTCTACTTTGGTATAAATACTTAAAAATGTCGTATTAAATTGTTTACACTGTGTAATTAACTTTCTTGTAAATTATCCAATCGTAGTTATTGGGTAAGTTGTAAGACAATTTACCAACAATGTAGCCCTAATAATTGGGTGTGTTTTTTACCTGTTGTTTTTCAAACCCTTAAATTCATTCTCCCTTTGGTATTACCAATTTAAAATACAATTTCCTCATGATTTTATCCATTTGGGGTTGTTGCAAATGCAAAGGTTTCTCGTTAGGTTTTAGTTCGAAACAAACATTTGATGGTTAAATATTGGCAAGTTTGTTTAGAAGTAGAGAAAAGCATAAACCGTATACCTAAACGTTCATGCTGAAATGAACTGACTTCTCTCTTTTTAAAACCGACTCATGCTCAAGGGGCTTAATATGACAGCAGAACAATTAGTGGCTAGATATGCTAAATCACAGCCAAGTGCTGATATCGATTTACCGACAAGTGTCGATCTTGCGTTAATCGGCCCAAAGGTCCCAGGCCAAGAAGCTATCTTTAATGATGGTGCGCTTTCTTTATTAGCAACACTGTGTGCTGAGTTTAATCAAGAAGTACCAGAGCTTCTAAATAAGCGTAAACAAAAGCAACAACGAATAGATAATGGCGAGTTACCTGACTTTTTACCTGAGACTCGTGCTATTCGAGATGGTGAGTGGACTATTCGTGACATGCCTGAAGATTTAACAGACCGCCGAGTTGAAATCACCGGCCCTGTTGATCGTAAAATGATTATTAATGCTCTGAATGCCAATGTAAAAGTGTTCATGGCTGATTTTGAAGACTCTTTAGCACCTAGCTGGGAGAAAGTCGTTCAAGGTCAAATTAACCTCCGTGATGCTGTAAGAGGTGACATTAGCTTTACTGCAGAAAACACAGGTAAACATTACCAATTAGATGAAGACCCTGCGGTATTGATTTGTCGAGTCCGCGGATTGCACTTAAAAGAAAAGCATATTGAATTTAAAGGCGAACCGATTCCAGGTGGATTATTCGACTTTGCGATGTATTTTTATCATAACTATCACCAGTTACTGGCGAAAGGCAGCGGCCCTTACTTTTATATTCCAAAACTTGAAAGCCATATTGAAGCGCGTTGGTGGGCTAAGGTATTTGCTTTTGTGGAAGACCGTTTTTGTTTAAAGCCTGGCACCATAAAATGTACTTGTTTGATTGAGACATTACCTGCGGTTTTTGAAATGGATGAGATCCTTTATGAACTGCGCTCAAACATCGTCGCATTAAACTGTGGTCGCTGGGATTACATTTTCAGTTATATCAAAACACTGAACAAGCATGCTGACCGTGTTTTACCTGACAGACAATCCGTAACAATGGATACACCATTTTTAAGTGCATATTCACGCTTACTGGTTAAAACCTGTCATAAGCGTGGTGCATTAGCGATGGGCGGCATGGCAGCCTTTATCCCAGCTAAAACTCCTGAAGCGAATGAGCAAGTATTGCAGAAGGTAAAAGGGGATAAAGAACTTGAAGCTCGTAATGGTCATGATGGCACATGGGTGGCGCATCCTGGGTTAGCTGATACCGCAATGACCATTTTTAATGATTATATCGGTAATGGTACTAACCAGCTGCATATTACTCGTGATGTTGACGCACCGATTCTAGCTGATGAGCTACTGACGCCATGTGAAGGTGAACGTACTGAAGAAGGCATGCGTTTAAATATACGTATTGCGCTACAATATATCGAAGCGTGGATCCAAGGAAACGGCTGTGTACCTATCTATGGTTTGATGGAAGATGCCGCGACTGCTGAAATCTCACGTACTTCAATTTGGCAGTGGATCCAGCACGAAAAGTCTTTATCAAATGGAAAGCTTGTCACTAAAGCGTTGTTCAAGAGCATGTTAAGTGAAGAGCTTGGTACGGTAGAGCAAGAGTTAGGCAGTGAACGATTTAACCAAGGTAAGTTTAACCAAGCGGCAACCTTATTCGATGAGATCACCACATCAGATGAACTAGTCGACTTCTTAACCTTACCAGGATATGAGCTGCTAACAGCTTAATTTAAAAAGATTGAATAGGTTTAATTATTAGTAAACCTTTGCGGAAAGAGTCACTTCATTGATTGACTCATTTCTGAAACAGTTTAGCTGCTTTGCAGCTGATGCACCCCGGGGTTACTCACCTACAGGTTACACCGGGTTTTTATCCAGTATTCGGAATATTAGCGTAAGCTAGTTGTGGTTCTAAATGCGAGGATTTTTAACTTCCTACCCAGTAAGTTTTCAACCATTCGCTTGTGTTGCGGCTCTTCGGAGTCGTTTTTTTTGTCCAAAAATTGTTAGTAAAAGGTTATAGTAAAAATACTGTCATAATTGATGAGTAAGTATTTGAAAACTTCACAACCAATAACAAAAGGTGTCGATTACTGGACTAAACGTATTAGTGATCAAGAAATGCCTGCTTTATGTTCCACTATTAGAGACTTAGAAAAACTGGCTAAGGATGATGTGTCTTCGTTGGCGTCTCTTGGTCGCAGTGTGATGCACGATAATGCATTGACGACTCGTATTTTACGTGTGGCCAATAGTGCGATTTACAATAAAGGCACTAGCCATGTGACGACGGTCAGCCGCGCTGCTGTGGTGTTGGGCTTTGATACTATCCGAAATATTTGTATTACTGCCAAACTGCTCACTAGCTTACTCGAAAACCATAACCTTTCAGAGTCGGTATACCAGCGGTTAATCAAGTTGATGGCGCATTCATTTCAAGCGGCGATGATCTCTCGCGTGATGCTAAAAGACTATGATGAAGCGCTGCGCGAAGAAGTCTTCATTGCATCTTTGTTATATCGCATAGGCGAAAGCGCCTTTTGGAGCATTGGCGGCGAATTTGTTGATCATCTTGACCAAGCCTTGCTTGCCTGTGATTCACCCAAACAGCAAAAAGTGGTGGTGAGAGAAAAACTGGGCACTTCGTTTTCGCAGCTCACCCAAAGCATTGCTAGAGCCTGGGGCTTAGGCGATGTATTAACGACGTCGCTATCACATCCTGATGAAAGAATGCCTGAAATTCGCAGTATTTTTCTGGCTAATGAAATAACTGATGCGCTAAACCAACCTCATATCAATGTCGAAAAACTCAATGAATTATTAACTGCCGCGGCTGAGATTCAAAACATTAGTTTAGAGCAATGTAAAGTGCGCATAAGCCGCTGCGCGGAAGCAACCATACGCTTGGCTGAAGATTATGGCGCAATTGAATTAGTGCAGCATTTACCTGATACGGCAGAGATAATCTCAACGTTAGATAAACCTGAACCAGCCATAGCGTTTCGAGAAACCAACTTAGTGTTACAGCTTAAAAAGTTACGTGAATTAACTGAATTAGCTATTCAAAAAGCAGATTTTAATCAAGTAGTACAAACCACCCTTGAAGGTATTTTAGATGGCGTAGGTGTCGACCGCTGCGCGGTTATGTTGCTGTCTCCGAATCGCAAGCAACTGTCACCGCGTATTGCATTTGGAGAGGGTGCCGATAAGTTTAAGCTTGAGTTACTGATTGAAATGCAAGGTGAGACTAACCCATTTTTGTACAGTATTAATCATAAGCAAGCGGATTGGTTACATGAGTTTGATGAACGAGAACCAGAGTCGTTAGCCTCCTATGTGAGTGCTAATTTTGACGCTAGCCAATTCAAATATGGCTACATGATTGCCCCAATTGTGGTTAATGACAAAGCAATCGGTTTGTTTTATGCCGATAAACACTATTCCTCAAGACAAATCACTCAGCAAGACTTTGATAGCTTTTGTCATTTAACTCAGTTAGCGAATCTTTGCTTTGGGCTAACAGTGCATTAGTCTAATGTTTGATTTTCGAAATACTTAACCTGATTGAGGTCATCATTGCTTAATCATCTTGTATTTAAGTGCGGATATCTTTCGCAAACATTCAAGGCGCTAGTATTGAGTGTATTAGTATTGAGTGTGTTATTAGCCAGCTCGCTTGTGACAAAGGTAACTGCAGCTGATGAACCTAACGATTCTTCTAGTACCAGTTCACCTAATATCAGTTCAACTACTACTAACTCACCTGCTACTGGCTCACCAAGTACCAGCAAACTTTATTCAGATAGTCTTATCGTTGAAGATATATCAAGAGAGCGATTGATCCCTGTTGAGCTCTATTACCCTGTAACTGAATTCAATTGTAGTGAAGCTAGCAAGTGCCCGGTAATGATCCTAAGTTCTGGATATGGCTTGCTTCACACTGAATATCAATTCATAAGTCAGCATTTTCAACAGCAAGGTTATTTAGTGATTGCAGTGCGTCACGAATTACCTTCATATCCACCCTTATCAAGAGTTCAGCCCTTTGCAGAAACACGCCATGAAAATTGGCAGCGCGGAGCGGATACGCTGAACTTTATTCAGCATTACTTTAGTCAGCAGTACGTTACTCCCCAGTTTGTTAGTCGGCAGTTTGTTAATCAACAGTATGTTAATCAAAAGCAGTCATCAACTGATTCAACTCGTTATATAGCTGAAAACTTTGATTTTAAACATATCACCTTAGTAGGGCATTCAAATGGTGGTGATATCTCGTCTTTGCTAGCAAACTCAGGTGCAAGCAATATTGAGAATAATAAAGTCGATTACATCAGTTGTATCATTACCTTAGACCACCGTAGGGTGCCTCTACCAAGAGATCCTGCAATTAAAGTCCTATCTATAAGAGCAAGTGATTATCCTGCAGATGAAGGGATCCTGCCTTCTGAGGGTGAGAACGCGAGTAATATCTCAGTGATAATGATTGATGGTTCAAGGCACAATGACATGAATGATTATGGTCCTACATGGTTAAAGGATAAGATCCTTAATCTCATCGATGAGCATATGCAGTTTTAACTACGTTGAATGGGCTTGATAACCAAAACTAAGGCCAGTGGATTAATGAATCCTCTGGCCTTAGTTTAAAGTATTATTGATTACCGTTTGAGTTTGAGCAGTTATTCACTTAGGTATTACTTTGCGCCAATCAGCTTTGCGACTGCTTTAGCATCTTCATTAGGTACTGCAATACTCAAATGATACTGCACAATTTTCCAACCTTCCTCTGTCAATTGCAGTGCGCCAGTGCCACGGCATAAGCCATAACTGGCACTTTCAAGTAATTCATCAAATACGATGGTATTGTCAAATTGCAGTAATTGACGAGATTTTACTTCGTAATGCCAGCCATCAGTGGGTCTTGCATAGCCAGAAAATTGCTTCATATCCCAACGCTCACTTGCATCAGTACCTAGAAACACAGCTTTTGGATCGTACAAAGAAAAATAGCTGTCCCAATTGGCATCAGTAGCATCTTGATGAAGTTGATCCAAAAGAGTATCAGCCTGTTGTTTTGACTCAATTGAAATAGTGTCACTTGCTTGTGCTGGAAGTGATGACATTACCCATAAACTACTGGTTAGTAAGAAGGTAAGCAGAGCATTTTGCATGGGAATTCCTTGTTCGTTTTTTTAGTCATAGTCAGTTTAATAATCTGAAATTGGCTTAAATTTAAGTTACTGCCAATTAATAGGGTCAAGCTGATAAAAGTGGCTTAGCTCTTTATAAAGTAAATTGTGTCGCTGGTAAAACTCATGGGGCCTTTCAAAAAATGTTTCGCTTATAACAGCGAAAAATTCAGCAGGATTAGTGGCGCCATAATAATTGAATAAAGAAGGGATTTGCTGTCTGGCACAATGCTGTAGAGTTTCAAACTCTTGGCCTAA
Source organism: Shewanella olleyana (assembly GCF_023283825.1). GTDB lineage: Bacteria > Pseudomonadota > Gammaproteobacteria > Enterobacterales > Shewanellaceae > Shewanella > Shewanella olleyana. The sequence goes on along the minus strand of NZ_JAKILD010000028.1, from coordinate 51,514 downwards.
TATTTTTGACCAAGCTGAATAATGTGTAATGTCTCTAAGTGGTGGTGCGCCATTCGCTTGGCCATTTTCTTGATCAAGTTGATGGGCAAACTCATGAATCACTACATTTTGACCATCGAATGGATCCGCAGCGCCATCAAGTGTACTTTTCCAAGATAATATTATTTTGCCATTGCCCCATGACTCGCCCAACAACACATTACGTTGGTTTGATTCAACACCAGCGAAATCAGTGCCTCTTTTTTCCACAATAAAGGCGTGAGGATAAACCAGGATTTGTTTGAGCTTAGGGTAAAAGTTTGTTTTACGGTTGAGTAATAACAAGCATGCTTGAGCCGCGATGGTGACTTTTACTTCATCAGTGATATTAAACCCATCACAACCGACAAACTCTTTTTCTTCAATGAAGACTTGAATGTGTTTCTTTAACTGCAATTGCAGGTCAGTAGGCATGGCTTTGAAGTATGGAAATCGACGTTTAAGGATTTGTCTCCATGCTTTAGGGAAAGGTTGTTGTGCAATGCTTTCACGGCGTTTTTGGGTACGCTTAGGCTTAGTGACAATAAGGCCAATGGCAATAATTGAAATTATAATCAGAACCAATAATGCAATCATATGCCTTCCTTGAAGAGTAATAAGCTTAAATCAGTTATTGGGTGATAGCAGGCAAAATTCAAGTAATTATTTTAGTTATTGCTAATTGATATATTTTGGCAATCATAAAAAAACTGGCAATCAACTCACGTTGATGCCAGTAAAGAGGGGAGGGTTCATATAGTTCTTGTATTTTTTTTATGCGTTAGGTCATCACTAGTGTTTTATTGTCCTTCATTATGGGTTTATTTAATGTTTATCTCACTCTCTATGGCTCTTTGCTCTTGTTCAGAAAGTGAAAAGTGTTGTTGGATTAACTGCCTAATTAATCTCGACTTAGCGGTATGGCTGCTTTGGCTAAGTAACGTCAGTTGTTCTATCGCAGCTTCGCTTAATGTAAACGTTGACCTTCTAAAAGGCTGTGGTTTACTTGTTACGTGCTGCGTTTCATTTAATGGCTCATTAGCTTGTGTTAAAGCAAATAATTGCTCCATCGCCTGCTTATTTGAATCATGCAGGCTTCTATCATTTGTATGGGGTTTACCCATTGCATAAGAATTTGCAGCTTCAATAAAATCATCAACCGACATTTGCGGCGAAAATTGGGCATTACATGGCGTAACGTTTTTCTTGAGATCTGCTAGCCCCATAAGTCCCCCTCAGCTGCGTAACATTACCTGCGTCATTACGTTGTTGGATAATCTGCTGTGCATTTTTCACTTCAAGCAACTCGCAAGCAATGTTGCGGATCTCATTTGCAGCTTTCCCGCTAGGGTCTATTTCAATGACTGATAAACCTGACTCTTCGCTGTCATCATAAATATTTCGGCTGTATGTGATTGCTTCAAGTACATTGATATCAAAGGTGTTACACACCTCTTTGGCTTCAAAAATTCTGCCAGCTTGATTAGGTAAACTTGGGCATTGGGTAATGACAAAAGAAGCTTTCATTTTAGGGTTAATCATCTTACATGTCGCAATGATGTCATCCATATGCTCAACAGTTTTTAAATCACGACGTTTAGGGCGCAATGGCATCAACGCATGGGATGCGACAGAGAGTGTGGCACGCAGTGCGAGGTTATCCTGTCCGCCACAATCGACAATCACATAGTCATAATGCTGTTCTAGGCTGAGTAAATCGTTTCGGATTTTTCCGTATAGCTGCACACAATTAATTGGAGGAAGTTCAGGATTATTATTTCTGGCTTGGATCCAGTCTGAGGTGGTTCTTTGCGGGTCACAATCGACCATTATGATGCTTGATTTAGCATCTTTTGCGAGAAACACCGCGACATTTTGAGCGAGGCAACTTTTGCCACTACCGCCTTTTTCTCCACCGACTAATATGATCATCTTTACTTCTCCTGATGGGACAACGAGAACGATTGAGTAAAATCTCGTTGTTGTAATACTCGGTCAAATCTTGATGCAACTGAACTTACTGTCAAACTGAACTTCCAGCCAATGCACATGTCATTTAAAAGCAACATTTAACTTTAATGCTATTAACTTTATGTGTTGAGTTGTAACAGGTCAATTGGCGGTAATTTGACGATAAAGTCATTTTGACCTGTTGATGTAATTTTGACTGAAGTGTGCTTTTGGCAGCTTTTTGACTTGTTAGAGTGAAGTGATTTGGGGAGGGTTAAACCTGTTGGTTTTGCGTAGCTTAGGGCGCTAAAACATTGACACTGCACTATTGTCGGTCGGTTTTTTTCGCCTATAGGTCTTATGACTGACATGTATTGATAGCTAAATAGTATTAGAAATTATTCTTATATTTCTAATTGATATATTAAAATGGATATAAAAATGCCTAAAGTAAAAAGTTTAAGGCATAACTTACTCCGCTGGCGAGCTGTTGTAAGAATTTTGCCGTTAATCTATAAGTCGTTTGGTTTTAGCTTTAAGAACATAGATAATAGATTTGCATTGAACAAAGTCGGAAATAAGATTGATGAATGAAGCATTATTATTAGAAGCGATTAATCAAAAGATGCCATTTGGTAAATACGCTGGCAGAAAACTATTGGAGTTACCAGAACCTTATTTAGTTTGGTTTCATGGTAAAGGTTTTCCTGAAGGGAAATTAGGCGAGCAGTTAGCGTTAATGTATGAAGTTAAATTAAATGGCTTGGAAGAAATGCTAAGGCCTTTGCTTAAGAAATAGCTTTAATGAAAAAAAGCTTTATTGAGAAATTCGTTTGAGCGCCTCTTATTAGACTAAAATTTGAGTAGTGGTTGTTTATCTAAGTTAGTGTTTTTATTTAAGTGAGTGGCTTTTTTATTTAAGTGAATAGATACGGATAAACTGGAACCACTGTTTATGCCAGGCATAGCCCCTCTCTAGCTTAATCAGCTAATTCTTTTGTCATGTAAAAGCCATTTATTACTTGGTTTTTAGTCATTTGGTAACTAGGTTGAATTTGCTTAAAACCCTGTTTAACAAAAAAGCCCTTAGATAGGTAAGATGCATCCACACTCAGTGATGTGTAGTTTTGGGCTTGTGCCCAGCTTTCAAGGGTATGAAACAGTTTCGCTGCTAACCCTTGACGCTGCAGGGATGGCAGTACATACAGACTATCTATATAGCCTCTGCTGTGAAAATGGGTTTCAACATTTATTATCCCCACCACTTCTTGTGTTTCAGTTGTTGTTTTATCTGTCACTAATAGCCAGCTTTGGCTTCGCTGAAGCCTTTGTTGCCAATGTTTTTTAGAGCGAGGCGCACTAGACCATGCATTTAGCTGAGCTGCGTTATAGCGTGGGTGATCGATGCTCTGAACGCAATCATGAACTAACTGGCTCACAGGCTTTGCGAACTCGGGGGAAAAGGCAACGATAGAGAGGTTTGCATTATTCATGACTGTTTAACTGCATGCTTAAAGGGCTTAATCTTGATTTAAAGTCAAAAAAATCGACTAATAATGATTAGTCGATTATGCGTTTATCTGAGACTAAAGCGAGTTATTTCTTCTCGATTTTGCCTACGAATAATAATTCGTCAAAAGTTTTATTAAGCGTGCTGCTTGTGAAATCATTCATCCACATTTGCTCATTCATGCTAACGGTATCGCCTTTAGTGATTTCAACTTGAGGACCTGCTGCCCAGAAAGTTTTATCTTCAGCTTTAACTTGTACGTACGTATAGCCACCACTATTCATTGTGTCCACTACTTCACCTTGGTGCATGATACCCGCAGCCCAAGCTGAAGATACGCCTAACGCTAGTGTTGCTGCAGCTGCTAATTTGATTAATTTTGCTTTCATGAAATCGTTTCCTATTTGATTAGGCTAATATTTGCAATGATTCAAGTCATGAACCTACATAAAGATACATCATTAAATCATGAAGCTAATACAGGGTCTGTGATCAGCTGCAGATTTGTGAATACTACATTATCATAAATTATATTAACGGTGACTAAAGTAGCCAGTTATGTGTCGTTAAAATCCATTTACTCATTAACTTAATGGAAGTTCAGTCATTCGAGTTAAACCTTTTTAAATTAAGTCATCGATTATCTGTGACTGATGTAATACACATTTGGTTGCAACGGATTTTCGATTAAATTGCCATGTTGGGATACAAAGTCCACAAATGCTTCTGGCAAAGTCATGGTATTTAAATCTTGCTGCCAGTGAGCTTTTAATAGGGCGTCATAACCTTCTTTACCTGCTGCGGTATAAGCACTTGAAACACCGATATAAAGCTTTTCTTTATCAATCTCACGCCATTCGCCTTGCTGATATGCTTCAATCAAAGTAATACGCTGGTTCATCTCAAGCTTGCCATCATAGAAATAGCGAATGCCGTAAGTGTAGGGGAAGCTGCCAGCCCCAGTTCCTGTGACGCCATTATTTGTGGCTGAGTTAATCGCTGACTCTAATACTTGGTAAAGGTATTTACCCTGAATTTGATATTTAATTAAAGGCAGCTCGAATGGCAAAATCCTTCCAAGCACGTCGGCAACAGACAAGTTTCCCTTATTGAGTGACTGTCTTACGCCGCCTGCATTGTGCAAAGCAAAGTCTAATTCTGGCTCTGATAACTTAGTGGCTTTATACATACTCCGGCACACCCAAGGAGCTATTTCACTGCCATGGGGGAAATGTTTACTAGGTAGACGAGTGTGGATTAAATCCCGTGGAATATGAGCTAGAACTTGCTCTTCAAGAGCATTTAACGCTGGACGGTAATCGCGCATGATCGTTTCGTGAACCTCGGCGCAGGCTTCACTGCCTAGCACACCAGGATGCGCCTTTAGCTGAGTAATTACTTTTGCTTCTTGCTCAGCAATGATTTTTAACGGCGTATTTTGTAATTGTTTATGTGTGTTGTCTTGCGCTTTACTCGATGGCAACAGCGAAACTTCAATATGATCATCGATCATAAAATAGTTATTGCCATTAATAGAGGTGCACTTTCCTTGCTCATCAAACTCAATATCTGCAAGCCCTAACACTTCGGCATACTTACTGGCATGAATAATTGGCGTGTTATTGATGTTCTCGGCGTATTCAGTGTGGCTTAAGCCTAAGTCACTAAAACTGCCTTGTAATGTATGGGAGTGACCGCCAACAATAATACTTAAGCCATCAACCTTTTCGGCAAGTTCACGGTCTTGATCAAGTCCTAGATGACTGAGAATAACAATATGATCGATGCCTTGCTTGTTAAGCATCTTGACCGTGTTGATTGTGGTATCGATAGCATTAATAAAGTGGGTGTCAGGATCCGGTCTAGCAATGAGTGGCATTTGATCAAGGGTGATGCCGACAATAGCAATTTGTTTATCGTAAAAAGGTTTGATTAAAACTTTGGCACATTGTTGCTGGCTATTGTAATCAAATAGCATGGGGTGGTCTTTTAGTCGTCCCTCTTTATCTACTATCTCCTCACTTAAATCCATATTGCCCGCTAAAAGCGGGAACTCGATGCGGTTTAAAAAAGCTAAAACGGGGCTATTACCAGCATCAATCTCATGGTTACCTAGTACCATAGCATCAGGTTTTAGCATGTTTAATAGATGTGCATTCGCTGCACCTTGAAATTCGCGGAAATATAATGTGCCTTGAAAGCTGTCGCCACCGTGAAGAAACAGGAATGCTTGGTCGCTACTTTGGGCTTTTTGTCTTGCGATTTCAATTTGATGACTCAGACGAGCATAACCACCCGTTTTGGTGTTTGCCTGAAATTGTTGGCCATCTACACTTAGGGTAAATTGAACTCGGCTTGGCTCGAAATTTGAATGCGTATCATTGATATGAGCGAGCGATAAAGTGTACTTTGTAGGCATTATTTCCCTCTATAATTTACAAGGTTATAGGCTTGCATATTCCCTTGTTGAGTAACAAACATCGACGTGACAGGATTCATTCTAGCTATACGCTATAATACCAATCAGCATAAGAATATGATCATTCTTACTGGCTAAAACCGCCTATAACTTCATTAGAAATTTTGTAGGTAGAGCAACTAGCTGCAATTCCTGCCTTGTTCTAAACGATTTTTCCTACGCAATACCTGATCACTTATTTATCCCGATTGGTATAAAACTTTTTTTAGTCAAAAAAGGGAGCAATGCTCCCTTTTATTCGATGGCTACTTTAATCTGATGTGATATTTAATCAATTGATTGATCATCAGCAGGCTTTGAGACTGCTTGTGTACTGACAATTTGGGTCTTTTGTTTGCCATTTAAGCGTGCGTTATTGTTAACTTCTTGTTTTGAAAACTCACCGTCATCAGACAAGACAATACCTTTATGCTTCATACGGGTGCTCCATAGCTTACGAGCTAACTGCTGCATATCGGTAACAGGATCGTTTGAATCAACGATTTCTAAACCTAATAATGACTCTACAATATCTTCTAAAGTAATAATTCCTTCACCAGAACCATACTCGTCAACAATCATCGCAATTTTAGTATTGCGCTTAATCATTAACTCGAAAATCGGTAATATTTTTGCCGTTTCAGGGATAACTAACAGGTTTTTTTTCAATACACCGATAGATTCTTTTGGTGTATACCGTTCTGCTTGAATAATATTGTTACGATTGACATAGCCAATAATATTATCTGGATCATTTTCGTAAATCGGAATACGCGTAAAAGGTTTGGCCAAATATTGTTGCACAAACTCGCCTTGCGACAGATGCAGGGGCAGCTTAAACATAACGGTTCTTGGGGTCATAATCGCTGAAACAGGCATTTCTTTAACCGACAACATCTGGGTTAAAATGGCTGACTCTTGCTTATCTAACTCACCTGATTGGCGGCCGATTTCTGCCATCGCACTAATTTCTTGTCGAATATATTGTCCTTCATCGCCTTTGCCCATTAGTTTTGTCACACGCGATGACATCCAAATTAACGGCTTAGTGACTTTTTCCATCCAAACCAAAATAAGCGAAACCGGTGCCGCTAATGTGCGCCAATTGTTTGCACCTAATGTTTTAGGAATGATTTCTGAAAAGAATAAAATCAAGAAGGTAAGCACACCAGAGAATACACCGAGCATTTCATCACCAAACACTTTGGCTGCCTGAGCACCCGCAACGGCTGCACCAACAGTATGAGCTATGGTATTCAATGTCAGAATAGAAACCAGTGGTGATTCCACATTTTGTTTCTGTTTATCAAGCCGCTTAGCAGCCTTCGGGTTAGTTTTTGCCAAGGTGGCAATATAACTGGGAGTAACAGAAAGTAATACCGCTTCAAATACACTGCAAAGAAACGAGATTGCAATGGCGATAAATACTATAATGATAAGAGTTATCATAAAGGTGGAATTACACCTCCATATGGCAGACCAATATTAGTCCAAGGAAATTTTAGCATAGTTGCGAAAGTATCAAAGCTTTAATACACGCGCACTGGCGAAATTTTGTAAGGATCTGTATAATTCGCCGCCCGCCAGCAGGTTTTAGGTTTTTTTGAGGTTACACAAGATGAGTGAGAAAAAGATCAATTTATTGGATCTTGATCGTAAGGCAATGAGAGCGTTATTCACCGAAATGGGCGAAAAACCGTTCCGAGCTGATCAATTGATGAAATGGCTTTATCACTTTGGTGTTAGCGACTTCGAAGAAATGAATAACATAAACAAAGTACTACGAGCTAAATTAGCGCGTAAGTGTGAAGTGGTTGCACCTGAAATTTCTAACTTCCAGAAGTCTGAAGATGGCACCATTAAGTTTGCTATTAATGTCGGCCAAGGCCAAGAAGTTGAGACTGTTTATATCCCAGAAGAAGATCGCGCAACCTTGTGTGTATCGTCTCAAGTGGGCTGTGCTCTGGAGTGTACTTTTTGCTCAACCGCGCAACAAGGCTTTAACCGTAACCTGACCGTTTCAGAAATCGTTGGCCAAATTTGGCGCGTGTCGCAATTTTTAGGTTTCCAAAAAGACACTGGCGACCGTCCTATCACTAACGTAGTGATGATGGGAATGGGTGAGCCGTTACTTAACCTCGCTAACGTAATCCCTGCAATGGACATCATGCTTGATGACTTCGGTTTTAGTTTATCAAAACGCCGCGTAACCTTATCAACTTCAGGTGTTGTACCTGCGTTAGATAAATTAGGCGATGCACTTGATGTTGCTTTAGCCGTCAGTATTCATGCGCCAAATGATGAATTACGTGATGTGTTAGTGCCGGTAAATAAAAAATATCCACTGCAAGAATTTTTAGCAGGTATTCGCCGTTATCTAGAAAAGTCGAATGCCAACCGCGGCCGTGTGACTGTTGAATATGTGATGCTTGACCATATTAACGATAGCACTGACCAAGCTCATGAATTAGCTAAGCTAATGAAAGAGACACCGTGTAAAATTAACTTAATTCCATTTAACCCTTACCCAGGTTCACCTTATGGTCGCTCTTCTAATTCAAGAATTGACCGTTTTTCAAAAGTATTAATGGAATACGGGTTAACTGTGATTGTGCGTAAAACCCGCGGAGACGACATCGATGCTGCTTGTGGTCAATTAGCAGGTGATATTCGTGACAGAACTAAACGATTAGCGAAAAAACGCATGCAAGAAAACGCTATTTCGGTCACAATGGATTAACTCTTTGTTTGTATAGATTAATAGGCGTAAGAAGTATGCACGGATTGCCGAAGCTTTTAATTATTGTTGCCATATCATTACCTTTGGTAGGTTGTGTTACGGAAAGAACGTATAGTGGTACTGATATTCCAGTTTCTGAAAGAACACTGGATAAAACTTCAGCGGCTAAAGAAAGAATGCAGCTAGGGTTAACTTACTTACAACGTGGCAACATGGAACAGGCAAAGTTTAATTTGAATCGTGCAGTTGAGTATGCGCCGCAGTTAAGTGCTGTGCATACCGCTATGGCTTATTACTATCAAACGGTTGATGATGTAGTGCGTGCTGAAGAGTCCTATCGCAAAGCAATTAATACCAGTGACGCTACTGGTGATGCGATGAATAACTTTGGTGTGTTTCTATGCCAACAAGAAAAGTTTAGTCAAGCAGAGGCAATGTTTAAAAATGCCATTGACGCAAAAGAATATACCCGCACCGCATCAAGCTATGAAAATTTAGGTGTGTGTAGCCTTTCTGCTGGTGAGCCTGAAAAGGCTAAACAGTACTTTGAAAGTGCATTACGTTACGATCCAAGAAGACAGTCTACCTTGATGGAACTGATTGATTTAGCTATCGCAGAAAATGATTATGATGTGGCTAAATCAAGCTTACAGCGATTCCATCGAGTGGCACAGCAAACGCCTGAAAGTTTAGCTTTAGGAATTAAAATATCGCGAGAATTGGCGGATGATGAAGCGGTTAAACGCTATGGCATTACTTTAATAGCCAAATATCCCACCTCTGAACAAGCGAAAGAATACAGGGCTACTTTGCATTAATGACAAATAATAACAATGAAAACTCCCAGCTCGACGGGAACCAAGTCGATGGGAATGATGCAGATCAAACTGAGTTACTAGAAGTATCGACTGCAGGTATGCTGTTAAGAACAGCGCGAGAGGCAAAAGGTTTATCGGTTGATGCAGTCGCAACCCAGTTACATTTGCGTCCCAGTGTCATTGAAGATATTGAAAACGATATATTTGATAATATAGCGTCGGCAACGTATGCCCGAGGTTATGCGAAAAACTACGCAAAATATGTTGAAGCTGATGCAGAGGCCTTACAGCAATGTTTAGCCCAGCAATTACCTGACGAAACAGCAGCAATGCAGAGTTTCTCACGTAAAACGACTCGTGAAGCTCGTGATAGTCGTTTAACGATAGTGACTTACCTCATCATATTAGCTTTGCTAGCCTTGCTTGTTGTGTGGTGGGTACAAAAAGATTCATTGCTTAGCGGTATTGATTTATCAAAACCGACAGCTGAAGAAGTGGCTGCAGCAAGTGTTCCCGTTGTGAATCAAACTGAAGATTTATTAGAGCCAGAAATTGATCCTAATTTGGCATATATCGAACCTTCAGATATGCCTACAAAGTCATTAACTCAAGCGGCTAGTGAGATTCAAACTACGGATGACACAGCTAATGATATTATCGATAATGCTGACAATGACGTTGAAACATTACAGTCAGCGAGTGCATTGGTTACTGAAGTGAACACAGCTGTAGACACTAATGCAGACAGTGTACAAACTGACCTCGAGTCATTGGCAGCAAATGATGCTATATCAATGACGTTTACTGCTGATTGCTGGGTAAACGTGGTGGATGCAACAGGAAAGACACTGGTTGATGGTGTTAAAGGTTCTAGTCGAGTTGTTGAAGCGAAAGGCGTTGCGCCATTTAAACTTATCTTAGGTGCGCCGCAAGTGGTTACAATTCAATTTAATGGCGAGAATATCAGTTTAGCTGACTTCTCCGAAGGCCGTGTGGCTAGATTAACGTTACCAAGAGTGTAATGTTAATTGTAATTATGTAAGTAGTAGAGCAACAGATTATGTATAACGAATCTCCAATTATTCGCCGTCCTTCAAGTCGTATTTATGTTGGCGATGTGCCTATCGGTGACGGTGCCCCGATAGCTGTTCAATCAATGACGAACACCAAAACTACAGACGTAGAAGCGACTGTGGCTCAAATTCGTGCACTTGAAAAAGTCGGTGCTGATATTGTGCGTGTTTCTGTTCCTACTATGGACGCAGCAGAAGCATTTAAGCTGATCAAACAAAGTGTTAACGTGCCTTTGGTGGCAGATATTCATTTTGACTATCGTATCGCGTTAAAAGTGGCTGAATATGGCGTTGACTGTTTACGTATCAACCCTGGCAATATTGGTAATGAAGAACGTATTCGTAACGTTGTTGAATGTGCGCGAGATAAAAATATCCCGATTCGTATTGGCGTCAATGGTGGTTCATTAGAGAAAGATCTGATGGATAAGTACCATGAGCCAACGCCTGAAGCATTACTTGAATCAGCGATGCGCCATGTGGATATTTTAGACCGCCTTAACTTTGACCAGTTTAAAGTCAGTGTAAAAGCCTCAGATGTGTTTTTAGCCGTTGAATCTTACCGTTTATTAGCTAAGCAAATAAAACAGCCATTGCATTTAGGGATTACTGAAGCGGGCGGAGCACGTGCGGGTTCGGTGAAATCAGCGGTTGGTTTAGGTATGTTACTGGCTGAAGGTATTGGTGATACATTGCGTATTTCACTCGCCGCCGATCCAGTAGAAGAAATCAAAGTTGGTTTTGATATCTTAAAGTCGCTGCGTATTCGTAGTCGCGGCATTAACTTCATTGCTTGTCCATCATGTTCTCGTCAAGAGTTTGATGTGATCAACACAGTTAATGCGCTTGAAATGCGCCTTGAAGATATAACCACTGCAATGGATGTTTCTATCATTGGCTGTGTGGTTAATGGCCCAGGTGAAGCATTAGTTTCAGATATTGGTTTAACAGGTAGCCATGGCAAAAGTGGCTATTACGATGACGGCAAACGTCAAAAAGAGCGTTTTGATAACAATGATTTAGTGGATTCTTTAGAAGCTAAAATTCGTGCAAAAGCAGCGATAATGCAAAACAGAATCGATATTAAAGACGCAACAGAATAAGTTTGTTTTAGATAGTAAATACACCTTACCAGCGATGGTAGGTGTATTTTTGTGTAAGGCATGTAGATTAATTTAAGCCCTCGGTCATCGATTTTAAATCAAGCAAAACGATTTAACTTTGAGCAAAGCCAAGGCGAGTTAACACAAGTAGGCAAAACGTGGCTAAACAGATCCAAGCAATTCGCGGAATGAATGACATTCTGCCAACGCAAAGCCCAGTATGGCAAAAAGTAGAAGCGGTTATTCGCTCAACGGTTAGTGCATACGGCTATAGCGAAATTCGTACTCCGATTGTTGAATCAACTGATCTTTTCAAACGTTCAATTGGTGAAGTTACCGATATCGTTGAAAAAGAAATGTATACCTTTGCTGACCGTAATGAAGACAGCTTAACGTTACGTCCAGAAGGTACAGCATCAACAGTTCGTGCAGGTAACGAACACGGTCTACTGTATAACCAAGAACAACGTTTATGGTACATGGGACCCATGTTCCGTCATGAGCGTCCGCAAAAAGGTCGTTACCGTCAATTCCACCAGTTTGGTGTTGAAGTGTATGGTATTCCAAGTGCTGATATTGATGCTGAAGTATTAATGTTATCAGCGCGCCTGTGGGAATCATTTGGTATTACTGAACATGTTAAGTTAGAGCTAAACACGCTGGGCGATCCAGCTGAGCGCGCCGCTTACCGTGATGCATTAATTGCATTTCTTGAGCAACATAAAGAGCAACTTGATGAAGATTCACAGCGCCGCATGTACTCAAACCCGCTGCGTGTCTTAGATTCTAAATCTCCTCAAGTACAAGCATTATTGGCCGATGCGCCAGCGCTAATGGAGTACTTAGGCGAAGAGTCAAAAACACATTTTTCAACCTTGTGTGAACTCTTAGACGCTGTCGGCATCCAATACACAATTAATCCTCGTCTTGTACGTGGTTTAGATTACTATAACCGCACAGTTTTCGAGTGGGTTACTGATAGCTTAGGCTCTCAAGGTACTGTATTAGCGGGTGGTCGATACGATGGCTTAGTGGGTCAATTAGGCGGAAAAGATACTCCTGCTGTTGGTTTCGCAATGGGTCTTGAGCGTATCGTTTTACTGCTTGAAACACTTGAGCTAAACAATGATGTTGCTCCAGTTGTTGATGTTTATGTCACAGCGATGGGTGAAAACTGTTTAGTTGAAGCAATTAAAATTGCTCAAGAGTTGCGTCAAAGCCTGCCACAGCTTAAAGTCATGAGTCATTGTGGTGGCGGTAACTTTAAAAAGCAGATGAAGCGTGCTGATAAAAGCGGTGCTGAATATGCGTTAATCATTGGTGAGAACGAAATTGCAAACCAACAGGTTGCTGTTAAGCCATTGAGAAACAAGAACGAACAACTTTTGGTGGCCCGAGAAGATTTGGCGACCACGATTAAATCATTATTTTAATATTAGCGTTTAGCTAATAATCAGAACTGAATAGAAAGGGGAAGTGCGCGTGGATATATATAGCACAGAAGAACAACAAGTAGATGCTATTAAGCAGTTCTGGAAAGATTACGGTAGCTCAATCATTGTTGGTGCCGTCGTAGGTCTAGGTGGATTATACGGTTGGAATTACTATTCTGACGTGAAAATCGAAAATGCTGAAGCTGCTTCTGAAGCATTCCAAAGCATCGCAGCGAATAGTGCTGACAGCGCAGCTGTTATGGCGGCAGTGAGTGACTTTGGTCAACAACATGATCAAAAAGGCTACCAAGCATTACTTGAGTTAATGTCAGCTAAAGCTGCTGTAGAAGCGGGTGATTTAGATAAGGCCGAAGCTGCCTTCACTAAAATCATTGCTGCAAACCCAGGTGCATCTTTAACTTCATTAGCGACTATTCGTTTATCTCGTGTACAAGCTGAGCAAGGCAATTTAGGCACAGCTTTAGCTACATTAGATCAAGTTAGCGATGAAGCATTTACTGCTCAGCGTGATGAGCTAAAAGGCGACTTCTTAGTGCGTCAAGGCGACATGGATAAAGCTAGAGCAGCTTACCAAGCTGCTGTTGATAATGGCGGCTCGTTATCAAGTCCTGCATTACAAATGAAGCTAGACAACTTAAACAAGGCATAAGGAATTAGCCGAATGAAGTCTTTATGCAAAACCTTGCTAGCAGCGGGCTTAAGTGTCGCGATGCTATCTGCTTGTTCTTCAAGTGATGTTGAAGAAGAAGTTGTAACAGAGCTTACTGAAATCCAAGCGACTGTATTTCCAGAAGTAAACTGGACTGTCAATGTGGGTCATGGTGTGGGTGATTACTACTCACAACTGAAACCTGCTGTGTTTTATGGTCATGTCTATGCTGCAGACCGTAACGGTACTGTCATTGCATATGATCAAGAAACAGGTAAGGTCGCATGGCGTAAAGATTTAGCGGCAGAATTTAAAGATACTGCACTGGCTAAAACTAAAGAAGCACGTATTGCTGCTGGTGTTACCGTAGGCCGTAATAAGGTCTTTATTGGCGGCGAATCAGGTTTACTTGTTGCTTTAGATGCTAAAACTGGCGACGTCATGTGGCATGCTATTGCGAGTGGTGAGCTTTTATCGGCACCTACAGTGTCTGAGGATTCTGTCGCTGTGCATACCAGTGATGGTAACTTTGAGTCATTTTCAATTGAAGATGGCAGCAAGTTATGGACCCACGAAATGCAACTGCCAAACTTGACCCTTCGTGGTACAGGTTCAGCAGCATACGATTCTGGTGGTTTCTTCCTAGGTACCGCAGATGGTAAAATATCAGTTATTGTCAAAAATAACGGTCAAGTAGCTTGGGAACAAGCAGTGTTTACGCCAACCGGTGGTAACGAGTTTACTCGTATGGCCGATGTAGACATGAAACCGTTAATTTTGGGCGATAATTTATACGCGGTAAGTTACAATGGTAACTTGGTGTCAATGGAGCTAAGAACTGGTCGAGTTGTTTGGACTCGTAAGTATTCAAGCTTCAATGAATTAGCCGCAGCAGGAGTTGGACTTTATGTCGTTGATGACCATAGCCGTATCTACTCAGTAGATAGACGCAATGGTTTGGAACTCTGGAGTAATACTACGTTAACTAACCGTAGCTTAACGTCTCCTGTCGTTATTGGTTCTTATATTGTTGTAGGTGACTTTGAAGGTTATCTGCACTTTATCGATCGCAACACTGGCGAAGTCGCTGGTCGAGTTGAGGTTGATAGTGATGGTTTATTCTCGCAGCCGGTTGTGGCTGGAGACAAAATTTATGTGCAAGGTCGTAGCGGGAAGCTATCTACTGTAATCCTGCCATAAATTAACCAGTAAACCTTATTAGAGCCCCTGGAAGTGTGTTCCGGGGGCTTTTTATTTAAAAGTTTTTAGAGGCAAAATCATGATCCCTGTAGTGGCCCTTGTGGGGCGACCTAATGTTGGTAAGTCAACTTTATTTAACCGTCTTACTCGCACAAGAGATGCGCTTGTCGCCGATTTTCCTGGTTTAACCCGTGACCGTAAATATGGTCGTGCGTTTTTATCTGGTTACGAATTTATTGTGGTTGATACTGGTGGTATCGACGGCACTGAAGAAGGGATCGAAACAAAAATGGCTGAACAGTCGCTTGCTGCGATTGAAGAAGCTGATGTCGTATTATTTTTAACTGATGCGCGCGCTGGCTTAACATCTGCTGATTTAGCGATTTCAGAGCATTTACGTAGCCGTGATAAGACAACCTTTGTTGTTGCCAACAAAGTTGATGGTATTGACGCTGATTCGGCTTGTGCTGAATTCTGGTCATTGGGTTTAGGTGAAGTATATCAAATGGCAGCTGCGCAAGGCCGCGGTGTGACCAACATGATAGAGTACTCACTAGCACCTTATGCCGAAGCGATGGGAATTACTCGCCAAGATTCTGATGAAGAAGGTGAAGAAGTTCGCGAATACACCGAAGAAGAAGCGGAAGCAGAGCAAGAGCGCCTGCAAAACTTGCCAATTAAATTGGCTATTATCGGTAAACCAAACGTAGGTAAATCAACACTGACTAACCGTATTTTAGGTGAAGAACGTGTGGTGGTTTACGATGCACCTGGTACCACTCGTGACAGTATCTACATTCCAATGACACGTGAAGACCGTGAGTATGTATTGATTGATACTGCCGGTGTTCGTCGTCGCAGCAAAGTGCATGAAACCATCGAGAAGTTCTCGGTTATTAAGACTTTGAAAGCGGTTGAAGATGCTAACGTGGTGTTACTGGTTATTGATGCACAAGACGGTATTTCTGAGCAAGACTTAGGTTTATTAGGCTTTGCTTTGAACGCCGGTCGCGCAATCGTGATAGCAGTGAACAAGTGGGATGGTTTAGACCAGTCATTTAAAGAAAGCGTTAAAAGCGAGCTTGATCGCCGTTTAGGCTTTATCGACTTTGCACGTATTCACTTTATTTCAGCGCTTCACGGTACTGGTGTAGGTCATTTATACGAATCAATTGAAGAAGCTTACGACAGTGCGACTCGCCGAGTGAGTACTTCTATGTTGACCCGTATCATGCAAATGTCTCAAGACGACCATCAGCCTCCTTTGGTGCATGGTCGCCGCGTTAAGCTTAAGTATGCTCACGCTGGTGGTTATAACCCGCCAATCGTTGTTGTTCATGGTAACCAGGTGAGTAAATTACCTGACTCATACAAGCGTTACATGATGAACTATTTCCGTCGTTCATTAAAAGTGATTGGTACGCCAATTCAAATCCGTTTCCAAGAAGGGGCTAACCCATTCCAAGGTAAAACGGAGAAGTTGACGATTAGCCAAGAGCGTCGTCGTAAGCGCGCGATGAGCCATATCAATAGTCGCAAAAAATAATTTATTTTCTGTGAGTTACCCAAAACCTGAATGACTAAAAAGTGATTCAGGTTTTTTTATGTCTCTGACTTACTTGTGTTTGAACTGAGGTATTTGAACTGAGGTTATTGACAGTTATTGACAGTTATTGACAGTTATTGACAGTTATTGAGTGTTATTGGCTTGGTAAGGTGAAACCCGCAATGAACTAGCATAAGCGAATGTTAAGTTTCAGCTCTTATAGTGAATATTTACTTTAAGCTAAGAGGTTTTTATGAGTACTCACAGTCACTTTCCTGCTATCCATCGTCTTTTGCATTGGGGGCTTGCGCTGTCAATGTTGGTGATGCTGTTAACCATCTTACTGCGTTTAGGCTGGATGGAGAAAAATCATATGGCCGAGATGATCCAGCAAGGATTATTGCAGCTTGACTTACTCATCAGTGACAAACAAGCCGTCATTATTGCTAAAAGCATTCGTAATGTGATGTTTAAGTGGCATCTTTATTTTGGCTATGCGGTGGCTGTTTTTGTTTCGCTGCGGTTTATTTACATGGCAAAATGCGGCTTACAATACCCTAGCGCATTCAGTAAACAGGCTAGCGGCCGTGAAAAATTTCAAGCATGGGTGTATTGGTTATTTTATCTGGGTATTGCGCTATCTGTCACCACAGGCTTGTTGATTGAATTTGGGCCTGATTCAATTGAACACCAATCTGAAACCGTGCATAAACTTGCCTTGTGGTATTTTATTCCGTTTATCAGTTTGCATTTGGCCGGAATAATATTGGCCGAATTTACCCACGATAAAGGCTTAGTCTCGAGAATTATCAGCGGGTAAACACATTCACCACTTGTGTTGAACTAAGCCTATTGAACACAGTATCACACAGTATCAGCGGTTGTTTTTATTGCTTCAAGACTGCGTCATGGCGTTAGTGCTAGCACGGTGCTTATCATTCTTCATTAACCAACTCTTATTCGCTATCCCATACTCGTCAGACCTTGTTAACGGGTTAATCGTTACCTATTTAACTCGCGCACTTAACACTCTATTAAACTTATTCGTCACAATGCTTAATAAAACCTTAAGATTGAAGATTTAACTTGGATGATATTGAATCATTTACAAGTCAGTCATTCATGACACCTCAAAAATTAAAACTAACAAAGCGAGTCTCCATGAAGCGATCATTACTAGCGAGTTTGTTACTCACATTGGCCTTTAGCGGCTCATTATTTGCTGGGCCTTCACTTGATCATACTGTACTCACCAAAGAGGGCACCGAAACTAGCTTGAAAGAGTTTGCTGGCAAAGTGGTGTATGTGGATTTTTGGGCCTCGTGGTGCGGTCCATGTCGTAAGTCTTTTCCTTGGATGAACCTGATGCAGGCCAAGTATCAACAGCAAGGTTTTGAAGTGGTTGCTATCAATCTTGATGTTGATACTGAGTTAGCCCATGAGTTTCTCACTAAAATCCCCGCTAATTTCAATTTACGCTTTAATCCAGTTGGGGATGTGGCAAGGGAGTTTGATTTACCCGGTATGCCAAGTAGCTATTTATTTAACCGCCAAGGCGAATTAGTTCAGCGTCATGTTGGTTTTTTTGACAAGAACAAGCCTGCTTACGAGCAAGAAATTCAACTGTTGTTAAAGGAGTAAAACGATGAAAATATCGAGTTTTAAGCAATATATTAAGCTGTTATTTGCCTTGTCGATTATCAGTAGTTTAGCGGGCTGTTCGAGTTTAGGGGTAGAGCCGTGGGAAAAGGATCAATTTGCCCGCGCCGATATGGCACTTAATAACGAAAAGTTAGATTTAGCATTAGATGACCATATTTACTTCAGTAAAGAAGGCACCAGTGGCGGACGTTCATTAGCTGGAGGAGGTTGTGGATGCAACTAACTTCGAAACAAAGCATCGCTAGTGCATTGGCTATGGCTAGCTGCAGTTTGTTGTCACAACAAGCCAGCGCACAAGAGCCTGTACCGGCAAACGATGATTGGAAGGTCGATGCCGCCATTATGTATTACGGTGAGCAAGACCGTGTACAAGCCGTTGAAGCTATTGGTAATGTGCAAAAAGCCTTTGGTGAAGATTCGCTGCTCGATATGAAAATTGTTGTCGACAGCTTAACTGGCGCTTCAGCCTCTGGCGCTGTAGCACAATCCATCAGCCAAACCTTTACACGACCTTCAGGTAAGGGAGAGTATACGGTCGACCCAGGTGAAACACCCCTTGACGATACGTTCCAAGATACTCGAGTGCAGTTAAGTGCCAATTGGCAGGAGATTTTAAATCCTGACTGGACGGTTAACTTGGGTGTTTATGGCTCTAAAGAATACGATTATTTATCATTAGGCTTAAATGCGGGTGTGGAGCGCAGTTTTAACAAAAACAACACCACCCTTGCCTTATCGGGTGCCTATACTAATGATACTGTTGATCCTGTGGGCGGTCGTCCTGTGGCATTATCAGAAATGGTATTTCGCGGTGATTATGATGGCGATGATGCTTTTCAAGCCGCATTTGACGCCACTCGATTAGACGGTGATGACACCAAGCAAACCGCTGATGTCATGCTAGGTGTGACCCAAATTTTGAATCGCAATTGGTTAATGCAAGCTAACTATGGCTTTTCAAGTGTGTCGGGTTATATGACCGATCCCTATAAAATTCTCAGTATGGTCGATGGTAATGGTGAGTCCCATGGTTATCGCTACGAAAACCGCCCAGACTCGCGCACTAAGCACAGTGTTTTCTTGTTAGCGAAAGGCGCATTGGACTCAGGGGTGATTGATTTTTCTTATCGCTACAATACTGATGACTGGGATATTCAAGCGCACACTTTAGAAACCCATTATCGCTATTACTTTACCCCAAGCTTATATGGCCAGCTTCATTTGCGTTATTACCAGCAGCAAGCTGCTGATTTTTATCAGCCATTTTTGCGCACAGAAGTCGCATTACCTGAGTATGCCAGTGCTGATTATCGCATTGGTGACATGTCAGCTTATACCGTAGGGCTTAAGTTTGGCCATCGCTTATCTGGCGGCCATGAGCTGAGCTATCGTATTGAGTATTATCAGCAAAACCCTGAAAACAACGGCACAGATATCCCTGGTGAGTTAAATAATCAGGATTTATTTCCATCGGTGAAAGCAATCGTAGCTCAAATAAGCTATTCGTTTTAAATAAATAGTCTTAATATAAATAAACGCAAAACATCAGAGTTATTGAAATTGTTAAATAAAGCCGCTGTTACATCACAAGCCGCTACATCTAAGGCCCCACAGGTCGCGACGCTTATACGTCGCCCTTGGGGCTTTTTAGGTTCATTTAGCGCCATGGCAAGTCCATGTGAAATGTTAATGCGACTTGATGATGAGCGCATTGCCCAGCAGATGTTAAATATCGCGGTAGCTGAAGCCGGCAGAATAGAGCGTAAATATAGCCGTTTTTTACAAGGTAATATTGTTTGGCAACTCAATAATGCCCAAGGGCAGGCGGTTAACATTGATGCTGAAACCGCACATTTACTGCAATTTGCCCAGCAATGTTATCAATTAAGTGACGGCGCTTTTGATATCAGTGCAGGTCCTCTAATGAAGTTGTGGCGCTTTGATGGTAGCCATCAAGTGCCAGCAGCTAGTGCGATTAAATCGGCATTAAAGCTAGTGGATTTTAGCGCCATTGATTTTACTGACAGCCAATTGACTATGGCTGCAGCAATGAGTTTAGATTTTGGTGGCATAGGCAAAGAGTATGCGGTGGATAGTACGGCGCAATTACTCAGCAAGCGTTGGCCTAAGATCTCTGTGCTAGTGAATTTTGGCGGCGATATCGCCTGTCCCATCCTTAACCCTGATGGCTGGCAAGTGGGGATTGAAAACCCGCAGCAATTGGATAATGCCGCGGCGCTGTTAACCATACGCCAAGGCGCATTAGCCACTAGCGGCACCACTCGGCGCTACATTGAAGTGGATAGTAAACGCTATGGCCATATTATTAATCCTCGAACCGGATATCCGGTGGAGCAAGCGCCGCTTTCTGTGACGGTATTAGGGCCAAATAGCGTAACCGCGGGAATGCTATCGACCATGGCAATGTTAAAAGGCGCTGCTGCTGAAGCCTTTTTGAGTGAGCAAGGTGTTGACTTTAAAGTGTTTAGATATGATTAAATCGCGCTTTAGTTATTATAAATTCAATATATAAGAGCAATAAGGGAATAACCGATGCGGGTATTGTTAGTCGAAGACAATCAGTTATTAGCACAAGGCGTGGTATTGAGTTTGGCTAAAGAAGGGATCCAAGTGGATCACTTATGTTCTTATAACCAAGCGTTAGCCGCGTTGGATAATGAAGATTTTAGCGCCATTATTCTTGATTTAGGTTTGCCTGATGGCAATGGCGAAGATTTATTAAAGCACTGGCGTAAAGCGGGAGTATCTTTGCCGATTATTGTGCTTACCGCCAATACGGATTTTGATACTCGCTTAAACTGTTTAGACATTGGCGCAGATGATTATCTCAGTAAACCGTTTGATGTACGGGAACTAGTCGCCAGACTGCGAGCGATTGTTCGCCGCCAACACGGCTTAGATAACAATCAATTTAGTTTCGGCGCCTTGACCATCGATTTTACTCGCTGCGAAGTCCATTTTCGAGAGCAATTAATCAATCTGCCACGGCGGGAATATCAACTGTTATTGGAGTTTGCCCAATCAGCAGGGCGAGTGCTAACCCGCAGTCAGCTTGAGCAATTAACCTATGGTTGGGATGAAGTAGGCAGTAATTCCATTGAAGTGCATATTCATCATTTGCGTAAAAAAATGGCCTCAGAACTGATTAAAACCGTTAGAGGCATTGGCTATATTTTAGCTGAAATTCAATAAGCATTAATGGTCAGCAGATCATAAAAGGATATTATGTTTTCGTTACGTTTCTCCCTTAGTTTATTGATGTTAGTCGGGATCTTACTCACCGTATCGGTTGCCAGTGCGCTGAGTAGCCGCGATGCCATGTACGAGATCGAAGAGCTATTTGATGCTGAAATGGTACAAACCGCCAAAGTGTTGGATTTATTTTATGTCAAAAGGCTCACTGCCGCCAAAGTGGCAAGCTTGATTGAGCAGCCTATTCGCTTTCATGTGTCAGAGTCTGAAATAGAAACCTTTGCCGAGCAGTCTAGGGTAGAAACCCTCTCTTACGAGCGAAAGCTGTCATTTCAATTGTTTACCGCAGCAGGTGAGTTACTTGCATACTCAGATAATACTGGTGTAAAACCGCTCACGGATTTTAACCACGGCTATGCCTATCAGGCAGTCGGTGAGCACACTTGGCATGTTTACAGTTTGTTTTCAACTGCACAACAGGTGTGGATTGTGACTGCTCAGCGTGATGATGTGCGCCAAGAGTTGGTGGATAAAATTAACGCCAATAGCTGGCGCTCACCTTTAATTATTGCGCCTATAATGTTGCTGATTATGCTTTTGGTGACTTACTACTTATTTAAGCCCATCAAACTACTTGAACGTCACTTAGCTTATCGTAGCGCCGAAGATTTAGCGCCCATTAATATCCGTTTGCCATCTGAACTTATTTCAATTCAGCAGGCACTTAACCGTTATTTAGCCCGTATTGACGATATGATGATCCGCGAACGCCGCTTTAGTGCTGATGCCGCCCATGAGTTAAAAACTCCCTTAGCCATCATTAAACTTCATGGTGATGGTCTAGAAAACGTGATTAACTCATCAAACGATGAAAGCTTAAAGCAACAAGCAATGCCTTATACTCAAGCCATGGGGCAAGGCATTAGGCGCATGAGTCATACTGTTGAGCAGTTGTTATTGCTATCAAGGGTTGATGCCATTGAAGCGATTAATAAAACTGAATGCGATTTACAAAGCCTAATTGATAATGTGATTAATCAGTTAGTGCATATTGTGGCCGATTATCAGTGGCAGCTTGATATCCCGAAGGGACTTACCGTTAAAGCTGATAGCTTTTATCTTGAATTAGTATTAAAAAATATTATTGAAAATGCCTGTAAATACAGCCCTAAAGAATCGGTAATTAGCATTTGCGCTGAACAAGAGGCTAACCAATGCGTTATTAATGTGATTGATCAAGGCATAGGCATGTCTGTAAGCGAAATTGATTTAGCCAAGAACCGTTTTTATCGGGTTGATGAAAATGTATCCCAAGGTGCAGGGCTGGGGTTATCCATTTGTCAGCTCATTATTATGTTGCATCAAGGTGATATGAGTTTTCATCAAGCCACGCCTCAAGGACTAAAGGTCAAGACTGTGCTACCCAATTAAACTAACTTAGTTAGGGCGTGTTGATCTTTACTGGTTAAATTTTGTTCGAGATAAAAGTGTTTTAATTGAGGCGGATGGATTGATGCCTAGTCATCTAAGCGAAATTCATCCAACAAAGAGTAAAACACTTTTAGTCGAACCCTTTGGGCAGCGTTTGTTGGCGATTTTTACTGCGTTATCGACTTTTTATGTAGAATAACTACACCACAAAGTCTCTGCCTTGTATAAATGGCCAACAATTCGCTGCAAAAACAACCTTGAAAGATCAACACGCCCTAATCTTGGGATAGAAAAAAGCCTGAGTCACAGTGAATGTGATTCAGGCTTTTTGCTTATTTCACTCGCTGCTTAGACGAGTGATCACTGCTTGAGTGACTGCCACCACGATTGTTGTGAGATACATTACTCGCTCTTTGCTGCGGTTTGGCGCTACGGTTGTTACTCACTCGCGCGGTTTGGCTGTAGCGCTTGCTACTTTGCTGTTTATTAACAGTCGGTCTGCTGGTCGCTTGTCGATTAGTAACCTGCCTGTTGCTCGGCTGTGATTTATTTGCCGTTCTCAAGGCTTTATCATGCTGGCCATTATGCATTTTATTGGTATTACTTGGTCTAGTACTTGGCTTAGTACTGGGTTTGGTGCTCGGTCTAGTATTCGCTCTAGTGCTGGGCTTTGCGCTATAGTTTGGCTTAGCATTATGATTATTTTTTAATGCTTTATTCACCCGTTGCTGCTTTGCTATATGGCTTGGCTTAGAGTTATGCAGCTGAGCAGACTTACCTTTATGAGCAGGTTTTTGAGTATGAGCCAGTTTGTGGCTTTTATTATAACGAGCACGATCATACTTATGGCTTACTCTCGGCGCTTTATAAGCTACACCACGACGGTGGGCTGGTTTATGTTTCCAGCGCTGTGAACCATTGCTATAAGCTATTTTGTGCGGTTTACGGTAATAACGCGTGTTGCGATGATTGACCACCACTACACGGTGATGTGACCAATGCACAGCGCCGAAAAAGTAGTTGAAGTTAATATAGACACTCGGCCCCCAATAGATAGGGCGATGGTGTGGTCGATGATGCGCATAAGCTGGATAGCGCCAGTAAACAGGTGGATATGCATTCCAGCGCCAATGGCCATACACGACTCTCGTATCGTAAACTGGAACATAAATTACTTCTGGCTTTGCAGGTTCAATAATGATCTGTTTCTCAACCCGAGTGACAGTCATATTATCCATATCGCTAAAGCTATCAGCCTCATCGGCTTGTTGTCTTAGGGTTTGGATGCCAGCAAGCACCACGGCTTCATCTTGTAAAAAGGCTTCGCCTAAGGTCTGAGTCCAGTCTAAATCTTCATTTAATTTCTCAAGCACAGTAGGGAAGGCTGTGAGCGCGGTGACACTGGGGTCCCATGACTGCAGCTCAGCTTGCTGCATTTTTTGCTCGCTATCTAAACTGGCATTTTCTTTTACCCAGCGATGGGCTTGCACAACTTCAAGTGGATAAGTCGACGCAATTAAAATATGGGTAAGCAAACTATCTGGATACAGTGCAATAGGTGCTAGCATTTGTGCCAGCTCCGCCTCAGATTGCTGAGTTTGTTCATACTCTGACGCATTATTGCTATCAACAGCCAGCGTTGCTGTCGGCGACAATAAACATAAGCAGAACAATCCAGCTTTAATTAATTTATTGGGGATAGATAATAATGTCATGTTATCTCCAGGTACCAAGTTGCGGTACTTTACGAATGTTAGAGATAGCATAACCAAGTGAAAATGAACGTAGGATGAAAGCGAATAGCGTAAGGATAGTTATTTTAGATAAATACTAGGGCCTGTTGAACTTTGCTGGTTAAGTTTTGTTCGAAGTAAAAGCGTTTTAATTGAGGCGGATGAATTGATGCCTAGTCATCTAAGCACTTCTTTTTAAAAAGATGCATCCAACAAAGAGTAAAACACTTTTAGTCGAACCCTTTGGGCAGCGTTTGTTGGCCATTTTTACTGCATTATCGACTTTTTATGTAGAATAACTACACCACAAAGTCTCTGCCTTGTATAAATGGCCAACAATTCGCTGCAAAAATAACCTTGAAAGATCAACAGGCCCTAATATTGAAGGCTGGCTTACATAATAAACTAGCTGGCAAACGTTAATGTGAACTTAGCGCCGCCATAACTTTCGGACTGAGACACAACTAACTCGCCTTGGTAGGTTTTTACTAAATCCTGAACGATAGCCAAGCCAATACCATGCCCTTGATGGTAAGTATCTGCTCGCATGCCTCGTTCAAATATATTCTGGCGTTGTTGCTCTGTGAGCCCTTGGCCATCATCTTCAATGATAAAGCTCAGTACAGAGTCAGTTTGCACAACAGATAAACAAACTTGGGACTTAGCGGCTTTACAGGCGTTATCCAGCAAATTACCTAACATCTCATGTAAGTCTGCTTCTTCGCCTTTAAACATTAACTTAGGCGCAGCTTGGTAATCGATATCAACGTGAGAGTCTTGATAAATTTTGGCTAAGGTTCGAATCAGTTTACTGGCAACATCATCAATACTGATGCCTAAATGCCATGCTTGGTTAGCACTAGATTTAGCCTTGTTCAGTTGATAGCTAATGATGTTGTTAATATTTGTCGCTTGCTCTTTAGACTCTTCACTTAACTCTGTTTGGCTTTGCAGAACAGCTAACGGGGTTTTTAAACTGTGAGCCAAATCAGCTAAGGCATTACGATAACGTTGCCTTTGTTGTTGCTCAGTATTTAGCAATACGTTTAGCTGTTTAGCGACTGCATTTAACTCGTTAGGATAATCTTGATTAAGGCGTGTTTGCTGGCCTTTATCCACCAGTGCAAGCTCTTTAGTAAATTGATTTAATGGTTTTAATGTCCAAAATAACCACACTCCTTGAACGAGTGCTAACACTATCATTAACACTATGAGCCATGTCCACAGGGTGGTATTAAATTCACTAATTTGCTTTTGATAATCAGCATCATCTTTAACAATATGCACTGTGATGGCTAATGGTTTTTCATTGGTTTCAAAACTTACACTAAAGCTATATACCACATGGTTGTTGTCGCCATTTCCGGCTAAATCGTCAAATCGAACCTGAGTTAACGAACCTTGTCCCATAACAGGAGTTGGCAGTGCTAAGTTTGTAGAACTTGTTGCAGGCAGATCTAAGCCAAAGAATGATTCAGAATGCCATACCAGTTCATTATTTGACGTGATAAGTGCATATAGGCCAGAGCCGATGACATTGAACTGGTTTTCTAACAAGTAATTGGGCATGACGACTTTATCGTCTTTGACTTCAGTGACCGCAAGTACTGAATAAACATAAGCGCGTAATTGATTGTTTATCGATTGGGTAATTTGATGCTGAAAGGCGCTATTTACGGTGACACCGATAAGAGGCAGTAACACCAATATCAGCAATAGACCACTGAGCATTAAACGAAACGTTAATGAGTTTACGCCACCAAATACCCTTGTCAGTATTGGCTTGTTTAACCATTGGCTTTTGAGTCTGCTAAGCCCTTGGGTTAAACGATTAATGGCGCTAACTCTATTCATGGCTACTAGCTCGAACTCAACTGACGCAAACGATACCCTTGACCGCGTAGAGTCTCAATTAACTTATAGTCACCTTCTGGGTCGAGCTTTTTTCGTAAGCGTCTGATAAACACTTCAATGACATTAGAATCTAAGTCAAAGTCCTGATCATAAATATGTTCAATCAAGGTTGGCTTAGAAATCACTTCTCCTTGGTGGAGCATGAAGTATTCAAACAATTTAAATTCAGAGCTACTGAGAATAATTGGATTTTGCAGGTGCATTAACTCAAGTGTGCGAGTGTTCAAACTAAAAGGGCCGTTTGTTACTGTTGGACTTGCTTGACCAGCAGAACGGCGGATCAGTGCATTTAACCGGGCTATAAGTTCTTCTGGTTGAAAAGGTTTAGTCAGGTAATCATCAGCGCCTGAATCTAATCCCAGTACTTTATCTTGCCAGCCATCTCTGGCCGTTAATATCAAAATAGGATAATCAATTTGCTTGTTACGCAGTTGAGTAATCAAGCTAAGGCCATCAATTTTAGGCAGACCTACATCGATAATTGCGGCGTCATATTGATACTCAGTGGCCTGAAATAAACCATCCTCACCATCTGATGAAATATCGACACTGTAATTGGCTGCCTGTAAGTGCTCACTTAAATTACGTTGTAAGCCTAAATCATCTTCAACTAGCAATATTCTCATGATTAATTCCTTGAAACTGACCCTGTTCGCGCATTAACGGTGGCATAAAATACCGCCCCTTGATTGGAGAGCAATTTGACTCGATAACCAGGGGAACCACCGACTTTTGTAGATTGGACCGATAGTACTTTTGCTGAATATTGTCTTTTGGCGAGCTGAGCAGCTTGTGAAGAACTTTTTATGGCTAAAGATTGCGATTTGCCAGAACCACCTTTTGATGTGTTATTAACCCCTGGTTGGTTAGCATTGGCAAAAGAAGACATTGAAATAGCGCTGCTATGACTAACCATTAATATTGGCGCGGCTTGTATTGCCCCTGTTGTCATGGAAAACAACATGAGTGATAACAAGGTATTGGCTAATTTTTTGATTAATTTGCTCATTTGCGGCGTCCACATCAATAAATATCTTTAAAATCAGTTCTCAGTGTAAAAGATCCCTTTCAATATAGAAACATCTGCTTGGCTGAATCATTTGTTCATATGAAGATTGAAATTATGGCGCTGCTTAAATGAATAGAAGATGAATGCCTTTAATACGGGGCGAGGTTGAAAGTATTTGGAAAAATTTGCAGTGCAAAGTTATGTCAACGTCATTGTGATAGCTGAATATACCCTTTAAATTAAAAGGGTAATTATTCTGTTGTTTCGAAAGTGTAGGAATATGAAATGCTTTTGAATGAGTTTACATGGAGAAAACGATATGCAACTCGACACCTCGACCACGTTAAGCCCAATAACCCGAACACTACACTGGATTGTTGCTGTAGGTATGATTTCCTTGCTTGCCATTGGCGTATTTATGGTAGAAACCAAAACCTATAGCCTTTACTCATGGCATAAATCATTTGGCTTTATCATTTTTTTTGTGGTGCTATTACGCGTATTTTGGCGTATCAAAAATGGTTGGCCTCAAGCGGCAGGTAACTATACAAAACTAGAACACATCTTGAGTAAGCTAGTACATTGGTTGTTAATTGTTGGCACCTTACTATTACCTTTATCAGGTTTTCTCATGTCGTCGCTAGGTGGCAACGGTGTTGAAGTATTTGGCCTTGAGGTTGTGGCACGTAATGTTGACCCTGCCAACCCACAAAAAGCGCTGGCACATTATCCGCAAGTCGCTTCATTTTTTCATAGTGTTCATCATTGGGCGGGTTATGCCATTATCGCATCGGTATTTTTACATGTGGCAGGTGCGCTAAAGCATCATATTATTGATAAAGACAGTACCTTGAAGCGTATGCTTAAAGAGTAAAACTTTACTTGTGTCATTGTTTATTAAAAGGAGCTTCAAGCTCCTTTTTTGTATTAAGAATCCTAAATTAATATGCCGTCTATACAGGTCATTGAAACTCACTCACTCACTCACTCATTCACTCATTCACTTATGTCGCTTTGGCTATCAATGTTCATCTTGTATTCATTTTCATTGTTTTTAAATAGCCCTTAAATCACAGACAAAACATTGATGTTGTGCAGCGACTTTCATCGGTTTTTTATTAATCGAAAAAATTAGCAAGCACTGAAATAAGAGGGATTAACCAATGAACTTATTAAATACCCTAACTCAACGTATGACATTAAACATAATTAGCTTGAGCTTACTTTTCATTTTACTTATTTCTACAGGCGTTAAAGCTGAATCGCATCTGGACAATATTGTCGTGAGCCAAGGCAGGCAAGTAGCTCCTTCTGAAACACAAGTCGTCACTCAAAAAGCAGGTAAGCTAACTGAATCACAGCGTGAGCTAATGAAGCAATTAATTGCTGATGAGAAACAGCGCTTACCGAACTTAACTGAGAAGAAGTTAAGCCGTGAGCAAATAACCTTGCAAAGGCAAAGTGGCATACTGTCTGTGAATGCGTTTCAGAGCATCAATCAAAAGGAGCAGCTAAAGGTTAACAGTCAGACTGCTACTGAAAAAAGTAAAAATGCTATTCAATTTCAGCAAGTGCAAACTCAGCAGCAATCTATTGCTGGTTATCGTGACTTTGAGATATACCAAGCTTACAGCCGTTTATTCGATGATTTTGATGAAGATGGCTTTTACCAAACCTTTAGCGTGACCTTTGATGCTGATGTTTATGGCTTTACTCAGGGCGAGCCTGCCAATGTTTATGCAGAGCTATATTTAAGCCGCAATGGTGGGCCATGGGAGCACTATTACTCTACTGAAGTATTTACTATTTATGGTGATGCTACAGACGATGATTACGAAGTATTAACGACGTTAGCTCAAGGCTATAAAACCGATTATTACGATGTGTTGATTGATTTATATGAGCTAGATTATGAAGACATTGTGGCGACACTAAGCGCAGATGAGTCAGATGGTTTATATGCCTTGCCATTGGAAAGTAGTGACAGAGATGAAGTGTACGAACAAGAATATGTTGAAGTAATCGAGTCAGAAGTGATTGTCAGTGGCGGTAGTGTGTCATTAATGGCTTTATTGATGCTACTGATAGTGAGGCTTTATCGCCTTAAGGCATGAATTAAACATTAAATTTTTTAGGCGAGCCTAAGATATAAATAATCCCGCCATTAGCGGGATTATTTTTGTTTTAACTCGGAATTGAACTGATTCTCTATTGAACTACAGATTTATTGCTCTACTGAACAACTGACTTAATCTCACCTTGATTCAAGGTGGTTGTCAGCGTATCGCCAGCATTAACTTGCTTGGCGTTATTCAAAATTTTGCCTTCACCATCACGGGTAATACTATAGCCACGACTTAACGTTGCCAACGGACTAACCGTTTCTAACTGATGGGCACTGTAACTGACTTGCTGATTTGCATTGGCTAACCGTGCTTTCATCGCCTCTTTTAGGCGACTAGTTAAAAAACCGACTTTATTTTGTTCTAACGTTAGCTTATGAGCTGGGGATTGCTGCTGAAGTTGGCCTTTTAAGCGTTGCTGTTTTAACGCTGCGTTGGATAACTTGTATTGCATGGCCGACTCAAGTTTTAGCTGCATTTCATCAAAGCGTTGCTCAAGTTGTTGTAGTTGCCTTTTAGGATCTTCACGTTGCAGCTGGTGGCTTAACTCAGTCAGTAGCGTGCTTTGGTGTAATAAGTAATGACGCATTGCTTGGCGAAGTCTTGAAAAGGTGAGATTGAGCTTTTGCGTTTTATTGCCTTTATCATCCGATAATAACTCCGCACCTGCTGAAGGCGTTGGAGCGCGCACATCAGCCACATAATCACTGATTGTGGTATCAATTTCATGACCTACAGCGCTGACAACGGGCAGGGCACTGTTATAAATGGCGTGGGCAAGGTCTTCATCGTTAAAACACCATAGATCTTCGAGTGAGCCACCACCACGGGTAAGGAGCAGTACGTCGACTTCTAAGCGCTTATTGGCGGCAGCAATCGCCTTGATAATTTGTTTAGCTGCAGTAGTACCTTGTACTTGTGTGGGATAAACAACCACTTCAATAGAAGGATCACGAGTCGATAAAACTTTAACAACATCTCTTACAGCAGCGCCAGTGGCAGAGGTAATCACACCAATTCGTTGAATATTTTGTGGCAATGGGCGCTTGGTTTCTGTTGCAAACAGGCCTTCGGCCGCTAATTTGAGTTTAAGTGCTTCATATTGCTGTGCAAGAAGTCCATCACCAGCAGGAAGCATTGACTCTAAAAGGAGTTGGTAGTCGCCACGAGGCTCGTAAACACTGATGGAGCCTTTAACTAATACTTGTTGGCCATTAACGGGTTTAAATGGAACGGTTTGATTACGACCTTTGAACATCGCACAGCGAATTTGCGAACGACTATCTTTTAGGGTCATATACCAATGACCTGAATTTGGGGAAACAAAGTTCGAGATTTCGGCCTCAAGCCACACCTTACCTAGCTCACCTTCAAGCAGCTGGCGGACTTCACCGTTTAATCGGGAAACGGTGTAAACATTATTTTTCGAGCTTTTCATCAAATTCAACCGACCAAGAGTATTTTTTCACTATTTTCCATTTACCAACCTAATTATGCAAGGTATAATCCCGCCGCAATATTTACCCTTTCTAAACCCTACACTTTCTGGGAGATGTTGCATGTTAAGATTAAGAAATGACGCACTAACATTTGATGATGTACTACTAGTGCCTGCTCACTCAACCGTCCTCCCAAATACCGCTGTTCTAAAAACTCGTCTGACTAAAAAAATTGAATTAAACACCCCTATTGTATCTGCAGCTATGGATACCGTCACTGAAGCTCGCTTAGCGATCGCAATGGCGCAAGAAGGTGGTCTAGGTTTTATTCATAAAAACATGACGATTGAACAACAAGCTGAAGAAGTTCGTAAAGTTAAGATTTACGAAGCCGGTATTGTACAGCAGCCTGTAACAGTGACGCCAAGCACTACGCTTGCTGAGCTTAAACAGTTAACTGAACGTAATGGCTTTGCTGGTTACCCAGTGATTAACGATGCGAATGAGCTTGTGGGTATTATCACTGGTCGTGATGTTCGTTTTATTACTGATTGGAGCCGTACCGTTGAGCAAGTGATGACGCCGAAAGATCGTCTAGTTACTGTGCTTGAAGGGACTAAATTAGATGAAGTTCAAACTTTAATGCATTCACATCGAGTTGAAAAAGTATTAGTAGTTGATGACAACTTCAAGCTAAAAGGCTTAATTACAGTTAAAGATTTCCAAAAAGCAGAACGTAAACCAAATGCATGTAAAGACGAGTTAGGTCGCTTACGTGTAGGTGCTGCTGTAGGTGCTGGTGCAGGCAACGAAGAACGTGTTGAAGCATTGGTGAAAGCGGGTGTTGATGTGCTATTGATTGACTCTTCACATGGTCATTCTGAAGGCGTTCTACAACGCATCCGTGATACACGTGCTGCATTCCCAGATTTACAAATTGTTGGCGGCAACGTGGCAACCGCTGAAGGCGCATTAGCCTTAGTTGAAGCGGGTGTTGATGCGGTTAAAGTGGGTATCGGCCCTGGTTCAATTTGTACAACTCGTATCGTTACTGGTGTGGGTGTACCGCAAATTACTGCAGTATCTGATGCTGCTGAAGCCATTAAACATCTTGATATACCTGTCATTGCAGATGGCGGCATTCGCTTTTCGGGCGATTTAGCTAAAGCATTAGCTGCGGGCGCATCATGCATCATGGCTGGCTCTATGTTTGCTGGTACTGAAGAAGCACCTGGCGAAACTGAGCTTTATAACGGCCGAGCATACAAGTCATACCGTGGTATGGGGTCGTTAGGCGCAATGACCCAAACCCAAGGTTCTTCTGACCGTTACTTCCAAAGCGATAACGCTGCTGACAAATTAGTACCAGAAGGTATTGAAGGTCGCGTGGCTTACAAAGGTAAGTTGAAAGAAATCATTCACCAGCACATGGGCGGTTTACGTTCATGTATGGGTCTTACTGGTTGTGCAACCATTAAAGAATTAAATGAAAAAGCTGAGTTCGTTAAAATTACCTCAGCGGGTATGGGTGAATCTCATGTCCATGATGTGACGATCAGCAAAGAAGCGCCGAACTATCGTAGCGGTTCTTAATGATTCAAGGCGGCATATAGTTATGCCGCCTTTTTTCAATCTTTGTTTTAGTCAGTATCTATTGTTTTATAAAATATCTATAGATAACTGAAAGCTTGCAAAGATTGACGTACACCTACAATGAATACTTTTTTTAAAAGTAAACCCAGATATAAGGTATCCCATGAGCAACATTCATGAGCATAAAATCCTGATCCTAGATTTTGGATCGCAATACACGCAGTTAATCGCCCGCCGTATTCGTGAAATCGGTGTTTATTGTGAGCTTTGGGCTTGGGATGTATCTGAAGAGCAAATTAAAGAATTTGCTCCCAATGGCATCATCTTAGCCGGTGGCCCTGAAAGTGTGACGGCTGAAAACTCGCCGCGTGCTTCTGAGTATGTATTTAATGCAGGCGTGCCTGTATTAGGCATTTGTTATGGCATGCAAACCATGTCAGAGCAACTTGGTGGTAAAGTTATCCAAGGTGTGGGTGAAGGTGAGTTTGGTTACGCACAAGTTGAAGTGCAAACTGAATCAGCATTATTCAAAAGCATTGAAGATGCGATTAGCCCTGAAGGCAAACCTTTACTTGACGTATGGATGAGCCACGGTGACAAAGTTTCAGAAATTCCTGAAGGTTTTGTGACCGTAGCTAAGACTGAAACCTGTCCTTTTGCTGCTATGGCAAATGAAGACAAGAAGTTTTACGGCGTACAATTCCACCCTGAAGTGACTCACACTCGTCAAGGTAAGCGTATGCTTGAGCATTTCGCCCTCGACATTTGTGGTTGTGATGCAAACTGGAAACCATCTTCAATTATCGAAGATGCCATTGAGCGTTTAAAGAAACAAATCGGTGACGATGAAGTTATCTTAGGTTTATCGGGTGGTGTTGATTCATCTGTAGTGGCTATGCTGTTGCACCGCGCCATTGGTGACAAGCTAACGTGTGTATTTGTTGATAACGGCTTATTACGTTTAAATGAAGCTGAACAAGTAATGGATATGTTTGGCGATCACTTTGGACTGAACATTGTTCACGTTGATGCTGAAAATCGTTTCTTAGATGCGATGGCTGGTGAAGCTGACCCTGAAGCTAAGCGTAAAATCATTGGCCATGTATTTGTTGATATCTTCGATGAAGAGTCTAAAAAATGCGTTAATGCTAAATGGTTAGCTCAAGGCACTATTTATCCTGATGTGATTGAATCTGCGGGTAGTGCGACAGGTAAAGCACATGTGATTAAGTCTCACCATAACGTTGGCGGATTGCCAGATGATATGGAAATGGGATTAGTTGAACCATTACGTGAATTATTTAAAGATGAAGTACGTAAAATTGGTTTAGAGCTAGGTCTGCCATACGACATGCTTTACCGTCATCCGTTCCCAGGACCAGGTCTTGGCGTTCGCGTACTTGGCGAAGTGAAGAAAGAATATTGTGACTTACTGCGTTTAGCAGATGCTATCTTTATTGAAGAGCTGCATAAAGCAGATCTATATAATAAAGTTAGCCAAGCATTTACCGTTTTCTTACCAGTACGTTCAGTTGGCGTAATGGGTGATGGCCGTAAATATGACTGGGTTGTTTCACTGCGTGCAGTTGAAACTATCGACTTTATGACGGCGCATTGGGCACACTTACCGTATGACTTCTTAGGTCGTGTTTCTAACCGCATCATTAATGAAATCGATGGTATTTCACGTGTGGTTTACGATATCTCTGGTAAGCCACCTGCGACAATCGAATGGGAATAAGTTTCCATTAATTAAAAAAGGCGCTTAGGCGCCTTTTTTATTGGGATAAATTTATTATTGTTTGCCGTATAATCTAATGAAGTTGATGCATTGCCCTTTACTAAAAGATTTAATGATTAAGCTATATTCAGTAAGTTAAACATAGCTAAGCCTAAGAGACACTCATGACGTTAGAAAACAAAGCCTATATCAGCCAAAAACAGCAAGCGAGTCAGGCAAAACCATTAACACCTGAGGAGCTAGCAGTACGTGCAGCTCAAGATGAAAAGTGGATGCGAGTGGCTTTAGCGCTGGCCACTAAAGCTGAAGAATTAGGTGAAGTCCCTGTTGGCGCTGTGTTGGTGAAAGATGATGAGTTAATTGCGTCTGGATTTAATCTTAGTATTACCGAGCATGATCCCAGTGCCCACGCTGAAATGCTGTGCATACGTGCGGCTGGCAAAGTGTTAGAAAATTATCGCATGCTTGGCGCAACCCTATATGTCACATTAGAGCCTTGCCCAATGTGCGCAGGCGCTATGGTCCATAGTCGAATAGAGCGGGTGGTGTTTGGCGCGAAGGACTTAAAAACGGGCGCGGCGGGCAGTGTGATTAACTTATTACAAGACTCGCACTTTAATCATCAGTTAACGGTTGAATCAGGCATTTTGGCTGAAGAGTGTGCGAGTCAATTGAGTCAGTTTTTTAAGCGTCGCCGGGATGAGAAAAAAGCGTTAAAAAAACTACTAAAACAACAATCAGACTTGTTGCTGCAAAAAGGCGAAGAATAGTTTTTGACGATTAAGCATTCTACGTTGTTTCAATTTAATACTGCTACGACGTCTAGCATTATTATTCATATTGGCTTTTCTCATTATTCACCTTCATTTAAATGATGTATTTTGGCTATGTTAGCCTGTTTTGATGACTGTTTTATTGCGCAGAAGATTTAATCACATCTTGTGGGTTTTCTGAATTATCAGCATTGAGACTCGTTTCGTCAGCGAGTTCACCTTCAATTGTGCTGCCCTCAATATCTATCAATTCTTGCTTTTTATTTTGATTATCTACCCAAACTAAGGTGTCGTAATAACGGCGGATATTATCAACATAATGAGCTGCTTCATTACCTCTCGCATAGCCATAACGAGTATGTTGATAATACTTACGCTGTTGCAGCAAAGGTAAAACTTGTTTCACATCGCGCCAAGCACTGGGATCTTTGCCCATGCCTTGTGTGATTTTACGGGCATCTTCCACATGGCCTAAGCCAATATTATAAGAGGCTAGCGCGAACCAAATACGTTGGTTGTCAGGGATTGAAGCTGGCAATCTATCG
This sequence comes from Shewanella olleyana, assembly GCF_023283825.1. Lineage (GTDB taxonomy): Bacteria > Pseudomonadota > Gammaproteobacteria > Enterobacterales > Shewanellaceae > Shewanella > Shewanella olleyana. The sequence goes on along the minus strand of NZ_JAKILD010000028.1, from coordinate 15,819 downwards.
ATCATTTTTTGTAAATAAATTGCGCCGCCTCGAATACTTTGTTCAGCATCTAAACGGTTATCCACCCCAACTGAACTTGCAGTAGGTTGGGTTAGCATCATCATCCCACGTACGCCTGTTGGCGAACGTGCTTTAGGATTCCAGTGGGACTCTTGATAACCAGCAGCAGCAAGTTTACGCCAGTCTAAATCACCTGCATGTTTTTCAAATAATGCCTGATATTCCGGTAACACATTATCAATTGCGCGAATAAAGGCGCGAGTATCCACATAATCAAAACGTTTAACATGGCCAAAGTACTTTTCGTTTAAGTGCTCTAATGTGCCATTACGTTTTTGAATATGCCAAAACGATAATAGTGAACTCATTAAATAGTCGCTATTAAGAGGTGGTAACAGCCAGACAACTTGGGTCTTTTCATCCAACACAATGCCTGCACGTAATTCAGGTAAATAACGTTGATTGATCAAAAGGCTGTTTGAATCGGCAATGGTGTAAAGGATATCGCCTGCGGCCACCATCGAAAATAGTTCTTCGTTGTCACTATTATTAACTTCTTGCCAAGTCAGATTAGGGTTGGATTGTTTCAGTTTTGACAGCGTATCAACAGCTGCAGACTCGGAGATAACGCTAATATCACCTTGAAGATTATTAAAGTCACGGGGTTTTAGGTTACCTGATTTATAGATCAACACCTGATTGACTTCATAAAGGGTAGGGCCTAATAAAAACTGTTCACGACGATTGTTGGTCGTGGTAATCGCCGCAGCGACAATATCAATTTCGTTTTGACGTAAGGCTTCAAATAACTGTTGGCGATTATGATAAGGCACCATTTCTAAAGGCACATCGAGATACTTTGCAAACTTCGCAGCCATTTCATAATCGAAACCACTTTCGCCTTGATCAGATCTGAGATAGGTTTGCGAGCCGTAAAGTGTCCCTACCTTCAAAACGGTACGAACGGGGATCTGTTCAACAAACTCAGTGGCTTTCATATTGGCTTGATGGCAAGCACTCAGCAGCAAACTGATTGAAATAATGGCGACTAGCGTTAAATGTTTCGTCATGTCCCTCGGTCAATGAAATAAGTAAGGAGGAGGTAGAAAATAATGATAAATGTGCGGGTGTTAGTCGCGGATTTTCTAGGTTGCCGCCTATTTGTACTTCAAAGCGTCATTTAAAAAATATGGGTTAATAAAGATACTGTAGCAGTAGTTTCGTATTTCACCTAGTCCGATACCTTAGTGTGTTAAATTATACGGTTGAATTTATTAGTAAAATCGAAATTTAAAAAATAAAATAATGATGAAATGTTGCTGAAACATTACTGCGATAATTTGTGGTTTATTTCTGATTGTTTTCGTTAACGGGAAACACTGTTCTAGCAAGCCTTCTTAGGTGATTTATAAAGTGCGATTCCCTATAATAGCGCCAATTCTTACCCTGCCATTATAATCAATAAGGTGAATTGACGTGATTGAGATCATTCGCGGAGCCCCAGCACTTTCAGCTTTTAGAGTTCAAAAGCTTATGGAGGCCTGTGAAACAGCAGCCCTTCCTGTTGAGCAAATCTACGCTGAGTATGTCCATTTAGCCGATGTAAGCGACAAGCTTGATGATAAAGAATATCAGCAACTTGAAACGATTTTAACTTACGGGCCAGCCATCGAATCTCATGCACCAGAAGGTGCGTTGTTCTTTGTAACACCTCGTCCAGGCACTATCTCTCCTTGGTCTTCAAAAGCAACTGACATTGCCAAAAACTGTGGTTTAAGCAAAGTAAAACGTCTAGAACGTGGTGTTGCTTACTATGTTGCTGGTGCACCGTTAACGACTGAGCAATTAGAACAAGTAAAAGGCTTAATCCACGACCGTATGGTTGAGGTGATTTTGCCTGAATTTGCAGCTGCATCAGTATTGTTCGAGCGCACAGAGCCATTACCATTTAAGAGTATCAATATTCTTGCTGAAGGTCGCCGCGCACTAGAGGTTGCTAACGTTCAGTTAGGTCTAGCACTCGCAGAAGATGAAATTGATTATTTAGTAGATAATTTTGTTCGCTTAAATCGTAATCCTAACGACATCGAGTTAATGATGTTTGCTCAAGCGAACTCAGAGCATTGTCGTCATAAAATCTTCAATGCTGATTGGACTATCGACGGTCAAGTGCAGCCTAAATCATTGTTCAAAATGATTAAGAATACCTTTGAAGTTACCCCAGATAACGTATTGTCAGCTTATAAAGATAACGCTGCGGTAATGAATGGTAGCGTTGCGGGTCGCTTTTTCCCTGATCAAGACGGTGTGTACAACTATCACACTGAGCCAATGCACATCTTGATGAAAGTGGAAACCCACAACCACCCTACAGCAATTAGCCCATACCCAGGCGCAGCAACAGGTTCAGGCGGCGAAATCCGTGATGAAGGCGCAACAGGTCGTGGCTCAAAACCTAAAGCAGGTTTAACAGGCTTTAGTGTTTCTAACCTTAAAATCCCAGGGTTTGTTCAACCATGGGAAGGCGATTACGGCAAACCTAGCCGTATTGTTACGCCATTAGAAATTATGACTGAAGGCCCATTAGGTGGCGCAGCATTTAACAACGAATTTGGTCGTCCAGCGCTTGTGGGTTACTTCCGTACTTACGAGCAAGAAGTATCAAGCCATAACGGTGTTGAAGTCCGTGGTTACCACAAGCCAATTATGCTTGCTGGTGGTTTAGGTAACATCCGTGAAGACCATGTTCAAAAAGGCGAAATCACCGTAGGCGCTAAGCTGATTGTATTAGGTGGCCCTGCAATGAACATTGGTTTAGGCGGCGGCGCTGCTTCATCAATGGCATCAGGTCAGTCTAGTGAAGATTTAGACTTTGCTTCAGTACAACGTGAAAACCCAGAAATGGAACGTCGTTGTCAGGAAGTGATCGATCGCTGCTGGCAGATGGGTGATGACAACCCAATTCAATTTATTCATGACGTAGGTGCTGGCGGATTATCAAATGCCTTCCCTGAACTTGTGAATGACGCAGACAGAGGCGCACTATTTAACTTACGTAATGTGCCTTCAGATGAGCCAGGCATGAGCCCACTTGAGATTTGGTGTAACGAATCTCAAGAGCGCTACGTAATGTCAGTTGCACCTGAAAACTTAGAAACCTTCAGAAAAATTTGTGAGCGTGAACGCGCGCCGTTTTCTGTAGTGGGTGATGCGACAGAAGAGCAGCATTTAACCCTTGAAGATAGCCACTTTGACAACAAGCCGATTGATTTACCGCTTGAAGTACTATTAGGCAAAGCGCCTAAAATGAGCCGTGATGTGGTATCAGCTAAAGCGACCTCACCAGCGCTTGAGCAAGGATCAATTGATATTAAAGATGCGGTTTCTCGTATCTTACATTTACCTACCGTTGCTGATAAATCATTCCTTATCACCATTGGTGACCGCTCGGTGACAGGTTTAGTTAACCGTGACCAAATGGTTGGGCCTTGGCAGGTACCAGTTGCTGACTGTGCTGTCACTGCATCTAGCTTTGATAGCTACGCAGGGGAAGCCATGTCTATTGGTGAGCGTACGCCGCTTGCACTACTTGATTTCGGCGCATCAGCGCGTATGGCGGTAGCAGAATCAATCTTGAACATTGCTGGTACTGATATTGGCTCATTCAAAGACATTAAGCTTTCAGCTAACTGGATGTCTGCAGCAGGTCACCCAGGTGAAGATGCGGGTCTTTATGAAGCAGTAAAAGCTGTCGGTGAAGAGCTTTGTCCAGAGCTTGAGTTAACTATCCCTGTGGGTAAAGACTCAATGTCGATGAAGACAGCTTGGAACGATGAAGGCCAAGACAAAACAGTCACTTCGCCAATGTCACTAGTGATCACCGCGTTCGGTGTGGTTAAAGACATTCGCCATACTGTCACGCCTGAGCTTCGCACTGATAAAGGCGACACTGAGCTGTTATTAGTTGATTTAGCGAACGGCCAAAACCGTTTGGGGGGTTCTTGTTTAGCTCAAGTATTCAGCCAGCTAGGTGATGTAGCACCAGATTTAGATAATGCAGCAAGCTTACGTGGCTTCTTTGAAGTGATTCAGCCATTAGTCGCAGATCAAAAAGTGATTGCTTACCATGACCGCAGTGACGGTGGTTTATTCACCACGCTTGTTGAAATGGCATTTGCTGGTAACACTGGTTTAAACATTGATTTAGCTGCATTAAAAGGTAACGACTTAGAGCGTTTATTTAATGAAGAGCTAGGTGCGGTTATTCAAGTATCTAAAGCTGATAGCGCAGATATCAAAGCACAATTTATCGCCGCTGGTGTTGCGTGTCATAGCGTTGCGACACTCACCAATGACGACAATATTACTGTGGTTGATGGTGAGCGTGCAGTATTCAGTAACTCTCGTGTAGCACTTCGCACTATGTGGTCAGAAACCACTTACCGTATGCAAGCAATGCGTGATAACCCTGAATGTGCTAAAGAAGAATTTGAGCTTAAGCAGCAAGCTAAAGACCCAGGTCTAACGGTTGATTTAAGCTTTAATCCAAGTGAAGACGTAGCAGCACCTTATATCTTAAAAGGCGCAGCACCTAAGATGGCGATTATTCGTGAGCAGGGGGTTAACTCTCACGTTGAAATGGCCGCCGCATTTGACCGCGCTGGTTTTGAAAGCCGCGATGTTCATATGTCAGACATCTTATCGGGTCGGATTAGTCTTGAAGAGTTCCAAGGTCTAGTGGCTTGTGGTGGTTTCTCATACGGTGACGTACTGGGCGCAGGTGAAGGTTGGGCTAAATCAATCTTATTCAACGAGCGTGCTCGCAGTGAGTTCTCTCAGTTCTTTGAGCGTGATGCGACATTAGCACTGGGTGTATGTAATGGTTGTCAGATGTTATCTAATCTGAAAGAAATCATTCCAGGCAGTGAGCATTGGCCACACTTTGTCCGTAACCGTTCAGAGCGTTTTGAAGCCCGCGCAAGTTTGGTTGAAGTGCAAAAGAGTCCTTCAATCTTCTTCGAAGGAATGGAAGGTTCACGCATGCCAATCGCTGTATCACACGGTGAAGGTCGCGCTGAATTTAAATCTGTTGAAGCACTAGCAGCGGCAGAAGCTTCTGGTACTGTGGCACTGCGTTACGTTGACGGTAATGGTCAAATCGCAACGCAATACCCACAAAACCCGAATGGTTCGCCAAATGCGATTACTGCATTAACGACAACAGACGGTCGAGTAACCATCATGATGCCGCATCCAGAGCGTGTATTCAGAACCGTTGCTAACTCATGGCACCCAGACGAATGGGCAGAAGACAGCCCATGGATGCGTATGTTCCGTAACGCACGCGTTAAGTTAGGTTAAGTTTTACTTAACCTAGTAATGAGTTAACAGCTAAAAGGCGACCAAATGGTCGCCTTTTTTATTGGATAGAAGTTGTGTTGAGATTATAGCTAACTCATTTCTGGGCAAAACCTGATAGAGCTTAAGCATTATAATTGATGCTTTTCATTAGAAATGTAATCTTGGAAAGCAGGATTATATTCACTAAGAGATGGACTGATTGCTGTTCACTAGCCTAACTAGAAGATGAGCTAGTTTTTCTAAATGATGTCCTGTACAGAGCATCATACTGAGTTATGCGGGGCTGGAGGCTAGACACTTCCAGCTACACGATTATCCCTGGTTGTCCGATTTGATAGTTTGTTCAGGTTGTAAAGATGCCAGAAGGAACGCGGAAGCTGCTGCTGTCCAGACAGAATACGTGAACGTCGATTCCAGCCCAAACGCAAATGCCATTGACAATCCAAATGAGAGTAGCAGCAAACCGCTGGCGAAAGCGAAACCTCTAATGTAAAAGCCACTCAAGAGGCCTATTGCCAAAACAAACTCTGAAATCGTGGAGGCCCAGCCAAAAAATGAAATTGTAGAAGCAGGCAAAAAGGGGAGTATAAGGCCAGTGTATTCGATAAACGATTCAAATGTCCCCCAGGCTACATTGGGCGTACCGGGCGGCCCCCAAAGCCCAAAGCGATCGGCAACAGCCGATAAAAACGACAACGCCAAAGCGACCCGCAATATCATAGCGGCAATTCGGCGTAAGGTAGTGGAGTTATTCATTGTTATCAGTTTCCTTTTTATTAACCGACGAGTCAATGCAGGCTTAATCAAGCGCCAGCGGATTTTCCATATGAAACGAAAGACAATTTAACTTAGGAGGTTATTAGTAAGTGAAAAGTCTATCTAATAGATATAGCATGCTTGGCAATCGAACACTAAGAACTGCGGTTTTTCGCCCCCAGAATTTAAACTTTAGAAAAGTATTGAGACTTTTAAGTTTAAAGTTCTAGGTTTGGTACGAATTGCATACTGACCGCTACTCGGTTCCAGCTATTTATAGCTAGCACAACCGTTGTTAATTCTAGTAAGTCTTTTTCTCCAAATGCGGCCAATGTTTCTCGATATATAGCATCATCGACTTCACCTTGGCTAATAAGTGTTAATGACTCTGCCCATGACAAAGCAGCACGTTCTTGAACTGAAAAGCAAGGGGCTTCTCGCCATGCTGGGAGTACATCTAAACGGGCTTGTTTTTCACCATCTTGTCGTGCCTCATTTGAATGCATATGCTGACAATAACAACAGTGATTGATTTGTGATACACGTAGTTTAACCAAATGCTGAATAGTTTCATTGACCGACGAGTCGTTGCTGACTTGATCAAGCGCCAATAGATTTTTTGGAATACGTGCAAGTGAATATACTGATTTTTGCGAAATTCTAGATAACATAAATAACCCTTTATTTGTTGAATAAGAAGTCAGCGTATCGGCTGAACTTTCTGTTTAGTTGTTGATTTTCGTCAAATTACTGCAATCTTGCTCACTTGGGGTTTCTTGAGTGAAGTTCTTAAACTATGACAAAAATGAGCATGATTGTAATATCCAAAGTCTAATGCTATTGAGATCATCGGTTTCTTTATTCAAGAGTTATCCCTGAGCATTGTGCATTTGATAAAATCGGTTTATGGCGCAGCTGATGGCGCCGACTTCATTCTGTAACTTTCGCTCCAAAATTAGTTTACTCACTCCCAGTAACTTCGGACCTATGGTTGCAATTGATTGGTGGGAGAAATAGTTAGCAATTTAATTGTTGGAACTTAACAGAGGGAAAGACATTCATAATAGTTGTTACTCTATGCATTGAGCCAACCTAAAATTGCGACCCAATTTAGAGGACGTTATTTTTGGCCGTTGATTATTTATAAACTTCACTATCAACTTAATGTGTTGATAGTGAAGCCTATATCCGTAGGTTTAGTTATTATGAGCACTTATTTGGTCTAGTAGTGTACCCGGCGTTAATACTTGTGGTAATACAGTCGGATCCGTTGCTCCTTTTTTGTACCATAAATATAAAGGCACGCCAGAACGACCATGTCTGGATAGAAATTGAGTGATTTCACTGTCACCATTAGTCCAATCACCGACCATAGTGACAATATTATTTTCACGAAGTGCCGCTTGTACGTTCTTTCTGTCAATAGACGTTTTTTCATTGACTTTACATGTCAGGCACCAGTCTGCTGTAAAGTAAACAAATACATCATTTTCAGCTTTTAGCGCAGTTAACTTATCTTCATTAAAGCGAATAATGTTAGTCGTCTCGCCTTCGATATTACTCGATTGCAACCTCTGGCTTGGTGTCACGTAAAGCACTAACAATAGAGGCAAGAGGGTTAATACAATAGCAGGTAACCATTGATATTTACCTTGTGAATGTTGTTTTAAACCTGTCCACCATAACCCCAAACTAGACAACACAGTGGCGGCAAGTATTGCTAACACAAAGTCTTCATTTGATTGACGCATTAATATCCAGACTAGCCCCAATGCCGTGATAAACATAGGTACGGCTAGAATACGTCTAGCGGTTACCATCCATTGTCCCGGTTTCGGTAGCTTGTTACGTAATCGAGGAATAAAGCCGACTAACAAAAAGGGCAGTGCCATGCCGATGCCTAATCCAGCAAACACCATAAAGGCAAGGCCGATAGGTAACACCATTGCTGCGCCTAGTGCTGTTGCCATAAACGGGCCGGTACATGGTGTGGCAATGAAGGCAGCTAAAACGCCCGTCCAAAAGTCACCTAAAGGCCCCTTTTTGTCTTGTAATTTAGAGCCTGATGTTAAGGTGCCAAGCTCAAACAACCCTGCTAAGTTAAAGCCAATAGCGCTCATTAAAATGATAAGCAGTGCAATCACGTTGGGGTTTTGTAACTGAAAAGCCCATCCAATTTGGTGCCCTAAAGCCCGCAGCCCTAGAATGATGCTACCTAGCAACAAACAAACCAACACCGCGCCAAGTGTATAGGCTACTGAACCAATCTTGGCTTCACGCTCAGAGCTAAGATTAGAAAGGCTAAGAATTTTTAAACTTAATATAGGGAAAACACATGGCATCACGTTAAGTAACAAACCACCAAGAACAGCCCCCATTAATGCCGTGATAGCTAACCAAAGTGTGGTGTCATTTTGTTGTGTTATCGGATTAACTGCCAAAGCAATATGGTCGGTTTTATCTGCCGAAAAACTTAACGAGGTGCCATTACCTAGTACTAATACACCTTTAAATTCATCTGCAATGTCGTCGCCACTGAGCGTTTTTATGGTTAATTGATCATTGGAATGGCTAAATTTCTGAGGCGCATTATTTTGTAATAGCTCATTCACAATAGGGTAAAGATGGGCACCGTCAACACTGACAGAATCAGGTAACGGTAAACTTAAGGTGAAAGTACTATCTTCAACTGAAAATTGGCCTCTCACATTTAAAGGCTTAGGGAGTTTGGCTTGCCATTGTTGAAACTGTTCAGTGACGACTGGGCTGGTAGAGCCTTGTTCTAGCGTGATTATAGATTCAATGGTTTGCTGCTCGGGTAAGCAAGTCTGGGGATCACAAACCAAGTAGCTCATATCTAAGCTTAAAGGTAGAACTGTCCCATCAGTGACTGTTTTGTCGATGCTAATAGGCGCCAATAAGACATACTCACCATGGTAGATGTAGTTCATGATGTCACTAATTAGCAATTGACTTGGTGCTGGGTATTCAAACGGGCCTATGGTTACCCCTTTAGGCAAAGTCCATTGAAAACTATTGGCAAACCCCGCATCTCCTGGGTTTTGCCAATAACCATGCCAGCCTTTTTTGGGGGTCATGATCAATGCAAGTGTGGTTTGTCTATTGCTCTCATTTAGGCTTGACTGGGTGATTATCGATGTTGAAACCAGCTTGGCATTATTATCGAGTGGATTTGCCGCGACTTGAAAAGAAACGGCTAAGCAAGACATCACGACCCCTGTGATGAGTGCTAGCACACAGGCAAAGCGAGTGGCGACATTATTCATAATGGACCTCAATTGATGTAAAGATAGTTGCTACTTCCTTATTCCGTTAATGAGGTTGAGCAGCAACTATTGATTGGCAGACGCTACTTAAGATTCGAAACGGCGTCTATTGCTTGGTCAAAATCACTATCTTGAATAGAAGATTTTACGTTGATAGTGCCATCGGCATCGATTAAGGTAATCGTTGGGATTTGATTCACTCCAAACGATTTAAACAGCTCGCCATCAGCATCGAATACGATTGGTAGAGTTGTGCCGTAGCTTTTTTTATAATCATGAAGCTCTGACGTAGACGCCCAAACATTGGTTGATACTGTTACCCAGTCAATACTGCTTGCCTGTGATTTTTCCTCTAATAACTCCCTCACTTTGGTACATGCTTGAGAGGTTTTTGGTGACGTTTCTTCTAAATACCATTCACACCATGGGCCAAAGAAAACCACCCCAACTTTTTTGCCATTAGTATTGTCAAATTTAAAATTAAGGGCTTCATTATCGATGGTGGTAAACGTTAATTCCGTCAACTTATCACCGACCTTGTAAGCTGTATCATCAAGGTTCAGACTATGATTATTAACATGACTTTCATGGGCAGGCTGTGCAATCACATTGGTTAATGCTTGATGGAACTCCTTGTCATCGACGTGACCGAAATAGGCAAACTTCCCATCTCTATCAATCAACAAGTGCTGCGGTGTCACCCTTAAGTGGAAAGCACGCGCCAGCTTACCGTCATCGATGGTCGTTGGCATTGTTAAGCCCATCTTTTTAAGGAATTTGGTTACCGATGCTAAATCATCGTTTATTCCAGTATTAATTGAAATGATTTGAATATCTTCACCGTATTTTTGATAAATTTCTTCAAATCCAGGCATTTGTTGTCGACAAGGTATACACCAAGTTGCCCAGAACTTAATGTAAACAGGTTTTTTACCATACACCTTTGCAAGGTCGATGACTTTACCGTCAAGCGTGGTAATACTCATTACTGGAGCTGGCTGTCCAATTAATGATTCGCCAGCAGATTTAGCACGGCGTTCACCGTCAGCTGAATAATCAACGTCATCTGCAAGCACATGCTGTGAGAGAGTAAATAAGCATAATACTGCCATTAACGATGTTTTTAACATTGAACTCAATTTGAATTTCATCTGTATTTTCCTATTTTTAATCCATTAGTTAAGGTAATTAGGTCTTACTCGATATTGATAACGTAAAGCTATAAATATTAAATTTTGATCTTGGCTAGTTGATCTTTAATCTGTTCTTTAGTGTGGTTAAGTTTTTCCTTGACGATGTCAGGGCTAGAGGCCGTGCCTTCAATAGTAAAGAAATGGACATTGTTAAGCCCAATAGTACTCAGTACTTCTCGCATAAAAGGCGTAAAATAATCGGGTTGATATGCCTTGTCGCTGGAGAATACGCCACCAGAAGAGATCAGAACATAGACTGGTTTATCAGTTATTAACCCATGCTTTCCTGTTGCGTCAATATAAAATGTACGCCCAGCTCTCACGACATGATCGACCCAACTTTTGAGACTCGAAGGTAAAGAAAAATTATGCATAGGAGAAGCTATTATTACAAAATCAGCTTGCTCTAACTCGGTGATTAATTTATTTGAGACTAATAAACTTCCGGTCGATTCATCTGGCTCTAAATCTGGTGAGCATACTGCCATAGCATACTCTGCATCTAGGTGGGGAAGCTTTGACAAGTCTGGTTTTGTTACACTAACATCAGCTTTGTTCGATACTTGTTGGATGATCGTTTGAGCTAAAAGGTATGTACTGGATTGCTCTAGTCTTGGGCTGCTATTTATTAACAATATGTTCACGAATTTTGCTCCATTAGTTAGGTAACTTTGTTGTACTCGACATTGATAACCAGCCCCAAAGTGATAGAGGGGTATAATGCCCCCCCATCAACATCCATAGATTATGGTGGGATTGTTTTTATACGAAAGCAGCTAGCGGATCTGCCTGTTCAATGATGATATTAACGTCGGCTTTGGGTGGATAAATCAATTCGTTGGTAATGGATATTTTAAGTGCTTTCGCCTCTTCCTTGACCATCTTAACTTGTTGATCCCAACCTTCTGTAAACACAGCACCCCATGAGCCAAGATCTAAACAAGTGACGTAGTTTTCTTGCTTATAATCAATCGCTTCGCAACCTAACAAACTCGCTGCTACATTGTTACCCGCAAACTTACCCATTAATATTGCATGCTGGCAACTCATCAGTGCGTGGTTGCCTTTATTGTCAGTTGCTGCATAAGCAACATCACCAGTAGCAAATACATTATCTTCATTAATGACTTGCAATGAAGCTGTGACATTAAGGCGCCCATTTGGGCCTTTTTGCGCTGAAAAAGCATTTGTTAATTCATTGGCCTTTGCACCCGCAGTCCAAATAACGGTATCAGACTCAATTAACTCACCCGACTCAAGGATTAAACCTTTTGCTGTGATCTCGTCTATTCTGGCATTTAGCATCCACTCAATTTCTAAATCATCGGTGGCTTGCTTAATGACATCTTGTAACTCTTGACTATAGTTTGAGCCAATTTGCTCGCTACGCTCTACGATAATAACTCGTACAGGCCCATCATCATTGAATTGTGCTTTGAGTCTTGCAGGCAGTTCGGTTGCCATTTCAATACCTGTAAAACCACCACCACAGACCAAGACTGTATTTCGAGCAGCTGATGAAGGCTTGCTTGCCAAGTTATTGATGTGCTGATCAAGTACTGCAGCAGACTCGAGTTGATCGAGGTCGAATGCATGCTCTACAACACCTTTAACTAGGTCTGTTCGTAAAGTAGACCCCGCCGCTAACACAAGTCTGTCGTAGTGTTTAACCATCAAGCTGTTGTTGGCATCCACAAAATGAACGGTTTGAGAATCTGCATCGATTTCATTGACCGTACCTTGTACAAAACGCACCCCCATAGCATCAAACACAGGCATGAGTGGTGAAACCATTGAGCCCGCATTCGCTTCATAAAAGCGTGGGCGAACATGAAGCTCAGCAACTGGCGCGATAACCGTAATCTGTATATTTTCGGCCCCTTGAAGTTTTGCTAAACGAGCCGCACTCAATGCTGCCCACATGCCGGCAAAACCAGCGCCAATAATTACAATTTCTTTATTCATGAGTTATTCCAAAATTTTATTACCTTTAAGATTGAGCAGGAGTATACAAGATAAAATTAAATCCGACAACATTAGTCGGAGTTTGTTTTTTCCTATCGTTTCGATTAGAATAAGAGCCAAGTTACAAATAACACTCAAGAAAAAAAGTCATAAGGAAAGCCCGTGGCGTTGTACAGTTCAGGTGTCGAATATGGTATTCATTGCTTGGTTAATATGCTCGATGAGCAAGGCCAGCCAATCGTCATGTCAGTGAGAGAAGCGGCTAAATTACAAGGTGTTCCGTATGAATATTTAGGCAAAATATTCACTAAGCTATCAAAAGCAGGATTAGTCGAGAGTATTGAAGGTCGCAAAGGGGGGTTTAAATTAGCAAAATCACCTGTTGATATTAATGTGCTAGATATTGTGCAAGCAATCGATGGTGAAAAGTCCATTTTTGACTGCAAAGAAATTCGCCAGCGGATGGATATTTTTTCAGATGAAGTGCCAAGCTGGGCGTGCAAAGGTATGTGTGGAATTCAAGCTGTCATGCGTAAAGCACAAGTTCAGATGGAGAAAGAGTTGGCTAAGCATACTATCTCAATGCTGTCTCAACAGTTGCACTCAAAGTCTCACCCTACCTTTGCCCTAGAAATGAAAGAATGGTTGGGTTCTCAACGAAATGATGTGGTGTAGTTAACTTGGGCTCGGAATAGAAATAAAATAGAGCTAACCGCTAGTTAACCGACGTTTTGCCATGTCGACATTTTTTAAAAGCTTTTCTAGCGGAATGATAAAAGAGTAAACTCAATCGCAATTATTTAATGCCAGAAATTAAGACGATGATATTAGATATCTTAAGATTTAAGACATCACAATAGCTTTAAAAAATAGTCAAAATGAAAAGAGCTACCTTGAAATAGGTAGCTCTTTTTGTTTTCATGTTATTGATTAATAGCTTTATTTATGGCGTAGCCATATTTATGGAGTCACTATATTAAACCAAAAGTTGAAGCTATCAATCATTGCAAAGAAATCGGTGACTAATTTTTGATCGCCTTGTATTTTGATATCTCCATTTTTAATCGCATCCTCAAGTGTTATCTCTTTCAGCTGGATAGCATTCATTGTCGCCATCGTCATGGTGACTTCAACATCAGCACTTTTGTGCTGTTTAGAAGTATGATTTAGCACTGAGTTGTTAATCATTAATGTATGTTTGCTATCAATATCCGTGAAACTGATGTTGATATCAAACTTGCGACCCTCTGCTTTTTCAGGGTTTAAACGAATCGCTAAATAATCAAACAATAACTCTGGTGACATCGCCTTAATCGTATCAGGAGTTGCAGTTTCTGTTCCGCCTGATGCTGGAATGCCATTACGCAGTTCATAAGCGCCTTGTAAATAAACAGAACGCCATGGTCCAGACTCTGCTTGGTAACCAAGTTGTTCGTAAGAATCTGCAAGTAGCTCTTTCGCTTCTGTACTCTTTGGGTTTGCAAAAACAGCATGTTTCATTACCTCTGCAACCCAACGATACTCCCCTTTATTAAATGAAGCTGTCGCTTTCTTGATGACTTCTTTTTCTCCACCCATAAATTCCATGTATTTTACTGCGACTAATTCAGGGGGTAAATTGTTAAGGTCAGATGGGTTTCCGTTATACCAGCCCATGTAACGTTGATAAACAGCACGACTATTATGGCGTAAAGTGCCGTAGTAACCTCGAGTTGCCCAGTTATTTTCTAATGATTCAGGAAGCTTGATCATTTCAGAGATTTCTTCACCAGTGTAACCCTGGTTCATCAAACGAACCGATTGATCATGAGTGAACTTATAGATATCTCGTTGTTTTTCAAAATAAGGCATAATATTTTCGTTACCCCAAACAGGCCAATGGTGCGATTGGAATTTAACAGTAACGTCATCTCCCCACATTTCCATTGTTTCGTTTAAGAAATATGCCCATTTTTGCGCATCGCGAACAACTGCACCACGAAGGGTTAAGATATTATGCATGGTGTTAGTGGTGTTTTCTGCCATCCAAAGTGCTTTCCAATCAGGAAACCAAGTGTTCATTTCGGAAGGTGCTTCGGTGCCTGGCGTCATTTGAAAAACCATTTTTACACCGTCAATGGTCAGCTCTGTACCTGTGGTTTTGATTTCTTTTGAAGGTAAGATTAATCCGGCCAAGCCTGTTGAGGTTGTTTGGCCTAATCCACCGTTAACACCGCCTTTTTCATTACGCGGTAGCATGGCGCCGTACATGAAAACTGCACGTCTGCCCATCGCATTACCGGCTATAACATTTTCCGCAACAGCATGCTCTGTAAAATGCTCTGGAGCTAGCACTTGAACTTTGCCCGATTTTACATCTTCCGCTGAAGTGATACCAACAGCGCCACCGTAATGATCTAAGTGGCTGTGACTATAAATGACAGCAACCACAGGACGCTCACCTAATTCTTTATTAATCAGATCAAGTGCGGATTTAGCAGTTTCTGGAGAAATAAGTGGATCAAATACGATCCAACCCGTGTCACCTTTCACAAAGGTAATATTAGATAAATCGTAGCCCCTAACTTGAAATATATTGTCATTTACTTTAAATAATCCATTGAGCATATTTAACTGTGCATTTCGCCACAGGCTAGGGTTAACAGTATCTGGTGCTGGCTTATCTAATGAGATATATTTTTTATACTCCTCTAAATCCCAAACAGGGGTCCCTTCTTTATTGGTAATGGTTAGCACATCAGGGCTTGCAATAAAGCCTCGTTTTGCATTTTCAAAATCTTGCTTATCTGAAAAAGGTAAACTTTTCAAAACGGCTTGATTTCTTTCAATAGTATATTGAGTCGCAGGCTTAGATTCTGTAGCAGCATAAAGGCTTGTTGAAATAGCCATCGTAATGCTGACTAACGCTATTCTATTTAAATTTATCAATGTTCGCATCCTTGTAGACATCTTTCTGAGGTAGTTGGTACTGACTTTGTTTATAGCGTATACCGAGTGAGGGTTGATGTTATTTTAACCGCTTCAATAAGATTAGTGCAAGCTTAACCTTTGTAAAGTATAAAGTTCTGTATGAATTTATTGTGATCGTTTAATGAACTGAGTCGTTGAAAGTCATCTAAATGAGTATCATTAATCCATTAGTTGACTAGGGCGTGTATATGGTCTCCTCCAATATTGCAATATAAAAAATAGCGTTGTGACAGTGATAGGTTTGCGTTCGTATATCCGGCTTCATAATTGAAACGCTTGGGTTTCGA
>NZ_JAKILD010000027.1 GCF_023283825.1 Shewanella olleyana | reverse complement strand
TATTGTTGTGGACTAGGCTCTCGAAGCATGATGATAAACTTGGTTATTATCTGTACTTCTATTAGATCAAAGCCCTAGACGAATGTCTAGGGCTTTGTCAGCAGTCTGAGGTTGTCATTAATGACAACCTTTTTTTACTCTATCTCTTAGCTATAACCTCAGCTTTCGCTTAATTTAGGACGCTATCTAACAACCCTAAATGTGCTATTTGTTGGTGGGCAATATGCTGCCACCGCTCTTGGTGCGCTAGGTTTTCAGCAGGTATCGCCACAGTTTGCATAGAGGCTGCTCTTGCGGCAATTAATCCGTTAAAACTGTCTTCAATAGCCAAGCAGAGTGATGGTTGAACTCCAAGGGCATTGGCACAATTAAGGTACACTTCAGGGTGTGGTTTTCCGTATTTAAGATCTTCAGCAGACTCTATCGCCATAAAGTAGTCTTTAATACCGAGTTTACCCATTACTGCGGCAATTAAATCCGATGATGACGAGGTTGCTAAACCTATTTTAAGCTGCCGTTGCTGGCAAAGGTTCAGTGCATCAATCACCCCACGCATCGGTTGGCCTTCAGTTTCAATAAAGGTCACCACTTTATCAATAATCTGTTGAGCGACTTGTTGGTTATCATAATTTTGCCAAGGATGACGCTGATACCAATAGCTCACTAACACATCAATTCTTAAGCCAGTTGTGATCTCTGCATCCTCAATTGTTATCGGAACACCTAATTGATTGAGTACTTCCACTTCTGCTCGCTGCCAAGCGGGTTCAGTGTCGATGATAATGCCATCCATATCAAAAATGACCGCTTCTAATGCTGTAGAACTCATGGTGACCTCTTTCTAAGTGAATTGTTAGTAGTGAATAACTAGTCGGAAAACCTGAATAAGTACGCTTTGTGATGACATGAAGTGATACTTGTTCAAAGACTATGCAGAATCAGCAAAAAAAAAGCAAAAATTTATCAAATTTTGTTAATAAATTTTTATACTTAATTCAAATAAATGATATAACGTAAGATGCTGAATTTATTTAACTAAAATGCAGTTTAAAACTATTGTCTAATTTTATTTATTTAAAGCAGCAGTTAAATTGCACTTCGAGCGCAAATTTAGTACCGATTTCGTCTCCAATGGAGTGTGATCTAATTCATACTTTTGCAAACCTGTAGTATACTACGGGTCGGATTTCAAGCCCGAACCTGTGGAATGGTCATTTTTTATAAATTAATATGAAATGACGTTCAGTTTCGCTGTTAGGCGCAAAAACAAAGAGGAATGTTGCCGTGCTAGAAGCATATCGTAAACACGTCGCAGAACGTGCTGCAGAGGGTGTTGTCCCTAAGCCATTAGATGCACAACAAGTGGCTGAATTAGTGAAGTTAGTTGAGACTCCGCCTGCTGGTGAAGAGGCCGTAATTCTTGACTTATTAGAGAATCGTATTCCCCCAGGTGTTGATGAAGCTGCGTACGTAAAAGCGGCATTCTTAGATGCAGTAGCCAAAGGCGCTGTATCGTCACCAATCCTTTCAACTGAGCGTGCTACTGAACTACTTGGTACTATGCAAGGTGGTTACAACATTGAGCCGCTTATCGCTCAATTGGATAATGATGCACTTGCGCCAATCGCAGTGAAGGCATTATCAAATACCTTATTAATGTTTGACGCATACCACGATGTGGTCGAAAAAATGCAAGCAGGCAACGACTTTGCTAAGCAAATCGTTAACTCTTGGGCTGAGGCTGAGTGGTTCTTAAACCGTCCTAAGCTTGACGAAAAAGTCACATTAACCGTATTTAAAGTATCAGGCGAAACAAACACAGATGATTTGTCTCCTGCTCCTGATGCTTGGTCTCGTCCAGATATCCCATTACACGCGTTAGCTATGCTGAAAAACGCACGTGAAGGCATCGTGCCTGATGTGGCTGGCACTGTTGGCCCAATTAACGAAATCGAAGCACTAAAAGCTAAAGGCAATCCATTAGTTTACGTGGGTGACGTTGTTGGTACAGGTTCTTCACGTAAATCAGCGACTAACTCAGTGTTATGGTTCATGGGTGATGATATCCCTTATGTACCAAACAAGCGTGCTGGTGGTTTCTGTTTAGGTGGCAAAATTGCGCCTATCTTCTTCAACACCATGGAAGATGCTGGCGCATTGCCAATCGAGCTAGACGTTAGCAACATGGAAATGGGCGATGTTATCGACATTTACCCATACGAAGGCGTTGTTAAGCGTGGTGGCACTGATGAAGTCATCTCTACTTTCGAACTTAAAACAGAAGTACTGCTTGATGAAGTTCGTGCTGGTGGCCGTATTCCATTAATCATTGGCCGTGGTCTTACAGACCGTGCGCGTGAAACATTGGGCCTCGCGGTTTCAGATGTATTTGTGCGTCCACAAGACGTTGCTGCATCTAACAAAGGTTATACGCTTGCACAAAAAATGGTCGGTAAAGCATGTGGCGTAACAGGTGTTCGTCCTGGCCAGTATTGTGAGCCTAAGATGACCTCTGTTGGCTCGCAAGATACTACCGGTCCTATGACCCGTGATGAACTTAAAGATTTAGCATGTTTAGGCTTCAGCGCTGACTTGACTATGCAGTCTTTCTGTCACACTGCTGCATATCCAAAACCGATTGATGTGAACACGCATCAAACATTGCCAGATTTCATCATGAATCGTGGTGGTGTTGCACTTCGTCCAGGTGACGGGGTAATTCACTCTTGGTTAAACCGTATGCTACTACCTGATACTGTTGGTACTGGTGGTGATTCACATACGCGTTTCCCAATTGGTATTTCATTCCCTGCAGGTTCTGGTTTAGTGGCATTCGCTGCAGCAACAGGTGTTATGCCTCTTGATATGCCAGAGTCAATTTTGGTTCGCTTTAAAGGTGAAATGCAACCAGGTATCACGTTACGTGACCTTGTTCATTCAATTCCATTAAAAGCAATTGAAATGGGTCTGTTAACGGTTGAGAAGAAAGGCAAAATCAATGCATTCTCAGGCCGTGTATTAGAAATTGAAGGTCTTGAGCAACTTAAAGTTGAGCAAGCATTCGAATTATCTGATGCTTCAGCTGAGCGTAGTGCTGCAGGTTGTACTATTAAGCTTGATAAAGAGCCTATCATCGAATATTTAACATCAAACATCGTGATGTTGAAGTGGATGATCTCTGAAGGCTATGGCGATCGTCGTACCATTGAACGTCGTATTAAAGGCATGGAAGAGTGGATTGCTAACCCAGATCTTATGGATGCTGATAGCGATGCAGAATATGCTGAAGTTATCGAAATCGATTTAGCTGACATTAAAGAGCCAATTCTTTGTGCACCGAACGATCCAGATGATGCGGTATTACTATCATCAGTGGTTGATACTAAAATTGACGAAGTCTTCGTTGGTTCTTGTATGACTAACATCGGCCACTTCCGTGCAACCGGTAAGATGCTAGATAAATTCGCCAAGACTTTACCTACACGTTTGTGGATTGCACCACCAACTAAGATGGATAGAGATCAGCTAACTGAAGAAGGCTACTATGCCATTTTCGGTCGTGTGGGTGCGCGTATTGAGATCCCAGGTTGTTCACTGTGTATGGGTAACCAAGCACGTGTGGCTGAAAACTCAACAGTTGTTTCAACATCAACACGTAACTTCCCGAACCGTTTAGGTACTGGTGCTAACGTATACTTAGCTTCTGCTGAGTTAGCGGCTGTTGCTGCACTGTTAGGTCGACTGCCGTCTCCAGCTGAGTACCAAGAATATGCGAAAGAGTTAGATGCAACAGCAGCTGACACTTACCGTTACTTGAACTTTGATGAGATTGAGTCTTACACGAAGAAAGCTGACAGCGTGATTTTCCAAGCTGCAGTATAATCTTTTAAAAAGATGACTGATGTTTAAAAGCGTAAACTGAAAAATGCCAGCTATTTAGCTGGCATTTTTGTATCTGCTGCTTAATAGGCATATTTAATTGTCAATAATGTAATAGCAGTCAGTATAAGAATATGATCATTCTTACTGGTTAAAATCGCTTATAACTTCGTTAGAAATTTTGTAAGTAGAGCAACTAGCTGCAATTCCTGCCTTGTTCTAAGCGATTTTTCCTACGCAATATCTGATCACTTATTTATCCCGATTGGTATTAATAGTCATTAAAGTAATTCCAATCAGCATTAGAATATGATCATTTTTACTGATTTAAATCGCTTATAGCTTAGTTATAAATTTTGTAGGTAGAGCAACTAGCTAGCTGTCATTCCTGCCTTGTTCTAAGCGATTTTTCCAACGCAATATATGATCACTTATTTATCCCGCTTGGTATAAAAGAATAAATATCCATTTGTTGATGAAATAAACAACAAACTCTAGTCCTTTTAACTGAGCAAGGGGAAGTTACACCTGTTATATGCCTAATGTAGAAGTGTGAGTTTGAATACAAATTCATTACCTAGTCAATGTTTTAGCAAGCATAATTTAACATTAAATCAGTTTATTTGTAGAAGATTAGAGAAGGGAAATTACATACTTTCAATGGTATAGAATAATAATATAATATTTTAAGGATGAATATTTTTATGAAATAAAAAAGTAAAATAGAGAGTTATATGCCATTAAATCAATATTATATTCACAATATGAGTTTATTTTTTCGTACTGTGATGTTAAATCCAACTAATGCCTCATTATCACCTGCCATTAATGAAAGAAAAGCGACCGAGAGCTTAGCTGTTAATGCGTTGATAGCCACATACCTTGGACTATTCACGTTATTTATGTGGGTAGAGCAATTCAGAATGCCCTACGTTGACATGGATATGGTTGAGTTATATTGGGAAATGTTCAAGGCAGCGCCATTTTCAGAAGCTGAAACAAGTATGAGAGAGGTGTTTTTTCGTGAAATAGAGAGGGTTTATATTTGGCAATGGGCGGTTTTTATTTTACTGCCAGTGTTCACGTCAGGTATATTCTTATTTGCCCGCTCTAAACTTAAAAGACTGCCTATGCATGAAGCCGCTGATGGTGGAAAACTGACCACCTTAGGCCGAGTTTTGTCCTTGTTTATTCAAAGTAGTTCCCATCTATTTATGTTGTTTGTTATTGGCTATAGCTTTTTTGCGACTTCAGCTTTTTCACAGTGGTTAATAGATGGTGCAAAAGGCAGTTTTGATTTCAACACACTCAGTTTATTCTTTCCGATTGGCGCTTTAGTGTTGGTATGGCAATTTATTCGTCCTTTTGCCACTTTTTATGTGATCACTATTCATAAGAAGTAGTAATCGTATATTGTGCTAATGTATTCCTTTCGGAAAGTGTACTCAAATATTGAGCTGACTTGAGAGCCACTGTTAATGTATAACCCTGTCATCACGCAAGGTTATATACCCAAACAACTTGAAGATACGTGTTTCAGAGCTTCACCGTGTTTTCAATACTAGGCGCGTTAATGCGGTAATGTAGGTACCTTATAAATTAGCGCAACAACGTAGTGGGAACACGGTGAAACTCCCTGAGGGCAAGTTTTACACGCGTTTATGCTGCGTTATTGATTTTGAAAAGGGAATAACCATTACCCGCAATCAATGCCTTTCCTAAACGCGTGTAAATTCTTGCTGAAATCGAGCATCTTCAGGTTGTTTGGGTATACATTAATTCGATTGGCATTAGTTCAGTGTCAATTTATCGATTGTAATGTTCCAAACCTATCGCTTCGATACCTAAAAAATCGTTACTTCCCCATTGAACTTGATGCTCGTCGGCGATCGCTTGCGCCTATAACTTGGTTATCTTTAATCTCAATAGCATTTAAGCCACTTACCATTGGCAGTACATGAACTGGGTAACCATAGTCGATAAATTCAGGTACGAGCATTTCTGCAAAGGTCTTCTTTTCAACCAGCAAACCTGTCGAGTTTTGTGATTTTGTACGGTCTATTTTTGTGCCATATTGGATGTTAGGTAAATCGATGGCGTCTTGGGCTGGTAAATCCCAGTCTAGGATCCCCACTAATGTTTTTAAAACATAACCTGGAATTTGACCGCTACCCGGTGAGCCAATCACTAGACGAAGCTGAGCTTGGCTATCTAGCACCATTAACGGTGTTGTGGCTGAACGTGGTCTTTTTCCTGGTGCTATCGCATTTTGAGCAGATTTACCGTCAACCATAGGCGTATGAGTAAAATTATCCATTTGTGCGTTAAGAATTAACCCGTCTACCATGACGCCTGAACCCATTCCTGTTCCTACTGTGCTGGTCATGGCGATGGCATTGCCTTGACTGTCGACAATGGAAATATGGCCAGTATCGCGGCCCTCTAATGAAGAGTCACTCGGTGGAACATGAGCCATTAGTTTTCCTGCAGATGGTTGCTCAACCATCACACCTGTTTCAGGAATAAGTTTTCTGCGCTTGTCGATATAGCTCTTATTAAGCAGTTGCTGGCTGGGAACATCAACATAGTCAGGGTCTCCCGCATAGGCAACACGATCAGCTTGAGTAATACGCATTGCCTCGGTCATTAATCGCCACGGCTCTGCATCAGTGGATTTCATTTTTGACAGTTGATACGGAGCAAGCAATTCAAGCGATTGCGCCACCATAGTGCCGCCTGAAGAGGGATAACCAAATGACACTATCTGATTGCCATGATATTGAGTTTTCACAATATCACGCTGCTTTATTTGATAGTTGTTGAAGTCAGCCATTGACAGCTTTGGCTGATTATCATCAAGTCGTTGATTGACCGTTTGCACAATTCGCTCACCTAACTCGCCTTGATATAAGTAATCGTCACCTTGTTTAGCTATTTGCTTTAAGGTTTGAGCCAGTGCAGGATTCTTCATTAAACTGCCTGTTGGTTTAATGATACCAGCGTCCCAATATAGTGCTTTTATCTCAGGGTCTCGTTGTAAACGAGTTTGCTCTCTTACAACAATATCATGGGTATAGCTGTTCATTGCATAGCCGTGGATCGCTAACTCAATTGCAGGCTGTATCAATTGGTTCCAAGGGAGCTGACCGTGCTGTTGGTGTACTTGGTAAAGTAACTTGAGTGTTCCTGGAATTGCCACTGAGCGTGGGCCTAAGACTTTATTGTTATCGATAGCGCCGTTTTTTGACATAAACATATCGGCAGTGGCGCTGGCTGGTGCGGTTTCTCGCCCATCAAAAGCATGAAACTGTTTTGCTTGGTTATTAAAATACAATGCAAATGTGCCTCCACCTATACCTGTCATATCAGGTTCCACCACTGTCATGACCATTTGCATAGCGACCATAGCATCAATGGCATTACCTTTTTGTTCAAGGACTTGGTAACCCGCATTGGAGACATATGGATTGGTGGCGCTAACCATAAAGGATTTACCAGTAGTGGTTGGCTGAATAGGTAACGAATTTGCTTTTACAATAGTAGTAAAAAAGCAGAATAAACTGACAATAAATAATGATAAACGCATAGTCTGACTTGTGTTTAAATGGTTCATTATTATTCCATAGTGATTTAATGAATGCTGTGTAAATTTAAGTTTGGTTCAGTAATTATACAGCCTCTATAATAAGTCGTTATGGTGATGTTATTGCGGGTTCTAATCATGCTATCAGGTCGTAATTTCGACGCGCGGAGGTTGTTTATGGCAATGCTTTTTTGAGTAGCTGAGGTGGTATTTGAGCCTTAAATCTATTATTGATAGCAATAATTGATAGAAATAAGGCTTATCGGTAGAGTGTTAATGCTTAAGAGTACTTGATATTCATATCAATCAAAGGCTCACGCGAGCCTTTTTCAGCACGTAAGCGGGCTAAATAACGTTCCCAAATTTCAACTTGATGCGCGCCAAATTCATGTAATAATTTCCAAGAGAACAGGCCTGTATCATGGCCGTCATCAAAAATGATTTTTACTGCATAGTTACCTACTGGCTCAATCGCTTTAATGTTCACTGCTTTTTTGTGGGTCACTAAGATTGGATTGCCATGGCGCTGCACTTCTGCTGATGGAGAGTTAACGCGCAGCATTTCACAGGTAATATTAAACACGTCACCGTTATCGAATGTCACTTCAAGTAACTTAGATTTACGCTTTAATTTAAGGTTAGTCACATTGGGTGAACTCATAACGATTACTCTCTTATAGTGATACTTTATCTGAAAATTAGCTTTAATTGGTTAGTGATAGAACAATAAAAAAGGTGGTCACTCTGGGAGCTAACCACCTTTTAAAGTAGTCATCCTATATTAGCTAATGTTAACTAAAAACAAGATGACTAAGTTAGTGATAAGTCACAATTGACGGATATCACTGCTTGCTGCTTATAAAATAAAGCGGCTTAAGTCTTCATCTTCAACTAGTGTGTCTAAATGATCTGTTACGTAAGCTTCGTCAATCACAAATGTGCTGCCTGACTTTTCAGAAGCATCATATGAAATTTCTTCCATGAGCTTTTCCATCACAGTATGTAGACGACGTGCACCGATGTTTTCTGTGGTCTCGTTGACCTGCCAAGCGGCATGGGCAATTTTTTCGATACCTGATTCAGCAAACTCAACTTTAACACCTTCAGTCCCCATTAAGGCAACGTATTGCTCTGTTAATGACGCATGAGGCTCAGTTAAGATGCGTTTAAAGTCATCAGCACTTAATGCGCTTAGCTCTACACGAATTGGCAAACGACCTTGAAGCTCAGGGATTAAATCAGACGGCTTAGACATTTGGAATGCGCCAGATGCAATAAACAAAATATGGTCAGTTTTAACCATGCCGTGCTTGGTTGTGACAGTGCAACCTTCAATTAATGGCAGCAAATCACGTTGAACACCTTCACGAGATACATCAGGGCCAGAGCTTTCGCCGCGCTTACAGATTTTGTCAATTTCATCTAAGAACACAATACCATTTTGTTCGACCAAATCGATGGCTTGTTCTTTTAGATCTTCTTGATTAACTAACTTTGCCGCTTCTTCTTCAATTAACAGCTTGAAAGCTTCTTTAATCTTAACCTTCTTACGGTTCTCTTTGGTTTGACCCAAGTTTTGGAACATGCTTTGAAGTTGGTTAGTCATTTCTTCCATGCCTGGAGGGGCCATGATTTCAGCGCTAACTTGAGGTGCTGCTAAATCGATATCGATTTCTTTGTCATCTAGCTGACCTTCACGTAGCTTTTTACGGAAGATTTGACGAGTATTTGAATCGTCTTTTTGCTCAGTATTCCAGTCGTCTTTTGGCTTAGGCAATAACACATCAAGGATACGTTCTTCAGCCATTTCTTCAGCGCGATGACGACCTTTCTTCATTTGCTGTTCACGAGTCATTTTGATAGCAGAGTCAGTTAAATCACGAATGATTTGTTCAACCTCTTTTCCGACATAACCGACTTCGGTGAACTTAGTCGCTTCAACTTTAATGAATGGCGCATTAGCAAGCTTGGCTAAACGGCGGGCAATTTCAGTTTTACCGACACCTGTTGGGCCAATCATCAAAATATTCTTAGGGGTCACTTCTTGGCGAAAAGACGGCTCAAGTTGCATACGACGCCAGCGGTTACGCAGAGCAACAGCGACAGAACGTTTAGCATTTTTTTGACCAATGATGTGCGAGTCCAATTCATGGACAATCTCGCGTGGGGTCATTTCAGACATAAATAATTCCTTACGTTCTAATTAGTAGTCGATTTGCTCAACCGTTTTATGTTGGTTGGTGTATACGCAAATATCACCGGCGATGGTTAGCGATTTTTCAGCTATTTCACGAGCGCTTAAATCAGTATTTTGTAATAGGGCCAGTGCTGAAGCATGGGCAAAGTTGCCGCCCGAACCAATAGCAATCAAGTCATGCTCTGGCTGAACCACATCACCGTTACCAGTAATGATTAATGATTCTTTGGTGTCAGCAACAATCAGCATGGCTTCAAGGTTGCGCAGCATTTTGTCAGTACGCCAATCTTTAGCAAGTTCAACGGCTGATTTTAGTAAGTGGCCTTGGTGCATTTCGAGCTTGGTTTCAAAACGCTCAAAAAGAGTAAATGCATCGGCAGTGCCGCCAGCAAATCCGGCGATCACTTTATTTTGGTATAAGCGACGCACTTTACGTGCATTGCCTTTCATGACGGTATTGCCGAGGGAAACTTGGCCATCACCTGCGATGACAACTTGATTATTACGGCGAACAGAAACGATAGTAGTCACGGTATATCCTCTTAACGACGGCAGCAGTGAAAAAGGAGTTTGCTGCTGGTTGATACATCAGATATGGGGATGCTAATTGGGAATTCAAGGGACAAAAAAGGCGCTTACCTTGGTAAGCGCCTTTTTAAAGCAAACATTGCCTAATTAGCCATTATCTAAATAAAGTTTAATCTTGCCACAGCCAGATTTGGCAACCATTGATACCATTACGTTGCAGCTTATGACGGGTTCGCTCAGCATCGCGTTTCGATTCAAACGGGCCTAAAATCACTTTATGCCATGTACCACTCGAGCCTTTAGTGGCACGTACTTGTGCTTCAAGTCCTTGGAAAGCAATCATGGCTTTCATTTCGTTTGCTTGGTCTTCTTTTCTAAAAGAAGCACATTGCATTTGATAAGGGCCGCGAGACTTTAACGCGTCTTCAGGGACATCAATATCAATGCTTTTGTTTTCAAGCTCATCCAAATATGTCCATTCTTCCGTTGGCTTAGGCGGCAGCGCATTTGGATCTTTATTAACAGGCTGAGCTTTAGGCTTTTCAAGGGTTTCTACTGCAGGCGTTGATTGCTCAACGGCGTCATCAGAGCTTCCACTGATAAACCATAAAAAGTAACCAAATCCTGCAACAAGCAGAATAATCACAAACGTCGACAAGTAGCGATTAGCAGGCTTGGGTTGCGCCTTTTTACCTCTTGTCGGACGTTTTTTAGGACTAGGCTTTTTATTAGCGTAATCTCGGCTCATATTACATACGCTCTAAAGTTTCGATACCTAACAGCGATAAACCTGTTTTTAAGGTCTTGGCAGTGAGGTGCGATAATAATAAGCGACTTTGTTTTTGCTCTTCTGTTTCGGCAGCAAGTACTGGGCAAGCTTCATAAAAGCTTGAGAATTCACTGGCTAGCTCATAAACATAAGTACACATTACGTGTGGTAAGCCTTTTTCTGTCATGCGCGTTAGCACTTCACCAAACTGGGCAAGCTTAGTGCCCAGTTCTTTTTCTTTGTCGTGCTCAAGTACAATTTTTGCTTGGCTTAGATCAACGTCTTCAGCACGTTTGAAAATACCTGCAATACGCGTGTAGGCGTATAATAAATAAGGCGCGGTATTGCCTTCAAAACTCAACATTTGCTCGAAGCTAAAGATGTAATCGCTGCTACGGTTTTTTGATAAGTCAGCGTATTTCACTGAACTGATACTGACCACACGTGCAATTTCTAACAAGGTTGCTTCATCCATGTCAGGATTTTTGCTACGTACCAGTTCGATTGCGCGGGTATTAGCTTCATCAAGTAAGTCGACTAATTTAACCACACCGCCACTACGAGTCTTAAATGGACGGCCATCGGCGCCATTCATTGTGCCAAAACCTGTGTGCTCAAGAGACATTTCTTCACGCACAAAGCCTGCTGTTTTCGCTAGGCTGAACACTTGTTGAAAATGCAGCGCTTGACGTAAATCGACAAAATATAAAACGCGATCGGCTTTTAATACGTTTGAACGGTAACGCATTGCAGCTAAGTCAGATGTGGCATATAGGTAGCCGCCATCTGCCTTTTGGATAATAACCGGTAATGGTTCGCCTTCTTTAGTGCGGAATTCTTCTTGGAATACCACTTTAGCGCCATTACTTTCACTCAATAGGCCTTTAGCATCTAAATCTTTAACGACTTGCGCTAAGTCGTCGTTGTATGCACTTTCACCGTGAACATCTGCACGGGTTAAACTCACACCTAAGCGCTGATAAACATCATGACAGTGTTGTAGCGAGATATCGTTAAATTCTTGCCATAATTTATTGCAGTACTCATCACCTGATTGCAGTGAAACCACTAAGTTACGTGAACGTGTAGCAAACTCTTCTGATTCGTCGAAGCGAACTTTCGCTGCGCGATAGAAGGTTTCTAAATCTGATAATTCAAGTTCAGCTTGCTCGCCATTGGCAGCGCGTAGCTCTTCCATGTAAGCCAGTAACATGCCGAATTGGGTGCCCCAGTCGCCAACATGGTTTTGACGAATAACGTCATGGCCTAAAAACTCAAGTGCGCGGACGACACTGTCACCAATAATGGTTGAACGTAAATGACCTACGTGCATTTCTTTGGCAAGGTTTGGTGAAGAGTAATCCACCACGATGGTTTGCTTAGCCGGTAAAGTCACGCCTAAGGTATCGTCGTTTAGGGCATCTTGTAATTGATTTGCTAGGGCGTTTTCATCAATAAAGAAGTTAATAAAGCCTGGTCCTGCGATTTCGACTTTAGCAACATGGCTAGAAGCAGGTAGGTTATCAATGATCAGCTGAGCAATATCACGCGGATTCTTTTTAGCCACTTTAGTCAGCATCATTGCCAAGTTAGTCGCAAGATCACCATGACTTTTATCTTTAGTTCGCTCTACTTGAATGCGAGCCTGAAAATCAGCTGGGACAATGCCTTGTTGCTTAAAAGAGTCGACGGTTTGTTCTAGTAAAGATGCAATATGTGATTTCATGGGCGTTTATTAGCACTGACTTAAAGTAAAAGAATGGGGTAACCGACTATTTTAGCCGCTATTGGTATGCAAATGCTATCTCGATTAAGTAATAAATCGAGATTTTTTTGATTTGAAATAAATAGCAGCATAATGAATTTATGCTGCAACAAGATTACATCAGATCTTGCGGATCTCTATCGATGCTCCATCGGCAACGCTTGCTTTCATTTAGTGCTTCAATTTGCGGTAAAATTTGCTCAAATTCTTGTTGTAAGCGTTGACGATTTTTGGCTTGAAATATCAACTGACGTCGGTATTTACCTGCTTTACGATCTAAGGGCGCAGGCATTGGTCCAATAACCTCAAAGTCTTTATCTTGAGGTAAAAGGTTAGCCACTTGCTGTAAGAAGTTGTCTGCATCTTCAGCTAAATGTGCATCTGCTCTTATTAGCACCATATGCCATGCTGGCGGAAGTAAGGCTTGTTGACGTTCCTCTAGTTGAGCTCTGGCGAACTTGCCATAACCGTTTTTCAGCAGATCATGCAGTATAGGATTTTCGCTTTGGTGAGTTTGCAGCAAGACTTTACCGGGCTTGTCGGCGCGGCCAGCACGACCTGACACTTGAGTGTAAAGCTGAGCAAAGCGTTCTGGCGCTCTAAAGTCTGCGCTAAACAATGCACCATCTACATCCATTAAGCCGACCAAGGTGACATCAGGAAAATGATGCCCTTTGGCAAGCATTTGGGTGCCCACTAAAATTTTATACTCACCTTTTAAAATGCTATTGAGCTGTTTTTCCAGCGAGCCTTTTTTACGCGTCGTGTCACGATCGATTCTGACCACAGGGTATTGAGGGAACTCTTGCTCAAGGGCTTGAGCAAGTTGCTCTGTGCCAGTGCCATGTCCCATCAACATAGTACTGCCACATGAGTGACATTGATGGGGGATAGCATATTGATTGCCGCAATGGTGACAACAGATTTCGTTTAAGCCTTGATGAACGGTAAAAAAGGCATCACAGCGATCACATTCATGTAAATGGCCACATTCATGGCATAAAAGGGCTGGGGAAAATCCACGACGGTTAAGAAAAAGTAGTACCTGATTACCTGCATCAAGGTGCATACGCATTTCATTTATCATTGACGCTGACATGCCAGACTTTAGCGGCTGTGAGCGAATATCAATAATGCCTTGTTTGACTTTTTCAGCGGCGCCAGCACGTTCTGCGAGTTCTAAATGAGTGTAGCGTCCTGAAATGGCATTTTGTAGGGTTTCAAGAGAGGGTGTTGCCGAGCCTAAAATAACTTGCACTTTTTCTAAATTTCCACGCATTACCGCCAAATCACGGGCGTGATAGCGAACACCTTCTTGTTGTTTAAAGCTGCTGTCATGTTCTTCATCTAAAATAATCAGCCCAGGATAGGCCATTGGCGTAAATAAAGCTGAGCGGGTGCCGATAATAATGGCAGCTTCACCGCATCTCGCTTGTCGCCAGGCTTCAAGGCGCTGATTGTCGGTGAGCGCGGAATGAATAACAGCTATATTGACGTCAAAGCGACGCTTAAAACGGTTAATCGTCTGCGGAGTCAGACCAATCTCAGGCACGAGAATAAGCGCCTGTTTACCTTGCTTTAATATCGTTTCTAAAATCGACAAATAAACTTCAGTTTTTCCTGAGCCAGTGATACCTTCAAGTAAGCTGCAATGAAAGCCTTGTTGTTGATTTAACACTGAAACTGCCACCGCTTGTTGCTTATTGAGCTTTAACGGTGTTTCAGTCATGTTAAGCTGGTCACGCCAACTTAAGTCCGTGTCATTGATGACTTGCTGGCGTTCAATCCAGCCTTTATCTTCTAAGGCTTTTAGCGCGACTTTGCTAAGTTCTTGAGTGGTAAAGTCGTCTTGACTGATTGATGATTGTTGTAATAATTCGAACAGCTTTTTTTGCGCTGGAGCACGTTTAAGTACACTGATGTCGACTTGTTTTCCCGCATCATTAAGAGCGAAAAAAGTGACAGTTTGAGGTTGTGCGCTTAATCCTTTACGTAGCGCTACAGGCAAGGCCTGACTGAGCATTTGGCCTTGGCTAGCAAAGTAATAGCGTGCTGCCCATAAGGTGAGTTTATAAAGGGCCTCTGGCAATA
The DNA here is from genome assembly GCF_023283825.1 of Shewanella olleyana. GTDB lineage: Bacteria > Pseudomonadota > Gammaproteobacteria > Enterobacterales > Shewanellaceae > Shewanella > Shewanella olleyana. The sequence goes on along the minus strand of NZ_JAKILD010000027.1, from coordinate 43,200 downwards.
AAGGTTTGCTATCTAGCAGTTCTGAAAATGGTTTTATTTTATCGGCTGGAACGTCGCATTCTTGTTTAATGGCGGTGATTAAGCCTACAAGTTGTTGTCTACCAAAAGGTACTTTTACCCGAAGTCCAAGCTGTATTTGTGATACGTTGGATTCAGGAACTTGGTAACTAAAGGTTTGCCGCATAGGAACGGGTAGAGCAACCTCAACAAACACAGGCATAATTCATCATCATTAACAATTGAGAGGGTCTAGTTTACTAGAGCCAGAACATAAAGAAATAGGATAAGAGAAAATTGATGTCAAAAGGAATATTCAATAAAGCTGTATTGGCACTATCACTTTTTTTATTTTCATTTGTGGCTCAAGCTGCACTGAGCCATATCAGTATTAACAGTCGTCAGTTTGAAGTAGGGCAACACCCCCAAATTAAGCTGAATATCGTGGCCGGTAAAAACGACTTTTCTCGAATTAGCTTCCACCTTCGCCAAACTAATGGTTCGAAAGAAATCATGGAAGAATTGATGGTTCAGCCCATCAGTGGCTATATGTTATTTGCGATTGGTGTTGATAATGTAACCGATCCAAACGCTAAATTAATTGTCAGTGAGTATAAAGGTAATAGTTGGCACCAGTATGCAGTGTTGCCCGTATTTGATTCCCCTTTTATTAAAATTACCAACAAAACCGAAGTTAGAATCGATACCCGTAATCAGCCTAAAAAAGTGGCACCTGAGCCATATAAAGGTAAAGCACTTGCCCAATCAGAATCTGCTATAAAAGTAAAAAATAATACTTCTGAGGGGTCTAGCGTATCAAGTTTCAGTTCAGAAAGAACAGCGTCATCTACGCCTATTGTGAGTGATGACTGCGTTATCGAACGAAGCGCCACAGAGACCTTATGGCGTATTGCTTCCCGCTACTATAAACAATGGGATACCAATGTTTATGGCGCTATGTTGGCGATTTATGATGCTAATCCTAAGGCTTTTTCAAAGCAGAAAATTCATCTAATTAGGCAGGATGTGACCTTAAGTTGTCCATCACAAACACAGTTAAATCAATACGTAAGCAAAGCTGAAGATAAATTAACTTTTGAAGTGTTACAGCAACAGCACAGAGCAAATTAATTTTCACTTGTTTGAGGTGGACAGATACTGTACTATTGCGCGCCTTAACGCTATTGTTATGAACGCATGTGGTGCTCAACTTCGGGTTGGGAGAGCGACATGGCCTGCTATTGAAGGTAATCCAAATGAAAACAGGTATCCACCCAGACTACGCTGAAATTACTGCAACTTGTACTTGTGGTAACGTAATTAAAGTAAACTCTACTGTAGGTAAAAACTTACATTTAGACGTATGTGGTGCATGTCACCCGTTCTACACTGGTACTCAAAAAGTTGTTGACACCGGTGGTCGTATCGACAAATTCAACAAGCGCTTTGGTGCACTTGGTAAGAAGTAATTGCTACTGCAATTATTTTAAGAAAAAGACGCCTTCGGCGTCTTTTTTTGTTTTAGGTCTAAATTCCCTCAAAAAAATTTATTTTTTTAGTTATAAATTATGTAGTGCCGCTTAGGTTAATAATATTGTTATTTAGGCAAACTATTTGTAAGTTTATGAAGCAAATTCCGCTTTTTTATGTCAAATCTTGTTATTTTTCTACATTTTTAAGTCTTTGATTCTTATTATGATGATTTATTTAAGCTGGATAAACTGTAACTTGATCAAATTTCAGGGATTAAAGATAACTTTTGTTAAATTTTCATTTATACTGCCTGCCAAAGCGCATAACAGCTCATTCTGACCTTAGTTCAGCGATCTGAATTCTTGTGTGTTTTAACTGAATTTAACTTTATTTCGCCGTATAAATTGCCTCATTCAGGAATATAAAATGTCTGATTTCCGCCAGCAAGCTCTCGATTACCATGAATTTCCAATTGCAGGAAAAACTGCAGTTAGCCTAACTAAACCAGCTCAAACGAGTCATGATTTGTCGCTGGCTTATAGTCCTGGTGTTGCTGAGCCGGTAAGAGAAATTGCGGCGAACCCAGATGACGCTTATCGTTATACTAACAAAGGTAATACTGTTGCAGTTATCTCAAACGGTACTGCTATTTTAGGTTTGGGTAACTTAGGCCCATTGGCATCAAAACCTGTTATGGAAGGTAAGGCGTTATTGTTTAAGCGCTTTGCAAATATCGATTCAACAGACATTGAAGTAAAGCACAGAACCACTGCAGATTTTATTAATACGGTTGAATCAATAGCTGATACTTTTGGTGGGATTAACCTTGAAGATATCAAGGCTCCAGAGTGTTTTGAAATTGAGCGTGAATTGATTGCTCGTTGTAATGTACCGGTATTTCACGATGATCAACACGGTACTGCCATTGTAACAACTGCTGGCATGATCAACGCCTTAGAAATTCAAGGTAAGAAAATCGAAGATGCTGTCTTTGTTTGCCTTGGCGCAGGCGCAGCTGCTATCGCTTGTATGACCATGATGGTGAAATGTGGCGCGCAACGCGAAAATGTATACATGTTAGATAGACAAGGTGTTATTCATACTCGTCGTGAAGACATTAATGAATATAAAGCTTTGTTTGCCAATAATACTGATAAGCGCACATTACAAGATGTGATTAAAGATGCGGATGCATTTTTAGGTTTATCAGGGGCTGACTTATTAACAGCTGAAGATATTGCATTAATGGCGCCAAACCCTGTTATTTTTGCTTGTTCAAATCCAGATCCTGAAATTAAGCCTGAACTTGCTCACGCAACGCGAAGCGATTTGATTATGGGCACAGGCCGTAGTGATTACCCGAACCAAGTGAACAATGTACTTTGTTTTCCATTTATCTTTAGAGGTGCATTAGATGTCCGCGCTTCTGAAATTAATGATGAAATGAAAATTGCAGCGGTTAAAGCACTTGCGGCTATTGCCAAAGAGCCTGTACCTGCAGAAGTATTAGCTGCATACCCTGACGTTAAATCTATGAGTTTTGGTGCCGAATATGTGCTGCCTAAGCCTATGGACCCACGCTTATTGAAAAATATCGCTAGCGCGGTATCTCAAGCAGCTATCGATTCTGGTGTCGCGGTACTAAAGACGGTACCAAAAGAATATAATCTATAAGCATTTTTTTAGCTTTATTAGTGAGATATTGTTGAATGAAAGGGCGTAAGCCCTTTTTTTGTATCTAATATAAAGTCAGAGTCGATATGGTTTGCGTTTTGTTGACTGCTCCTGAATAATCAAATTTAGTTGAGTAGGCGTTATAGCTAGTTAAATGTATGATCTTTTAAAATTGAGTCGCGCAGTAGCAGGACGCTGATAATGAAAATAACCAAGATTTTGACTAAAAAATTGACCAGTTTTTGGTTGTTATCGCTGACCGCGGTCGGGGCGATTTTTTTGATCGGCGCTTTGGTTAGTTTTATTCAACTGACATATAAGTTTCAGCAGCAAAAAGTGACCCAGCTAGAGTCTATGCTGGTGGAGCATTACCAATCAGATAGCCATTGGGATTTACATGCTTGGTTGCCCCCCATCTTAATAGCGTATAATGCCAACGCGTTTAAATTAACTCAAGGTGATGAGATATTATTTGAATATTACTCTCCGACACCACAAAAAAGCTCTACGATATACAAGCATACAATTGACCCTAACTCCGACATTGCGCTCGAACTTAAACTGCCTCAGCCTTATTTACTCCACCAAATAGGCTGGTATGAATACCTGATTCTATTGGTATCTTTAGGCGCTTTAGGCTTATTTGTGCGTTATGGTCTGAGATGGTTTACCCATGAGTTGGATGGTATAGAACAAATTGCGCTGCGCAGTAGACTCGTTCTTGAAGGTGAGCATGCACAAGCGTTAAGCTCCCCAGGAACGGGGCGCCCCCGACTGATTAATCGAGCCATAACAAGGTTATTAGAGCAATTACAAGATGCTCAAAAAGAACGTGGACGTTTCGATCAGTTTATCCGCTCAAAAACCTTTTTAGATCCCAGCACTCGGATCGGCAACCGCATTTTCTTTGAGAATAGACTTGAAGCGCTCACTCACCATAACAGTATGATTGCCCACGGTGCTGCGATGTTGATTAATTTTGATGACTTAGACTTATTGCAACAGCAAGAGGGTGATGAGGTCATTAATGAGCAATTAAATGACTTAGTACAAGCCATCAGTAAGCTATTACTGGACTTTGAAGATGCCGTTTTTGCGCGTTATGATTTTAATCAGTTCGCGATTATTGTGCCGCAAGTATCGTTAGCTGAAGCGGATAGTTTAGCCAACAAACTGCTTAAATTAGGTATTAGCCAGCTACAAAATCAATCAGACACTCAAGATAATTATGTGCACCTTGGCGCCGCCTTTTATAAAGCGGGTGATATGCAAGAACAAGTGCTAGAAGAAGTTAGAATGGCGCTAAAAGCTGCGCAGTTACAGCGAACCAATAATTGGTTTATGTATGATAAAGGCGCGGTAGATAAAGAAATTGCCAAAGGCTCAGTACGTTGGAGAAGCTTTTTAGAAAACACGCTAGTAAATCGCCGCTTTGTCGCAATAACAGAAAATGTTATCGACAGTGATGGTCAAGCTTGTCATAAGGAAGTGTTTAGCAGAGCTATCGATAATCAAGGTAATGAGATCAGAGCCACTTTGTTTATCCCAATGGCAAATAAGTGTGGCTTAATGCCTCAGATAGAAAGGCAGCTGATTGAAACTGTGTTATTTGAGTTAATGGCCAATAACCAAGAAAGTTTTAGCATCAACTTAAGTTATGACTCATTAACCAGTCGTGCTTTCATGCGTTGGCTAAGAACCACTTTGATGGAGCAGCGTCCGCTGGCATCTCGGCTTATTTTTGAAGTCTCTGAAGACATTGTTGTTAAGCACCAACAAGACTTAGTTGAAAATTTGAATTTGCTTCGCAAAATAGGAGCAAGGTTGTGTGTCGACCATGTTGGCCTTCAAGTTGTTGGCACGCATTATATTCAAGAATGCCATTTCGACTTAGTGAAATTACACCGATCTATTATTCACCAAATCCACCTTAAGTCTGAAAATCAGCTTTTTATTCGTAGCTTAATCGGTGGTTTATATCGCGCTGAAGTTCAGGTATTTGCTGAAGGTGTCGCCTGTTTCGAAGAGTGGCAAACTCTGAAAATTCTTGGTGTGAGCGCGGCTCAAGGCGATTTTTTTAACCAATAGCGATTCCTACCAATTAAATCTGCACATAAAACTCATTCACTGACTTGGTACAAGTTTTGTATTAATCATTTAACGCGTCAAATATACAATTTAATAACCAAGAGTGTTAATAAGTTGTGAGTTTGTTGCTGGTGTGAATCTTGAGAATTAGGAAATAACATTCTATCTTAAGTGTATACACTTTCTTTGATGTTATTTTTCTATAAAATTAAGTGATTAGCGGTTAATATGTCATAGGATATTTTTTTGACAAGCTTTTAACCATTAACTGTTCTTTATGTTACATGGTTGTTGGTGTATACCGTTTGAACAAGCTTGTATTGTTAAGTTTTTAGCGTGCACCTTTTTATTATTTTATCAGTTTATATATATCGTTTCTTAGCTGATTATCAAGGCACAGGTTTTTGAATGAATAATGGTTTTCTAAGTAAGTTAACATTCTGGCGCCAAACCCAAACTTCTACAGTACTTGGGTTGTACATCAGTGCTGATTCGATTTCTGTGTTCCAAGACGAAGTGCAAGAAACCGATAAGCAAGATTCTGATCTTGAACATCAAAGCCAAGTAAACTCCAAATTATCGGGAGTAACTAAAAAAATTGCCTTTAATGGCGAAAATTGGTCAGAAGCATTTGCTGAGATAAAAGACACCTTTGGTCATGCAAAATTACAAATTGTATTGGGCGAATCATTTTATCAACTGATTGTGGCCGATAAACCCAACGTAGAGGCCAATGAGTTAAATCAAGCCCTGTTGTGGTCAGTGAAAGATTTGGCGACTGAGCCAGTGACCAATATCCAATTGGATTATTTTGAATCATCGCTGACAAGCACTGGAAAAATTAACGTCGTTGTTGCTAATAAAATGCAGCTATCTACTTTAGCCCAAGCTTGTGAATTACATGGCCACACTATTGCGGGTATTAGCATTGAAGAGTTGGCGATGCCGCTTTTATTTGATGATGCAGCAACCCATATGGTGGTGAGCCATGTGCCAGAACATGATTTACTCCTAACGGTAGTCAAGCAGGGTGAGTTGTTAATGCAGCGCCGAGTAAGAGGCTTTGCTCAAATCGACCAAGCTAGCGCTGCAGATCTTCAGTACGGCTTAGCTGACAACTTGAGTTTAGAAATTCAACGCTCTATGGATTACTTCGAAAGCCAATTAAGGCAAGCTCCAGTGGGTTCTATCGACTTACTTATCGATGGAGAGTCTAAAGCATTAGTGCCATTAGTGGCACAAAACTTCAATCAGAAGGTCAGTACCACAGATCATAGTAATGTCACTGAGCACTTATCTATGATGGCCTACAAAGCATTAACTGGAGGTGAAGCATGATAAAAACCACAGTTAATTTATATAGTGCTGACTTGTTACCTGCAAAATTACGCCTGTCGTTTGAGAGAATGATGATGATGGTGGCAGGATTGGTTTTCATCAGTCTCTTTAGCTGGGCAATTGGTTATTGGTTGGTCTCAGGCCTTGAAGCTGATGTGGCGAAAGTATCAGCTCAAAAATCACAATTAGATGAACAAAAAATCCAGCTTGAACAACAAATCGCTAATCGCGTGCCTGATCCTGAATTGGTTGCTAGGGTTGAACTAGAGCAGCAACGTTTAGATTTAAAGAAGCTGTTATCCACCGAATTAAATCAGCGAGATAATGTCATTAGTCGTGGTTATTCAAACCTGTTGACTGATTTAGCCAGCGTTTCAGATGGTTCGGTATGGCTTAGCCGTATTGCCGTTAATGAACAACGTTTTGAGTTTGAAGGCTTTGGTGCTAAACCGCAAAGTATCCCCAAATGGGTCGAAGCGTTAAAACACACTGATACTCTCAAAGGTTATGCGTTCGCAACGATGACAATGGATCGCGGAGAATCACAACCGTTAGCATTTAAGCTATCCAGTGCTCCAGAAGTGGAGGCTAAGCAATGAAACAAGTTTGGCAACAATTAGAATCTAAATTTAATGTATTAAGCCAGCGTGAGCGGGTATTGATTTGCGTGGCTGCCTTGGTGCTTATTGGCATGATAGTTTATTTACCCGTTGAGAGCGTGTTTAAAGAAAGACAAAAACTTTCAAGACAGCTGGCACAAATCGACAATGAGAATAATGTTTCTAGCCAACAAATTGAATTATATCAGCAACGCTTAGCGCTAGATCCTAATGTCGATTATCGAAATCGTTTAGCGCATATTGAACAGCAGGCTCAAGTGATTGATGCGGATTTAGATGCGCAAATGGTTTCAATGGTTCCAGCAAGCTACATGCCGACAGTTTTAACTAATTTGCTAGGAAATGTGCAAGGCGTGAACTTACTCTCTTTTGGTTCAATCGCTCCAACACCGCTTTTACAGGTGGGAGATGAGCATAAAATGAATCTCTACAGCCACGGTATTAAGCTGACCTTGGAAGGCAGTTACTTTTCGATTTTAAAATTTGTAGAGTCAATTGAAGCAATGCCAGATAAGTTGTACTGGAAACGCTTAAATTATCATGTCGATAAGCACCCAAATGCGACCGTTGAGCTAGAGCTTTATACCTTGAGTATTAATAAGGAGTTTATCAGTGTTGCAGAATAAACCGATTTTTATACTCACGATATTAAGCTTAGTATGCACTACTTTTCTAAGTACTAGCTTTCTAAGCCATGCCAAAGCGTTAAGAGACCCTACTTTACCAGGCCAAGGCTATGTAACCGTCACTTCTAATGCAGAAAGGGCAGGCTCCTTAGTACTTAATAGCATTGTGAACAGCGCCAAGCCCCATGCCGTTATTAATAACAAAATCTTATTCGTTGGCGACCGCATTGATGGGATAAGAGTTGAATACATTGGAAAAAGCTATGTTAATTTGTCAGGCGGACGAAAACTTAAGCTTTTTCAATCGATAACAGAGCGATAGGACAAAAATAAAAATGAATTTGATAAAATACGCCACCCCTCTGCTATCTCTTTGTTTGCTTGGTTGTCAAACCACGGATAGACCTGATCCTACGACGTCTAAAGCAGAGTTAACCCAATCGTTAGCTGAGGCACAAGCTGCACAAAATATTGTGCCGCCGCCAGCGCAAATGCCTGAAGAGGTTCAGCGTGAATTGAATGGCTCAAGTCTGTTAGGAGGCGCGAGCCCTGTTCTACCAAAAGAGCGACGTTTTGATGTTTCGGCTAATGATGTCGATGCAAAAGTCTTTTTCCCAAGCTTAGTGCAAGGCACACCATTAAGTGTGGCTGTTCATCCTGATGTAACTGGCACCATTTCTATTTCACTCAATGGCGTGACTTTGTCTGAAGTGATTAAGGTTGTTGAAGATATTTATGGCTACGAAGTGAGTCGGGAAGGGCGCATTTTACGAATATTCCCTTCGGGCATGCGCACTGAAACATACCCTTTAAATTACCTATACATGGAACGTGAAGGCTTGTCGCTGACTTCTGTAAGCTCAGGTCGGATTTCAGATAATAATGATAATTCAAATTCGAATTCAAACTCGAATAATAATTCTTCCAATAATAGCTCTAGCAGTAGTAATAACTCTAACAGCAGTAATAACGATAGCTCTGATAATACTAACGGCACCTTTATCCGCTCCACCACCAAAACTAATTTTTGGGGTGAGCTAGAAAAAACCTTAGTTTCTATCATTGGTAGTTCTGGTGGCGGTCGCCAAGTGGTGGTTACACCGCAAGCTGGATTAGTGACGGTAAGAGCTTATCCGGATGAGCTGCGCCAAGTGAGCACATTTTTAAATAAAGCTGAGACTCACCTACAACGCCAAGTGATTTTAGAAGCCAAAATTTTAGAAGTCACATTATCTGATGGCTATCAGCAAGGTATTCAGTGGGATAACGTTTTAGGCCATGCGGGTAGCACGGATATTAATTTCGGTACATCGCCAGGATCTGGGTTAAGCGATCAAATTACGAATGTGATTGGTGGCGTCACTTCTATTAGCTTAACGGGTACAGACTTTAGCACCATGATTAGTTTGCTGGATACTCAGGGTGATGTTGATGTTCTTTCTAGTCCCCGTGTCACAGCATCAAATAACCAAAAAGCAGTCATTAAGGTCGGTAACGACGAGTACTTCGTTACTGATGTATCTTCTACAACGGTTGCGGGAACAACACCTGTGACGACGCCAGAAGTTGAATTAACGCCTTTCTTTTCAGGTATTGCATTAGATGTTACCCCGCAAATCGATGCTGAAGGAAATGTGCTACTCCATGTTCACCCATCGGTTATTGATGTTTCGGAGCAAGTTAAAGAAATTAAAATCAGTGGCTCAACCCTAGAGTTACCTTTGGCTCAGAGTGAGATCCGTGAATCAGACACTGTGATTAAAGCCTCTTCAGGTGATGTTGTTGTCATTGGTGGCTTGATGAAGAGTGAGAATATTGAAGCTATTTCAAAAGTGCCATTGCTTGGCGATATTCCATTTCTAGGTGAAGCGTTTACTAATCGTAGTAAATCGACTGTGAAGACTGAATTAATCATCATGCTAAAACCAACGGTGGTGGGCGCTGATACTTGGAGTAATGAATTGCAGCGCTCTAAAGATTTATTAGATCGTTGGTATCCTGAGCAGGAGTAACGGCTAACACCGTTAATAGTGCTATGTACCAACAGCATTTTGGTTTAAATCAATTACCGTTTACGTTAACCCCAAATACGCAATTCTTTTTTGGGTTAACGCCTCATGTTGAGGCCTTGCAGGTACTACAAATCGCCATAGAAAATGGCGAGGGTTTTATCAAAGTGACTGGTGAAGTCGGAACAGGAAAAACCCTGATTTGCCGAAAGTTATTAAATGAATTACCCGATAATTATCAGTGTGCTTATGTTCCAAATCCGTATTTAAGCCCAGAAGAGTTACGTTGGGCACTGGCTACTGAATTAGGCATTACGTTACAAGAAAACCTAAATCAACAGCAATTAACGGGTCTTATCCAGAATCGATTATTGGAACTCAATAGCCAAGGGCTGAAAGTGATTTTAGTGTTAGATGAAGCTCAGGCTTTGCCTAATGAGAGCCTAGAAACATTGAGGCTGTTTACTAATTTAGAGACCGAAAGTGCCAAGCTCATTCAGGTAGTGCTATTTGGCCAGCCAGAACTGGATAAGCGACTGCAAGATAAATCATTAAGGCAGTTAAAACAGAGAATTACCTTTAGCTATCGTTTAAGGCCTTTACTGTGGGATGAAATTCAAGCCTATATTAATTACCGTTTATCTATTGCGGGATATCAAGGCGAGGCATTATTCACAGACAAAGATATAAAGCTGGTATCAACAGCGGCGAGAGGGATCCCTCGTTTGGTCAATGTGATTGTCAATAAAGCCTTATTGTTATGTTTCGCTGAAGGCGGCAATAAGGTGCTAACTAAGCATTGCAAAGCGGCCATTGTTGATACTGAAGATGCTAAGTCATTAATAGTTAAAGACCAAAATAGAAGGTTATTTATTTCACTCATCATAGGTTTATCAATTTTATGCGCTTCACTGGTAACGCTACTTGTTATCGATGTTGACTGGTTATCGATGTTAAGAGAGTCAATATGAGCGTTATTAATAAAGTATTAAAAGACCTTGATAAGCAGAAACAGTCGACAGACAGTAACGTAGGCGAGTCTAGTTCAGGTTTTGTCAAACCCGAAGTGCAGTTTACTAGCCAATTGAATACAGATGGTTCGGAAGAGTCATCGTCCCGAAAAGGGATGTATATGTCGATTGCGATGCTAACTGCCGTGGCTATTTTCGGGTTTATGTTTTATCGCCAAGGCGTTCAAATACAAAATTTGCAGCCATTGGCTGAAGCGAAACAAACTCAAGCTCAGACTCAAAATCAGGCTCAGACTCAAACAATAGCGGCAAATGAGACGAGTAAATTAACTGAAGTTCAAGATAATGAACTTAAAAGCGGTGATATCAATGATGTAGAAGTCGCTAAAGCTCAGAGTGAAGGCTCTGCATATCAGAGTGCTTCACGTGAGAGTGTTACAAATGAAGTGACCGAGGCTTCAACAATTGCTCTAGCTAAAGCCAAAGAAGTAATTTTAGCTTCAGAGGGAGCAAATATTTCAACTACCTCTAATGCTGATGAGTTTGCAAGCAATAGCTCAACAAGCAGTAATACAGGTATTTCGCCTAATAGTGATAATACTTCAGCTGCGCAGTCTGTCTCAGCAGAGTTACAAGAGCCAAAGGGGGTTGTTAAAGTTGACTCTAAAATGGCTTCTATCACTGAGGTAAATTCGTTAAGGCCTTCGAAGGTCAACAATGGCACTTCTAACGTGCAAGTTAGGTTTTCACAAAATACACGAACGTCTTCGATTGTTGATGATGTGAAAACCAATGTAAACACTGGTGAATCTGATAAAAAGTTAGCTCAACTTAAACAGGTTAACACCACCAATAGAGCAGAGTTAAGCGCAAGTAATAGCACTAGTAAAAGCACTAAAGGTGTTATGGCGGTAAAAGAAGTCATACTGACAGATGCACAACTTGCACAAAAGAAATTTGATATTGCAGAAGTGGCTGAGCAGCAGCAAAAGATTGATAGAGCTGTTAAATATTACTACGAAGCATTAGTGCTTGATCCTTCAATGCATCAAGCAAGAAAGCAACTGGCTTCCTTGTATTACGCGCTCAACAATTTGGGCCGAGCTGAGCAAATTTTAGCGCAAGGAGTTGCTCAATTTCCTGAAGAAGTTGAATTAGCCATTTTAAAAGCCAAAGTTGAGAACGCATCTTTTAGCCCAATGAAAGCACTGACGACTTTAGAAGGGATTAGTGATGGCAGCGATTGGAAAAGAGATAAGTGGATTCTACAAAGTGACATCGCACAAAAAAATGGTCGCTTTGAACTCGCTGAATCTGCATATCGCTCGCTAATATCGATAGAACCTTCGCAAGCCCGTTGGTGGATGGGGTTAGCTTATGCGTTAGATTCACAACAACAATATTCGCAAGCTGCGGATGCTTATCAAAAAGCTTTGTCTTATCGGGGACTATCAACTGGCGCTATGACATATATTGAACAACGATTGATTCAACTAGGAGGTAGCCAATGAAACCTAAATTAAAAATGCGATTAGGCGACCTTCTCGTTCAAGAACACATTATTACTGATGATCAGTTAACCCAAGCACTTTCTGAGCAACGTAACTCAGGTAAAAAGCTGGGGCGTACCTTAATTGATTTGAATTGTATCACTGAAGACCAGTTACTTAAGTTCTTGTCACAACAGTTAAATTTACCGTATCTAGATATTAGTCGTCTGTCGATCCCCTCAGAAGTTGTTAATCTGATCCCTGAAGTGCAAGCAAGGCGTTATCGTGCTTTGGTGGTTGAGGCGACGTCCGATACTGTGACATTGGCAATGAGTGATCCCGCTGATTTACAAGCTATCGATAATTTAGAAGTGTTTATCGCACCTAAAAAAATCACCATTGCAGTCACCCCTGAGCAGCAGCTATTAGATGCGTTCGATAATCTATATCGCCGTACGGGTGAAATTGCCAAAATCGCTGGTGAGTTGGAAGAGGAATATGCAGCTGATGATATGTTCGATTTGGCGAGCATCACTGACAGCGACAGCGATAATGAAACGACGGTCGTAAAACTACTGCAATCAATTTTTGAAGACGCGGTGCAAATGCGCGCATCGGATATTCATATTGAACCAGGTGAAAAAGTACTGCGAATACGTCAACGTATTGATGGTCAACTGCACGAGAATACTCTCGATGAAGTTAACATTGCATCAGCGTTAGTATTACGTTTAAAGCTGATGGCCGGTTTGGATATTTCTGAAAAACGTATGCCTCAAGATGGTCGTTTTCATATCGAAATCAAAGGCCATAAAATTGATATTCGTATGTCAACAATGCCTATTTATCATGGTGAATCGGTTGTAATGCGTTTGCTGGATCAATCAGCTGGTTTGTTGACGCTGAATGAAACGGGTATGCCAGATCATATCTTGCAACGGATCCGTAAGCAGATTAAGCGACCTCACGGTATGCTGTTGGTGACAGGACCAACAGGTAGCGGTAAAACCACTACCTTGTACGGCATTTTGAGTGAACTTAATAAACCAGATACCAAAATTATTACTGTAGAGGATCCGGTTGAATACCAATTGCCTCGAATTAACCAAGTTCAAGTTAACCATAAAATTGGTTTAAATTTCTCGAATGTTCTGCGTACCACTTTACGACAAGATCCCGATATCATCATGGTCGGTGAGATGCGTGACCAAGAGACGGTCGAAATCGGTCTTCGAGGCGCATTAACCGGTCACTTTGTATTATCAACACTGCATACCAATGATGCTATTACTAGTGCGTTGCGATTACTCGATATGGGGGCTGCCAGTTACCTTGTTGCCAGTGCTCTTCGAGTGATTATTGCACAAAGGCTTGTAAGGCGAGTTTGTCCTAATTGTATGACTCACCATCAACCTAGTGCAGCTGAACTAGCTTGGATTAACTCAACGGCTAAAAAAGATTTTGCTGCGGCAACGTATAAAATAGGCACAGGCTGTCAAAGTTGTAATGGTTCGGGGTACCGTGGCCGTATTGGTATTTTTGAGATCCTAGAACTAGATGATGACATGGTTGATGCAATGCGAACCGGAAACCCGCAGGATTTCGCCCATGCCGCTAAAAAGAGCCCGACATTTGTTCCTTTGGCTGATTCTGCTTTTGAATATTTATATAATGGTATGACGACCATTGAAGAGGTTGCCAAGTTAGTTGAAGATGTCAGTGAGCTTCCAAGCGATATACCTAATGATATTGGGAATGGGGTGTAATTATGCCGACTTACCAGTATCGAGGTCGAAATAATCAAGGCGCTGCAGTTGAAGCGTTTATTGAATCTGCTAATGAAAGCAGCGCAGCTGATGCGTTGATGTCTCGTGGCATTATTCCTCTCGAGCTGCGTGAAGTTAAGCAATCTCAACCCTTTAAAATGGGCAGTATATTCGCCAGTAAAGTGTCATTAGAAGAGCTACAAATTTTCACTCGACAAATGTACTCTCTAACACGTTCTGGTATCCCTATTTTAAGAGCGATTGCAGGCCTTGCTGAAACAACTCACTCCCAACGTATGAAAGATGCTTTGAATGATATTTCAGAGCAATTAACTTCAGGCCGACCTTTGTCTTCAGCAATGAATCAACATCAAGACGTGTTTGATTCTTTGTTTATCTCTATGGTTCATGTAGGCGAGAATACCGGTAAATTAGAAGACGCATTTATTCAGCTTTCTGGCTATATCGAGCGCGAACAGGAAACTCGCCGTCGAATTAAGTCTGCAATGCGTTACCCAATATTTGTACTTATCGCAATCACCATTGCCATGGTTATTTTGAATATCATGGTGATCCCTAAGTTTGCCGATATGTTCTCCCGTTTTGGTGCTGATTTACCTTGGGCCACTAAAATATTAATGGCGACATCTAGCTTATTTGTCAATTACTGGCATGTCATGCTAGTCGCTCTAGTGGGAACGATTGTTGGCATACGTTACTGGCATCATACTGAAAAAGGCGAGCGGCAATGGGATAAGTGGAAGTTACACATTCCTGCTGTGGGTTCAATTATCGAGCGCTCTACTTTATCTCGTTACTGTCGAAGCTTTTCGATGATGTTAGGCGCAGGTGTGCCTATGACCCAAGCACTCAGTTTAGTTGCTGATGCAGTAGATAATAGTTATATGCATGACCGAATTGTCGCTATGAGGCGCGGTATTGAATCAGGTGAATCAATGCTTCGGGTGTCTAATCAAAGCGGTTTGTTTACTCCATTAGTGCTGCAAATGGTTGCAGTGGGCGAGGAAACTGGACAGATAGATCAATTGCTTAATGATGCTGCTGATTTTTATGAAGGCGAAGTTGATTATGACTTAAAAAACTTAACCGCCAAATTAGAGCCGATTTTAATTGGGTTTGTCGCGTGTATTGTTCTCATCCTAGCATTGGGTATTTACTTACCTATGTGGGATATGCTCAATGTTGTAAAAGGTTAAGGGGAACTTGCATGTCGAGCGACTTATCCATACCGTCATTTAAGAAGTCTTTAAAGGTGTTATTAAAAAAGTTGCAGTTTGCAATAAAAAATAGTGAGTTGGTTGCATAATGCGAAAGCAACAGAAATCAGAAAGCGATCTTCTTAAGACTTATGCTCGTATTATTTCGCTTACTTTGGTCATTGTTATTATGGGCGTTATTGGGACAAAGCATTTTTCAAGTGTCGATAGTATAGGGACCAAAAGTTTAGAGCTTGAGCACAGCAGGTTGTTATATGTTTTGGCTATGGTGAAGAGCCAGTGGCTTAGTCAAGGCAGGCCAAATTCTTTAAAGTTGAGCTGGGAAAATATTGGTGTTGGTTCAGCAAATAAACAGCTTGGCGCTGATAGTATCCGCGCCAGCAAAAATATTATCAAGATGTCTGATAAAGGTTGGCCACAGTTAAGTGATGAGTCAGAAGAAGGCTGTAAAGAGTTATGGCAGCATTTAATGGCAAGTAATTTGCATGATATTAAAGCTGAGGTTTTTTATCAAAATGAGACAAAAATTTGTCGTTTTGCAACTGAGCAAAGTGGCAGTATTAGTTATCAAACCTCATCTGGAAGAGTGATTTTTTTTGATAGTGATCGCTAATATTTAGCTATTACAAATGTTTAAATGTAGAAATGGTGCTAAAATTTATTTACATGATAGCTTTAGCTAGGTAACAATAGCCTTACGGCTGTAATTTTAGTTTGACAAGTGTAGGTCGCAACTTAGGTATTTTATTATGAAATTAAAACAACAAGGCTTCTCGTTAATCGAATTAGTGATTGTTATTGTTATTCTTGGTTTATTAGCTGCGACAGCTATTCCTCGTTTTTTGAATGTCACTGAAGATGCACAAAATGCCAGTGTCGATGGTGTTTCTGGTGGCTTGGCAACTGCTGTTGGCTTCGTTAGAGCGCAGTGGGAAGTTGACGGTCGTCGCAATACATCGGTGATTTTAGATGGGACAGTGGTTTCTTTAGACACGCGATTTGGTTTTCCTACTGGCACCAGCAATACCGATGTGACTGCAATGACTAACGAAACTTGTCAGGAAGTATTCGACAATGTTTTGCAAAGTGCACCGCGGAATGTAATTTTTAATGAAGACGCTCGAGATCAGCGATATACGGTTAGAGTGCAAAATGGGGTAGGTGGAACATCTACTTCAATCGACGGCACTTCAGTTTCTGGCATCGATCTTTGTGTCTATCATCAAGTTGCGTCGCTCACATTAAATCAAAATAGCGGTGTACCATCTCCAGCTCCTGACTTAACTACTACAGGTGCTAAGGGTGTGACATATAATCCAGGAACAGGACAAGTGCTTAGTTTTAGTAATGACTAATCACTAATTACAAGAGCAAGTCGCAATATAGCGACGCGTTAAGATTTAAATCGAATTACCACAAAATATGGAATATTGAGTGGGCATTGTAATAAACAAATAAATGAACTGAAGTACAACATTCACATATTTTTGATTTTAATTAAGGGTCGACATTATGCAAATCAAACAAAAGCAACAAGGTTTTACATTAATTGAGTTAGTAGTGGTAATCATCATTTTAGGTATTTTAGCTGTGACTGCAGCACCTAAATTTATCAATCTACAAGGCGATGCGCGTGTATCTGCGTTAAATGGGTTAAAGGCTGCGATTCAAGGGGCGAATACGTTAGTTTACTCTAAAGCAGCACTAGCAGGCTTAGAAAAAACGGCAGATGAAACAGTAACAATAAGTGGAACAGGAGCAACAGCAATAACTGTAACTACTGATTTCGGTTATTTAACAGAGGATATTCTAGCCGATTTTCAAAACGCATTAGAAGTAAGTATCTCAGAAGGTGATGACCCTAGCGACACTTCAATAACTACTGATTGGATTTTTGATTCTGCTTCAGGTAGTTTTTGGCAAGCAGGAGCACCATCAACTTGTTTCTTTACATATGGTGCAGCTACGGCGACCACTGTTCCTACATTTACAGCAATACCTGATGCTTCAGCTTGCTAGTAATCAATATTAATATAAGCCCGCTAATAGCGGGCTTTTTTATGCTTAAACATCAGTTATTAAAGTCTTTTGTGCCCTTGATAACACTCTGTGATTAACTGTTGGTGATAAAATTGTAGCGATAAATGAATAAACTCATGAGCAAATTGTTCATTAGAAGTGAGTTGAAGTTGTTCTATTTTAATTAAAGGTTTTCAAATGCAAAAGCAACAAGGTTTTACACTGATTGAGTTAGTCGTGGTAATCATTATTTTAGGTATTTTAGCGGTTACCGCAGCACCTAAATTTATCAACCTTCAAGGTGATGCCAGAGTATCAACATTGCAAGGCGCAAAAACAGCCATTCAAAGTGCAAATAGTTTAGTGTATTCAAAAGCTGCGCTTGCAGGTGCTGAGAAAGGTGATGATGATGGTGAAGCTACTGTCGACATTGGAACTGGAACATTATTGAATATTGTTTATGGCTATACTGCTGGTGATGCTGGCGATGTAATCAACGCAGTTGATATGTCGACAGATGATTGGGATATTACAGGTACTGGTGGTACTGTGAAGATCCAGCAAAAAGATGCCCCAACAAATTGCTATATAGAATACACAGAAGCACAAACCGAGGGTGGTTTACCTACTTTTGCAAGTGGAATTTCTGACGGTGGAACTGGATTCCTTCCTATGCCTGCAGCTTCTGATTGCTAAATTGATCTATAGTCAAAAAAGGTCTGCTTGCAGGCCTTTTTTATTATCTGAAATAAAAAGATAACTAGAAAATATAACCAACATTGACGTTTACACGATTGTATTTTTAGTAAAGGATATCAAGACGTTTGTGTTATATTTTGCCATACTGTGTATAGGGAAATGTAACAAAAGGCATTCACGATTCAGATGCGGCTAAATAAGCTTTATAAATACTCTTTGGGGTTTTCGCTCATTGAGCTTGTCACTACAATTTTAATTGTGGGGATTATTGCCGTGTTTGTATTGCCTAAATTATTACCTGAATCAAGTTATAGCGCCTATACCCTCAGAAATGAATTCATCAGTGAGCTTCGACAAGTTCAAATAAAGGCCTTAAATAATAGTGACCGCTGTTACCGCATCAGCGTTTCTTCTGATGGATATCAACTCACCACCTATAGCCATAATATCAATAACGCTTTTGCAGGCTGTATTAATGCTCAACTTATTAGAACAGATACTAAACAAGACTTTAGTGGCGGCGCTATTATTGAGCTAGCCAGTAATGGCAGTACAAGTTTTAGCTTGGATTTTGATAATTTAGGCCGCTCAACCCTTGGCTGCAGTGGCACTTGTTTTGTAATAAATGCGGATGAAACCTTAACTATTGCTATGGAATCTGAGGGTTATGTTCATGCATTGTAACTCTCGCAAGCCTCAACCGATTTTTAGTGTATATTCGCTAAAACTACCTCAATCTGGTTTTACTCTCATTGAACTTGTTATTGGCATGCTGGTATTGAGCATTGCGATAGTGATGCTTACTTCTATGTTGTTACCTCAAGCCGATCGCGCTGTTGAAACCTTATCGCGGGTGCGCTCTGCTGAATTAGCACATTCAGTAATGAATGAAATTTGGGGTAAGCGCTATGATGAAAATACTAATTCTAACGGCGGTATTCCTGCTTGTAATTCAACAGCGCCTAGTAATATAGGAAAAAGCTGTACCGAAACAGATGATCTTGGTGATGATGATGAAAACCGAAATGACTTTAACGATGTTGATGATTACCATGGTTTATCTATTAACAGTTATATGCTTGATTCCAATCAAACTTATGCTGAAGTGTATTTAGGTTATCAAATGTTGGTAACCGTTGAGTATTTAAATGGTCAAGCTCAAAAACTCATTACTATTGATGTTACAACACCTTCAAATGAAGTTATTACTTACCAAGCGGTAAGGAGTAACTATTAATGGTTCTTAATCATCGTGTGCAACAAGTTGGCTTTACTCTCGTTGAGATGGTCACCGTGATTCTCATTCTGGGGATCTTGGTGGTAGGGGTGAGTAGTTTTGTTATTTTTGGTACGCGCATTTTCGTCGAATCAAGCTCAATAGATCAGGTTCTCGGCCAAAGCCGGTTTGCGATGGAGCGTATGACGCGGGATATTCGCAACTCTGTACCAAATAGCGTAAGACTTCACACTGATAGTGGTGGCAGTTTTCAATGTATTGAAATGCTACCAATTGAAGCGAGCAGTAGTTATTTAACATTGCCTATTTACCCGAATGCAGCCGCTTTAACGGGAACTGTGGTAGACAATAATATTAGTATTGCAAGTGGGCTATTTGCCATTGTTTATCCGTTAGCAAATGAAAGTATTAGTGGTGTTAATGATGTTTATCAAGCGTCGCGAAACAAGCGTTTCGAGGTGCAATCTGCCTCTTCATCGGCAAATAGAATAACCCTCACTTTCACTAACTCAGTCCAATTTGCAGAGCAGTCTCCCATTAAAAGAATTTATTTCGCCGCTGAGCCAGTAAGCTATTGTTTTGAGCGTATTGCAGGCACAACTGAAGTTAATTTAAATCGTTATTCGAATTATGGTTACATAGTGAGTCAACCAGCCCCTAGTGACATGGGCACGAGTGTATTAATGGCTGAAAATATAACTAACTCTATATTGGCTGAACCTGCGATTAAAGTAACTGAACAAAATTTAATGACTAATTCAATTGTGCATCTTGAGCCTCGCTTTAGTGTTAACGGTGAAACCTTTAAATATCAACATCAAGTGCAGGTGACCAATGTTCCTTAATCACCCGCTATCTAGCAAGAAACAGATACAAGTACCGAGATTGCGTTACCAAAAAGGTAGCGCTTTAGTGATTGCCGTGTTTGTGTTGATTGTGATGTTTTTATTAGCTGGAACCCTCATTAAAATGCTCGAAGACGGAGACGAGTCCGTCAACGTTGAAGTATGGGGGGCTAGGGCTTTGTTTAGTGCCAATAGTGCTGCTGATGCTGAGTTAGCAAAATTATTTCCGTTGTCAGGTGCTGTAGGTGTATGTAGCGCTAATTCGACTTGGACTCCGCCAAGCTCTGTTGGCTTTCATGGTTGCAGCGTTGCAGTGACATGTAATGCTATAACTGTAGATGGAATAACTCAGTATCAAATCACCAGTAATGCGGTATGCGAGACAGGCGACTGTGCAGGTAATGCTGCCACAACCAATTGCTTAAGAGTGAATCGCCAAGTGGAGGTAGAAGCACGTGGGGATTAATACAATGCAATCAACTATCAAGCTAATAGCGTTAGGTTTGTTATTAATTACTCCATTCACTCATGTGAAAGCAGATTGGAGTAATACCTTCATTGAAGGCGTAAATAACATAGATGATCAGGGTAGTATCAACTTAAATACTTCTTTTATTTATAACGCACCGACTAACGGACAATTACCTACTTTTAATTACGTTCAAGGTGGTAACTCTGGGGCGAAGTTGTGTGTGCCTTCAAATGATAATGCTAAAAACTGTAAAGAAGGTAATTTCGTTGCTTCATTACCTGTTGGTAGGCTAGATTTCTCTCAATGTGAATCAGATAGTACAGATGATTTTGGCCCTCCATCATGGGAGGAGAAAACTATTGAGATCCCAGAGGGTGAATATCAGAATATTACTGTTGATGGCGGCAGTGATCGAACAGTTGAGTTTACTTCTGAAAATGCTGAAGGTATTTATAAAATAAAATCTTTGAGTGCGAATTCAGGGAATATTATTTTTGCGCCTGGCCAGTATTGGATTGAATCTCTCTATATAAATAATGGTGTAAATGTTACCTTTCCTACGGATGGGATAGTTAGCTTATTTATAAAGTCTGACTATACCCATATTAATAAAACTTTTTCAGCAGATCCTGAAAGTTTACTTATTTATACGTATGGAAACTTTACATTAAATGGCAATACCAACTTAGAAGCCTATGTTGTTGCTGAAGGAAATGCGACACTAGATGGAGCGTCTGAACTTGTTGGTGGCATGACGGCCAACAATATATATTTAGAAGGAAATTCAGCTTTAACTTTTGACGGTCAATCTAGTCTAATTTCAGTGACTCCTAACTGCGATATAGCAACCAAGCCTGAACCTTTTCATATTCAATATGGTAAATCTACTTCTGGTAATGTTGAGTTTGATACCGCTTTCCCTGATGGCACAACACCGTTGATTTTCTTAATGCCCACTATTAATGAAAGTGATGCTAATAATGATGGGCCAGCTTCAGTATTTTTAACGGGAACACCTACAACAACTGGATTTAGTTGGTCACAAGAAGAGCCTGAGTCGCCCGCTAACCGTTATGTTCAATCGCAAGACATGTCTGAAATTCACTGGATAGCAGTTACTGCTGGTACACATGATCTGCCCAATGGTACTCAGCTTATTGCTGGGACTGCAGAAATTGATAATGCACTGATTGGCTCTAATAGCCCGTATGTTAATGTTGAATTACCCACTACGCAGAATGTAGTACTTAATCAATTACAGACACAAGTGAATGATTGTTGGTTTACGAGCCTTTCTCAATTTAATAATGCTGGTATTGGTTTAGCGATGGATACCTCTGAGGTGAGATCAAATAACACTAGATGTCAGCCTGGTAATTTAAATAATACTGAAATTCAGGCTGAAACTGTCGCTTATCTTAGCGTGGAATCTGGCAGTGGTTCGATGTTACTAAATGGCGAAAACTTTAAATATCATTTTGGTGAGGCGCAAACATTCACCAATGGTAATATTCAAAATTTGGCTTATCAATGTAATTACACTTCAGATCTAGAGGGCTTTACTAATCCGCCTATTTTTGTGGCTGGGAAAAATAGCCGACGTGGTGGTGATGGAGGCTGGTTAAGGCGTTGTCAATTAACCAATTCATTAGTAAGTATGGTCGTTGATGAAGATACCTATCGAGATAACGACCGAAGTCATATTTGGGAAAACTATAGTTTTATTGCACTTGAAAAAGAAGAACAGGTCTTAACCTGTTTTAATGATGATTTTCAGCGAAGTGATGTGGGTGACGACTGGGTCGTTTCAGAAAGTCGTGGTGGTTTTATACCTTCGATTGTCAATAATCGTCTCCGGATAACACAGGCTGCTGGAAATCAGGCAACCTCGTCAACATACCAACGGTTATTCCCAGCAGCAGATAACCTAGTGGTAATCGAGTTTGACCATTATGCCTATGGCGGTAGTGGCGCTGACGGTATCGCTTTTGTGTTGTCAGATGCATCAATTACTCCGCAGCCAGGATCTTATGGTGGTCCACTTGGTTATGGAGCACGTTCAAATGATGATGGTTTTGCTGGTGGCTGGTTAGGTTTCGGTATAGATGAATATGGTAACTTTTCTACTGAAGGCGGACCGGGAGGACCAGGTAGAAGGCAGCAGTCTGTTGCGGTTCGTGGTTCAGGTTCTGGTACCACAGGCTATAACTACTTACGTGGTACTTGTGATAATGGAACAACTAACCCTAACGGAGATTGTTTGTCGCCAACGGTAGATGATAATGAAAATGCAAATCACCGTTATCGTATAACCGTTGACTCTCAAGTTGCAGGGC
The DNA here is from genome assembly GCF_023283825.1 of Shewanella olleyana. Lineage (GTDB taxonomy): Bacteria > Pseudomonadota > Gammaproteobacteria > Enterobacterales > Shewanellaceae > Shewanella > Shewanella olleyana. Next base: position 20,302 of record NZ_JAKILD010000027.1, on the reverse strand, counting down.
AGTCAATTGTGAGTGTCGAACGTGACACGGGCTCGGGGTTTGTCACCTTAATTGACCCATTTGACGCAAGTGCTGAGCCTAATCAGTCAGCTGTTCCTGCTGACTTCCTTTTGTCGCTGACAGGCTCTACCGGTGGTGCGACAAATAATCATGAAATAGATAACGTTGAAATTTGTGCGCTTGATTCAAACCCTATTGGTGTTGTGATAGATCATTTCGAATTTACTCACACTGGTGCGGCGTTAACTTGTAACGCAGAGCCGATGACATTGACTGCTTGTGCAAACGCTGACTGCAGCCAAACTGTGCCTGACTTTGTGACGGCCACATTAAGCCCATCAACGATAGCAACTGGTGGTGGATGGGTCGGAGGTAATGTTGTCAGCTTTAGTGGCGGTAGTACCAATTTAGCACTAAGAAATAATACCGCTGGGCCAGTCACTGTCGATGTTACTGGCTCTACACCTGGTGCTAAACCTTTCAGTACAACCTTATGTAGTGTGGCTGGCAATACGCCAACAGCAGCCCAATGTACCCTTAACTTTGCTGACAGTGGTTTTATTTTTGATGTGCCCGATAAGCTAGCGAATAAACCTACTGGTGTCATTTCCATTTCTGCAGTAGAGAAAGATAGTGAAACTCTTGAATGTGTTCCTCAATTTGCTGATGTCACTAAAAGCGTTGGTTTTTGGAGTGATTATGTCTCTCCGGATCAGAGTAATGTGATATCAGGGCAGGCAGTATCCGTCACTGGAACAGGGGCTACTACAAATATCGGGACGAGTAATGGTGCGAGAACGTCGATTAATCTGGCGTTTAACAGTAACGGTATCGCAGAAATTGAAGTGAACTATCCTGATGCCGGAGAAGTGCAACTTAATGCGCAATACGATGGTACGGGAGACGAGGCTGGTTTAGTGATGGTTGGCGCTGATCCTTTTGTCAGCTTTCCTGTCGGATTGTGTGTCACTCCAGTAGATGTTAATGCTAGCTGTTCCACAGGCAATAGTACTTGTCCTGTTTATAAAAAAGCAGGCGAAGATTTTAATCTTGAGATTCAAGGGATGGCTTGGCAGTCAGATTCTGATACTGACTATTGTGACAATTTAAGCACGCCAAACTATGCACATGCTGGCATCATTTTAGGTAGTAATCTTGTATCGCCTAGTCCAGGTGAGCAAGGCACTCTCGGGCTAGATGATTACGATCATGTCGCGGCGGCAGATAATCAAAACACAGTCACTCAATCTATCAGTGAAGTCGGTGTTTTTGAATTTACCGCAAAAGCCCCTTCAAATTACTTAGGTTCCAGCTTTTACGAAATCCCGCTTGCAAGTTCGGGAAATGTTGGCCGCTTTATACCTGATAGATTTTTGATCAGTGATGTTAGTGTTTTGCCGGCATGTGGCATGTTTAATTATATGGATCAGCCCTTTTCGATGGCGATGAACATTAACGCGCTTAATATGGGTTCAGACGTTACTAAAAACTATCAAGGTAGCTTTGCTTATGCCACAGCGTTGTTGGTTGGGGAAAATGCTGGTGATGGCGATGATAAGCGCAATCGCATGAGCGCATTACCTGTCTCTGCTGGTTCTTGGTCAGCAGGTGTGGCGACTATTGATAATAGCTATATGGCGACTCTGAGTCGCACAACTGCCCCAAATCAAGATGGCCCCTTTGAGGATTTTGATATTGGGGTGATAGTTGTAGATAACGATGGTGATACTCTTAATCCTGAGGGCTATAGCTTCGTTGCTGACCCTGATATGAATGCGGCTACTTCTGGCACATGCGGCACTAATTGTGATGCGAAACGAATATCTAACCAACGCTTTCGTCATGGTCGAGTATTAATGGATAATACTTATGGTGCTGAGAGTGACACATTGCAAATGCCGACTCGTGCTGAGTATTGGAATGGGACTGCTTGGACGCTAAATATCGATGACAGCTGTACTGTAGTCACACCAGCATTAGCCAGCCAAGTTGATAATGTGGCGCTTGGTTACCAGTTTGAGCCAGCCTTAATCACAGGACAGGCCATCGAGAGAACAGGGCAAACAACAAGTTTCTCAAACGGTGAGTTTACCTTATTGTGGAATGCCATTATTACGGGTACTGCCAATGATTATCGTGGACAAGTGACAGCGCCCCTGGATGTGCCTGATTGGCTTCAATGGTATTGGAATTGGGAAAATGCATCTTCAATTACCTTGTATGACCCAAGAGCAAGTGCTTATTTTGGGCGTTATCGTGGTCATGACCGCATCATATATTGGCGTGAAAAACGATAAACAGCTTTGATAATCTATATACCCAAACAACTTGAATATACGTGTTTCAGAGCTTCACCGTGTTTTCAATACTAGGCGCGTTAATGCGGTAATGTAGGTACCTTATAAATTAGCGCAACAACGTAGTGGGAACACGGTGAAACTCCCTGAGGGCAAGTTTTACACGCGTTTATGCTGCGTTATTGATTTTGAAAAGGGAATAACCATTACCCGCAATCAATGCCTTGCCTAAACGCGTGTAAATTCTTGCTGAAATCGAGCATCTTCAGGTTGTTTGGGTATAGGTAACGTTAGCACTCGTTTTTATTGAAGCATAGCTTATCGGTGAATATTTCAGGTTTGGCTAATTAATATTTAGTGCAGAAAACATGTTGTTTTTTTAGTCTATATTTTGTTGTTTTAATGCGCTTTGGATTTAATTGGCCATTTATGTAAAAAAAACACCTAGATTAGCGATTGTTAACCTGTTCGGTCTTGTGGAAACTGAGCGGCATTGATAAAGTTACCTGATTTTTCTTTCTTCTGACGTTACAGAATACAGGCTAGAACATGTTCAAAAAGCTGCGTGGAGTTTTTTCAAACGACCTATCGATCGATTTAGGTACGGCAAATACATTAATTTACGTTCGTGACGAAGGTATCGTGCTTAACGAACCATCGGTTGTCGCCATTCGTGGCGAGCGTGGTAGCAGCGGACAAAAATCAGTAGCTGCTGTAGGTACAGACGCAAAGCAAATGCTAGGTCGTACTCCTGGTAATATCCAAGCTATTCGTCCAATGAAAGACGGTGTTATTGCCGACTTCTATGTGACAGAAAAAATGTTACAGCATTTCATTAAGCAAGTGCATAACAATAGCTTTTTCCGTCCTAGCCCTCGGGTTTTAGTGTGTGTACCGGTTGGTGCTACACAAGTTGAACGTCGTGCTATTCGTGAATCTGCCATGGGTGCAGGTGCTCGCGAAGTTTATCTAATTGAAGAGCCAATGGCTGCGGCGATTGGTGCAGGCTTACCTGTATCTGAGGCAACCGGTTCAATGGTTGTTGATATCGGTGGTGGTACTACTGAAGTTGCTATTATCTCGCTAAATGGAGTGGTGTATTCATCATCTGTGCGTATTGGTGGTGATAAGTTTGATGATGCTATTATCAATTACGTTCGCCGTAACTACGGTAGTTTGATTGGTGAAGCAACTGCAGAGCGCATTAAGCATACTATCGGCACAGCTTATCCTGGCGATGAAGTACTTGAAATCGAAGTACGTGGTCGTAACTTAGCTGAAGGTGTACCAAGAAGCTTTACGCTAAACAGCAATGAGATCCTTGAAGCGCTTCAAGAGCCTTTATCTGGCATTGTTAGCGCGGTGATGGTTGCATTAGAGCAGTCTCCACCAGAGCTCGCATCTGACATTTCAGAGCGCGGTATGGTACTGACAGGTGGTGGTGCATTACTTCGTGATTTAGATCGTTTATTAATGCAAGAAACTGGTATTCCAGTCATGGTTGCTGATGATCCATTAACGTGTGTTGCTCGAGGCGGTGGTAAAGCCCTTGAGATGATCGACATGCATGGTGGCGACTTATTCTCTGAAGAGAACTAAAGAGCGAAATAAGGCGGTGTTGATTCTAAATATACTATTTAGAATTTCATCGCCTATAAATTATGAAACCCATTTTTGTTCGTGGTATATCGCAACAATTTAGATTAACACTGGCAATTTTTTTGTCGGTGGTATTGCTTATCGCTAATGATCGCCTCGACCCTATTCGTCAGTCTATTTCTTCCGTTTTAAGCCCCTTACAATATTTAGCTAACGTCCCTGGTTTATTACTGGATTGGTCGGCAGACTCTATTGCCACTCGTAATATGTTGGCAATGCAAAACAAAGAGTTATTGCGCCAACAGCTAATGATGTCAGAACGTTTACAACGCTTTGAACATTTAAGACAAGAGAACGAACGTTTAAGGGCATTACTGGGTTCGCCTGTGCATATGGATGCCCGCAAAGTCGTGGCAGAAGTCATGGAAGTGGCAAGTGATCCATTCAGACATTATGTAGTATTAAACCATGGCGCTCGTACAGGTGTGTTTGTCGGTCAGTCAGTGGTGGATGCACAAGGTGTGGTTGGTCAAGTCATTGAGGTCAGTGAGCTCACCAGCCGCGTTTTACTCGTCACCGATCCCACTCACGGTATTCCTGTTCGTATTACTCGAAATGATGTTCGCGCTATGGCGCAAGGTACAGGCGATATAGACGAAATTGAATTACGTCATGTGGCCAAAAGTACGGATATTGTTGTTGGTGATTTATTGGTTACATCTGGCTTAGGGCAACGTTTCCCTGAAGGTTACCCTGTGGCAAGGGTGATGAAAATCTCTCGCGATGCAGGGCAAGCTTATTCAGTCATTTCCGCCCAGCCTCTTGCTGCTCTAGATCGCATTCGTTATGTATTATTGATCTGGCCTGATGATGGAGTGGATGATTTGCCTGCTTCTAATATCACTGAAACTTCTGAAGTTGATGGTGAGACAAGTCAAACTGAATCACAAGACGAGGTAAGCCAATGAGTGCGCATATCGCCAATGGCCGCTTTGTCGTATTAGTGACAATTTTTATTGGGATGATGTTTCAAATCATGCCGCTGCCTAAAATCGTTGAAGCATGGCGACCTGATTGGTTGCTTATGGTAATGATTTACTGGGCAATGGCGCTGCCACACCGCTATAGCATTTTAACTGCTTGGGTTTTGGGTGTTTTATTGGATGTATTACTCGGGGCTACCTTAGGAATACGGTCATTGGCTTTCTCTATAGTCATTTATGTGATTGTGATGCAATCACAGCGATTGCGTAACTTTACTCGTTGGCAGCAGTCAATTTTAGTGGCTATTTTTATTTGCCTGTATCACTTCATCATTTATTGGGTTGAATTTGTCGTCAATGGTGTCGCATTTGACTGGTCGATGTTCTTACCCGCAGTTTCCAGTATTTTCATGTGGTGGTGGGTATTTTGGGTACTTCGCAATATTCGCCGCAGTTATAAGGTACGTTAAGTATGGGCTGGGTTCTCGCTTCAACTTCTCCAAGACGCAAAGCGTTATTTGCTCAAGTCGGTTTTTCTGAAAGTCAGTTTTCATTTAAACAAGTGGCACCCGATATAGACGAGTCTCATTTAGCGGGTGAATCAGCAGCTGAGTTTGTGGTGCGTTTAGCCATTGAAAAAGCCCAAGTAGGCTTAAGCTTATGCACTGATGAAACTAACCCTAAAGTGCTTGGATCCGATACGATCGTGGTATTAGGTGAGCAGATTTTAGGAAAGCCTAAAGATAAGCAAGATGCGCAGCGAATTTTAGCAGAGCTATCAGGTCAAACTCATCAAGTGATGACCGCAGTCGCCGTAACCAACGGTACTAAGACCTTAACGAGACTGTGTCAGACAGAAGTGACTTTTTGTCACCTAACACCAGAAACAATTAATGCCTATATCGACACGCAAGAACCTATGGATAAAGCTGGAGCCTATGGTATTCAGGGCTTAGGCGGGTGCTTTGTTAAGTCGATAAAGGGTAGTTATTCAGCGGTAGTCGGATTACCTCTTGTTGAGACGCGCGAATTACTACATGAAATGAATCATATTGAATTAACTTAATTTTTCGTTAGCGGACATGTGAATTTACGACCTTGCATCACTTTTGTGCACGTCAGTAAAGCATTATCCTTGCAGCGGGGCGTTAAACAGGTGGCTTATGCAAACAAAAGCACAGCGTAAAAAAGGATCTGAATTACTGATTAACGTCACACCAACTGAAGCAAGGGTAGCGCTTGTTGAGCATGGTGTATTGCAAGAGGTTCACATTGAGCGCCGCATGAAACGCGGTCTTGTTGGTAATATCTATAAAGGTAAAATCAGCCGTGTTCTTCCTGGTATGCAAGCGGCGTTTGTCGATATTGGCCTAGAAAAAGCCGCATTCTTACATGCTTCAGATATTGTACCGCACACTGAGTGTGTTGCCGATGTTGAAAAGGGTAACTTTGTTGTACGTGATATTGCTGAGCTTGTTCGTCAAGGTCAAGACATCATGGTGCAAGTGGTTAAAGATCCTCTTGGCACCAAAGGCGCTCGTTTAACCACTGATATTACCTTACCTTCCCGCTATCTCGTGTTCATGCCTGGCTCTAGCCATGTGGGTGTATCCCAGCGTATCGAAGAAGAGTCTGAACGCAGCCGTTTAAAGAAAATTACCGAGCCCTATGTCGACGAAGATGGTGGTTTCATTATCCGAACCGCTGCAGAAGGTGTTGGTGATGATGAGCTTGCTCAGGATGCTGCATTTTTAAGGCGGGTCTGGGCTAAAGTCAGCGAACGTAGAAAACGAAAAGGTGCAACTCTGTTATATCAAGATTTAGCGCTGCAAGTGCGAATTATTCGTGATTTTGTTGGTACTGAACTTGATCATATTCAGGTGGATTCTCGTCGAACCTTTGCTGAAATTGAAGGCTTTGCACAAGAGTTTATGCCTGAAATTGCAGAGAAAATTGAACACTATGCTGGTCCATCACCCATTTTTGAACTTTATGATGTTGAGAACGAAATTCAACGCGCGTTAGGCCGTAAAGTTGAACTTAAATCTGGTGGTTATCTGATTATTGATCAAACAGAAGCGATGACGACTGTTGATATTAATACCGGTGCATTTGTTGGTCACCGTAATCTAGCTGAAACCATATTTAATACTAACTTAGAAGCCACCCAAGCGATCGCCAGACAACTAAGGTTGCGCAACTTAGGCGGCATTATCATTATCGACTTTATCGATATGATGAATGAAGACCATAAAAAGCGTGTGCTAGATAGTCTAAACTTAGCATTAGCAACAGACAGAGTGAAAACCAGTGTCAGTGGTTTTTCTGGTCTAGGCTTAGTAGAAATGACCCGTAAACGTACTCGTGAAAGTCTTGAGCATGTTGTGTGTGGCGAGTGTCCAGCTTGTAATGGCACAGGCTCAATGAAAACCGTAGAGACGGTTTCATATGAAATATTTAGAGAGATTATTCGTTTAAATCGCGCCTACGCTGCCGATGAGTTTTTATTGTATTGCTCACCTGCAGTTTATAAGAGTTTAAGCACTGAAGAAGGCCATTTGTTAGCAGAGTTAGAAGTTTATATTGGTAAGCAAATCCGCCTACAAAATGAAACTTTATATACTCAAAATAAGTATGACGTGGTGATGGTGTAGTGCCTAAGAGTAAAACCGTTAAAGTTTGTCGTTTTTTGTTCCAAACCGTAGCCGTAGTATTAGTACTATTTGCGCTAGCGGTCAGTCTCATCCGCGGTTTACTGCCACAGCTGCCTGAAGCTCGTTATGAAGTGATAGATTATTTACATGAGCAATATCAGGTTGAAGTGCAAATTGGCAAACTTTCGGCAGAGTGGCAAGCTTTCGGGCCCGCGTTAACCGTCAATAACCTCGTTATCCCTCCTCAGCAAAATTTACCTGTGACCATTATCGCAAGTCAGGTTCATTTTAAGCTCGATTTCTGGCAAACCTTATTGACCTTATCGCCAAAAATTGAAACGGTTAAATTCGACGGTATTCATGTTGCCCTCAATGTTGACGAACTTTCTACTTCTAGCTCCGAGCCTGCAAGTAGTACAAATGTAGACTGGTTATATGCATTACTGTTAGAGCAGTTAGAGTATTTTTCTATTAGTGACGGCACGCTGCAACTGCTAAGTTCAAATCATGATTTTAGACCGATTTTTATCAGTAACTTTATTTGGCATAATCGCCCTGAATTACATCAAGGCAAAGGCTTTTTGCACCTTGATTCAGAAACTTCAGCAAAAGAGTTGTTGGCATTAAGAGTAGATTTAGAGGGTAGTGGCTATAATCCAGATGAGTTAGTGGGGCAGATATACCTATCTGCGGAGTCACTAGATTTAGGTGAATGGGCTTCAAGGCAGCACGATCCGTTATTGAAACTAGACAACATTGAATTTGAAGGTGTAGTGAATCTTAAAGCTTGGTTGGGTATTGAGTATCGAACCATTAATACTGGGTTATTAACGTTTGAACCTAGTTGGCTACAATGGAATACATTAGGTGAAAATCAGATATTTGAGATTAATGGTGGCGCATTAAAATGGCAACCCAATGATAATGGTTGGCAAATTAGCAGCCATGATTTAGATTTTTCCACCAATGGCGTGTCGTGGCCTGAACTTAATTTATCTCTCAAAACAAATTACAGCGATTTGTCGGTTAGCATCAATGAAATAGCGCCTGAAGTATTAACGCCCTTATTGCCGCTTATCCCTAAAATGGGTGAAAAAGGGGTCGAAAAATGGCGGGCGTTATCACCTCAAGGCGTCATTGGGCCTCTGCAACTGTTAAAAGAGCAAGGCAAACCGGTGCTATTGAAAACAGCAGTTAAACAGCTGCAATGGTCGGCTACGGATAATATTCCTGGTACAAGTCCAATAGATTTTAATTTGTCTTGGGCTAATGGCTTACTGAATGCTGAATTTCCAGAACAAGATTATGAGTTAGATTTTCAGGGTGGTTTCGAAGCACCTCTAGCGCTTAAAGGCGATGCATTTCAAGTCCAATACAGCATCGAAAAGTCTCGTTTAACCTTACCTAATGTGCACTTTAATAATCCCGATATCGATATTGCAGCTTCAATGCAATTGGATATGGAGCAAGATGCTCATCTTGCCTTAAGCGCCAATGTTGCCATTGCAGATGTTGTTAATGCGGGTAGATACTTCCCACTGCATACGATGAGTGACAATTTGGTGAGCTATTTGAATAATTCGTTACTCAAAGGCGAGATCCCAGATGCCAATATTGTCTGGCATGGACAGCTTAATCAATTTCCTTATCAAGATAATTCAGGGGTTTTTCAGGCCGGTTTTAACCTCAACGATGGTGCTTTCTTATTTCAGCCAGACTGGCCAGCGGTTGATGACTTGAGTCTATATGCTTTATTCGAAAATGCGGCAATGGACATCGTAGTCAATAAAGGCAACCTTTTATCCGTTTCTGCAGACGGCGCGCATGTTTATATTCCATTTATGGGTAAAGAAACAACCTTAAGAGTTGAAGCAAAGGTAGGGGCCGATGCGGATGATGCCAAAGACGTTATTGATAATTCACCACTTAAAAACTCTATTAGCCCTACGCTAAATGTAGTGCAGATATCCGGCGATATTGTCAGTGAATTAGATTTAACTATTCCTCTGTATGAAGGTGGCAAATCTGACAATAAAGGCGTTATTACTTTTAATGATAATGCGGTATATGTCAGTACACCGGGGTTAAACCTTGAAAAAGTGACAGGGAATGTTGAATTTAATAATGCTGAGGTCAGTGGCGAGCAGATCAATGCCAATCTGTTTGAGCAACCACTGACATTTGACTTTGCTACTGAGCCGACAAATACCGGTGATTTAGCGCTGACTGTCGATCTAGCTGGTCAGTGGGATTTAGGCACATTACCTGACTATATCGATAATCCATTAAGCGAATACTATTCTGGCGACATGGCTTGGGATGGTGCGGTGACGATGATATTTGACCCCACTGGTTACCGCCTGCAAGTTCAAGTTAACTCTGATTTAGTTGGAACTACGTTATCATTACCTGCACCATTTACAAAAGAGTTTGAGCAGTCCAAGGCCTTAAGGGCAGAATTAGTCGGTGATAATAAGCAATCGTCTTTAAGCATTAAATTAGGAAAAGATGCAGAATTTTGGGGTGGTTTTAATGAAGATACTGGCGAGCACCTCGACCATTACGATTTATTATTAGGCCGTCATTTTAAGTTGGGTGACCAACTAGTCAAAGATCAGGGGCATATTCAAATCGATTTGCCTGAAGCTGAATTGACTCAATGGTTGCCTATCATTAGTAAATTTACTGATAAAGTAAATTCAAGTATTGATGCGCTTCCTGAAAAGAACGAAAAAGATAATAATGCTACGGCGCCAGCTGACATGATTATGGCTGAACAAGAGCCTAGTGTTATCACAAACGAATCTACTAAAAATAAAGTTGAGATAGCTAAAGAGTCTGAAGCTTTAATTGATAAAACGGCGAAAGAAGCTGTAACAGAGGTTATTGCTGCAAATCTTGATGATGCAACAAACGATAGGGTGAGCTTTTTCCCGCCATTAACCTTAATTGATGCACGTATTGGCTCGTTAAATATTCTCAGCCAAGAATTTGAAGACCTAACTTTTACAGCCAAACCATTAGAACATGTTTGGCGCTTTGATATTGCCTCTGAACAACTTGACGGTCATATTGATTTTTACCCAAGCTGGCGTGAGCAAGGGCTCAAAATTGTAGCCAGTAAATTACATTTAGCACCTAAAGTTAAAGCGCCTGAAGAAGCAGAATACTCACCAGATAACTTATTGGATAACTTACCGCCATTAGCTGTGGATGTAGATGATTTTGGCCTATATGACACACGACTTGGTCATTTGGTACTTCAAGGTATTCCTTATGAAAATGGCTATCGTTTTCAAACCTTAACGATGACGAGGCCTATTGTTAGCTTGCAAGCATCGGGAGACTGGACTTTTGCCGAAGGTAAAAACCTGACCAAGTTTGACGTCGATATTAAGGCCAGTAAATTTGATGCTTTATCTGAGGCATTAGGCATTAACCCGGGTCTTAAAGACGCGCCTGTGGATATGGTGGGTGAGTTCTCATGGGAAGGTGCGCCTTATGCGTTTTCTTTAGAAACCCTAAACGGCAAACTACGTTTTGATTTGGGTAAAGGTTATTTATCAGAGATTAGTGACAAGGGGGCACGAATATTTTCACTGTTCAGTTTAGATTCTTTAGTGAGAAAGCTGTCGCTTGATTTCTCTGATGTGTTTGGCAAAGGGCTTTATTTTGACTCCTTTGGCGGCTCATTGGATATTGATAATGGTGTAGTGAAAACAACAGATACTGAAATGGATGCAATTGCGGGCAACATGAAGGTGCGTGGTTATACTGATTTAACCACTCAAAGCTTAAATTATGACATTCGCTTTATACCTCAGTTAGCATCCAGTGTGCCGACGGTAGTCTTACTGAGTACCAGTGCATGGACCTTAGGTTTAGGCGCTTTTGCATTAACTAAGGTGTTAGAACCCGTCATTGAGGTGATATCTGAAATTCGATTCCGCTTAGGCGGCACCATGACAGATCCTCAATTAGATGAATTAGAGCGTAAAAGTAAAGAAATTGAAATTCCTGAATCAATTCTGCCACGTACTGAGCAACCTGTAGAAGAGACAGATGCTGCAACTCAAGTGACAAGTACTGCAACTCAAATGACAATTGCAGGTATTACAACTGCTGACGAAACAGCAATTGATACAGAACACGATACGCAAGCCAATACAGAAACAAGCACGCCAAACGAAGCGCAAGTTAAAGAAGTTCTCAAAGAAAACATTGAACAGACTATCGAAGCGAAAGATGAAACTAATCATTCGATAAAGCTTGATGCAGAAACGACCACGGCTATTACTACAAGCTCAAGCTCAAACTCTAACGTCATATCTTTTATTGATTATAAGCAGGGTGCTCGCTTTAAATCTTTAAGCCAAGGAGGCAGCCATGCAAATCAGTTTACTGCAATGTCAGAGCAGCAAGGATGTAGCAGCCAATCTGGCATTTATCGACTCTCAGCTTAAGGTACTTACAAGAGTTGAAGGCGAGCCCCAATTGGTGGTTTTACCTGAATGTTGCTTGATGTTTGGTGGTCATGAACAGCAGCAATTGGCGATAGCAAGTGACGACAATAATAGTGAGCTTAAGCATTCATTAGCCAAATTAGCCAAGCAATACCAAGTTTATATGGTCGCTGGTACTATTCCTATTTCAGCGGAAGACGGTCGAGTATATAGCCGCAGTTATCTATTTGATGATACGGGTGATACCTTAGGTAGTTATGATAAGTTACACTTATTTGATGTCGAGGTAGCTGACAATACTCAGTCATATCGAGAAAGTGATACTTTTTGTCCAGGTGAACGTATTACAGTAGTGAACACGCCGTTTGGTAATATCGGTTTAGCCGTTTGTTATGATATTCGTTTTCCTGAGTTATTTCGTGCCCTGCGCCTTGCTGGAGCTGACTTCATCGCTTTACCGTCAGCGTTTACTAAAGTGACGGGAGAAGCTCACTGGCAAACCTTGATTCAGGCTAGGGCGATAGAAACTCAGTGCTATTTTTTAGCGGCAGATCAATGGGGCCAGCATAACCAAGGTAGTCGTGAAACATGGGGACAAAGCATGATTGTTGATCCATGGGGCAGAGTCATCGCAGAACGTAAAACCGGCTTGGGTTGGGTTCAAAGCAAAATTGAATTAACAGAGCTTAAGAAAATCAGACAACAAATTCCAGTGGTGCAACATAACCGATTTGCGGCACCAGATTTGATAAATAACTAGAAACGCTAAACATGAGAGTTGGCGTTAAATTAGCACTGATACAAATACAAATACAAATTATCGATAATCACAGTATCAAGACTGTGGTTGATTAGCATCATTTTAAAAGCCAAAAGGCTTAAAGAGAGAATTAATGCCATTTCTAGCTCAAGTAGAACAAAGTTTATTACAAGATGGATTAACGTTAGATGGTCTGCAAGATTATCTTAAGGTTATCCACCAACATAATATTGATTTTTCAGACTTGTACTTTCAAGGTAGCCGCCACGAAACATGGGCACTTGAAGATGGCATTATTAAAGAAGGTAGCTTCCATATCGAACGTGGTGTGGGTGTAAGAGCCATCACTGGTGAGAAAACCGGTTTTGCTTATGCAGATGAAATCACTCCTGCAGCGCTACAATCTGCGGCAGAAGCTGCGAGAGGAATTGCATTAGCGGGTCAGCAACATAAGGTTCACGCATTTAAGCGTCATAAAACCCACGGCTTATATAGCAGTGCAGATCCCATTGCGGCAATGGAAGAAGCGCCGAAAATTAATCTACTAAAACAGACTGATGCTTATATTCGCAGTCTTGATAGTCGTATTATTCAAGTGGTTGTGAGCTTATCGGGCGTCCATGAAGAGATCTTAGTTGCCGCCAGTGATGGCACGCTAGCTGCTGATATTCGTCCATTAGTGCGTTTCAACTGTAGCGTCATTTTAGAAGATAATGGTAAACGAGAACGCGGTAGCGCAGGTGGCGGTGGACGTCATGATTACAGTGTATTTCTTGCCACCGATGGTGCTGGCTTACCTGTTTGTTTTGAGTTTGCCCGTGAAGCAGTTCGCCAAGCACAAGTTAATGTAAACGCGATTGATGCGCCAGCAGGTGAAATGCCAGTGGTATTAGGTAATGGCTGGCCAGGCGTATTATTACATGAAGCGGTTGGACATGGTCTAGAAGGCGACTTTAACCGTAAAGGCAGCAGTGCATTTAGTGGTAAAGTCGGCCAACAAGTAGCGTCGAAATTAGTAACCGTTGTCGATGACGGCACAATAGCAGATCGTCGTGGTTCATTGAGTATTGATGATGAGGGCGTACCGACTCAGAAAACGACCCTTATTGAAAATGGCATTTTGAAAGGTTACATGCAGGATAAGCTAAATGCTCGCTTGATGGGTGAAGCCACCACAGGTAATGGACGCCGTGAATCCTATGCTCATTTACCTATGCCTCGCATGACCAATACATACATGGAAGCGGGCACATCTACTCCAGAAGAAATGATTAAATCTGTCAAAAAAGGCATTTATGCACCAAACTTTGGTGGCGGCCAGGTGGATATTACCTCAGGAAAATTCGTGTTCTCCGCTTCAGAAGCTTATTTAATTGAAAACGGTGAAGTGACTGATGCTATTAAAGGGGCAACATTGATTGGTAACGGCCCTGAAGCCATGAGCCAAATCTCAATGGTAGGTAATGATCTCGCCCTAGATAAAGGGGTTGGTGTATGTGGTAAGGACGGCCAAAGTGTACCTGTTGGCGTAGGTCAGCCAACCTTGAAGCTAGACAGCTTGACAGTAGGCGGCACGGCTTAGCTTATGTAAAGGTGTCGTAATGGCACCTTTTATTTATGTGATGTTTATTTATGTGATGTTTATTTATGTGATATTGCTAATTAACTCTTGTATATTTGAAAAGTAAAACTAGTTATAATTCGCCACCAATAGAGTAATTACTCTACTTAAAGGATGAGGTTAATGAGGCATTTAGCTGTTTTCTATACGGGTATTTTGAACTTGATCATGCTTAATTTAAGCGTGTTAAGTTTTCGAACATTAAATTCATCAAGCTCTAAGCCAAGACGTTGCCTATTGCTGCCGTCCTTTCTCGCTCTTTGCTCAGTTACTCTTCCAAGTCACGCAGAACCTATTGCGTTTAATCAGGCGTGGCAGCAACTCTTAAGCGTCAGTGATAAGCTCAAAGCACACTCTCAAGAAGTGAGCCGTGCAGAAGCTGAAGAACGTGCTGGCGAAGATATGAATTTACCCTCATTAAATCTTGCTGGTAGTTATACTCGCTTACAAAAGCCCATCGAATTAGACTTGCGTGACCTTAATCCGTTAGCCGCGATCGATTCCGCTGGCTTGCCGCCTTTATTAGGCGAAGCATTAGCAGCTATTCCCGGTTCAATGTTTGTCACCCCTTTTACCGAGCAAGATATTTTCCGCGCAAGCCTTCAGGCGATGTGGCCGATTTATACCGGCGGTAAAATTACTGCTGCTCAAGGTATTCACGCTGCTCAGGTAGAAGAGAAAAAGCATGAATACTCACTGACAACCCGAGATTTGTTTACTCAGTTAGTTGATCGCTATTTTGCCGTTGCTGTGACCCAAACCTTAGTAGAGACCAATCAGCAGTTGGTGGACTCGCTTACTGAGCACGAGTCCCATGCGCAGAAATTAGAACGTGAAGGCCAAATCGCTAAAGTTGAACGACTCAATGCTCAAGTGGCTTTAGAAAATGCCAAAGTGAATCTTGGTAGTGCTAAGCGCCAACATGAAATGGCGCAAATTGCCTTATCCAGAATGCTGCAGCTAACTGATGCGAATCCGACCTCGGGTTTATTTAGCTTGCCGCAATCCCCTTCATTGCCGCGTTTAAGCCAGCTAACCTTAACTCAGCACCCTGCGCTTAAATTGCTTGAAGCTAAAGAAGCTCAGGCCAATGGCCTGATCCAACTAGAAAAAGGGCGGTATCTGCCTACAGTGTATTTATACGGTAATTACACCTTGTATGAAGACGACAGTTTATTTTCGCAAATCGAACCTGACTGGATGGTAGGTGTTGGAGTGAACGTACCGCTTTTTGCCCGAGACGGACGAAGTGGCAAAGTCGAAGCGGCACAAAGTGCGTTATTACAGGCTAAATATACCAAAGCTCAAACACAGCAAGATTTGAGTTTATTAGTTGATCAAAGTTATCGCCAACTGCAACAAGCGGACGAAGAAGTAAAAGCACTGAATGCATCTCTAGCATTAGCAACAGAAAATCTTCGCTTAAGAGAATTAGCATTTAACCAAGGGCTATCAACTTCAATTGATAGAGTGGATGCAGAATTAAAGCTGAGCGCAGTGAAAACCCAGCAGTTAGGCGCGCAGTATCGTTATGTACAAGCTTACGCAAGACTAATGGCTATTAGTGGTCAAGTGGACGAATTTATTGGTCGAACCCAATTACAGGAGCAGCAACATGCGGGCTAATCGAGTTATTGCCGTTATCGCAATTATTTTTCTACTAGGAATATTAGCCTACGGATTAAAATTAGCATTTGAACCAAAAGAGACTGTTTTACAAGGGCAAATTGAGGCTCGTGAATACAATATCTCGTCTAAGGTGCCGGGTAGAGTGGAGCAAATTATGGTTCGCCGTGGCGATAAAGTCGCTGTAGGCGACTTATTATTTGCGATTAACAGCCCAGAGTTAGATGCAAAACTAATGCAAGCTGAAGGCGGACGAGATGCCGCTAAAGCGATGCAACAAGAAGCGGACAATGGTGCGCGCCAGCAACAAGTCACAGCAGCAAAAGAGCAATGGTTAAAAGCCAAAGCTGCTACCGATTTAATGGAAACCACTTATCAACGAGTCGAAAATTTATTCGATGAAGGGGTGGTTGCCAGACAAAAACGTGATGAAGCTTTTACCCAGTGGAAAGCGGCGCAATATACCGAACAAGCTGCGCTAGCTATGTATCAAATGGCTGACGAAGGTGCTCGGGTCGAAACTAAAGCCGCAGCAGCTGGTAATGCTCGTATGGCTGAAGGTGCTGTAAAAGAAGTCAGCGCTATATTAGCTGACAGCCAAATGCGCTCGCCTAAAGTTGCCGAGGTGAGCGAAGTGTTATTGCAAGCTGGTGAGCTGGCTCCAAGTGGTTTCCCTGTGGTGAGTTTAATTGATATCTCTGATGCTTGGGCTGTAATGCAACTGCGTGAAGATCAATTAGCTGACTTCAAGCAAGGTCAGACTGTATCGCTAACCATTCCTGCGTTGAAAGTCACTGAAGACTTCACGATTGTTCATATTAGTGTCATGGGCAGCTTTGCTACTTGGCGCTCAACTGAAAGCGGTCATGACTTTGATATGCGCACTTTTCAAGTTGAACTTCGTCCAAATAGCCCTATTGCTGATTTAAGAGTGGGTATGTCTGTGCTGCTAAACGTAAAATAGCGATATCAGTTAGGTGAGTTATTAGGTTGCTTTTAGTCATTAATATGCATCTAGTTTTTAAGGTGCTTCTAGCGGTTAAGATGCCTCTAGTTGTTAAGGTATAAGAATGCGGGCTTTGCTAAATCAAGAACTTAAGTGTTTATGGAATTCACCTTGGCAATTGGCCTTGGTGACGTACATTCCGCTGGTCAGCATTTTGTGTTTGTGGTGGTTGTTTAGTGCGGGGTTGCCAAGACAGCTGCCTGTAGCAGTCGTAGATCAAGACAATAGCCAATTAACACGTGCATTAACTAGAAACTTAACCGCCAACTCTGTCATCAAGCCCATCGCATTTTCGCAATTATCAGATGCAGAAGCTGCGATGAAAAAAGCTGAAGTGTATGCTGTAGTGGTTTTTCCTCATCAATTTAAAAAGTCGTTATTAACCAGTGGTAGCCCAACCATAGATATTCGTTACAACAGTCAGTTTTTATTGGTAGGTAAGCTGCTCTCTAGCCAATTACAACTGAGTTTAGGTGCAGGGCTTATGGAAGTTGCTGGACTAAAACAGTTATTAAATGGGGTGAATAGCGCCTCGGTAGCAGTAAACCTGAGTCCTGTGACGAGTCAAACCACCGCACTATTTAATCGTAATAATAACTATGTTGGCTTTTTAGTGCCGCCAGTGTTAATTGCACTTTTACAGCTGTTAAGCATGATGGTATTTGTTAACTCGTTGAATGAATCATTGATTAAGAAAAAAGACAGTTATTTAATAGCTGATAATTTTTGGTCTCAAGTCGGTTGCAAAGTCTTGCTGTATACACCGATTATGTTACTTCATGGCTGTTTCATTCTGGTGTTGCTTTATGGTTATTTAGGCTTACCTATAGCTGGTTCAATGAGCCTTTTAGTTACTGCATTAGCTTTGATGTTATTAGCAATATGGCCATTAGTTATTTTGGTTTTTTTAGTGATGCGAGAGCCTGCGAGTAATATTAGTTTTGGTTCTGCTTTATTTGCCCCCGCTTTCGCTTTTATGGGCGTGACTTTTCCAGTTAATGATATGCCGTTGCTCGCACAATGGTGGCGTTTAATAATGCCTTCAAGCCACTATATTGATTCCCATATCAGTGTGATCAGTTATGGCGCAGACACACAGCAAGTCATGCTGCAGTTTTTATCTTATTGGTATTTCTTAGCCGTGGCTGTTATGGCTTGGGGCTTATATAAAATCCTATTCAATAAGCAACAAAAAGTTAATGGCTCGAAATCTGATAAATTATTTTTCAAACATAAAAGCTCTGCTAAGCCAAGTAATAACAATAACCCAGGGGCCTACTTATGACTTGGCTGCAATTATTATGGGCTGAACTTAAAGCGATTTTGGCGGAAAAGGACATAGTTCTGACTGTGTTTGGAGGGGTGCTTTTTTACTCAGTGCTATACCCGTTACCTTATCTAAATCAAGTGCCAACAGAGCAAATGGTAGTGGTCGTTGATCATGATAATTCATCATTAAGTCGGCAACTAGTCAGACATGCTGATGCGAGTCCTAAAATTAATATTGTGGCGCAAGTAGGTAGCATTACTGAAGCGCAACAATGGATTTCTGAATCCAATGCCCATGGCTTGCTGGTTATTCCAGAGGGTTTTAGACGAAACTTGTTATTAGGTAAAGGTGCGACATTAAGCTATGGCGGTGATGCGAGTTACTTCCTCATATATTCTGCCATTGCTGAAGGTCTAATTAGTGCTGGGATGGACGCCAGTAAGCAGGTGCAAATGGTGGGCCTATTAGCCCGAGGTCAAAACCCTAAGCAGGTCGAACAAAGTTTAAATTCAGTCAACATCAATAGTGTTCCCGTATTTAACCCAAGCTTGGGTTATACACCTTATGTGGTTCCAGGGCTGTTTTTGCTTATTTTACACCAAACATTGTTAATCGGTGCTGGGATTTTAGGGGCAGGACAATGGCGCAAAAAAGGCTACTGGAATGAGGTTTCACCTTTAGCGCTTATTAGTGCTCGGCTAACCGTGTTTTGTGTTATTTATGCTTTTTTATCAAGCTTTTATTTAGGCTATTGTTTTTATTGGTATGGCGTTAGCGTTCAAGCTTCCTTAGGGGAAGTCAGTCTATTTATGCTGCCATTCCTTTTATCAACATCTGCTTGTGGTATCGCGTTAAGCTGCTTGTTTGTTAAACGAGAGTTACCCACTCAAGTGCTATTGTTAGTGTCTATGCCGATTTTGTTTGTATCGGGTTTTGTGTGGCCATTAGCCTTAATTCCTGATCTATTAGTGCAAGTTTCTCAAGTTATTCCTGCTGTGCCTGCCATTTTAGGTATGCTGGAGTTAAACCAAATGGGAGCGGGTTGGATGACAGTTCTTCCGCAGTGGTTACAAATGTGGGCATTATTTGCTTTGTTTAGCTTATTGGCTTACATAGGCGTTAAGCGGAGGTTATCAACTCCTTTACTGAGAGAATAACTCGATTTTATCTGCCTATAAAATATCTGCCAATAAAATAGACATTGGCCTGGGTGGCTCAATGTCTATTGGCTTCTCAATATAATGAGGCTGTAAGATTAAGTTTTGCTGTCGCTGTTGATCGTCTTCCAAATTATAATGTTCCCGTTTCGGTGTTGTTAAGTTCAGTTTCTAAACGAAGCAAGTTTTGCTTGTAGATTGGCTCTTGGATTGCTTTTGCAGCTTGTCTGAAGTCCTCTAATGCGCCAACATTGTCATTCGCTAATACTTTCATCACGCCACGATTATTGTATGCATATGCGCGCATTTGCATTGATGGTAGTTTATCTGCATTTACTGCCATTTTTACCGCTTCAGTGCAGGCCTCTTCAGCGATATCAAACTTAGACATTTTAGTGTAACCAACACATAAGTTGAGGTGACGAGTATATGTGTCAATCGCAGATCTTCTTGCCGATTTCGTTAATGCAATGCCTTCATTTATATCACCTGATTGAATGGCATCGACGCCAGGCATATTTTCAATTAACACCATTTTATAACTGGTAGTTTCAACTGCAGCGGCCGAAACGTTAGCTGAACACGCCAATAATAGACTTGCTGCGATCGCAGTGGGAAGTTTAGAAGTTTTCATGTTTATATTCCTTTATAGGTAGTAGCGAGTCGCTACATGGCTAATTTAGGCAAAACAAATCTAGCTGACAAACGAGAATAATTGGATCGATAAGTGAGTTTTTTTCACTTATCGATAGTGGTTAGGGCGTGTATATGGTCTCCTCCAATATTGCAATATAAAAAATAGCGTTGTGACAGTGATAGGTTTGCGTTCGTATATCCGGCTTCATAATTGAAACGCTTGGGTTTCG
>NZ_JAKILD010000026.1 GCF_023283825.1 Shewanella olleyana | reverse complement strand
TACGATTGTTGATAACGATAACGTTATCAATACTGTTGAAATGACCCTGGTGGTTATTCAAGGTAGCGTCACAAACGTTGAAGATGGTCAAACGGTTACTGTGTTTCTCACTGATAACCAAGGCCATTCGCTGACCTTAACTGCTATCGTCATCGGCGGTGTTTGGTCACTCCCAGCACAAGACCTATCAGCCTTTGATGATGGCTCTTTAGAAGTCACCGCAGAGGTCAGTGATGTAGCGGGTAATCTTGCCACAGCGACTAGCCAAATGCCTGTCGATACTACAGCAATAATCACTATTGAAATTATTGACGCTGACAATGTGATTAATCAAACCGAACTCACAGCTGTAGCAGCAAGTGGCACTGTAACCAATGTTGAAGTCGGCCAAACAGTTACAGTCACTTTTAAAGACAGTAATAACGTTGAAACCACGCTAAGCACCTTAGTGTTAGCCGGTGGTATTTGGTCGATTACCGCACAAGATTTAGCCGCGCTTAGCTTCAGTGACGGTTTGCTCACTGCCACTGCTACGACGGTCGATGTCGCAGGTAATTCAGCCTCAGCCTCAGATCAAGTGAATATCGATACTCAAGTGACTATCGATATAGATACTGGCGTAGAAGGCTTTGATGTCGGTAAATTTACTTACGGTATTGAAAAGTCACTTGCTGGGACGACTACCGGTGTAGAAGCAGGGCAAACAGTCACTCTCACATTGACTGATGGCGTACTAGTCAAAACATTCACTACTACAGTTCAAGCCGATGGTAGCTGGTTATTTGACGAAACTTTGGATGTTTCAGGCTTAGATCAACGCGTAAGCTGGCAAATGGATGTGAGTGTGACTGACGTAGCAGGTAATACTGCCGTGGATAGAATGCCTCAGTTAGATATTCCAACAGATGGTTATTTGTATGAAGTCGCTCTCAATGTCTATCACCAAACTACAGCTAATTTTAGTTTTGATATTCCTGATGCAACCCTAACGCTTTCAACTGATCAATCATTCCTACTTCGAAGTCAATCAAGCGGACAAGAATTAAGTATTGTTGTTGCCGCTGACGGCCTATCATTTGAAGTATTTAGAGATGGTGATAACGAGTTAGTACTTCAAGCAGCACTCACGGGCACTGAGCTTGAGGTTAATTTATTCCAAACGCTAGATAATAATTCAGCTCAAAATTTATCAACATTAATCAAATTAGAGGGTCTGCAGACCGATACTGATGGCACTACAGAAGAGATAATCACTTACGCAATAATACATGTTAAAGACACCCCGGAACTTGCCATTGATGACCACTTCAACACCATTGAAGACACGACCTTAACAGGCTCGATAACGGGTAACGACTACACCATTGAAGGCCCGCTCAAGGTTGAAAACATCCACTTTAATGGTGTTGATTACCCTGTATCTGAGGGTGCTCCAGCTGTCATTGATACAGGTAAAGGCCAATTGACTATGTTATTTAATGGCTTTTGGCAGTTTATTGCTGCTGATAATTTAGATAATACGGTTGAGCAATCAATCAGTTTTGATTACACAGTGACAGACTTCGATGGCAGTATCGCATATGCCACCAGCACCATCACAATTGTTGATGGCGCAATTGGCATAATGGCAGATGCTAATGCAGCGACAGCTGAAGGTATCATTGCCACCCCCAATGTCGACACTAAGCAATTCACTATTGCAGCGGGTTCAGATGCCTTAGCACCGAACAGTGTTTTTTTTAGTAGTCTTTCAACCGTTTTATTGGATTCATTAGCTTTAACCTCTAACGGCAACTCGCTAACTTACACCCTATCTGCCGACGCAAAATCCATCACAGCTACCGCGAATGGCGAGACAGTATTTACGCTTTCATTAAATGCTGTGAGTACTGGTGATGATTTAGATGTGACCGCAACTCTCGACTTAGCTCGCCCTATTGATCACAACGATTCTGACACAATTGATTTAGTCACTTTGATTAATGCAACCGATACCGACGGCAGTAATATTGATCTCGGTAAACTCACCTGGAACATTAATGATGGTAGCAATGCGGCTATAGAAAATGTTGAAACACTTACGTTTGATGAGTCAGCTTTAGGTGGTTCTCCAATAGTACAGACAGGAACGCTAGATATTAAAGTCGGAGCGGATGCCATTAGTCATTTAGGGTTTGATATGGATCAGATGCCATCATTAACGGCAGGTGGTAACCCTATTATTTTTGCCTTAAGTGGCGATGGCTTAACACTAACCGCCCATACTGGCGATGTTGCTAACCCAGTATTTACCATTGAAATAGATTCAGGTTGGAATGCTGAAACCAATACCTTAAACCACGAATACACCACCAGCTTATATCGTCCATTTGACCAAATAGGAACAGAGGAATCTCAATTCGGTTTGATAGTGACTGACTTTGATGGCGATACCAACGAAAGCCAATTAACCATGATTGTTAGTGATGATACCCCTGGCGTGATCACTGACATCAACATAGAAATTAGCGAACTGCCAAGCGTTACAACAGGTATTAATAATCGTGCTGAAGGTTTGATAAATATCACCACAAATGGCGATCCTATCGTAGATATTAAGTTCAACCTGTTAGATGGTAGCTTAGTAACTGATGAAGATGGCAATACTCTTACACAAAATGGCCAAGATATCCGCTGGGTTATTACAAATGATAGCGCTACGGCTGAAGGCCAATTAGATGATGGTACAGTCATATTCAGAATGTCTTTACCTGAAAATATTCAGATCAACCCAGAAAGCAGTGCACAAGTTGCTTTTGATATGCGACTTCTTAGCCCAATTGATAATAATACCGGTGATGGCACCTCAACAACAATCGATGTCGGAATTATTGCGATCGATAGTGATGACACTGAAATCAATGCCAATATCAATATTGATATATACGATGGCGAATTCCCAAGCCTCCCGAATGCGTTGAATATTAACGTTAATGAAGGCGAATTAGTCGATAGCAATAGTGTGTTAAATAGTGCCGAGTTAGAAATCGATAACGGCAGTGACGATGTGGTCAATATCGCTCTTGTCAGTGGTTTCGCTTTTGATGGTTACACCAGTAACGGAGAGTCTATTGCACTGAGTAGTAATGCCGATGGTAATGGTTGGTATAACGCTATTCGATCAGGGGATAGCAATACTGTATTTAGGATCCGATTTAATGCCGATGGCAAAGTCGAATTCGAGCAATTCGAAGCTGTCGATCACCCATCAGCCGATGGTGAAAATAACCTGACGATGAGTTTTGAGGTCATCGCCACCGATGCTGATGGCGATCAGACAAATACTCAAACCATTAATATCAATATCCAAGATGATGTGCCTATTCAAAAAGACTCATCACTGACCTTTACCGAAGAAGATAACACTGACTACAGTGTCCAACTGTTTAACCAAAAACAACAGGGTGCGGATGGCGCAACCGTCAGTAAGTTTATCTATGACGGTCAAGAATACTCAGCGGGTGACTCAGTTGAGCTTTATACTGACACTGGCGTCAAATACGGCACCTTGACTATCTCTGCCAGTGGTAATGCCGTGGTGAGCAGTAAAATCTTTGATTATAACCAACCTTTATATAGCGAAGTCGTTCAGGTATATGTCACTGATAAAGACGGCGATACTGTAATCGATAACCTCACTATTACAGCCAAAGATAAATCAGGTTCAATAAGGCTATTAAATGCAAACTTTACTGAAGATACTGCAGGCAGTGTGATTGTTTCAGCCTTCCCTGGAGATCTCGATGAAGGCGAAGTGATTCAAAGTATCATATTTGATATCGATACTTTAGGCGGAGGCACACTGACATTAGATGGTATTCCGGTACCAACAGATGCCGATGGTAATTACATTTTGGAAGGCGCCAATTTATACATTAATAATTTTGGGGTGGCGATCCCAAGCGGCGACTTACAATATCACCCAGCCGAAGATTCATCCGATGCGACTCAATCTCTTGAGTTTGCTATCACTGTTAACATTAGTAATAAACCTTCTATTACCACCCTATTCCCGGTGACTGTTGAGTCGGTGGCCGACACGCCAGAATGGGATGTTAGTAGCCAATTTAGCTATGACATTAATGAAGATGCTGGTGAAGTTGATGTTGATTTATTGGCAGCATCTAAAGATTTAGTCGCAGCAGATGCACAAGGATCTGAAGTCATCACTTATGTGGTCTCCAATATATCACTTGGGCTCAGTTTAACCGTACTTAATAGCAGCGGTGCTCGAGTAACTGTCGCTAATGGGCAGATCTTAACCGCGGACGAACTCACCGAATTAAAAGCCACTGTTGGAGATAATCTAGCGGGTCAATTTAGTTTTGATATTCAAGCAACCACCACTGAACCAGATAATGGCGATACCGCGGTTAGCACGATTGAAACAATTACCTTAAATGTAAGTCCAGTCGCAGACCTACCTACTCTCACTACAAGAGATATTGTAAGTAATGAAGACAGTGCCATTATTATCAGTGACATAATTAGTGGTGAGCTTAGTGATAACTCAGGTTCAGAGTCATTATTTTTTGAAATAATTTTACCATCAGGATGGATAGTTGATGCACCATCCGCCCATTATGCGGCTGGCGGTTACTGGTTTGTTTCTGCTGAAGACTTAGCTGGCTCTCCTCCAGCCACCATTATCCCATTGGCAGATGCGAGTTCGGCAAATTTCGGTGATATTACGATACAAGTACGAAGCTTTGCTCAGGAATCCACTCAAGATGGTATTGATCCCATCGATACCATCGTTCAACCAGATCCTCACTATAGTGAAAGCCAAACGTTAACAATTAGCTTAAGGGGTGTTGCCAACGACGCCCCCACAATTACCTCTGACCCAGCAGTATGGGAATTAAATCCTGATGGCAATATTAATAGTGTCGTGCCATTCAATGAAGATACCGATATCCCGCTCAGCTTTACCCTAGTGACGTCTGATGACGATGGCTCTGAAACGCTCAGTATTCGCTTAGTGGGCTTACCAGAAGGTGCCAGTTTCATTGATGCAAATGACCAAACGGTTAACTTACCTGTAGTTGGGTTTGAAGCTGGCGAGCCTGTATTCAGTGTCACTGCAGACTTATTGTCAACATTATCAATTCGTCCCCCAGAAGACTTTAGTGGCCAAATCAATCTATCTTTATTTATTGAAAGTACCGAACTAGACGGAGATACAGCGGAATATGAGCTGAATCTCAATATTGATATAGCACCTGTGGTTGATGAAACCGCAACTTCACTTCGCACCACCAGCTATGGTCGAGAAGATCAACCTGTTGTACTGAGTCTACTGCCTGCTTTAATGGCTGATATTGACGGTAGTGAAACTATTTCAGAAATGACTATTTACCCTTCTAGTGAAGGGATGATATTGCTATTCGATGGTTCAGAAATTCCAGTCAGCGAATTTGGCTTATTACTCACTGAATTAACCGATGAGAATAGCCCAACGCTCATTGAGCTTCTTTCTTCTGGTCGACTTGCCGTGTTACCGCCGCAAGATGCCGATGGTGACTTTAGTCTTGATGTCACTTATCAAATTAAAGATACCTCAGAGACTGGGGAAGTCGTTTACCAAGATATTGATACTCAACTCACCGTTGTCGTCGATGCTGTGGTCGAAATTATCACTCGATTGCAAACCAATGACCAAGTCATCCAAAGCACAGACGGCACTCCGCTTGTTCTCAGTGACGAAGTGGTATTCTTTGATGCTGATATCGATGGTTCAGAAGTACTCGATTACATAGTCGTTATCATGCCTGATTCAGATGGCTGGTTTGTCACTCACCCAAATGGTGCAATTCATGATGGTGACGGACGCTGGCTCATTCCAACTGATGGCATGACCAGTGATACCGTTCAAGAGCAATCTTTGAGTATTCTTGAAGGCATGACTATATCCAGTGATCACATTACTGGACTTGAAACCATTACAGTCGAAGCGCGGGTATTGGATAGAGACGATCCAGAGATAATCTCAACCAATATTTTTGTGATTTTTGACCAACCAACATCCACATCTACCGCTTCAACGGTGACCACGCTTCAAGCTTCTACTATCGATGCTATTGAAGATACAGTGATAAATTTTGCAGGTCATTTAAACTTGTCTATTACCAATGATGGTAATGATGTCATCAGCTTTAGAGTGCTTGCTAGCGACCTACCTGAAGGTGGTTACTTTACCGGTACAGATGTTATCGCGCTTTATGATAATAGTGGCGTCAATATCATCGAATATGTATTTACCAGCGCTTCTTTATCCAATTTAAAACTGCACAATATTAGTGATGATTATGCTGGTGACCTGACCATCCCCATCAGAATCATTGCTACTGATTCACTTAGCGGTGATACCGTTATTGATGAAAGCCAAAGCTTTGATATTAATGTCACTCCAGTTGCTGATGGGCTTAGCCTTACTGCGACCGTCGACACAATGAATGAAGATCAGCCTGTATCGTTAGGTTTAACGCTGTCATACATTGACACTGATAGCACTGCAGATACTGGCGGGGTAGAGACCGTCATCTTGGACGATCCTGCTAATGTATTTACGATTCAGCTATTGGATGGCGGTAGTTTGGTTGATCCAAGTGGGTTGTTCCAGCTCAAAGCCGGCACTACTGACACTTGGGAGTTCACCGGTAATACCCAAGCGGGATTGAACAGTGCGCTGACCTTTATTAAATTCTCCCCTCCAGAACATTTAAGCGGCGACTTTAGACTAAAGGTTTCTGGTAGTGTCATCGATACTGCCGATATTGATGGTGGCGATATCACCGACTCTCTTGCATTCAGCGACACGATTACTATCAATGTATTACCAGTCACTGATGCCGCCGATATCCCGGTAGATACTGTTGTTATTTTAGGCACTGAAGATACAGATATCGCCTTAACAGGTCTTGACAGTAATGTTTTGGGATTAATCGATTTAGATGGCTCCGAAGTCATGTACATCACCTTAAATGGCGTCCCTGACGGGGCGACTGTTTATTATCAAGATGCTGGCGGCACGTTACACATTTTACCAAATGATGGTCCAGATGGAGGTCAACTCGATGGCTCACCCACTAATTATTGGACTGTTACCCCCGATCAACTCGATAGCCTAGTGATAAAGCCTCCACAGAATTTTAACGGTGATATGCCACTGACACTTTCTATCATCACCCAAGAATTAGGCACTGACGACTATGTCACAACCCATATGGATTTGATGGTAGGAGTAAGCCCAGTTGCAGATGGTGTGCAAATTGTTTCACCACCACAAGCGCAATATGATGCTGTTGAAGGCGATATCATCGATATCGATTTAGATGCTGAATTAATCGACCTTAATAGTCATGAAGTCTTGTTTGTCGAAGTGATTATTACCTCTGCAGATGCTGCAGCACTAGTTGAATTGTCAGGGATCCAAATTGGCAGTCAATTTGTTGCCTTAACCAGTGATGGAAATGGTGGCTTTACCGCCAGTTTATCTGTCGCGGCTAGTGAAATTAACACCGTAAGTATTTTGCCTGGCGAATTAGCCTTTGGCACATTAAATGTCGAAATGAATGTTTCTAGCATTGATTCTGCCGAGGTATTAAGCACTCAAGAAACCGATCAAAGCAGTGCTCAAACGGTTAATTTTGATATTGAATTAACCCCTGAAGTTGATGCACCTATTTGGACTCAGTTAGCAGACATCGATGCAACCACAACCAATAATATCGCCCTCAACCTTGGGCTTGAGTTACAAAACCCAGCACCAGGTGAAACCGCAACCTTAACCATTTTAGGCGTGCCAGACGGTGCAACTTTATCGGCGGGAACATTACAAGGAAATAAATGGGTGGTACCCATTGCTGATGTTGCCAGCTTAACCATCAGCGGCGTTACCGCAGGAACCAGTTTTGAATTAACTCTAGACCCAACAGCCACCCTGAATGGTGAATCTGCTGACGGAGTGTTAGAAACGATAACCGTAACAGTGGATCCTGCCGCAATAATGAGTAGTGCAGCAGTTATGGCTAACTTTGGTGCCTTAAATGCTAATGCTCCTATGATTGCTAATGAGCTAATACTGGCTAATGAACCTGTGCAAGATAATGCCAAGGTTTACGATGTTCAGTTTGAAGATTTACAGCAAGAAGTAATGCAAGAAATGTATCAACGAATGCAGCTTGAGCATATGCAACAGTACGACACTCATTATCGTTATTTACTGCCTATAGACCCTATTGACTCGATATTACCAATAGAAATAGGACTAACTGATGCCGAAGTAAGCCCAAGCGCCTCAATTGAAGACATTGCACCTTCTACTGTGCAGCAAACGAGTATTAAATTCGAAGCGATACCTGCAGATACTGAGCACATGCAGCCACGTCATATAGCTGATAGCGCTAAACCTGAGTATGGCTATCAAGATCCAATAGCAATTGACGATGCTATTCAGCCACAACTTGTGCCGACAGAACCGCTTCCTGTAGAAGTGTCTTTTACTGAAGTAGCTTCGCTATTGCCTGAGCAGGTTTCTGTATTAACACCTGAACCGGAGTTAATGAGTGTTATCAGCGCAACTCAAGATCCTGAGCTATTACTTGTGAGCATAGATCCCCATGTAGGAGACAAATTCGTTGAGCAACCTGGATTTGGTTACATACAACCTGTTCCTGAAACGGTTACGCAAACGGCTTCTCAAACTCTTGCAGCACAAATAGTAAAAGATGGTTCAGAAGCAGAAGGACATACTTTAGCTTCGCTCACCGATGCCATCAAAGAATCGATATCAAACCAAGATTCATTAATCACTAACGTTGAAAGTGAAAGCTTTTTGAATCAATCAGAACTCGATGAAATAAACCAATTAGCACAGCAACAAGCGCTATTGAATCAGAGCTAAACATGAAATAACCATAAATTTAAAAATGCAGTAAAGTGATTAAGCTAACCCCAGAAAATACGGTTAACTCACTGATAAGAAATGATGCAAAGGATAAGCAGTCAATAATGTCAGAAAATAAAAGCACTACTCAGCAAGTCAGTAATAATGAGTCATTAATCAGTTTACTTTCACTGATTAAGGAACATTTTGGCCTGCCTATTACGCTAGAAAATCTTTCTCAGATTGTGGCTTCTTCTGCCAGCAACAAAAATATGGGGGCATTAGCAGAGCAAGTGCCTCAACTGCTCAAACAGATTCAAATTGATAGTGCCTCACAGGCAATTAACTTCAAACATATCGCCTTACCAGCCGTGTTAATAGATCAAACTAATCAAGTCTATTTTGCGATTGAAAAGCAGCAAGGCGCTTTATTACTGGTTGATACTCAAGGACAACACACACAACTGGATGAAAGCCAGTTTGCAGACCAATTCTCAATAAAAAAGGCACAACAGAAACCACAGTGTTGGTATATCAAACCCATAGAGCAGCTCGATGAGCGCGGAACAGAACACCACAAAGATAACCGTAGACATTGGTTACTGGCAGCATTTGATGAAGTAAAACCTTTCTATGGCAGCTTTTTAATTGGCTCCTTAGCAATCAACATGTTGGCACTCGTCACACCACTGTTCACGATGAATGTGTATGACCGCGTAGTGCCAAATCAAGCTATCGACACATTATGGGTGCTTGCCAGTGGTGCCTCTATTGCCATCGTATTTGATTGGTTACTGCGTCAAGCACGAACTCGATTAGCTGATGTTGCAGGTAAACAAGTCGACATAAAACTGTCGTCGACACTATTTGAAAAAGTCATAGGCATGCGCCTCGAAAACCGTCCTGCATCGTCGGGCGCGTTCGCTAAACAACTGCAAGAGTTTGATAGCATCCGTGATTTCATCACTTCTGTAACGCTAGTCACCGCGGTTGATTTACCCTTCACGCTGCTGTTTTTATTACTGATAGCTTGGTTAGGCGGAGTCATGGTTTTTGTACCACTGACTTGCATGGTTGTGCTTATTCTACTCAGCGTATTTATGCAAAAACGCCTATCAGTCACTATTGAAGAGTCCTCAAAGCTCTCAACACAACGTCAAGCACACCTAGTTGAAAGTCTGAATATGCTGGCTGAAATCAAACAAAATAACGGCCAAGCTAAAGCGTCACGTATCTGGAATGAAACGGTTAGTAGTCTTGCTGACTGGCAAAATGAATCTCGTATCAGCTCTAACACATTAAGCCACAGTGTGATGAATTGTCAGCAGCTAGTATCTATTGGTTTGATCATCACAGGGGTTTATCAAATACACCAAGGAAATTTGAGTATGGGTGGCTTAATCGCCATCGTGATGCTGAGCGGCAGAGCATCAAGTGCCATCAACCAAATCGCTATGTTACTTCTTAAATATCAGCAAACTCGCTCAGCAATTACTTCGGTGGAATCAATATTAGAGCTACCCCAAGAAAACCAACATCAATCACTTAATGTGGCGCAGTTTCCATTTAATGGCAGTTTAAACCTTCGTAGTGCGAGCTTTAGTTATCCAGAACAACCACTGTCAGCATTTAATGACGTATCACTTGAGATAAAAGCAGGTGAAAAAGTGGGTTTCTACGGGCCTGCTGGAGCGGGTAAATCAACTCTCATGGCATTAATTGCAGGTCAATATCAGCTCAGTGAAGGTCAACTATTTTACAATCAATTGGAAGCCCAGCAATGGTCAGTGGCAAGGTTACGTGAGCACATTGGCTATATGGGGCAACAACCCAGTTTAGTTTACGGCACTGTACTAGATAATTTGCTTTACGGGATAGGTCAAGTCGATGAAACGCTTCTCGCCAAGACGATGATGAGCACGGGTATCGATAAACTCATGGATAGATTGGGCAGCGGGCTCAACAGCCAAGTGGGTGAATTTGGCCGTCAGTTATCAGGTGGGCAACGTCAAGCCATTGCACTATGTCGTACCCTACTTCGTCAGCCCACATTGCTCATTCTTGATGAACCGACTAGTGCTATGGATGAACGCAGTGAAAATCAAATTATCAGTAGTTTAAAAGCCAATACTCAAGACTGCACCTTATTGATTTCGTCTCATAACCCCAAAGTACTCAGTCTCTGTGACCGCATTATTGTCATGGACAAAGGTGTCATCATTGGCGAGAAATCCGCAAGTGAATTACTTGAGCCAACTAAGCGCCGCATCAAAGCCGTGAGTGTCAAAAGTCAATCGGACAGACACGCAGATAACACTAATATGAGTAAAAACAGCGAGGTGCAATCATGAGCGCCAACATGCATATCAAACACCTCGAAGGTGCTAAACGCGCCAACATTGTTATTTTGCTTACCTTTGCCCTCATTTGTGCCACCATCATTTGGGCCGCTTTTGCCACTTTAGAAGAAGTTGTCGTCGGCCAAGGGAAAGTGGTTCCAGCGACCGCAGTACAGCAAATCGAGAGCCTAGATGGCGGCAGTTTGAAAGAAATCCTAGTGAAAGAAGGTGACACAGTAACTGCTGGTCAAACTCTTCTGGTAATTGATGAACTGAGATTTGCCTCAGCATTTCATGAAGCAAGACTAAACAGTTTTGCCCTTAAAAATCAGCTCACTCGACTCGAAGCATTACTGCAAAGTGTCGCAATTGATGACAACCAACCTTTATGGTTTTCACAAGTACAAGTGACACCACAACAATTTGAAATTATCGATCCTGCAGCTAATCGCCGTGCACAAGCCATTTATAGCTCGCAACTATCACAATTAATATCTCAGCTAGATCAAACCGCACAAGTCGTTGAGCAAAAACGCCAAGCCAAAGAAGAAGTGAATATCAATATTAACGCCCAACGCAGCGGCCTTAATATGGCGAAACAAGAGATACGCATGACCCGTGAAGCGGTAGGTGAAGGCGCTGTCGCTGAGTTAGAGCTATTAAAGCTTGAACGTGACGCAGTAAGACTCCAAGGGGAGTTATCTGCATCACAGGCCAGTGAAAGACAGTTGCAAGCGGCAATAAGCCAAGCTGTGGCTGAAAGACGCAATGTGGCCTTGGACTTTATCAATCGCGCCACTGATGAGCGCAATAAAACCAGTAATGAATTATCAGCACTCACCGAAAACATGAAAGCGCTCGCTGATCGCCTAGAGCGAACCCAAATTACTACGCCAGTTGCTGGCAGCGTCTCCAACATATTGGTTCGTTCAGCCGGCCAAGTAGTAGAGCCTGGACAAGTAATAATGGAAATTGTTCCTCAAGATGATCAACTCATTATTGAAAGCCAAATAGCCCCTAAAGATATCGCTTTTGTCCGTAAAGGCCTAAAAGCCATGGTTAAGTTTACTGCCTATGACTTTGTCATATATGGTGGTATCAAAGGTGAAGTGATTTATGTAAGCCCTGATGCACAGCAACTTGAAGATGGCACGACTTATTACGAGGCCCACATTCAAACGGACGAAACCCAACTTAATGGCTGGCCCATTATTTCTGGTATGCAAGCATCAACAGATATATTAACAGGCAACAAAACTGTACTAAATTATTGGCTGAAACCGCTATTGCGAGCCCGAGCTAATGCGCTAAGAGAACCGTAAGGTAAGATAAAAAGGTAAGGATACTATGCAAAAACTGCTATTCATTTCTGCTTTAGTGATATCAACTCAAGCCCAGTCGCTGACGTTGGAGCAATCGGTTGCAGAAGCGATAAATCACCACCCTAGATTACAGCAAAAGTACGCCAGTTTTGAAGCGGCTGTTAGATACAAAAAAGCAGCGGTAGGCGACTACTTACCCCAAGTGAAACTCTATGGAGGGGTCGGCTATGAAGAGGTTCGCTATAACAGTGGCCAGCGAGTTGATACTGATTTAAACCGCACCGAACTTGGCGTAAAAGTATCACAGCTACTATTTGATGGGTTTAGAACAACCTCTGAAATTGATCGTCTTGAGTTTGAGCAAGAAGCTGAACGTTTTGGGTTAATTTCAGAAGCTGAAAACCTCTCCTTAGAGGTTGCCACCGTTTATTTAAACCTGATGGAATCTAACCGTATTGTTGGTCTCGCAGAGCGACATATTCAAGAGCATAAAGATATCCTCAAGGATATTATTCTACGCCAGAATAAAGGCTTAAGTAGCGAATCTGATGTCGCTCAAGTAAAAGCCCGAGTCGCGACCAGCCAATCAGGTTATCTTGCAGCTCGAAATCAACAAATGGATTTACAAGCGCAATATTATGATCTTGTCGGTCAATTACCGGTTGATTTACATGACGCAAAACCGGACTTTACTTATGTACCAACCTCATTAAAACTCGCGCTAGAACAGGCCGTTAAAAATCATCCAGAAATTGATGCCGCGATTAACGACACTCAAGCCGCAACGTCTCAATATGAGCGTGAAAAAAGTGACTACTGGCCTAAGCTATCTATCGAGTTACAAGCCAATAAAAATGACAATATAGGTGGTATCGAAGGCCCTGATGAAGATGCCCGCGCAATGTTAATGCTCAGCTATGATCTCTACAATGGCGGTTCCACTAATGACCGAGCAGAAGCCGCAGCTTGGCAAGTTCAACAAGCAAAATCGATTCGTCAGCAAACAGAGAAACAAGTCATCGAAGGCACACGACTCGCTTGGAACGCCTATGAGTTTGTCGGTCAACAACGTAAGTTTTATCAAGTCAACGTTGACCAAGCTGTTCAAGCTGAACAAGGCTATCAACGTCAATTTGAACTAGGACGTCGCTCTTTACTCGATGTATTAGATGCAAAAGTAGAGGTGTACCTTGCACGTAAAAACTACCTCAGTGCTTATTATAATTACCACGTTGCTTCATACCGATTAATCAACGCCACAGGCCAGTTGATCGAATCCTTTAGAGTCGATACCCCTACCCAATGGCAAGAGGAGAAGTAATATGAAAGTCATTAATATACTGCCACTGTGTTTACTGACCATGACACTTAGCGCTTGCATCGAAACTCCTCGCCCTGCTCTTGTTGAGCAGCAAAGTCGTGATTTAACCGATATCGATACTGATGGTGTCATCACCGCACGCGATCTCTGTCTGACCACCCCTGATGGCTCTGTGATTAACAATGATGGCTGCGAAAGCTCAACCACAGTTGATAAAAAAGCCAGCCGCGTCGTGATGTTTGAATTTGATAAACATACCTTAACCACCTATGAATCAGACCGATTGGCTAAAATGGTTAATGCAGTTAAACACTACACTGATGCTAAAATTTACCTGATTGGTGATACTAGCCCTGAAGGAAGTGATGCTTATAACCACGAACTAGCTAAAAAACGAGCTGCGGAAATTACTCGATTAATCGTTGCCCAAGGGATCAGTGAGGATCAAATCACATCACAAGTGTATTTCGAATCAAATATGATCCCTGCATCAATTAGAGGTCGTGAACATCGCTTAGTGGCGGTAGCAAAGTGGCAAGAGTCTGGAATTGAAAAAGCATGGCATATTTTCTCCACCGAAAAAGCTGCCAAACCTAAGCTAAAACCTGCTACTGGCATATGATATGAATATAAAATCTTACTCATCATTATCTAAATATGAGTGATTTTAGGAATAATGGGCGAGTTCAAAGTTATCTTTGAATTATTGCCCATCTGAGTGATCTAGCTAACACGTCGAGCATATTCGACTTCACTAACTTACGCCGAAATGATTGAATTATTGTATTCTTCATTCATGAGGCTTTATCATGCATAAAACCGTTAAAACATTACTAGCCACAACCGCTCTATTTTTTGGTAGCCATTTGGTTACAACTACAGCCATAGCAAATAGCGGCTGTGCATTTGACGAAGAGCAATCAGGCTTCATGGCAACATGTAGCGAGGAGAAACAAGAAGTGATTATCACTGGCATTGTTGAAATTTCAGCATTAGAACAAGATTTACCTGGCTATGCAGACGAGTATGAAAACTACCAAGCAGATGCGGCTACAATTACAGCGCTTAAAGCTGTGACCACCCCAACAAATGTTGTGGTTATTATTGGTACTTGGTGTCCAGACTGTCATCGTGAAACGCCTCGTTTCATG
The DNA here is from genome assembly GCF_023283825.1 of Shewanella olleyana. Classification (GTDB taxonomy): domain Bacteria; phylum Pseudomonadota; class Gammaproteobacteria; order Enterobacterales; family Shewanellaceae; genus Shewanella; species Shewanella olleyana. Next base: position 45,046 of record NZ_JAKILD010000026.1, on the reverse strand, counting down.
CGCTTGATTGAAGAAGTTGCCAACCCAAACATCACCGTCACCTACATTGGTGTTGATCGCAGCAAGCTTGATCCAGAAGGGTTAGCAGCTAACTATGAATTCAGCCGTATTCCTACCTTCATCGTAGAACAAGACGGTAAAGAAATTGGTCGTATCGTAGAAAGTCCTGAAGTGACACTAGAGCAAGATTTACTGAACATCGTTAAGTAATTCATGTCTTAGCGGTAATAAAGCGACATAAAAAACGGGAGACTCATATGAGTCTCCCGTTTTTATTTATCTTGTTTCAATCTTAACTGCTAACAGCTAACTGCCTAGCTCACCTGCAACCACTCTGTCCGCCAGCATTTGCAGTACCCCTTCACGAAGTGCCCCACCTGATAAGTTGAGCGACTCAATATCCAATAGCTCAAACAAGGCTATTAAAATGGCAATGCCTGATGCAAACGTTGGCGCTTTTTCTTCAGATAATCCCTGAATATGATGTAAGCTCTCATTTTTTTGCACTAATACTTCATCGCGAAAACGATACAGTACTTTCAAAGTGATGATTTCAGAGAGTTCGCGATGATTTAGCACAGACACAACGGATTGTACTGCACCTGAAGCGCCCACAACCCCTTGCCAGCCAAGTTCTCTCAATAATTCAGTATGGGGAAGTAATGCATTTGAAACAGCTGCTTTAGCTTGTTTGAAGTGATGATTTTGATAAGGGACTTGATTGAAAAATTGCTGATTAAAGCGCACGCAGCCAAAATCTAAACTGGTTTTAAATAGCACTTCATTGCCATTACCAATAATAAACTCGGTACTCGCGCCGCCAATATCAATCACCAGCCGCTGACCATTACCTTGGGTGGTTGCTGCCATGCCTTGGTAAATCAGCTCTGCTTCACGCAGGCCGCTAATCACCTCAATAGGATGACCTAAGATGGGTAAAGCACGTTGATGAAATTCATCCGCATTAGAAATAACGCGTAGGGTTGCTGTTGCTAAAACAGCGACGTATTGCTGAGATACTTGATGCTTATCAAGCATATCAGCAAACATCTGCAAGCAATCTAAACCTCGTTGCAAGACATCTTCAGCTAAGCGATTATCCTCGCCAATACCTTCAGCCAAACGCACTTTTTGCTTATATTTAGCAATAATCGTTGGTTGGCCATCCAATGTTTGGGCAACCAACATATTAAAGCTATTTGAGCCAAGCGTTATCGCGGCGTAACAAGGTAATGTAGCTGAACCAGTCATTTACGAGTGTCTGCGATTCCTTTGTGGTGGACGACCACCGCTGCGGTGTGCACCGTTACGATTAGCACCATCACGACCACGAGTCGTTGGGTGTTTACGATGAATACGCACTGGAGGCGGTAAATCTTCAAGTAACGCTTCACGGTCATAATTCGTCACTGGAATTGAGTGATGAATATAGGTTTCAATTGCAGGTAAGTTCAATGCATATTCTTCACATGCAAAGCTAACCGACACACCTTTTTGACCAGCACGGCCAGTACGGCCAATACGGTGAACGTAATCTTCACAGTCATCTGGTAAATCATAGTTATATACATGAGATACATCAGAAATATGCAAGCCACGTGCAGCAACATCTGTCGCCACTAACAAATCAAGTTGGCCAGATGTGAATTGCTCAAGAATACGAATACGTTTCTTTTGCGGCACATCGCCCGTCAGTAAACCAACACGATGACCATCACCTTCTAACCATGACCATACCTTTTCACAGCTGTGTTTGGTATTTGAGAAAATAATGGCTTTTTCAGGCCAATCTTCTTCTAGTAAGGTCAACAACAGACGCATTTTATCTTCTGTTGATGGATAGAAGATTTCTTCTTTAATGTTCTTAGACGTTTTCTGCTCAGGGGCAATTTCGACTTTTACAGGATCATTCATATGATCGTAAGCAAGCTCTTGCACCTTCATCGACAAGGTTGCCGAATAAAGCATGTTTAAACGTGACTTAGCATCAGGCATACGTCTGAATAAGAAACGAATGTCTTTAATGAAACCTAAATCAAACATGCGATCTGCTTCATCAAGTACTACCGCCTGAATTGAGTTCAGACTGATCACACCTTGACGAACGTAATCGATAATACGGCCTGTTGTACCAATTAAGATATCAACACCAGCATCAAGCACTTGACGCTGTACATCGTAACTTTCACCGCCATAAACGATACCGACTTTAAGGCCTGTATGTTTTTCTAGTAATTTGGCATCTTTTGCAATCTGAATCGCTAATTCGCGAGTCGGCGCCATGATAATTGAACGTGGCTGATTGATTTGTCGCCCTTCTGGTACGGCAACAGATAAAAGGTGGTTAAAGGTAGCCACTAAAAAAGCCATTGTCTTGCCAGTACCTGTTTGTGCCTGACCTGCAATATCTTTTTGTTGTAATAAAATGGGGAGAGATAACGCCTGAATTGGCGTACAAAATTCAAAGCCATTTTCGTTTAAAGCCTGAATTACCTCTGGTTTCAAAGGGAAGTCAGCAAACTTTTGGGTAGATAAATGTGTTTCGCTCATAGCTCAAGCATACTCGTTAAGTGTTGCAAAAAAAGACTCAATCGTTTGAAATAGCCCACACGTTTACTTGAAAACTATTTAACCGCCCCAATATACATGGTAAGCCATTAATAAACTAGCAATGGTGCCAAATCTGGAGATTTACATGAGCGATAAAATTGTATACCTAAGCGATGACAGCTTCGAAAATGACGTCATTAACTCAGAATTGCCTGTATTGGTAGACTTCTGGGCTGAATGGTGTGGTCCTTGTAAAATGATTGCCCCAATCTTAGACGACGTAGCTGAAGAGTACGCAGGTAAGATTACTGTAGCTAAACTTAACGTTGACCAAAATAATGTATCACCAGCTAAGTACGGCGTACGTGGCATTCCTACATTATTAATGTTCAAAGGCGGCGAGTTAGTTGCTACTAAAGTAGGTGCACTTTCAAAGACTCAATTAAAAGAGTTCATTGACGCACAAGCTTAATCAAGCCTCTCATTAAAATCACAGCTTATCGGTTTAAAGTTGAATTTTATTCATATGGAGCTAACACAGTTAGCTCGATATTGTTTATAAACTAACAATATTTAGTTAACTCAACCGACACTCCATACGGTAAAGCTGCGCATTTTAAGCTTGAATAGTGATTATCGGCACAATATGTGAACAATTTGTGCCGTTATTTCGCTAAAATTCTGGACGTGCAGTCTATATAGTGCTAATTTATTCAGCAGATTTTCCAACTAAACTCCTACTCGCTTATCAATCACACATTTCAATATTGTTATACCCTATGATTGATTGCGGTAAGCATCGTCGCGTAATACAAGACCCCCAACATGAATTTAACTGAATTAAAAGACACGTCTATATCAGACCTAGTTTCACTAGCAGAAAGCATGAAATTAGAAAATATGGCCCGTGCTCGCAAGCAGGACATCATTTTCTCCATTCTGAAAGCCCACGCCAAAAGCGGTGAAGATATCTTTGGTGGCGGCGTATTAGAAATCCTCCAAGATGGATTCGGATTTTTAAGAAGTTCAGATGGTTCTTATTTAGCTGGCCCAGATGACATTTATGTCTCACCAAGCCAGATCAGACGCTTCAATATGCGTACCGGTGATACCATTTTTGGTAAAATCCGCCCACCAAAAGACGGTGAACGCTATTTTGCTCTGCTAAAAGTCAACGAAGTTAACTTCGACAAGCCTGAAAATTCTCGTTCTAAAATCTTATTCGAAAACCTTACCCCACTGCATGCTGAAGATCGTCTGCGTATGGAACGTGGTAACGGTTCTACTGAAGACATCACTTCACGTATTCTTGATTTATGTTCTCCGATTGGTAAAGGTCAACGTGGTTTGATCGTTGCTCCGCCAAAAGCAGGTAAAACATTACTACTGCAAAACATGGCGCAAAGCATTACCCATAACAACCCAGAAGTGGTGTTAATGGTATTGCTAATCGACGAACGTCCTGAAGAAGTAACCGAAATGCAGCGCATGGTTAAAGGTGAAGTTATTGCTTCTACTTTCGATGAGCCAGCATCACGTCACGTTCAAGTGGCAGAAATGGTTATCGAAAAAGCCAAACGTTTAGTTGAGCACAAAAAAGACGTAGTCATTTTATTAGACTCAATCACTCGTCTAGCACGTGCATACAACACAGTAATCCCATCATCAGGTAAAGTTCTTACCGGTGGTGTTGATGCTAACGCACTTCATCGTCCAAAGCGTTTCTTCGGTGCAGCTCGTAACATCGAACACGGCGGCAGCTTAACTATTATCGCAACAGCACTAGTTGATACTGGTTCTAAAATGGATGAAGTTATTTACGAAGAATTTAAAGGTACAGGTAACCAAGAGTTACACCTTTCTCGTAAAGCAGCTGAAAAACGTGTTTTCCCAGCGATTGATTTCAACCGCTCAGGTACGCGTCGTGAAGAAAAACTTACCACGCCAGATGAACTTCAGAAGATGTGGATTTTACGTAAAATCCTTAATCCAATGGATGAAGTCACCGGTATGGAATTCCTTATCGATAAATTGGCAATGACCAAAACAAACGATGAGTTCTTCACTGCAATGAAACGCGCTAAGAGCTAATAGGTTTTTAAAACAAAATTCAAAAATGCCGTTAACTCCATTGAGTTAGCGGCATTTTTTATGGAGCATTTTTAGTGAAAGGATTTTAGTGGATTGATTTTTAATGAATGAAATAACGTCTATAAAATCGCACCGCAAACTTTCAGACTGTTTTTAAATAATAAAAGCCGCTTAACATTACTGTTAAGCGGCTTTTTTATTGCGTCTGATTTATATCAAACTCATCTATTTTTTGAGCAAGCTAGCTGATATAACTCTGGCCTGCGTATACCACGAAGTGTCTAAGTGCCAATACACCAAGAATAGTGCTACACGATACTGTGACCAAGAAGCCTTTAGTATGGCGCCATGACTTAGGTGATATTGTGCTAGCCAGTACTGGTACCACTAAGCCTAAGCCAACAACCCCTATCCAAAATACACTCGCCCACGTACCTGTGGTAATCGCCGCTGTTGCCGCTTGTGCCGCTGGGCCTGAAAAGTTAAGTCCAACAAACAATAAGACTAAACATAAGGCTTCGTTAAAGGCCACTGGATATTCAATGCGGTGAACTTGTTCAATGCAGTCAGATTCTTTCTTACTGAAAAACAAAGTTGCCACTAAAACATTACCTGCTGAACCGACCGACAATGCTGATGCCAAGAACAATGCAGGTAATACTGCCGTATTCAAAATCGGATAGCTAATCAATGCTGAAAGTAAGAAGCCGGTGTAAATCCCGACGCCTATAGCCAGTACAAAAATCAGTTTGTTCAGACTATTCTCAAGTTTACGACAAATGTTAACCACACCTGATAACCAAGGGGCATATTTGAGTAATTGCTTTTCAAATATCAAACCGGAAAATACAAACACCAGAGGGATATAAAACAATAACGCTAACACCCCCCAAGCCATTACCGAAGTAAAGTTGTAATTCAGTAGAATATGGTAAAACTCAAATGGCTTAGTCAAATCAAGCATTAACAGCGCCATACCGACACAAATAGATATCGGTCCAACAACGGCTGCGGCCTTGATAACGGGTAAGCCTTCAGTGGGCAAGCCACGACTTTGTCTATACCATTTAAGCCCGATAGCCACCATCATAGAACCAGCAGATAGACCTGCCATAAATAAATAAACAGCGATTATCCAGTTCCAGACAACTGGATCGTATTGCTCCATTGAGCCCCAGATATTATTCATACTTTGATCCCTCCTTTACGGCTAGGAATACGGTAAACCCTTGGCTTTGTGCCTAAGTTCACTTTATGTTGGTAATGATTCTTGGAGTCCAGTAATTGGCTCACTTCTGAAGTTAAATCATTGGCATCACCAAAGGCCAACGCTTGAGTAGGACACACTGCGACACAAGCAGGGTCTTCCCCACGGGCTAAGCGGCTTTCTTTACAGAAATCACACTTATCAGGTACACGAGTTTCAGGGTTAATAAAGCGCACTTTGTAGGGACATGCAGCGATACAATATAGGCAACCTACGCATTTCTTTTCATTGATAGACACAATGCCATCATCATTAACGTAAGCCGCTCCTGTTGGGCACACTTTGACACAAGGTGCGTCTTCACACTGCTCACACGACACGCGATTGTATTTAAAATGAAGGTTTGGAAAATTGCCATAAGGCCCTTCGATTCGTACCTGAATTCGGGTCACCGACTCAGGGACATTATTTTCACTGCGACAAGCGACATTACACGCTTGGCAGCCAATGCACTTGTTTTCATCGTGCACAAGGACATAACGTTTAGTCATAATGAACTCCGATTAAATCTTGGCTATTTTGACGCCGGTTGTATGTAAGTTCATACCTGTAACCGGAGACGTAACGTGAGGAAGTAAGTTGCCGCAATGAATACCTTTACCGGTAGCACGTGCAAGCTCTTTGTTTTTGGAACCGCAGCCCATATAAGCAAATACAGTGTCAGGACGAATACCTGGCGTAACCAGAGCATGACCCTCTTCACTACCTGTATCGTTATAAATGCGAATTTTATCGCCGCTAGAAATACCCATTAGCCCTGCGGTAATAGGATGGATCCATAGGGCGTTATCAGACATCAAGTTGGCAAGCATTGGTACATTTTGGGTTGCACCATTGGTGTGAACCGCCACTTTACCTTGGATGAAAAACAGCTCGTCGGCTTTTTTCATATTCACTTCGCGGTATTTAATCACTCCGCGACCTGGTGCCATTTTCTCTACTTTGCTCGAGCTTAATTCAATTTTTCCTGACGGCGTTTTAAAGCTCATATGACTGGCATAAGTGGCATCTTCATCAGGGGTAATAGCATTGGGGTATTCAGACACAAAGGTATTGACCATGCTTGGTTCGCGCAGCATTAACGGTTTACCGTAGCTAACCCAACCATCACGCTTAATCTTGTCTAATAATTTAACGTCTTTGTTCACTTGGAACATTTGTAAGGTTTGCATGTTATCCCAAGGGAAATACTCGCCTTGTCCTAACTTGTCTGCGACGTCTTTCCAAATTTGCCAGCTAGGCTTAGTGTCACCAATAGTATCGACCACGCGTTGACGTACATAGTAAGCTGGGTTTTTACCTGACTTATCTTTGATCTCTTCATCACGTTCAAGGTAAGTCGATTCAGGAAGGAACACATCGGCATAAGCTGCACTTTCAGTGATGTATAAATCACAGGCCACAACGAAATCCAGTTTCTGCATCGACTCAACAATACGCGCTCTATCTGTCATGGTTTGCATTGGATTCGTACGGCTCATCACCCAGCCATGAAGCTGATAAGGAACAGCATTAAGTGTCGCGTCTAGTATGCTTTGATAAACGCCGCCAGATGACCATAACAATGAGTACTGTTCATCCACCATATCAATGCGTTTAGCATCAATTTTTGGCAGATTTTTAACCCCTGGTTTAGACAGCGTAGGCGCTACACTTTCGCCAGCAAACTTATTATATTTCGATGCTTTTTTACCGAAATACAATCCGCCTTTTCGCTCAATATTGCCCACTAATACGTTGGCAGCATATAAAGCGCGGCGCATTTCAAACTCTTCAGTGGTGAATGAAGCACGGTGACCGAAATCCACTAACGCATGAGGCGCTGCGGCGGCATATTCGTGAGTAATGCGGCGGATATCTTCAGCAGGTACATCACTGATGGCTTCAGCCCATTCAGGGGTGTAGTTTTTAACTTCTTTAGCAAACTCATCAAAGCCTTCAACGTAACGCGCTACAAAGTCTTTATCGTATAAGTCATCAGCAATAAGCGTGTGACACATAGCTAAAGCAACCGCGACATCGGTACCGGGTTTAATGGCGTACCATTCGTCAGCTTTGTCTGCCACGATAGAAAAGCGTGGTTCAAATACCACTAGCTTGGCGCCTTTTTCCATTTGGGCGTTCATCATGCCGCGAGTTTCAGACATGTTGATGCCTTCATACAAGTTATGGCCGAAGTTGATGATGTACTTTGAGTTGCTTAAATCGCGTTTAATCTTGCCGCCGAATATGGCTTTGGCTGCAACCACATAACCCGCTGGACAGGTTGATGCATGAGTAAAGGTATTAGGGCTACCAAAGGTTTTAGCAAGATGAAAAAGATGACCTTCAAGAGAACCAGATTTTGATGAGAATGCTACCGACTCTGCGCCATGCTTAGCTTTAATTTTATTGAGATTTTCAGCAATCAGACTATAAGCTTCATCCCACTCAATTTCAGCCCACTTGCCTTCGCCGCGTTCACCCACTCGTTTAAGCGGCTTAACAATACGCTGCTTATCGTAAAGTAAACTATGACCTGCACCACCGCGAGCACACACAGCGCCACCGAATGATTTGGCATTTTTGTTACCTAAGATAGACACGTTTTTGCCGTTAACGACACGGGCAGAAATAGGACAACGTGTAGAGCACATTTCGCAGCTGCTCGCCACAGACTCTTCACTTCCTTGGACAGTGACACTGCCTAACGCAGCAATCGAGCCTGGCAGCGCAGCCAATGCACAACCTGCGGTGCCTGCTCCTGCGCCTTTGATAAAGGTTCGCCGATCTAGTTTCATGGTACTTCTCCCAATTGACAACGATTCCCAAGATCCTTAATCGACGTACTTTCAATCCAATAAACTGAATTGCATCGCGGTTAAGTAGTTCTAAGGTTTTCATCATTCTCAAACAGGAGGAGTCAATTGAATATTGTGGTAAACCACATTTCGATATTACGGTATCTTGGTTTGTGACTATGTTCACGGTTTAAAAAACCACCAACACAGCCATTATTTTTTAGCTATTGTGGTAAACCACATTTCGAGCAAACACATTTCGAATAAACATAAAAAAGACTGCCAAAATGGCAGTCTTTAATATCGTAAAATCATTATCTTACTTACATCACATTTGGTGAATAATCTGACGTGAGCGATCTTAAGTCAATAACCTTACTTGCGTAATCTAGGAATCAAACAAGCTCAAATTAACTCATCACTTTTTGCTCACAGCCTCTTTTTTTCAGACTAATTTTTGCAATACAGCCAGATTGAACATCTTGACGATTTTTAAGACTGAAAACACCATCATGCTCTTTAATCACTTCATTGCAAATCGCTAACCCTAGCCCTAAACCATTTTCTTTCGTGGTGTAAAAGGTTGCCATTAAGGCATCGGAGGTTTCTGGTAATCCAGGACCATTATCAATAATAGACACATCAACTTGATGCTCTTTAAAGTCCATTGCGATGACAATTTTTCTGCGCTTAACCTCTTGCGTTAAGTTAGGGTCACTGATTGCATCAATACTGTTTTTGACCAAATTGATCAGCACTTGCATCAAACCCACCCTGTCAGCAGTAATAAAAAATGGCTCTCCTTTAGTGCTATTTTCGATACTGATGTCATGCCTTGCTAATTCAAGTTTTAATAATGAGACGCTTTCATCCACTAAACTTAAAATATTAACGTCCACCATCACTGCTTCTTTACGCTTTAATAGTCCACGGATGCGATGTACCACTTCCCCGGCTCGGGTCGACTGTTGATGAATTTTAGTCAGTAGTTCAGTGGCTTTTTGTTGATTAAATGGCTGCTGACTTTCTATCCGCATTAACGCGCCTTCGCTGTAACTGGTTATTGCTGCAATCGGCTGATTTATCTCGTGGGCAAGCCCCGCACCAATCTCACCGATAATCGCAGCACTTTGGAGCTTCTCTAAGGCGAGTTCTTGCTGTTTTAACTGACGCTCAGATTCAATTAATGATTCACTTTTTTGATGAAAGCGGTATTCAATCCACAAGTGATAGATAGTCGCGACAAGAAACAATAATATAGCTAAACCGCCCCAGTGGCGGTTGTCATTTAGCCAGCGCAGTAAGGTATCCCAGCGATTCACTTCCGAGTTTTCGACATGTAATTCACTGAATAATTGAATCACAGCTAATTGGCTTATTGGCGATGTCCAACCCTTCAGCTTTGCTTGTATCGCTGCAGGATGCTCCGAAGGTAAATCCATAAGTGCTTGAGTGATTTGCTTACTGAGCTCAATATCTACGCTTTCGTTAGCCGCAAACGACCAATTAGGGTAAAGCTTGGTACTACACTGACAATCAAAACCTTCAGGGCGGCTAGGGTTTAATATGCGAAACTCATCCTCTTTGATAAGCCCACGTTCCACCATATCTTCAAAGGTACATAAGGGCGTGATTGCCGCATCGACATTGCCATCACGCACTTGATACAGGAGAGGATCGAGAGGAAACCCGAGGAATTTAATGTCTTTAAAGTAGTTATTGGTGTCCATCCCCAGTTTATGCATTAAACCTATTGTGGCTTGATATCCGCCTAGTGCATGAGGGTCGCTGGCAGCAATGGACTTCTGTTTTAAGTCATACAGGGTGCGATAATCACTATCAGCTCTAACGATAATTGCCGAGCCAATCGCCGATGTTGCCCCGTTATGTCGTCTTGAGCGCATAGTGGCCAGCCAAGACAAAGGAAACTGATTAGAAAGGTAAAGGTATTGGCCTGGGTTGGTGATAATAAATTGGATTTTACCGGTTTCCATGGCCTGATTTAGTGCCACAAAATTGCCAGGATAAACATGAAAGTTTGTATCTGGCACCTGCTCATTCAAATAATCCATCATGGGTGTCCACCGAGAAATCGCTTGCTGGTCGCCCCAATTAGCTAACACGCCGACATACAGCTCTTGTGGCTTAGCATAAACAGGTGATAAAAAACTGATGGCTATAAGAAGCAATAATATCCGCAGCACAGTATAAACCTTCATTAGAAAAGTATAATAAGCTTACGACGAGCCACTCTGGCGCAACGTGATGCATTTCATGGTTTGTGTAAAATAAGTTCGCTTATCGTTTCAAACTGAGATACTTATCAATTAAGCATTCGTTTCGAGTAAGGAATTACTGTGCAGCAAAATACTATGGGGCCTGTTTATCTAGTGGATGATGACGATGCCATCATCGACTCAATCACCTTTTTAATGGATGGCTTTGGTTATCAAATCGAGAGCTTTAATTCTGGTGACCGCTTTTTAGCGAATGTTGATTTATCACAGGCTGGTTGCGTTATTTTAGACGCCAGAATGCCAGGCCTCAGTGGCCCAGAAGTGCAACAATTACTGGTTGAAGCAAAGAGCCCACTATCGATTATTTTCCTCACAGGTCACGGTGATGTGCCTATGGCGGTGGATGCCTTTAAACAAGGTGCGTTTGACTTCTTTCAAAAACCAGTTCAAGGCAAAGTGCTAGCCCAATCCATAGAAAAGGGGCTGCAATACAGCACACGTCAACATTGGAAAATGGATAACTTAGCCTTAATTGATAGCTTGTCAGAGCGCGAGAATCAAATCTTCAAACTGGTTATTGCTGGTAATACCAACAAACAAATGTCGAATGAATTATGCGTAGCAGTCAGAACCATCGAGGTTCATCGCTCAAAATTAATGGAAAAGCTGGGTGTGCAAAATATTGCCGAGTTAATGAAGTTAGCGCCCTTGGTTTAGTTATCTAGTAATGTCTTCAATGGGTAAAATTAGAAACTCGTTTTTGGACATAAATGATTTAAAAATCAGTAGGTCTGAAGTTAGTTCTTTCTGTGGACACACTTCTGCTTTTGCCTAATTTCAGAATTGTTCTGATTATTTTTTCACCACCACTCTCGATAGTCTCTATAGTTGCAATATCTTGCTTTGTACTACTCAAAAACTCAGCACGGCTATGCTCAATTAAAAAACAAAGTAACCATCGCTCTAGTTCAGGTGTTGCTGTGATATACCATGGCCAAGGGTACTCATCCGCCTTCTGCGCTAATATAACTAGGCAATCTGATACCGTGAGTGGAACGACGGTTAAAGGTTCACCATTTACGCTAGTGAATATATTGCACGTATCTGGTAGTAAGATAGCTTTTTGGGGAGAACGAACAAGCACCCATTGGTTATCAAATAGTGGCTTCGATAGATTTCGATACACTTCATGATTGTTGAAAATACTTTCATAAATAAATTGAACATGCTCAGTATCATTAGCTTTTTCCACACCATAGTGTTGCTCTATGATTGGTTTTAACTTTTTATTATGTGACTCGATAAACACTGGGTTTCTAATGTATTGAATAACTATAAAACCAACCAACGCCAGCTTCTGTGGTGTATTGAGAGGCTCTACTTTTAAAACTTTTTGTATGGGGATAGCAGCATCTCCTTCAATTAACCCGAAGTATGCCTCCAACTTATTCGAGTACAGATTTTGAACAAATCCCCACGTACCAAATGAAGTATCTTTGTAATTAACTGTTCCTTTCGATATTGAATTCTTTCTGATTAGCCCTTCCTCTGACCAATACCTTTTAATAAATGATTTTGGGATAAAGTGATTATATGTCACCTCATTAATCTTTAATGGCTTAGATACAGGGGGAGTATTCTCTTTTTTAAGGGCAGATCTTGTTTTTAGCTTCCAACGGTTATGATATTTTTCTAGCCATACATTTTCCGCTAGAATTTTTCCAGTATTCAAGATTTTTTGTTTTCCGATGTCACCTAGACAATGCTCTCTCTCAACTTCTAAATCAATGTCATTTGGTAGTCGTTCTGATGTTTGTGCTTCAATGACCTTAGATTCAATGTGATGCCTCAACTTAGCAAATTCGAGAATCATCTCTTCTCGTAAGTTAATGTGAAGTTCTGTTATTTGCGGTTTGGAGATTCTATCCATCTCATGAAATATCTGATCGACTACCTCTCCCCAAATATCGGCTAATGCTTGACCTTGTTTTTCCTTGGTATCGGGAAATAATTCACATAAGCGTTTTTTCATAAAACCTCTAACGAATAACGTTCAACACACTTATGATTATCACATAGAAATGATTGAGGGAAATGGGAATAATTATCTAGCAACATTGTGAGGCTTGTAACTCATTTTGGGGCATAAGTGAGTTACGGGAACCAACACTATAATTCATTTATATTTATTCAATTATCGAAGACCATCACTTCAATCTAATCCGTTGCCTGCCGCAGGCTTATGTGCAGATACAACTGCGAGACGCTGCAAGTACATCCCTGTAAGCTCTGCCAAAACATCCATGTTTTGGAAGCTCGCTGCTGCATCTGCACTGGGATTATTGTCTCTTCGATTTGACTGTATTGTTGACAACTTAAAAAACTAAAAAGATCAGGGATCTATTCGGTCTACAAACGAAGTTCAAATTGAGCATTCAAGCCTAAGAATAATTTCAGGAAATAATTATAGTTACAAATGAACCTGCGGGCTCAATAGCCTCCGTTGGAAGTGTCCGAATGCGTTGAGCTAATTTGCGTGATGGAGGCAGGACGCCGACATAGCCTCAGATTGAGCCATGGACGGCGAATCTGAGGCGATAGCAAATTCGCTCTATAGCATGAGGAAGAACACTTCGCCGGAGCGGCAAGGGATATCGAAAAGGGAAATGCTGTTGTTTCCCTTTCGTCGGGTGTGGGCGAAGCGCCACGATTTTGATTCAATCCAAACGGAGTTTGGAAATGAAACTACTGAACCACCACCTTCAGCAACTAAATATCTACTAGGTTCTCTCCTAATTAGTGATAAAATCTCCCCATCAGAATTACCGAAAAACTAGGTATTTATAGAAATGTTTATCCATCATGTTAACGACATCGACTGGCTAGTGATTACAGCTTTTGAAGAACTGAAAACGATGTTTATCGAAGAAGCAGGTGCTATCCCCTCTTACTTCTCAAGCGCCAGCGAATTGAGCTTGATTGATCAAGCCAAGCGCAGTTATGGATATTTGCCTTCATTCAGCGGCGTAATCACTGATACCGGCACATTTCAAAGTCAGGATAACGAAGAAGATTTGAACCCACAGCTTGCCTGTTTAGTTGAGGGCCGAGGTCGGGTGTTTATCTATCACGGCGGTTTTGTGGCTTTTGTGAATGACGAGCAAACCTTCATTACCCGAATGGACTGAAAATGATTCTATAGGCTGAAATCGGCATCCATAGCAAGAAAATAGCGCATCTCTACCAAGGAATAAGACAAAGCTTATTTCATATGCCAACCGTTAATTAATCAAATAGTTAACAGCCAAACCAATCAATAAAAAAGCCGCTAAACTTTTATGTTGAGCGGCTGTTTAGCGGCTTTTTTAATATTTACCTATGACTTAACAGCTCACAATCGTTTGCGCCATTTTACGTCTCAGGTAAGCAATTTGCTGCATGTGCGGTAAGTCTTTCGGGCAAGCATCTTGGCAGCCTAATAAAGTCATACAACCAAACACGCCATCTTGATTACCAATTACATGATAGAAATCTTCAGCGCTACGGGTATCACGGCTGTCCATTTCAAATCGAGCAATTTTCATCATCCCAACCGCGCCAACAAAGGTGTCTTTCATTTGCTTGGTGGCACACGCTGACACACAAACACCACATTCAACGCAGCGTTCAAGCTCATATAATTTAGCTGCTTCCGCTGGATCCATTGGTGTTTCTAAACGATGAATATCGATATCGTTAGCATCGGGTTGCAGCCAAAGCTGCAGGCGCTCTGCCAGCTCGCGCATAAACTTACCGGTATTCACTGATAAATCACCAATCAGCTCAAAACCAGGCAATGGCATTAACTTGATTTTCCCATCAGGGAAGTTAGCGGTTAAGGTGCGACATGCCAGTGTTGGCTTGCCATTAATCACCATGGCACAGCTGCCACAGATACCTGCACGACACACAAAATCAAACTGCAACGATGGATCTTGCTGCTCACGTAACAAGTTCAATGCAATAAACACTGTCATACCTGGCGCTTCGGTGATCTCATAAGTGACCATTTTTGGCTTATCGTTCGGATCTTGTGGATCATAACGAAAGATTTCAAAACTGATAGTACGTGGGCTGCTCATTACTTCTCTCCCGACACTGCAATCGTGTCACTTAATCTTTCATTACGAGGGCGTAATGTTTCAGGTAAATCAAATGGCATAATGGCCGCTTGTTTTTCAAAACGATCAGCATCATCACCCAGCTCTGCAAGAATGCCTGCAATTTGTGCTTCACGGGTCGCTGTATCAGGATGCGCTACGGCGTTATCGTTACCGTAACCACGGTACCCCGGCGGCAGCTCCATCTTCATTACATCTAGCTGCTCATAACTTAACTCAGGCTCTAACGCGTTTTCATCAGGCCAAGTTGATAATGTGCGGTTTAACCACTCTTTGTCATTACGCTGCGGGTAATCTTCACGGGCATGTGCACCACGGCTTTCTGTACGCGCATTTGCGCCACAAGCAACGGTTAATGCAACTCGCAACATACGCGGTACACGTAATGCTTCCACCAGCTCAGGGTTGGCATGACGTTTCTTACATTTAAGGCCGATATTTTTACTGCGTTTAAGGAGGTCTTTTAATTCAGTAACGGCTTTTTCAAGTTCAGGGCCATTACGGAAAATACCGACGTAACTCATCATAATGCGCTGCATGGCTAGCTTGATATCGAATACGTTTTCAGTGCCTTTGCCCACTAATAACTCATCAATTTCTTGCTGCATCTTGGTCATGCTGGTTTCAATTTCGCCAGTGTTGATTTCAAGGGTATTTTTTTCACAAAAATCGGCCACATACTTACCGATGATCATGCCACCAACTACTGTTTCAGCTAGTGAGTTACCGCCTAAACGGTTAAAGCCATGCATATCCCAACAGGCCGCTTCACCAACACTGAACAAACCTGCCAATTGCGGACTTTCACCGGTAGCATTGGTGCGGATACCGCCCATTGAGTAATGCTGGGTTGGTCTAACTGGGATCCAATCTTTCGCAGGGTCGATGCCGAGGAAGTTTTCACAAATCTCTTTTACTTCACGTAAGTTGGTTTCAACGTGCTTACGACCCAGTAAGGTAATGTCCAGCCATAAGTGTGGTCCGTAAGGGCTATCGACTCCCTTTCCTTTACGCATATGCTCTGTCATGCGGCGCGACACTACATCGCGTGAAGCAAGCTCTTTTTTCTCTGGCTCATAGTCAGGCATAAAGCGATGACCATCTTTGTCGCGTAGCAATCCACCGTCACCACGACAACCTTCTGTGGTTAAAATGCCCACAGGCACGATGGCTGTTGGATGAAATTGCACTGCTTCCATATTACCTAAGGTGGCGACACCCGTATCAAGGGCTAATGCTTGGCCAACTCCTTCGCAAATAATCGCATTGGTCGACACTTCGTAAATACGGCCATAACCACCTGTGGCAATTGTGGTGGCTTTACCTATGTAAGCGCGAAGCTCACCAGTGACAAGACAACGTGCAATCACCCCATGACAACGTTTGCCGTCATGGATTAGCGATAAGGCTTCAATTCGTTCATGGACCGGAATGTCCATTTCGATGGCTTTGTTATCTACGGCATACAATAAAGAGTGACCTGTACCATCTGCGGTGTAACAAGTACGCCATTTTTTGGTGCCACCAAAGTCACGAGCATTAATTAAGCCATGGGCTTTTTCAGCTTCAGTAATAGTGACTTTTTCAGCATTGACGACCACTTGGCGATCGCCAGCAGTAATACGAGACCAAGGCACACCCCAGTTTGCTAATTCGCGTACCGCTTTGGGCGCACAGTGAGCAAACATGCGTGCCACATCTTGATCGCAGCCCCAGTCGGAACCTTTCACAGTATCTTGGAAATGCACATCTTCATCATCACCCATACCTTTTACGGTATTGCCAAGGCTTGCTTGCATGCCACCTTGGGCAGCTGCAGAGTGAGAGCGTTTAGCTGGGATAAGCGATAACACTACGGTATCTAAACCGCGTTCTTTTGATGCAATTGCAACGCGCAAGCCAGCAAGACCTGCACCAACGACTAATGAGTCTGTATAAATTATTTTCACGGGTACTCCTTAAATTCGATACGAGGTTAATGGCTTATATGACTCATTAACCTAAAACTCTAAGCCTTTAACTCGGTACAAAAGGAGTAACGGGTAGCTCTAATGATTGACCAATAACGATATAAGTCATCAAACTAGCAATGCCGATAATCATCAAATAAACCACCATCACTTTGGCAAGTTTTAATGCAGCCATACGCTTAGTAGTAATGCCCCATTTCACTGCGACGCGATATAAACCAAACATGGCGTGAATAACCACAGCTGGCAGTAGCAATACGTAAAGCATCCATACATCTTGGTGATAAACACGCTCAGCTGATAGATGAGGGCCAATAGCAGGGTTAGTGATCATGTCGTATAAGTGCACTGGCGCGAGGAAGAATAATAAGAAGCCAGTAATTAACTGCCAAAACCAAATTTTAGTGTCTTGATGCGGCATAATCGTCATTTGACTGCGCAGCGCTCGCCATTGTTGAATTTGCGCAGGAAAGCGTCTTAATGCAAATGCCGCATGAACAACAACGACTAATAGCATAAATGCTGAGATGAATTTGGTTAGCACAGGGAAACCATGACCGGTTTCACTGAAAATCCCGCCTTCTAAAAAGTGACCTACATGATAGAAGGCCTCTTTACTGATCAAAATGCTCGACTCAAAGTGCAAGTGCATAATGATGAAAAATCCCAACAGCAATCCGGTAGCACTTTGTAATTTATCGGCTCTGGCTGCCCAAATCGGGTTCAAATACCCTTTTGACGAAACGTCATGAATCTTTTGTGTTTGAGTTTGCGATGAAGCAGTCATAGTTTCCATGCCTATATGACATATTTCTGGTGAAATCAGCTTATCAGCTATCCTTATTTATCCTCGTTTCAGAAAATTAAATCGTGATCAAGCTCACTCTGCATTCATCGTCTTTTAGAACTTGATCACAATCACATATTGTTCAAATTTAAGAACTCAAAATTTTACTTATCTTTCATTAATTTATAGTGATATTCAAACAAGGATCGTCAGGCATTGATTTCACTTGGTTATTAATAGCTTAAAGATTAATCAGTCAGTAAAAGTGCTAAAACAACCCTTTCAGTGCATATAAGCAATATTTCCATATCAAATGCTGCTGTTTTAGCCGCCAAGCAGGTACAATACGCCATTAAATTATTCTCATAGGAAAAACTCCATGCCTTGGATTCAACTTCGCATTAGTACTAACAGCGACCATGCCGATGCGCTCGGTGACATTTTAATGGAGCAAGGTTCAGTATCAATAACCTATGAAGATGGTAAAGACACCCCGATTTTTGAGCCTAAGTTAGGTGAAACACCTTTATGGCAAGACACGATTGTCATTGCCTTGTTTGACGCAGGCACCGATTTAAGCCCAACGGTGAGCTTTTTAGAAACGCTGCCTTATTTAGGTAAAGGTTTTAAGCATAAAATCGAGCAAATTGAAGACAAAGATTGGGTTCGTGAGTGGATGGACAGCTTCCACCCAATTAAATTCGGTCAACGCTTATGGATATGTCCAAGCTGGCGCGATATTCCTGAGCCAGAAGCAGTAAACGTCATTCTTGATCCTGGTTTAGCGTTCGGTACAGGTACCCACGCTACTACCGCTTTATGTTTAGAGTGGTTAGACGGTTTAGATTTATCAGATAAAGAAGTCATCGACTTTGGTTGTGGTTCAGGCATTTTAGCCATTGCAGCCCTAAAACTTGGCGCAAAGACTGTCACTGGTGTCGATATTGATTATCAAGCCATTGATGCATCGACTGCCAATGCCGAGCGTAATGGTGTTGCAGACAAACTGGCACTGTATTTACCAGAGAACCAACCAGAGAATCTGCAAGCTGATATTTTAGTTGCTAACATTCTTGCGGGCCCACTTCGCGAGTTAGCACCACTGATTGCAGAGAAAGTGAAAACTGGTGGCAAACTTGCTTTATCAGGTCTATTGCAAGAGCAAGCAGAAGAAATCTCACAGTTTTATAGCCAATGGTTCATCATGGATGAAGCGGCTCATAAAGAAGACTGGACACGTTTAACAGGCACACGTAAATAGTATAAATTTCCTGCAAAAGACGTGTAATTTATAGCTGAATGATAAAATTTACATTCGTTATACGCACGTCTATCTCAACTATTACCTTGCTGTAACACGCATTAACTCGCCAAAATAGCATTTCTTTGAGCTAAATCGGCATAATTGTGTCAATTCGTTGCCTGAGATCAAAAGTCAAGTAAAAAAGTTTTATTTAGGTCATTTATTGACCTTTTCAAGCCAGCCAAAAAGGGCTAATATAGCGCCCCTTTGACGAGCAAGGTGATTAACTCAATGCAAATTGGCCCTTATCAACTGAGCAATCAGCTGATCGTGGCACCAATGGCAGGTGTCACCGATCGCGCTTTCAGAAATCTCTGCTTACGTTATGGCGCAGGTCTAGCCGTATCAGAGATGCTTTCGTCTAATCCTGAAGTTTGGGATACCGACAAGAGCCGCCAGCGCATGATGCATTCTGGTGAAGAAGGTATTCGCTCAGTACAAATCGCAGGTGCAGATCCTGAGTTAATGGCAAATGCAGCCCGGTTCAACGTTGAACAAGGTGCGCATATCATTGATATCAATATGGGTTGCCCTGCAAAAAAAGTAAATAAAAAGCTCGCAGGTTCAGCATTAATGCAAGATCCCCAGCTAGTGAAAGTGATTTTACAAGCTGTTGTTAGTGCAGTTGATGTCCCTGTGACACTGAAGATCCGCACAGGTTGGCAACCTGAACATCGTAACGGTGTTGAAATTGCCCACATTGCAGAAGATTGTGGTATTGCCTCTCTCGCCGTTCACGGTAGAACGAGACAATGCATGTATAAAGGTTTTGCCGAATACGACACTATTAAAGCAATAAAACAAAATGTCTCAATCCCTGTTGTTGCCAACGGAGATATCGACAGTCCAGAGAAAGCTAAGTTTGTCTTAGATTACACTGGCGCCGATGCTTTGATGGTAGGACGAGGAGCCCAAGGCAGACCGTGGATTTTTAGAGAAATCCACCACTACTTGGAAACAGGTAAAAAATTACCGCCAGTTGAGGCGAGCGAGCAACGAGAAATCATGCTCGAACACCTTAACAAATTGTACGAATTGTACGGCGAATACAAAGGTGTCCGATTTGCCCGAAAGCATATGGGATGGTACCTAAACCAAGAAGAACAGCGACAGTTCCGTGCTGACTTCAATCGGCTTGAAACCGCTGAACAGCAATATTCCTTAGTGGAATGTTACTTTGATGAATTAGTAAATTTTTAATATAAAGAGCAGAATAGAATGTTTGATCAGACAACTACTAACACAGAAGTTCACCAGCTAACCGTAGGTAAGATTGAAACCGCTAACGGTACTATCAAGCCACAACTATTACGTGACGCAGTAAAGCGTGCAGTAACAAACTTCTTCTCTCAGTTAGACGGTCAAGAAGCGTCTGAAGTATATGAAATGGTTTTAAGTGAAGTTGAAGCACCATTACTAGACATCATCATGCAACACACTCGTGGTAACCAAACACGTGCTGCGAACATGTTAGGTATCAACCGTGGTACTTTACGTAAGAAATTAAAAAAATACGGCATGAACTAAGAAGCGATTCTTAATTTATTGTATTTAAAAGGGTTAATCAGCAATGGTTAGCCCTTTTTTGTTGATATAAAGTGGTTAAAGCACACTCAAATTCTAGTGCATAGAATGATAGTTTTTCTTTTATATAAGGAAAGCTAAAAACTATATACTTAAGCGTAAATGTTTGTCGAATTATAATTCTATTTAAAAGTACTATCAAAACTACTACGCCACTTACACATAATTGTTAACATTTTCATTAAAACCCGATAATACAGAACCTTACAAAACCTCTTCAATCTTCAGCCATGCTTGGCTAATGTAAAAAAAGATAGATTGCTAAGGTAGCAACTAACAAAAAGATGCAGTTGTATCCCCCAGCAAACACTCCTTAAGCAAGGTTTGCACATAAGCCAAAAGTCTTGTACATTCCATTAACAACAATAGGTTAACCACTATTGTTCGATATTTACAATGGAATGTAACTCTTAAGGAAATCATGAAAAAATTTACCCTTACTTTTATCGCAGCAGCTCTTCTTGTTGGCTGCGGTGGCTCTGACTCTACTTCAGAAACTCCCAAGCCAACTCCAACACCTATACCTTCACCAACTGCAATTTCCGATATAGGAATTGCCCAAAACAACCTAGCAGTAACACTCGATGTGCTGGCCAATGACACCGATAACAGTGGCAATGGTCTTACTATCACTTCTGCTTCAGAACTCGATTTTGGTAGTGTTGAAATAGTAGACAACAAGCTGGTTTATACGCCGGAAGAAGACACCACAGGAGTTGCTTCGTTTACTTATGAACTTACTGATGGCACTAATACGGCAACTGGTGATGTCTCAGTCACGGTTAATCACACCATGACCATCTCTGGCCAAGTGACCGATAACCCTATTGCTAACGCTGAAGTAACCGTTTCATTAGGCGGCGAAAGCCACATGGCAACAGCTGATGTAGAAGGCAACTACTCGCTACCTCTGACCATCAATAACCTTGATGAAATGATTAAAATCACCGCGATGGGCTCAGCTGAAAACGAACAACAAAATGTTGAGCTCATTTCTATTGTTGGCCAAACGGGGGCTTTACTAAAACAGCTTGATGATCAGCGTATAATTGGTACTGAACAGACCAAAGCACTTAACGCCACACACTTATCGACAGCCGCTTACTTAATTGCAATGAATCGAAACGGAAAAACAAAATTCACATCATCTGAAGAATTTAAAGCGGTACTTGAATCTGCTCCTGCAGAACAGATCCTTGAAACTGCCGGTTTCATTAAGTTGCTGGTGGACAATAGCGCCTTTGATATCCCTGAAGGAGAAACCACCGTTAGCTTGTTGAGTGACGAAAAGATGGACACGCAGCAGACCATCAAAAAGTACCTGACTGATAACGAATTGCTTGATGAAAGCGGCAACCCAACAGAAGCCTACTCACAAGCGCTAGAAGAAGCCATTGAACAAACACTAGCTGATCCAAAGGTTGTTGATAGCTTCAGCAATGAAATGTTCATGGACAAATCAATGACCTGGCTTGTTGGCGCTCAGCCTGGTTGGTTGGAGTTTAGTGGTGACAGCATCAATTTCAATGCCAGCGGCAGTGGCTCGCTGTACAGCAAGAGCTACTTCTCCGACAACGAACTACCGATTGCCAAAGGTTTTGAATGGTCAATCGAAAACGGCAAGGCAATGCTTCAGTACGACAACAAAAGCCATGTATCATACGAATCCTTTCAGTACCCATACACAGATCTTAAGGAGCGATATGGATTCTCTGATGAAGTCGTTCAAGCGTTTGTCACCGCACACGACCAAGGACTATATTACGACAGTCAAATAGCACTAAACTTTCGTGCCACCAGCGACGTCATCACACTACTTCAAGCTAATGACTACTCTTACCAAGTTAACATCGACGCTACTGAAGAAGTGAGTATCGAAATGCCCGAGCAGTTCTCATGGGTAGGTGACAATCCTAAAGTAACGATGACGAACCAATCACAACAGATACTTCAGCACACTTACGAAAATCAATTTGCGGGATTCACCCTTGAAGACTTTAACGGCAAATGGGTACTCCCAATCGAAAGTGAGTTTTTAGGCTTCCCAAACTATAACCACTCTACAGACGAGTATGATGCCAACCCTGTCTCTGGGGTAAAAGCTGACATCTTTACCATTAACAACGGCCAAGCCCAAAGCCAAATCGGTGAACAGTCTTTCGTTATAACACTCAGCGATGAAGTGCTGAAGTTGAAAAATGGCGATACCCACTTTGAATATCTACCATATGCGAATATGGGTGATGAGTACCTAGTTTTAGTCTCCAAGTATCAAGGGAACGCATTCCAATACTCTACTTCTGAACGAATGGTCAAACACACGGCTAGCGACTTCGTCGTTGGAAACCAACTGGTGACAGAACTTCCTGAAATGTCACTATCAAATATCAATGCCTACCAACCTTCATATTGGGATGGCGATCAACTTGCTGTTAGTGGTATCTGGGGGCGCCTATTTAAAGCAGATGGTACTTTTAATCATGGGATCTATGGGTTGGAACCTGGCGACTGGAGCAATACGCTGCAACAGAACACTGATAAACCAATGTTTGAGTTAGGTTTCCTAGAAGGTGCATGGACAAGTGCCGGGAATAAAGTTGACCTCCTTATTTCGCAAGATTATATTTTGAGAACACGCCATCGAGAGTGGGAAGTCGTTTCAGTTGATTCAGAATCTGGTCGTATGATCGTAATTGAATACTCAAATTGGCATGTAGATATGAATGGGGACGGAGTTCTAGAAGATGCTGAGCGCTACACTATCATTCCTCCGAGAGTCAACTATGTTTCTACTATTGATCTAAGTGAGTGGGGAGAAGCTTGGAAAAATTCTCAAGATTTAGGCTCTATGCAAACCAACACTACAACACCAGCACTTAACTCTAAACCAATTGCATCAAAGGTGAGTAGCTTAGATAAACAGTCCGTCAAGAAACTATTTGTGGAACCAAACAACTGACAGAATAAGTAATGATGTAACACTTTAAAGCAAAAAATAATAAATCCGTAAGCTTGCCAAGGCTGCGGATTTTTCTATTTGATAAACAGTCTTTTTGTTACTCAAATCAGTTTTACCAACTCAAATTACTTCTTAAGCTTAAATCGATATCGCTTCATCACAAGGTTCTCAATCACCCAATACACACCAGATAAAGACAATAACAGCATCATTAATCCAAATACCCAGCTAAACGGGTTATTAAAACTGCCTTGATGTGAATAATCCATAAAGTGCAGCTTAAACATCAAATCGGCTAAATCAGTGTGGTCATTTTTATGGCCAACCAATCGTCCATTAACGCCATTAATGTAAATTCGGGTATTCAAATCATCATTAATGCTGACTTGCCACAGTGGATTACATTCTTTGGGCCACTCTTTAAAACGTGTAGATAATTGCCTATGACTCTTTATCTCGCCTGAACCTGTATAACTTTGCAAAGCGATTGATTCAGCCAAGTCGGCATCAATAAGGACTTCTTTGCCGCTATAAGCATCGACCAATACTTGCTGTTGGCAATTGTGTTGATAGCGCTGCACTTGCTCATCGAGTAAATACACCGGCCGGTTATTAAGCACGATAGTACTCACCTGCTCCATCGGTTTAAATCGCTCAAGAATTGAGGATAATGGCTCTAAATCATGGCTGCTAAATGAAGTTAAATCGAGCGGCGCTATACTGCGATAATAATGGCTGCCTTTGAGGTTTTCACTTGGCGTGATATTGAAATAAATCCCAGTCCCTAGCCAGATTAATAATTGAATACCAACAATTGCTCCCAGCCAATAGTGACAAACCTTTAGCCAACGTTTTATCTTTTTAGTTTTCATTAGCTATACCTCTTACGGCGCTGCCACAGCAGAATAACGCCAGAAAACACAGCAATGAAAGATCCAATCGCGCTATAGAACAGTAAAGCGTTATCGATGGTTTCACCGTCGTCATAATCCATGATGTGCCATTTCCAAAACAAATCGAACCAACGCCAATATTCATGACGCTTTGTCACCACCGATCCAGTTTGCGCGGAAATGTATAAAGTCGATTTAGCCATGTCATCAAATACCAGCTGCCAGACGGGTAAATATCTTGAAGCTAACTCAGATGGGGCTTTCGAAGTGAGTAAATTTGCAGTTGCGATACTTGCAGAAGGTGAAATTGCGCCTTGATGCTGTAAAGTGTGGGCTATCGTCTTTGCTTGTTGCTCAGAAATAGCATCCAATTGCATGCCAGATTGCGCACTAATTAATACTGACTCACCTGGCAGGTTAATTTGATATACAGTTTGCTGCAGCAGTGATTTTAGGGTGACTTTTTTAGCCTCAGGAAAATCCTGATAGACCTGCATTATGGGATAAGACACGGAAGATGCTGATACTTTATCGGTTTGCTCAACGACTATATGGTCGCTACGAATAAAGCCCATATCCATCAACACAAAGTAGCTCCCAGTAAAGCCCCAAATGACTAGAGGGATGGCAAATATCAACATGAGCCAGCGATGAACAAACTGAGCAGAAGAGATTTTCTTAAATGTTCTTTTAGGGTTCAAAGTCAAAGCTTGCCTATTTTTATTGTTCTTTATGGCGTGTGGTACACTCTTTATTCAAGTAAATCAGCTAACTTGTCACATCAGCACATGCTAACTTACCTCAAACTTCCAAGATTTAACAACACCTTCGCTAAATTGCATCCAAACTTCACTTAACGATATCAACAATTTCAACCAACAGAAGCCCGGTTTGATTTACTGCTTACGGGTCAAATGTGTTTAAATGTGCATGACTAAAAATAGAATAAAAATAATAGAGATAAGAATTAAAAAGGATTGAGAATGAGTCGATTTAGCCAACTGCAACTGGGCGCTGTTGCTTTTGTTTCAGCAACAAGCATGTTTATTGCACCTGCAAATGCAAGCTACCCCGCTTTACCTGAAGGCGTGTCCAATAACGCGGTTGCTAAAGTAAGCACAGTAAAAGGTGATTACTTATTAAGTTTTACCGGACTGGCAGATGGGAAAGATTACCAAGCGGTGCATAACAAAGTCTGGGGCGTTAACCTTTCTAACCCTGACTCACAATGGCAACCAATGAAAGCTTTACCCTTTGTAGCCCCTTTAGCTGGTCGCTTGGCTTCAATCGCCATTGGACTTAAAGATAAAGCTTACGTTTTCGGCGGCTATACCGTTGCTAAAAACCATGAAGAAATCAGCACTGTCGACAACTATCGTTTTGATGTGATAACCAATCAATACCAACGCATCGCAGATATGCCTGTGGCCGTTGATGATACTTCTGCCAGTATCTATCAACAGCGCTATATCTATTTATTTGGCGGCTGGCATAACGATGGCAACGTCAATTTAGTCCAAGTATACGACACGCAAACAGACACTTGGGATCAAGCAAGTCCTATCCCTGCACCCGCAGTTTTTGGCCAAGCTGTTGCAATGACTGATAATAAAATCGTCTTATGCGATGGAGTAAAAGTACAAGCCAATATTGGCAAACGTCGTAACTATCAGTCATCACCCGTTTGCTTGTATGGCGAAGTGAACCCTGACAACCATTTGCGTATAAGCTGGCAATTATTGCCTCACTACTCAGTGACTGACACTCAGACAGTGGCTAATACTCAGACTGTGGCTAAAACTCAGAAAAGTCAGCCTGTATCAGACGTAACCCCTGTGGCACATTACCGTATGGCTGCAACTGGAATAAAACATGAAAATGGCGGGCAAGCTGTCTTTATTGGGGGGAGTAATAATCCTTATAACTACAGCGGTATAGGCTATAACGGCGAACCTAGTGAGCCAAACAATCAACAATACACCTTTGATTTTACCAGTATGCAATGGCTTAAGCCGATTCAGTTAACCACACCAAGCATGGATCATCGCGGCTTAATATGCCATCAAGGCTCATTACTACGAGTCGGTGGAATGCTATCGCACCAAAAACTGAACTCACAGATACTCTCGACTCCTTTGCGAGCTGAGCAATCTTGTACTCAGTAAGAGATATTTCAGTTGATGTTTTGTGATCTAGTTAGCATTTAGCTATAGATTTGATTGCCCCAACAAAAGATGTATTTAAAATATATGTATTGAATTAATTGCATCTTTTGGAGTCAACATGTCATCAGCTATTTTTGAGCAATTACAAGCCTTACCAATTCCAGCTTTGATCGATTACCTTGAAGCAACCCATCATCAATACGTTCGTGAAACCGCGCCACTTTTAGTTGAGTACTCCCAAATAATGGTACAAGCCCACGGTGAAGACCATGCTGAAATTAAACCGTTAGCCATGCTAATTGGTGCATTAATCGCTGACTTGATGCCGCATTTAATGAAAGAAGAACAGATTTTATTTCCGGCGATGCGCCGCCTTGCCGCAGGTGAAGAAGTTAATGGCTGCTTTGGGGATATTGGCAATCCAATTAATGCAATGGAGCACGAGCATGACCATGCTGGCACTGTGTTAAAGCAGCTAAGGGAATTAACCAATAACTATGAAATCCCTGAAGGCGTATGTAGCACTTGGCAAAAATGCTATGAAACTTTGGCAGAATTTGATGCTGATTTACAAGTCCATATTCATACAGAAAACGAATTACTGTTTCCTAAAGCGCTGGCAATTTAACCCATACCGTCTTTGAAATAGCTATAACAATTTACTTCATCAAGTCCTCGGCTCTTGCTTCCCCCAGCAGAGCCTTTTTTAAACAAAAAATGCACCACATGGGTGCACTTTTAATTAAGCTATTGATTCTAAATTGCGGTCAGTTGACGACTAGGCGAAACATGATCCAATTTAAGGCTCTTCCATACTCCTGCATTTTGCTTTTGTTGGATGAGCTGCTCAATAAGCTCACGAATTTTGGGTTCTGCATCAATAAACTTATTCATATTCCCACCACCACTTCGGGCATCATAAATGGCTTCACCATCTAAACTACCTTGTTGGTATACTTTAATTTCCGCATACACCATATAAAGTGCTAAATCCCAACGCCAATTGGCAGTATAGGTTGCTGCATAATCACAACCATTTGCTATTGTCAGTGAATCTACCACTCGATAATTGATTTGCTTATCTGTGAAGACTTTTTCCATTTCAGCTAAAAACCCTTCCCTGACACTCCTATTTTCCACAATACAGACTTCAGCTGTATTATTCATTTCTACAGGATTGACATCTTGTTTGATGGTACACGCAGATAACAGGCCGACAAACAGCGCAGTTGAAATAAAAACTTTCATATTCTTCCTTGATTTAATGAGAACTCGATAAAATTCAACCGCATTATGTTATTATATTTCACATCTTATTATCAATACATAAGCACTTATAATTATTAGATAAACTGCTCAATTTCTCTCAGTGAATCTACTTCGATATGAGGCAAAATATGGCGAGCTTGTTGGTGATTAGCGGCATTAAGGTTCAACCACAAGCTTTGGCAACCCGCAGCCCTCGCGCCTAGTACATCGCTGATGGGATGATCGCCAATATGGAGTAAATCGCGGTGTTCTATTTCAAGATGCTGGCAACTCAAGTCAAATAAATCGCTGTAAGGTTTCATCCTTACTCCGTGACCTGGATGAACAACAAACTCTAACACTTCACTTAATCCCACTCGGCGCGAATCTACGTTACCGTTAGTAATACCCACTAGCGGATAGTGCTGACCTAAGGCTTTAAGTAGATTTAGTACTGTTTCATCAACGGTAAAATCGCTACGGTGAAAGCAAAAACACTCTAAGCCTTGTTGTGCCCCTTGGCTGGCTTCAATTTCAGTGTAACCCCATTGAATTAGCGCCTGGCGTAGCACTTCGTAACGTGCTGCAGTGGTGTCGTGAGCAAGTTCCTCATGCACTGCAATGACCTTTGCCTTTAACTCTCGCCATTGGGTGTTCCCCCAGTTATCAGGGACATTAAACTGTTCTTGCATAAACAAAGACAACGCAGATTCCGCTTTAATAATGTGCGGCGCGTTATGGTACAAAGTATCGTCTAAATCAAAGCTGATGGCCTTAAAGGGCCGAAGTCGCAAATATTGTTTCATTATTTCCCCTTGGCTTTTTTCGCTCTAGGATGAGCGCCATCGTAGACTTTTGCCAAGTGCTGAAAATCGAGACTGGTATAGATTTGGGTGGTGGATAAGTTCGCATGTCCCAATAATTCTTGCACTGCTCTTAAATCTGCACTTGATTCAAGCATATGCGTTGCAAAGGAATGTCGCAATTTATGCGGGTGAACTTTTGCAGATAAAGATTGCTCTTGGCCCCATTTCTTCATACGTAATTGAATACTACGATGAGATAAACGTGTCCCTTTTTGGCTAACAAATAACGCATCACCCGCCTCGACTTTGGCTAAATCAGCGCGGCACTCACACCAAGTATTTATTGCCTCTATGGCCATTTTACCAATGGGGACGACTCGTTGTTTACTGCCTTTACCCATGACTTTTACTTCGCTTTGGCTGAAGTCGATATCATTAATATCTAAGCTCGCAAGTTCAGCTAACCGTAACCCACTAGAGTAAAACAATTCCATTATTGCTTTATCACGTTTACTTAGCGGGTCATCTGCGTTGATGTCCAATAAGTGGGTAACAGCGTCTAAGTCCATGTTCTTTGGTAATGGTTTCGCTTGTTTCGGGGCATTAAGGGTTTTAGCAGGATTAACCTTAATCGCTTGTTCACGGATTAAAAATTCAAAGAATTGTTTGAGCGAAGACAGACATAAAGACAATGAACGCGGGCTTAAGCCCTTTCGGTGTAACTTGGCTAATACGGCTTGCAATTGATCACGAGAGACACTGAGCCAACGCTCATTATGGGGATCTAATGAGGCCCCTTTGGGTAAATCGAAAATAATCTCAGCTGCGCGTTGTAGCTCATAACGATAATTTCGCACTGTGTGTGCTGATAATTGCTTCTCAGAACTGAGGTAGCGCTCAAAAGTAGCTAGCCAACTGCGTTGTGCCATTTCTAACTCCTTTATTGTAAGCGCTTATGGTCACTCAATACGGGTATGACTCTTTTTATCCAAGCTGTGAATTAAAACTTTGGCAGCATATGATCTAACGAGTCACGAATTTGCTGGAAAAAAAGATGATCCATACTTGGATGAAAATGGGCGGCATCAGCAGAAGCAACACCAAAAATCACTTGGCCATTTTCATCAGATAACTTAGTTAATGCAACTGAGCCAACCTCTGAGCCAAATAGACGTTTTGATTCTGACTGAGTAAGACGGCCAAAGTAAAACCCTTGCTGAATGCGTTGTCGCCAAATTTTAGCCAGCTCACTATCAATATCGTGAACAGTTATAAGCCTCACATGAGTAAAACCAAATTGGCTTTTTAGCTTTTCAGTTAAAACTTGTCTGAGTTGGCCTAAATCTTCGCACTTAAGAAGTTTCATCGATAAATCGCTATTAAAGCGAAATATTTTTTCGTTCTCTGTAGCAATTTTCATTAAAGAAGTAATTTCTTCTTCAAGCTGAGAGACGCGACCACGGAGCATTTCTTGACTGCGCTCAACTAAAGATACTGAACCTCGCTCATGGTGCGTTAAACGCATCGCCACTAAAAGCTCAGGGTAACGATTAAAAAACTCAGGATTGTCGAGCAAGTATTCACGGATCATGAGCTCATCTAGCGGAAGATCTTCCATCTCTAGATTTGTGCCTAACGAAGCTGCTGATTGTGCATTTTCAGCTAATAGTTTCTTGGTAATGATTGCGTCGCTCATAACTGGATTTGTCCATCAAATACATGTTCTGCAGGCCCAGTCATCCATAATGGTTTTCCTTCACCTTCCCAGTTAATGGTCAAGCGGCCACCCGGTAAATCTACTTTCACCTGTCTGTCTAATTTATTTTGCATAATTCCGATAGCCACAGCAGCGCATGCACCAGTGCCACAAGCCAGTGTTTCAGCAGCGCCGCGTTCATAAACCCGCAATTTGATATGGCCACGATCAACAACCTGCATAAAGCCCACATTAACGCCTTTAGGGAAGCGTTCATGTTTAGTCAGCATTTGGCCTATTTCTTCAACTTCAGCGGTATCAACATCATCCACATCAAGCACACAATGAGGATTACCCATTGAAATAGCACCACACAAAAACGTTTGTTTAGGGGTTTGCAATAAATAGGTTTTTTCTGGGCGCTTGGCACGAAAAGGAATTTTACCTGGCTCAGTTACCGGCACACCCATATTAACGGTGACGTTACCGTCGCGCTCAAGTCGTAAGGTCATTTTACCCGAGCTGGTACTGACTCGAATTTTATATTTATTGATTAAGCCTTTGTTACGAACAAAGCGTGCAAAGCAACGCGCGCCATTGCCGCATTGCTCTACTTCTCCGCCATCGGCATTAAAAATTCGATAATGGAAATCTAAATCGGGATCGTATGGCGGCTCAACTAACAATAGTTGGTCAAAACCAATACCGAAATTACGGTCGGCCAAACGGCGAATTTGATCAGGCGAAAAGAACACGTTTTGTGTTACGCCATCAACCACCATAAAATCGTTACCCAGACCATGCATCTTGGTGAAGTGGATCAAAAGAGTTTCCCTTATCGAACTAAAAAATAAACTAACCGCTACTTAAAAAAGCACTGTCACTCTTAAGGCAGTAAATGCTCACCTTGCCACAATTGCTCAAGCTTTTCACGCTCACGTATGACTTGGTTTTGATCTTTATCAACCATCACTTCTGCAGGTTTCGGGCGAGAGTTGTAATTGGACGCCATCACGAAACCGTAAGCGCCACTTGAGCGCACAGCCAATAAGTCACCTGCTTGTACATTCAGCTGACGGTTTTTACCTAAAAAGTCACCGGTTTCACATACAGGGCCTACAACGTCATATTCATAACTTGGTGCTGAAGTAAGCTGTACTGGAATGATGTTTTGCCAAGCACTGTATAATGCTGGACGGATTAAGTCATTCATCGCGCCATCAACAATCGCAAAACGTTTATCGCTGTTTTCTTTCAGTGATAACACTTCCGTGACGAAGATGCCTGCATTAGCTGCAATAGCACGGCCTGGCTCAAAGATTAATTTAAGTGGGCGGTCACCTAAGCGTTCAAGTAATGCCGCAGCGTAAACATCTGGATGTGGTGGTGTTTCATCATCATAAGGCACGCCTAAGCCACCTCCAACATCAAAATGCTTAATTTCGATGCCATTGCCCGCTAATCGATCAATAAGTGCCAACATACGGTCCATAGCATCTAAAAAAGGCTGCATTTCAGTCAGTTGAGAACCAATATGACAATCAACACCTTTAACAGCTAAATTCGGTAAAGCATGTGCGCGAGCAAATACTTGCTCAGCTTCATCCATGGCAATACCAAACTTATTTTCTTTCAAACCGGTAGAAATATAAGGATGTGTCCCTGCATCAACATCAGGATTAACCCTAAGTGAAATTGGGGCAACCTTGCCTAATTTACCCGCCACTTCATTCAATAACTCAAGCTCAGCGCTTGATTCGACATTAAAGCAGTAAATACCGGTGTTTAAAGCCTGCTCCATTTCTGCGGTTGTTTTACCTACGCCAGAAAACACCACTTTTTTAGGGTCGCCGCCTGCAGCGATAACGCGAGCAAGTTCACCACCTGAAACAATATCAAAACCACTGCCTAATCGAGCCAGTACATTTAATACTGCTAGGTTTGAGTTCGCTTTAACCGCATAACAAATAAGATGAGGATGATCGGCAACCGCATTATCAAAAGCGTTCCAATGACGCTCTAAGGTCGCGCGCGAATAAATATATAACGGTGTGCCATGGGTACGAGCAAGTTCAGCAACAGAGCAGCCTTCAGCAAAAAGTTGATCTTGTTGGTATGTAAAATGATCCAAAATGCGATTCCTTTAAATTCTTTTGTATTTTTTATGTCGACTCTTGAGACTGCTCTTGAGCTTCTTGTTGGGTTTGTTCACTAGTAGGCTCTTGCGATTTTCGCTCTTCCTGATTAGTTTCTACGTCAGGTGATTTATATAATGGGCCTTGTTGTCCACAGCCAATAACGAATAGGCTAGCAAGCATTACTAATAAAAACAGTCTCATTTTTCTCAACATCTATGCATCTGGGGAGTTATAGCCTTATAATCGCATTCATAACCTAGGAAGTACAAGGATAGAAATACATGGCTATGACAGATACTGAATTCCATCAATTGGCAGATGTGATGTTCAACAAGATAGAAAATGCCATCGAGACCGCCATTGATGAGCAAGATGCCGATGTCGATATCTTCGCAAGCGGTAATGTACTGCAGTTAGAATTTGAAGATGGTTCGCAAATTGTCATCAACAAACAAGAGCCTTTACATGAGTTATGGATAGCCAGTCGCACTGGTGGTTATCATTTCGCTTTTGTTGACGGCAAATGGTTTGATGAGCGCAACAACAGTGAATTTATGCCTTTTGTTATTGATGCTATCACCAAGCAAAGCGGTATTGCACTCTCACTATAATCTTAGTCTGTAAAACGTAATTTTTTATAACAGATAGCGATAAGGCAAAACCGACAATGAATTGAGTTTAAATATCTGAACTCAATTCATTTATCGCGATCCCAAATGGCACTACGGTCAACTCACCATCAATCCTTTCTAATTTAAAAAACTGCGGCATATTAAAATAATGCAGTGATGACTCGTCTCGCTCAAACGCAAAACTATGACTTTCTTTTTCAACCAGCTCTTTCATGGTCATATCATCAAAAATTTGATGCATTAATTGATTCGATTCATCAATAATAAATACATCTAGTGCATCTGGACGTTGTCTTAGGAAGTACTGTTTTGCCCCTTTCGAAATATATAATTTGATCA
The DNA here is from genome assembly GCF_023283825.1 of Shewanella olleyana. Lineage (GTDB taxonomy): Bacteria > Pseudomonadota > Gammaproteobacteria > Enterobacterales > Shewanellaceae > Shewanella > Shewanella olleyana. Next base: position 11,441 of record NZ_JAKILD010000026.1, on the reverse strand, counting down.
CGCTAGGGATACTTCGATAAGGATCTTTCTTTAACACTGCAGTTGGTGCTGTTAATTCTGGTTTTTTAAATCGCTTAACTTTTATCGGTGCAACTTTTACCTCATTCCCTGTTAGCTCTTTATAAACTAGGCCCATTGAGTTAAAAAACAATCCATAACGTTTATCAGACAGCTCAACGGGATGCATCAACGCCGATGACGCTCTTGCTTGATGACAATATCTAACGCACAAATTAAACATGGCTAATAAAGCGTCGTTGATTTGTTTTTTGAGGCGTTCAGCGCAAACAACAATCTGAATATCAACTTGCTCAGGCATCCCTTTTAAGCCCAAAGCAGTAAATGCCAGCGCGTCCAATAACCCTTGTTCACCTTTAAATCGATGACATTGCCACTCTCCCCAACTATTGAGACAAATTAACTCGATTGTTGAAAGCATGTTTTGCTGCTTTTTCCCTAATGAAAAAACATTGCCATTCATATAATCGACCATAATTTCTTGGCCTTGCCATTTCTGAGTCGGATCGCCATCAACATTCGCCACCACAATGACTTTTTTATAGAAATATGGCTGACACAACTCTGCTTTCGAGACTTTACTTGGCGCTGCCATTAAAGGAACTAAACGACAGGCTAAATCAGTTAACACACTTGAGCGGTGTTTCTTACGACCATATTCTTGCCATAAGGTATCATTGGTAGAAATGCCATTCATTGCCGACCAAGCAATCAGCGCTGTAGGCGTATCCGCTTTAATGATCGATGACTCACCTAACAACTGCCCAGATTTAAGCGGCTGACGATAAAGATAATATCGCGACTCTTTAATGCTATGAATAATGGTCATGTTGGGTTCAAACACTGACCGACTCCATAACTTATTTAAAGGTAATAACTGATGTTCATCGTCACTAAAATAAGTATGTAATTTACGTGCCAGCATACCGAGCTCTTCAACTCTGAATCTGTCACTTAATGCTTGCTTTGAAGCGAACTCCAATAGAGTGCGATAACTGATTAACAGCAGCTCATTAAGTTGCTTGTTAAACCACTTTAATTGGCCAGAGTGCCAATGCTGACTGTTGTCTAGTGTTTCTAATAAGCTGGGCGGCCAATTCCAATCATTGGCTAACTGCTGCATTTTATTTCGGCGCCAATCGCTGCCGACACATGCATTCGTTAAATTAACGCCACATTTAAGGTAAAAACAGCGGCGAACAATCTCTAATCGCCTAATATCACGCTTGCTGAGTAAGTAGTTTTCAATACGTTGATATAAAATCAAATAAGCGTCATTTGATTCTGAAAAATCGCCTTGCTCACATTGCTGCCAAATTTGGGCAGTAATAAAATTCGACTCTGGATAATCTGCGGCATAGGTTTCGAGCAATAATACTTTCAGAAGTGCTTTATGAGGTTTATTTAAACCTTTATATAGTTGCCACAATGACGCGCCAAAGTATTCAGTGGCGGGCATGGTTTGCACATCACCCAAAAACAAAGTTGATTCATCTTGTTTTGAATTTGGCCACCAAGCTACAGTTTTGCCAGCGAGGCGAATATGCGAGCGATAAAACTCTTCAAGTAACAGCCAATGCTGAGTGCTACCGCTATGCTCTTCACCCAGTGAGCTATAACAATTTTCAAAGGCACTGCACTCACGAAATTGCAGCGGGTGAACTAAGTAAAAGTTAACTTCAAAATCAAAAGAGGCAAACCATTGGGTTAATGCAGTGGTTTTTTCTGTTATTAGGGTTAAATCTGCATTACTCAAGTTCGCTTTGTAAACCAGCCATACATCAACATCACTTTTGGGGTTCTGGCCAAAACTTGCTGTACTACCCATTGAATAAACACCTTCAAAAGCGCATGGCTCAGCGGCGTTTGAAGTTAACTTAGGTAATTTGAATATATCGCAGGCTAGATTCGTTTTGTCAGAGTCTTGAAATTGATTAATACCAAAAGGCGTTAATGCCGAATTGCCACCTGGCAATTGTGGATGATGATGTTGAATAAGGTAAGCAATGAGGTCAAAAAGCTTTTGCTGTTTCGGTGACAACAAAGATTGAACTCGTTCATAGCGAACAAGGTTGAGCTGATTTGCTATTTCGGTTGAGCCACTTACTTTCTCTATCAAGGCTTCCATCCTTGTACTATCACCTTACGGCTAATTTGAACTCGCTTTACACCTAATGACTTGCTTAAATTAGCGTTAGATTCATTAGTAATAACTTTTTCATGTTATCACTTTTATTAAAATACGCCAGTAAATGAGATCTACGTCACAAAAAATTTATGTGCATAGTTCAAACAATCGCTATCGGTTTGTTACATAAGCCAACAGGCAATGTTAGCATTGTCGCAATTAAGTCTATCGATGGAACTCTCTGGCATGTCTCAAAATGTTATTCGTATCGCTACTCGTAAAAGTCCACTGGCTATGTGGCAAGCTGAATTCGTTAAAGCTGAGCTTGAACGTATTCATTCAGGTTTAACTGTTGAACTTTTACCAATGAGCACTAAAGGAGACGTTATTTTAGATACGCCTCTGGCTAAAGTGGGTGGTAAAGGTTTATTCGTTAAAGAACTTGAAGTTGCCATGCTTGAAGATCGCGCTGATATCGCTGTTCATTCAATGAAGGATGTACCAGTAGATTTTCCAGAAGGATTAGGTTTACAGGTTATCTGTGAACGTGAAGATCCGCGTGATGCATTTGTTTCTAATACTTACAAAACGATTGCGGAACTACCACAAGGTGCTGTTGTTGGTACTTCTAGTTTGCGTCGTCAGTGTCAAATACGTGCAGCTCGTCCAGATCTTGTCATCAAAGACTTGCGCGGCAACGTTGGTACTCGTTTAGCTAAGCTAGATAGTGGCGACTACGATGCCATTATTCTTGCAGCTGCTGGTCTAATTCGCCTTAAGTTAGATGAACGTATTGCTAGCTTTATCTCTGCTGAAGATTCTCTACCCGCTAACGGCCAAGGCGCTGTAGGTATTGAATGTCGTATGAATGACGAACGCGTAAAAGCCCTACTCGCTCCACTTGAGCATTTAGAGACTCGCTACCGTGTATTAGCTGAGCGTGCAATGAATACCCGCCTTGAAGGTGGCTGTCAGGTACCAATCGGTGCGTATGCTGAAATCGATGGTGACACGTTAAGCTTACGTGGCTTGGTCGGTAACCCTGATGGAAGCCAAGTTATCGAAGGTGCTGTTTCTGGCCCTAAAACTGATGCAGTTGCATTAGGCGAAGCACTGGCTGAAGATTTATTAAGCCGTGGCGCTAAAACTATTTTAGACGCTGTTTACAACAAGTAATCAGGCCAAGTCAAAATATGAAAGTCTTGCTAACGCGCCCTGAAGGGCGTAATCAAGCGATGGTGCAACAGTTAAAAAGTAAAGGCGTCGACTGTATTGTCACACCTTTACTGGCTGTTGCTCCAACTCATTTCCCTATAGATGCTCATCAACTATCAACATCTGACTGCATTATTTTTATTAGTACCAATGCGGTTCATTTTGCAGCTTTATCACTCAATAATCGTTTTCCAGAATGCCGATATTATGCGGTAGGACAAGCGACCGCTGATGCTCTTCGTCAATTTAATATTCACGCTGAAGTAGCCCCACAAGATAGTCAAGATAGCGAAGGTCTGTTGTCTCTTAACTCATTAGCTGAGATAAGAAATCAACAAATTGTCATTATCAGAGGCGTTGGTGGTAGAGAAACTATTGCGGAGCAATTAACATTAAGACAAGCCAAGGTTAACTATTGGGAAGTTTACCAAAGAGTTATGCCAAAGCTAGATCCACAAAGCGTTTGCAGCCAATGGCAAACCGCTAAGATTGACACAATCGTAGTCACTAGCGGCGAAGTCCTTGTGAATCTAATTAATCTTGTGCCAAAAGAGTTATTTGCATGGTTGCAATCATGTCATATCATAGTCCCTAGTCACCGAGTGGAACAAAGGGCGAAAACGGCTGGATTTTGTCACGTCACCAATGCTAATGGCGCGAATACTGAAGCTGTTTTACAAGCGTTATCTCTTTAATCAATAAAGCAAAGTCAGCTATTTGCGATATTGTTTAATCCTGCCAGACTTGTACCCTATCACTCGATATTTATGTCGCGCAGTAAATGGTCGCACTAGTCATTAACCACGCTAGGCACTCAAGGACAGCTCATGGAAAATAATAAGCAAGATTCAAGTCATTCAAATACTAAGGATTCCGCCGTTGAATCAGTGAATAACGAGGTTGAGTCTTCAACTGAGCTTGAAAAGAGCACGGCATCTAGCACTAAAAATACAACTCATTCTACCAATCAAACAGCATCGACAGTTGAAGCAAACTCATCTTCCAACGACGATGTAACGGTATCCCAAAGCCGCAAAAGCTCATGGTGGGTTAGGTTAAGCATTCTGTTTTGTCTTGTTATCGCACTATGTGGTATTGGTATTAGCTACTTGTTATTTATTGAACTAGAAAGCCAAAAACTAGAGCTTCAGACTCAATATCAACAAACCCAAGCTATCAGCAATGAAGTGACTGACGCACTGATTGAACCTAAAAGGCGCATTGCTGAATTAGAAATTCAACAACAAAACGATACTTTGGCTTATCAGCAACAAAATCAGTTAGCCAAATCACATCAGCAGCTGCAAGAGCGTGTGGCAACGATTGCTCAGCGAAATCCAAACCATTGGATGGCATCTGAAGCAGAATATTTAGTACGTATGGCAGGTCGAAAATTATGGCTTGAAAATGACCCCAAAACTGCTGCAAGTTTATTAAGTTCGGCAGATGATCGCATTGAAGCAATGAAGGATCCGGCTTTATTACCTATTCGCCGGGCTCTTGCTCATGATTTGGCAAAAACCAATGCCATTAAAACCACTGATGTTGCCGGTACCATCTACACCATCGACGGTATTTTAAATCAGCTAGACAATTTACCTCTCAATCGAGCTAAAGCCCAATCGGCTGAAGACTTGGCCGAGCAACATGTGATGACTGATTCATTAGATGACTGGCAAAGCAATCTTGCTAAAACATGGCACTCTGTGACTGATGGTTTTATCACGATTCGCAAGCGCACAACTGATTTAGAGCCATTACTGGCGCCGGATCAACAATGGTATTTAATTGAAAACATTCGTAATAAGCTATTACAAGCGCAACTGGCTTTATACCAACATGATGAAGTGAATTATCGTCAATCTATTGGTTTTGCTCGTACTTGGATACAGCAATATTTTGATCTTGATGAAGCAAAAACTCAGGAAACAATGACAGCCTTAGATGCACTGATTACCGTAGAAATCGAGCAAGTTAAACATACTAATTTTGAATCTACTAGGCTGTTACAACAACTCATCACCTTCGGCTCATTGGTTCCTGAAGAGGAACCACAGCTATGATTAAAATTCTTGCTTACGTAATCATCATCCTTATTGGATTCTGTATTAGCCCTTTTATTATCGGTAATACAGGTTATGTCTATATTGCCGCTGGTGAATACCAAATCGAAACCAGTTTAGTTTTCGGACTCCTAGGGCTAATATTATTTTACTGCGCATTACAGTTAGTTGAGTGGTTAGTGATCTTACTACTTAATGTCGTCATCAATAGTCGCTATTTACCAGAAAGGTGGCGCCGAGAGGCTGCCAAGAAATATACAATGCAAGGTGCACTTGCCTTAGCAGAAGAAGATTGGCCGAATGCTGAGAAAGCCATGGCTAAAGGTGCAGCTAAAGGCGAACTCCCAGCTTTAAACCTCTTCGCTGCTGCAAGAGCTGCCCATCACCAACTTAATACTGATGCCCGTGACAAATACTTAGCTGAAGCAGCTAAAGATCCGCTAACTAAAACGGCGGTAAATACCTCAAAAACACGTTACTTGATCCAACAGGGCAATCTGATTGAAGCCAGAGCTGAGCTTGATGCCTTAGTCCCAACAAGTAAAAGTAAGACACCTGTACTCAAGTTAGCGCTTGATCTTTATCAGTTACAACATGACTGGCAAGCTTTGAAAATCCTACTTCCGGCCATTAAAAAACGTCAAATAGTATCTGAAGAAGAATACTTAAAAATTGAACACCTCACCAATACAGCATTGCTTAAAGCTGCTACGAAACTGAATGAACAAGAATTAGAGAAGTGTTGGCACTGGCTTAGTAAGGCTGAACGTAACCAAGCTAAATTAATTGCTATTTATGCACGTGGTCTATGCCAATATAATCGAAAAAAGGACGCCTTAAAGCTCATTACTAAAAGCCTTAAAGCTGAACTTGATCCTGCAATACTATCTGAATTACCGTTATTGCTTGATGCTGAAGATGAAGAAATAAGAAAATTATTATACCGCTTTGAACAAACCCACGAGCATGATGCTCAATATCAAATTTGTTTAGCTAAGTTAGCGCAACAAAAACGCGATATTAAATCGGCTAAGACTCATTGGTCACAAGCCTGTGAAATAGCGCCGAAGCGTGAATATTGGTTAGCATTGGCTCAAATGCAGGAACAACTTGGTGAAAATACCGCAGCATTACAAAATTATCGTAAAGCAGCGAATTCAACTGAATAGTATTCACTAAACCGAATAATTAACTAAATCAAAAACCTGCCAATGGCAGGTTTTTTTTTAACAATTTCGATCTAAACCCTCGTTTGAATCGTATAAAAATTGATTAATTGGAGTAATCACTTCAATTCGTACTTTATTATTAAAACTGTAACATTTCTCAGTAATGACTTAGTTGTATTGATTTACCAAGGAAAAGTTAAATTTAATATCTTTTCATTAGTTTAACCTCATTTCGAAACGGGTCAAAAAATTGACCACCGATACATATAGCGCTAAAATTGTTATATTGCGGTTAATGTTTCTCGCTAATTTTATAACGACAAATATGGCAATGTGATTTTTTATGCATTAATTGTAAGTGCATTGCTAATAAAGGTTTTGGAGCTAAATATGAGTTCTGTTGTAACGACTAAAAATGGTGTTTTGAGTTCAGCAAATGGTGAAGTATCACTTACCATCAATGATCAAACCAAAAATATTATTCCTGGGGATAAAATTCCTGCAGGTGCAGAACTCAATTTTGCAGATGGTTTAGCTTTTGTCGTCACTTTTGAAGATGGCACTATTTTGAATGGCGACCAACCTATTACAGACCCAACAGAAGTTAGCTCAACAGATGATACTGTAGCTCAATTCTCAACAGAGATGAGCCCAGAAGAATTAGCCGAAATTGAAGCGCTTCAGGCCCTGATTCTTTCAGGTGAAAATCCTACCGAAGAGCTCCCAGAAACAGCAGCTGGTGAAACAGCGGGGAATGAAGGAGGCAGCGACTTCGCTTCTCTTGCTCGAGAAGGTTCTGAGACGATAGCGACGGCAGGATTTGATACATCTTTTGAAGCTCCAGACCCAATAACAGCAAACTTATCCTTAGGTGATGAAGGCGTTAATGCCTTAATCAATAACAACTTTAATGTTGCTCAGTTCACCGATAACTTTGTTAATGGTGTTTCTTTCACTACTTCTTCAGGTTTGTCTGGTTTTACCGGTGATTTCGGTGCTCCAGGTTCATTTGCATATTTACCCGGTGACACTATTACCTTTATGGTTGGTGGTGTAACCATTGCCACATTCAGTGCCGATGTAATTCAAGGCGATATATTATTTTTGCAAGATATTGCTGGGACATTATTGTCCGACACTAATATGGATTACGTTGAAAACATGGCAATTTTTTTACAAGCCTTGGACAACGATCTCACTGATGGTGTGGATGATGGGGTACTCAACACGAATAGTTTGGTGAATATTGAAGATAGCTACGCCACCAATATCAATATTCTGTTATCAGTTCATGAAGCCTTAGCAAATTATATTGACCCAACCACAGGTCAGCCTCTAAATATCGCCACTGCCGGTAAAGAAATGATTTCACAGGTTCTTGCTGAACTAGGGATTATTTTTACTCGTGATACTGAAAGACAAGAGAATGAACAGAATCTATTTGAAACTATCGCAATGGAGCATGTCGCAGATACTATTGATGATATTGCTGGCGATAGAACACCAGATGAACACGATGAACGTACGGTAGATACTCTCGAGGTTCCAGGTGGGCTAATTACCTACAACTATAACGAATTAGACGGCCAAATTACTTTTTCCGCTAATGATTTACTTGAAGGCGCAGTTGCTCAGCAGGTAATCGATCAGAACTTGTTAGTGAGTAATGTTCGCCTCAGCGCTGCATTTGAAGATATTGGTACTTTGCAAGATTTGGGAGATGGCAATTATGTCATCATCTTAAATGAAGGTATTACTCAATACGATCTGGAAGGGCTAAGTATTGATTACCGCGTAGAAGATTGGACAGTATTCAGAGACGTTACTTCAGCCACTCAAGACCAATACAAATCGCACTTATCTGCTGAAATCCCAGATGTACTCGAAGATGTAGGTTTTAACCAATTTACGTTAAACAGTGAGCTCACATTTGAAACGGATCAAGAACTGTTCATCACATTCACTAGTGAATTACTCAGTGAACAACTTGGATACCCTATTGCTGAATATGCCGATGATTACTTAGTTCCGCTTGAATACTCTAATGATGGTGGTCTTACGTGGCAGACAATGACCATTGGTGGAATAGACTCAAGTGGTGATTTAGCGAGACCAATTTTTAGTTTCAACCTTGAAGCCGGTAACGACAGCATCCTAATTAGAGTGCCTATTTTTGATGATGCATTCATAGAGCCAACTGAATATTTCAATGCGGTTGTATCTGGTGAAAATGTTTACGATGAAGAGCTAGAGTTCGCCATATTTGATAATGATGGTGAAGGCTCGGATTTACCGATTGTTGATATTGATTATGCTGTTGTTGTTGAAGGAATGGAGTTTGCTTTATTCACCCTTACTTTAAGCGAACCTAGTACTGAGACTATTACTCTTGATTACAGCTCAGAAGAATTGACGGCTTTATTTGGTGAAGATTTTACCAATGTCAGTGGCACAGTCACTTTCCTTCCTGGCGAGACAACCGCTTATATTACTGTGCCTATTACCGATGACTTGATTGTTGAGGATAGCCCGGAATTTGCGCTGATTAACTTATCTAATGTCACCAATGCTGTTTTAGGTGATACCCAAGCAACTTTGCGTATATACGACAATGATTTACCTGATAATACCGCCATCTCGCTAGATATCGATCCCGTCACAGGCGACAACATACTTACGCCAGATGAAAGCACAGGCACAGTGACCATTACAGGTACTGTGACGGCCGATGCTTCAATCACGACTGGTATTATCATGCTGACCATAAATGGTCAGGAATACCAAGCTATCATGCAGTCTGACGGCACATTCTCTGTCGAGGTAGACGCGGCGGATCTTGTCAATGACGAAGACACTGTTATTGACGGCATAGTATATGGTTACGGCGACAACGGCGCTAAGGGAACAGCGACCTCAACTGAAGACTATGATATTCCAACAATTGCGCAAAATGACGCAATCGTCATAGCAGAAGACACGGTTGCAGAAGGCAATGTATTAGATAACGATTCAGACACTGACGATGTTTTAACTGTTGTCAGCTTTGAAGTAAATGGCGAAACCTATAATGCTGGTGACTCAGTCACTTTAGAAGAAGGTGTGTTGGTTTTAAATAGCGATGGTAGCTATTCATTTACACCAAATGCGGATTGGAATGGCCAAGTTCCTGTTATTACGTACACAACTAATACCAATGTCACAGCAACTCTGACCATCGAGGTAACGCCTGTTGCTGATGGCGCTCCTGGTGTGGTTATTAATACTGATGCTAATAACGATGGCATTATCAGCGAAGAAGAATTAGCAGGTAATACTGAAGTTTCTGTAACGATTGATCTAACAACCACTGGTGCACAGCCCGGTGATACTTTAGTTGTTAACGGTCAGGAAATTATTCTTACCCAAGAAGATATTGATAATGGCTCAATAGATTTAACACTGCCAGCACCTGCTGAAGGTGAAACGATTGAAGTGGTAGCAACCATTATTGATAGTGCCGGTAATATAAGTCCTGAAGGTTCTGATAGTGCATTACTAGATACCGTACCTCCAGTAATCACGGTTATCGCGCCAGACAATAGTAATGATGATACCCCAACTATTACTGGTTCAACAGATGCTGAACCAGGCAGCACAGTCACTATCGTTGTCACTGACAATGAAGGCAATGAGCAAGTCTTAGAGGCAATTGTTAACCCTGACGGTAGTTATGAAGTTGATGTAGCTGAGCCATTAGCTGAAGGCGAATATATCGTCGTCGCGGTTGTTACAGATCCTGCTGGTAACTCTGCAAGTGCTAATGACACTGGAGATATAGACACAACGGCTCCAGAGATCACCGTGAGTGCACCTGATAATTCAACAGATACAACACCAATCATTACAGGTACAACAGATGCAGAACCTGGCAGTACAGTCACAATTATTGTCACTGATAGTGCAGGCCAAGAACAAATAATCGAAACCATTGTAAACCCAGATGGAACTTACAGCGTTGAAGTTCCTTTGCCATTAGCCGAAGGCGATTACACTGCAGTAGCTGGCGTTTCAGATAGTGCTGGTAATGGTGCCTTTGCGGAAGACAGCGGCGATATAGATCTAACCCCGCCAGTTATCACAGTTAGCACACCTGATGATGCAAGTGATAATACTCCTTTAATAACAGGAACAACTGATGCAGCTCCTGGCAGCACAGTTACCTTAGTTGTAACTGATAGTAATGGTGTTGAGCAAACCATTGAAGCAATTGTTGACCCAGACGGCAGCTATCAGGTTGAAGTACCAAATGAACTTGCAGAAGGCGATTACTCGGTAATTGCAGAAGTGACAGATCCTGCAGGAAATACAGCAACTGCAAATGATACTGGTGAAATTGATGCTATTGACGGTGCCCTAACGGTCGATCTGGTTATCGACGCCTCTAACCAAGGCGACATCACGGGTACTTCACAGGATATTCCAGACGGTGGCACAGTCACGCTGGTTATTACGGATATTGAAGGTAACTTCGTCACTATCAATGATGTGGCAGTCGGTGCAGATGGCACTTACTCAGTTGATGATGTAGACCTATCAACTCTGGTTGATGGTGACATCACAGTCGTAGGAACCGCAACCGATTCCAACGGCAATCCATTAAGTGCTAATGACACTGAGAACTTAAATGCAGTCGATGCAGAATTGACTGTCGACCTGGTTATCGACGCCTCTAACCAAGGTGACATCACGGGTACCAGCCAGGATATTCCAGCGGGTGGCACAGTCACCTTAGTTATCACCGATATTGCTGGCGCTGAAATTATTATTGAAAATGTGGCAGTCGGTGCAGATGGCTCTTACTCAGTTGAT
>NZ_JAKILD010000025.1 GCF_023283825.1 Shewanella olleyana | reverse complement strand
TGTTAGACTCGCTACTTTATTCAGAGTCCTAGGGTCATCTGGTGATACAGATGGTTCACTCAAAGCGGTGAACAGCGCTTCATACGACTTCTCGTCGCACGTCCAGAAACGGGTTAGGGCAGATAACTCATTTATGTCCCAAAGTTAGTCAGCGGTAACAACGAGGGTATTTAGAACGAATCAATATAGTCTTACTTTTTGTAATTATTTTAACGACGTTACTTGCCGCTCAAAGACTGGTTATCTACAAAAGTATAACTGAATTGCTCTAAATTGAGATAATTTGGAGGTCAAAGGATGTGTAAAATGAGCTTTCTTCGCATCAATAATTTTGTAACAATCGAGAAAATGCCTATGTATCAATACACTGCAAAATATTAAAAAGTGTTTTACAGACCTCGTAAACAAAGACGCATTCTTTTTCCGGCTGTATTTTAAACATTGCCCAAGTATTTGTAAAATTATTCGATTTACAACAATGAGTTAACGATGGTATCTTTTCTAAATAAATTGAGCAGTCTGGAACGTTATCGTGCTGCTATTGAATAAGCTGTTAAGTGGCAATGAATCAAGGACCAATCATGGACGAAAATGTATCTAATAAGTCGTATTCTTACCCAGCCTTAAAGTCGGCTTGGACCTATTCAACCATCTTCTGTGTGGCAGTATATTTCGGTTGAAAGTTTGGCCTTCAGTATTTTTCATCTTAAGTCTAAATGACTTCACATTAGATAGTATCGAACAATATACAAACACTTCAAAGACTATCAACGATATACATATGAAAAATAGGATTCGAGAAAGCCAGGTAATGAACCTAGTAATAGAAAATTCCCCAAGCCTAAAGATAGTTATGTACATAGATAGGGAAATCAGTAATTAAATTATTGGTAAATGAAATTTCTCGTTTTAGACAACAGACGATATAAGGGCACGTAAAACATTTGGCAAATTCTCTAAATTCTCGCTTAGACCGGAAATCTCGATTTATAGGGATATAGCCAAAAGGTCAAAAAAAAATCGTATAAGCATACTTAGCAAAACACTCTATTTAACATAATATACATTGTGCGCAGCTTTGTTGATATATACTTAATCATTGGCTTTAATGTTAAAACACATTTATATGCATATAATTTAGACGTCTCTACGTAAAATCTGAAGCTAATACCTTTAACCTAATGCTCAGATTTCACGTACGTGCGCCTAGTATTTACGCTAAATGATCTAAAGGTTTATTCGCAGCACTTTGATGTCGCTCAGTTTGAGTTGTATGTAAATACTGAGATGTCGTATCAATACTTTCATGTCCAGCATCTGCTTGCACGTGAGATAACGGTCTTTGGTTTATATTGATGTCATGTGTTATTCCAGTATGACGAATATTATGAGCTGTTAACTTTCTCATTAATTCACTTTCTTGCACAAAGCCATCTTCTAATGCGTTATCTGCAGCAAGGTTAATGATGGTTTCGATTTCATCTCTGATTTGTCTAATGCCAAGGTTTGCATTCAATACACCAGAGTCGCGACCATGTGCTGCAGGTTTATGTCTGATAAAAATAGGATACTCTTCATTAAGGCTCGGTAACTCTGACAAACCAAGGTAACGTCGATATTTTTTTAAACCATCTAAAAGTGCTGACGATATTGCTATGCTGCGAGCTTTGCCACTTTTGGAAAACGGAACATAAAAATACCAAATACCACTATGTGGATCTTTCCTAAATTGGTTCATCATTGGTGAGTAACCAGCTCGGCCACTAATTTCTGAAATTCTTAAATAACAACTATAGAGAATATTTATAAGGAATAAACTACGTTGGTGCTTGTGTGGTTCTTTTATCGCTAAATCAGTGACGGTACTAACAACATAAGACCACTGCAATTTTGTAAATGAATGATTATTATCATCTTCATTCTTTGAATATTTACGGTTAATCGCAAACCGACTGTACTTTAACCAAAGCTGTGCTGGGTTTCTTTCAGTATATTCTTCACTGTTAAGGTAGCCATAGAATGAAGAAATTATGGCTATTTTCGTTTTTAAAGCATTTTCACTTAAGCTATATGGTATTGCTTTCCCAAGCTTTTTTTTACCTACAAACGGCCGCCAATTAGGGTTTGGAAAACGTTCTCCGCTAGGTTTATCAAGTTTAAATTGAGCGACATTAAAATAACCAACAAGCTGTTTTGGAGGGTTTTCACAGTAATTAATATACCTTGCTATATCTTTCCTGGTGACTTCTATTGGTGATAAACAAGCAACATCAAAGCACCAGTGTAAGAACGTTGTTAGTTCACTGCGGTACGCTTTATAGTTGTTTTCTGAGTGTCTTTGTTCAAATAACCAGTCAGAACTATGCTCAATAATCAAACCAGCATCGGTTACTTTTTGCATCGAAATTGAGGTGATATGCTGATTTACAATACTGTTACCAGACAAAATAAAGTCTGCAGAATCAAAGAGTGGAAAAACTGGTGGATGTTGGTAAGTCATATCATTATCTATCTGAAATTATTGATTAATGATAGCAGAATACAACAACGCCGATAACGTTATTTATCGGCATTAAAGGCTATAATTTTAGATAACAGCAAAGATTTTTTTCAGTAACGTTTCAGCATTAGTTGGTTTAACAATATAATCAATAGCGCCTATTTCTCGGCACTCTATAAAACTTTCTTTATCAGTATTGCTAGTTAGCATAATGACAGGAACATTGACCATATCGTTCATGGTCTTAATCGTTCTAAGAGTTTGAATCCCATCCATCACAGGCATATCTATATCCAGTAACACGAGTTCAGGCTGGCAATGTTTAAGTTTATTTAGAGCTTCAGCACCATTTGTTGCCACTTCAACATCAAAGCCTTTGGGTTTTAAAATAGTTGTAATGATTTTCAGCATGACATTTTGATCGTCAACAACGAGTACCAATGGCGACTTTTTCTTAAAGCTTGGCTTTGCTGCCCTTACCTTGGTACTTATATCGTTAAAATATTTTTGATTATGGGCTTTAAAATTTTCAACTTTAGGCTTGATCTTACCCATTTGGTTATTGTTAGCACCGGCCTCTACTTCCCCATTACATAATTTATCGACTTCAATTATCAATTCATTTAATAAACCATGTTGAATAGCCTTTTCGTCACTAATTGAAACGTCGACTTCATGAAGCTGTACAGACACCTGCTGCAGTTTATTTATAATGGCTTTCTTGTTCTCTTCGTATAAATGCACTTGATCTTGGCTAGTTAATAAATCGCACATCTGAGTAATGGATAACCTTATACGATTCATATCATATACAGGCCTAAATGTTTCATAGCTATAAAAACGCCCTTTTGAGCATTCAAAATAAGCTGCTTCTCTGTACTCTCGACAACAAATGAGTAAAGATAAATACTCCTCACCGAAGGCTTTTTTTTCTTTGTTTAGATTAGTAATAATGTCATTAAATTCAATCGCTTCATCTGGTTTTTCGAAAGCATAAATAAATAATATTGGTTGAGTTTTATCGTGAGTAAAAGCAATAAACTCATCTTGGTTAATATTTATATCGCAATATAAAATTCTTTGATACTTGTTCCTGATTATCTCTTCAATCACCTTCATAATTTCAATGGATTGATAGAACACGACAACATTAATCAATTTTTTCATAAAGCTACCCTATTACTTATTATCCATTTAGATGACTTGACGTAATTCTAATACTTGCTTAATTAGCAACAATTGTTGGTTAATTATTTTTACTCTGGCTTTAATGCCGTCAAAATCATTATTATTTTTCTCAATCCATTTAAATTGTTCACTCAATTCTATTGCACCACTTGAAACTGATGCGCCTTTGGCTGCATGACTTTTACTTCTAATAATTTCATGTTCTTTTTCCTTTAAAGCTACTTGAATCATTTGAAAATCTTCCTGCACACTAGCCCAAAACATGGCAAGTATTTCATCTGTTATTTCTTTGTCATCCGTTCCAATGACGGCCTTTAATTTTTCAAAATCAATTGCAGATTTAAGTTCCTCTGACTGTTGTTGGTCATTACTTAAAAGCATATCTGATGAATGAACATCATTAATTTTTATATATTTTTCAATGGTCTCTTTCAAAACATTTATTTCTATTGGCTTTGCAATATAGTCATCCATACCTGCCTCAAAGCAGTTATCTGACTCTCCCACCATCGCATTCGCAGTTACGGCTATAACAGTAGTGGCTGATAAGTTTTGATTTTTTTCAATTTCCCGAATTGTTCTGGTCAGCTCCAACCCGTCCATATTAGGCATATGCCAATCTGTTAAAACTAATCCGAATCGACCTGTCTTCCATAGTTCAAGCGCTAAAATTCCATCTTCGGCCATTTCATAGGCATAGCCTAAGCTTTCTAATTGTTTACCAAGCACTAATCGATTTGTAGGTTGGTCTTCAGCGACTAATACCAATGAATTATTTAATTCAGCTTCCTCAATAGTTTGTGGTATGACTTGGGTGTTTGGTTTTTCTGGTTGAGTAGACCAATCAATTAGTGGGCTCTCAAGGCCACATAAAACAGCAAGCCCTAAAATCAATTCAGTAGGTTTTAATGGATGTGTACCTACGACATAGGAATATGGATCTATATGCCCTTTTCTTTCTATTGGATCTGCATTAAGTAATAAGCATTTTACTAATTGATATTCATCAGAGTACTTGAACTGTTCACTATCTGTGATGATAACTGCAGGCTTTCTTGAGTCTAATATTTTCTCACTATCCGCTAAATCAATGAGACTTAACCCTTGGTGCTTAAGCTGACCAATAATAGACATGCATGTATTTGCCAAATGACTATTTGAACATGATATAAATATTTCATACTGTGAGAAATCAAAACTTTGGAACTCATTTACGTTTGAATGTGCTTCGTTTACGGGGATACTAATTTTAAAAGAGCTCCCTTGCCCTAGCTCACTTTGAATTTCAATTTTGCCTTTCATTAACTCTGTAAACGATTTTGTAATGCTAAGACCGAGTCCAGTGCCTCCAAACTTGCGCGTTGTAGATGAGTCAGCTTGGGAGAAAGGTACAAACAATTTTTGTTGTTGTTCTGCAGAAATGCCTACACCGTTATCTATAACTTCCAAAGAAATTGAGTTATTAGTATAAAGCGTTCTTACAGTGACCTTTCCTTGAACGTTTGAGCCGCCTGAAAATTTAATCGCATTACCCACAATATTTAGAAGTATTTGTCTGACTCTTACTGAATCCAGGCTTATTTCTTCCGGCATCTGTAAATCGGGTTCTATATAGAGTTCTACGTTTTTATTTGAGGCACTGATCCATAAACTATCCATGGTCTTTTCAACTAGAGACAATACATCGCACGGCGTTAAATCAATTTCAATTTGTCCCGATTCAATTTTAGAGAAATCTAAAATGTCATTAATGATGTCTAGTAAAGAAAAAGATGAGTCCCTAATGGTTGTCACCATTCTTTTTTGGTCTGAATTTAATGGTGTATTACGAAGTAAATCAATCATACCAATGACACCATTCATCGGCGTTCTGATCTCATGACTCATTGTTGCCAAAAAGCGAGATTTAGATTTACTGGCTTGTTTAGCAGCATGGGTTTCCCTTTCTAATGCCAGTTGAATTTCTTTCTCGTAAGTGAGGTCCATATTAATTCCATACATAGTGACGGGATTATTATTTTCATCCAAGGATAAATCCGCTGAGCACTGTATCCACTTTACTTTGTTATCTTTCCTATTAATGACTCTAAATTCAGTTTTTATAGAACAAATATTTTTAATCGCATCAGTGACGTCTTGCTCAGCTTTTTCTACGTCATCAGGATGTATTGAATCGCGCCAATCTTTATATGTTAATTTTTTTTCAGCTTCAATCCCGTATAACTCGCGCATTCTTGAATCCCAGTTCAATACACCTGTATCTAAATCATAAGACCAGTTGCATATACCACCTGCTTCTGACGCTAAATTAATACCACTTAATAACTTGTCCCTTTCATTTTTGGCTTCAAATAATGCTTCAGAAAATTCTTTTCTATCAGTAATATCTTCAACCACAGCAATAAAAAACTTAGGTTCTTTGGTGTCAATATCTCTTACTAACGAGACGGATAAGTTGGCCCAGAAAACCGTTCCATCTTCTCTGATATACCTTTTATCTGTGTTAAAAAATGATTTTTTATCTTCTAATAGATCATTAATATATTCAAATGATTGCGCAACATCTTCTTCATAAGTGACATCTTTGATTTTTTTAGTCAATAAGGTCTTTTCTTCGTAACCTAAAATCTCACACATTTTGGAGTTCACTTCGACAAAGTTCGAGTCAATACCAATTCTGCTAATACCGACAGCAGCCTGATTGAAAGCGGTTCGATAGATTAGCTCTTGATCGTGCAATTTTGTCATTAAGTCGAGTTCACGCTGTTTGGTTAACTCTTGAAATGAAATGTCTCTGAGTATCGCGACATACATCATTTCCGACTCCAACTTTGTTTCACCGACAGACAGTTCAACAGGTATTTGATGTCCAGCTTTGTGTAATCCATATAGTTTTTGTGGCTTACCAATATAATCTTTCAGCCAATCTTTAAAAGGAGGGTTATGTATCTGCTCAGATTGAATATATTGCAGGCTCATTACTAAGATACTGATATTTTGATCTATTAATTCTGAGCGTTTTCTGCCGAATATTAGCTCTAGAGATCGGTTTACATCTTTTATATTGCCACTTTCATCCAATACAATAGTGCCATCTAATGCAGTATCAAACACTGCCCTTAGTCGTTTTGCTGAATCTTTTGATTGTTTAGTACGCTGTTCTATAGTGGCTGACATTTCAGCCATTATTTCTTCTTCTTTTGCTTTTTCCTCTGTGATGTCGTTTTGAACACCAATAAAGTGAGTTAGCTCTCGATTTTTGTTAAATACAGGGCCAATGGATAAACTGTTAATAAAGGCTTGTCCAGATTTAGTATAATTGGTAATTACAACATCACATGATTTACCTTTATTAACTGCGTGAGACAGCTTTTTAATGAGATCCTTTTCTGTATCAGGCCCTTGCAAAAATCGACAATTCGTACCCAGAACTTCTTCAGCACTATAGCCGGTAATTTTACTAAATGCTTTGTTGATGAATATGATTGGCTGGTCAGGTAAGCGTATGTCCGTAACGATAATTCCTGTCGCTGTCGAATCAATGGCGCTGCGTTGTAAATCTAGAATTTCTTGCTGATTTATACTTTTATCTAGTAACTTTTTCCCTTCAATTAATTTGTGCTGCAGTTGCAATAAATTGTCTTTAATACCTGTACTAACGCCTAATAAATTACTGGTTATGGTTTTTTCTTGCGTTAATTCATTTATCGCCAACGCTATCTTATCACTCGGTTTAATTAAGTTATTGGCTAAATAACGCCCCATAAGAAAGAGCAATAACAGTATAAAAATTACTAATATGTATACATTGTTATTCAGCTTTAATATAAAAGAAAAAGCATCAGCTTGATCAAGTTTTACAAGTGTTGACCAACCAATATTTTGAAGCCCTTTATAACCTGAAAAATGATTATAAATAGTTATTTGGTCAATTCCTTTTCTTTCATGGAGTGACTCTTGTGTACCTGAAAAACCGGCAATAGCACGATCTACACCTGGTAACGCTTGCTTCAGCAAATTAGTCTTATTCAACATTGAAAAATCACGTTGGTAAATACTTTGCTGCTTACCTATAGGGTCGTAATCAACTAATACATAACCCTCTCGATCGATTAATAAGAGTTCAGCGTGGTGCAAATCTTTTGCCGCTAATTGTTGGTAGATTTCTTTAAATACGTCTTCAACGACAATAAAGTCGACTATGTTGACCCATATCCCAACCATCTGATTTTGCTGAGTATAAATAGGGGTTCCAAACAGCATGTCATAGCGGCCAGGATACTTATCAATAAATTGATTTTGTGGGCCATAAATAGACACCGTTTGTTTTTGACTATAATGACCGCTTCTAATTGCTTTAAACCAGTCGCTATTAGCAATTGTGATTTGGTCTAGGTTAGATGACGGCGTTATTTCTGATTTACTGTTTCGTGTTGTTTCAACTAAAACCTTTCCCTGCAAATTTAGAATCGCGATTTTTGAGTACGCATTCCTAGTTTGAATCAATGAATTCAATTGAATTTTAAATTTTTCTTTTGAAGTAATATCTTCTAGGTTTTGTTCACTTACATCACCTAAAAATAAAGGTAACAATTTTGCATCTTGCTTGTGTTCATAAAGTGTTTTTTCGATCAGTGTTGTCAGTAATTTTGATTCTCGCTCATAAAAATAAACAGTCTGTTCTTTAGATAAGTGATTAACATTTAGATAAAATACAAAAATTGCTCCAATTAAAAGGCTTACGGCAATAGTTAACAACACAAATATTTTTTTATTCAATTTGAGTTTCCTCTTGCTGATTTCCAAATTTCAGGCCTACTTCATTAATATTTTCTATCATTTCTTTTGCAGACATTGGCTTTGAAAAATAAAATCCTTGAGCTATTGAGCAGCCAAGTTTTTGAATTAAACATTTCGTTTCATAATCCTCAACCCCTTCCGCAACCGCCAGTAATTCAAGATCGTTTGCTAAAGAGATACTTCTTCTAAAAAGAGCTTGAGATTTAGTGTTACGAATGATGTCTGATACAAAACATCTATCTATTTTCAGTTCGTTAAATGGCAACATGTGCAGCTGCTCTAACGAAGCAAAACCTGTCCCAAAATCATCAATCGATAATTTAAACTTCATCATGCGTAATCTTAATAAAGCGACAATCATCACCGATGGATTTGACGGTATGGCAGTTTCAGTTAGTTCACATGTAATTGAGCTATTCGCAATTAAATGAGCCGATGCTGCAGTTTCAATCCATTGAGGCATCGATTCATCATCGAGTATTTTTCCAGATAAATTTATCGATAGATTTAGTGTCGAGTATTGTTCATTCAGCTTGGAGAAATAAAAAAAAGCATCGGTAATTACCGCTTTTGTTAGTGGTAATATTAAACGGGTATCTTCTGCAACATTGATAAATTCGGAAGGAGATATGATTTTGTCACCATCAACAATTCTTGCTAAGGCTTCAAAACCACATACTTGATTTGTGTTTAGGTTGTATTGAGGTTGGAAGAAAGCTTTTACATGACCATGTTTTATATGATGCTCTAATTGTTCATGTGACAGTTTTACAGCCGCTTTAGCTTTAGGAAAGGTACTTAACTTACTTGCCTGCTCAATAAACTCTTTCAACATGGTTGAAGTTATTGGTTTTG
The DNA here is from genome assembly GCF_023283825.1 of Shewanella olleyana. Taxonomy (GTDB): domain Bacteria; phylum Pseudomonadota; class Gammaproteobacteria; order Enterobacterales; family Shewanellaceae; genus Shewanella; species Shewanella olleyana. The sequence goes on along the minus strand of NZ_JAKILD010000025.1, from coordinate 55,423 downwards.
GCACAATTGCTAAGATATTTAGATGGTAATGGGTAGCTAACACTTTTGCAGAGTTAAGTAATGTCTCGTCTTCTCCACTGAATAGAACAATTGGGCTTGTATATTGAACTTCAATTAATCGTTGTAACAGATATAAACCATCTTTAACTGGCATGTTTAAATCACAAAATACCATGTCAAAATGGTTTTCTTTCACCAAAGTAAAAGCTTCTAAGCCATCAGAAGCTTCCGCTATCTCAAAGTTTCCGAGAAGCTGTAGGCTTTTAATGAAAATGCTTCTTATTATTTGTTGATCATCAACAATTAATACAGAATCTATTCTTTTTGTAACTCCCACTATAACTCCACTTATTCGAAATCCTTCTCCTTGAATAAGTATAGACACTATTTACAGAAAACAAGTTAAAAACAGTATGTTGCTTGATATTAAATAAACTATTCGCTCAATAACCAATTCATCGCAGCGTCTTTGTCTTCGAAATATTGAGAGTCACCATTAATGAACCATTTGGCGATTTTACCTGCAAATTTTTGCCAGCCTTTATTACCATAGATAGCAATTTTTCTAAATTCATTGCCATGTTTAAGGCCAATTTTTAAATCATCCCAAGCAGCCCTTGCCTCCCAACCATCGAGTTCTGTTCCATCTATAAAAACATTCACTTGTGGATGCTTAACCTCAGCTATTGCCGAATCAATAAGAGGGGTAATTGTCAGGTAGTCTTGGTGGGTTAAGGTGCCTTTAGCTTTTAAAGATAAGAAAATATCATTACCAATTCTTTCAATACCAACGGTAAATCCATGTGTATTACTCATTGTATTATCCTCTAATTGATTGAATTTATATAAGTATTAAAGTTATATATTTAATTATTTAAAGTCATATATAAACAATTTGGTAGTTCTATAATGTCTGGATATTCTGTCACGCTAAAGCCATAAGACTGATAAGCTTTTACAGCCTGTACATTGTCAGCCAATACGAAAAGGGATACTACATCTAGGCTTAAATCATTTTTAGCTTTTTGTATCAATTGCTTTAATAGTATTTTGGCTATGCCCTTACCGCGGTGCTCTGGAGAGATAGCTATCCTTGCTAAGTGGCATTTATTTAATCTTTGATAATATTGGCCAAAACCGACCAATTGCTCAAAGTCATCAATAAGAATATAAGATGACAATTTTTGTAAGTTTAAATCTTCTATAAATGTCTGTTCATTGAAGGGATATCTAAAATGTGGTCCCGCCCACTTTGACAAACTATCTTTATCTGCAAACCAAGTCATTAACCCTGTTAAGTGCTTTGACGTTGGGACAAGCAATTGATATTTCACTTTGTTATTCAACAAAGTCTAAGCTGGTTTAAATGATCAACCAATACAAAACATAACTCTATGTATTGAACCGCTTCTACTTTGCCAACTTCATAGCCTTTTGCATGGGCGACTTTATTTCGAAGAACACGTAATTCGCTGAATAATTTTGCTTTTTTGGTATCGATGATATGTTCAGAGACTAGTGTCTCTTCAATGTCTTTGTATCGAGTGTTTGAATCCAATATGACATTGGGTAACTTAATACGAATAAGGTTTTCAGCGGCTTTATCAACTTCACTCCATGCTTGTAAAATTGATGAATTGGGGAGGTTTTCGACAGAGGCAATGAGTACGGATTTTTTATCGATTTCAAGTTCAGGAAATGCACCCTCAGCTTTTTTGGACACCGCTTTTAATTCTTGGCCAAACTCAATTTCAAAGTCTTTAAATTTGAGCTTTTTAGCAAGCGGAATAAGCGCTGCCAATGGTTTTTGAAGTGTGACAACACTAAAAATAAAAACTAACGGCCAAGCTAGTTTATCTAATAACGCTATAAAAAATTGCATTCCATTCATTAACTGACAAATCCTTTATTCACAGTATCTAAATTAAGAGCTTACATTTGCTGCCTTTCTTCTACACACTCGTATGAACCCATTTCAAACTCACGACATACCCATGGTCGATTTTCATAAATTGTACACATTAAGGTCTCTCTATCAACTGCAATACACCATCCATCATCTAGGCGTTTCATCACTTCTCCGCCCCATTGATCTTCACCAATATACTCTTCAGGTACGCCCGTATCGGAGATTAAAATTACTTCTAATTTACAACAACATGCTTTACAACCAGTACAGGTAATATTGGGATCAATATCTGTGCTATCTATACTTAAAATTTCAGTGATTTCTATTTTCATATCAGCCGTTGATGTTGTGTTTAGCTGTATTTTAAACAAATAAGCTAAGTGTATTATCTTTGGCAAATGATACCTTAGCCCAGTGTTTATACATAACTTAAAGACCTTTTAGCGTGATATTTGCTGAATTAATTAACCAACAAATTAATAAGTCAGTGACCTAACCTCATCGATTGTTAAATACCGCCATGTTCCAGTAGGAATATCTACCGTCAAGTTACCAATATTTTCGCGGTGTAAATGTTTAACTTTATTTCCTACAGCAAAAAACATTCTCTTGACTTGATGGTAGCGCCCTTCAGAAATAGACAGTAAAACTTGAAGTTCCGCAGTTGAATCATATGCTGAATCTACTTCAATCTGCTCAAGCTTGGCGGGTAACGTTGGCTTAGATTCTCCCTGTAACAACAAGCCTTCAGAAAACCTTTTAGCTACACCTTGTAATAATGGTTTTGCTAATGTGACTCGGTATGTTTTCTCACAATGCGTTTCTGGTTTCATGATATTAAAAGACCAGCGGCCATCGTCAGTGATAAGCACTAAACCCGTCGTGTCAGCATCCAATCGCCCAGCAATATGAAGCTCATCCTTATTATCAATTTCAAGGTAATTTAAAATTGATGGGTAATCTCCATCTACATTCGAACATATTGTATCTACTGGCTTATTAAACATTAAATACCTAAAAGGCCTTGGGACTAATAGCTTACCTTGATATTCAATCAAATTATTTTCATGCACTTGATAACGTACATCTTTTATCACATCTTGATTAACTCGTACTTCACCTGATTCAATACAAGAAATGACAGATAATTTACTCAATTGTGTGCTACGTAAAACGAATTTATCTAGACGCATATGGTTTCATTATTTCCTACTATGAGTCAGCTAGAATCATTGATTTTATCTTAAAAGCCTTTTCAAAGTGATCTAACTGATGTGTTTCAATCCACCATTTTGCAACTTGCATTAATTCAACAGGATTATCATTTTTATTTGCGAAAAAAGCGTAAAAAGATAAACCGACATTATCTCCTTTTTGTTCAATTTTCTTATCGCAAATGGTCATAATACGTTGACGTAATTCTGGGCTCATAGTTATCTCTTATTGAATCTGATCCAGTTAAAACATGAATGCTTCAAACAATTTAGGCGCCGGTGAGTTTACGTGAATGTTTGTGTAATAGTAGCTGTGCTAGCTTAGTAAACATTACACTCGCGACTATGGAACTGATTAAACTCAGTAAACCGTATAGTAATATCTCAGTGATACTTCTTTCAATAACACTTCGAGCCTAATGAAATTAGCACCCAGTTTGATTATATAACGCCGCATTGTATTTTTCCCAGCAGAGCCTATTAATGCTTGTAAACAAACCGTTTATGAGTCAATCGATAAACCTATTGAAGAAGCGTTAAAAGCAGAAGCCTACTGGTTATATCAAGCCACCAGCAAAACATCTGCAATTACCCGTTTTACCTGGGCTGACGAGCAAGGCGCTCAGTTTGAAATAGATAACCAACGAAATTGGGCTGTATTTACTTTGGTGCTTCATGGTATCGTTTTTTTGGTGCTGTAGAACAGATGGCCCTAATGGCAGCCCAAGGGCAATTACAACCGACGATTATAACTTTAGTGATATTCACTGTGCTTTTCGTGTGGTCTTGTTACGCCTTATCTGCCGCTGGTCTGATCATTAAGTTGCCGCTAGTTAGATTAATACTGGTGTTAATTACCACTATTTATTTACTTCGTGGTTTAGCTGGTTTTTACTTTGTCAGCAGTCCGCTGGGGAGAACTCCAGAATTTTGGATATGGAGTTCGTTGATTTGCCTTGTCATTGGTTTATTTCATCTTGTTGGACTTATCCAGCAATGGCAACGATTGAGTCATTAATCTAAATCATCTATCAAGATAGACTGACTAAGTAGCGTGGCATTAATCAATTTATTATGACCGGCCACCGTTATATGTTCAATAATTACACATAACGATGTTAAATTCAGCAGGTATGACATTAAGCAACACATCCCAATGAAGGATGTACCGACTTAGCTAACGTTAAAGTTTGGCGTAATGAACACACTGATTTTGCATTGCTGTTTGTTTAAGTAGTTGGGTAAATTGTACTTTACCACTTGCTCTTTCATCTTTAAGTAGTTTTTCCATGTGCTGTGCTTGTGAAACCACCTGCTCCATCGCCGTTTGCCTCGCTTGATTTTCTGGTTGGCCTGTTAGCACTAATTGGTCCACAAGATTTGAATAGTTCTCGTATACCACACCTTTATAAAAATCTGCTTCAGTCGCCAATGGAGTATGAGAATAGATAATCGAACAGCTCACCGCTGTTTCAATATTTGCCCGAGACTGATCAATTTGTATCACAACCGATTGTTGAGTTGAATAACTAGCATTCGCTGCTACTGAGAAGAAAGCAAACATAGCGATCATCATTAACTTTTTCATATTGATATTCCTTTTATGCCGATTCTTTAAGTGTGTTTCTTGTTTATTGCTCAATATTACCTACTCGCATCTTCAATTAGTTACCTTAACGTGCCAAGCATTTTTAAAGATTCACTCTTTATTCTAGATGTATGTCATACAGAGTTTGATTCACTTAATTGGTAACTATTTTATCTACTCATACTAAACCTAAGCTGAACAACTGATTAACTTCTTCAATTCATGGTGATTATTTTTAACAAGCCTCAACTCAATCTTTGAATAAATAACCGACAGATTGTTCAAGTTGAATACAAATAAACGGAAATTATTGCCAATTTTACGGGGTTCACTATAATACTGTATAAACATACAGTTATTTTTATATGTGAAACTTATGAATGTTATTCCTATTTTTGCTAGCGCTGGGATCACTGGATTTGAATCCCCAGCTGCTGAATATCGACAATTACCATTAAGCTTAGATGAGCTATTAATTGAACACCCGAGCGCTACCTTTATAGGTCAAGCCAGCGGCGATTCAATGGAGAAAATAGGCATATTTGATAAAGACATTTTGATTGTGGATCGCCATGTCAGTGTTGAGAACCATGATGTGATTGTGGCTAACTATAATGGCAACTTTGTTTGCAAGCTGATTGATACTAAACGCAGGCTTTTATTATCAGCCAACGACAGCCACAATAGTGTGTTAATCCAAGAACACGATAATTTCAGTGTTGAAGGTGTGGTGATCCGCTCTATCCGCTGTCATCGTCAAAGTCCGATCCTTTCCGGTTATTAATTGATGTATGCCTTAGTTGATGCCAATTCTTTTTATTGTAGCGCCGAGCAAGTCTTTAGGCCTGAATGGCGTGGCCGCCCTATTGTCGTGTTATCCAACAACGATGGTTGTATTGTTGCCGCTAACCGCCAAGCAAAAGCGTTAGGCATAGGTAAATTTGGACCATTCTTTGAAGTAAAAGATTTATGTAATGAGCTAGGTGTGATTGCTCTGTCATCTAACTATGAATTATATGGTTCGCTTTCTAGTAATATGATGGAGATCATTGGCCGATTTGCGCCAGAACAGCACATATATTCAATTGATGAATCTTTTCTATCTTTCAAACAAAGCTACCCTGCTATACCTTGTTTATTAACCCATGCAGCTCGCATTCGCCGCGCAGTATGGAAAGAAACCCGCCTACCTGTTTGTGTCGGTATTGGTGAAACCCTCACCCTTGCTAAAGTCGCAAATCATGCGGCTAAAAAACTGAGTGGTTATAACGGTGTTTGCTATATCGACTCACTCGAGCAGCGACAGAGTATTCTAGCTAGCATGAAAGTCACCGACGTGTGGGGAATTGGTTCTCGCATTGGTAAAAAGCTACAACTCATGGGCATTAATGATGCACTTGCTCTGTCTAAATTTAAGCCTGGGCTGGCTCGCAAAAGCTTTAGTGTTGAAATAGAACGTACAGTACGTGAACTCAATGGTGAAGAGTGTAAGGGTTGGGACAGTGCTCGAGCTGATAAACAGCAAATCTTTTCGACTCGCAGTGTTGGCGAGCGCATTACTGACAAAGAAGCTTTACTGCAAGCCTTAAGTAAACACGCGGCCATTGCAGCAGCTAAAGCAAGAAAACAAGGCTCCGCCGCCAGTAGCTTACTCATTTTTGCCAAGAACTCCCCTTATGATGAACAGCCTAGTGGTTTTAAGTATCACTATCGCTGCGCTTACCCAACAAATGACAGCTGTGAGCTAATAAGTTATGCGACAAGCATAGGTAGCCAACTGTTTAACCCTAATACCCGTTATTACAAAATTGGGGTGGGCTTGGTGGACTTATCGCCAGTTCAACATTTACAAGGAGACTTGTTTACGCCAGCAAAAGATCCTGCGCTGATGCAAGTTTGCGACAGACTGAATCAACGTTATGGCACTGACTCTGTGTTTGTTGCTGCACAAGGTATTAGCGGCAAATGGCACATGCGCCGAGAATTACTTACGCCGCAATACACGACTTGTTGGCAAGATATCCCTCAAGTGAGTTGTAGCGAATAACTCAACTCAAACCTGCACTTGCAAACAACATAAAAACACCCACAACCAAACAAAGTAGCAACAAACGACATACCTTACTCAAACACTTTAGGCAGTTTTGTGGCTGAACTAAAAAGATTTTAAGAAACCTCGACGAGATCCTTGTTTCGGCGGTGAAAATATAGACAATACGCAGCTTGAAATTTTATCGGATTATTGTGCGTGCCAGAGTTTGTCTTAAATCAACTATTCTTTGTTCAACTGCTTGGATTCATCTCAATGGCCATTGGCTGGTGGGCTAACACTCAAAAGCAAGACTGCAAATTTATTCATGGCAACATGATGGCTGCAATACTGACCGCAATTCATTTAGGTTTGCTCGGCAGCTTTTTAGGTATGGCAAATCAACTGGTTAATGTCATCCGCTTTCGTTGCTGTCAAAGCCTGAATAAGCAAAACAGTAAAACACTTTCACCTATCGCAATGACCATACTATTCAGTGCAGTGGCTATAACACAAGGTTTCATGTGGGCAGAACACTGGAGTGAATGGTGCGCGGTTGCGGCTGCGGTAATAATGAGTTTTAGCTTGTTTTACTTTGCTGGAAGTCAGCTAAGACTTGCAATGGTAGTGAGTAATGCACTTAATTTAATGCTATCAATATATTTGATGTCATGGTCAGGCATAATATATCAAGTCATGACTATCATGATATTGTCCCAAGGGCTTATTCAGCATTACATACAAAGCAAGTCAGTCCATGAGGCGGCATCTGGCCACTCAATGGGAACAGCAAATGCAATTGAGACAGCCAGTGCGATGGGAATAAACAGCCCTAGTCAAATCAATATAAGCGCAGAACTTGCTAAGTAAATTAGCGCTATTTGTAAGAGTTTATGGTGAGAGTTCTTAATTAAGGTTATTGGTAATAGCCTTTATAAACAATAAAAAAGCGGCCTTTGCCGCTTTTTTTTTGTATTTATTGATGCTAGCTGAGATTAAGCTGCTGCAGTACTGCCAGTGTTTGCAGGTGTGGTAGCAGCTGCATCTAGCACCTGCTCACTATGATCAACCATAGTCACAACTGCCGCATCACCTACCACGTTAGTACTGGTACAGAACATATCAATAATACGGTCTAATGCAGCAACAATGGCAATTGCCTCAATCGGTAAGCCCAACTGGTGAATAAGCACACCTATCATAACGATCCCGCCACCTGGAACGCCACCAGCACCGATAGACAATAGGAACACAGTGAAAGCAAGCACTGGAAGTTGGCTCATCTCGATAGGATGACCAAAGGCATTACCGACAAAGAAAATACCGACTGTAATATAGATAGCCGCACCACTCATGTTCATGGTTGCACCCATTGGTACGCCAAAACCTGCAATACTTTTCTTAACGCCGATCTTTTCAATTAAGGTGCGCATAGTGACAGGGATTGTCGCATTAGAACTGGCTGTAGAAAGCGCGAATAAGAACTGCTCACGGGTATGACGACGAAAATCACTCGCTGAGGTTGAAGTCGTTAAGCCGATAATGGTTGGATACACCACAAGAGCCCAGAAAGCTAATAAGCCAATCACTAACATCATGTAGCTGAGTACACTCATAAACGCTTCAGGTACGAAGGTTGCGCCTAATTGAATCATTAATGCAAAGACACCGTATGGAGCAAGGCTCATCACAACAGTGATCATCTTAAGCATGATCTTGTTACCTTGTTGGAAAAAGGTAATCGTTGGCTTAACAGTATCACCTAAGGCTTTAATGACACCGCCTGTCATTAAGGCCATGAAGATGATTTGCAGCATATTGCCTTCTGCAAATGCTTGAATTGGGTTACGTGGAATGATGTCTACAATCATGCCTAAGAAACCAGGTAACTCTGTCGTGACTAATTCAGCATTTTTATCCCCTGTTAATGCTAAACCTGCACCTGGTGCAAACCAGACCGATAACGTAATTGCGGCTACAATCGCCACCACAGTATTCAGTAAATACAGCACAAAGGTTTTACTGCCTAATCGGCCGAAGGATTTAAGATCGTTTAGCTCAATGATGCCAGTAACAATACTGAAGAAAACCAGTGGTACAACCAACATCATAATTAACTGAACAAACATACTGCCGATACCAGCAGCAACATCCACCAAAGTTCCGTTAACGAAACCATCATTTGCGAAGCCATATTGGAATAATGTCCCAATAAGCAGGCCTACAAATATTTTTACTGAAAGCGATTTAAACATGATTGATTAACCTTTGGTTTTTATTCTTAATCCTTCCTTAGAACTAACTCCATCGGTAATCAAAATTGACCATTTGAATGGCTATATCAAGCGCAAAAACACCATTTAATAATAACCAAACGCTAAATTAATCTCGCCTTAACATGATTAACCAGTGAAATTTACTGAAACAGCATTAACAACCCAATTAAATCAGAATTAAATGTTGCTAAACGAACTAAACCTGCTCAAAAATATCACTCGTACATAAGTGAAAGCGCGATCAATCGTTTTTAACACGCTTACCAGTTGATACCATCCGTTAATCTTTTTGTCTCATTTGTATTCATCAGTATACAAGGTCAAACTCGATAACTTAGACAGCAAATAACTGAAAGCTTGAGGTACATAAGTTGAAACAAAAACGAAATCAGAAATAGATAATAAAAAAGGAGCCGAAGCTCCTTTTAATGAATAGTAGAAATGAGTCGTAAACGCTTAATGATTATAGAGCATTCAAATAAGCCTTGAGCGCTTTTAATCTGATCGTGGCTGCACCAATGATATCCATAAAACCTAAAAACTTAGCCGGTTTTTCCGCAGATATCCATCCAGACCCAGTCGCACCAATAGGAATTGAGTAACCTTCAGGTTCTTTAAACTCAATAATTACCGTACGGCCATGGCTACCCGCATTATTACCCACATGTTGCCTAACTTGTTGAGTTCCTGCTAATGGGCTTATCAAAGATTCACCGGTACCAGAGGTCACACTGTGTACCCGTCCTCGGAAAATTTCTCCAGGGAAAGCATCAACATAAAACTCAGCAAATTGACCAGGCTTAATATAACGATAGGTTTGATCGGCAATACGCATCTCTAAGAACTTCTTGGAAGTATCATATAAATGCATGTTACCTATACGACTACCAACAGCGACGTTCGTGATTGAAAGTTGTCCATCAAATTGAGCTCTAATTTCACGGCGTTGATCATTCCAAGTTGCTGAAGCAATTTGAGCATCGAACGAACGTAGCTGAGCACGATGAGTTTCTAACTCTGCAACCACCGAGGCGATTTCAGCTTCCGTTGATTGAATTTTTGCTAGTAAGTCATCACGTGTCATTTCACTGGCGTAGTCACGTAAATCGGTGACACGTACAAAATTACGTTTATCATTATTTAGCGAGACTTCTAAAGCCTGCATACGCAACTTTAACGCTTCCTTTTTAGCAAGTTCAGCCGCTTTTTGGGCTATAAGAGAATCTATTTCCTGTTCACTGTCTATCGACACTAATTTATAAATCAAATCACCCTTTTTAACTTCTTGGTTATGAGTAACGTATATCTCTTCTATTTCTTGACCAAATAGTGGACTTAACACTGCATGAGGTGCTTTTATGGTGGAGCTATCGGTTAAATCAGCAGGAGACCAAAAACGGTGCGCAGTAAAAAGCATAAATGCGATGAAAATTCCTAACCCAACTGAACGAACTGCATTAGCCAGATTCCATTGAATAACGCCAAGTTTTACTAGTAACCATACAATGAGTACATATGGGAGCATAATCTCTTTCATTTACTTATCTCCTTTTAAACCGTTACTAATAATGCTAGAAAGTCTGTTAGCCAGCACATCCCAACGACCGAAAGCAATGATGATTGCTAGTACCCACCAGGCTTTATCGATAAATAACCCACACAATGACAAGGCAAATACTATTTGAGTGTGAGCACTCGACATGGCTTCAGCTTTATGGACGGCAACTTCATGTAAACGCCAAAATAAAAGCAATATGTAGCAAATGATCGAAATGGTAACGACGAACACAAAGCCCATAAATAACTCAGAATCAAGCAAGCCTAAGATGCTTGGATAGCCATTGATGAAATAGCTTTCTGGTAATGCTTTACCATGAATTTTTGTCAGTAATGAAAATAAATAGCTCATCAAAACTACAGCTGAAAATGCAGCAATAACAGTGAGACTCTTCTTTAAAATAACCAACTTCACATTGGGTTTATTTGTTGCTACTGGTGCAGTTTCTAGCTGTTCTGTCATGTATTCCTCGTTAGATATAATTTCAACAAATGGAATATTAACAATAGCTAAATGTAAAAACGGAATAACCGTTATTCCAAGTGGCTTATTTACTTTGGTCGTTAATGTGTTTGTGGAATAGATGGTGTAATATAAAGTTAACGTGTTCAAAATTATCGGTATATTATGGATCTGAATGCATTAAATGTGTTTACAACTCTATATAGAGCAGGCTCTACCCAAAGAGCTGCGAAGCAACTTGGTCGTTCACAATCGTTTGTTTCAAAAGTATTGGCACAATTACGTGATGAATTAGGCGATCCATTATTCATTCGCACCGCAAACGGCCTTCATCCTACTAGCTATGCAGATAAAATAGCGCCAAAAATTCAAAGCTCAATTGAGCAAATTAACCTAGCACTTGAGCCAGAATATTTTGACCCGAAAAACCTGCAATATATAACCGTTCATATAGGTGAGCCGTTAATGGTGATGATGGGCAAAGCATTAATTAATTCCATTAGAGCACAAACCGATGCCGTGATTGAATTAAGGCAGTGGCGTAAAAGCAGTAACGATGGCTTAATTGATGGTTCTATCGACATTGGCATTCAAACACTCAGAGAAAGGCCGCAGCAGTTATATCAAAAGAAAGTGGCTTCAGGTTATGGCTCGTTGGGCGGTAATAAAGGAGGTGAGTTTGTCAAACTTATCGTTGACGACCTTAATGAGTATGTTGAGTTTTTTCGTGCCGTCGATGAAAAACTAAACCCAACAATCATTATCGATAATTATACGGTTCAACAGCAGTTGTTTAACGACAATTACTCATTTCAATTTAAGCTAGAATCAGATGATAGTCATAAGGATATTGCCGTTGATTTAGCCGTTATATGCAGTGCAGCGCGTCGTCATGAAGCCAAAATCACCTGGTTATCCGAGTTATGTCAGAAAGTTATGTTGCAATCTATCGCTAATAGTTAGTCCACTCGACAGTGAGGCATTATGAGTCAGAGAAGTATTCACGCTTTATTTAAGCCAAAGTCTATTGCCGTTATTGGCGCATCTAATACACAAAAGCGCGCAGGCCGTGTATTAATGAAGAACTTATTAGGTAGCGGCTTTTCTGGCCCCATCATGCCAGTGACACCAAAATATGACTCTGTCATGGGAGTACTCGCTTACCCTAATATCGAATCTCTGCCAATTAAACCTGACTTAGCCATAATCTGTACGCGCGCGAGCCGAGTACCAGGCATAGTCGAAACCTTAGCTCAATTTGGTTGTAAAGTGGTTATCATCATGGCATCAGGGATGGCCAATGAATTTGATGAACATGGCGTTAGTTTATTAAGTTTAACCCAGCAACACGCAAAACGTTTTGGTATGCGTATTTTAGGCTCGAACAGTTTAGGCATGATTATTCCGCCAATCGGGTTAAATGCCAGTTTAGCCCATAGCAGTGCCCAAAAAGGCAAAATTGCATTCGTATCGCAATCTGCTGCCATTTGTACCACAGTCCTAGACTGGGCAAATAATAAAGATATTGGTTTTTCATCATTTATATCGCTTGGCGATGCATCGGATATCGATTTTGATGAATTACTGGATTACCTTGGCCGCGATAGCAGCACTAGCGCAATTATGTTGTACATAGACTCCATTAACGAGAAACGTCATTTTCTGTCTGCAGCAAGAGCTGCAGCCCGTAATAAACCCATCTTTGTCATTAAATCTGGTCGAAGCCAAGAAGGCGTGAAAGCGGCAATGCTTCATACTGGTGGTAAAGGCGGTAATGATGCCGTGTATGAAGCCGCATTTAAACGTGCGGGTATGCTTAGAGTCAATGACTTAATCGAGCTATTTGCCGCCGTTGAAAGTTTAGCCCACTCAACCCCTCTTAAAGGTGAACGAGTTGCAATCATTAGTAATGGCGGAGGCCCAGCAGTACTCGCTGCTGATGAGTTAATTATAAAAGGCGGAAAGCTCGCCCAATTATCAGAAGATACCGTCAATAAACTCAATCAGGTATTACCCAGTACTTGGTCAGGGCAAAACCCCATCGATATTGTCGGTGATGCTAACAGCGCCAGATACACTAAAGCACTAAACATTTTGATGGATAGTCAGGAGATGGATGCCATCCTTGTGCTGCACTCGCCATCAGCTTTAGAAGAAAGCGATGAGATTGCCCAAAGCTTGATTGATGCCATGAAAGCTCATCCCAATAGAAATAGACTGAATATTCTCACTAACTGGAGCGGTGAAAACTCGGCTTATCCAGCAAGAAAATTATTCAATAAAGCGGTCATACCGACTTATCGTACACCTGAAGGCGCCGTTAAAGCCTTTATGCATATGGTTGAGTACCGCCGTAACCAAAGGTTACTTCAAGAGGTGCCGCAATCTATTCCTGATAATATTCCAGCAGATGTAAACAGTGCCAGGGCGTTACTTCAAAAAGCGCAGAATGAACAACGCTTTATTTTAGAAACACATGAAACCCGTGATATTTTAAAAGCCTATGGCCTTAATACAATCCAAACTTGCTTTGCTAAAACAGCTGATGAAGCGATTAGACTTGCCAATAAGGTCGGTTACCCTGTCGCGTTGAAAGTCCAATCGCCTGATTTAATGTATAAGTCAGACGCACACGGCGTTATGTTAAACCTCACCAATGATGATGAAGTTAAGCAAGCTGCGCACTCTATTACTACTCGTGTGAGAGAAATTAACCCCGACGCCAAGATTGATGGGATGATAGTTCAAAAGATGGCGCTCACAGCGGGAGCGCAAGAAGTACGTGTTTCAGTCATTAACGACCCTGTATTTGGCCCAGCAATTTGTTTAGGTGAAGGTGGCTCTGAATGGGATCCAACCCGTGATGCCGCCGTAGCCTTGCCGCCACTTAACATGACACTTGCCAGATACATGGTTATTCAAGCCTTAAAAGCCAATAAACTCAGAGACAGACATTTGCCATTAGGCTTAGACATGAATGCGCTATGTATCATGCTAACCCAAATATCTCATCTAATTATAGATTGCCCTGAAATAGCTTCATTAGATTTAAACCCGGTACTCGCCGCTGGTGAAAGCATTACTCTGCTTGATGTGAATATGAAACTTAATCAAGCGGACATTGATCCCAAAACTCGCTTAGCCATCATGCCGTACCCCAAAGAGCTCGAGCAAACAGCAGTATTAAAAAATGGCATAGAAATCATGTTAAGGCCTATTTTGCCAGAAGATGAACCAAAACATTTAGCCTTTGATAACTCCTTAAGTGATGAAGATAGATATAAACGTTATTTTGGTGTTCGCTCTCGTATGACACATGAAGAAATGGCGGTATTAACCCAAATTGATTTTGCTCGAGAGATGGCATTTATTGCAACAACCATTGATGAAAATGGCGAGTCTATTACCCTAGGAGCGGTAAGAGCATCCACAGATCCTGACAACACTGAAGCTGAGTTTGCGATGGCGGTTCGAGGTGATTATCAAGGTATTGGTTTAGGTAAGTTGCTACTAGAAAAGTTAGTTAATTATTATAAAACCACCGATACTCCAGTACTGGCAGGCTTCACCATGTTTGAAAACCGCAGCATGGCAAATCTAGCTAAAAACTTAGGTTTCGCAGTGTCATTCGATATGGAAGAGCATTTGATCAAAATGCACATGGATTTACCTAAAGCAGGTAAGTCATCTTGATATAAGCATAATGACTTATGTAGATTGGTAGATTTAAACAATAAAAGGCTAAGTTTTAAATAACTTAGCCTTTTAACTTTATTTAATTTAACTTAAACAACCAACTGTTAATCCAAGAATGCTTGGCAATAGTTTTTATCTAATATCTGTGCGTTAACCTTTAACGCAATTACGACCCGTAGATTTGGCTTGATATAACATGTCGTCAGCACGTTTTAATAAGGTTTCAGAATCATCACCTGGTTGAATGTGTGCAAGTCCTATAGAGACAGTGATATTACCTAACTGCTGCTTCTTTTCTTTACCTATGGTCAATTGACGACCAGCAATACGTTCTCTGATATTTTCAGCAACTGTAAACGCATCTTTAAACTCAGTATTAGGCAGTAAAATAACAAACTCTTCACCACCATAGCGGGCTACGAAATCATTGCCTTTAACCGACTGCTTTAAAGCAAAGCCGACAAAAGCTAATACTTTATCTCCCACTAAATGCCCGTGTGTATCATTGAAGGCTTTAAAATGATCAATATCGACCATGAGCAAACAGCAAGGAATTTGGTTTTGAGTAAACAAACTGACTTGTTCTGTTGAAAAAATTTCATAGGCACGACGATTGTTTAACGAAGTCAGCTCATCAGTCATCGCCACTTTACTGAGATTATCCATTTCCTCTTTAAGCTGAGTGAGTTCATCGCCTAAAGTTTGGATATCCTCTTGCATTGACTGGTTATTGGCAATGACCTTTTCAACTTCAGCACTGATATTAATCACCATCTTATTAAGCGATTGTGGATTAGCTTCAGATTGCAGCTCTTCATTGAAAATAGATAAATTAGTAGAAAAGTCATCAGTGCCAGTAGAGAACTGATTAATTTTATTCACTAAACTATTGATTAAAATCTGAGTCTCTATTTGAACGTTTTCAATCACCTCAGGTGATTGCTCTTGAATGAAATTGTTATACAAACCTTGGTTAACGGAAGCAGTAAATTCTACTTCATTAGCCAATAATCCATCGATGGCTCGTTTTAAACCTAGATTAGTCTCAGAATAATACTGATACCAAATGGCATAGTTTTCAGGCGTAACAGGAATGTTTAACGCTGACATTTGAGGGACTGCCATACGAAGAATATGGGCAGAGCTTTCCAGATTAGTATTCAATAGAACATCCTATGTCATCATGAATGTGTTTATGATCGGCTACTTAGCTGATAAGTTACAATAAAACATAGGCTAACTTAACTAAGGCTTTAAGCTCATCAAACACAAAAGTATACTTTCTCAGTGTATTAAAAATATTATTTAAAGCAATGGCGTTTATAAAGTTAATCTAAAAAACATTGAAAATAAAGGATATTTTGTAAACCCCATAAAAATTTCTTACCGATGAAATATTTATTTTTGAAAAAATAAAACCCTTTTTCAATTGGCCATCGTTTATATCAATAACAACCCAATCACGCTTAAGTATTACACTAGCATTTTAGAAGTGAGAACCCATATGAAAAAAAATCTAAACAGTACATTACAAAATCTATTCAAAATGTCAGCAATTGGGTTAATCGCCTGCATGTCTTTTTCTTCAATGGCAACGAGCCCTGTACCCAATCAATTTGAGCGCCCAAGTATGATCACAAGTCATCAGTTTTCAGAGCAAAATTATCAAGTGATTGACGAAGCGAAGATGTTTCCTAAACCACTAGACAATCAAGTTCAACATATTCTTTCTCTATCTAAACGTGATGATGAAGCGAACTACAAAGTAGAAATTCAGATTGGCCAAAATAAAATGGTCGATTGTAATCAACACAGATTGATGGGTTCTGTAGAAAAGCAAAGTCTACAAGGCTGGGGATATAGTTACTACACGCTAGATACGCTGACTGATGGACCAAGCACTATGATGATGTGCCGCGATCCAAAAACGGCGAAATTTGTGACGCTAGGAGAAAGTATTACGATTGATTACGATAGTCGTTTACCTAAGGTATTTTATTTACCTGAAGGCGCAGAACTTAGATACCGTGTTTGGCAAGTGAAAAGTGACTTTAACTACACCGGTCAATAAGGAATTAGCAGAACTATTCCCCATATACCGCAAAAAATGATGTTGGTTCTTTATACGCTTATTGATGAGCTTATTGATGAGCACGAGCTTTAGTAACGTTTGACACGCACGACTTGCATCACTTCAATTGCAAAGCCTGCAACCGTTTCCTCATCACTGTAATAAATCAGGCTGACTAATTGATCTTTGAGCGACTTATATTTTTTAGGTCGCTTAAATTTAAACGGCACATCATAACCGTCAATCATTAGCGTATGTAACACCCACTCTTCTTTTTCACGCTGAATGTGAGAAACAACTTTAACGCCTTCTAAATGATTAAGCTTTTCATGCTTACTCAATAAACCTGCAACCGCTTTATTCTTCATATTAGTTAGCCCCGACGCTGATAAAGTGAGTAATATCTTGGTATCGATACTCACTACAATAACCAAAACCAGGCAATTGTTTAACCTTAATACGAGCAAACATAGGAACCGATATCCCTGCTAAAAATTTAGCTTGTATCGAAACAGACACTGATTGGTGCCCTTTGGACTCCATGTGAGCTAAAAAGCTATTCAACATGTCATTGATGCCAGCCTTCTCTTTCATAGGAGCTATAGCTTTTTGAGGTAACGTTGCTGGATATCCGCGACAGACACTGCAATGTCCACACTGCTGAGGGGCTGCATGATCATCAAAATAATCAGCTAACCTAGCAGTAATACAAGTCTGAGATTCGAAAAATGACAGTAACTGATTTAAGCGAGAAATCTCTTTAACTTCATTGCTATGAAAGTATTCAGATAAACTCTCTACTAAACCCTCTTGCACAAGTGCAGCAGGATTAACATCAAACACTTGAGTGATCTTTTTAGTTTCTAATAAGATCATTTGTTTATCAGCTAAATATTCGAGCGCAGCGACAACACGTTGCCTTTCTGCCCCATACTGCTGATAAAGGCTATCAAAATCGAGTTGCCCCCAAATTTTCTTAAATTGTGTGTGTTCAAAAATTTGACTCAAAAACAACTGCCGCTGCTCATCAAAGTTCGCTAACACTTGTTGCTTATCAACAATGAACTGATATTTAAACTCAGCAAAATAAGCAAAGCTAGGTTTCACAACCTGAGCGAGTTCAAGCTGAACCAGTAAGGTTTTTAACGGTAATAATTTTATATTGCAGCTTGTGGATATAGCCGACTCTTGCATTTCCCAGCGGCCATTATCAACTTCATGAGTAATGTGTTGGATCAATTTGCTAATGGCACTCGGCTCCGGTGTATCACCATAAACAAAGTTTTCTATGGTATTTAAGCCATCCTTATTTGCTAAAGTTATACAGTGGGACAAGGCATTATCACGTCCTGCACGACCAATTTCTTGACTATAGTTTTCAATGGATTTGGGTAAGTCGTAATGAATAACGAATCGAATATTACTTTTATCAATCCCCATACCAAAGGCAATAGTGGCAACAATGACGTTAATTTCACCTGCCATAAATTGATTTTGAATCACGTTACGGTTTTCAGACTCAAGCCCTGCATGGTAAGCGGTTGCTTGTATACCTTGGCCTGATAAATAATGCGCCACATCTTCAGCGGTTTTTTGTAATGTCACATAGATAATACCCGCCCCTGTATTTTGACTGACATGACTAACCAAAGTGGCATTCTTTTCAGACTCTAAAACCGGTAAAACATTGATATCAAGGTTCGGTCGATAAAACCCTGTTTGAACAACTTGATCTGGCGAAATATTAAACCGCGCTGCCATATCATATTTTACTTTCGCGGTTGCTGTTGCCGTTAACAGTAATACTTGAGGTATAGCAAACTCCTGACAATACACAGGAATTTTTAAATAATCGGGCCTGAAGTTATGGCCCCATTCTGAAATACAGTGGGCTTCATCAACGACTAATAACGAAATACTGATGGAGCTTAAGAACTGCCTAAAACGTTCGTTTTTAAACCGCTCAACCGACACCATTAATATTTTAGTTTGACCACTACGCACATCACGCATCACTTGCTGACTTTGCTCATAGGTTAAACTTGAATCGATACTGGCAGCATTAATCCCTTTACTATGTAAAAATGCAATTTGATCTTTCATCAAGGCTAATAGCGGAGACACCACTAAGGTTACATTTGGCAGCTGTAAGGCGCTGAATTGGTAACACAAAGATTTACCCGAGCCTGTAGGGAATATGGCTAATGAGGAATGGCCAGAAATGATATGTTCAATAACGGCTTGTTGACCTTCACGAAACTGATCAAATCCAAATTGCTGTTTTAGTAATGCAGGCAATGAAGCGGTATATTGAGGAGCTTGTGTTATTGAATCAAGCATTTAGACGCCTTATAAAATTGAAAGCAGCCGAAACCCTTACGACTTACGAGCAATATATTGATTAATTAAGTGGGTCAGTTTGTCTTCGAAACCTTCTTGAACCTGTTCTAAATCATGACCAAAGCGGCTTAAATATTTAGCAGCTTGCACACGGGTCAGCATTTTATTAGCGAGACAATAAGCCATTTCATCTAATTGCTTGTTATATCTAGGTTCGAGAAACCATTGGCAAGTATCTGTATCGAACGCTGCTAGTGTTTGCTGCGCAAGATTACAGAAAGTTTCGATGTGTTCTATACCGTCAGGTCCTAAACAACCTGGTTCAAGCCGATATAACACAATTAATTTATTATCAAACATACTAAGCGCGCATCCTATGCGTAAACAATTGAACTGATTTACAAACTTTCCAAAATGAAGCGTTAACTATTAAGGAGTTAACCTTGTTTAGCATTTATCATAGCCTGTTTGAACTTATCAATATAGTTTTCAATGGGCACAATATCTTCTTTTAAGCGTCGGTTTCGCCCTAATAAAGATGATTCAACAAATAACTCAAACCATGCAGATAATGCTTCACCATTTTTAGGTTCATTAATTGCGTTAAAAGCTAATGCCGCCACTTCAGCTGTTGAAAGTTGAAAGTCATGACTGCCCTTTCTTAATTCATAAGTGGCTAGTGTTTCTGGAGTGAAAGACAATAAAGGCAATTCATGCAAGTAGACGCTTTTACGGAACATTTTAATGGCTTGGCGCCAACTACCATCCAATAAAATTAATAATGGTATTTTGCTAGGTTGCGTCTGACTTTGTTCATTATTGCACTCATTATCTAATGTAGACGATAGAGCTAGTTGATTGATATGTTCAACCACTTGCTGACCTTCTTGTGCGTACTGTGCAGGAAAAATTAACAATGGTTGATATTTAGGATCATTTATCATTTCCACCATTTGCTTGTTGGGCTCTTTACGTGACCATAAAAAAGCACTGGTTTCAGGCACGGTATCAGCAATCAATCGACCGCTATTTGTCGGTTTAAGTACTTCGTCATCGTACATAATCAGCATAAAATGAGCTGAAGTATCGAGATACTGTCTGTGCTGACACGTACAGAATTGTTCACCTAGCAAGCACCAAGGACAACGAATAAGTTTCATTCCTCTGGCAGCAAAAGGCTTAGTCGATATAGATTTTCTATATTGGTAAAGGCGGTGTACAGCGTGTTGCTGCTCTGAAGGTAAAGCCAACATGACAAACTCTCTAGCTAATGTAATTTATAATGATGCTACTGCTAACACAAAACCATAAATAACATTATTAAACGTGGAAAATAACAAAGCTAACTCATCGGTTAATCAAACTAATTATTGGAATAATAGTTCAAAATCGACTCGTTAGCTTTCGAATAAATTCATCTATACAATGAATTTTAATTAATCAGAAATGTATTATAAAATTCTACGAAGCAAGAAATCGGCTTTTAAGCGCTTTATTCTTGTCATAATTTTTTTCACAGGAACTGGATACTTCTGTAGTGTCTCAATTTGACTGTAATGAAAAAGCTTTTCTGTATGAGTCAGAATGAGTTCTTGCTCAGCTTCAAATTTTTCCTTCCAAGCCCCGCTTTCATCATGGAGTAATAAACCATTTTCAAGATCTAATGCCCATGCACGTGGATTAAGATTAGAGCCTGTGATGAGGTGTTTTCTACCATCTGCACTAATTCCCTTTAAATGATAGCTATTGATTCCATTTTTCCAAAGGTGAATGCGTAGCTGGCCATTTTCAACTGCCCACTGCTGGCGCTTTACAAACTTACGTAAAGACTGCTCATACATGTAAGGCAGCGCCCCAATGGTAGAGAACTCTTTTTCAGGTGGAATATAAAAGTCGTTAGCGGTTTTATCACCTACAACAATATCGATACTTTTACCGTTACGCAGATGTCGAGTTAATGCACGAACTAATGCATTTGGCGGATTAAAGTACGGCGTACAAATAAATAACGACTCTTTTGACTCATCAACCAACTTAACAACAACTTCATTTAGCTTGTTATTTTTGCGTCCAAGCCCTACAAGTGGTGTTACACGGTTGCCGATACGGGTGCTTTCAAACTCATATTTAGAACGACCTAGACGTGTTTTAAAGGTACGTATGTCATTCTTTTCAGGGCATTGTTCAGGATTACAGTCTTGAGTTAAAGAGCATACCGCAGGATCACTGACCAAATATTTGTGAATATAAGCTGTCATACTTCTAGCAAGCTCTGCTGATTCAATTAAGTGATAACGATCAAAACGATATTTTTCAAACTGCTGAAAGTAAATATTGTTAATACTGGCACCACTAAAGATAACCGCATCATCAATAATAAACCCTTTAAGGTGCAGTACGCCCATAAATTCACGCGACTTTACAGGTACTCCAAGAATATCAAACGGAACTTTCGCTTCAGCCATAGCTTTGCGGTACATTATGTAATTACCACTATCGCCTTTGTGGCCAATAAGTCCACGACGAGCACGGTGATAATCTACCAGTACGACAATATTTAATTCAGGGTTGGCAGCCTTAGCGGCTAATAACGCATTTAATACTTCGCGCCCTGCTTCATCATCTTCTAAATATAATGCAGCAATATAGATCGAGCTCTTCGCGTTTTCGATACGTGTCAGTAACTCAGCTCGGAACTGAATAGGATCTAATAACCACTTTAATGATTCAGCTTGTAATGCGATACCACCTAGCTTGTCCAGCAAGGCAACCTCCTTAAATGATTCTCAATGTAACTCATTGAGTTCGACAATCCCGCTTGTTCTATTAGTAGATTTAGCATAGAAGTCTTATTCAGAAATGTTGAACTGATGCTTCATACTATTTTGAAAAACTAATCTAAATCTATTAATCGGCGCTTCTGAATTGTCGCAATAACTGTTTAACAAAAGATTTGGAAATAGAAATTACCGACTTAACTGCTTTCGAGCAAGGTTTTTCTTAACTTAAACACCCGTTTGGTTAGTTTATGAGAAACAATTAATATATTTGGGATCAAACTCTAACGATTTACTCACGATAACGACCAGTTCTTTACAGTAAAAAATAGGCTTTATCAGCCAAAATCAAAGATGTTTGATGTAAACCAGAGATAAATGGCGTATTTTAATAATATCCATATTCAGTGTATTTTATTATGTCTTTTGTGTATCGCGCCCTATGTTTACCGCTTGTTGTACTTACGGCTAGCTTCAGCGTCTCTGCTGAAGACTACTTGACCAAGATGATGAATATCATCAGCCCGCCCCAATCACAATTAGCAGTAAGTGTATGGGATGTTGAAACACAGCAAGATGTTTATAACTTAAATGATAATACCTTGATGCTGCCTGCCAGTATTCAAAAACTCATTACTGCTGTTGCAGCAAGTCACCAATTAGGCCGCGACTTTCGTTACCGAACCCAAGTAACTTACGATGGTGAAATACAAAATGAAGTGTTAAATGGCGATCTATATTTCCATTTTCAAGGCGATCCCACACTAAATCGTAAACACCTGAATGAATTAATAGAAACATTAAAGCTTAACGGGGTTAATAGAGTTTCTGGCAAAGTTTATTTAGTCGCAGCAGAATCTAAACAGACTCGCGCTCCAGGCTGGGCATGGGACGACTTGGGCATTTGTTACGCAGCGCCAGTATCGAATTACATCATTGATAGAAATTGCGTTAAAGCATCACTATCCCCCGCTGATGATTCTTCTACCGTATCTATAAAACCTATTTACCCTATTACTATGACATCAACAGCAACATTTGACCCGAGTATTGATGTAAAAGAAGCGCAAATACATTTTTGTGAATTACATATGCAGCGTTTTGACAACAATCATTATCAATTAGATGGCTGCTACCCAGGAAATAAATCAATTAGATTAGCCATTGCAGTCAATGATCCTAGTTTATATAGCCAAGCTGTGATTGCAGACTTATTGTCTGCAAACAATATTGTTTACCAGCACATAGAAACCACATCAAAGATTAATAAGCAGCAAACTATTATTGCATCTCATCAATCAGCGTTGCTGCCTGAATTACTCAAAATTATGCTACAAAAATCTGATAATTTGATCGCTGATAGTTTATTGAAGCAAATAGGCGCTAATTATTTCTATCAGAATACCCATCAGACATCGGCACTTAAGCTCACGGAATCAAATGACCCACAACTGAAAAATGCCGAACAACAGCATTCACAATGGCAAAAAGCGAATCAAAATGATGGCTTCCTTGTAGGTGCAAAAGCGATTGAACATATCATGCGCGAATTGGGGCTTCCTTTTATCGAAGCCAATATTGTCGATGGCTCAGGCTTATCTCGCTATAACTTAATTACAGCTCGCCAAATGATGTCACTACTCCAGTTAATTAAAAATGACCAACACCTACAATACATTGAGAATTTACTGCCTATTTCTGGTCAATCTGGCACACTTCGCTATAAAAAATACTTTAATCAACCACCATTAAAAAATGAAGTGGCGGCTAAAACTGGCACTATGATGGGGGTTGAAAATTTAGCGGGTTACCTAAATGCAGACAATGGTAAACAGTATGCATTTGTGATTATTGAAAATGGTTTAAGCCCCAAAGCTAAAAAAGCCAGACTTGCACCTTTTAGTGCCTTGCTTTTACAAACGATAAACGACTTACCTTAACTAAAATCAGTTGCCTCTATGTACGTGTTTCCTGTACGTGTTGCCTGTAAGTTTTCCCTTTAATTGTGAATTGGTTTCAATTAAAAGAAAAAGCACTTTGCGTAAACAAAGTGCTTTTTTTATTACTCGATAAACTGAATGTTTATATAAATCAGGCTTTAGCAAAAGACGTCTGCTTTAAATAGCTAGTCTGTTAATAAAAGTCTATTAATAAAAGCCTGTTAATAAAAACCTGTTAAAACAAGTCTGCAGGCATTGCCATGATTGAATCGTCACCCTGACTGACTTGAGCCATGTGGAAATCAGCTTTGGGTAAGACTTTATCCATATAGAATTTTGCTACAAATTGTTTTTGTTTAGCAAACTCTTGATCTTCATGTCCATGAGCGCGCTCAGCCATGAGTAATGAATAAAATCCGTAAAGGGTATAACCAAAGGCATCTAAGAAATCGACTGCGCTTGAGTTAATTAAAGCAGGCTGAGATAACTTGTTCTCATTGATATGATTTGCAATGGTCAGCAGTTTATCAAATCGAGCATTGATGGCTTGTTTGTCAGCATCTGAAACATGCTCAAGACTCGCTAACTCTTCATTAATTTCAGCGACAAAGCTGGTTAGCGTAGCGACATTGTCACCCGTAACTTTACGGCCTAGGAAGTCGATAGCCTGAATACCGTTAGTCCCTTCATAAATTTGTGCGATTCGTGTATCACGTACAAATTGTTCAATACCTGTTTCACGGATATAACCATGACCACCAAATACTTGCTGCGCCATAATGGTTGAGTCTAAACCACGATCGGTTAAGAAAGCTTTTGATACTGGAGTAAGTAAACCAACGTATTTAGACGCTTTAGCTTTTACATCGCCTTCGCCGTGTTTCGCTAAATCTAATTGCTTACCAGTAAATACAGATAAAGCACGGCCTGCATCAGTGATTGATTTAATCGTTAATAACATACGACGTACATCACCATGGACGATAATAGGATCGGCAGTAGCACCTGTAGGCGAACCTCCAGCTGCAACACCTTGTACACGCTCTTTGGCGTAATCAGCTGCCATTTGATAAGCACCTTGCGCGCTACCAAGACCTTGAATACCAATAGCTAAACGTTCGTAGTTCATCATTGTGAACATACAAACTAAACCACGATCAACGCGACCGACTAAAAAGCCTTTTGCATTGTCGTAATTCATTACACAAGTTGCAGAGGCCTTTAGCCCCATTTTGTGTTCAATTGACCCAACAGTAACGCCATTTGCTTCACCGAGTGAACCATCATCGTTAACACTGATTTTAGGGACTAAGAATAAAGAGATACCACTTGAGTTTGGCAGTTTTGCTAGCACTAAGTGAATAACGTTTTCAGTTAGGTCGTGGTCACCACCAGTAATGAAAATTTTGCTACCAGATATTGAGTAGCTACCATCATCTAATGGTTCAGCTTTAGTGCGAATATTGCGTAAATCAGAGCCGGCTTGTGGCTCTGTCATATCCATCGCGCCAGACCAAACGCCTGAGTATAAATTAGGAAGGTACTTTTCTTTTAATTCATCTGTTGCATGTGCATTGATACACAAGGCAGCACCAGCAGTAAGCGAACTATAAAGAGTAAAAGAGTTACAGGCACTGTAGTTCATCTCATCAACTAATACACCTAACATCTTAGGCATACCCATACCGCCAAAGTCAGGCTCACCACAAAGGCCTACCCAACCGCCCTCAGAAAACTGTTGATAGGTTTCTTTAAAACCATCAGGAGTAATCACCTTACCATCGATGTGTTTAACTTCTTGTTCATCGCCATTTCGGTTAATAGGTTGAATTAGGTCACGGCTTATTTTGCTCGCTTCATCTAAAATAGCGACTGCTGTGTCCATATCGACCATCTCAGCAATATTAGGCATGCTTTGCCAAGTATTTGTGGCATCAAAAACATTTTCTAATAAAAACTGCATGTCTTTTAAAGGGGCTTGGTAAGGGTTCATATCAGACTCTTAAACAGATAATTAAAACAGTTGTTTCAATTTATACAAAAGTCTAGTCAAACACAAGCTGAAACTACATTTAAAGCTAATAAAAATATAATATTTTAATAAGAATATTATGACTTTTTTGGTGTGAGAAATTAAGCTGATAATTGTGTAAACAAGGAGGATGAAACATAGGTTTTACTAGCTAAGTACCCTTGTCTCAGTAACTATAGTTAAGTAACTTTGGATAAGGAGCTATGGATAAGGAGCTATGGCTAAGTAACTATAGTTAAGTACCTTCGGCTGAGAGCCTTTGACTTAAGAAGTTTTAGCTAAGTACTTTTAGCAAAGTAGATTTAGATAAGCACCTTTGTCTAATTACCTTTGCCTAGCTATCTTGTTGTTGCTCAAAAGCTAACCCTAGTAGAGCGAAATAATCCACAATACTCGCCATTATCAACTTTCGGTGTTCAAGGGTGGGATAAATCATTTTAGAAGCGGTATCTTGCTTCATTGTCCCCGACACTAAGTATTGGTTATTAAGGTGGCCATCAGATTCAATAGCAGACTCAAATGCCCTTGCCATTAATTCTGTTGGTTTTGAAAAGTAATAACACCCTTGCTGTTTATCAACTTCAATGGCCTTTGTTACGTAATCACTCGGGGCTTCACCATCCTCGCTTAGTAACACTAATTTAAATAAAGCAGATAATTTATCATTCAAACGGTGTGGCTTAAGCAATACATCTTTTAGCCATAAATCAGATGCACAAGCGTATCTTAATTGTGAAGCTTCCCTACTTCTTGATCGCTGACTACCAATATCAAATGCTTTATCAACAATATAATGATCAAACGCATGCCAAAACTCATGTGCTAATGCGCCAGCGCCTGCATTTTTGGCTAAAGCAAGTTCTCTAGTAGTTGGTGAGTAATGAGCTTGTACTCCTTTTTGCCCGCCTCGGCCAAAAAGTAAGTTAAGTGTTTTCCGTAAACCAATAAGTGCTGTGGGAACTTGTAAAATCTGAGATAAATCTGCCAATGAATCAAACACTAAATTTGCCGCGAGTTGTGACTCTTCTTTTGTGACCCACTTTCCAACGCTAATGTGCCTCAAACCAAAAGTATGCTTAATATCGATAAAGTTAGCTTGCTGTCCTTCACGATAGTCAGCACCATTACGATAATAGTTTGTGTTTTTTAGCACTTTAATGACCTAGGTTTACTGGGTGATGAAAACCCGAATTTGAATCAAGTTTAAAGCCAATAAAAAAGCCTCAAAAAGAGGCTATTTTAAATAACATAGTAATGTTTGGTCAATTTACCACATTAAATCATCTGGAATCGCATAATCTGCGTACGGATCATCAGCTTGGTCAACTTGCTCAGTTTGATTACTACTGTTCTCTTCCCATAAATAACCACACCATGCTGGAACTAATAAATTAACACGCTCAGCTAATTTGTGGGGAACGAGGTAACTTTTATCTTCATGACGGACAATACCCACTGCGCCAGATAATAACTGCCCTTGCAGTTTATCTGTGACATAGATAGATAGAATTTTATTATCCATGGTAAAATTAAATTTAATTTCAGCGTCTTTTGGAATGCTGATAGCAAATTTGGTGAACTCAGTGATTAAACCACGTACTTGACCTTTTTCACTGGCTTCTGCAAAACGTTTTTCATTTAATGCACGATCTTTTTCAGCCTGAGCTAATTTTTGCTGTGCAATTTGCTGTTTTAAGTCAGCGCTGCCATCATCAACTTTCGCTTTCTTTTGTTTACGCTTTTGCGTTTTAACATCTCGCGCTTTTTGTTTGCTAGCCAGTCCCGCTTTTAGCAATTGCTCTTGCAATGCGTTCGCCATTTATATCACCTTTAAAAATTTTGTTTACTGTTCAGGTAAATGTTTTGCTAATGCGTCCATTGCAGCACCTGCACCACCTAATGACCAACCGCCATCAACTGGTAATATCGTACCTGTAATATATGAAGCCATGTCAGAAGCAAGAAATAGTGCTGCGTTAGCGATATCTTGTTTTTGACCGTTGCGTTTAAGTGGCACACTATCGGCTATCATCGATTTTAATCCTTTACTGGGCGCTAGGCGATCAAAACCTTCTGTATCTGCAATAGGCCCTGGGACAATCGAATTAACTCTGATTTTGTCTACGCCCCACTCAATAGCTAATGTACGTGTCAACATGTCTACACCGGCTTTAGCTGCGCAAACATGAACTTGTAACGCCATAGGCACATAAGCTTGCGGCGCTGAAATCTGTATCACACTTGCAGATGAATGTGTCCCGTTGTGCTTAATACCTTTTACCAACAGTGGGTATGCTTGCTTGATCACTTGAAAGCTTCCAAGTAAATCAATATCCATCACAGACTTAAAACCATTTACTGATAAATCTTTTGCTCTTGCAGGAAAATTACCAGCAGCGCCACTTACTAACACATCAATGTAGTCAAACTCAGCTTCAATCTCAGCAAAGCCTTTCGCTACAGCTTCAGCATCTCTTACATCAAAACTCACGCCCATATGATGGCCATTGCCATTAACTTGTTTTAACGCATCAACTGCAGCATTCACTTTGTCGATACTACGGCTAGCAACGGCTACATCAGCCCCTTGAGCTGCAAAAGCACACGCAATACCTAAATTAATGCCACTTGTACCGCCAATAACAACAACCTTCTTCCCTTGATAGTCAAACATTGTGCGCTCCTGCAAATTTGTTGATTAACGGTAACAATATAAATTCTATATCGAACTTATTTTAATGAGTTAACGATTTGATGTAATGACGCCAGCGGATCTGCAGCTTTAGTGATTGGGCGTCCAATCACTAAATAATCTGAACCGGCAGCAATTGCTTTTGGTGGCGTCATCACTCGATGCTGGTCACCAACATCAGCACCAACTGGACGAATACCCGGAGTGATCAGATTAAAGTCTTTGCCAAAGTTTGTTTTAAGCATAGTGGCTTCTTGAGCTGAACATACAACACCATCAAGCCCAGCTTGATGAGTTAGTGCTGCTAAACGTTTAACATGCTCAGATGCAGGGACATTAATTCCTAATAATGCTAAATCTTCATCACTCATTGATGTTAATACTGTCACAGCGATTAGCAAAGGCGCGTCATTACCATAATTGCCTAATGCATTCTTTGCTGCTTGCATCATAGCTAGTCCACCACTTGCATGGACATTAGTCATCCAAACACCAAGATCGGCAGCCGCTGATACGGCTTTGGCCACCGTATTGGGGATATCGTGAAACTTTAAATCAAGAAATAAATCGAAATCACGATCATGAATATCTTTAACCAATTGTGGTCCGAATAAAGTAAACATCTCTTTGCCTACTTTAAGACGACACATTGTCGGATCAAGTTTATCAATCAGTGATAGAGCCTCATTCTTATTATCATAATCTAAGGCTACTACAATCGGTTTATCTGCCATGTTTACTCCGTAGGGTGTTGATTAACGCTAAGTTTATAATATTGTAGTTAAACAGTGAAACTAGCAAAACTTTATTTGCGCGCTATTCACCGTCTAATCCTTTCACTCGTTTGATACTGCCCCATTCTTTACATGACGGACAATGCCAATACAAACTGTGAGCAGGAAAACCACAAGAGCAACAACGATAACTTGGTCTAAATTTAATCTGTTGCTCTACTAATTTTTCTAACATTGACAGGCTTTGTTTTGCTTGACCGTCTTCAGCCTGTTTAATATGTAACTGCATTAAATGTTGAAACCCTTTCATCGTTGGATGACGGTACAAATGGTCTAACACCATTTTTTCAGCGTTTTTAGTATTGCCTTGTTCAATTTTGTGTTGAGCGAGTGCGATGATAACGCTAGCACCAGCACCAGATTCTAAAGCCTGTTGTAATAATGACTGATAGTTCTCGAGGTCATTACTATCACGGTAAACTTGGCGGGCAATACCGATTGCATCAGAAAATAGCTCTATATCGGCAAGTTTCAGCTCAAAAATAGCCTTTTTGCATAAACTGATTTGATTGGTATCAAGGTAAATTTTGGCAAGAGTCAACCAGGCTCGACCACATTTGTCATCGAGTTTAATGCCTTGTTGTAATAATTTGATTTTGTCAGCAGTTTCAGTCGCTTCATCTGCCAATTGGCAATAAAAATGAGCAGTAATAGATTTTAAGGCTTGTTGGCGTTTACGACTTAAGCCCTTAGTGATATTAATGGCGTTTTGCCATTCTTTAGTGACTTGATAGATAGAAATTAATTGAGTTTCAGCTTCTTCACTATGATCATCTTGACTGACAAGATTCAAAAATATTTCTTCAGCTCTGTCATAAAATCCTGCAGCTAAATAATCTTTACCTAACTCCATCATCGCTATATCACGTTGCTCAGTGGTAAGGCTTGGTCTAGCGATGAGGTTTTGGTGAATTCGGATTGAACGGTCTACTTCACCACGCTTTCTGAATAAAGACCCTAACGATAAATGGGTATCAATGGTTTCGTCGTCAACATCAAGCATGGTAATAAACAAATCAACCGCTTTATCTGATTCATTTGAAAGCAAAAAATTAAGCCCGGTAAAGTAGTCTCTACTGAGTTTTTTACTTTGCTGTTTTTGATTCTGTCGTATACTTCTTCGGCCCATATACCAACCGTATCCGGCAGCAATGGGTAACAACAGAAAGAGGATCTCTAGCATCTTAAGCGGCGGTATCCTTTGCTGTAGCAGCTACTGGCTCTGCTACCTTGTCTGTTAACTGTGCAATGGTTTTATTTCTTTTTCTAAGTACCATTTTAAGTTTAACGATGTAATAAGCTGCAAATAACCAACTAATAATAAAGCCAGCAAGAAAAACAACTGCAAGTACTACAGGCAGGCGGTACTGGCCTTCTGCAACAAAATAACTGACCGTAACGATTTGTTCGTTCTTTGCGCCAAAAAGTAATGCAAGAACAAAGAATAACCCGACAATGACAATGGCAATAAATGATTTCACGTGCAGCTCCATTCTATCTGTGAAAAATAAGATCGAAATTTACCAATATAATGATTATCCAAGAATTTTAGCCAACTAACCAGCTTTGCTGAGCAATAGATACAAAAAAGCCTCCAAAAGGAGGCTTTTTAATCAAGCGTTAATCAATGATTAACCGCATCGACACGTTCACGCAGTTCTTTGCCAGGCTTAAAGTGCGGTACGTATTTGCCTTCCAAATCAACTGAGGTTCCAGTTTTTGGGTTACGGCCTACACGTGGTGCACGGAAATGAAGTGAAAAACTACCAAAGCCACGGATTTCTATACGATCACCGCCTTCTAATGTTGTTGCCATTTGCTCTAACATTTCTTTAATAGCACTTTCCACTTCTTTCGCCGACAGCTGCGACTGCCTAGTGGCGAGTTTTTCGATCAGTTCGGATTTCGTCATCCTATACCCTCTATTATCAAGCCAAACACAGTCGCCTAATGGGAAACAATGTGCGTTTCCCACACAACAGGCGATTTATTACTTACGAGCTGCTTTGAACGCTTCAGCCATTGCATTACTAATAACAGCATCATCTTGCTTGTTAATAGTTGCCATTGCTTCTTTCTCATCTGCTTCATCTTTCGCTTTGATAGATAAGCTGATAGAACGGTTCTTGCGATCTACGCCCATGAACTTAGATTCAACTTTGTCACCTACAGTGAATACTGTAGATGCGTCTTCGATACGCTCGCGAGAGATATCTGCAACGCGAAGGTAACCTTCAACAGTTTCAGCTAGTTCAATTGTAACGCCTTTAGCGTCAACAGCAGTAACTACACCATTTACAATAGTACCTTTCTTCTTGTCTGCCAAGTAAGCATTGAAAGGATCGTCTTCAGTTTGCTTAACGCCTAAGCTGATACGCTCGCGCTCAGGGTCAACAGAAAGAACTACTGCGTGGATTTCGTCACCTTTCTTGTACTCAGATACAGCGTCTTCGCCAGTACCGTTCCAAGAAATGTCAGATAAGTGAACAAGACCGTCGATGCCGCCGTCAAGACCAATGAAGATACCGAAGTCAGTGATAGACTTGATCTTACCAGAAACTTTATCGCCCTTGTTGAAACGAGTAGCGAAATCATCCCATGGGTTAGTCTTACATTGCTTAAGACCTAGAGAGATACGACGACGTTCTTCATCGATGTCTAGAACTAGAACTTCAACTTCATCACCTAAGTTAACAACTTTAGATGGGTGGATGTTCTTGTTAGTCCAATCCATTTCAGAAACGTGAACAAGACCTTCAACGCCTTCTTCGATTTCAACGAAACAACCGTAGTCAGTTAAGTTTGTTACGCGACCAGTAAGACGAGTGCTTTCTGGGTAGCGCTTGCTGATTTCTAACCATGGATCTTCGCCAAGTTGCTTAAGACCTAGTGATACGCGAGTACGCTCACGGTCATACTTAAGAACTTTAACGTTGATTTCGTCACCAACATTAACGATTTCAGATGGGTGCTTAACGCGCTTCCAAGCCATATCAGTGATATGTAGAAGACCGTCAACGCCACCTAAGTCTACGAATGCACCGTAGTCAGTAAGGTTCTTAACGATACCTTTAACTGCTTGACCTTCTTGAAGGTTCTCAAGAAGAGCATCACGCTCTGCACTGCTTTCTGATTCGATAACAGCACGACGTGAAACAACAACGTTGTTACGCTTCTGGTCAAGTTTGATAACTTTGAATTCTAATTCTTTGTACTCTAGGTGAGCAGTATCGCGAACTGGGCGAACGTCTACTAGAGAACCTGGTAAGAAGGCACGGATACCGTTTAATTCAACAGTGAAACCACCTTTAACTTTACCATTGATGATACCGATTACAGTTTCAGCATCTTCGTAAGCTTTTTCTAGAACAATCCAAGCTTCGTGACGTTTCGCTTTTTCACGAGATAATTGAGTTTCACCGAAACCGTCTTCAACAGAGTCAAGAGCAACATCAACTTCGTCGCCAACAGCGATTTCTAAAACACCTTGAGCGTTTTTGAATTCGTCAGCAGAAATTGGGCTTTCAGACTTAAGACCAGCGTCAACTAGTACAGTACCGTTTTCGATGCGTACAACTACGCCACGTACGATAGAACCAGGACGGAACTCAAGTTCATTTAGGGATTGTTCAAATAGATCAGCAAAAGATTCAGTCATTTTATGATTACTTTCTTTTATAAACCACCATCCATCCTAGATGTGGAGTCAATTAATTTATTTACATCATCCGTGATATAAATGTTGTTTCATAATCTCTCAGAATTAAGAAATTACGTTAAGTTTTTATTGATGTGTTCAAGCACAAGCTCAAGCACTTCATTAATACCTATGCCACTAGTATCAATAACTAGCGCATCATCTGCAGGCACTAAAGGAGAGACTGAACGATTAATATCGCGGTCATCTCGTTCAATGATTTCAGATAAAAGGCGATCGATATTAACATCGAAGCCCTTGTCCTGCAACTGTTTATAGCGTCTCTGCGCCCTTTCCTCGGCCGATGCGGTCAAGAAAATTTTGGCTGGTGCTTGAGGAAAAACGACGGTTCCCATATCGCGTCCATCAGCAACTAAACCTGGTGCGCTACTAAAAGCACGTTGGCGACGTAGTAAAGCTTCACGTACGCGTGGGAAAGCCGCAATTTTCGATGCTGCGTTGCCACACTCTTGAGTACGGATGCTTAATGACACATCTTCGCCTTCAAGGATCACTTTAACTAAGTCTGTACCTGTTAAAAACTGCACATCTAAATGGGCTGCAAGTAAGGTAATAGCTTCTTCATTCTCTAATTCAACATTATGATGAATTGCAGCTAGGGCTAATACACGATAGATAGCGCCGCTATCTAATAAGTGCCATTCTAGTTTTTCAGCAACTAGCTGGCATATGGTCCCTTTCCCTGCACCGCTTGGTCCGTCGATTGTGACTACTGGAGCACGTTCAGACATAAATTCCTCCGAAAAAAACAATCTTCCATGAAAGTAAAAAAGGTTCATCAAAATGAGCGGGCGGCATTGTATAACAATTTCGATAAAAAAACTGGAGTATTTTGTCAGTTCACTAATCAGATCAAAACAACGGCAGTATATTGACTGCCGTCATTTATCTTAAGTGTTTTGCCAAGTTGATTACTGAGCTAGGCGTGCAAACTCATTAAAATAGGTAGGAAATGTTTTTGACGTACAATCTGGATCATTAATGGTGATCCCACAGTCAGCAAAGGCCATCATAGAAAAACACATTGCCATGCGGTGGTCATTATAGGTATCAATGGCTGCAGTATTTAACACCCGTGGTGGCGTAACAGAAATAAAATCATGGCCTTCTTCAACAGTGGCGCCAACTTTTCTTAGTTCAGTGGCCATCGCTGAAAGGCGATCGGTTTCTTTAATACGCCAATTGTAAATATTTGTAATACGAGTAGTACCTTCTGCAAATAAAGCCGCTGTTGCAATGGTCATTGCCGCATCAGGAATATGATTCATATCCAAATCAACAGCGGTTAATTTTGCTTGTCTAGCTATAATGTAATCATCACCCCACTCGATGTCTGCGCCCATTTTTTCAAGTACATCAGCAAATTTAACATCACCTTGAATGCTGAGTTTACCAACGCCAGTGACCTTAACTTCGCCACCTTGTATCGCGCCAGCTGCAAGAAAGTATGAAGCAGAAGATGCATCTCCTTCTACAAGTACCTTTCCTGGTGAAACATATTGCTGACCCGTTTGTATTTCAAATCGTCGGTAATCATGATTAATAACTTCAACACCAAACTGTGCCATTAACGCAATGGTGATATCGATGTAAGGCTTAGAAACAAGTTCACCTTTAATATTAATATGCACGGTATCTTTGGTGAGTGGCGAAACCATCAATAATGCCGTTAAAAATTGGCTTGATAAATCGCCCGCTATCTCAACTTCACCGCCATTTAATCCATCGGCATTAATCGTTAGTGGTGGAAAACCATCATTTTTGAGATAGGTGACACTAGCGCCCAACTGGCGTAAAGAATCGACAAGATCGCCAATCGGTCTTTCTTCCATACGAGGTTCACCTGTTAAGGTAAATTCACCAGAACCTAACGTCAGTGCAGCACAGAGTGGACGCATTGCAGTACCCGCGTTACCTAAAAATAGCGTTTGCGCTTGGTCTGCACTTAATGGTTTACCTAAACCTTCAAGTTCACATACCGTATTATTTTCTGATAACTGATAGTTAACCCCTAATTGCTTAAGAGACTCCAACATATATCGGATGTCATCTGAATCCAGCAAATTGGTTAAGGTCGTTTTCCCTTTGGCCAGGGTCGCAAGTAATAAAGCTCTATTAGAAATGCTTTTTGAGCCAGGAATATTAACGACACCGTTGACTTTTTTGACTGGTTCTAGACGCAATTGTTTCATTATGAATTCTTCTTTCATGAGTTCTAGCTAAACGCGAGAATGACTGTAGGCAAAGATAAAGACTAAGTTGTCAATTTATCTATACGATTCTGACTTTATTAAACTGATTAATTATTCTTGCCTACAAATTTACTGATTGCAGCCCATGATTCAAGGGAAAACTGAAATTTATTTACTGAATTTAAGCCAACATGAATAAAACGAATGAAAAACAGCCAATAAATCAAAAACAAGACGATTAACGCTTTCATTTATCGCCTAAACTGTAAACTTAGTACTTCAAATATCTTTCTTTTTGAGTTTGGATAAAAAAAGGCATTTCAATCATCAATTAATCTACGTTACCCTAAAGTTAATCCTACTAACGCTGATTTCATTAGCTGACTACATTATAAGGTCAATGGCCATGTTCAATAATTTAACTGCAATGCCTGCAGATCCCATTTTAGGTTTACTCACTCAATACCGACAGGACAATCACCCACAAAAAATAGATTTAGGTGTGGGTGTGTATAAAGACCCTGTAGGCCACACTCCTATTTTAGATTGTGTAAAAAAAGCTGAGCAATTAAGAACAGATACTGAAACCACCAAGGTTTATATCGGTCCTACTGGTTCTGAACAATTTAATCGTTTAATGTCAGAACTAGCCTTTGGTCAATCACATGCGGCATTGCTTGCCAACCGAATTCGCACAGTATCAACTCCAGGTGGTACAGGTGCGTTACGTGTTGCTGCTGAATTTATTAAGAGCTGTAACCCGAATACCGTAATTTGGGTAAGCGATCCGACTTGGGCTAATCACACAGGTTTATTCGAAGCTGCGGGTTTAACGGTAAAAACTTACCCGTATTACGATTATGACTCAAAAACACTTAAATTTGATGAAATGAAAGCGGCATTAAATAGCATCAGTAGTGATGATGTCGTGCTACTGCATGCTTGCTGCCATAATCCAAGCGGTATGGATTTATCGGTAGAGCAATGGGATGAAGTGATTGGCATCACAGCTAAACAAGGTTTTACTCCACTTATCGATATGGCATATCAAGGTTTTGGTGATGGTGTCGATGAGGATGCCTATGGTGTTCGTCAAATGGCTGCTGCTGTAGAAGAAATGATTCTATGTAGTTCTTGCTCGAAAAACTTCGGTTTATACCGTGAACGTATCGGAGCTTGTACCTTAGTCGCTAAAGACAGCAATACTGCGAATGTCGCTTTCTCAGTGTTACTTTATGTTGTGCGCTGCATTTACTCTATGCCGCCAGCACATGGCGCAGCGTTAGTTGAAACAATTCTCGGCACACCAGAGCTAAAACAGCAATGGCTAGATGAATTAACGGTAATGCGAAATCGCATTAATGGCAATCGTCAAATGTTAGTTAATAAATTGATTGAAAACGGTGTCCAACAAGATTTCAGCTTTATTGCTAATCAGAAAGGCATGTTCTCCTTCCTAGGTATTAATGCACAACAAGTTGAAGAGCTTAAACAACAGCATAGTATTTATATGGTCGGTTCTAGCCGGATGAGTATTGCAGGTATAAGCGAAGCAAATGTAGATTATCTAGCAAAATCTATCAGCTCAATTCTGTAATTAAACCAAAAAGCGAATGACCTAAATGTCATTCGCTTTTTCTCTTATCTTCTAAGTCTCTCTATTTACATAGGCTAACTATACTTTGACTAGCTATGCTTTTTGGCAAATGCTTCCATAAAGCTGACTAAAGCTTGTACGCCTGATAGCGGCATTGCGTTGTAAATACTGGCGCGCATACCGCCGACAATACGATGACCTTTTAGAGCAACCAGCCCTGCTTGCTCGGCTTGTTTTAAAAACTCACCATCGAGACTGTTATCTGTTAATTGAAACGTGACGTTCATTCGCGATCGATTCTTAACCGCTACCCCGTTTTTATAAAATGGGTTGTTATCAATACACTGGTATAGCAAGTCAGCTTTTTGCTTATTAATCGCTTCAATTTCATTTACCCCACCTTGCGCTGTTAACCAATCAAATACTTCTGCGGCTAGGTACCAAGCAAAGGTCGGTGGTGTGTTGAACATAGAATCATTTGCTTGAGCAACGCTATAATCCATTATTGAAGACTGAGGAAGTTTAGGAAGTTTTAACATGTCATCGCGAACAATCACAATTGATAAACCTGAAGGGCCGATATTCTTTTGCGCACCCGCGTAAATTAAACCATATTGACTCACATCAATTTTGCGGGACATGATAGTTGATGATAAATCCACAACAACAGGCCAAGGGCTATCTAAGTTCTCAAATATCTCAATACCATCTACGGTTTCATTGGCACAAAAATGAACATAACGATAATCTTTTTCGATAGCATTCAAATTAGGGAGTACCACTTCGTTTAAGCCCTGTTTGTTTTCAACAATGCTTAATTGATCAATATTGTCTTCGCCGACTAATTTAACCGCTTCTTTAACAGCAGCAGATGACCATTGCCCATTGACTAAATAAAGTGCTTTACCATCCTCTCCTAAAAAATTATTGACGACATTAGTGAATTGACCACGACCACCGCCATGCATAAATAGCACGTGGTAATTTTCAGGTATTTCCATCAATGAACGTAACGTCTTTTCAGCATGTTCAGTTAAGGCAATAAACTCTTTACTGCGATGACTAATTTCCATGACGGAGACACCCAAACCATTCCAGTCAATTAATTCTTGCTGCGCTTTTTGCATTACAGCTTGTGGTAACATGGCAGGTCCAGCACAAAAATTATAAATAGCGCTCACAGCATTGTCCTTTATCGTTTTTAGTTAAAACATTAAATTAATAGCATTTTGATAGGCAGTATATCTCAACTGTTTATAGGCTAAAATGAAAAATAATCATAAAGCCTAAAAGTTGAGAGTTTCTTAATATAAATTAGAGATAAAATATTATTTTAACGCCCTTTTTTGATAGAATTGACTGCTTTAACCTTAGTAAGACCATCAACAAATTGACATACTGTCGAATGAATAAACAGTATGAGTTCATTTAAACAATCATTAGTCGCTTTTTTAACTATTATTCATCATTAACGACTAGTAATCACAGCTGATTTGCTCAACAATACCTGTATACAAATTAGTAACAAATATCATTTTAATGACTATATTGACATCAAAACAATAAAAATTAGATCGTATTAACGGTCACTGGAACTGTAAATGTTTTTAAAACCTATTTTGCTTTTAGGCACTTTATCTATTGGAGCGCTGAGTCCAACCTCCTCTTTAGCGGCATCGCAATCTGAATACAATAAAATTTCCGAAAACTTCAAACACAATTTTCATAAGCAGCTGAGAAAAAGCAAAGTACCAGGTGGTGCTTTTGTCATTGTCGAAGGTAGTGAAATATTAACACTGAGCACCTACGGAAAACGTGCCAAAGGTGGCAATTTGAATGTCAACGCTGATACAGTATTTCGTTTAGCTTCGGTGTCAAAAACTTTTGCTGGTACATTGGCCAGTATACTGGTTACTGAAAATAAACTACATTGGCAACAACCTATCATTAAGTATCTTCCTGAATTCACCCTTGCTGATAAACAACAAGCAAAGGAGATAAATTTAGGACATATCATTGGTCAAAGTACCGGCCTAATGCCAAATAGCTACGATAATTTGATCAATGCCGATGTAGGCATGGAAAAGATCATTAATAAGTTTTCTGAATTAACCCCAATGTGTAAACCTGGAGTTTGCTATAGCTATCAGAATGTGGCGTTTTCATTTATTCAAGATGCCATAGAGCAGCAATCTGGTGAGAGTTACGAGAGTTTAATCCAACAAAAAATATTCTCGCCACTTAAGATGACAACTGCATCAATTGGCTATGAAGCATTTGATAAGCAAAGTAATCGCGCCGAACCTCACGTAAAAACTCAGTCAGGCTTTAGAAAAGTAAAAGTGAAACCTAACTATTATAAATTAGCACCTGCAGCAGGCGTAAACGCCAGTATTACTGATATGTCCAAATGGCTTATCGCTAATTTAGGCGAAAACCCAGGGGTGTTATCAAATAGAGTCATTAAAGACGTGACAACTGCTGGTGTTAGAACAACCAAAGAGCTTCGTCGACGTGATTGGAGAACATATCTTGATGATGCTCATTATGGTAAAGGCTGGCGCGTTTATGAATTTGAAGGTCGTCCGTTAATTTATCATGCTGGTTGGGTTGCTGGATATGTCGCAGAAGTGTCTTATTCACCAGAATTAAATATCGGTATGGCAATGTTACTTAATGGTGAGTCGCGTGTGATCGCTAAGCTAAGTTCAACCTTTTGGCGTGATGCTTTTAAGCATGCAGATACTTTAGCTAAAAATAATGGCTAGTTTGTAAGAAGGCTTATTGGTTGGTTGGTTATAGTGATAGCCACAGAGCAAACTGATTAGCCTGATATTTATTCAGACATTAAAAAAGGATGCCATTGGCATCCTTTTTTGTATCCACTTAACGCTTAGTATTAAGCATCAGCTTCAGGAGTATCTGTTGCATCATCAGCAGGATTTTCTACTGCTGGTGTTTCAGGCTGTTCGCCCTCCTCACCTTCAACAAAATCTTCTGTGACTTCAATTTCATCCAGTCTTTGTAAACCGACTACTTTTTCATCTTCAGCAGTTCGAATGATTGTGACACCTTGAGTGTTACGACCAATCAGTGATACACCACTTGAAGGAGTACGAACTAACGTACCCTTGTTACTAATCAACATAATTTCTTCAGACTCAGTAACTTGTACAGCGCCAACAACAGCGCCATTACGTTCACTCACCTTGATAGAAACCACACCTTTAGTACCACGGCTCTTAGCTGGGTATTCAGAAAGGTCAGTACGCTTACCATAACCATTTTCAGTCACAGTCAAGATAGAACCTTCTTCTTTAGGAATGATCATTGAAACAACTTTTTGACCATCTTCAAGTTTGATACCGCGAACACCTGTGGCTGTACGGCC
The DNA here is from genome assembly GCF_023283825.1 of Shewanella olleyana. Classification (GTDB taxonomy): domain Bacteria; phylum Pseudomonadota; class Gammaproteobacteria; order Enterobacterales; family Shewanellaceae; genus Shewanella; species Shewanella olleyana. The sequence continues at coordinate 15,147 of NZ_JAKILD010000025.1, read as the reverse complement.
CATTGGACGGATAGCAATTAAGTCTTCACCTGTTTCAGGATCTTTCTTCACTTCACCTGTTTCAGAATCACGTACTTTCTCGTTGAAACGAACTACTTTACCTTCATTCGAGAACAACATGATGTCATCACTACCATTAGTAATATCAACACCAATTAATTGATCATCGTCTTTCAGGTTAACTGCAATAATACCGTTTGCACGAGGATTACTGTAAGCCGTTAATGCGGTTTTCTTAACTGTACCGTGCGCTGTTGCCATAACAATAAACTTATCATCAGCATATTCACGTACTGGTAAAATAGCAGTAATACGCTCACCATCAGATAATGGTAGTAAGTTGATGATTGGACGACCACGTGCTGTGCGGCTTGCCAATGGTAATTGGTAAACTTTAAGCCAGTACATTTTACCGAAGTCAGAGAAACAAAGGATGGTGTCATGAGTATTAGCAACGAGTAGTTTCTCAACGAAATCTTCGTCTTTAACTTTAGTTGCTGCTTTACCTTTACCACCACGACGTTGTGCTTGGTAGTCAGTCAGTGGCTGATACTTGGCATAACCCATATGTGATAATGTCACTACGACATCTTCTTCGTTAATTAAGTCTTCAAGACTCATATCAACTTCGTTTTGATTAATTACAGTACGTCGAGCATCACCGTATTGTTCTAATACTTCTTCTAGCTCTTCTTTGATGACTTCCATCAAACGTTCAGGGCTGCGAAGGATGAACAATAGACCAGCTATGAACTCTAATAATTCTTCATATTCAGCAAGGATTTTTTCATGTTCAAGACCAGTTAAACGATGTAATCGTAATTCAAGGATCGCTTGTGCCTGTTGTTCAGTTAAAAAGTATTCGCCATCTCGAATACCATACTCAGGCTCTAACCATTCTGGACGCGCTGCATCATCACCTGCTTTTTCAAGCATGCCTTGCACATTACCTAACTGCCAGCCTTGAGCAACTAATTTAACTTTAGCTTCAGCTGGTGTTGGAGATGCTTTGATCAACGCGATAATTGGGTCAATGTTAGCAAGTGCAATCGCTAATGCTTCAAGGATATGTGCACGTTCGCGGGCTTTACGTAATTCGAATACTGTTCTGCGTGTTACAACTTCACGGCGGTGAAGAATAAAGCACTCAAGCATTTCTTTAAGGTTAAACAGTTTTGGTTGACCATTAGTCAACGCAACCATGTTGATACCGAAAGAGCACTGCATTTGAGTTTGAGCATATAGGTTATTAAGTACAACCTCGCCCACTTCACCTCGTTTGATTTCAATAACAATGCGCATGCCGTCTTTATCAGACTCATCACGTAAACCACTGATACCTTCTATCTTCTTATCTTTAACAAGCTCAGCGATTTTTTCAATCAAACGCGCTTTGTTCACTTGATAAGGAATTTCAGTGACGATAATACGTTCGCGACCGTTTTCTTCTTCAATGGCAGCTTTTGAGCGCATAACAGCGCGGCCACGGCCAGTCTTATATGCGTCAATGATACCTTTACGGCCATTGATTGACGCTGCTGTAGGGAAGTCAGGTCCAGGAATATATTCCATTAGTTGTTCAATTGAGAGGCTAGGCTCCTCAATTAATGCTAAACAACCTTGAACAACTTCATTGATATTGTGCGGCGGGATATTCGTCGCCATACCAACAGCAATACCTGAAGAACCATTAATTAATAATGTTGGAATGCGTGTAGGAAGAACCGCTGGTATATGTTCAGTACCATCATAGTTAGGTACATAATCCACGGTTTCTTTTTCTAAATCGGCTAGCAATGAATGCGCTAACTTCTCCATACGGATTTCGGTATAACGCATTGCCGCTGCTGAATCACCATCGACAGAACCGAAGTTACCTTGGCCATCGACAAGTGTGTAACGCATTGAGAATGGTTGTGCCATACGTACGATTGTATCGTAAACAGCAGAGTCACCATGAGGGTGATACTTACCAATTACGTCACCAACAACACGAGCTGATTTTTTATAAGGCTTATTAAAGTCGTTCTTTAATTCGTTCATTGCAAAAAGCACACGACGGTGAACAGGTTTTAATCCGTCACGAACGTCGGGTAATGCACGACCTACGATTACACTCATAGCATAATCTAAATAAGAATTTTTTAGTTCGTCTTCGATGTTAATTGGCGAAATTGATGATGCCAGATCAGTCATAAACTGCTCGTTCCCCTAAAATTAGCGCACAATAATTATTCCATTTTATTGTGTAGCTCAAAAACGTGATTTGGCATTCTAACACAGATATATAAAGTGACTAGACCCTAGGGCAACGAAAAGTTAAAGCAAGTGAAAAACTGAATAAAAACAGCAAGAATTAGTCAATATTGTTTAGGTTTAACTACTATTAGAATGCGCAAAAGCCGCTAACAAAACCTCAATGGCTTTTTTATCAGCAATTAGTGCCGAATATATAACCAACTAGAAATGAATCTTGTTTCATCTCACTATGTTTATTAAAGGTATGGTTATAATGCATGCAATAATCATAAATAAATCATGGGTCCTTGCTATGTCGAACCAAGAACACACCACTCAACAAAACGTTGATCATCAAGAAATCGAAAAATTTGCCAACATGGCTGCGTCTTGGTGGGATCCAAATGGTGACTTTAAGCCACTACATCAATTAAACCCATTACGATTAAACTATATTGATCAAACTAGCGGTGGCTTATTTGAAAAACAAGTTATCGATATTGGTTGTGGAGGCGGTATTTTGTCAGAAAGCATGGCAAAAATTGGTGCAAAAGTTACTGGGTTAGACATGGGTGAAGCCCAAATTGAAGTAGCTAAGCTGCATGCCTTAGAAACTGGCGTTTCTATCAATTACGATACCATGACTGCAGAAGAGCATGCGCAATCGCATATGGGACATTATGATGTTGTCACTTGCATGGAAATGCTAGAACACGTACCCGACCCTTTATCAGTCATTCAAGCATGCTGTGACATGGTGAAACCTGGTGGCCATGTTTTTTTCTCGACCATTAATCGCAGTATGATGTCTTACATCCAAGCAATTGTGGGTGCAGAGTATGTTTTAAAAATGCTCCCCGTTGGAACGCACGATCATAGTAAATTCATTAAACCTTCTGAACTTATCACATTAGTTGATAACACAGATTTAATTTGCCGCGATGCCTTAGGAATTACTTACAACCCAATTTCAGGTGTATATAAATACACGAATAAAGTGGATGTAAACTATATGATTGCGACACAAAAAATAGAGGACTAACTGGCCCTTCAGTTATTGAAGAATCAATTTCTCACCACCATTTTTTGCCACATTTTAATGCTGTAACTTAAGGTGTGGCACATTTAATTTCTCATTAAGGCTTAAAATGAATTTAATTAAAGCTGTGTTATTTGATTTAGACGGCACATTAGCGGATACCGCACCTGATTTAATTCATGCATTAAACCTTAGCTTAGATGAACGAGGAATTGCAGCTCAGAGCGTTGATAAACTACGTTACTCTGCTTCTCACGGTAGCTTGGCATTAGTAAAAGCAGGTGTACCTCACCTTAGTGAAGCAGAACAAATTAACATCCAACAATCACTACTTGGGCATTATAAGAAGGTGAATGGTGAAAAAGCTCAGTTATTTGCAGGGTTTAAAGAATTTTTAGATTTGCTGGAAACAAATGATTTACCGTTTGGTATTGTCACTAATAAACAAGCAAAGTTTACCCGCCCTCTCATTAATGCACTCGGTCTGACCCATAGAGCTAAATCTGTTGTGAGTGGAGATTCTACCCTTCATCCCAAACCTCATACAGCGCCTATGCTATTAGCGGCGCAGCAAATAAACTGTAAACCAGCAAACATTTTGTATTTAGGTGATGCTGAAAGAGACCTAGTCGCAGCTGCGAATGCTGGCATGATTGGCGGCACTGCCTTATGGGGGTATTTGGCTGAATCTGATTGTCCAGATCAATGGCCAAGTCAGATTGAATTCAATAACGTGAATGATTTGCATCAATTCTTTGTTACGTCAGTTTTGGCTTAAATTAAACTCATTTTCTGAATGCATATGCCTCATTGCAGCTTGCTGACGATGAGGCTGTATACCCAAACAACCTGAAGATGCTCGATTTCAGCAAGAATTTACACGCGTATAGGCAAGGCATTGATTGCGGGTAATGGTTATTCCCTTTTCAAAATCAATAACGCAGCATAAACGCGTGCAAAACTTGCCCTCAGGGAGTTTCACCGTGTTCCCACTACGTTGTTGCGCTAATTTATAAGGTACCTACATTACCGCATTAACGTGCCTAGTATTGAAAACACGGTGAAGCTCTGAAACACTTATCTTCAGGTTTTTTGGGTATATACACATATACAGCATTAGCTTTTAGTGAACTAACAATACAAAATTGGCTTAGCAAATCTGACCAACAAAAATCAAACTATTTTTATAACAAAACAATTGATCGCTGATTATTGTAGCGATCAAACTTACCGCCTCTATTGTAGATAAAATCACCACCCTCACAAATTTAAAGCGCAATTTGCGTTAGCAGGTTAGCTTTTACTAACTTGTATCAATATACATGAGATATCCACAAGTTATTCATAAAAATCTTGCTTGCAAATAGTGACTAACCTCACTATCTTGTATGTATCAGATTTAAAAACACCATATCTTGTGTGTGACATCACTACGAGACACTAGCATAAAAAGCTCAGTATCTTGCTGTAACACTAGTATTTTTGTAAATATTATGTTGTGAACGCTTTTGGATGATCAACTTACAAGGGAACGTAATGTGATTTATTGGCGATCGTAAGTAACTAGTTGTAGAAAGATCCAAAGATAAATTACACCAATAAATATAGAACCAAGGCCTCTTTTTAATGAACAGCAATATGACAGTCACTAAACGCAGTGGCGAACGCGAAACAATCGATTTAGACAAAATTCATCGCGTTATCGAATGGGCAGCTAAAGGACTGAATAATGTCTCAGTCTCAGAAGTAGAATTACGTTCTCACCTACAGTTCTTTGAAGGTATTCCTACAGAAGCTATTCATGAAACTATCATTAAAGCAGCAGCAGATCTTATCTCTCCAGAATCTCCTGATTATCAGTTTCTTGCTGCTCGCTTAGCTGTTTTTCATCTACGTAAAAAAGCATTCGGCCAATTCGAGCCACCTAAGTTAGTTGAGCAAGTTAATCGCTTAGTAGAACTCGGAAAATACGATAAGCATATTATCGAAGATTACACTGCTGAAGAACTGGATATCCTTGACGGATACATGGACCATTGGCGTGATATGGACTTCTCTTACGCTGCTGTTAAGCAATTAGAAGGTAAGTATCTCGTTCAAAACCGTGTCACTAACGAAATCTACGAAAGTGCACAGTTCTTATATATTTTAGTCGCAGCATGTTTATTCGCTAAATACCCGAAAGAAACTCGCCTTGACTACATTAAGCGTTTTTACGATGCCGTATCGACGTTTAAAATATCGCTACCTACACCTATCATGGCAGGTGTTCGTACTCCAACACGTCAATTCAGCTCATGTGTATTAATTGAATGTGACGATAGCTTAGATTCTATTAATGCTACAGCGTCATCAATCGTTAAATACGTTAGCCAACGTGCTGGCATCGGTATTAACGCTGGCCGTATTCGTGCATTAGGTAGCCCAATTAGAGGTGGTGAAGCATTCCATACAGGTTGCTTACCGTTTTATAAGTATTTCCAAACAGCGGTTAAGTCTTGTTCTCAAGGCGGCGTTCGCGGCGGTGCAGCGACCCTGTTCTACCCTATTTGGCATTTAGAAGTTGAATCACTGCTTGTACTTAAAAATAACCGTGGTGTTGATGATAACCGTGTCCGCCACCTTGATTACGGCGTGCAATTAAACAAGCTGATGTATCAACGTTTAATTAAATCTCAAAATATCAGCTTATTTAGTCCATCTGACGTACCTGGTTTATACGATGCATTCTTTGCAGACCAAGCTGAGTTTGAACGTCTGTATTTACAATACGAAGCAGATACGAGCATTCGCCGTAAAGAGATTAAAGCAGTTGAATTATTTTCACTGATGATGCAAGAGCGTGCTTCAACTGGTCGTATTTATATTCAAAACGTGGACCACTGTAATACCCACAGTCCATTCGACCCTAAAGTTGCACCAATCAAGCAATCTAACCTTTGTTTAGAAATTGCATTGCCAACTAAGCCAATGAAAAACATTGAAGATCCAAATGGCGAAATCGCCCTTTGTACTCTTTCTGCGCTTAACCTAGGTGCAATCAATGACTTATCAGAGTTAGAACCATTAGCTGATTTAGCAGTTCGTGCTTTAGATAACTTACTTGATTACCAAGACTACCCAATTATCTCGGCTCAACTTGGTTCGATGAATCGTCGTACTCTTGGTATAGGTGTTATTAACTTTGCAAATTACTTAGCTAAAAATGGAATGAAATATTCTGATGGCTCTGGTAATAATTTAACCCATAAGACCTTTGAAGCAATCCAGTTCTACTTATTAAAAGCGTCAATGAACTTAGCTAAAGAGCAAGGTGCATGTCCGCTATTTAACGAAACAACTTACGCTGAAGGTATCTTACCTATAGATACTTACAAGCGTGACCTTGATAAAATCTGTAATGAACCGCTTCACATGGATTGGGAAGGTTTACGTAGCGATATTCAACAACATGGTTTACGTAACTCTACATTGTCTGCATTAATGCCTTCTGAAACATCGTCGCAAATTTCAAACGCGACAAACGGTATTGAGCCACCACGTGGATTAATTAGTGTTAAAGCAAGTAAAGACGGTCAGTTAAAGCAAGTAGTTCCTGATTTTGATGAGCTTAAGCATCAATATGAATTGCTTTGGAATATGCCAAACAACAACGGTTACTTAGAATTAGTCGGGATTATGCAGAAGTTTATTGACCAAGCAATTTCCGCTAACACTAACTACGACCCTACTCGCTTTGACGGTCAAAAAGTGCCAATGCAAACCTTGCTTAAAGATTTGCTAACAGCCTACAAGTTAGGGGTTAAAACCCTTTACTATCACAACACTCGTGATGGTGCATCAGACAACTTAGATGACATTACTGTTGTCGAAAAAGAAGATGATGATTGTGCCGGCGGCGCTTGTAAGATTTAATCAATAATTAGCATACAATAGCGGGGAGTTTCCCCGCTTTTTTGGGATATATAAATGGCTTACTCTACTTTTTGTCAAACACCTAACAATCCAATGAATGAACCAATGTTCATGGGTCAATCAGTTAATGTTGCGCGTTACGATCAACAAAAATATGAAGTTTTTGAAAAGTTAATTGAAAAGCAGTTATCTTTTTTCTGGCGCCCTGAAGAAGTAGATGTAAGCAAAGATAAAATTGATTACCAAGGCTTACCTGAGCATGAGAAACATATTTTCATCTCAAACCTTAAGTACCAAACCTTACTTGATTCTATTCAAGGCCGCTCTCCTAACGTTGCCCTGCTGCCGTTAGTGTCGTTGCCTGAGTTAGAAACTTGGATTGAAACCTGGTCTTTCTCAGAAACAATTCACTCACGCTCGTACACCCATATTATTCGTAATATCGTTAACGATCCTTCTGTTGTTTTTGATGATATCGTTGTGAATGAAGAGATCCTTAAACGTGCGGGTGATATTGCACAATATTATGATGATCTTATTGAATTGACTCAGGTATTCAATTTACATGGTGAAGGTACTCATACCATAAATGGTAAAGAGATTGCCGTTAGCTCGCGCATTCTTAAAAAGTCACTCTATCTTTGTATGATGTCGGTTAATGCACTAGAAGCAATTCGTTTCTATGTCAGCTTTGCTTGTTCATTTGCTTTCGCTGAGCGTAAGTTAATGGAAGGTAATGCTAAGATTATTCGCTTAATTGCTCGTGATGAAGCATTGCACTTAAATAGCACTCAGCACATTGTCAACATCATGCAAGGTGGTAAAGACGATCCAGAAATGGGCGAAATCGCTAAAGAGTGTCACGATCTAGCTTTCGATATTTTCTATAAAGCGGCTGAGCAAGAAAAAGAATGGGCTCAATACCTATTCAAAGACGGCTCAATGATTGGTCTTAACGAACAAATTTTATGTCAGTACGTTGAGTACATAACCAACCAACGTATGAAAGCTGTAAATTTACCTCAACCTTATCCAGAGCAAACTAACCCTTTACCATGGATGAAAAACTGGTTAGAAAGTGATGCGGTTCAAGTCGCGCCACAAGAAGTAGAAGTGTCTTCTTACTTAGTGGGTCAAATCGACTCAGCAGTAGACAGCGATGAGTTTTCTGACTTTGACCTATAAGCCAAACTTCAAAAAAGCGCCCATTGTCAGTTTAAATGGTGAACCTGTGTTGCTGTTCAATCAACAGCAACACACTCTGCTTGAAGTGTTAGAAATAAAGAAAGTGAATATTTTCTCAGAATGCAGAAATGGTTTTTGTGGTGCTTGTAAAACCAAAATGAATAAAGGTAGTGTTCGTTATCTTACCAAGCCACTGGTTGAGCTTGAAAACGATGAATGTTTACCTTGTTGCTGCGTACCAGATTCTAACCTAGATTTAGATCTTACCACTGATGAACCCAGTAACTTGTACGTGCAGCACAACAAGTCTGTGGCTTTCCTTGATTAAAACTTTGATAGCGAATTAAACTTATTCAATCGTCATTAATTCGCAACCTCTTAAGTCGTTTTAGCATATAGATTGGATTTTCGTTTCGCTTTTTTAGCTTCAATAAACATCTTTTCGACCTCAGCAAACATCCAGTTCATAATATTACCAGCACCTTTATCTCGGCGTTTGACTAACCCCATTTCAATCAATAATGAATCTGGAATATGATAAGTACTCAATTCTTTAATCTCGCCTGAATACCACTGAGAATCTGCAATATGTTCAGGCACCAAAGCCCAGCCTAATCCTCGAGTAACCAAAGAAGTAATGTAATAATAGCTATCAACATGCCAACAATTAGCTGAAATGGGTTTACTTTGCGTTTGTAAATCGCAAATAACCAGCTGCCGATGTTCGTTTAATTGAGAAATATTAGGTACAGCGATTGACGCTAGCGGGTGATCTACAGAAACAATCAGTGATTGATGAAAGCTATCAATGGTGAAAAACTCTAATCTATCGAAAAGTTGTTCCCCATGAAATAACACACCTAAATCCGCTTTATCACTATCAACCCATTGTGCAATATCATCTCGGGAGCCATTTAATATCGTGAGTTTTAATAACGGAAATTTAGCCGCTGTTTTATCGAAGAAAGTTTCAAAAATTGAAATAGGTACAGCTTCATCAATCGCAATGGTTAACGCTAACTCATCTTTTGTTTGCACCGACATTGCGCGGGAATTTAGCCGTTCGCATTGAGCTATAACAGCTTGAGCTTCAATGAACATTTGTTCGCCCTGCTCAGTAAGTACAGGCAATCGAGCATTTCGATCAAATAGCTTAAACCCTAAATCGATTTCAAGGTTAGCAATCGCAGTACTAACCCGAGATTGCGCTTTACCTAAAGTTCTGGCCGCAGCAGAAAATGAGCCGGTATTCACTGCTGCAACAAAAGCGTGTAATTGTTCAATGGACCAGTTCATCTGACACCAAGTATTTTCAAGATTATAAAATTGATTATATCTATCCGATAAAGAGATGGATACCAACTTTTACCTATCTACTTTAACTTTATAATGTGCTTTCTTTGAAATTCATTAAGTTTTGAGCTTACAAAATGTCATTACACAATAAAAAACCTACAGATCAACTCACCGTTAGCCAACACTTCTGGAAGTATGCGATTCCATCTATCGCTGCAATGCTTGTCAGCGGTCTTTATCAAATTATTGATGGTATTTTTGTGGGGCATTACATTGGATTTGAGGGGTTAGCTGGAATTAATATGGCTTGGCCAGTTATCTGCTGTATTGCAGGTGTTGGTATGATGATCGGTATGGGAGCAGGAAGCTTACTTTCCATTAGTCGTGGGGAAGACAAGCCGAAAGACGGCTTAAGAGTCCTCAATAATGCCATGGCACTCATTATCATCTTGAGTGTATTGGCTGCAGTTTTCATCAATTTTTGGGGTGAAACCTTGTTATTGCTGCAATCAGCTAACGGCGATAACTTTGCAATGGCAATGAACTACATTGAAGTTTTTGCATATGGTGCTTTTTTTACTGCCACAGCAACAGCGCTTCCCCTACTCGTTCGTAATGATGAGAACCCAGGGCTTGCAACCAAGCTATTAATTATTGGTGCGTCATTAAACATTTTATTAGATTACTTACTTATTGCAGTTTACCCATTGGGTTTAAAAGGGGCTGCCATTGCAACTCTGTTATCTCAGGCAACAGTTGTTGTACTTGGCTTTAGTTATTTCTTTTCTTCAAAAGCTAATACGCGGGCCAAACTTGAGTTCAACCTTATAAGCTTAAGCCAGATGAAACATATTATTGTCTTGGGCAGTTCAAGCTTGTTCATGTTTTTATACTTCAGCTTTATTATTGCTCTGCATAACTATTTGTTTATGAAGTTTGGATCTGCAGTACATGTGGCCGCTTTTGCCATTGTGGGTTATGTAGCTACCACCTTCTTTTTACTTGCTGAAGGTATAGCTGGCGGTATGCAACCACCAGTAAGCTATTACTATGGCGCTAAACAAGTTGCCAATATCAAAGCCACTGTAAAGTTAGCTGTTAAGGTCATCGTTATATTAGCGTTATCAACACTCGCCTTTATTAATATCTTTCCGGAATTTGTCATCGGCTTCTTCAGTAGTCAGGATAAAGTCTTGATGGCAGAAACATTAATCGGCATGAGATTGCATTTATTTGCACTAGTGCTTGATGGGCTAATTTTCATTGCCACCATGTATTTTATGGCGGTGAATCGAGGGGGACGCTCGTTAACTATTTCACTTGGTAACATGCTAATCCAAATTCCATTTCTATTAACACTTCCTTCTATCTTAGGGGTTAATGGAATTTGGCTTTCTGTTCCTTTGTCCAATGTGGCTTTATGTATTTTATTATCACCATTGATATTCAATGAAATAAAACGAATCAAAAACCTTGATTCAAATAACGCGTTTGAAAACCACAATAATAAACTAGCAACGGAAGACAATATCAGTCTTCGTGAAAGTTAATATTTTAAATCTGCTAATGTGGTTCATGCATTCACATTAAGGTTTTCGAAACCTTATTGTGGATGTCATTCACTTCCATTAACGCAGCGCTACCAAGGCAATCGTTCCATCTCTACACTCTGGATAAATAGCGGAGTCTGTTTCAGAAAACGCTTTTACTTTGGTAATTGTTTCAACATTAAAAAATAGCTCCATTTTTACTCTCTTTGCCAATAAATGGGCCTGATACTATAAGCTTACCTGCTGCAAGTTGACCAATGCTCTCTATATTAGCACGTTGTAACTTTGCAGCCTCCTCTTCACTTCTATCTCGATTAGGCCCACTTTTAAAAAAGCCATGACATATCACTTCATGTCATATTCATCAGCATTCAGTGATTCAGCTAATTGTTGATCATACTGAGGATTGGTATTTGCAAAACAGATAGGAGTTACGCTTAAACTTGTTAAACAAATCACGGACAATATACGTTTTAAATGAAACCTTAATGGACTGTATCTTGATATTGAGTGAACAATAAAATCAAAAACTGTCATTGAGACCGAGTAAAAACTTAAAGAGTTCATAATTTGAGATCCATGAGTCAACATTGAATAAGCATAGATTAAAAATTAATGGTTTACGCCATGACTAGACTTCAAGTTGTTAAGTATATTGACTGAAAAAAAAGCAACGAACAGTCGTTGCTTTTTAATCACTTACTTAATTAAATGAAATATTTATTATTAAGGTTTTTTAAGCTCGCTAACCATAGGTGTAACTTGCACCTAATCCAAGAGGAAATCCAATAGACCAATATATTAGTAGCCAAATAGTCCAAATCGACAGTAAAGCCAAGCTAAATGGCAACATCATTGAAATGAGAGTACCAATACCAATACCCTTAACATAACGTTGGCAGTAAACAACGACTAAAGGGAAGAAAGGCATCAAAGGAGTAATAATATTCGAGCTTGAATCACCAATACGATAAGCCGCTTGAGATAAATCTGGGCTGATATTTAATTGCATCAACATAGGAACAAGCACTGGCCCGATTAACGCCCATTTAGCAGATGAAGAACCGACAAATAAGTTAACAAAACCCACTAAAATAATCATGCCAACCACAGTTACTTCAGCTGGTAAGTTCAGTGCTTTAAGCCCGCCTGCACCTTCAACTGCAATGAGTGCTCCAAGATTTGATGCCGAAAAAGCAGCAACAAACTGAGCACAGAAAAACGCCATGACAATATAGTGGGACATGCCACTCATTGACTTAGACATAGCTTGAACCACATCTGATGACGTTTTAAAACTGCCGGTCATGTAACCATATACAAGACCAGGTAACATAAAGAAAATGAAGATTAACGGCACAATAGATTGCATTAACGGTGCACTAAAACTCGTTAAAGAACCATCAGCATCGCGTAATGTTGACGTTTCAGGAATAGTCAGTGAAAAGAAGCCAACAATCGCAGCTAGCATTACGGCAGAAGCAACTCTGAATGCTTTGATTTCTTTAGCATTAGCTTCATCCATCGCAGGTAAGTCAACCTCATCACGTTTAACTTTATGAGATTTATTAAGTCTAGGTTCAAGAATTTTATCCGTTAAATACCAAATAAGTAAGGTGATTGGGATACAAGAAGACGCGGCAAAAAACCAATTATTCAATGGGTTAACTTGAATACTTGGGTCAACAATTTGCGCTGCTGATTGAGTAAAACTTTGCAGGAGCGGATCGATACCAGAAGGAATAAAGTTGGCACAAAAACCACCCGATACACCAGCAAATGCTGCCGCAATACCTGCTAACGGATGCCTACCGACAGTAAAGAAAATAACACCAGCAAGAGGAATAACAACCACATAACCCGCATCTGTAGCGGTATGGGAGATAATCCCGACAAGAACAACTGCTGGAGTTAAAAACTTAGCAGGAGTCACTTTCAACATCTGCTTCAATGCAGTGTTAATAAACCCTGATTGCTCAGCAATACCGACACCAAGCATCGCAACCAAAACTACACCTAAGGGGGCAAAAGCGGTGAAGGTGGACACCATTGAGGTTAAAAAGTGGGTTAAAGCCTCTGCGCTTAATAAATTGTTTACTTCAATTGGGCTATTAGTTCGAGGGTCAATCGCTTCAAAGCTTACACCTGAAAGTAGTGCTGAAATTCCCCATACTGCGAACATTAAAATTAAAAACAACATTGCAGGATCAGGTAATTTGTTACCCACCCTTTCAATAGTATCTAGCGCCCTTCCTAGTAATCCGGGCGCTTTCTCCACAGAGTCACTTTTCATCGTCATCACTTCCTACCTTGTCAGTATTCGGCTAGTTGCTATGCAAATTGAATAATTATCATTGCAAAGTTAACCGCCATAAACCTGCTTAATATATTTTTAGCCCTTAAGAATAATCAAACAATCTGTAACCAAACTTAAATTCGGATTTAATTTGCTCGTTAAATAATCAGTTAATAATGAAACTTGCATTGTCATTCTATTACGGGATCTGTAACACACCATAAATAATAGGTATTAAAAAGGGAGCGTCAGACTCCCTTGTAAATAAACCTTAAAGATGACAGCTACCAAGGCAATACCTGACCGTTAGAATGCTTAAATACACCAGTACTATCCATGTCTAGATCATTGATTAAACTCACTAGTCTACTGGCAGATTCAATTGCTGATATATCGCCGCCATGGTTCACCATATCTGTTTGAACATACCCTGGATGATAAATCCCAACGGCAATATTCTTATGAGCTAAATCATGACTGAGTGACATAGATGCAGCATTGAGAGCCGCTTTTGACATGCGATAACCGTAACGACCGCCAGAAGTATTATCTTCAATCGACCCCATACGTGAGGTGATCATAGCCACTTTCCCTCCTGCATTTAGCTGGTTTTGAAGTGCTGCCACAACGCGCAGTGGAGCAACTGCATTAACTTCAAACTGTTGTCTAATGGTATCTAAATTAAGCTGAGCTAATTGCTCATCACGCAAGATACCTGCATTACAAATTAATAAATCAATTGCCACACCCGCTAATGAAGTGTGCATGTTATGAATGCCCTCATCGGTAGCGACATCAATCTGAGTAATGACATTAATGTCTAATGCTTCTAGTTCATCAGAAGTATGACGACATAAACCAAACACCTTGCAACCTTGTTGCTTAAATAACGTAGCGAGCGCTAAACCAATACCGCGATTGGACCCTGTAATGACAACGTTAGACATTTTATATCCTTAAAAAATAACGATTTGACACAAAAAGTATCAATAAAATTTGCACATACCAAGCCCTAATGCAATACCATCCCTTGCCTTATAACCATAGCGTTGATAAAAATCTTCTTTTCCGATCACCGACAACAATCCAGCGGTTGCGCCTTTACAAGTTGTACTGTCTAAAAACGATTCAACACCTTGCATAATTAAACCACCGAGACCTTTTCCTTGAAACGGCTTAATCACCACTACATCCTGTACATAATAGAACAATGCTCCGTCACCTATTACTCGGCCGTAAGCTATAAGCTCTTCATTGCGGTAAACCCCAATATGAAATAATGAGTGTCTTAGGCTTAATGCTGCAAGTTGAATATCAACCTCATTCCAACCTGCATCTTTTCTAAGTGCATTGAATTCATGTGCACTCGGTCGATTAAAACTTAACGCTAAATCTAGTTCGGTAAAATTAATTTTGACTGAATCATCAAATAATTTCCGAATCGCTTGTTGATCCATATTTTATTCCGACATGAGATTGATAACCTAACAAAACAAAAAACCTAGCAGAATGCTAGGTTTCAGATTAATGACAAACCCCCACTTTTTTTAAAGTGGGGGTTTTATTTTATTGGTTTATACGCATTTCACGACGTTTATTTAAAAACACATCTTGAGCAATATTGTTGG
>NZ_JAKILD010000024.1 GCF_023283825.1 Shewanella olleyana | reverse complement strand
GGTACCACCTGATCCCATCCCGAACTCAGTAGTGAAACGCAATAGCGCCGATGATAGTGTGGGGTCTCCCCATGTGAAAGTAGGTCATTGCCAAGCGCCTAATACGACGAAGCCCTAACACGATGTGTTAGGGCTTTTTTGTGTCTGAAATTTGGGATATGAAAATGATGAGCGTCCTTATTTCGATATACCAATGTCTGCTATAATACTGTGGTCGATATCCCCATGTGTCCCTACACGGATTAATAAGTAGGTCATTGCCAAACGTCTAATTTTTTTAATTGAGAAGGTAGCCTGTTACTCATGTAACAGGCTTTTGTGTGTCAGGAGTTTTGAGATTTATAGGCTAGATATTTTGACCGTTGTTTGGCTTGTTGTCTTTTTTTCCTGGAATTTTTGATGACTAACCT
This sequence comes from Shewanella olleyana, assembly GCF_023283825.1. Lineage (GTDB taxonomy): Bacteria > Pseudomonadota > Gammaproteobacteria > Enterobacterales > Shewanellaceae > Shewanella > Shewanella olleyana. The sequence continues at coordinate 82,716 of NZ_JAKILD010000024.1, read as the reverse complement.
AAAGCGAAATTAAATTGCATTAATCTAACTCTTTCAGTGTTTTAATCATTTGGTCGCTTTATTAATAGTAATCATTGAACGGTAACTAGTAGCGCTTTCTTGTAGAATATTGCACATTTGAAAATTCTGTTGATTTCATGCAACAGTGCGTGGTGTTAGTTTTTTGTTGTGATTGTGATTGTTATTTTGTTGGCGGTTACTGCGTCGCCGATGTGATATGGTTTTTAACGGTAAACTGATTTGGTTGGCATATACAGTATTTGATTATTCAATTTATCAAGTTTGATTATATAATCTGACACTTGTTAACTGCCTGCTTGGTGGAGATAAGATTTATAATGCAAAAACTGACTCAAACGATATTACAACGTTGGCAGGCCAACATTGATTTAACAGCTGAGGCGTTAAATTCAAATGTATATATCTATTCAATGGGCGACACCAGTCACCTAGAGTTGTCAGTAAGTTGTGAAAGCTTGACCAAACCATCAAATGACAGCCTACAAGATCAAATTTACCGTTTAGTCAGTGAGTTACCTTTAGCACAAGTTGAATCAGAAAAAGTTAGTATACAATTTCAAAACCAAAGTTACTTGTTATGCTTCGAAGTCATTTTTGATGATCGCAATAGTCCTGTAGCCATTTTAGCCGCACTTACAAACACAGTAATTAACAATTCCTTATCAGCTCTTTTATCCTTAGCGGTGGAGAATTTATCCCTCAGTTATAATCAGACTTTACATCAAACACCTGTCTCATCTGAGTTGAATAACCCTGTAGGGCTGAATCTTCAAAACTTTATAAACTCATTTCAAGAACATATTTGGATAAAAAACCTTAATGGCCAATATGTTGTGTGTAACGAGAGTGTTGATCTTGCTTGGAACAAAAAACATTCAGATATTATTGGTAAATATGATGAAGAATTGTTCGACAGTGCGACTGCAGAGTTATTTAAAAGTGGTGATTTTCAAGCTATTAAAGCTAACGAACCCATTGTCGTCGGTGAGTGTGAACGAATCGATCAGCAACAAAAAAGACATTGGTTGGAAACGATAAAAGCGCCGTTATTAGATAGCAATAATGAATTAGTTGGCGTGATAGGAATTACCCGTAATATTGGAAGGCATAAAGAAGCACAAACTCAGTTAATGTTAGCAGAGAGCGTTTTCGAAAATACCAAAGAAGGCGTTTTAGTGACCGATAGAGATGGTCAAATCACTGAGGTGAACGCTGCTTTTAGTAAAATTACAGGATTTAGCCGTGAAGAGGCTGTAGGTCAAAACCCTCGCATTTTAAATTCTGGAACACATGACGATTTATTTTTTCGCAAATGTGGAATACCTTATTAGTCAAAGGCAAATGGCACGGTGAGATTTGGAATAAGCGTAAATCAGGTGAAGTTTTCCCTCAATCAGTAACGATTAATGCTGTATATGGTCAACAAGATAAAATAAATTTCTTTGTCGCTGTATTTGCTGATATTTCGGCTCAGAAGAAAAATGAAGAAAAATTAGCTAACCTTTCGTATTACGACACACTGACCAAGTTACCAAACCGAGTCTTATTTCGTTCTAAACTTCAAGAGCAAGTCGACCGTGCTTTTAAACAGCAAACTCAACTCGCTGTAGTCTTTTTCGATATCGATTTCTTTAAACATATCAATGATAGCTTAGGCCATAATGTTGGTGACTTGCTGCTTATTGAAGTCGGGCAAAGGTTATCGGAGCTGAGTAACGAGCAATGTATTGTTGGGCGATTAAGCAGTGATGAGTTCGTTATTTTATTGTCAGATATTACTCATAATGAAATGGCGATTAGCCATATCAACAAGTTAAAAAGTCTAATTGAACAGCCTTTCAAATTGGAAGATAACCCATTGGTTAGAGTGACATTGAGCATGGGTGTTTCGATATTCCCTAATGACTCTTTAAACAGTGAACATTTATTACAAAACACTGATACAGCACTGCATATTGCGAAACAAAATGGTCGTAATAACATTACGTTCTATGATCCAACAATGACTATGAATTCGGTAGAGCACGTTAAAATTCAAAGTGCACTACACGAGGCGATACAAGAAGAGCAATTTCACTTAGTTTATCAGCCTAAACTTTCCTTAGTGACAGGTAAGTTAGTTGGCCTTGAATCACTTATTCGTTGGGAACATCCAGAGTATGGATTAATTTCTCCTGCTGAGTTTATTCCAATTGCAGAGAAAACGGGTCTTATCCATGAGATCGGTTTGCAAGTGTTAACAATGGCATGCAAGCAAGGAAGAAAGTGGCTTGATGCTGGTTATCGTTTTGGCCATTTAGCCGTGAATGTTGCGAGCTTACAATTTCAGCGTACCAGCTTCATTGATAATGTTGAGCTGATATTACTTGAAACAAACTTCCCTGCTGAACTACTTGAATTAGAAATGACAGAAAGTTGTATGATGTATGAACCTGAGCGAGTCATATCTGATTTAAAAAGGTTAGGGGATCTTGGTATTCAACTGTCTGTAGATGATTTTGGTACAGGTTACTCTTCATTGAGTTATCTGAAGAAGTTGCCTATCAATGTGCTAAAAATTGATCAGTCATTTGTATGTGATATTCCGTTTGATAGTAATAATACTGCTATCGCGAAAGCCATTATTGTTCTGGGACATGCATTAAAGTTAACCGTTATCGCGGAAGGTGTTGAAACCAAAGAGCAGGCGGCTTTCCTATTAGAAAACGGCTGCGATCAAGCGCAGGGATATTATTTCAGTAAACCACAAGTGGCGAGCGTATTAACCGAGCAATTGCCTTTAATTTAATGAGCTGCGTTTTGAATGTCTAATCTGTAAATCATAGCTTTATATAAAAATCTCATTAAAAAAGCGATAATTTCCATTATCGCTTTTTTAATGTCTGAAACATAAATCTAATATTTAGCTTAAGCGTAAGTATCAATGCCACTGCTTTCTTGTTCAGTAGAATTCATACTCGCTATGGTTAATGCTTCAAAGAATACACTGCCTATATCTTCATTAGACATATTTTCAGTGAGTGGTTTTAGCTCATCCAATGACGATTTCAGTTCTGCTTTTTGCTCTTTAGTTAATGAGGCAAGCATTTCAGAAACTTCAGTTTGCTGTTCATCAGTTAAGGTCGATACTGCATCTTCAAGACCGAGTGGTGTAGTCCCTGGTGGCGGAGGTGGTGGACCTTTGGGTCTGTCAGATGAATTTGTATTTATCTGAGTTTGTGTGTTCGGGATGTTGATTGATTGTGTGTTTATTTGCATAACGGCCTCTATCTTTTTTGACGTTGAGGTGGCTTGTGGTTTTCTGGTACTGCCACTAATTGGTCATCCATCAACTGACATGTCGCCTCAATTTCATCACCATCAGGTGTAGTGATGTTCACAACATCATTTTCAGATTTATCTTCGCATAAGGTATACGCTTCTTGGGGTGGTTTGCGCATTTGCCTCTGCTGATCTTGGGCTGATACAGATACTGAGTAACCACAGCTAATAATGACTAATATGATACTAGTTAACATTTTTTTCATGATAGTTTCCTAAGCAATGAAGAGTTTGATGATTGAATCACCATAACAAGTAAATATGCAGGAAATGTGCAGAAACAAAGGAGATTAAAATTAGCTTGTGTTACAAACTAGTGGGAAACTTAACAGGAATATATACTCAGTAAGTCTCTCATTTTAAATTAATCATGCAGACTCGACTGAGTATATTGTTAATGACTATTTTAGCTTTGGTAAAACTTAAATGAACATTTCTCAAAAGCTATTTTTAGCCTTTGTTGGCTTAACCAGTGTTGTGCTTATTGCCACGCTTTCACTGGCAAGGTGGGGATTTGATCAAGGTTTTATTAGTTTCATCAATTCGCTCCAACAAGAAAGGTTGGAAGATTTAGCCGTTTCATATGCAGAGCTTTATGAAAAATCTGCTTTTGATTGGAATAACGCCACCGAAAAACAATTGGCAGATATTCTGCGTCAGTATACCCCTCAACATGGTCCCATAGATGTCGATAGAAGCGGTCCGCCCCCAAGATTAAAGGGTATGCCGCCAAGAAGAGAGGGACGTCCATCTTTCCTTGAACGACCCGAACGTAATGGCCAGAACGCCATTCCTCCACATTTAAGAGATAATTTACCTTCACCTCCTATAAGGCGTGGTCCACCAACTGCTTTGTACTCAAACTCAGGGCAATTACTTGCGGGGAAAGGGTTTAACAATATTAAAGCAGCGATTCCTGTTGATGTCATATATAACGGGCAAGTCGTAGCTAAGCTATACACAAAGCCCGTCGAGAAAGTGAACAGCATTTCCGCGGAAGCATTCTCAAAGCAGCAGTTATGGACCAGCTTAGGGATTGGGTTGCTTTGCTTATTATTAGCGAGCTTAATTTCTTGGGTATTAGCACGACTGTTATTAGTACCTGTGAGAGAGGTCGTTAACGGAATTTCCCATTTATCAAAAGGCAACTATGCAGAACGTTTTGACGTTAAGCGGGAAGATGAACTTGGTTTATTAATGAAAGATATCGATCATTTAGCAATGACCTTAGATAAAAATAGAACAGCCAAAAATCGTTGGTTTGCTGATATCTCCCATGAACTTCGAACCCCTCTAAGTATTTTATGTGGTGAAATTGATGCTATAAAAGCGGGTATTAGGCCTTTTAATCAACAGCAATTAGCATCATTAGAGCAAGAAGTGATGCGAATTAAACATTTAGTCGATGATTTATATCAACTCTCTTTATCTGATGTTGGCGGTCTTAAATATCATTTCGAGCCCATTGATGTCACGTTATGTGTTGCTGAAACAATGAACTCTTTAATTGATAAAGTGTCGGAGAAAGGACTATCGATTAACTTTGTTCATACCGAAGAACTGATTGTTAATGGCGATAAAATGCGTCTACAGCAGCTATTCTCCAACGTGATATTAAACGCTGTTGCTTACACCGATAGCCCTGGAAATATTGATGTCGATTTAATCAAAGAGCCCGGCAGTTTGTTAATCCTTATCAATGATACCAAACCGAGTGTGCCTATCGGTGACTGCGAATTATTGTTTGACCCTTTACACCGTCAAGACAGTTCGAGAGTGAGAAGAAACAATGGCGCAGGCTTAGGCTTGACCATCAGTCGAAACATTGTTGAAGCTCATGGTGGCAGTATTACAGCTAGACCATCAAACCTAGGCGGACTTTGCGTCGAAATTACCATACCCTTATTTAAAGAGTCCCATTAATTATGAATGTCAGCCATCCTAAAATGAAGGTATTAATTGTCGAAGATGAGCCTAAAATTGCGCAAGTCTTGGTGGATTTTCTTAGCCTTGAGGGCTTTGACTCGCAAGTTTTGCATGATGGGCTCAATGCAGTAGAAACGATAAAGCAAGGTCATGTGGACTTTGTGATATTGGATTTGATGTTACCCCATAAAGATGGATTGACCATTTGTAAAGAGGTTCGTCAATTTTCTAATATTCCACTATTGATGCTCACCGCGAGAGTAGAGGAAATTGATCGCCTTATTGGCTTAGAAATTGGCGCTGATGATTATGTTTGTAAACCTTTTTCGGCACGTGAAGTGGTGGCTAGAGTTAAAACCATTTTACGTAGAATAGAAACGACTCCACTGACCAATGAAGATGAAATTGCCTACAAGCATTTGTTGATTAATATTCAACGTTTTAAATGTAATGTATCGAGTGTAGAGGTCGATTTAACGCCGGTCGAGTTTAGGTTGTTGCATACCATGCTTAAACGGCCTGGTGTGGTGCATTCAAGAGATAGTCTTATGCAAGTTTGTTATGTCGATGACAGAGTCGTGAGTTCGCGCACAATTGATAGTCACATTAAAAACTTGCGTTCAAAATTAACCGTTAACAGCACGCAAGGTAATCTGCTTCATTCTATTTATGGTGTTGGGTATAAAGTCGAGTAACGCTTTTAATGCATCAAGGCACTATGATTTATCCAAATGTTATTTAATCTATAAGGTTTTTACATAAAGTCAGTTTGTTTTCTCGCGCCTAGGCATGCTTTTGTTTAGAATAGCCTTGAAATATCACTCCCTTTAGCCAAAGCTATTTGGGATAAGTTAACTGAGGTGGACTGTTTTTCTGCCTAGGAGCCTTAATGCAACTGTTCGTAAAAGATTTAACCGTTATCGATTTTTCCTATTTGTGTCCAATTCGCGGCATGGTTGGCGAAAGCTGGATTGTAGATGTATTACTTGATGGCGGCTTAGATGAGCAAAACATGGTACTTGATTTTTCAAAAGTCAAAAAAACCATTAAAAACACCATTGATGATGTTGCCGACCATCGATTACTCATCCCTACAGCGTGTAGCGAAGTTCGTTGGCAGCAAAAAGGCGATCGAGTGTGGATGGACTTTTCTAGTAAACATGGCGATATTCACCTCGCATGTCCATCACAAGCATTTGCGTTAGTACCTACTGAAGTTATTGACTTTGAAAGTGTAAATTCTTTTTTGATTAAAGCACTACGCGAAGCTTTACCTGATAACGTTGAAGGGATCAGTCTTACATTGCGTAATGAAGTATTAGATACCCCTTATTATCACTATACCCACGGCTTAAGAAAGCATGACGGAAACTGTCAGCGTATCGCTCATGGTCATCGAAGCCCGATCACCGTATTTGAAAATGGTATTGCAGCGCCTAAATGGGATCAATACTGGGCCGATAGATGGCAAGATATTTATTTGGGTAGCGAAGAAGATGTTGTCGATGTGGCAAGTCTTGTTTTATCTAAGCAAACTGTTGTCAGTAACGAAAGCCACTATGGGTTTCATTATCAAGCGCCCCAAGGTGATTTCCAATTAGCGATGCCTAGGGCTTGTTGTGACATTATTCCCCACGATACTACTGTTGAATTATTAGCCCAGTTTATCGCTGAAACAATGTCCGATAAATCACCAAGCTCTGAGTTTAAAGTCATTGCTTTCGAAGGTATTGGCAAAGGTGCTATAGCAGTCAAATAAGTGTTTTACATACTCTAATTAGTGCGCTCACTATACGTGAGTGCACTTTTTATCTTAATCTTATCTTAATCAATCTTTAACGCTTCCCTTAAATGTTGTAATCAATCTTTTGTCATCTTGCTTGTGTCTAAATTACTGCTAGTGGTTTCACCGTAATGATGAACCTTCCTATTGCCTCATCAATGATTTGAAAACCTATCATCAACACCATATGATGAAGCCAATCAAACCAATAAGTATTGAGCAAAGTGTTCAAAGATAGAGGAATAAATACAACATGGCTGTGAATAAACCAATAATACTCACATTATCTTCAATGCTCGCACTTTCACTTTGTTCTTTCTCCGCTGTAGCTCAAATTAATTTGCAAGGTAAGTTTGAACAAGGGGCATTGGTGCGCGGCACAGTCCCAGCTGGTTCAGTGGTTAAACTGAATGGAGAAGCAATCGGTGTTACTGCAAAAGGACAGTTTGCGTTTGGGTTTGAGCGCGAAGCTAAAGCCGAGCAAATGCTAGAGGTGGTTTACCCTGATGGACTGACAGAGCTTAAACCTTTAAAGGTTGAAGCTAAAGAGTACAAGATTGATCGTCTGACTGGCATAAGCAAGAAAATCATGAAACCTAATCCTGCAGCTCAAGAAAGGGCGGCTAAAGATGCCAAGCAAACTAGAGCGGCTAGAAACACGTTTAGTGAGCAGACAGCCTTCATGCAAGACTTTATCTGGCCCGTCACAGGCAGAATCTCCGGTGTTTATGGCAGTCAGCGTGTGTACAACGGTAAACCTGGTAGCCCGCACTATGGTGTGGATGTCGCAAGACCTACTGGCACGGTGGTGGTATCACCAGTTGATGGTGTAATTACCTTGGCTGAACCTGACATGTTTTATTCTGGTGGCACCTTGATTATCGACCATGGTTACGGCATTAACTCTACCTTTCTTCATTTGAGCAAGCTTTATGCAAAAGTAGGTGATGTGGTTAAGCAAGGCCAAGATTTAGCTGAAATTGGTGCTACAGGGCGTGTGACAGGCCCACACCTTGATTGGCGGGTTAACTGGTATCAAATGCGCCTCGATCCGGTTACCTTAGTGCCACCAATGTCTGAGGTATTAGCTGCTGAAGCTAAGTAATCACAGGGATCGAAAAGTGCAGATAATTTGATAAACAGCAGATTCATTGCTTGATTAATGCTGTTATTGAGGTTTAGATAAAAGACCAATCTAGTCTTACTAGTGGCAGTAAGACTAGATTTTTTATTTATTGTTCGCTGGCAATAATTGCTTCAATAGTTTGTGGGTGGACTTTAACGCAAATGCCATTTTGCTTAAATGCAATGGTAGGGTTGGCTAAACGTTCATTATCACCTTTAGGTGAGCTAAGTTTGACTTTAATATCTGTCTTGCCATCAATGATATTTTGAGCTGATGGGGCAACTTTTAGTAAATCTTCTATAAGCTGTTCGCATGTGGTTGCATTGGTTGGCAGAACAAGCTCTACGTGCTCCCAGCCTTCTTGAGGATATAACTTATCTGATGGGAAAGGGAGCTCAACACAAGGGACTTTTAAGCCATCTAGCTCCATCGGTGTATTCAGTTTAATGATTAATATTGGGCGACCATTAATCATATTGTTAGAAATAACCTGACCGTGTTGTTCAAAGTCTGTTGTCAGGCGTTCAGCTGCATCAACACTATTAACCCTAAGTGCACAATGATCGCAGTCGAGCTGTAAAGTATCTAAACCTAATTCTTTTATAAACAAAGTGATTCGCTGACTAAAGTCAGGCCAGCTTTTCAATAACTGGGCGTAATCCATATCTAATTCCTGTTACGGCGTGGGAAGAGAAAAATGAGTGAAGTGATAGTAATGCTTATGGCCAAATTTCGATTGGTGTGCCTTCTTCAATAACACGCCATAGTTCGTCCATTTCTTTATTTGTCACAGCTATACAACCATTGGTCCAGTTATATTGTTGGGCTTGTTCGGGTGTTAAACTTGAATTAGGGTTTTGGCCATGGATCATTATCATGCCACCTGGGCTAACACCCAAAGCATTTGCACGGAGGCGATCTTCTTCATTTGGGTATGAAATATGTATTGATTTATAAAAAGCACTATCTGACTTTTTATAATCTAAAACGTAACGACCTTGAGGTGTTCGTTGGTCGCCTTCTTTTAACTTGTGCCCCTGAGGTGCATCACCCATCGCAATTTGATAGGTTTTGATTTTTTGTCCTTGATGAAAAATCGACATACTCGATTCGGATTTATTCACTACCACTAAATCTACTTTTGAAGAATTAAGCTGATCGATTGAAGCATTGGCTAAGGTCGAGCAAAATATGGCTATGAAAATGAAGCATTTAACCAAGTACATGAAGTCTCCAAAAAAGCAGTTTTTTCTAAGTTTGTTTATTGTTAATAGTGTTAACATGAGTATCAGTCGTTAGGCAATCTATCAGAAGAGCGAATAATTGCCATAATGAAATGAAAATTTTTATAGATAATACCGTACTTTTACATCAAGTGCGGGATTAAATTGGACGTCATTTCGAGAGAGCTATGACATTAGAAGAAAAACACGATACCCCTTTTAAAAAACAAATAAGAACAGTCATCTTTGGTACTGAAACCCGCTCAGGCCGTTGGTTTGACATTGGTTTGATTATTTGTATTTTACTCAGTGTGTTACTGATTATATTAGATACGATTGACGTTTATCATCAACAGTATGGTCAAATTATTTACTATACCGAGTGGGCATTTACTTGGCTATTTACTATTGAGTATTTACTAAGGCTGTATGGTTCAGTTAGTCGCTGGTCATACATGAAAAGTTTTTATGGCATTGTTGATTTATTGTCAATTCTACCTAGCTTTTTAGCGTTGATATTTCCAGGGGCAAACGTATCTCTGGCCTTTAGAATATTGCGCTTATTTAGAATATTCAGGGTACTCAAATTACTCCGCTATTTAAGTGAAGGAAATTTGTTATTAAAAGCCATGCTTCAAGCGAGAAGGAAGGTGTTTATTTTCTTCTTTTCAGTTAGCCTGATCATTATGGCGTTAAGTGTCGTAATGTACGTGGTTGAAGGGCCAAATAATGGCTTTAGCTCAATTCCAAAATCAATGTACTGGACCATAGTAACAATAACGACAGTGGGTTATGGTGATATCACCCCGCAAACTAATTTAGGGCAGGCGATAGCCTCCCTGACCATGTTAATTGGCTATTCTATTATTGCGATTCCGACAGGGATTTTAACGGCTTCAATCTCCAATGAAATGGTCGCTGAAAGAGATTTGAGAAGGTGCAGTAATTGCGGTGCTCGTGGGCATCATTTACACGCCTTATATTGCCATCATTGCGGTAGTGAATTAGAAAAGCAAAATTTAGAAGGCAACTCATGACCGAAGCTAAGTTTGTTAAAGGCTCCATTTTACGTCACATTTTGGTGATGAGCTCTACTGCGGCTGTGGGAATTTCAGCGTTGTTTGTCGTTGATCTGGTAGATATCTTTTTCTTAAGTTTATTGGGCGAGCTCGAACTTGCTGCAGCGGTCGGCTATGCCGGCGCAATTTCTTTTTTCACGACATCAATTGGTATTGGTTTATCTATTGCGTTGGGCGCATTAGTTTCCCGAGCAGTGGGTGCAAAAAATATGGTGCTGGCAAAACGCATGTTACTTAACAGCGCGGTGGTATCACTTATCACGAGTGTGTTTGTTGCAGTTACTGTGTATATTTTTATTCCTGAATTATTGTCTCTTATTGGTGCTAACGGTGAAACCGCTGTTCTAGCTGAGAGTTATCTACGTATATTAGTGCCATCACTGCCATTTATTTGTTTAGCCATGGCATTAGGCGGCGCTTTAAGAGCCATTGGTGATGCCAAGCTGTCTATGATGTCGACCCTTGCTGGCGGCGGCGTGAATCTAGTATTAGACCCTATCTTTATATTTGCCTTAGGGATGGGGATTGAGGGCGCAGCAGTTGCTTCTGTATTTGCCAGAATTGCAGTGTTTATCATTTCTGCGCGCGGAATTGTAGTGAAGCATAAGATGCTTGGGCAGTTTAATCGTCAACATTTTATCGAAGACATCCGCACTATTTTTGCTATCGCTTTGCCGGCGATGTTAACCAACGTAGCAACCCCAATTGGTAATGCGGTTGTCACCAAAGCGATTGCTGATTTTGGTGATAGTTATGTTGCTGGTTGGGCGGTGTTAGGACGACTCATCCCAGTGTGTTTTGGGATGATATTTGCACTTAGTGGCGCAGTGGGTCCAATTATCGGACAAAATTACGGCGCATTAGAGTTTGAACGTGTAAAGGAAAGTTTGACCAAAGCGATACAGTTTTGTGTGGTGTTTGTCTTTGGGGTGTCAATTCTTCTGTTTGCGCTTAAACATCAGATTGTAGCTGCTTTTGATATGCAAGGTGAAGCGGCAGAACTGATATTATTTTTCTGCCAGTACATTGCTATCTTCTTTATTTTCAACGGTATTTTGTTTGTTGCTAATGCCTCATTTAATAATTTAGGTAAAGCCAAATACTCGACCTTCTTTAATGTGGGTAAAGCGACTATAGGCACCATTCCATTTGTGTATTTCGGTGCCCAAATTGGTGGCGTTTATGGCGTGTTAATTGGACAGGCTTTAGGCTCAATCTTATTTGGCCTTGGAGGAGTCTGGGTCGGTTATCGATTGATTGAAAAAATCACTGCGAAAGAACATGTTCAACAAGCAGCTGACACAAATAGTGAGAGTGATGAAATTGAACTTGAAATGAGTCCGACATCATCGCCGCAGTCATCATCTTACGTGCAGTTAGCGCAACTAAACGAAGAGCCATTATGTGAAGAAATCATTAGGGATGGCGATTTAGATAATCCGCTTTCATCGAAAGATAAGTAGTGGTTTTAAAATTAAAACTAAAACTAAAACTAGCCTCACTGGCTAAAGGTAACTCTAACTCTTAAAATCGAAATTAGCCAAGTAAACAAAAAGCCCCGAAAACCAATGAGGTGTTCGGGGCTTTTTAGAATATTTAATTAAATTCTATGCCAGCATTAGACTAGATTATTTATCTGTTACTGGCATTTCCTCAGTAACAGCCTCTGTTTTTTCAGCCTGTGCCGCAAGCTTTTGTTGCTCTTCTAACTCCATTTGAGCGCGCACGGCTTTAGAAATATAACCGACTTTAGGGTTCTTTTGAGGGTTATCTTTTACAATTTTATTTTGCTTAGCTTTAGCCCGTTTAGCGGTCTTTTTGATCATCAGCTGTTTTCTGTTCATGGGTCTATCTAACTCGCTTCATTGTGCCTATGGCACTTGTATAACTTAGTAAAACAGGTATCTAGCATTAGTTATCAATACGGTTAATTTCGATTGAGACTAATAGTGATTACATGTCTTTAAAATGATTTGCCTTAAGTTTAGCTCAAACTGGCTAGAGGTTATAGTTAAACCCTTTATTTATCCTATTTCATGACTGTTTTAAGCGATAGCAACAGGTCATGTAAACAAATAGTTAGGGCCTGTTGAACTTTCAAGGTTATTTTTACAGCGAATTGTTGGCCATTTATACAAGGCAGAGACTTTGTGGTGTAGTTATTCTACATAAAAAGTCGATAACGCAGTAAAAATCGCCAACAAACGCTGCCCAAAGGGTTCGAGTAAAAGCGTTTTACTCTTTGTTGGATGAGTCTTTGTGAATAAAAGGTGCTTAGATGACTAGGCATCAATCCATCCGCCTCAATTAAAACGCTTTTATTTCGAACAAAACTTAACCAGCAAAGATCAACAGGCCCTAATAATTACGGCTAAACTTTTTAATATCTTCTTCTGTTGCGCCATCGTTGCATTCACCGCGAACTTCACCGCGACCTTCGCTGACACTCCGGTTAAGCACCATATAACCTTCTTTACAATAACCCGTCATATCAATGGTTTTTTGTAAGCCTAAATCTACTTGTTCGCTCCATAACTCTAGACGTTCTTGTCTGCGCTCTTGCTCAATGGCATAACTACGAGCATCTTGACGACGGCGGTTAACTCGCTGTTGGTGGGGAAGTGGATCCTCAATGCCGCGATCGGTGGCAGAAGCGACTTTTGCTTGGTAAGTGAATAGTTTGATACCTTCACCTTTAATGGAGGTGCTGAATTTATCTTTAAATTGTCCGGCGTAAGCTTCAGGTTCAATAGGTGCAGAAGAGCAGGCAGATAACAGCAGTAAACTAAAAAATAATACAGAGTACTTTGGCACCAGAAATAGTCCTTTATCAAGCGTGAAATAGATTCAATTCATATTAAAACGAAACAGGTTGTAATTGATAGTGTTTGAGTTGTTTGACAGTGAATAACTTGGCTATTGAGGATATATGACAGCTTGAGATGACCTATATTGCCATTTACATTGATAGTACTGACACTAATGGCATTGGCACTGTGTACTAGATTGAAACCATTTTAAATTTTGGTAAATCTAGTACACAAGCTCAATATTTGATATTGGGGTTAAGCGTATTGCTTTTCTAAATAAGCAATAATGTCGTTAGACTCATACATCCATTGAGTTTGACCGTCTTTTTCAATCTTTAAACAAGGTACTTTTAGTTGGCCACCTTCTTTAACGAGTAACTGTTTATTGGTTTCTTGCTTTGCATCAACAGTGACGATGTTTAAACCTTGACGGCGGATAGCGCGACGTACTTTGACGCAGAAAGGACATGCAGCATATTGATATAAAGCTAATGCTTTAGTTTGCTCATCCATTTTGGCTTGCTCAGTGACTGGTCGTTGATATTTTTTACCTGGGAATAAAAAGTTAACTAACAAGATAATGCGGCCAAGAAGCCAACGGATCACAAACATACCACTTCCTTTAATTATCGAATTTAACAAACTAGCTAAAAACAAATCGTTTATTAAGTCATTTTACTTAATTTTCAGCGATAGTTTACGTGATGTTGTTCACAGATAATAGTCATCTGTGAACAGAACCATTTTTAATGTCTATTTAAACGTCTATCAATAAAAAGTGACTGGTTTTTAATCGATAGTAAGAGTGATAGTGAGCCTTTATCAACAAACTTACGCTCAGTTCAAACACAAATTTACCGCCAAACAAACCTAATTCGCATCCAAAGTCAGCAGCGCTTGAGCATTTGTTTGCTCCATATGCACGCGACTCTCTAGGATAAATACTCGGCTTGGGTCTATGTTTGCTTGCTCAACTAAATAAGCTTTCACGGTTTTAGCTCTATTTTGAGCCAGTATTCCAAGCTGTGATTCTTCAACTTCTTGCTGGTTCATGCTGAAGTTATATAAAGCAATATGCCAGCGGGTTTGTAGCTCTGTAGTTTCTATACCAGGGTTTTCTGTTTCTATATTCTGTTTTATTAATTGCGGATCCAATTGAGTTTCAGTTTGATATACATTGATTAATGCATCCACTAACGGACCTTGCTGAGGATACTGACTCGCAGATAAATCTTTTGGTAACGCTGAAAATTCCATTTGGGCTTGTGTGGCAAGTTTTTGATGTAACTGCTGCTGTTGAAGTGCTTGTTGATCGTTAACTAAATCAACACTTCCCTTAATATTAAGCACCAGTAATGGGCGATCGTTCAGCGCTTTAGCCAATGAAGTCAGAGTGGCTTGTTGCTCGCTGGTAATATCAGACTGGCCATATTGAAAACTTATTTTATCCATTTCATCTTCATCGCCACCGACAAGGCCAGCTAATAATGAAAACGGTGCTGTAATCGCTTTAGTGATGACATTGGTTATTGCTGTCATCACTATGCTGCCAAAACTAAAGCTTGGAGAGTCTAAGTCACCATCTACATCGACACCTAAGTCAATCACACCATGCCTATCCTGTAATAGGGCAATGGCCAAAGAAATAGGTAATGAAGTTGCAAGTGAACTGTTACTCGGTTTACCTAGCTCTAATTGATCAATAACTAAATGATTACTGCCTACCAACTGGTTGTTTTCTAATTGATAATTAAGCGCGAGGGATAACTGACCCTTGTCAATGTAATAACCTGCATAAGTCCCTGAATAAGGATTAATTGAAGTTAACTCAACTTTATTGAAAGCTAGGTTCAAATCTAGATAGGGATTGGCCAGTAGCGGGTTAATATCGCCTTTTAGAGTAACTGGCGCATACTTATCAATTTTGCCCTCTAAATCGACAGATGCTCGTGTTTCTGGGTTGGTAGAGATTTGGGTTATGTCCCCGTTTAGTTGTTCAATTCCTGATGCAAAGTTAGGAGTAAGGGAGTTATCTGCAAAAAATGCAGAGCTATCTTTAAAGCCAATGCGCTTAATATCGATAGCGAAAGCAGACTCTTGCGCCACGTTATCGTTAGGGGAAGTTGTTTTATTCGATTCGGTATTAGTCTGCTTTGTTACTTCAAGATTAATCTCATCTGGTTTACTACTATCTTCGCTAGTTGATTGAACCACAAGATCTGCAATATTAGTGCTTCTGTCTTCAGCAATAATTAATCGGCTAAAGAGTCCATCAAATAAAATCTCATCGATAGCTAACGATTGGGCTAAGTTATCGAAAGTAAATGCTGTTATTGCCATTGACTCCCAATTAAGTAACGGCTGTTTATGGAGGTTATCCCTAATCTTTAATTGATTGACTGAGGCTTGCCCTTGATAAACAAAATGCTGTTCAGCATTAGCGCTGATATGGCCGCTAGTATTGAATAAGCCTGTTTCAAGGGTGACATTCATAAATGGCGAAATGTAAGGCTGTAATTTAGTTAAGTTAACTTTTTGGTAGCTAACATCTGCTTCTAAACTTAATTGTTTTGCATCAAACTGACCTTGGGAAGTCAATTCGCTTTGCTCATTAACAGTTAAATCCAACTGGTAATCAATGGGTAAACTTAAGTCAGATTTTATCGTTTGAGTGGAAAAGTTAATTTCAGATATTTTCCAGAAATTAGCCGTTTTGTTGGCTACCGATTCTGTCAATTCGAATTGGTAATTTTCTAAATTGAACTGGTTTAGGGTAACTAACCAAGTCGGCGTTTCATCTAGTGTATCAACAGCTGTTGGCGCTTGTTCATCTGACTCGTTAAGTGTTGCTAAAGCAGTATCAGCATCTTCAGCCGTGCTTTCATCTACGACAAAAATGGGGGTAAATAACTCCACTAAATTAATTTTTTCTGGCGCTACTGTTATCCAAAAGTCTGCATCTGTAGTGCGTAATTCATCGATATCTATAGTTTGATTCTGGGTTGAGACATTGATGCCGTTTAACGCGAATAAATCTATCTTGCTAACCTGTCGTTTATCATCATTGGCAGCTATGTTTTCGAGCTTAATATCAGTATCTGAAATCTCGATAACAAGTGGCGGACTAACTGATTCTGGAGCAGTTGACAAGATAACTGCGCTGGGTTCTTCAATATTAAATGTAGAAGTTAGATTTAAATTAGCAGACTGCAATGACACTTTAAAAAGAGCTTCTACAAAAGACCAATATTGGGTTAAATCCATTTCAATTACTGAAAGTTTACCTTTGGCGTCGATGGGGGATAACTGCACTTGAGACTCAAGGTTTACTTGGCCGTTTTGAGCGTCTGCAATGCTAAGTATGAGCTTGTTAGCTTCAGGTATTTCAGATAATAAGGCATCGGTTTTGAATTGCGCTGCAGCTAGGTTGATATTTGGATATTGCAGTTGGGTATCGGTGAGCTTATCGCTGATTAGCAAGCTGGCATTATTAAACGCAAATTGATTCACATGAATGGCAATAGGGCTAGAAGGCTCTTCAGTTTCTATTACTTCTACAGGTTGATTTTTGGCAGCCTGTTCAGCTCTATTATCAAATGTTTCAATGATATCGGTAAAATTAAATTGATAACCCAGTTGTTCGCTGGTTGTTGACTTACTCGGAGTTGAGTTGCTCTGCGCTGAGCTGTTAAGTGTGCCTAAGCGTTCAATTGTAAGTGTGGTTCCTTCAATGGTTAAGTAATCCAAGCTCACATTGAGGCTAAACAAAGAACGCCAAAACATGATGTCGACGTCAAGCTTATCTAGATGAAAAAATGTCTTGTTGTTGTCTTGTTCATCAATAGTAAATTGGCTAATGCTAACTTCAAAAGTGAAGGGGTTCACTTTGATTGATTCGATGTTAACCTTTCTGCCCAGTAACTCCGATAACGATTTAGGCGCTTGCTTGGTAGCAATAAATGGCAGTAACAGTCCTAAGGTTAATACGAAAAGTAAGTAAAAAAATGAAAAAATGATCGCAATTTTTTGATAACGAGGGCGATGATCAAAGGCAAGTTTCAATGTGTTTAACAACGGCATCATAGGGGCAACTGCTTATAGTAAGTTTTCGACAGTAAATATTTAGACATTTTAACGAATTTAAGGTTCAGTTACTCGTTTGTTTTAGATTTATTTACAATTTTATTCATAAGTTTTTTAAATGGACAAAAACAGTATTTATATTTAAGCTAATGTATTAAATAGTTTTTTAAGTAGTACAGTTACTTTTTGTTGTGGGTGATTCTAAAAGTAGAAAAACATCATGTTGATCCTTTGTTGTATTATAGCTGTACAAAGCAAGTAACGATAAAACCGATATATTAGGTGTGAGCTTTTATCAAGAGTCACAGTCTAAGCAACCATTTTCAAGGACGAAATAATGCAGATCCGCCTAGCCTCAGAATTAGACACCGATGTTTTAGTGAGTTTATTTGATGACTACAGGCAGAGTATGGGGTTTCAATCTGAACCTAAAAAGTGCCTTCAGTTCATTAAAACTCGCCTAGGTGAAAACGACTCCATGATTTTGATGGCATGGGAGCAACAAAAATGCCTCGGTTTTGTGCAACTTTACCCTTCCTATTCTTCGTTGTTACTTAAGCCTGTTTGGTATTTTGATGATGTATTTGTTGATGCATCTCGTCGCGGCGAAGGTATTGCTGCTCAGTTAATCGAAAAAGCCAAAGTATTAGCTGCAGGAACCGAAGTTATGTTAGTTAAGCGGACTAAAGTACTTGATAACGAACTCGAAGGAAGTTTATCGAATATGACCGAAACTGAAGGGATGTATTTGTACCATTCCGGTTTGTAGTTAAAATTATTAAATAGTCAGTAGCATCTAGCCTTTGGAAGTTGATAAAATGCCAAAGGTTTTTTTATGTCCGAGGATTTAAGATTGAACAAGAGTTTAGTGACGAATGTCATTGCCGCAGCATTAGTATTAATTGGTTACTTTGCTGATATCACTATGGTGTTTACCATTGGTTTATTTGCTTTGTCTGGCGCAGTAACAAACTGGCTGGCTGTGCACATGTTATTTGAAAAAGTCCCTGGACTATATGGCTCTGGCGTTATTCCATCACGGTTTGAAGAGTTTAAAGCGGGTATTAAACATCTGATGATGGAGCAGTTTTTTACTCAGGAGAACATAGATCGTTTACTGACTGAAAACAGTGCAAGTGCTATCGATTTAACACCTGTGATTGATAAAGTAGATTTAGCGCCTTCGTTTGATGCACTTGTGACGACCGTTGAGAATTCTTCTTTTGGTGGCATGCTGTCGATGTTTGGCGGAACAGAAGCGCTTATTCCGTTGAAAGAACCTTTTATTGATAAGATGAAACAGTCACTGACAGAGTTGACTCAAAGCGAAGAGTTTAACCAAATTTTAATCAATGAGCTTGAGCAACCTAATGTAATGGCAGACTTACAAGGCAAGGTCTCGAATATTGTCGATCAACGTCTTGATGAATTAACCCCAGTTATGGTGAAGGATATAATTCAAGAAATGATCCGCAAGCATCTAGGTTGGTTAGTGGTATGGGGTGGTGTATTTGGCGGCTTAATTGGTGCTTTAGCTGCTGTACTTCAATCTTAATTAACCCAATGTTATGAAGTGAGTGTGAAGTAAGAGTGCAGTTAGTATTAGCGTTGTGGCTTTAGGCTTTAGTTCTAGTTTCAGGTTTAAGGACTAAAGCCAGCCACAAATCTATCGCTTATAAATCTATCGCTTATAAATTAGGTTTTCATTATCGCTAGTTACGCTGCTAGTTCGACATCCTACCTATATTCCTCTATTTTCAAGTAAGGTCGCTTGGGTTGTAGCGGTACAGATCTGTTAATCACATATGGGGTTACTTATGTCTAAACATCATAAAATTAACTACTTAGAAATACCTGCATTAGATTTAGTTAAGACAAAGGCATTTTTTACCGAAGTGTTTGGCTGGCATTTTAAAGATTATGGCCCTGAATATAGTTGTTTTTTAGATGTTGGTATTGATGGTGGTTTTTACCAAGCAGAGCAGGGGTTTACTCTAGGGGTAGGTTGCCCATTGATTGTACTTTATAGTCAATGCCTTGAAACAAGTGAACGAAAAGTATTGGCCGCTGGTGGCGCAATCCTTAAACCCGTATTTAGCTTTCCTGGTGGCAAGCGTTTTCACTTTGCAGATATAAATGGGAATGAGTATGCAGTCTGGTCTGAATGAACCTCGTTCACCTTGTGTGGCCAATTGCTGCCTCGATTTGCAGGATGTCTGTTTAGGCTGTCATCGCACGCATAAAGAGATATTGGCTTGGCATAAAATGAGCCGAGAAGAGAAAATCGCGCACTTAGCTGATTTAGCTTCGCGCACACCTTAGTTTATAAAACAATCCATCTAATCTAATAGTAAGGAGTGTGACTAAAGTCATTCCATCACACTCACACATACACTCACTTAAGGGTGACGTTATCCTGACAATCGTGTCTATTGCTCGATTTCAGTTTTGAATAAAGAAAACCCTCGTGCTTGATAATTTTTCAGCGCACTTGGATGGTCAAGAGAGCAAGTGTGGACCCAAACTCTTTGGGTGTTATCAAGTGACCATGCTTTTTCAATCGCTTGGCTTAGTAAGTATCCACCCATGCCTTTGCCGATAAATCGAACTCCAAGTCCAAAATACATTATCTCGACGTTACCATCATCTTGTTGCTGCAGCTCAAAGTAACCCGCTGGAGAGCCTTCAAAATACGCGACATATAAGTGAAGCTTACTATCTTCGCTATACTGCTGCCATTGGGCTTCACTCCAGCCTAATTTATCGGTCCATTCCCAAGCTGCGCCTACAAACTGATACAAGAAGCGATTAAATTCAAATTGTGGCACCTCAGCTTTTGTTACAGTTAACCCTTTTGCATCAGTTTTAGCTTGTGATTGAGCAGCTGAATTCATTTCTAAATGAAAAATGGTCACATCAGACATGGAAAACCTTTATAAATTAACAGTAGTAGTGATTCTATGGTTGGAGGTATCAACTTGCTGGTTCTAAAGGAGAATTATCTTTAATCATGACCAAAACTGCAATATATATTAATGCCAATGGAGGAAAAAATGCGAGTAAAAAACCAATCGCAGTGGCTAATTTAGGTGAAGATGTTTTTTTACTCCCTAATTTATAACTACTCCAGGTAATTAAAATGGTAAATGGTACCCAAAGCACCACGAGTAATTGTCCAATAAAAGCGGCATTAATTGACATTATTTAATCCTTTAAATATTGAGTCTATAAGTACTTGTTAAACTAACCTTGTAAAGATAGCATAAAAAGAATAATAAAAAAGCCATCGACAGGTCGATGGCTTTTTTAATAATAGCTTATTTATATCAACTAATAAGCACAGTCATGAACGTTTTTAACTGCGCGTCCAGATGGATCGTTGATACCTTGTAAGCTTTCATCCCAAAGTAACGCTTCAGGTGTCGAACAAGCGACTGTTTTACCGCCTGGTACAGTTTGCGCTGCAGATTCTAATGGGAAGAACTCTTCAAAGAAACTACGGTAGTAATAGGCTTCTTTAGATTCTGGCGTGTTGTAAGGGAATCTAAATTTAGCGTTAGCAAGCTGTAAATCATCCACTTGTTCAGCTGCGATATCCTTTAAGCCGTCAATCCAAGAGTAACCCACGCCATCACTGAACTGCTCTTTTTGACGCCAAACGACTTCATGTGGCAATGCATGTTCGAATGCTTCACGTAAAATGTTTTTCTCAATGCGTCCATCTTTAGACATTTTAGCTTCAGGATTGATACGCATAGCGACATCCATAAACTCTTTATCTAAGAAGGGTACACGAGCTTCAAGTCCCCACGCTGCCATGGCTTTGTTAGCGCGTAAGCAGTCAAATAAATGCAGTTTATCAAGCTTACGAACTAATTCTTCATGGAATGCTTGTGCGTTAGGCGCTTTATGGAAGTACAAGTAACCGCCAAATAGTTCATCTGCGCCTTCGCCTGATAACACCATTTTGATCCCCATGGCTTTAATCTTACGAGCCATCAAATACATTGGCGTTGCTGCACGAATGGTTGTCACGTCATAGGTTTCTAAGTGATAAATCACTTCTTTAATCGCATCAAGACCTTCTTGGAAGGTGAAGTGGATTTCGTGATGAATCGTGCCAATGTCATCAGCCACTTTTTTGGCTGCAATTAAATCAGGTGCACCTTCTAAACCAACAGCAAATGAATGCAGTTGTGGCCACCAAGCATCGGTTTCGCTATCGTTTTCAATACGGCGTTTGGCGAATGTTTGAGTAATGGCTGATATAACAGATGAATCTAAGCCACCTGATAATAATACGCCGTAAGGTACATCTGACATTAACTGACGTTTAACCGCCGCTTCTAAAGCTTCACGTAAGTCTTCTTTGCTTGCTGGGTTATCTTTTACAGCGTCGTAATCACGCCAATCACGTTGATAATACTCGGTTAAATCAGCATCTTTAGAGTAGTGATAATGACCAGGTTTAAATTCCTCTACGGTTTTACATACTGGCATTAATGCTTTCATTTCAGAGGCAATATAATAGTTGCCTAAGCTGTCGCGGCCAGAATAAAGCGGGATAATTCCCATGTGATCGCGACCCACTAAAAATGCATCTTTAGTTTTGTCGTAAAGTACAAAAGCGAAAATACCGTTCAGCTTATCTAAGAAGTCTACGCCGTACTCTTGGTATAAGGCTAGAATAACTTCACAGTCAGAGTTCGTCTTATAACGATACTTTTCACCTAACTCTTCTTTAAGTTGCTTATGGTTATAAATTTCACCATTCACAGCAAGTACGATGTTGTCATCTTCGCTGATGAGCGGTTGTGCGCCGTGATCAACGTCGACAATGGCAAGACGTTCATGAGCAAGAATCGCTTTATCGTCGGCATAAACACCTGACCAATCTGGACCACGGTGACGTAATAGCTTTGACATTTCTAAAGCCACTTGACGCAATTCTTTTGCGTCTGATTGAATATCTAAAATCGAAAAAATTGAACACATAATCTGGCTCCAAAACTGTAAAACTAAACTTAATAATCTTTATCTGGAATTCACTTTGACAGCATTTTACGCAGGGTTCAAGCTTGAATTTTGAATTATTCTTAATAAAAGTTGGTTTTTTGTGTGATTAACTTTTGTTTTTACGCTGTCATTTTGAGGATCGATTAAACTTGTAAGGATATTATTGATGAATATTGATTTTACTCTCTGAAATTGCCATTACGATTTGAGAATATTGAATATGTAAGAGATAAATTTTAAAGATTAAAATAGCTACCTATTTGACGTAAATTTAAACAAAAATCCCTTGAAAGATTTTCTTTCAAGGGATTTTTCTTAGGCATTCTTCAAAGGGACTCTTCTAAGGGAGTTGCTAATGAAATTCGTTAAAACGAAATCTGTTTAGTCTTTGGCTGGTCGTAGGCTGTTAAATTCTGAGCCCTTATAATAACCGGGCCAATCATTGCTGTTTGCCAAGGTTTCAGCGGCTTGATAATAAACAGCGAGATCTTGCAGGGCACCAGATAGGTCCCAACTTTCTCGGTAGTGATCGCAAACGCTGTGATAACAACCTTTCATTTGGATTTGCATTGCTTGTTTATACTTTGCAGTTGCTTCATCTAATGGAATACTTCCACCACCTGCAAACACTGCTGGCACACCCAATTTAGCAAAACTGAAATGATCCGAGCGGAAAAAACCACCTGATGCAGGGTTACGCTCACGGGTCGCGGTTCGATTTTGAGTACTCGCGACAGAAATAAGATACTCTTCTAATTCCGACTGTCCTTTACCCACAATAGTGTAATCTTGTGTTTTACCATAAACATTGGTGCTGTCTAAATTAAACACGGCAACGGTTTTATCAATAGGGTAAATAGGATTGGCGGCGTAATAACGAGAACCAAGTAGGCCTTGTTCTTCACCCGTTGTCGCAATAAATGTTACCGAGCGTTTTAAGCCATTGCCTTGCTCGGCTTGTTTAGCGAATTGACGGGCAATTTCTAGGATACCGGCTGTGCCAGAGGCATTATCTAGGGCGCCATTATAGATATTATCGCCATCTTTGGTTAAATCGATGCCGAGGTGATCCCAGTGAGCAGTGAACAAAATATGCTCTGCTTTTACATCTGCATCTGTTCCAGGAAGCGTTGCGACGACGTTATAACTGTCGGCATATTCGGCTTTACTGGTAAAGGCGATATCAGCAGTTTGGTTTAAGTCGAGGTTAATGGCAATGTCTGAAGCTCGGGCCATTAAGTTAGGCAGCTCAAAACCTGCTTTCTTGAAAATAGCCGTGGCAGTTTCTAAGGTCATCCAGCCTTCAACTGCGATACGTTTATCTTGAATTGCTTGACTGAATACGAGGTCTTGTTGCGCGCCTGTCCAGCTATTCTCTACAACTGACCAAGGGTAAGAAGCTGGAGCGGTATCATGAATAATGATGGCGCCTAATGCACCTTGTCTACTGGCTTCTTCAAATTTATAACTCCAACGGCCGTAGTAAGTCATGGCTTTACCATTAAACTTATCGGATTCTGGGTGAGCAAAACCAGGATCGTTAACCATGATCACCGCAATTTTGCCTTTCATGTCTAGACCATCGTAGTCATTCCATTGATATTCTGGCGCGTTAACACCGTAACCGACGAAAACCAGCGGTGCATTACTAATATCAACGCCACCTTTATCATGGCGAGTGCCTAAAACAATATCTTCGCGGTTGGTTAACTTGATCCCAGCTAAGCTAATTTGCTGAGATTCGCTGGCGGTATAGCTCACCATAGGGACTGGCTGTAAATAACTGTCTTGGTAAGTCGTTTTTAAGCCCATTTCTTTAAAGGCTGCAGACAAGTAATCAAGCGTGAGCTGTTCACCTTTCGTCGTGGGAGCACGTCCTTCAAATTCATCTGATGATAAAGTTTTAATATCTTTTCTAAAACGAGCTTCATCAAAGGTTACTTGACTGATTGAAGTGGATTCAGCAGTAACAGAAGAAGGATTAGAGGTTTGCTCATCAGCACTTTGAGGGCTGCATGCGCTTAACAAAGCTAAGGCGCAGAATGGGAGCAATTTTTTCATAGGTCGTCCTATTGTTATTTTTAGGTACTGTTATATATAGATGCTGTTATTTATATAAAGCTATTTATAAGCATAGTTAAGTCAGAACTACCTCGGTGAGTTTGCGACGGGGGTAATTTGGAGATAGCCATGCAGGCATAATGAATCAAGCTTATAACACGAACAAGGTTATAAGCTTGAAAATATGTTACCTAATGTTAACCGAAAGGAGAGGTAGCAGAATTCTCTGAATAATGACTGTATAACAGAGTATTTGAGTATATTGGCCTGCTAGACCACATCAATATCGCCAGCGCATTTGAATACATGATTGGGTCTGAAAGGTTCCTTATCGATATCGGCCATTTGGCTGACGCCACTGGTCACTAATATCGTTTCTAAACCTGCTTGAAAGCCTGCCAGAATATCAGTGCGCATATTGTCGCCAATAATAACCGTGTTTTCTGAGTGACCTTTAATGTGATTTAACGCTGAGCGGATTATCCAAGAGCTAGGTTTGCCCACATAAAAAGGCTTCTTACCTGTAATACGCTCTATTGGCGAGCAAAGTGCGCCGCAAGCTGGACTGTAAGCAGGGCCATGGGTATCGGGGTTTGTCGCGATGAAGCGGGCACCATCTGCAATAAAACGAGATGCTTTATGGATCATGTCCCAGTTAAATGAGCGAGTTTCACCGACAATGACAAAATCAGGATTGATATCAGTAATCGTAAAGCCAGCGTTATAGAGTTCATGGGTTAGGGCACCTTCACCAATCACATAAGCCTTACTGCCTTGTTGGTGTTTAAGGAAATCAGCAGTGGCCATTGCAGAGGTGTAAAAGCAGGTTTCAGGTACATTAATCCCTGCAGCGCCAAGGCGGTTTTGCAGATCTTTTCCTGTTTGAACTGGGTAGTTGGTAAGAATGACAAGGGGATTACCTTGTTCAAGCACTCTATGGATAAATTTATCACTTCCCGGAATGAGTTTGTTGTCGTGCAGTAAAACGCCATCGATGTCGCAGATAATATTTTTCATTGATCGCTCTTTATTGATGAATGCATTCTCATCTAAAAGTATTTTTAACTAAAAAACAATCAAAAGGCTCACGCTTTAAACAAAAAAGAGGCTAAATAGCCTCTTTTTTATCAAAGTTAATTCAAAGCTAACATTCGACAATATTCACGGCTAAACCACCTTTAGCCGTTTCTTTATATTTACTGCGCATATCTTTGCCAGTGTCCATCATGGTTTTAATGACTTTATCTAAGCTCACTTTATGGTTGCCATCGCCACGAAGTGCCATACGTGAAGCATTAATGGCTTTCACCGCGCCCATAGCATTACGCTCAATACAAGGTACTTGCACTAAACCGCCGACAGGATCGCACGTAAGTCCTAGATTATGCTCCATACCGATTTCAGCAGCATTTTCAACATGCTCAACAGTGCCGCCCATGATTTCGGTTAATGCCGCAGCAGCCATTGAACAGGCTACGCCAACTTCGCCCTGACAGCCCACTTCCGCACCTGAGATAGAAGCATTCTTCTTATACAAAATACCGATAGCAGCGGCAGTGAGTAAGTAACGGCAACACACGTCCATATCCACTTCTTGTACAAAAGTATGGTAGTAACATAAAACCGCTGGAATGATACCTGCTGCGCCGTTTGTCGGGGCAGTAACCACGCGATCACCAGCAGCATTTTGTTCATTAACAGACAGAGCAAATAAGTCTACCCAGTCCATCGCCGTTAATGGGTCCATATTGTTACGTCCTTCCGCCTGCAAGCGGCGATATAACGCAGGAGCACGGCGACGTAATTTAAGGCCGCCTGGAAGCATGCCTTCTTTTTGATAACCGCGTTCGATACAGTTTTTCATGGTTTGCCAAATGTTCCACAAACCTTGTTTGACGTCTTCTTCAGATGCGATGCTCAGTTCGTTAGCCATCATTAATGAAGAAATACTTAACCCGTTATCGCAACATACATCGAGTAATTCACTCGCGGTATTAAAGTCATAAGGGGCTGATTTTATTGGCGTGGCAGGGGATGCATTGGTTTGGGTGATTTCATCTTCATCAAGAATGAAACCGCCACCAACAGAGTAATATGTGCGTTCAAAAATACATTCGCCTTGGCTAAAAGCGTATAAGGTCATTGCATTTGCGTGAGCGGGTAAACTTTTACGGCGGTGATAAGTAATGCCATTATCACGGGTAAATTTAACTGAACGGCCATCAGCAATGATTAAGGTTTGATTGGCAGAAACTTGTTCAAGGATAGCGTCAATTGCATCAGTGTCCACGGTATCAGGATCTTCACCCATCAAGCCTAAAATAACGGCTTTTCCGGTGCCATGGCCTTTACCTGTTTGGCCTAGAGAGCCAAATAATTCTGAACGTAATTCATCTGTTTGAGCTAAATGGCCTCGGTCAGATAAATGCTGCATAAACAGCTTTCCCGCTTTCATTGGCCCGACAGTATGGGAGCTCGATGGCCCGATACCGATTTTGAACATATCAAATACGCTAATCATTGTTATCAACCTTAGTATTCAGTCGTTTTTATTATAGTCGTTTATTCATTTACCGCGGTGTTGATAAAGCTTCCACTTAGATTAACAATTCTTGGTTAACTGTATCTCTAGCTTGTGTTTCTCTGCATAATAGTCAGTAATTACAGACAGATTTAAAAGCAGTATTGACCTAACGGTTTGGCAAACTTTTTAGTTATTTTACTGAGTATCCCATACTTTTTATGAGAGTGTTCATTAGATTTTTTTATGCGATTAGCTTCAGATTAGTTGAAGTAATTGCAGCCGAGATCACAATGGCGATTTTTTCGTAATATGGACAATCAAGCTGGTAGCGTTACGGTATAAATAGGAGTTAGCGTGAGTTATTTAATGATGGATTTAGCTGGACTCAGTGTCAGCGATGAAGAAACTGCTTTATTACAGCATCCACAAGTTGGGGGGATCATTTTATTTACCCGCAATTTTTCTAATAAAGCACAGTTGATTGATTTAGTTAAGTCGGTTCGTACTATTCGCCCAGATCTTTTAATCGCGGTGGATCACGAAGGTGGTCGAGTGCAGCGCTTTAGAGATGAGTTTACCCTTGTCCCTGCTATGGGAGATATTCTACCTGCTGCAAACGGAGATATGAGCTTAGCGCAGCGCTGGAGCAAAGAGCTGGGTTTCTTGATGGCGATAGAATTAGTGGCTTGTGATATTGATTTAAGCTTTGCCCCGGTGCTTGATGTAAACGGCATCAGTGATGTTATTGGCAAGCGCAGTTTTAGTCCAAACCCACAGGAAGTTAGTTTATTAGCTGCAAGTTTTATTGAAGGAATGAATCAAGCGGGTATGGCCGCAGTGGGTAAGCACTTCCCAGGTCATGGCAGTGTTAAAGCAGATACCCATGTTGCTATGGCTGAAGACAATCGCAGTAAAGAAGATATTTTCAATAATGACATTTTGCCTTTTAAACAGTTAATGGCCCAAAAACAGCTAAATGGCGTCATGCCTGCTCATGTCGTTTACAAGCAAGTTGATGCTAATCCTGCTGGTTTTTCATCGTACTGGCTTCAAGATGTGTTACGTCAAGAGCTTGCATTTGATGGGGTTATTTTCTCGGATGACTTGGGTATGAAAGGGGCATCATTTGCGGGCGATTATATTGGTCGAGCGCAAGCGGCGCTGTCTGCAGGCTGCGATATGATTTTGGTATGTAATGACCCTGAAGGCGTGAAAGCACTACTGAGTGATTTTACTTGGCCGTCCACAGCGCCGAAAAATAATGCAAAACTACTTAAAGCAGATATGGCGCAAGTCATGATAGGGCTTGGTTCAACTGAACGTTGGGAAAAAGCGCAAATGCTGGCTAAGCAAATATTAGCTAAATAACGTTGAGTCACGTGACATCTTAAGTAAACCGATGAGAATTGGTTAAATGCTGAGCGGTTAAACGCTAAGCGTTAGCAAAAATGATATGACTATGTTACAAAATGATACAAGTGGATTTAACATGCGACTTAAATTCATTTATATCAATGTCATATTATTTGCAAATTTTTGCTTACTACAGCTAACCCTATGGTTAGCTGTTTTTTTATGTGCTGAATTTCTACCAATAAAAAACCGGATCTTAATTTGATAAATTATCAAAATGAACCGGTTTATCTTTAGTCAACAATCATCATTCATGTATCAAGCTCAAATCATGAACATCACAACCTTGCCTAGTTGCTTAGTTGCTTAGTTGCTAAGTTTTAGCCTTAGTAGATTAGTTAAGCTGGTTTTGGTTTGAACCTTCACCTGATGCCATAACTCCAGACGCATTAACGTTAGGGGAATGAGTATCTAAACCATTAAGTGAATCATCAATGGATGTTTCTGAGTCAAAGGCGAGTTCTTCAGGTTTAGTGGTTGTCGGTTGTTCCATTTTTCTGATTTGCATAATGATCCCCAAGTTTGGATGATCAAAGTAATGAATTTCGCCAGATCTTACCCGACGGTTTTGTACCATAGGGATAGATTGCAAAAACGGGCTCATGACTTTTTCATTATTAGTATCAGAACTGTACTGATAATAATCATTGGTGTTGGTTTGTTTTTGAATCGGCTTACGCAATGCAAGCTTAGTTTCAATAAACAAATAATGACTGAGGTAAATGTTGATATTCCCGTCTAGCTCCCACACAGGCTTGGTTTGCGGTTCATCAACAAAACTACCAAAAGAAGAGAAGTCAAAAGTTGAAAACTCATCTTCTACTTTTTCAGATACTGGGTGGCCTGCATAATCAAACTGTTCAGAAAAGTCTTTACCTGCAAAGATACGAATCGGCTTTGCACGATTGCGCGACTGCATGTCTTGTTGCCACGTTAAATGCAGTAAACTGCGGACATCTTTTTCACGGCGCACTGTACTAATAATGTCAGCAAATTCGCTTTGAGATTCAGCCAACAGCAGCGGGCCTTCTTCAAGGTATGCCACTTGTGGCTCTTCTGCTGCAATTGAAAACGGCACTTGGCTTGGGAAAGTTGTTTTGTTTGCACTGACTAATGGATCTTGGCAGTCGACTTCGCTGCTCGTCCAATCAGTAGATGTGCAACCTGTTAGCCCTAAAGCGACCCCAGTAATATCATTGCTGATCATTGGGGTAATTAAATCGATATTTTTACGGTTAGCTGGCAGCGCAGTATTTTCTTGCCATTGCTCTAGACTGTTTGACTGTCTTTCGAATACAAACACTTCAACCTCAAACCATGATTTGGCTTGAGCATTAATTGATACTGTCATCGCTGTTAAAGCGGCAATGGAAATAGCAAAGTTACGCAGCACTATTTAGTT
This sequence comes from Shewanella olleyana, assembly GCF_023283825.1. GTDB lineage: Bacteria > Pseudomonadota > Gammaproteobacteria > Enterobacterales > Shewanellaceae > Shewanella > Shewanella olleyana. Next base: position 52,928 of record NZ_JAKILD010000024.1, on the reverse strand, counting down.
TCTCCAATACGGTGTTTAGCTAATTGCTCCAGTAAAGTCTTAATTAAGTCTAGACGTTGTTTACTGGTTTCTGCAGGCATAGTGAACTTTAACTTATTTGAGCCTTCCATTCGATAAATTTGTGGCTGACTCTGTAATAAACCAATGATAAACATAGGATCGATTTTATGGTCATCACTAAATTCGATACTACCGCCTTTGGCGTGCATTTCAATTTTGCTGGCGCCTAAGGCTGTCGCCTGGTGTTTATATAATGTCAGCTCCATCAAGTTACGGGTCGGATCTGGCAATAAACCAAAGCGGTCAATGAACTCGACTTTCAATTCATCGAGCATTTTTTCCGTTTCGCAGTTGGCAATACGTTTGTATAAAGACAAGCGCATATTAACGTCGGATACATAATCATCAGGCAATAGAGCAGGGATGCGTAAATCCACTTCACATTGTGAATTAAGCATATATGCAAGCGACGGCTCCTTACCTTCTTTTAATGCTTTAACCGCTGATTCAAGCATTTCCATGTAAAGGCTAAAGCCAATCTTAGAAATATGACCACTTTGTTCATCACCAAGCAGTTCACCCGCACCGCGGATTTCTAAATCCTGCGTTGCCAGCATAAAACCTGCGCCTAAATCTTCTAAAGCATCAATAGCGGCAAGACGCTTACGCGCATCTGCACTCATCAATTTTGGGTGCGGCGTCATTAAGTATGCATAAGCTTGGTGATGGGAGCGACCCACACGACCACGTAATTGATGTAGCTGAGCTAAACCAAACTTATCAGCACGGTCAATAATAATAGTGTTAGCACTTGGGACATCAATACCCGTTTCAATAATTGTGGTACACACTAAAACATTAAAGCGCTGGTGGTAAAATTCTGACATGACTTTTTCAAGCTCACGTTCGCGCATTTGACCATGGGCTGTGACGACGCGCGCTTCAGGTAATAATTCACGAATATCTTGGGCACACTTTTCAATGGTTTCAACATTGTTATGTAAAAAGTAAACCTGACCACCACGAAGGATTTCACGTAAAATCGCCTCTCTTACCGTTGCGATATCATATTCGCGAACAAAGGTTTTTACTGCTAAGCGTTTAGCGGGTGGTGTCGCGATAATCGATAAATCACGCATGCCTGACATCGCCATGTTCAAGGTACGTGGAATTGGGGTGGCGGTTAAAGTCAGAATATCGACATTCGCGCGTAGTGCTTTGATTTTTTCCTTTTGACGTACCCCAAAGCGGTGTTCTTCATCAATCACCAGTAAACCTAAGTTATCGAAGTTGGCTTCGGCTTGAAGCAGCTTGTGAGTACCGATAACGATATCCACTTTGCCTTCTGATAACTGTTGTAGTACGCCATTTTGCTCTTTTACTGAGCGAAAGCGTGACATGACCTCTATGACCACAGGCCAATCAGCAAAACGGTCTTTAAAGTTTTCATAATGCTGCTGAGCAAGTAGGGTGGTTGGTACTAACACTACCACTTGTTTACCCGCATTCACCGCTACAAACGCGGCGCGCATGGCGACTTCCGTTTTACCAAAGCCCACATCACCACAAACTAATCTGTCCATTGCCATGGGTGTTTGCATATCGGTAAGTACGGCTTCAATAGCAGTTTCTTGGTCAACGGTTTCTTCAAATGGGAAGCTTTGGGAAAATTGAGCATATTCCTCAGCTTCAATTTTCATCGCATCACCAGGGCGGGCTTGTCTGCGAGCGTATACATCGAGTAATTCAGCGGCCACATCACGAATTTTTTCAATGGCTTTTTTCTTGGCTTTTGCCCACGTCTCATTGCCGAGCTTATTTAAACTTGGCGTTTCATCTGCGCCAACACTGTAACGACTGATTAAATGTAATGATGAAACCGGTACATACAGTTTATCGCCGCCAGTATATTCAAGCTGTAAATACTCCGCGACTAAGCCACCCGTATCGAGGGTGACTAGGCCATTATAAAGTGCGACGCCATGCTCAAGATGAACAATAGGTTCACCGACTTTAAGCTCAGCAAGGTTTTTAACTAATACATCTGAGCTAACTTGCTTTTGCTTTTCACGGCGGCGCTGCTGAGAAATGCGCTGGCCAAATAATTCGGTTTCGCAAATTATGCTGACTTCACCTTTAGGCGTGTCATGTAGGACACAACCACGGGAAAGCGGTGATACTACAAGGCCAATACTGTCTTTGGCCGTTTTGGCGTTTAAGTATTCATCAAGGTGATTAAACAGCTTAGGTTTCAGGCCAATTTTGGCTAAGAGCTCGATTAACGCTTCACGGCGGCCTTCAGATTCTGCACAAAACACCAATTGTTTATGTGTTTCGCTGTACTCCTGCAAATTAATCAGTGGCTGCTTTAATTTGTGGTTGGCATTAATGTCTGGCAGCGCAGACACATTGGCGAGCTGCGCTTTAGCAGCATTTTCGCTATTTAAAGCAAACTGAGAACGCTGGTAATTTTTAAACTGGGCAAACAGTTCATCAATCAGTAAGTACAACTCTTGCGGCGCAAGCAGTGGTCTTAAGGGATCGACACGGCGGTCTTCATAACGAGCATTGATTTCATTTAGATGATTTTGACTCGCTTGTTCAATATCGCCCAAGGTGATGAGCTGAGTATTATCAGGTAAGTAATCAAATAAATTAGCAGAGTCATCAAAAAATAGCGGCAGATAATTTTCAATGCCTGCTGGCATTAAATTACGGCTCACCAGCTGGTAAACGGATTCAGCTTCTTTGGAAATGACTTCAAAGCGGCGGCGATAACGTTGCCTAAAGCCTTCAATACCTGCAGCGTCTGTTGGGAACTCTTTTGCAGGTAACATACGTACTGCATCAACTTCTTGTTTCGAACGCTGACTATCGACATCAAAATAGCGAATAGACTCAACTTCATCATCGAATAGTTCGATGCGTAACGGTTGATCAGAACCCGTCAGGAAGATATCCATAATTGAGCCACGAATCGCAAACTCGCCGTGCTCATAAACTTGGTCAACAAGGTAATAACCTGTGTCTGTCAAATGCTGACGGACTTGCTGCAGGCTGTATGTGTCGCCTTTTTTAAGCAGCATAACATTAGCGGTTAAAAATGATTTAGGCGGCAACTTCACCATTAAGGTATTCACCGGCACAATAATGACATTGTGCTGGCTTTGGCTCATTTGCGCTAACGTTTCTAATCGCTGGGAAATCAAATCTTGATGCGGCGAGAAGCTGTCGTATGGCAGCGTTTCTCTATCGGGAAATAAACACACATTTACATCAGACTGAGATAATAGATAAGCCAATTCAACTTCCAGCTGTAATGCACTTGGCGTATCACTGGTGACAATTAAACTGGTACCAGAATGCTGGGTGATGAGGCTAGCAAGCGTTATGGCTTGCGACACGCCACCTAAAGTCGATAAGGTCTGAAATTGTTGGCCTTTTTTGACACTAGGCGGTGTTAAAACGCTAAAATTCTTCATTGAATTATTAAGTTGGCTTCTATAAATGTGTAGTTTATCCAGCTAAAGTTTTTTATATCGAACATATAAAAAATGACTTAACTGGTCTTAACTGGTCTTAACTAAGGCAAGCTTCCACGCTGCCTTTAATGATGGCAGCTATTATAAGCGAGCATAAGCTAAGTTGCAGGAATTATTCGTTAGTCAGCTGCTTGTTGACGGCTTTGTTTACGCATTTTAAGCATTTTTTGTTGCACATTTAAGCTGGCTTTCACGAGTTGCTCAACATCGGCATCTAAAATTTGGCTAAATTCGAGGCTGATATTGAATAGATTAGTGTGACTTTTACTATCACTTTGACTTTCTTCAATTAGAGCAGCACCGTGGTCGACTTTCTGACATTGAGTGACTTGACATAAACATAATATGGCCACTAATTCACTGCTGATATAAATGGAGGTTTTATAATAATCACCAACGTTAAGGGGAGTGTCAGAGCTTAAGTTAATACCGCTTCCGCCAAAATGAGTACCGCTGAACCTCTCACCCGTTTGGACTTCTTTTTCCAAAACATGATGTAACACTAAATCGACTTTACGGGATTGAAGCTTGAGGAAGTCGACCACAGCTTTAGCGTCGTTATCTAAACTGCGCAGCTGTAATAGGCAGCTTGATTCAAGCTCTTTGACTTCAGAAAGCAGTTTTAAGCCAACAGATTGCATTGAGCGTAAGTCTTCTTCTGTCGGGATACCTTTTGATTCAGGCCAGGTTTCTAAATAGACATTAAATTGATGAGGCACAGTAAAATATGCATTGGATTCAGTGATCAAGGTTTGCCTCTTTATTTATCAAACTAATACCCCTATTATCATGCTCATCTTTATCATTTAGCAAGTTTTAGCCCGCTTGCTTAATTAAATGGCTGTTTTTTATTCTAATAAACGACTTTTTAATTCAAATTACACCAGGGATGCATTTTTCTTTATGAACTTTCGGTTTTCATTATTTATTGGTTACCGCTATTGGCGCACAAGAAAGGCCAATGCTTTTGCATCTTTCATTACTTTTTTCGCTGTTTCTGGCATTTTTCTAGGCGTTGCTGCGTTGATCATCGTCAGTTCAGTGATGAATGGCTTAGAAGGCCAGCTTAAAGATCGTATTTTAGGCGCGGTTCCGCAATTGACGTTAGTGAATGAAACAGGGTTTAGTGACTGGCAGCAGCAAACCCAATATTTAACAGAGCAGTCGCAAATACATGGCTTAGCGCCAACTGTCACAACCCAAGCCATGGTGCAATCCAGTCAAAATATCAGTGCTGTGCAAGTTTATGGTGTATTCCCTGAATATGAACAAAACTTGTCGGCCATTGTCGCCAATACCTATTCCAGTGCGTTCGAGCAGCTGACTCCCGGTAGTTACAATATTGTACTTGGCAGTGAATTAGCGAGAAAGCTATCCATCAATATTGGTGACAGAGTCAGGCTACTGAGCGGCGATGGTGTGGTGTATTCGCCACTCGGCCCTGTGCCAAGTCAGCGTAAGTTTACCGTTGCTGGCGTGTTTGAAATGGGCTCGCAGGTCGACTCTGCGTTAGCTTATATCCATTATCAAGATGCCAGACGGTTAATGCGCTTAAAGCCAAGTGACATTAACGAACTTAGAGTGTATTTAGCCGATCCTTTTTCTGCTCCGCAAATGGGTGAAACCATAAAAGCTCAGCTTAAGCAGCAAGACATTGATATCACCACACGAGATTGGCGCGATGATTTTGGTCATTTATTTGCCGCGGTTAAAATGGAAAAAAACATGATGTCGCTGATGTTATCGCTGATTGTTGCGGTAGCGGCATTTAATATTGTGTCGGCCTTAGTCATGATGGTTATTGATAAAACCACCGACGTGGCAGTACTAAAAACCCAAGGGCTAACAACTCAGGCTGTGATGAACATTTTCATCGTTCAAGGCTCGCTTAACGCCATTATTGGTTTAGCATTGGGCGCATTGGCTGGAGTCACCATTACCCTGAATTTGAACCTTATTTTGGGCGTTTTGGGTATTTCTGTCCTTGGCACGGGTCAAATGTTACCTGTGGCAATATCCGGCACCCAGATTGCTATTATCGTTGTGGGCACATTGGCAATGACCTTGATTGCTACTATTTACCCTGCATTAACCGCTGCTCGAGTTCAGCCTGCAACCGCATTGAGATATGAATAATGAATAATGAACGTCCTGTGATATTGCAAGTGAGCAATGTAAGTAAACAGTTTCACGATGGCGAAACCACCACTAAAGTCCTCGCAAATGTAGACTTAAATGTGTTTAAAGGTGAGCAATTAGCCATTGTGGGGAGTTCAGGTTCAGGTAAAAGTACCTTGCTACATATTATGGGAACGTTAGATATTCCTACTTCTGGTGAAGTGTTACTGGATGGCGAAAACCTGTATCAATTAAGCGCCACTCGTCAGGCTGAAATTCGTAATCAAGATTTAGGTTTTATATATCAATTCCATCACTTGTTACCTGAGTTTTCAGCACTTGAGAATGTGGCGATGCCAGCATTTATTCAAGGTCGAGATAAAAAGCAAACCTTGAAAGAAGCGACTGAATTACTTGAAAGAGTCGGACTTGGGCATCGCTTGCAACATATTCCAGCACAACTGTCTGGTGGTGAGCGTCAGCGTGTCGCGATTGCGAGAGCGCTAATTAATAAACCCAAACTTGTCCTTGCCGATGAGCCGACGGGTAACTTAGATGCCAATAGCGGCGACAGTGTTTATCAATTAATCCGTGAATTGGCGCAACAGTTAGGGACTGCATTTGTTGTGGTAACCCATGATTACAAGTTAGCCGCAAAAATGGATAGACAACTGACCATGAAAGATGGGGTGCTACAAACCTTATCAAATGAATCGTTGAACGAGTCGATTGAAGTGGAAAAAAGCTAATGAAATCATTATTGCCACTGACAATAGGTTGGCGTTTTTATCGAGCAAGGCAATCCAATGGATTCATTGGCTTTATTTCATTTGCCTCAACTGCAGGTATTGCCCTTGGGGTTGCAGTGCTGATTTTAGTGCTATCCGCCATGAATGGCTTTGAGCGCGAACTCGAACAGCGTTTGCTAGGAGTCGTTTCCCATGGTGAATTGCTCAGTGTGAATGAGCCATTACATGATTGGCAGTCTATTGCTGAAACCGCTAAAAATATGCCCGAAATAGTCGCCACAGCGCCTTTTATTCGCATGCAAGGACTGGTGCAGAAACCAGGTGGCTTTCAAGGTATTGAGCTTACGGGGATCGAACCTGAGTTTGAGCGACAGGTTTCAACCTTGGCTGAGTTTATGCCTGCTGACAGTTGGAATGCCTTAGCAGACACCGTCAATAACATCGTCATAGGTCGAAGTTTACTCGATAAGTTAGGTTTGAAAGAGGGCGATACATTATCTATGTACACCCCAGATATGAGCCAATCCAATAAATTGTCAGCAGCGAAAAGTCATCGATTTATTGTGGCTGGGGTTTACGATTTAGGCGGTGAGATTGAATCTACTCAAGCTTATGTGTCGATGTCATACCTTGCTAAAGTGCTTAACATTCCTCAAGGCTCAGCAACCGGATTAAGAATTACAGTTAATAACGTATTTAGTGCGCCGAGAGTGACTCGCGACTTAGGTTATGCACAAAGTCAGTATTTGCATTTAAATAACTGGACTCGTTCTCAAGGCCATTTATATCAAGATATTCAACTTGTTAGAATGGTTATGTACCTTGTGTTAGCCCTTGTTATTGCCGTGGCGTGTTTTAATATCGTCTCGACACTTGTGATGGCAGTAAGAGACAAAAGCGCTGAAATTGCAATATTAATGACCATGGGTCTAAAACGTGGCGCCGTGATGACCATTTTTATTATGCAAGGTGGTTTAAACGGTTTATTAGGCTGCAGCATCGGCGCATTGATTGGCGTCCTTTTGGCGACCAATTTAAGCTCAATAGCCAGTTTTGTTGAGCAAACCTTTGGGATTCAATTATTGGCTTCTGATATCTACTTCATTGACTTTTTACCGTCTGAACTACAACAACAAGATGTGGTTGTTGTTGTGGCAATGGGGCTTGTCATGAGCTTACTCGCCACAATCTATCCAGCCTATAAAGCCACAAAAATTGCCCCGGCATCAGCACTTGCAGGGCGTTAAAGCTTAACTCCTCAATAGGCATTACACATACGATAAATGAGAAAGTTATCGTATGTGTAAGCTCATGATGATTTACCTGCCTTATAACGATCATGAACTGTGTTTCCAATCAAGTTCAAACCCCTTGGACAAATCTATTCAATGACATGAGCACTTGTTATCAAATTTTGCCCACTTTTATTTATAACTGTATATTTGTACAGTTGTAGTGGTTTGGGCTGATTTATGGCTGTTCTTTGACAGCTCCTTGAATTAGTCGGTCAAGAATCATCCATAAGTTGCAGGTGTAATTATGGCTACTTTTTTGTAAGGTATTTATTATATTGATATTTTTCAGGATGAAATTTGAGAAATATTTTTAAAATCCATTTTGCACGCTTTGTTTTGCCATTGTGAAAATTTAAAGTGCTTTACATCAATAAGATAGAAAATGTAGGATTTTATTAATCAATAACTTAAACGGCCGACATTAAATGATGCGCCGTTGATTAAGCTGTTATGTGTTTTTTCATCTAAACTCATACTGCATAACTATCGAAAACATAAAAGAACGGGGGCCCAGAATGCGGCGATTAACATTGATTATTGGATTGACTTGGTTATTAACGGGTTGCCTTTTAGAAGGTGATAACGGTAATACTGGTCCTACTGGTCCTACTGGTCCTACTGGTCCTACTGGTCCTACTGGTCCTACTGGTCCTGCAGGAATCAATTGTTGGGATTTAAATGAAGATCGGGTAGATGATGCAAGTGAAGATATTAACGGTGACAACGTGTTCGATGTGAATGATTGTTCGCCAGTAGTGTCAAACAGCGCGAGCCAGAACGTGGCAGTTGAATTGAATCATCAGCACATATGCGAAGCTCTGGCAAATCTTGGGCAGTATCCAGAAGGTTGCCCGTCAGCGACTCATACTATCCCGACTGGCACGCTTAAACAACTCACGGTCATGCTTGATGACGGCACAGGGCGCGGAGTGAGTTGTGATTTCGAACCGAACAATGGACCACTAACCCTTGAGCTAAACTCATTTGATCAGCTGTACTATTGGAGGCTTGAGAACAGCTTTGCAGCCAATAAGACAGTTATATCTCTCGAAGACGAACTTGTTAGTTCATCAGGTAATACTTGCTTGGATGTTTGTTCCAATGATCCAAAATGCATAGCGTCGTTCTCCGCATCTAGAGACATTGTAATAGGTAACTCGCAACGAATTGTATACGACTGCGCTACATTCCACAGTTCAGACTCACTACCACCTTATGAACAAAAATGTGACGACAAATTTAACAATTGTATTGCACCGAACGGAGTGCTTTTGAACAGCCAGCGATGGGCTGTTCGTTGTCCTTGACACATAACAAATAAGGATAGGCCGCGCGCAGCCGCGTCCTTATCCCAAGTGTTGAACAAGCCTGAGTGATACCTTTATATAGTAAATATCGGCGTAAGAACTTACGCTTTTAAGGTGTGTGCCAGTGCCGCTAATTTTACTCGCGGCCGTAGTGATCCCTTAGCCTCATGGGCTAATTCATTTACACTAATATATCAATGTCTTACCACCTCCTTATACTTTCATTACTCTACATTTTACCGTGCAGGCTTTATCACCTTTAGGCTTAAACTGTGGCGTTAGGCCACGTTTTGTTTTGCCTAATTAAGCTTGTCGGTCGCGTATGCCCCCCTATAAATGTCATCGGCTGTTGGCAGCAAGGGCAAGGTCGTATGGCTTGGGTTTGGGTGATGTTTTCGAACGGCATCAACTTCACACCAGCAACGGCAAGCATTAATCGTATTCGTTGTCGCAGCTTGGCAGTATTGCCTCGCAACAAACCACTTTCATTGTTAAGAGTCTCTGCTACGTCTTAAGCCTTTAGGCAGCACATGTTGCAGCACTAACCATAAAAATTGGGTAGTAGGTAAAGTGCGTATCTCTGTGCTGTTGGTTTGGCTATTTTGATACTCGAAACTGATTTGACCATCAACTTCACTGATGATGCTTTTGTCAGGCAGTACGCCACGATAAAGGTAGCATGAGAGGTACTTCAGTGCGGGTAACCCTCTGCCAACATGTTGGCAGTCAACCACCCATTTTGTGGGGATAGCGTTAGGTAACTTGCCATTTAGCTCAACGGAAAGCTTTTTCAGCAATCTAGTCCGCCAGACTTTAGCCATAATAACATGGTCACCCATTTTAGCTGGTTAAATATTCAACACTGAACTAGGCTTTATTTACCCTTTCAAAATGGTATTTGAAGATGGCTAGACCAAGACAAACCCTCGTGAGCTTAGAAGACACGCCTTACTACCACTGTTGTTCTCGTGTGGTACGTAAGGCGTTTTTGTGTGGCTTTGATAAATCGACAGGTGAGAACTTTGAGCATCGCCGAGAGTGGGTTGATTCACGTATTGTAGAATTGGCGACCATTTTTGCGATTGATATTTGTGCTTATGCAGTGATGAGCAATCATTTACATGTGGTGTTGAAAGTTGATGCTGATAAAGCGAAGCTCTGGACAGATAAAGAAGTACTGGTTCAGTGGCATAAGGGCTTTAAAGGGACCTTGTTAACTCACAAATTTATTAAAGGTGAAGACCTTAATGAATTTGAATTAAAGACAGTGAATGACAGTATAACCCAGTACAGACACCGGTTAATTGATATCAGTTGGTTTATGCGTTCACTCAGTGAGCCCATTGCTAGAATGGCGAATAAAGAAGATAAATGTACCGGTCGGTTTTGGGAAGGGAGGTTTAAATCTCAGGCATTATTGGATGAAGCAGCTGTATTAGCCTGTATGGCCTATGTGGATTTGAACCCTATTCGCGCTCAAATGGCAGCGACTCCTGAAGCGTCAGATTACACCTAATAACATGGCCACCCATTTTAGCTGGTTAAATATCTAACACTAAACTAGGCTTTATTTACCCTTTAAAAATGGTATTTGAAGATGGCTAGACCAAGACAAACCCTCGTGAGTTTAGAAGATACACCTTACTATCACTGTTGTTCGCGTGTGGTACGTAAGGCCTTTTTGTGTGGCTTTGATAAATCGACAGGTGAGAACTTTGAACATCGCCGAGAGTGGGTTGATTCACGTATTGTAGAATTGGCAACCATTTTTGCGATTGATATTTGTGCTTATGCAGTGATGAGTAACCATTTACATGTGGTGTTAAAAGTTGATGCTGATAAAGCGAAGCTCTGGACAGATAAAGAGGTGCTGCTTCAGTGGCATAAGGGTTTTAAAGGGACGTTGTTAACTCACAAATTTATTAAAGGTGAAGACCTAAATGAATTTGAATTAAAGACAGTGAATGACAGTATAAGCCAGTACAGGCAACGTTTAATTGATATCAGCTGGTTTATGCGCTCACTCAGTGAGCCCATTGCTCGCATGGCGAATAAAGAAGATAAATGTACCGGTCGATTTTGGGAAGGGCGGTTTAAGTCCCAAGCACTGCTTGATGAGGCTGCTGTATTAGCTTGTATGGCCTACGTGGATTTAAACCCTGTTCGAGCCCAAATGGCGACGACTCCCGAAACGTCAGATTACACCAGTATTCAACGCCGAATAAACTCAGCAATCAAAGGTGAGCAACCTGCTGAATTATTGCCATTTGTGGGTAATGAACGTAAGAACATGCCTAACGGGTTAATGTACAGTGTGAAAGACTACATCGTACTTGTTGAGGATACAGGACGCATTATTCGAGATGACAAGCGTGGCGCGATAAGTATGAGTAGCCAGCACATTCTTAATCGACTGAATATTCCCGCTGAAAACTGGTTAAAAATCACTACAGAGTTTGAGGCATTATTTAAAGGCGCGGTTGGCTCACTGCCAGCGCTGACTGAATATTGTGAACATGTCGACCGTAAACGACGACAAAGCGCAGCTAACTGCCAAAAATGGCTGAGCGCCTAGCACCACCTCTCTGATTTAATCACTTCATATTTTACGCTTGATAGTTATCAGGCTTTTCTGCTGTGTTAAATTCATAGAATAATAGATACGACAAAGTTAGCGCTTATTTTTGCATATCAGCAGTGAAGTTGGATGGTTCGTCCGGCTTAATATCAGTATCAAGTAAGACATCGAAATGAGTCGTGTTGCTTTTATTAATTATGGGTGGCATGTTAATTATTTATGGGTGGCATGTTAATTATTCATGGGTGGCATGTTAGTTTTGGTTAACAAGGCCAAGCAGCATCGCGCACTGTTTGCGCTGGACTGCTTTTCCGCGGCTTTGCCGCTACAAGTCTGCCGCTGTTGCCGCTAAGCATAATCAGAGTAACTATCCATACCAAACACACGGAGTGTGATATGAATTTTATAATAAACAATATCAAGTGGGTAATGCTGCTCTCTGGGGGAATGACTGCAACTATGTTCTACGGTCTATTTGCCCCTCAGGAGGCTATTGAGTCAATGTTTGGAGCATCTTTTGAAGGTGTTTTAGAAACCTTGCTCATTCGTAGCTGGTCAGCACTAGTTGGACTTGTCGGTATTATCCTTATCTGTGGTGCGCTTAATGAAACATACCGTGTCTTTTGCATTTCCATAGCAACAATAAGTAAGGCAGTCTTTGTCACGCTCATATTAATTTATGGTCAAGCATTCTTGAATGTAGTGGCACCTGCAGTAATACTGGACAGCATAGTTATAATTCTAGCCTTAGTATTCATTGTTTCCTCACGTATTAAGGAATCAGCAGCATAACAAGTGAATGCAGGCGACCACCTTCTGCGGCGCCTGATTCACGTTAACCGCTAATTACTAGATAAATAGGTGCTCTTTATGGAAGAAGAAAGTAAAGCTAGTCTCCATGCTTTGATGATGGAAATCGTGAGTAATCAGCTTAATGATAATAATCCACCACAAGTAAAAGAGGCGTTGAACCGTTTACTTTCTGAAGGTTTTTCAGAAGAAAAGTCGATGAATCTTATTGGGTGTGCTGTTAGTGTTGAAATATTTGGCACTTTAAAGGAAGGTAAGCCTTATGATGAAGCTCGCTATATTAAGGCTCTCAAAAGGTTGCCAAAACTACCATGGGATTAAAGTCGAGCGTTAATACGGCTGTTAATCTGGTGGCCGGAGGTATCTAGCCCCCAGTTCCCACATCACACTGCATGCGGCTTCGCACAGGGTTGTTTATTTAGAACGCCTAACGAGAATTTGAAGCGAGAGTGCTACCACTTTGCTCGGTTTCGCTTCGCTACACATTTTAACAAACGATTATCAGCCCCTTAAATGGGCGGTTAGGCAAATGAGGAAAGTATGTACATATCAATTAAAGCCAGCCTAGTTTCAGGCTTTTATGCTTATGAAGACTGGAGTTGTGAAATAGAGTTATCGCAAAATACATCATTACGTGAACTGAATGAGATCATTCTTAATGCGGTCGGTTTTGATAATGAGCACTTATCTCAATTTTTCATTTCTCGTCGAGAGTTTGGTTCGAGTCGAGAATCGTTCGATGACCGCACAAACTCTCTCGATACTGAGTTATATGGTTTATTTCCACTGCCGAAAGGTAAAAAACTATTTTACTGGTTCGACTATGGTGATGACTGGATATTTCAGGTATCTAAATCTCGCAGTAAACCTAAGCCATTCGTAGATGGGGAAGAATATCCTAGATTAGTAAAAGAAGCTGGTGTTAAGCCAGAGCAATATCCTGAGCCGGAGTGGTAAATTTGCCTAAGTATTAAGGATAAGGAATTGCTGCGCGCGGCCTATCCTTATTAGTCAGAGTATAATTGTTTGTGCGAAGGGTTAACTAATGAGAAATTTAAGCGTGATTAACAACTCTTTGCGCACTCACTTTGTGTAATTTTAGTTTTTAGCACAATGGCTTAAGTAAGCTGGCAGCATTGCTCACACCTTAATTTGCGTTACTGCCTCACAACTCAAAACTCACCACTAATAGAGTTCAAATTATCCACTTGAATTAAAACCAAACACCTTAGTCAAAGTAACTTTTAACACTATCCCAAATGCCTAACGACGTATCTGGAAATAAATCGATTCCCAGTGCTGACTTCAACAGGTAAAGCATCAGTAATCCAAATAGCATGCTGATGAGTATAAATCCGCCGACGGTGGCAAACATCATCAACATTGACATGTTCTTTTCTCGCCTTGTATAAGCTCGTTTGTTTTTACCTAGTAGAAATACGTAATAGAAGCGCCATTTAATGAACGGGAATTTAAAGGTGCCACGACTATCGATAAAGTGACCGCCCCAGGTATTTGGGCCTAATGACATTTTAATCGCTTTTAATTGCTCATCGGTAAAACTGGCTGCGATATTGGATGGCGCGCGCTCGATCACTTTTTTAATCAATGGATCGTTTCTTATGGCATCAGGAGAAGATTGAGGGGTGTCTGCCATATATGTTCCATGATTGATAAAGGTTAACGCTTATTTTAAATCTAGCATACTATTATAAAGTTACTGAATATAGGCAAGTAAATTGAGGTAAGCGATGAATGATTATCATCAAGTGATTTCATTTTGGTTCGAAGAAATAGATAAAGCTATGTGGTTTAAAAAGGATGCTAATCATGACCGCGTAATCATGACCGAGTAATCATGACTAAATTTGCTAGCTTACATAGCAAATCAATGGCTGGTGAACTCTATGAATGGCGGAGCTCTCCTTTAGGTCGACTTGCTGAGGTGATTGTTTTAGATCAGTTCTCTCGAAATATTTTTAGGTATTCACCTAAAGCATTTCAATCAGATCCTCTAGCATTGGCGTTAGCCCAAGAGGCGGTAGCTCAAAGCCAAGATAAACAGTTGTCGCCCATCGAGCGTAGTTTTTTATATATGCCTTTTATGCACAGTGAGTCGATGATTGTCCATCAGCAAGCTTTAATCCTGTTTAATCAAGATGGACTGGAGTCAAATTACCAGTTTGAAATTAAACACTATGAAATTATCGAAAAATACGGTCGCTATCCACATAGAAATCAAATTTTAGGGCGTGAATCTACTGATGCTGAAATTGCTTTTTTGAAGCAACCCGGGTCGTTGTTTTGAGTTGTTTTAAGTTTTTTAGTTATCCAATTTTAAAAATAAATCAAAATCCTCAATTAAGGTTGTTTATCAAAGTGCTTAATCAACTATTGAATATAAGCACTAAATCAAAGCTCTCAATCAAAGCTCTTAACAAAAGCCCTTGATAAGAGTGCTTAATCAGAGTGCTTAATCAAAGTGAACCCGCTTTTAATCAAAAACCGCACTAAATCTCTTTAGTGCGGTTTTACGTTTATGTTGCTCAATAAGAAGTATTGAATAATTCTGCAATGATTAAAGCTTAACCATTAACTTACCTTTATTGTCACCGGTAAAGAACAGGTTTAAGCCATTAATAGAAGACTCAAGCCCCTCAAGTACATGCGAGCGATGTTTGATTTTCCCTTGCAGTACATAGGGAGTCAGTTTTTCTAATAGGCTTGGCACTTCACCAAAGTGATCAGGCATAGTAAAACCTTGAACGGTGATACGTCTTTTAAGAATATTCATCCAACTTGGTCCTGGAGCGGGTGTTTGCTTGCTGTAATCAGCAATTAAGCCGCATACCATCACTCTTCCGTGTGGATTCATTCTGTCGACAATTAGACTTTGAATTGGACCTGCAGTATTTTCAAAAAATAAATCGATGCCTTGTGGCGCGAGTCTGTCTAACTCAGCTTCTAAATCTGCAGTTTTATAATTAATGGCAGAGTCAAAACCTAGCTCGTTTACAATCCAATCTGCTTTTTCATCACTGCCAACAACACCAATAACATGTAAACCATCTGCTTTAGCCAGTTGACCCACAATTGAACCTACAGAACCTGCAGCTCCGGTTACTATGATGGTTTCGCCAGCTTTTGGCTTACCGACGTTAAATAGTCCTTGAGTGGCGGTTAGGCCTGGCAATGCGAAAACAGATAAAATGGCTTCATCAGGTAACGGTGCATCAATTTTATTGATGCCTTTGCCGTCAGTTAAAAAGAACTCTTGCCAACCCATCATGCCCATCACGCGATCGCCGGCTTTAAAGTCTGGATGATTACTTTCAACCACTTCGCCTACGCCGCTACTGCGCATGACATCGCCAAGATTTACAGGAGGAATATAACTGTCGGTATCGGGTTGCATCCAACCGAACATCGCTGGGTCTAGCGACATAAAATTCTGTTTAATCAGCAATTGACCTGGCTTTACCACAGGCATAGGTTTTTGGACGATTTCAAAAATATCAGCAGTAATCGGTCCGCCTTGTGGGCGTTTTACAAGATTAATAGCGGTAAAAGTGGTCATTGAAAATCCTTATTAATTGGAAAAGGTATTTATAGTTAATGAAGTTATTATTCCTTTTCTTTTTTATAAGATATAGTGGCTAAAAAGCGATTCTTTATTGCTTTTAAGACAATAATGGTTGAGTTATGGATCAATTAAGAGCGCTTAAATACTTTGTGAAAGTGGTCGAACTTGGCAGTTTCACTCAAGCTGCTAAGGTGTTTTCGGTTCCCGCTTCATCGCTTTCAAGGCGTGTGGCTGATTTAGAAAAAAGCCTTGGGGCAACTTTATTAAAACGCTCAACAAGGGCAGTGAACTTAACTGAGATTGGCGCTGAATATTACCAGCAAGTGTCAGAGTTACTGAACCAGTTAGAACAAAGTAATGAAGCGGTGAGAAGTTATCAGACCGAGCCTATGGGAAAGCTGCGAATAAGCGCGATGGTGGGAATTGGCCGAGAAGTGTTAATCCCGCTAATGGAAGAGTTTTCACGGTTATATCCTAAGGTTATCCTTGATATTGAATTAAGCGATGAGTTGTCTTCAGTTGGCCGTGATGATGTCGATATTGCTATAAGAGGGGGTTACGCTCCCAACGATAGAGTGATGGCAATAAGGCTGATGGACAATCAGTTTATCCCAGCAGCAACCGAGCAATATTTACAAAAAATGGGCAGGCCAACTCACCCTAATCAATTATCAAACCATAAAGGTTTATATTACCGTTCACCTAATGGCAGAGTACCTTGGCTAAGTTATATTGATGGTCAATGGCAGGATGTCTCAGCTCCTGCAGCTGCGATCAGTAACGTAGGGGAGTGGCTAATAGAAAAAGCCAAAAACCACGATGGTATAGTGATGATGCCTCGTTGGGTACTCAGTCCTTTTTTAGAAAGAGGCGAGTTAGTAGAGTTAAATTTTGAACCGCCACTATCAGCAACTCAAAGCGCTGACTTTGGTGTTTATCTCATCTATCAAAAACAGCGCTACCATGTGCCGAAAGTCAAAGCGGCTGTGGATTTCTTGGTGGCTAGAATTAAAAAGTAGTTTACTCACATCTTGAGGCGAAAATGAGGCGAAAATGGATAATCAATTAACAACGCAGCGTCTTAGTATTCGTGCGTTTGAAGTGGGCGATTTAGTATCATTTACGGAATATAGAGCCGACCCACAGATTGCTCAATACCAAAGCTGGAGTGATTATAGCCTTGAACAAGCTCAAAATTTGTTTGATCAAATGGATTATCAACAATTTGGTGAGCCTGGTTTATGGTTTCAATTGGCGATTGCTGATAATCGAACGGATCAGATTATGGGTGATATAGCATTGCATTTTATTGATGAACAGCAAATGGAAATAGGTTTTACGATTGCTAAAGATTATCAACAACAAGGGGTTGCGTATGAAGCGGTATCTGCAGTGATCGAGTTTTTGTTTAATTCGTTAAATAAGCATCGAATCGTTGCTACAACAGATGCTGAAAACTTTGCTTCAATGGCTTTGTTGCTAAAATTAGGATTTAGAAAAGAAGGCCATTATTTGCAAAACATTTTTTTTAAAGGTCGATGGGGCGATGAATGTTTTTTTGCCATGCTTAATAGTGAATACAAGGCAAAAGTGAAGGAAGGCGTCAATGTCTTGCGATGATTGTCAGGACTCTATTTTTAAACAAAAAATTGGCCGCTGTAAGTCTTGTATGTGGCAATTAACTGTTTTATCGCTGCTGGGGTGGCCGCTTTGGTGGTTCTTGTATAAGGATGATATTTCATCTGTTGAGTCTATTGCAATGATGTTCTTTTGCGGGGCATTTACGGGTTTATTGAGTATTCATTTGCTGGTATTGGGTTATCGAAAGCTTAATCACTTAGATGAGGGATAGGGCTTTATTTACGATAAAAGTGAGCTATATACAAATTAAAAGTCAGCTAATAAGCTGACTTTTTTGTTGGATTGTTTAATGGGGCTAATGAATTACTTTCGGCTTTTCCATTTAAAGAGTACTGAGTACTTCCAAAGGCTTTTAATCACAAAGAAACTGATAAATGCAAAAATAAGCCCTAGTGCTACACATCCTAGTAGGAAAGGTGGGCCAATGGTGCCAATTGAGCTTTCTATCCATTGCCAACTGGCTTCAAATGCAAAGTCAGCGGTATCCATACCTAATATTTTAGCACCTAACAAATAGGCGGCATAAAACATAAACGGCATTGTGATTGGGTTTGTTAACCATACAAGTGCAACGGCCAATGGAATATTGACGTTAAAAAATATAGCCATGCCAGCAGCAATGACCATTTGAAATGGGACAGGAAGCCAAGCAACAAATAGACCTATCGCAAATGAACCTGGAGCCGATTTACGATTTAAACTCCACAAGTTAGGCTTATCTAGTAAATTACCGAAAACACGTAAATACTTGTGATTACGTAAGGTTTCAGGCTTCGGCATAAATTTTTGGAATAATTTTTTTGGCATATACGCGATTACTGTCTTTAATTAATCAATGATAAATCGATTCATTTATGGTTTTTGCGCCAGTATGCTCTTTAGCAATTTATTGCCAAGCTTACTTCCTATATGGATGGCGTCTATCATTCTGATTGTCGTTTTATCCACCCTCAATAAATGGCCATTCATCAGTGGGACACTTAGCGGGGTTTTATTAGTTTCTTTTTGTTTTAATTCACTATTTTCTTCACACGAATCTGAAATGCCTGTTCAAAAACAATTCAAGGCAGAGATAGTATCACTAGTTAGCACAAACAGCGACTGGATAAGTTTCGACATTCGGTTAATTTCTGAACATAAAGCCTTTTATCAATCTTATTATAGACTCACTTGGCAACAACCGCCTGAGGTAAAAGTGGGGCAGATTTGGCAGTTTACAGCACGTATGAAGCCAATAACCAGCCCATTGAATCAAGGCGGGTTTAATCAACAAAAATATTTACTAAGCCGCCATATTGTCGCTAAAGGGCGAGTCAAACAAGCAAAACTTCTTCATTATGACGCGCCAATACGACAAATCATCATTGATAAGATGACGCCAATATTACAGCGCTTATCTAATGGGGCTATCTTAAGAGCCTTATTATTTGGTGATAAATCAGCATTAACACCACAACAATGGCAGCAATTAAGGCAAACAGGGACAGGGCATTTAGTCGCAATATCAGGTTTGCACTTATCAGTTGTATTTGGCTTGTTTTGGTTTTTATCTCGGTTTGGGTTGCAACGTATTTTTCCCACAAACAGCAGACGAAATGTATTGATGGCTTTGGTGTTCGCTGTGTTAGTGACAGCAGAGTATGGCTATCTAGCTGGATTTGCTATTTCAACTCAGCGTGCATTCGTCATGTTACTTATGCTGGTGGTGCTTACTATTGTGAATCAATATTCATCGCCATGGCAGCGACTTATGTGGGCGTTATTTGCCGTTTTGATAATCGATCCATTTGCAAGCTTAAGCGCAGGTTTCTGGTTATCGTTTAGTGCGTTAGTCATCATACTATTTACTCTTGAATATTCGCAGGCTAACGCACGAAATATAAATAGTGGGATTGGAGCTAACGAAACTAAAGTAAATGAAACTAAAGTTAATGCAATTCAAGATAACGCAACTCAAGATAAAGACGTTGAAAATAGCAAAACTGAAGTGACACCATCCTCAGAAGAAAATTCGTCATATGTTCATTCGCTCAACATGAAGTCTCGTCACTACCTCTGGCAAGTAGTGAGCTTCTTTAAACGGTTTTGGTCAATTCAATGGCGATTAGCCGTTGGACTTGGGGTAATTCAAGCCTTGTTGTTCGGTACCGTATCGATTAACAGTATATGGGTTAATTTATTGATGGTGCCATGGTTCAGTATTTTGGTTATTCCCTTAAGTATCATGGCATTGGTATTAAATTTACTGATGATGTTATTACCGTTACCTGATGCAATAATGACGTATATCGGTACTCAGTTTATGGCAGTTGCCAATTTAACCCTTGATGGATTTCAGCTGCTTATCAGTCAAAGTGATTTTTGGCCAATGGCATTAATTTACTTACCTGATAGATTAATCATCTGTTTAATGATGTTTGTTTTTGGACTGTTTCTGTTGAAGTGGGCGGTGAATACCCAATGGCGATTATGCGCAGGTTTACTGTGTTTACCATTTTTTATGTATCTCACCAATAATTTGATGCTTGAAGAAAGCAATGACCTTGCTACAAACTGGCAAGCTCATGTTTTAGATGTTGGCCAGGGGACTGCTGTACTCATCCAACGAGACAATAGAGGAATACTTTATGATACTGGCGCTGCGTACGGGGAAAATTTCAGTTATGCAGATCGGGTTATTATTCCCACACTAAAAGCCAAAGGGGTAACCCAGCTTGATTACATTATCATTAGCCATGACGATAATGATCATGCGGGAGGGCTGAGTAAATTACTTGAACAATACCCTAATAGTAAGCTCATTAGTGATACACCGGAGCATCACTTTAGTCTGAATTCGGCCAAGGAGCCTATTGTAAAAGGGTGCGGTAATCGACAACTCAATTGGCAGGGGTTAATGGTCAGTTTAGCCGTTAACATTAAAGCCGAAAATGATAATAACCGTTCATGTATTGCTTATATAAGTGACGATAAACATAAGCTGTTACTTGCTGGAGATATTGAGAAAAATGCTGAGCAGTATTTTATCGAGAATAACAAGTTAACCAAGGCAGATATATTACTGGCACCACATCATGGAAGCCGAACTTCATCTACTGCAGCATTTATCGATGTAGTGTCACCAAAGCAAGTTATCTTTACCGCAGGATTTGCCAATCAATATGGATTTCCTAAAGATGATGTCGTTAATCGATATAAAATAAGAGGAATAGAATCACTTGTAAGCGGAAAGTCAGGTCAAATTAGTATAGATTTTAATCCATCAAATTATGTTATCCGTCAATATCGTACAGATATTGCGCCATTTTGGTATAACAAGCTGTTTAGATTTGGTGAGAAAGTTAAAGCAGAGTAGAATATGGCCTTTGTTTGCTATTCAAGTGTTAATGTAATCAATGACAACAACTAATAACGAAATGTCGAGCGTCTTTAAACGCCTTCTTACTTATCTCATCCCTATGAAAGGGATGTTCCTATTCGCAGTGATAGGGCTACTGACATATGGCCTAGTTGACGCTGCTTTTATCGCATTTATTAAACCTTTTATTGATGAAGGTTTTGGCCAAGCACCTGCAGTTGTCGGTGGTGTTGAGGTTGATGTGCCTACCCATGGTGGTTTTAATGCCAATACAGATATTATGCTGATGGCGCCATTAGTCGTGATTGGCATGTTTACTTTGCGTGGTATTGCCAACTTTGTGTCCACTTACTGCGTTTCGTACATGAGTGCTAAGTTGATCATGGATATGCGTCAACAAGTGTTTGAGCATTACTTACGTTTGCCGGTGAGCTATATTGACCGTGAAAATAGCGGTAACTTAATTTCTCGTGTGACCTTTGATACTGAGCAAATTGCACGTGCATCTGGCAGTGCGTTAATCTCCATCGTCCGAGATTCAATCACTGTTATTGCTATGCTGGCTATTATGTTCTTTTATTCGTGGAAATTATCACTGTGCATTTTAGTGATAGGCCCATTGATGGGTATTGTAATTAGTGTTGTCAGTAAACGCTTTCGTAAAGTCTCAAAGCAAATTCAGTCTGCTATGGGCGGCGTAACGGCAACAACGGAGCAGATGATTAAAGGGCATAAAAATGTGTTGGCTTTTGGTGGTCAAAAAACCGAAGTTAGTCGATTTTTTAAAGTGAATGACGCTAACCGTAATAAGAATATGAAACTGGCTGTGGCTCAAGCTATTAGTCAACCTGTGATTATGATTATTGGCTCTTTTGCGCTTGCCTTCGTATTGTATGCTGCGACTTTTCCTGGCCTTAAAGAAGAGTTAACCGCAGGTACTTTTGCGGCAATTCTAGGTGCGATGTTGGCGATGCTACAGCCAATTAAAAACTTAACTCGTATTAATGCTGAGTTCCAGCGTGGTATTGCAGCTTGTACTACTGTGTTTGAGTTATTAGATACGGCACCTGAATCAGATACTGGTGAATTTGAAACCGAGCGTGTTAAAGGTAATTTGAAGTTTAATAATGTGACTTTCAGTTATCCTGATACCGAAAAACCAGCATTAACCAATATTGATTTTGAAGTTAAGCAAGGCAAAACCATAGCACTAGTCGGTCGCAGTGGTTCGGGTAAGTCGACGATTGCCAGCTTAATGACACGCTTTTATACCGGCGTATCAGAAGGTGATATTACGCTTGATGATGTCAGTATCTACGACTACAAATTAGCGTCATTGCGTAATCAGGTTGCACTAGTGTCTCAGCAAGTGACGCTTTTTAATGACACAATTGCCAATAATATAGCGTACGCCTATCCTGGTGAAGTGTCGCGTGAGCAAATTATTAAAGCTGCAGAACTTGCTTATGCTATGGAGTTTATTGAAACCTTACCAGAAGGTTTAGATACCGAAGTCGGTGAGAATGGTGTGTTACTTTCTGGTGGTCAGCGACAACGAATCGCAATTGCACGCGCCATGTTACGTGATGCGCCAGTTTTGATTTTAGATGAAGCAACCTCAGCTTTAGACACTGAATCAGAAAAAGCCATTCAACATGGTTTAGACAATTTACGTCATAACCGTACTTCAATTGTGATTGCTCATAGGCTTTCAACTATTGAATCAGCAGATGAAATCTTAGTGATAGATCAAGGCTCAGTCGTTGAGCGTGGAACCCACAAAGATCTCATTGCCAAAGAAGGTATTTACTCCAACCTATACCAAATGCAATTTGGTAATTAAATGCAATCGTTAGTGAATAAAATTTGGTACCAAGGGCATCCTGCTAAGTGGTTATTACTGCCGCTTAGTTGGCTTTTTGGTTTAATCAGCTATTTAAGACGTGTAGGTTTTAAGCTGGGATTGAGCCAAGCAGAAACCCTACCAGTACCCGTGGTTATCGTCGGTAATATTACCGCTGGTGGCAGTGGTAAAACGCCGACAGTGATTTATTTAATCAATTTATTACGCCAACAAGGTTACAACCCTGGGGTAATAAGCCGTGGTTACGGGGTTAATATTGATGGCGTTAAAGCGGTAATAGCGACTGATAAAGCGACTGAAGTCGGTGATGAGCCTGCGATGATAGTGGCTCGTACTCAAGTACCTATGGTTGTTGGCGCTAAACGTATTGACGCCGCAAAGTCATTATTATCTGAATTTGATGTTGATGTGATCATCAGTGATGATGGTTTACAGCATTATGCTTTAGCAAGAGATATCGAGCTTGCGATTGTGGATGGTCAGCGCCGTTATGGCAATGAATGTTTAATTCCTGCTGGACCACTTCGAGAAGGTTTATGGCGATTAAACACCATCGATTGGGTGATTAATAATGGCGGAGAGGCTCAAGCTAATGAAGTGTGTATGAGCTTAGAGCCTAGTGCACTTAAGTCGGTAGACCCGTTAAATAATAGTCAATGGCTGCATCAAGATGCGGTGGCGATGGCTGGTATTGGTAATCCTCAACGATTTTTTGATAGCTTGCATACTTTGGGTTATTCAATAACACAAACCAAAGCATTTGAAGACCATCAAGCTTTTAATGAAGAAGAGTTAAAGCAACTATCTCTTCAGTCTCCATTGATCATGACTGAAAAAGATGCGGTTAAATGTCGCGATTTTGCACAACAAAACTGGTGGTATCTGCCAGTAAATGCGAAGCTTGATGAAAGTTTTGATCTAGCATTTTTGAACAGACTAAAAGAAGTCGTCAAAGTTAAACAAGGAAACCTCCATGGCGTTCGATAAGAAATTACTTGAAATTGTAGCTTGCCCAGTATGCAAAGGTAAGTTGGAATATGATAAAGAAGCAGATCAACTTATCTGTAAAGCTGATAAATTAGCTTACCCAATTACTGAAGGTATTCCTGTATTACTCGAAAATAGAGCGATACCTCTAGAGTCTTGATGAGTCTTTAGATTGCTACCAAGGTCATTAACTGACTTTTAGCAAACTAACTTTAAAATAATAAAAAGCGCCAACGTGGCGCTTTTTTTGTGCTTATGAGTATTATTTTTTCAAATCCTGATAAAGCGTATCAATCCACTTCTTTTCGGTAATGAAATTCCAGCTCCAATCTTTCCATTTTGCTGGTACGCCTTCAGCATGGATCTGCTCAAGTGTTTTTCCTTCAGTTAATTGCTTATTCATCCAATTAATTGAACCGTCTAGCATATGTTTAAACTTCATTAAATCATCTTTACTCGCCAGCTCACCATGACCTGGGATCACTTGAGTTTGTCCATCGATTTTCGTGAGGACTTTACCGACATTATTGCGGTAGCCAACAACCGAACCGCCGCCTTTTAAGTCAACGTAAGGAAAGCGGTCTTTAAAGAATAAGTCGCCCATGTGCACGACATTATCATTTTCCCAGAACACCACGCTATCACCATCAGTATGGCCTGGTCCCATGTGTTTTAAGGTAATGGTGTCATTGTTAAATCGTATAGACACGTCTTCAGAGTAGGTCACAACAGGAAGTGCTGCTTTGGGTGTGCCTTCTTTAGCACTAAGACGTTTTAAAACATTGTGATGGGCAAAAATAATCCCTTGTTCACCAAAATGTGCATTACCACCAGTATGATCACCGTGATAATGGGTATTGATAACGTACTTAGGGTTACCCGGTTGAATTTTGTTTAATGAAGCGCTTATTTTATCAGCTAAAGGGGCAAATTGATCATCAATGATGAGTATGCCATCACTACCAGCAGAGACGCCGATATTGCCACCAGAGCCAGTGAACATGTATGTCGAGTTAGTGAGTTTTTGCGAAGTGATTTCTACATCTTTAAAACGGTCATCATCTGCAAGTGCAGTGGTGCTAATAAGAGATAGTTGCATCAATGATAGGGTCAATAAACTAAGACGTTTCAGCGTCATTACAAGCTCCTGTGTTGTTTGACCATCTTGCCAGTAAATTTACTTAATCTGTAAAGCGACTTAATCTGTAAAGCGACTGGCAAAGATGGTTAAGCGTTCGTATTACTTATCAATCAATTATAATTATAATGTCCAAGGTAGCAGCTTTTTTGCTCTTTTGTCAGCTAAACCTAATTTAACTGAAGATTGATAACGGATACGGTACAAGGCTTGATAGCACAAAGGCACCAAATATAAACTTGTGATGGTGGAGAAGCTTAATCCACCAATAATAGCAATCGCCATGGGTGAGTAAGGTGGTCCACCGCCGCCTATTTGAGTGTCTCCCATTGCTAATGGCACAAGACCCAACACTGTTGTTGCCACTGTCATCAATACTGGACGTAATCGCGTAATACAAATTGATTTTATGGTTGTCGAAAGATCAGTAAGTTTAGGTGTCATCTGGTTAATTTGGTCAACCAGCACAATCCCGTTGTTTACTACGATCCCCATCAAGATAAGGATCCCTATCATTGCCATGACCGACATCGCTGTGCCTGATATCCATAACGCCCAAAATACACCTGTAATTGAAAACAAGATTGAGCTAATAATCGCAGTGGGTAATAACAGTGATTCAAACAGCGCTGCCATAACGATATAAATCATTGCCAGCGCTAAAATCATGTTCACTGCCATAATTGACTGGTCTTCATCTTGACGTTGAAAACCACCACGTAAGCTATAGTCATAACCATATGGGAAGTTAACATTCTGCATGACTTTTTCTATTTGTTCTTGAGCCTCTTCAGTGGTGATTTCGTTGACGTTGGCGCCAATAGATAGTGCAGTTTGGCGATTGTAATGTCTAATGGTGTCAAAACGCGGCTGGATTTTAATCTCAGCTAAGTTATCTAAGCTGTATACCCGTTCACCTTTACGAATAATTGGCAGTTGTTTTAGTTGCTCTAAAGAACGTTGCCAGCTTTTGTCGTAAGCTAATTCAATGCGTAATTCGCCGTTGGGATCATGTCTGAATGAGCGTAGTGGTGAGCCGCGAAGTGCCATCGAAATATGCGATGCAACTTCATTGAGCTTTAAGTCTAATCGCGCTGCCATTTCTCGATTAATCGTCACAACCACTTCTTGTTGGGCTGCATTGACTTCTGAGCGTACATCTTCAAGTCCTTCAATGGCGCTTAATAACGGTACGACTTGTTGGCTTAAGGTGATTAACTCGGAAGTTGAACGACCCGTTAAGGTAATTCTTAACCCTGAATTTTCGTTGCCCCAACCAAATTGAGGTGTGGCAGCGGCGTATTTAGGGAAACCTTCTCGAATAGTTTCCTTAAGCTCTGACATCGGAGTTTCTATGTCTTTTTCCAATAGAATCGTGGTTTGAATACTGTCAGCTGAATAATAGCTATAAACTGAATCAATCATGAATGCTTCTTTATTACTATAAAGATAGTCTTCCATTTGATTAATCATGGCTTCGGTGACTTTAAGGTTATGGCGTCCTTCTAATTGATAGTTAATATAGAGACGGTCGTTGCCTTCACCATCAGATTGATCTTGTTTTACTAAGCTCAAGGGAAGGGCAGTAGAAACAAGGATAAATACCGCTACTACTCCTGATATTTTCGAATGGGCTAACACCCAGCTTAAACTGCGCTGATAATAGTGTTGCAGCTTAGATTCTTTTTCTTCGGTATCAATTTCAAAATGCAGCTTGGTGAGCAGTAACGGAATGAGTGTTTTTGCCACTAATAAAGAGGCTGCCAGGGAAATACAAATTGAGATTGCCACATGTTCAAGGAAAATGGTTAGCTCAACCTTTACTCCCACAATGTTAGGCAAAAATACAATCGCTGTGGTTAACGTACCGGCCAGTACTGCTAAGGCAACTTTCTCTACTCCTGTTAATACCGCTGACTCATTGGCCTTTTGGCACTGGGGCCTAGTATCTTTTTGGCTCTGAGACCCAGTATCTTCTTGGCCTGTTAAGCCATTGCGTTGTTTTTCTTGCAATACGCTTTCGGTAACCACAACCGCATTATCAATCAGCATACCCACTGCTAATAACAGTCCCATCATTGATAGAATATTTAAGCTGTAACCCAGTAAATACATACCAGCAAGCGTCATACAAATTGAAATAGGTACCGATGAAACCACCACCAGAGTCATTTTCAGGTTACGTAAAAATAAATACAGAACCCCAAAAGATAAGAAGGCACCGATTAAGCCTGAAATCAGCAAATCTTGTAATGATGATTTAACCCCATAGGCTTGGTCTTCCATGACAAAGAGCTTGATGCCTTGGAATTGCTGGTCTTGTTTAGTTTGTTCAATGACTTTTAGAACTCGCTCAGATACATGCACGAGGTTTGCACCAGATTCTTTAAATACATCTAAACCGACAGCATACTTTTGATCTAAATGACGGCCTTCAAAAGGCTCTGGCAAAGTAAATTTAACAGAGGCGATATCACCCACAGTGGTTGTGGTATTAAGTTTCACCGCTTTGATATCTTCAAGCGATAAAAACTCACCTTTAGGCGATACTTGGAACACCTGATTATTATTACGCACTGTGCCTGCACTAATAACAAAGTTCTCTAATTGCAGACGTTGCCTAAGCTCTGCTGGATTAATGCCAGAGGCTGCAAGCTTGTCTGCATCTAGCCTGATCTCTATTTGTTTTTGATCAACACCATAGAGAGTGACTTTAGAAACGCCTTCAATACGTTCAAGTGGCTTACGAAGCTGTTTATCGAGTAAGTCAAAAGCGTTAGATAACTCTCGCTCACTTGAGATCCGTATGGTGAGCACTGGCATGTCTGCAGTTGAGAACTGCTGAATAAATACTCGCTCAACATCTTTAGGAAGTAAGTGCCTTACTGAATCAATTTTCTCCCGAGCCTCTAAGCTTTTAGTGGCGACATCTTCACCCCATTTCATGTTAAGTTGAATATTCGCGCCATCTTGTGAAGAGTTAGATCGCACCTCTTCGATGCCGCTCATGGTTGCCAATGATTCTTCTAACACACGAGTAATATCGCGCTCGACTTCTGCAGGTGTTGAGCCTTTATACGGCACATTGACCTGAATTTGTGGGATGTCGATCCCTGGAAACATTTCCAGAGGTAACAAGCGGCTTGAAGCCATACCAAACAATAAAATGGCAAGGAAGAACATACTCGTTGTGACAGGTCTCTTTATCGCCAATTTGGTGATACTAAAGCCTGGCTGCTCATCTTTCATGCTTTGCGTATTAGTGTGTTCTTTACTCATGACTGGCCCTCCATTGAAGGTTCAGTTGACACTTTTGCCGTTTGCTCTGCATCCGTTTGTTGATAGTTTTTCTTATCGAAAATGCCGTACAGGGCAGGGATCACTAACAGCGTCAGCATGGTTGACATACTTAAGCCAAAAATAACCGTAATAGCCATAGGAGCGCGTATTTCACTACCATCTCCAACACCAATTGCCATCGGTAATAAACCAAGTGTCGTTGTCATGGTTGTCATCATGATTGGGCGAAGACGTGACTTAGCAGCAATGCTAATTGCTTGGTCTTTTTCTATGCCTTCTTTACGCAATTGGTTAATTCGATCGACTAATATAATGGCGTTGTTTACCACAATACCTGCCAACATAATTAAGCCGATGAAGACGACGACACTGATATGTGTACCAGTGACAAAAAGCCCAATAACACTGCCACCAACAGCCATAGGTACAGCGAATAAAATCAGTAAAGGGTGCAATAGCGACTCAAACTGACTCGCCATAACTAAATAAACCAAGAACACAGCAAGCACTAATGCAATTTTTAGTGATTCAAAAGAATGTTCCATTTCTTCATTTTGTCCGCCAAAACGAGCCTGAATAGAAGAAGGGAATTGCTGCTGGTTTAAGATAAGCTGTGCTTCTTTAACCGCTTCACTTAAATCACCATAACTTAAGTTAGCCGAAACAATTGCCACACGCTGCTGACTCACACGGTTAATGGCAGACGGGCCAACTTGCAATGACACATCGGCTACCGCACTTAATGGAATGGCATGTTGGCTATTAGGGTTGATGATTAATGCATTCACATCTTCTATGTTGTTTCGTTCAGCTAATTCACTGCGTACGAGAATATCGACTTTACGATCGCGCACTGTATATTGACTGGCAATGGTACCGCCAACACGGTGGGCAATGCGACTTGCGACAGTTGGTGCGTCTAAATCAAGCGCAGCTAGTCGAGCATGGTCAAATCGGATACTGATTTCAGGCTGACCGTCACGAAGGGATGTATTGATATCGCTAAATCGAGTTGATTGCGACAGTGCTGATACGAGTTGATCACCACTTTGTTTTAATTGCGCTAAATCATAGCCTGATAGTTCAATTTCTAATGGCGTTTTAAAACTGAATAGCTCAGGGTGTTCAATTTTCGCATCGAGCGCCGGTATACGTCTTGCTGTTTCTCGTAAAGTTGCAGCAACAGTATCGAAAGCTTGAGTGTTTGCTAGGACAACTTGTAAACGCCCCCAGTTTTCACCGCCACGTGCGGTATCAGAGGTCATTAGCCCGCCACTGCCAGCTTGGCTGAATGTGTGTTTAACATCTTCACTATCACTGATTGAGTAAGCGAGTTCTTCAAGTACGGAATCGGTTTTTTGAACCGCTGTCCCAGGTGGTAATAATATCTCAACGTAAAACTCACCTTGGTTCATTGGTGGAATTAACTCGACGCCTAATCTCGGGAACAGGCTGCCAGCTCCAACAGTCAGCATAATAGCGATAATCACGGTAACGACTTTATGTGTCATTGCATGCTTTAATACACGGTGATAAATGCCTTCAATAAAGCGATAGAATAAATTGAATCCTGCGCTCAGTGGGCGCATCACAAGACTAAATAACCATGAGAAAAAGCGAGTTAAAATAATCACTAAATTTAGCATCGCATTTGGCAAGTAACTCAATACTAATTTAAACGGGAAACCTAATATTAATACTAAGTAGTGACCAATTTTACCTTTAGTGGTTGTAGGTTTAGCTTTAGGTTCTGTTACCGTCTCTTCTGGTAATTGAGTAAACCCTTGGCGTGAGGCCAGCATTGGAATCGCAGTTAAGGCGACAAAAAGTGATGCTAATAGCGCAAAAGTAACAGTGAGCGCTTGGTCTGAGAACAAGGCGCCAGCGATACCGTCAACGAAAACTAACGGTACAAATACAGCTAATGTGGTGAGGGTGGAGGCAAAAATTGCACCTGCCACTTCTTTACTGCCTGTTACCGCGGCCTCTAACCTTGCTAACCCTTGAGCTTTATATCGGTCAATATTTTCCAGTACGACAATTGCGTTATCGACTAATAAGCCGATGGCTAATGCTATTCCCCCCAGTGACATGATGTTTAAGCTGATATCTGCAAAGTACATCATGTTAAAGGTGGCTATGACCGAAAATGGGATTGAGATAGAAATAATTAACGTAGCAATAATGTCGCGCAAAAATAGGTAAATCACTAGCATAGCGAGCAAACTACCGAATAAAGCGGCAGATGTGACTTCGCTGACTGCGCTTTGAATAAATTCTGATTGGTCGTAAATGACTTTTAACTGATTCTCTTCAGACTCAGCATTGAGGTTATCAAGCTCTGCCTTAATCTTTTGAGCCACAGAAACTGTATTGGCATCACCTTCCTTATAAATGGCTAGTTCAATCGACTCGACATCGCCAATACGGGTGACATCGCTGCGCTCTTTATACCCGTCCACAATGTCGGCTACTTCACGTAAGCGAATTAAGGTTTGACCATTTCGATATACAATCACGTCACGCAATTCTTCAAGCGAATTAAACTGATTTAAGGTTCTGACTAAGTATTCTTTGTCCCCTTGAATCACTTTACCTGCCGATAAATTAATATTTTCTTCATTAATACGACGTTTTATATCATCAGCATTGAGGTTTAACTGCTGAAGCTTTTGTTGGTTTAATAGAATATGAACTTCTTGCTCTAAACCACCTGATAAGCGCACAGCAGCAACACCAGATAAGGCTTCTAGTCGGCGTTTTAGTTCTTCCTCGGCAAAGGTTCTCATGCCTTTTAATTCAGACTCGCTGGCATCAGGCACGGATAACGCTAAGCGCATAATTGGATCTAAATTAGGGTTAAAGCGCAGTAATAGCGGCTTATTAATATCTAATGGCAGCTCAATCGTATCGATTTTTTCGCGTACTTCTAGGCTAGCCATATCCATATTGGTGCCCCATTCAAACTCGAGCACCACATCTGACATGCCTGAGCGTGAAATAGAGCTGATTTTACGTAATCCTTTTACAACACCAACGGCTTCTTCAATTGGTTTGGAAATAAGTTGTTCAACTTCAACGGGCGCAGCGCCATCATAAGCTGTACGAACCGTGACACTCGGATAACTTAAATCTGGCAGTAATTTAACCGCTAAGCGAGTGAAGCCAACCATGCCGAAAAGCATAATGGCAAGCATAAACATCCACACGGTCACGGGACGTTTAACCGAGGTATTAATCAATGACATAGTTGTATCCTTACTTAGCGTTTAAGCTGTTTTTTGCATAAGAAAGGGGAGTAATTATTTCAACTAACGATTGATCTTTAAGGTTTTGTTGTCCACGAATAACGATCTGCTCACCGTGTTCAACACCTGAAATAACCTCGACTTTATCTTTTTCACGATAACCTAACTTAACTTCGCGGCGAGTGGCCGTATTGTCTTCAATCACATACAAAGCTTGAGTATCATCTTGATTAATAACGGCATTGAAAGGCACGGTTACTACATCTTCATGGGTATCGTATTTAAGCTCTACACGAGTGAACATACCGGCTTTTAGGTTTGCTTTGGTGTTATCAATAGCGATAGTGACTTTAAATGTGCCGCTTTGAGCATCTACGATTGGACTGATACGCAATACGTTTGCGATGATTTCATTAGATTGAGAGCTGTCTGCGCTATTAGCGTATTGATTACTAATTTTAGCTTGCTGACCTAAACGCAGGCTGGTCAATTGCTGCTCTGGAAGGTGAACAATGCCATGTAGTTCATCTTGATTAACAATATAAAATAGCTCCTCGAATTCTTTCGCCATATTACCTTTTTTGACATGTCTCATTGCGACGATGCCATCGATAGGTGACACAATTTGGCTTTCAATCACATGTAACTCAGCTAAGTCACGTTGAGCGATAGCCGCTTGTAAGTTGAACTCTAATTTGGCCATTACATCTTGGCTGATAAATTCTTTATTCTTCATTTGCTTTAAGCGGTTCAATTCTTGCTCAATAATTTGAACTTCAGCTTGTGAGCGTTTGTAATCATAACGCTGGCGTTTGGCGTCAATGGTGGCTAAAGCTTGACCCTTAGTTACTCGGTCACCTTCTTCAACGTTAATCTCTTCAATTAAACCTGCAATTCGGGTGACTACATGAGCTTCTTCAGGCGCTTCTAACGTTGCGGTCGTACTATAGAATGAAGACACATTACCTTGTGTCACTTGTGATACCTCAACCGGAACGGCATATTTTTCTTCTTCTTTTGATTCTTCTTGTTCACCCGTACATCCACTTAATCCTGTAGTCAGTGCTGCAATACAAAATAGTGATATTGTCATTTTTTTCATGCTGATTAACCTATCCATGAGGTACCTGCCAGTTCAATAATTTGAATTAATGACGCTTATAGAGTTAAGTGTGGAGTGTTAACTTGTAAGCGCTATGTTACTAGTTGTAGCTGGTGTTAATTTTGTTTGATTAAAGCAGTATCTGTGCCATAATTTATATCTCTTTTATTTCAGTGCTTTATGTGGTTTTGGGTGGTTTTGTAAAGAATGTTAATATTGGTATGTAGTCAAAATGTTTAATTTTTAGTGGGATTGATTAAATTCACACTAACTAAAAATAAAAAGGGGTTAACTGACGTTGTTTATTTTTTGAGGTAAGTTAACTAACTTGTGGAAGACAGCTGTTAATGCATGAACAATAATTAAATGAATCATGTAAAGGCTGAAGATTAAAAGGAGTCTGTGTTGAAAATTATCCAAGCGACTATTGAGCAATTAAATTTAGTTACGGCTTTATTCGATGAATATCGTCAATTTTATGGGCAAGCTGCAAACCTTGAGCAATGTAAGAAATTTATTAAAGAACGCTTAATAGAGAGTGATTCCGTGATTTTTATTGCGACTAATGAGGAAGGTGATGGTTTAGGGTTTATACAGCTTTATCCTACGTTTTCTTCTGTTGCGATGAAGCGAATGTGGATACTGAATGATATGTTTGTAGCGACATCTGCAAGACAGCAAGGCGTAGCCAATAAACTGCTTAAACAAGTGGACTTATTTGCCCAATATACCGATGCAAGTACTGTGAAATTAGCAACTGCAGTAGACAATGATGTGGCTAAAGCTTTATATGAGTCGCTTGGTTATACGAAAACGACTGCTTTTGATCATTACACTAAATTATTTTGAGTACAATCTTGGCTGTTGTTGACCAGTAAGTTGATTTGAAACTGATGGTCAGATCCTTCAAATGTGATTAACCTGAATTATGCTTGAGTTTTATCATACTCATAAATTTATATGAGTATGCAAACAGGTTAGAAAATGAAAGATCTAATTTTCGGTGTTATCGGTAATATGGGGCCTCAAGCTGATATCTTATTTCAAGATATTCTTTTTAAAGAAGAGGTCGCTAATGGCGCATTGAAAGATCAACAGCACATGGGAATGCTGGTGATAAAGAACCCAGATATCCCAGATCTTTCTGCAGCAATTAATGAAGGCGGTGAAGATCCTATACCTGAATTGTTAGAGTCAATTAAGTTTTTAGAACGAAACCATGTTCATTTTGCTGTAATTACTAGCAATACCGCCCACTATTTTAGAAACACGTTGCAACCAATGACAGGTGTTTATTTACTGGACATGCTGCAGGCAACAACTGAGAAAATCAAACAAGAAAACCCACAAGCAATCGTTGGGGTTCTATCTAGCAATGAAACTTATTTTTCTGGGATTTTTGATAGATACCTAGATGATGCTAAGTTATCGTTTTATAAGCCTAATTTAGATGTTCAGGAACGATACGTACATAGTGCAATATATGGTGCTTTGAGCGGTGAAAAGTTACCTTGTGGTGAAAAGTTACGTACTTCATTTGGGATCAATGAAGGGAAGGTTACAAATAATATAAAATTAATAGCTAAAGCTATTGAAACGCTAGTCGCACAAGGAACTGATACTATCATTTTGGGCTGTAGTGAATTGCGTTTAGTAAGAGGACAGCTTCAGGATATTTTTCAGCAGATTGATTTTGTTGACCCTATGGAAATCATTGCCGAAAAAGTTGTAAAAGTGTATGAAGCAGCAAAAATCTTGTACTTGAATAATCCATCGCCAGCTGAAATAGAGCGAGTGAATTTAATCGATATTCACTCGGTTGATGATATTGCTCACTATATTGTTTCAAAAGCTAAAGCGCACTTAGCCTCCTTAAATCCCTAAAGGCTAACACTATGCATTAATCGTTGAATATCAAGCATGCAATGCAGTCATTAATACACTAAAAAGTATTATACTTTACTGATTTTAAAAGTTATTTATAAGTATTGGATTTATAGGGAAATTTGAATTTATTTGCGTTTGAAAAGCATACAATCTGATTTTTATTGATATGATGTTATTTTTGAAACATTCGAAAAGACGTTAAATGATAAAAGTTGATGACTTAACCAAAGAATATCCCATGGGCGATACCAGCGTAAAAGCGCTCAATGGGGTAAGTTTTGAGATTAATGAAAACGAGTTTGTGGCAATAATGGGGCCTTCTGGTTCAGGTAAATCTACCTTAATGAACATTATTGGCTGTTTAGATAAACCAACATCTGGCAGTTATCAGCTAAACGAGCAGCAAGTCGCATCACTTGATGATGATGCACTTTCAGCTGTGCGTAACAAAGACATAGGTTTTGTATTTCAGAGCTTTCATTTACTTCCTCGGCTTTCCGCATTACAGAATGTACTCCTTCCTCTACGTTTTTCTTCGGCAGAAACACAAGACACTGACTATGCGCATGAGCTGTTAGCGCGAGTCAGTTTAGCTGACCGTCATGATCATCGGCCTAATCAGTTATCAGGTGGTCAACGTCAACGCGTTGCCATTGCGCGCTCACTCGTTAATAAACCCGCTATTTTACTGGCCGATGAACCAACTGGTGCGTTAGATAGTAAAACATCGGTAGAAATAATGGCGTTATTTACTGAATTACACCGCGCAGGGCAAACCATTATTTTAGTTACTCATGAAGAAGAAGTCGCTGCATATGCTCAAAGAGTGATCCGTATGCGGGATGGTGACATTGTTAAAATAGAAAATAATGTAGGAGAGAGCAATGCTTAAGTCGTTTAGCATGATCTCGAAAAAAGCGTTAACTTTTTCAACTCTCTTGGTCTATGCCTATAGTAATGTAGTATTGGCTCAACATGTTGAGATAGGATCTGGCAAGACTTCCGCTACAGAGTTTACCTCGCTTTTACTCACAGGACAGGTAGCGTCTAAAAACCTTCAACCATTTGTTGTTCCCAAAGCTGGGAGAGCTTGGCGTTATCAGATCCAATGGATGTTACCTGAAGGCAGCGTTGCTAAAGCGGGTGAGGTAGTTGTTGTATTTGATAAAAGCGAAATTGCCAATCAAATAGAACAGTTAGAGGCAAGTTTACTTAGAGTGACAGCCCAAGAACAAAACCAAACCATAGAATTAGACTCGCAGTTATTACAAGCCGAATTTGACCTTAAAAAAGCCCGGTTAGAACAAGAAAAAGCCCAACTTGATGGTGCGATACCCATCGACTTTATT
The DNA here is from genome assembly GCF_023283825.1 of Shewanella olleyana. Taxonomy (GTDB): domain Bacteria; phylum Pseudomonadota; class Gammaproteobacteria; order Enterobacterales; family Shewanellaceae; genus Shewanella; species Shewanella olleyana. The sequence goes on along the minus strand of NZ_JAKILD010000024.1, from coordinate 17,072 downwards.
GCGGCGAAAGATTATGCCGATAATCAGTTTGAACTATTAAGAACAGGTTCGGAGTTATCTAAAAAAAACCAAGCACTAATTGAAATCATTGATAAACGTAAGGCAACATTGGCGCAGCTGGCGATAGATAAGCAGCGGTCTCAACTTGAATTAGAGCAAGCTTTACAAGGGTTAGAGCAATTAGAGCTTAAAGCTGATATTGATGGGCCTATATTGTATGGTCGAGATAATCAAACCGACAAAAAATTTGCGGTGGGCGATTCCGTTCAAATCGGTCGTCAAATCGCCACTGTTCCAGCAATGAATAACCTTGAAGTGATTGCTTGGGTGAATGAAGTTGATGTGGATCGTTTGTTGTTATCCTCTCCAGTCACCATTCGGTTAGATTCTCAACCCGACATTTCGTTAAAAGGCAATATTGCAGACATAAGTTTACAAGCAAGCAAGCAACCTGCTTGGGGAAGCAGCAATTGGTTTAGGGTCTCTATTTCGTTTGATAGTGATGAAAGGGTAAAAATTATTCCTGGTATGAGCGTGTTGGTAGGGACTGGAGGTGCATTATGAACAGTATCAAGACGCCATTAATGTTGATAACCGCTTTGATACTTATCGGCTGTAGTGATAAAGCCGTTACTCAAGTCGAAGTTGGCGTACTTAATCAACAAATAGAAGTGACAGGCGAATTAGTATCAGCTGATACGGTCAATCTAATGCCACCTGCGATGCGCCGTGTTTGGCAGTATCAAATTAAAATGTTGGCGCCAGAAGGGGTTGAAGTAAGTAAAGGCGACGTTGTTGCTCAGCTTGATACGTCAGATTTAACTCAGCGGTTATCGGTAAAAACCGCCAATCTAGATACCACCATTCAAGATTTAGCCACTTCCAGACTTCGCAATGACAAAAGGGTACAAGAACTTCAACTTGAACTTGCAGAAGCGAAAATGAATCAAGAAAAAGCCCAGATGAAAGTTGATATTTCCGATGAAACCGTTTCAGTCATCGATAAGAACAAATATCAAAGCGATGCCATTATCGCAGATGATAATGTGGTTTTAATCAATAAAAAAATAGAATTAGAAAAGTTAAGTGCTGAGCAACGAGTCAAAATGCTCCAAGGTGATGAACAGAAGTTTTCAGCGGAAGTTGCCGCGATTAAACGCGGTATAAAGTCATTAACTATGATTGCCCCAAGATCGGGGATGGTTGTTTACGGTAATGATCAACAAGGTAATAAAGTGGCAGAAGGTCAGTCAATATTTGTTGGTGATTCTGTTTTAAGTATTCCTGACTTAAAACATATGCAAGTCAATATGACCATTCCTGAAGTGGAAGCTGGCAGAGTTAAAGTTGGCCAGAAACTTAAAATCCGCCTTGATGCTAACCCAGAGCGCAGTTTCAATGGTGAGATCTTAGAGTTAGGTGCGGTATTTAGAATTAAAAATCAAGATATACCTTTAGTTATCTTTGATGCAGTAGCTAGTATTGATCAACCCGATACTGAATTAATGCGACCAGGAATGACAGCCAAAATCAGTATTGATCTCGCAAATGAAAAGCAAAGTTTATTACTCTCACTTGATGCCGTGCATTATGACCGTGGTAAAGCATATGTGTATCAACCCACCTTAATGGGTGAGAAAAAGCAGTTGGTCAGTTTAGGTGTAATGGGTAAGGAGCAGGTGGTGATTACTCAAGGCTTACTAGAAGGTGACGAGGTGCTTTTACCATGAAGTATTTTAAGGGGGGATTACCGTCGAAAGTATTCAATGTTGGCGCACTATTAGCTGTGTCGATGTTCTCACTTATGGCTTGTAACGATTCAAATAATGATGGGGTACTAACCTTAGAGGTCACTCGTGGTGACTTTAAGGTCGATATCCCTGCTGTTGGTGAATTAGAAGCCAGCCAATCCACCATGATAAATGTGCCTTCAGGACTGCGCGGACCACAATCACTAGCTTGGATTATGGACAACTTTAACCCGGTTAAAGCGGGGGATGTGGTCGCTAAAATGGATGCAACTCGTGAAGGGTTTCGTTTAGAAATGGAGCAACTCGATTACGATAGATTAGGCCTTGATAGCCAAATTCAAACCGAAAAAGATAATACCATCAATAAAACGCTCAGTACGGACACTAAGCTTACTGCAGAAGAGCAAGATTTAGCCGATCGTTTTTTTAGTGAAGATGAACGTGTATATACCAAAATTGATATTATCGATCAGATGCGAAATCAAAATTACTTAGCTGCCAAAATGGATTTTTATGATTGGGGTATAGGGCAGCATGGTTCTCAAGCTGAGGCTGAGCAAGAGTTAATTAAACTTAAGCAAAGAGGCCATAAAACGAAAATGAATCGCTACTCAAATAACCTTAAACAAATGGAAATAATTGCGCCTCATGATGGCATGTTTGTCGCACAGCCGAGTTGGAACGGATCAACGCCAACAGCTGGAGACATGATGTGGTCAGGAATGACGATAGGCATCCTTCCTGATACCACACAAATGCAGGCAAAATTGTTTGTTTTAGAGTCAGAAGCATTAGGGTTAAGTATTGGTAAACCAGTAACCTTATTTTTAGATGCATACCCTAACCTAGCCGTGTCAGGTAAGGTTATTCAGTTAGATTCGTTGGCAAAAGCAAAAGATAAAAATAGCCCTGTGAACTACTTTCAGATCACCGTAAGTATTGATAAAACTCAAGTAAATATTATGCAACCTGGACGTCAAGTTACTGCTTCAGTTCATTCAATTGACATCACTGATGCGCTAACTGTGCCGAACCAGTCTTTGTTCCAAAAGTCGGGAGATTATTGGGTGTACCTGAAAACAAGTAAGGGTTTTATCAAGCAAGCTGTAGAGCCAGGTCATCGAAGCCTTAATCGCACGGTTATAAAGGATGGATTATCTCAAGGCGATGTCATCGCATTAACGACGCCACCTAAAAGGAGTCGTATTTAATGAATAACAACAGTATGGCAGGTGCTCAGCGAATCAAAAAGTCTGGTTCCAATGCAGGTAACAGCTTAAACAAAGCAAGTTTTAGTAAAAGTCACTGGATATCAGTTTATTGGGAAGGGGTTAAGCAAGCTTTTGATGAGATGCTTCATCATAAATTACGAACAGCATTAACACTGCTTGGGATGATATTTGGGGTAGGTGCAGTTATCGCGATGCTCAGTGTTGGCGAAGGAGCTGAGCGTGAAGCATTAAAAATGATCGAGTCGATGGGTGTCAACAACTTAGTAGTTAATGCCAGAATGACACAAGGTGATGCTTTAAAGTCAGTGCGGGAACACAGCATAGGCTTAAGTTTGCGTGATATTGATAGTGCTAGAGACACATTGCCATTTGTTGATAACTGGAGTGCTGAGAAAAATATAAAAGTGTTTAGCTTATTCAGTTTACAGGGGCGAAGTGATGCTCAAGTGACAGGGGTAACACCAAGTTATTTTGAATTGAGCGCTTTACCACTTGGGGAAGGTAGAACCATTTCTGCTTTTGACGAATCCCATTATCAGCAGGTTGCTGTGTTAGGCCCAGAAGCTGCACGTAGTCTGTTTCCACAAGGCGGTGCTATTGATAGCTTAGTGAAAGTTAACCATCAATGGTTTACCGTGATTGGCGTATTGTCTGAAAAAGAAGGCACTAAATCGTCAATTCAAGGTGTGAAGCTGGGTGGAGAGCGTAATAAAGTCTTTATACCATTAGCTACAGCGCTGAAAAAAATGAACTTCACATTGCTTGAAGATGAGTTAGATTCATTTAAATTAGCGATGAAGGAGGGTATTGATCCCACTCTTGGTGCTAAGAGCCTGCGTCATTTAATCAATCGCCGTCATGGCGGCGAAAAGGATTTTGAAATTGTTGTGCCTGCGGATCTACTGGCGCAGCATCAAAAAACGCAGCAAATTTTTAATATCGTAATGGCTTGTGTTGCGGGTATCTCACTGTTAGTGGGTGGTATTGGTATTATGAATATCATGCTGGCCACAATTTTAGAGCGAACTGGTGAAATTGGATTATTAAGAGCATTAGGAGCAAAACGTAAAGATATCGCCAGACAATTCTTAATTGAAAGCATCGCTATATCGGCTACCGGCGGAATAATTGGTATAGGGGTTGGATTGTTACTCGCGTTAATTATCTCTTCGGCTGCAGGTTGGCCAGTGGCTTGGTCGCCATTTTCCGTTGTGTTAGCTCTGGGTGTATGTATGACTATTGGCGTTGGCTTTGGTTTATATCCAGCTAAAAAAGCGGCAAGACTTGACCCTATTGTTGCACTACAAAGGGATTAATAGTGCTTTGAAGTAAGATTTTTGGAGTTTAATTAGTTTTTTTATTTGATTTTACATTTGTTTCTTTGAAATTTACTTAGCACTTTACTTAGCACTTGAATTGAATGGTTCTTACCAATATTTAATCAGTTAAAGTGAATATTCTAGTGGGTTAACTTTTGGGTGATTTTAATCAATCTGAGTCAAAAGTTATGTTTTGATTTAAGGCATTGTTAACGCTCATCTACATAATCTCGACTTTTCGTTGTTTTCAAGCTTGTATTATTGGCTGATATTAATCATTTCAGTTTTACAAATTGTAAAACACTTAACTAAATTTTATGTATTTTTGGGCTTATGAGTCTTAAAAAGTTCAATTAACGTGTTTTTTACCAATAAATAAAAATTTTTTTAATTAATTTATATGCTCTAAAGTTGAGCATGCTGCACTTATTTTGCACATTATTTGTCAGTTGAGCCTATCTTGTTAGATTTTACCTAATTATTTACATTGTCTCGCCTATTTCTTATTAGGTATGAAAATAAGTTTTTTAAGTATTTTTAATCAAGTGAAATGATATTTTTATAATTATGATGCAATAGTTATATTCTAATCGAATAAAAAAACGACGAACAAACTTATTTTTCAATAAAAAAACCATATTGGTGCATCAAATTGATACATTCAGTTAAGCTTTTTGGTGAATAATCATTCAAATTAGATTTTTAGTTTTATCGATTAGTGTATTAATTGGTCAAGTAGATAAAGGTATTTGGTTAGAAGGGTGAGCTAATTGGTTATACAGCTTGAGGTGATATCTTAGACAGTGGGTATCCTTTGATAAATTTTGATTGGAAATTACATTTCCTAGGTTATTTCTACGCTTAAATGAGCTCTGTCATTCAGGTTTTTAGAGTCAAAATAAGGGCGTTGATTCTGAATATTTACCTATTTAATGTTTAGGTTTACGGCCACGAATCGCTACGTATATCTTCAAAAAAGTGGCCATCAAACTTAGGCCCAAATGACGCTTTTTCTTACTTAAAACTGATGATACTTTTCTGCTTTAGAGATTCATTCATCCCCCAGTATAGTAGCTTAGTTTAGCCAGCTAGTTTGCGTTGAATAATCCTTTAATATTTCACTTTGGTCAGGCCACTTAAGTTAGTCAGAGAGTCGCTGAATTATATTTGTTGAGAAGTATTAATTGGGCATAGGCTCAGTCGTCGTGGGAGCAAGTGCACGATGGTGTGATGAATTAATATCCTTGTCTATTGTTCTTGCTTATAGCGTGTTTTAGCTAACTTATAGACATAAAAAAAGCGCCTCGAAGGCGCTTTTTATTAAACGGTATAATGACGCTATCGTTTATCTAAGCTAACAAAATCACGGTCTTCAGAGCCAGTATATAACTGACGTGGACGGCTAATTTTGTGACCTGGTTGGTCAAGCATTTCTTTCCAATGTGCAATCCAACCAACAGTACGTGAAAGTGCGAATAACACTGTAAACATACTTGTAGGAATACCAATTGCTTTCATGATAATTCCTGAGTAGAAATCAACATTTGGATAAAGCTTCTTAGAAACGAAATATTCGTCTTCTAATGCTATGCGTTCTAGTTCCATTGCGACATCTAGTAGAGGATCTTGAACGTTTAGTTCTGCTAAAACTTCATGACAAGTTTCACGCATTACCTTCGCGCGAGGGTCGAAGTTTTTGTATACGCGATGTCCGAAGCCCATTAAGCGGAACGGATCAGCTTTGTCTTTCGCACGAGCGACAAACTCAGGAATACGATCAACACTACCAATTTCTTCTAGCATGTTTAAGCAAGCTTCGTTAGCACCACCATGAGCTGGACCCCATAATGAAGCGATACCTGCAGCGATACATGCAAATGGATTAGCACCTGATGAACCCGCTAAACGTACTGTTGACGTTGATGCATTTTGCTCATGGTCAGCATGCAATACAAAAATTCTGTCCATTGCTTTTTCAACAATAGGATTCACTTTGTACTCTTCACATGGAACAGCAAACATCATCGACAAGAAGTTACCTGCGTAACTTAGGTCGTTGCGTGGGTAGACGAAAGGTTGGCCAATTGAATACTTGTAGCACATTGCTGCAATCGTTGGCATTTTAGAAACTAGGCGGAAAGCCGCAATTTCACGATGTTTTTCATCATTTACATCAAGAGAATCTTGGTAGAACGCAGATAATGCACCAGTAACGCCACATAGCATCGCCATAGGGTGTGCATCACGACGGAAGCCTCTAAAGAAAGAAGCTAATTGCTCATTCACCATTGTGTGGTTTTTCACCATAGCAACAAACTCTTCATATTGAGTTTTGCTAGGTAATTCACCGTACAACAACAAGTAACAAACGTCTAAATAGTTAGATTCAGTAGCTAACTCGTAAATTGGGTAACCACGGTGTGTAAGTACACCTTTCTCACCATCAATATAGGTAATCGCAGATTCGCAAGAAGCGGTTGCTAAAAAACCAGGATCGAAAGTGAAATGTCCTGTCTTTCCTAATTTACTAATATCGATTACGTCAAAGCCAGCAGTTCCCTGCTTAACTGGTAATTCGATTGATTCATTCCCCGGTAACTCTAATTTGGCTATATTGTCAGCCATACCCCGTTCTCCTTACTTCATTCTTTTCTGTGAGTGCGGCATGTTAAGCGGACATTACTTTACAGTGAATCGTGATCACATTTCAATTTAAATAAGCGTTTAAATTTATTAGACCATGGTATAAACCTTGCTTAAGGCCTTGCCAGTATTGGCCTTAAACAAAAAAACCGTAAAAAAACAAATTTTGCTTAGTGTGATGTTTGTATTTGACAATGGGCTTGAGTATACTGAGCTCGCCCAAAAAGGGAGACGAGCATCACATTTTTGAAAGCGTTTTTAGCCTAGCTAAATTAGTGCTTTCTCAAATAGTTAAGTGTTTGATAGTAGTCTGTTAAGTTTCAACATTTTGTTTACATTAGTGTATTCGTGTATCAAATAGAAGCTAAGCAAGATGAATAATAAAAATAATGCTCAATGGAGCTGAGTGAGCAGAACGTGAAAAAGCAAAGACCTGTCCATATAGACCTACAGACCATTCGCTTTCCTGCAACAGCGATTGCGTCAATTCTTCACCGCGTATCCGGTGTCATCATGCTGTTTGCTGTCGGTATTCTTATTTGGATGCTAAATGAATCTTTAGCATCGCCTGAGAGTTTCGCCGGCCTACAATCTCTTTTTGATAACTTGCTCGTTAAGTTTGTTATCTGGGGAATTCTTACTGCGCTTGGTTATCACTTAATCGTTGGCTTACGTCATCTGATTATGGATACCGGTCGTTGGGAAGAGTTAGCCTCAGGCTTAGCATCAGCAAAAATCGCCTTTGTTTTATCAGCGGCGTTTTCAATCATCGTGGGGATTTGGGTATGGTAACCAACGCAGCAAGCCTTGGACGCAGTGGTGTTCATGACTTTATTTTAATCCGTGCTAGTGCAGTAATTTTAACCTGTTACACCATTTTTATGGTTGGGTTTATTGCTTGTAGCGCCCCATTAACTTACGAAATTTGGCATGGTCTATTTAGCACCTTACCAATGAAAGTATTCACTTTGCTGGCACTGGTTGCCGTATTAATTCATTCGTGGATTGGTATTTGGCAAGTGCTAACTGATTACGTTAAAAACGTATCAGTTCGTGGATTACTTCAGTTCGTATTTGTCGTAGCGGCTTTTTGTTATCTAGCTGCAGGCATCATCATAGTGTGGGGTGTTTAAGTGAGTATTCCAGTACGCGAATTTGACGCAGTAGTGATCGGCGCTGGTGGCGCTGGCATGCGAGCGGCTTTACAAATTTCAAAAGAAGGTAAGAGCTGTGCGCTTTTATCTAAAGTGTTCCCAACACGTTCTCATACGGTTTCTGCGCAAGGTGGTATCACTGTTGCGTTAGGTAACGCGCATGAAGATCATTGGGAACAGCACATGTACGATACTGTGAAAGGTTCTGATTTTATCGGTGACCAAGAAGCAATTGAATTCATGTGTAAGACAGGTCCTGAAGCGGTTATTGAACTTGAGCAAATGGGTCTACCTTTCTCTCGTTTCGAAAACGGCACTATCTATCAACGTCCATTTGGTGGCCAATCAAAGAACTTTGGTGGCGAACAAGCGGCACGTACTGCAGCTGCAGCTGACCGTACCGGTCATGCTTTGCTTCATTGCTTATACCAACAAAACGTAAAGCACAAAACTGAAGTGTTTTCTGAGTGGTATGCATTAGATTTAGTTAAAAACGATGACGGCGCAATTGTGGGTTGTACTGCAATTGAAATTGAAACTGGCGAGATTGTTTACTTCAAGTCGAAGGCAACAATTTTAGCAACTGGTGGTGCAGGGCGTATTTACGCTTCTACTACTAATGCTCACATTAACACCGGCGATGGTGTTGGTATGGCAATGCGCGCTGGTGTTCAGATGCAAGACATGGAAATGTGGCAGTTCCACCCAACGGGTATTGCTGGCGCAGGTGTACTTGTAACTGAAGGTTGTCGTGGTGAAGGTGGTTATCTTTTAAATAAAGATGGCGAGCGCTTCATGGAGCGTTATGCACCTAATGCAAAAGATTTGGCTTCTCGTGACGTTGTTGCTCGTTCAATGATGACAGAGATCCGTCAAGGTCGTGGATTAGATGGTCCACTAGGCCCGCACTGTTTACTTAAGCTTGATCACCTTGGTAAAGAAACATTAGAAGCACGTCTTCCTGGTGTTTGTGAACTTTCTCGTACGTTCGCGCATATTGATCCAGCAGATGGCCCAATCCCTGTATTGCCAACATGTCATTACATGATGGGTGGTCTACCCGCTAAAGTTAGTGGTCAAGTTGTTCGTCAAAACACCGATGGTACTGAACAAGATATCGTAGGTTTATTCGCTGTAGGTGAGATTGCTTGTGTATCAGTACACGGTGCAAACCGCTTAGGTGGTAACTCATTACTTGATTTAGTGGTATTTGGTCGTGCAGCAGGTCAGCATTTAGGTAAAGCCCTAGATGAAACAGCTGATCCTAAAGCACCGTCTGAAGCTCAGATTTCAGCATCACTTGATCGTCTTAATCGCTGGGAAAGCAATAAAGATGGTGAAGATCCTGCTGTTATTCGTAAAGACTTACAGTTATGTATGCAGCTTAACTTCTCAGTATTCAGAAGTGGTGATGCAATGGCTGAAGGCCTTAAAGAGCTTAAAGCAATTCGTGAACGTTTAGCGAATGCTAAGTTATCTGATAACTCTTCAGAATTTAATACTCAGCGGATTGAATGTTTAGAGCTTGATAACTTGATGGCAACGGCGATTGCTACAGCTTACGCTGCTAACTTCCGTACAGAAAGCCGTGGTGCGCATTCTCGTGAAGATTTCTTAGACCGTGATGATGATAATTGGTTATGTCACAGTGTCTTTGACCCTATCACTGAACAAATGACTAAGCGTGAAGTGAACATGGAGCCTAAGCTTCGTGATGCATTCCCGCCTATCAAGCGTACTTACTAGGAGCAGACCGATGAAATTGGAATTTGCAGTTTATCGCTACAATCCTGATGTAGATGCTAAGCCTTATATGAAAGATTACAGCTTAGAAGTGGATGAAGGTACCGACATGATGGTATTGGATGCACTGATGAAGCTGAAAGAGTCAGACACGTCGTTGTCATTTAGACGCTCATGCCGTGAAGGTGTTTGTGGTAGTGACGGTGTAAACATGAATGGTAAAAACGGATTAGCGTGTATTACGCCTGTTTCTACTTTCAAAGGTAAGAAAATTGAAATTCGTCCACTACCAGGGATGCCTGTAGTACGTGATTTAATTGTCGACCTGACTCAGTTTTACACTCAGTACGAAAAAATTAAGCCGTTTCTTATCAATGATGAGAAAACTCCGGCTCGTGAACATCTACAGTCTCCAGAAGAGCGTGCTCATCTAGATGGTTTGTATGAATGTATCATGTGTGCTTGTTGTTCAACTGCTTGTCCATCGTTCTGGTGGAACCCTGATAAGTTTATCGGGCCAAGTGGTTTACTTCATGCATATCGCTTCTTAATTGATAGCCGCGACACTGCGACTGAAGAGCGTTTAGCTGGTCTAGACGATGCTTACAGTGTTTTCCGTTGCCACGGTATTATGAACTGTGTTGATGTTTGTCCTAAAGGACTAAACCCAACTAAAGCTATTGGCCATATCAAGTCAATGCTACTGAAGCGAGCAGTATAAATGCACAATGTAGAGCTAGGACTATCTCTTAAATAGCTCTTGATGAGAGCCATCTTCATCATTGTAGATGGCTCTTTGTGTGTATTAGCAAGACCTTTGTATTTAACGCTGTAAAATTATATAGTTAGATACGATTCGATTACGGTGCAAAAGGTATCGTAATTTTGATTATGGCGAAGCACGTGTATCAAGTTTGTAAGGAAAAGTAATGCACCAAGGCATCATGAAAGCTTGGCTCGAATCGTCACATTTAAGTGGCTCAAATTCGACCTACGTAGAAGAGATGTATGAAGCCTATCAAGAGGATCCAAGTTCAGTTACTGCTGATTGGCAAGCCGTCTTTGATAATCTCCCTGCGGTAAATGGTACTTCTCAAGATATACCTGAAGCTGCACACTCTAAAGTACGTGATTATTTCCGCAGTTTAGCATTAGAAAGTCGTGCCAAAGGCGCCAGCCGTGTAACCGACCCTGAATTAGATGCTAAGCAAGTTAAAGTTCTCCAACTAATTAATGCTCACCGTTTTCGTGGTCATCAAAATGCCAATCTTGATCCTCTAGGGTTATGGCAACGCGAAGCTGTTCAAGAACTAAACCCAGCGTTTCATGGTCTTGATGCTGAAGACATGTCGCGTGAATTCAATACGGGTTCATTTGCGTACGGTAGTGACACATTAAAACTGGCTGACATTGTTCATGCACTTAAGAGCACATATTGTGGCTCAATTGGTGCTGAATACATGCACATTACCGACACAGATGAAAAACGTTGGATTCAACAACGTCTTGAACCGTCTTTAGGTAAAGCAAATTATGACAATTCCACTAAGAAACGTATCTTAGAAGGCCTAAACGCTGCTGAAGGTATGGAAAAATACCTTGGCGCGAAATTCCCAGGCGCAAAACGTTTCTCACTTGAAGGTGGTGATGCTTTAGTTCCAATGATGCGCGAGATTTTATACCGTGCAGGTGAAGCGGGTACTAAAGAAATCGTTGTTGGTATGGCTCACCGTGGTCGTTTAAACGTACTCGTTAACGTGCTAGGTAAGCGTCCTGCAGAATTATTTGACGAATTCGCTGGAAAACACGATGAAATTCATGGTTCTGGTGACGTTAAGTACCATCAAGGTTTCTCTTCAGATTTCGAAACGCCAGGTGGTAATGTCCATTTAGCGTTAGCGTTTAACCCGTCTCATCTTGAAATCGTTAATCCAGTTGTTATCGGTTCTGTTCGCGCTCGTCAAGATCGTCGTGGATGTACTGACGGCTTACAAGTGATGCCAATCACCATTCATGGTGACTCAGCTATTACGGGTCAAGGTATTGTTCAAGAGACATTTAACATGTCTCAAGCGCGTGGTTTTAGAGTTGGCGGTAGTATTCGTATCGTTATCAATAACCAAGTTGGCTTTACGACTTCTAACCATGAAGATGTTCGTTCTACAGAATACTGTACCGATATCGCTAAAATGGTTCAGGCACCAATTTTCCACGTTAATGCTGATGACCCAGAGGCTGTTGCCTTTATTTCTCAGTTAGCTGTTGATTACCGTAACGAATTTAAACGTGACGTTGTTATCGATTTAGTATGTTACCGCCGTCATGGCCATAACGAAGCTGATGAGCCTAGTGCTACACAGCCGTTGATGTACGCTAAAATTAAAAAACATCCAACGCCGCGTAAGATTTATGCAGATCGTCTAATCGAAGAAAGCAGTATCTCTGCTGATGATGTAACAGGTTTAGTGAATACTTACCGTGACTCATTAGATGCAGGCGATTGTGTGGTTAAAGAATGGCGTCCAATGACACTTCACACAGTGGATTGGACACCTTATTTAAACCGCGAATGGGATGAAACTTACCAAGCTTCAATGGCACTTGAGCGTTTAAATAATTTAGCGCAGAAAATTGTCGATATCCCAGAAAGCCATAAGCTCCAGTCTCGTGTCGCTAAGATTTACAAAGACCGCGTTGCCATGGCTAACGGTGAAAAACCGTTAGATTGGGGGTTCGCTGAAACCTTAGCTTATGCGTCTATCTTAGAAGATAAAAAACGTGTTCGAATTACAGGTCAAGATTCTGGTCGTGGTACTTTCTTCCATCGTCATGCTGTTTTACATAACCAAAATGACGGTACGACTTATTTGCCATTACGTAATGTGGCCGATGAGCAAGGTGAGATTGATATTATCGATTCAGTATTATCTGAAGCATCAGTATTAGCATTTGAATACGGTTATGCAACTGCTGAACCAGGCGGGTTAACAATTTGGGAAGCGCAGTTTGGCGACTTCGTAAACTGTGCTCAAGTGGTTATCGATCAATTCTTGTCATCTGGTGAGCAAAAGTGGGGCCGTTTATGTGGTCTGACTATGCTGTTACCACATGGCTATGAAGGCCAAGGCCCTGAGCATTCATCTGCTCGCCTTGAACGTTTCCTACAATTATGTGCTAACCACAATATGCAGGTGTGTGTTCCTTCAACACCGGCTCAGGTTTATCACATGTTGCGTCGTCAAGTTGTACGTCCTATGCGTCGTCCTCTTGTGGTGATGTCACCTAAATCATTACTACGTCATCCTTTAGCTGTTTCGTCTCTTGATGAACTCGCTAACGGAAGCTTCCAGAGTGTGATTGGTGAACTTGATGCATTAGACGCGAGTAAAGTGGATCGCGTTGTCTTCTGTAGCGGCAAGGTTTATTTCGAGTTACTCGACAAGCGTCGTAAACAAGAAATAACTAACGTAGCTATTTTACGTGTGGAACAACTGTACCCGTTCCCACAAGAAGAAATGCAAGCAGCACTTGCTGAATATCAGCATGTTAAAGACTTTGTATGGTGTCAGGAAGAACCGCAAAACCAGGGTGCTTGGTATTGTAGCCAGCATCATTTCTGGGCAGCGATTCCTGCAGGCGCACAATTAACTTACGCTGGACGTGAAGCATCTGCTGCACCAGCTTGTGGTTATCCGGCTCTGCATGCTCGCCAGCAAGAAGAATTAATCAATAGCGCATTAAAACTGTCGTAATAAAATTTATAAAAAGGAAAGCTTTCCATGAGTATCGAAATTAAGGTACCCGTTTTGCCAGAATCAGTTGCTGATGCGACTATCGCGACATGGCATGTGCAACCTGGAGAACAGGTTTCTCGTGACCAAAATCTAGTTGATATTGAAACTGATAAAGTTGTTCTAGAAGTTGTTGCGCCAGAAGATGGTTCTCTGAGTGAAATTCTATTCCCAGACGGCGAAACTGTTCTTGGTGAACAAGTTATTGCTAACTTTGTTGCTGGTGCGGTTTCTGGCCAAGAAGTAACAAAAGCTGAAGCAGAAGCTGCAGCTCCAGTTGCTGCTGAATCAGATGAATCAAATGATGCTTTAAGCCCATCAGTTCGTCGCTTAATTGCTGAACATAATCTTGATGCTGCTGCAATTAAAGGCACAGGTGTTGGCGGACGTATTACTAAAGAAGACGTCGAAGCATTTGTTAAGTCTGCGCCTGCGCCAAAACCTGCTGCGCCTGCACCAGTTGCTCCGCTTGAAGGTCGTAGCCAAAAACGTGTTCCAATGACACGTTTACGTAAGACGATTGCTAATCGCTTACTTGAAGCTAAAAACTCTACCGCAATGCTAACAACGTTTAACGAAGTTAACATGCAGCCAATCATGGATATTCGTAAGCAGTATCAAGAAATCTTTGAAAAGCGCCACGGTATTCGTTTAGGTTTCATGTCTTTCTACGTTAAAGCTGTGACTGAAGCACTTAAGCGTTTCCCTGAAGTTAATGCTTCAATTGATGGCGACGAAATTGTTTATCACAACTACTTTGATGTAAGCATTGCAGTATCTACCCCACGTGGTTTGGTAACACCAGTCCTGCGTGACACAGATACGATGAGCCTTGCTGAAATCGAGAAGAATGTACGCGAATTAGCGCTTAAAGGCCGTGACGGTAAATTATCTGTTGATGATATGACTGGCGGTAACTTCACAGTGACTAATGGCGGTGTTTTCGGTTCACTCATGTCGACCCCAATTTTAAACCTTCCTCAAAGCGCAATCTTAGGCATGCATGCTATTAAAGATCGCCCAATGGCAGTGAATGGTGAGGTTGTTATTCAACCTATGATGTACCTAGCACTATCTTACGACCATCGTATTGTTGATGGCCGTGAGTCAGTTGGATTCTTGGTTGCTATTAAAGACTTCCTTGAAGACCCAACACGTCTATTGCTTGACCTATAAGAGTCAACTAGACAGTACCCTCGTAGCTGGCTCAAACGAGCCAGTAGGATTTTTTAAGAAGTATATGGATAGATCATCATGAATTTGCATGAGTATCAGGCAAAATCCTTATTTGCCGAATATGGTTTACCAGTTTCTGAAGGCTTCGCTTGCGATACAGCCCAAGAAGCGGTAGAAGCTGCTGGTCACATTGGCGGTAATATGTGGGTTGTTAAGTGTCAAGTACACGCAGGCGGCCGTGGTAAAGCAGGTGGCGTTAAAGTTACCGGCGATAAAGAAGAAATCAGAGCATTTGCTGAAAACTGGTTAGGTAAGAACTTAGTCACTTACCAAACTGACGAAAAAGGTCAGCCGGTTGCTAAAATCTTAGTAGAAAGCTGTACTGATATCGCAAACGAATTATACCTTGGTGCCGTAGTTGACCGTGCAACACGTCGTGTTGTTTTCATGGCTTCAACTGAAGGTGGTGTTGAGATTGAAACTGTTGCTGAAGAAACTCCTGAGTTAATTCACAAAGCAATCATCGATCCATTAGCGGGTCCTCAGCCATACCAAGCACGTGATCTTGGCTTCAAGTTAGGTTTAAACCCAACTCAAATGAAGCAGTTCACTAAAGTGTTCATGGGCTTAGCAAAAATGTTTGAAGACCATGATTTCGCTTTACTTGAAATCAACCCACTTGTTATCACTGACGAAGGCAACATTCACTGTCTTGATGGCAAAATTGGTATCGATGGTAATGCTTTATTCCGTCAACCAAAAATCCGTGAAATGCACGATCCATCACAAGATGATGCACGTGAAGCACACGCAGCTAAGTTTGAACTTAACTACGTTGCACTAGACGGAAATGTTGGTTGTATGGTTAACGGTGCAGGCCTAGCAATGGGTACTATGGACATCGTAAACCTACACGGCGGCAAGCCAGCTAACTTCTTAGACGTTGGCGGCGGAGCAACTAAAGAACGTGTTGCTGAAGCATTTAAAATCATTCTTTCTGATTCAAATGTTAAAGCAGTATTGGTTAACATCTTCGGTGGCATCGTACGTTGTGACATGATTGCTGAAGGTATTATCGGTGCAGTTAAAGAAGTCGGTGTTCAAGTGCCTGTTGTTGTTCGTCTTGAAGGTACTAACGCTGAATTAGGTCGTGAAGTTCTAGCTAACTCAGATCTTGATATCATTGCAGCTACAAGTCTAACTGACGCAGCTGAGCAAGTTGTTAAAGCTGCGGAGGACAAATAATGTCTGTATTAATTAACAAAGATACTAAAGTTATCTGTCAAGGTTTCACTGGCGGCCAAGGTACTTTCCATTCTGAGCAAGCAATTGCTTACGGTACTAAAATGGTTGGTGGCGTATCTCCAGGAAAAGGCGGTCAAGTTCATTTAGATCTTCCAGTCTTTAACACTGTTAAAGATGCTGTTGCAGAAACAGGCGCTACTGCTTCTGTTATCTATGTACCTGCACCTTTCTGTAAAGATGCTATCTTCGAAGCGATTGACGGTGGCATTGAGCTAATCGTATGTATCACTGAAGGTATCCCTACGTTAGATATGCTTCAAGTTAAAGTTAAGCTTGAAGAAACTGGCGTTCGCATGATCGGTCCTAACTGTCCAGGTGTTATCACTCCTGGTGAATGTAAGATTGGTATCATGCCTGGTCACATCCACAAGCCTGGTAAAGTCGGTATTGTTTCACGCTCTGGTACCTTGACGTACGAAGCGGTTAAGCAAACTACTGACGAAGGTTTCGGCCAATCAACTTGTGTTGGTATTGGCGGTGACCCGATTCCTGGTACTAACTTCATCGACGTATTGGAAATGTTCCAAAACGATCCACAAACTGAAGCAATCGTAATGATTGGTGAAATTGGTGGTACTGCTGAAGAAGAAGCGGCTGAATATATCAAAGCTAATGTAACTAAACCTGTTGTTTCTTACATTGCTGGTGTTACTGCACCAGAAGGTAAGCGTATGGGTCATGCTGGCGCAATTATCGCTGGTGGTAAAGGTACTGCTGAAGATAAATTCGCTGCACTAGAAGCGGCTGGCGTAAGCACAGTTCGTTCTTTAGCTGATATCGGTAAAGCACTACGTACTAAAACTGGCTGGTAATCACTAGTTAGATTTAGAAAAAGGCGCTTAGGCGCCTCAGATTAATGACAAACCCCCACTTTTTTTAAGTGGGGGTTTTATTTTATTGGTTTATACGCATTTCACGACGTTTATTTAAAAACACATCTTGAGCAATATTGTTGGTT
>NZ_JAKILD010000023.1 GCF_023283825.1 Shewanella olleyana | reverse complement strand
ACCAACAATATTGCTCAAGATGTGTTTTTAAATAAACGTCGTGAAATGCGTATAAACCAATAAAATAAAACCCCCACTTTAAAAAAAGTGGGGGTTTGTCATTAATCTGAGAGCGCCTATGGCGCTCTTTTTTATTTTGATTTTTGAATAACTATTCAATTAGTCATTAATACCTAAAGTGGCATTGTTTCAAAATCAAAATCAAAACTAGTATCGATGTCTTGAAGTTCTTTAAGTAGACGCTGTTTATCCTTTAACGCTTCTATTTCCCGCCACTTACGTTTTTTATTTGAGCTTTTTGAGCGAGTTGGCCTTTCAACAACTTGGTCTAGCGCACCACCATAGTCTAAACGATCCATGGTAAACCTCCCTTGTTATTATGATGTCTCTATGCAAATAAGTATCATATTTCTTCGCTATAGTGCAATAGTTATGTTTCAAATTTGTTAAGAGGGTCTGACAATTTAATGAAGCTTAACTGGACTATTTAGAGACTTGTGCTATCGAGAAGTTTGTACTGCATATAAAAAAGCCAGCTTGCGCTGGCTTTTTAGTGTTTATATCTGACCTTGTCGATATAAATTAATTAATGCATTACTGGAAGAATCTAGCTCTGTTGCCGAATTTTCAGCGCCAATCCGATCAAGTACATCGTTTCCAAGTAACTTGCCTAACTCTACACCCCATTGGTCAAATGAGTTTATCTGCCATATAGCGCCCTGAACAAAGGTTCTGTGCTCATAAAGCGCTATAAGTGAACCTAATGTCGTTGGAGTCAGTTTGTCCATTAGAATAGTGTTGCTTGGCTTATTACCACTCATCACTTTATGTTGTGAGATAAGCGTTTTTTCAGCATCAGGTAAATCTTGACCTGAAAGCTCAGCTAACGCTTCATCAAAAGTGCGGCCCTGCATTAGTGCTTGAGTTTGCCCAAAGCAATTAGATGCAAGTTGATTATGATGCTCGCCTAATGGATTATGACTCTGTATTGGCATAATAAAGTCAGCAGGAATGAGTGCTGTACCTTGATGCAATAGCTGGTGGTATGCATGCTGACCATTTGTTCCTTCACCACCCCATATTACCGGCCCAGTACTAAAATCGACTTCGCTGCCATCTAACATGACCGATTTACCGTTACTTTCCATATCTAGTTGTTGGAAGTAAGCTGGTAAGCCACGTAAGTAATGATCGTAAGTTAATACCACATGAGATTGAGCATTATGGAAGTTACCATACAGAACTGAAAGCATCCCTGTAATGACCGGCATGTTTTGTTCAAGCGGTGTATTGGCAAAATGGTTATCCATTTGATGCGCGCCATCAAGCAATTGCTTAAAGTTATCCATACCAACAAGTAGTGCGATAGGTAAACCGATGGCAGACCATAATGAATAGCGACCGCCTACCCAATCCCACATAGGGAAAATGTTTTTGGCATCGATACCAAAGCCTGTTGCTTTAGTAACGTTTGATGTGACTGCAACGAAATGTTTAGCGACATCGGATTGAGAACCGCCGTTTGCTAGGAACCAATCTTTTGCACTCAAGGTATTCGTTAATGTTTCTTGAGTACCAAAAGACTTAGACGACATAACAAATAATGTTGTTTCAGCGTCTAAATTTTTGAGTTTCTCGCAAATTGAACTGGCATCAACATTGGCGACAAAGTGACAATTAAGACCTTTAACCCAGTACGGACGAAGTGCTTGAGAAACGATTTTAGGTCCTAAGAAAGAACCGCCAATACCAATACTAACAATGTCAGTTATCGTTTTGCCGGTATAACCTTTCCATTCGCCTTGTTGGACAGATTCAACAAACTGCGTCATCTTGGCTAAGGTTTGTTGTACTTCTGGGACGATATTATTGCCTTCAGCCATAATGACTTGTTCTGGCTTACTACGAAGGGCTGTATGCAGCACTGCACGCCCTTCAGTATTATTAATAATATCGCCGTTAAACATAGCGGCAATCTTGTTTGTTAAGTCAGCTTCTTTTGCTAACTTAAATAGCAAGCTTAGGGTTTCATCATCAACGCGATTTTTAGAATAATCTAATAATAAACCGCAGTCTTTTACACTCAGTTGCTCAAACCTTGCAGGGTTTTGAGCAAACAATTCTCGCATGTGTGGTAACGCTGCTGCATTTTGAGATAACTGCTGCCAGGTATTACTCTGAGTTAAATGTGTCATGCAAATCACTCCATTGAATATCGAATTAACCAAGTTTCTCGTTTAGCATGACCTCTAGCTTTCCTTGGTCAATGGCAAAATTACGAATACCTTCAGCAAGTTTATCAACTGCCATAGGGTCTTGGTTATATTCCCAGCGGAATTGTGCTTCAGTGAGCGGTGTTGGCGCGGCTTCAACAGAAGTCGCAGTCTTAAGCTTCTGAGTAATAGCAATGTCAGTGTTAGCCAATTCTTCAAGTAGTGCAGGGCCGATAGTAAGACGGTCACAACCAGCAAGTTCGATGATTTCACCAATATTACGGAAGCTTGCGCCCATGACGACGGTGTTATATCCGTGACGCTTGTAGTAATCATAAATGTCAGTGACAGATACAACACCTGGATCAGTTTCTGCTGTGTACTCTTGGCCAGTATCTTTTTTATACCAATCTAAAATGCGGCCAACAAATGGAGAAATAAGGTAAACGCCTGCTTCAGCACAAGCTCGAGCTTGAGCAAAGCTAAACAATAAGGTCAGGTTACAGTTAATACCTTCTTGCTCAAGTTGTTTTGCTGCGCAAATGCCTTCCCAAGTTGAAGCCAATTTAATCAAGATACGTGACTTATCGATCCCAGCTTCTTTATATAGCTTAATAAGCTTATGGGCTTTTTCGATAGAGCCCGCTTTATCAAACGAAAGACGTGCATCAACTTCAGTTGAAATACGACCAGGAACAATTTTTAAAATCTCTACGCCAATATTGACCGCTAATTTATCGCCAGCATCTTCAACTTGCTGTGCCGTATTATTTGACTGACTTTTTGCCCATGCAATTGCGTCATCAATAAGCGGTGCATACTCTGGAATTTGTGCGGCTTTTAGGATCAGAGAAGGGTTAGTGGTTGCATCTTCTGGTTGGTAACGTTTAATTGCTTCGATGTCGCCGGTGTCTGCAACGATGGTTGTCAGTGCTTTAAGTTGAGCTAACGTGTTCGCCATGGAAATTTCCCTCTCAAGTAACAAAGTTATTTTGTTCAATGCGGTTATTAGAAGCGATTTTACTGTATTTTCCAACACAATTTGTAAAAAAATTACATAAAAAACGCCATTCTGAGCGATTTAAAGGTAAAAATTGTTATTTAATATCTGGTTTATTAGCAGTCTAGCAATTTTGCCTGCTTGTTAAAATAATTGTTACCGATAACAACCCTGTGGTTGTAAGGGTTCCTATATTCTGTTTGTTAAATTTCAAATGAAATTTTTAAAATAAAAAGTCGCTGCAAGCAGCGACTTTTATTATAAATGTTTACTGTTAAATTATTTTAGTACAGGGCGTTTTTCTGCACCACTTACTACCGCTTCAATACGGCGGTTTTGCTTGTTTGCTTCTGCTGAAGTGCCTTCGATAATAGGACGGTCCTCACCAAAACCAACCGCTTTTAAACGAGTCGCATCAATGCCGTAGTCATTAACAAGTGAATCAACAACAGATTGAGCACGACGCTCCGATAAATCCATGTTGTAATCAGCGTTACCGACATGAGAGGCATGGCCTTCAATTACCACTGAAGTGTGTGGATTATCTTTTAAGTATTTCGCTGCTTGATCCATACGCTTTTTAGATTCAGGTTTTAATTCAGCTGAATCATTATCGAATAATAGACCTTCTAGACGTGAAGAAATAGGTACGTCCTCATATACAGTACAACCTTGTGCATCAACTTTATGAGCCGAAGGTGTATCAGGACATTTATCTAAATCATCTGTTACGCCATCATTATCTGAATCGATTGGTGCGGCTGCAACGACAATAGGTGCAACAACTGGCGCTGGTTTATCTACGCCAAAGCGGTAGCTAAGTTCAAGTCCCCAGTAGTTACTTTCCATATCAAGTGTATTGTACTTGTCATCATCTAAGTTTTCATAACGACGGTATTTAGCTTGTAGTTTCAGGTTTTGAGTGAAGTTATAGCCAAAGCCAACGCCAACGTAAGGGGCGATACCGCTGTCGCTATAATATTCAGTATTATAGTTTTTCTTATTAGAAATAAGGTAGTTCATTGCACCAGCTTCAGCTGAGAAACTCCACTTTTCACTAATAGGTATAAATGCCGCTAAACCTAACGTCATGCCTCTTGCGCCGACATCGTTACGTTTATTGCTATAGTCAGTCCATTCAGCTCGACCTAAATCACGGTAGCCAAGCTCAACACCAATATAATCATTAAATAAGTAACCACCGAAAACATCCCATGCATATGGGTCATCTTCACCGCACACTTTCATTGTTTTCTGATCGCAGTTAGGTTCATAGTTATTAACACCTAAGCCACCACCAACGTACCACGGTGTTAACTCTTGTTCAGCAGAAGCTGCAAAAGGTAACATTGAGGTGAGTAATACTACTTTTAATGTGTTCTTCATCATATATAAGTCCATTGTTATTTTACTTCACCAAAACACATGTAAATGAATTGTTTGTTACAAGTGTCGCTGACGCTTATGTGGTGTTCCTATTATGTTTTTGCCAGCTAGGTAATTATCGTCGTAAATTCAATGGTTTTCCATAGTAAGAAAGAATAATGTTGGGATTTGTTTGATTTTATATTGCGATATCGTTTCTGGTTGTTGTTTTTTGATGCTAGTTCAGTGGATAAATAGCTTCAATAATTCTGTCTAGGGCAGTATAGGGATAGATTTAGTTCAATGGGTTATTAAATAGTAAAAATAAACATATTAAAAAAGCGCCATGAGGCGCTTTTTTGTGACAGAAGCTAATTGCAACGCTTTAATTTAATTAACGAGTCCAAACCCAGTTTTCAATTTCTTGAGGATCAACGCCATTTGCCTTGATGTAATTACGATGTTCAACTAATCGCTGCAGCATATCTGTGGTGATAGCCACATGTTGAGTTTCATCGATGACGCCTTGTTGGAACAGCTTGTAAGCCATGTCGATAACTAAATGGTAGCGAGAAGTACCATTACGTACGCCCATATCAAATGGTGTTGTGGTAGAATCTTCTTCTTCATAACCTTTGATTCTGAATCGGCGACTACCTTTATAGTCAAATACCAATTTCTTAATCGTATTAGGGTAGCCATGGTAGTTAAATACTACGCCTTTATCTTCAGTAAAGATTTCATCCATCATCCAAGGTTTTGCTTGGAAGTCTCGACTACCTAGACCATTGCTATTTAACTCAGTCACGCTGACAAAGCGGATGCGGACTCTTGGCAGTAACTCACGGATAAGCACCAAAGAAGCCATACATTCTTGGGTGACATAATCACCACAACCTGCAAGCACGACATCTGGATTTTCATCAGAAGCGAAATCCCACACCATGACACCATCTTCAGTTTGCTTACGTGATTCATCAAGCGATAACCACTGAGGCAAATCTTTTTTACCCGCAACAAGGATATTTAACTTGTCGCGGTCTTCATAAGCGCGTTCGGTGTAGGTTAGGGTGGTGTTTCCGTCTGCTGGTAAATAAGCAGAAATGATATCAGGATGCTTCTCCAACATAGCCCCTAAGAAAGATGGGTTTTGATGAGAGTAACCATTATGATCTTGGCGCTCTAATAAAGATGACAGCACCACATTACAAGAAGGGACAGGTTTACGGAAATGCACCCCTTGGCTTGCGTATACATATTTACAGTATTGATCCGCCATTGAAGACACGACTTGTGAGAAGGCTTCATAGGTTGGGAACATCGCATGACGACCGGTTACTGTATAACCATGCATCATACCAAAGAGTAAGTTTTCAGAAAGCAGTTCAATCACACGACCATCTCGCGCCATGTCTTGATCCCAACTTTTAATAGGCCACTGCCAAGAACGGTCAGTTTCTTCAAAGACCGCTTGCAGCTGATTAGAGTATGTTTCATCTGGGCTGAAGATACGCAAATTGCGTTGGTCGCGATTTAATTTAAATGCATCACGCATCCATTCGCCCATTTTGTACATTGAAACGCCTCGACTACCGCGAGGTGCTTCTGGACCATAGCTTAGTTTTTTAAGATCTGGTTGAGCAAGTGAGCGAACCACTTCACCGCCATAGCTCAAATGCTGACGACCGCAACATAAATGCTTAGGAGGAATGAGTGATTGGATATCTTTATCAAAGGTAATTTGGCCTTCAGCATTGATTTCACACAACTCATCAAATTTATAACTGTCTAACCAGTCGTTTAATGCACTTAAATGGCTTGGGTCAGTTGCACACTTATTAACGATAACCTGATGCGATTCGCAGTTACCTTCTAATTTTTTACCGCCATGTTCCGCGGTACCCGTCCAACCTTTAGCTGTACGCATTAAAATAACCGGCCAGCGTGGTTTGCATACATCTTCACCGTTGCGAGCACGGGTTTGTATGTCGTTGATCATCTCGTAAGACAAGTCCATCGCATTCGACATTTGGATGAATACGTCTTCTTCGAGTTCATCATCGACAATAATCGGGTGGTAGCCTAATCCACGGAATTCTAGATCAAGTTCTTCATGATCCATACGTCCCATTCTGGTTGGGCCTGAAATTTTATAGCCATTAATGTGGACGATAGGTAATACTGCCCCGTTGGTTGCAGGATCAACCAGGCGGTTAGCATACCAAGAGGCTGCTAGTGGCCCAGTTTCTGATTCGCCGTCACCCACTAAACAAGCTGCGATTAAATTAGGGTTATCGAGCACCGCGCCCCAAGCAACAGATAATGAGTAACCTAATTCACCACCTTCAAGAATTTGACCAGGTGCTTCAGGGTTTGCGTGAGAAGGGTAACCGTATGCGGCTGAGAACTTTTTACAGATATCTTCGATACCGGCTTCATTGTAAGGGATGGTTTCTGGATAGAAGTGGCTTAATGAGCCTTCAACAAATAGGTTTGCTTGTACTGCAGGGAAACCATGGCCTGGGCCTACTAAGTAAATGAAATCTCTTTGGTGCTTAACAATAAGGCGGTTGACGTTGGCATATACAAAGTTAATTCCCGGGCAGGTTCCCCAATGTCCAAGTAATCTAGGCTTAATGTCTTCGTGTTGTAAATTCCTTTTAAATAGTACGTTTTGTTTTAAGTAGATTTGAGAAGTGGCGAGAAAGTTTGTCGCTCTAACAAATTTCTTTAGCGACTTGATTTCATTTGCGTGTGTCATATTGACCTCAATGTTCAAAGTAAAAATTCATTTAACCCTCAATGAGAACACTGTATTCTTAAAATAGTTGCAATAATGTGGTCTTTGTCTAACTTTTTATTATTATTTTTTATTAAAAAAATGGGTGAAGGTTGAATTAGTGTTAATTCTTTTGCGATACAAAGCCTAAGTTTGTTATTTGAGATGAGGGTAAAGTCGGCTAATTAGATAAGTGTGATAAAGATCACCTGACGCTGCAGATCATCTATGCTAGTTTTTTGCTCCGAAAAAATCAGAGATAATGAATTGAGAAAGTTTGCTAGGCATTCGTGCTTAAAAAAAGTAAAGTTAACTCGATCAAATCCTAAATAATAAATAACTAATATTTTCGCTCGCAAAAACGCTATCTAGATCGACAATCTTTTCAGGACTGCTGATTTGGAGCTTGAGTGTTTTTATTAAAATAATACGATAATTTTATTTTGTCTGAAGCTATAAGCCATTGGGGTAATTCAATACAGGCTGACTTTCTGCAAAATAAAGTTATTCCAAGGAATAATTAAAGCAATGGCAATGTTAGAAACGATTGTGAATTTCATGAACGATTTACTCTGGGGTAAATTGTTAGTTTATGGGCTAGTAGGCGCAGGTTTATTTTTTACTATCCGTTTAGGGTTCATCCAAATAGCTCATTTTACACACGGCTTAAAGATCCTTGCGATTAGCCGTCGTCCTGGCCGTCATGGTCTATCCTCTTTCCAAGTATTTTGTACGAGTATGGCTGCTCGTGTAGGTGCTGGTAACATGGCTGGTGTTGCTGTTGCTATCGGTATGGCAGGTCCAGGCGCTGTTTTCTGGATGTGGGCAATCGCTGTACTCGGTATGGCAACGGCAATGATTGAATCGACTTTAGCGCAAGTTTATAAAGTAAAAGATTCTGACGGACAGTATCGCGGTGGTCCTGCTTATTATATGGAAAAAGGCTTAGGTCAGCGCTGGATGGGGATTTTATTCTCAATCTTACTGATTATCTGTTTCGGTCTTGTTTTCAACGCAGTTCAAGCGAACACCATTACTGGCGCGATGACAGCTGTATTTGGTTTTGACCCTGTTTATGTTGGTATTGCTATCGCAATATTAAGCGGTGTTGTTATTGTTGGTGGCCTTAAGAAGGTTGCTAAAGTGTCTGAGGTCATCGTACCTATTATGGCACTAGCTTACATTGCAATTGCATTAGTTGTTGTCTTAATGAATATTGAGCAATTACCAGCAGTGTTTATGCTTGTGATTAAGAGCGCGTTTGGTTGGCAAGAAGCCGCTGGTGGCGCTGTTGCATACAGTATTGCTCAAGCTATGCAGGCGGGTATTGCTCGCGGCTTATTCTCGAATGAAGCGGGTATGGGTAGTGCAGCAAACATCGCTGCGAGTGCCTCTCCAAACCCTAACCACCCAGCATCTCAAGGTTATATGCAAATGATGGGTGTATTCTTTGACACTATCGTCATTTGTACGGCTACTGCTGCAATTATCTTATTATCAGGTGATGCTGCTGGAAGTGGCGATGGTATTGAAATGACAATTAATGCGTTGTCATCTCATGTTGGTGACTGGGGCGGAGCATTCATTGCTTTTGCAATTTTACTATTTTGCTTTACTTCTATTATTGCTAACTACTCTTATGCAGAAACCAACGTTATGTTCCTTTCTGGTAACAAGAAAGGCGCACTGCCGTTATTCCGTTTAGCTGTATTGGGTATGGTGATGTTCGGCGCGATTGCAAAAATTAACATCGTGTGGAACCTTGCTGATGTATCAATGGGCTTAATGGCTTTAGTAAACATGATTGCTTTACTATTATTATCAGGTTTAGCTGTACGAGTGATTAATGATTACCGTCAACAAGTTAAAGCTGGTGAAGAGCCTGTTTTTGATACTGACAAATTCCCAGAACTTGCTGATCAACTTGAAGATGGCATCTGGAAAAATAAACCAGTTGAATCTGCTAAGTAGCAAACTCTATAGTTTAGCGTCCACGCAATGTGTGAATACTAAACTCTATTAGAACAATCTAAAAAACCATGCATTTATTGCATGGTTTTTTTTATTCAGCCCAGTATCATAGAGAGCATTAAAGTTAAATACTGTATGGCTTAATAGGATAGTTAACGATGTTAGTATTAGTTTCTCCAGCAAAAACATTAGATTTCGAAAACACGGCTAAAACCACGTCATTTACTCAGCCAACTTTATTAGATCACAGCCAGCAATTGGTTGAAGTTTGTCGCGAGTTAACGCCAGTGGATATCGCTTCATTAATGAAAGTAAGTGATAAAATTGCAGGTTTAAATGCAGCCAGATTTAGTGAGTGGCAGCCTAACTTCAACCTTGAAAACGCGAAACAGGCAATGTTTGCTTTTAGAGGCGATGTTTATACAGGGCTTGATGCCGACTCTATGGGCGAGACGCAGATTGTTAAAGCGCAAAAACACCTTCGAATCCTTTCTGGGTTATATGGTTTACTGAAGCCGTTAGATTTGATGCAAGCATATCGATTGGAGATGGGAACTAGTTTAGAAAACCCTAAAGGTAAAAATTTATATGCATTTTGGGGTGAGGTCATCACAAATGAAATCAATGCCGCTGTTAAAGAGCAAACCGATGACATCATTGTTAATTTGGCTTCAAATGAATACTTTAAAGCGGTTAAGCCAAAGTTATTACAAGCTAGTTTAATTACACCTGTGTTTAAAGACTGTAAGAACGGTCAATATAAAGTAATTAGCTTTTATGCCAAAAAAGCACGTGGTTTAATGGCAAGGTATCTGATCGATAATGACATTAAATCTTTAGCTGGGGTTCAAAAGTTTGATGCTGATGGTTATTACTTTAGCGAAGAATTATCGACTCCGGCAGCCCCAGTTTTTTTACGTGAAGAAAGAATTTAGGTTAGTTATGCCTTTTAAAGTTTGTTAAGTAAGCCTAGTTAACCATAAAAAAAGCAGCTAATTAGCTGCTTTTTTTGTTTTTAATTTTTAATTTTTCGTTTTTAATTTTTCGTTTTTAAATCATCGCTAACTACTTCTTATCTTCTTTTTTAGCCAGCGGGCGTAAATCTAATTCAGATTGCGCCATGATATATGCAAACTGCGCATAAGCGGCGACATTTTGAGCGAGTGACTTAGGGTCAATCTTATCAAGCGTGTCATTTGGTGTGTGGTGATAATCGAAGTAATCAGTTCCATCTTGTCTCAGTGACGCGACTGGCACGCCTAGAGAAGGCATCATAGACACATCAGGGCCGCCTGTGGCTTTGTTGTTGCCAAGTTTTACCCCATTAATTGTCATTGCGTTGTGCTCGAGCTGAACTTGTTCGAATACCGCAGGGTTAACGTTAAAGTCGATTTGATAAATCTCACCTGCGCCGAAATCTGACTCAGCAGCAATATAGTGATTAGTTAACTCATCAGCATGTTGCTTCACGTAGGCTTTACCGCCAACAAGGCCAACTTCTTCAGCTGCATATAAAACCACTCTAATCGTTCTTGCAGGCTTTTCTGGTAAATCTTGAATCAGTTTTGCTGCTGCAGTAACAATAGCGACTCCAGCGCCATCATCAATTGCTCCCGTTCCTTCATCCCATGAGTCAAGATGAGCACCAATTAATACCACTTCTTCTGGTTTACTGCTTCCTGTTACTTCAGCGATAACGTTATATGAGGTAGCGACACCTAAGTTTTTTGAGCTTAGATTAAGTGATAAGGTGATATTGTCATCACGCTTTAGCATGGAGTTGATCATGTCAGCATCAGGTGCAGAAAGTGCTGCTGCGGGGATTTTAGCTACCCCATCTTTATAACGCATCATTCCTGTGTGTGCCATGCGGTCGTGGTCGGTACCAATTGAGCGAATAACCACGGCGACAGCGCCTTTTTCAGCAGCAGCTACCGCGCCTTTTGAGCGACCGCCTACGGATTTCCCGTAACCTTTACCGCTAATATGTCTTTCTGTTTTATGGTCAATAAAAGCAATTTTGCCTTTTACAATGGCAGGATCTGCTGCTTGCAAATCAGCTAGGGTATCAAAGCGAACAATTTGAGCTTGTAGGCCATCAGTTGGCGTAGCAACGCTGCCACCTAGTGCTGAGATAACCAAAGGCTGTTCAAAAGGAGCGATAATAGACGCTTTCGCATGACCACGAGACCAAGCCGGTACTTGTACAGACTCTTTATAGACTTTATCGAAATTTAATGATTTCAACTTATCCATAGCCCAGTTAACAGCAATGATATCTTTTTCTGAACCAGCTAGTCTTGGGCCAACTTCAACTGTTAACGATTCAACGATCTCATAACCTAATGAAGAAGCTAAAGCTTTTGTGGCTAGTTGCTGACTAATTTGGTTGTTTTTGGTGTCGTCAATATTGGTGGTGTTTGTTACCTGTGTATCATTTGTGTGGTTTTGACATCCTGATATAGCAGTCAAAATCATCGCAGCACAGAGAGTCTTATTGTAGTTTTTCATGAGTTTCCTTCATTTTTATTAGCTAAGTCTCATTTTTAAAAACAATCTACCAAAAAGTGTGCTTCATGTCGCTGCCCTATTTTTTAGGGAAGGCTATATTAGCCATGGAGATGATTGAGGAGAACCAAGCGCGTGATGAATATTGAATTAATGCAACAGCGTGCAGATCATGCTGTAGTAATGCTGAAAGCACTAGCAAATGAACGTCGTCTGTTTATTTTGTGTCATTTGCTTAATGAAGGTGAAATGTGCGTTGGTGAGATGAACAAAAAACTAGGTCTAAGCCAATCTGCACTATCGCAGCATTTAGCTTGGCTAAGAAAAGATAATCTCGTTTGTACACGTAAAGAAGCCCAAACTGTTTTCTATTCACTGAAAAGTGAAGAAGTACGTGAGTTAATTAAAGTATTGGACAACTTATACTGCCATTAGTGGCGAGGTTGCTCAAACTAAAGGCGTCTTAGCTAGCTTTACTTAAGGTGAAGTTTAGTTAAGGCGTTTTTTTATGTCCAAATTATGCGAATAAGCTTATACCAATCAGCATAAGAACATGATTATTCTTACTGGTTAAAATCGCTTATAACTTCGTTAGAAATTTTGTAGGTAGAGCAACTAGCTAGCTGCAATTCCTGCCTTGTACTAAGGGGGGGCCTACGCAATATCTGATCACTTATTTATCCCGATTGATATTATAGGGGGCTTTATGAGGGGATGTGGTGAATTTTAGATATAAAAAAACCGACCTAAGTCGGTTTTTTAAAGACTAAATCACAAAATTAAGCAGCGATTGCTTTGATTCTTGTGTTTAGACGTGCCTTTTGACGAGCAGCTTTATTCTTGTGAATAAGGCCTTTAGTCGCCATACGGTCAACAATTGGTTGTGCTTCTGCGAATGCTTCGGTAGCCGCTTTGTGGTCACCGCTCTGGATAGCAGCGATAACACGTTTAACGTATGTACGTAACATTGAACGACGACTAGCATTATGCTGACGACGTTTTTCAGATTGAAGCGCGCGCTTCTTTGCAGACTTGCTATTAGCCAAGGTGCAACTCCTAAAACTGGGATTAATACTTTGAGGGCGAGGAATATGCCTGCTTTTATTCATTTTGTCAATGAATATGGCAGAAATATCGTCAAAAAGACAAATAAAACTACCTTGCTCGGTTATCTTCAACCCAACTCGTGTAAGATGTGGCGCATTCTACCAGTTCTTGTATCGCATAAACAGCATTAGAATTGAAAAGTTGAGATATATCCGCGTTTAATTATTCATTAGCAAACTGCTATGGAGGGGTGTTTGAGTAAAAAGCTATTAAAATCAGGTGCAATTGTCAGTGTGATGACATTGGTATCAAGAGTATTAGGCCTGATAAGAGATGTGGTTATAGCCAACCTGATGGGCGCCGGTAGTAGTGCCGATGTGTTTATTTTTGCCAACAAAATCCCCAACTTTTTGCGCAGACTTTTCGCCGAAGGCGCATTCGCTCAAGCGTTTGTTCCAGTACTCACTGAGTATCAACAGAAAAATACCCCTGAAGAAACCCGAGAGCTTTTAGGGAAGGTTGCCGGTACGCTTGGTGGAATTGTTAGTATTGTTACCTTAATAGGTGTTATAGCATCACCCATTCTTGCTGCTTTATTTGCGGGAGGTTGGTTTTATGATTGGTTAAATGACGGACCTGATGCGAATAAGTTTGAACTTGCATCTTTGATGCTCAAAATCACTTTCCCATACTTGTGGTTTATTACGTTTACTGCGTTAGCAGGCTCGGTACTTAATACGCGTGGTAAGTTTGCTGTTTCTGCTTTTACGCCTGTTTTTTTAAATATCACTATCATTGTGGCTGCACTTTATTTTGCCCCTACCATGGAGCAACCTGAGCTTGCGTTAGCTTGGGGGGTATTTACTGGTGGGTTAGTTCAGTTTTTATTTCAACTTCCATTTCTACTTCGTGAGAATGCGTTAGTAAAACCATCTTGGGGTTGGAACCATCCTGGTGTGGTCAAAATAAGAACTTTAATGATCCCTGCACTATTTGGGGTGTCGGTGTCTCAAATCAATTTGTTGTTTGATACTTTTATCGCCTCATTTTTAATGACAGGTTCCATTAGTTGGTTGTATTACTCTGATAGGCTACTTGAATTCCCATTGGGTTTATTTGGTATTGCAATCGCAACGGTCATATTACCTGCGTTATCTAAAAAGCATGTAGATGATAAAGGTACTGGTTTCAGTGACACTATGGATTGGGGGGTTCGCGCAATATTATTACTGGGCGTGCCAGCGATGCTCGGATTAATCATTTTAGCCCAGCCGATGTTAATGGTGCTATTTATGCGGGGCGCTTTTACGGTCACTGATGTGGAAATGGCATCTTATAGTTTAGTTGCTTATGGCTGCGGTTTGTTGAGTTTTATGATGATAAAAGTATTAGCTCCAGGGTATTTTTCTCGCCAAGATACTAAAACACCCGTTAAATACGGCATAATAGCGATGGTAAGTAATATGATATTCAATATTATTTTCGCTATTCCTTTTGGTTATGTTGGGCTAGCTATAGCCACATCAATGTCGGCTTTACTCAATGCTGTTCTGTTGTATAGAGGTTTGCATATTGCTGGCGTATATCAATTTAGCCGCGGGACTTTAGTCTTTTTCTTGAAGATAGTTATTGCTACTACGTTAATGGCCGTGCTACTTATCACCACTTTGCCTGCGCAATCATTATGGTTAGATATGTCGATGATGGTAAAAGTGCTAACCCTGCTTAAATTGATTGTTTCTGGCGCAGGTGTCTATTTATTAAGCTTAGTGTTGATGGGGCTTAGACCCTGGAAGATGAAACGTCAATCATGAATGCTGATTATCAAATCTATCTAGTATATAATCAGCCGATTTACAGTAGCAGTTAATTGGCGTAATGGAACTAATTCGCGGTATACACAATATTTTACCTTCGCATCATGGGTGCGTGCTCACCATTGGTAACTTTGATGGTGTGCATCGTGGCCATGCGCAAGTGCTTAATAACTTAGTGAATAAAGCAAAACATTTTCAGCTACCAGCTGTGGTAATGACGTTTGAACCTCAACCACAAGAGCTATTCCGCCAACAAGATGCGCCAGCAAGAATCAGTTTGCTACGTGATAAAATCAGTTTACTTGATGAACTGAATATTGATCGGCTACTTTGTGTTAATTTTAACAGTCATTTTGCCAATCAACCTGCAGAGCAGTTTATTGAAGATTTACTGGTTAAAAAACTCGGTGTTAAATATTTAGTGGTAGGGGACGATTTTTGCTTCGGTAAAAATAGAACTGGCACTTTCGAGATGCTTGTAGAAGCAGGCAAAAAATTTGGTTTTACTGTTGTCAGTACTCAAAGCTTTATTTTAGGCTCTACGAGAGTAAGCTCCACAGCTGTAAGAGAGCAACTTGCTTTAGGTCATCTAGAGCAAGCAAGAAGACTATTAGGTCATCCTTTTGTATTAACTGGTCGTGTCGCACATGGGCAAAAGCTTGGAAGAACCATAGGGTTCCCGACAGCAAATATTGCCTTAAAGCGTAAGGTATCACCAGTTCGCGGCGTTTTTGCCGTAAAAATGTATTGGGATGATAGTGATATATATGAAGGCGTTGCCAACGTTGGCTTTAGACCAACAGTTGATGGGCAAGTCTGTCAGCTTGAAGTGCACTTATTTGATTTCGAAGGTGACTTATATAGTAAGCGCGTCGAAGTTGAACTAGTTGCGAAAATCCGTGACGAACATCCGTTCGAATCACTGGAAGCACTAAAAAAACAAATTTTGAATGATGCAAATGAAGCAAAAGCTTTGTTTGGCAATGATGCAGGTTGAAATAAATCAGCCCAATTAATGGTATAGGATCAATGACCGACTATAAATCTACGTTGAATTTGCCGGAAACAGATTTTCCGATGCGCGGTAATCTGGCTAATCGTGAGCCAGAAATGTTAAACCGTTGGACTCAAAACGAACTTTATCAAAAGATTCGTGATAGTCGTATTGGACGCAAACCATTCATTTTGCATGATGGCCCTCCTTATGCGAATGGCAATATCCATATTGGTCACTCAGTTAATAAAATTTTAAAAGACATCATTATTAAGTCTAAAACGATGGCAGGCTTTGATGCACCATACGTTCCTGGCTGGGATTGTCACGGCTTACCTATTGAATTAATGGTAGAGAAAAAAGTTGGCAAGCCAGGTCAAAAGATTTCAGCTGCTGAGTTTCGTGCTGAATGTCGTAAATATGCGGCCAAGCAAGTAGACGGTCAGCGTGATGACTTTATTCGTTTAGGTGTTCTAGGTGACTGGCATAACCCATATTTAACGATGGATTACAGCACTGAAGCGAACATTGTCCGTTCTTTATCTAAAGTGATTGAAAGTGGGCACTTACATAAAGGTGTTAAACCTGTTCATTGGTGTACCGATTGTGGTTCAGCACTTGCTGAAGCTGAAGTTGAATACGAAGATAAAACGTCACCAGCTATCGATGTTGCTTTTAATGCGGTTGACTCTGCTGCTGTTGCTGCAAAATTTGGTGTTGAAGGTTATACATCAACTATTTCAGCTGTTATCTGGACAACGACACCTTGGACAATTCCGGCTAACCGTGCGTTATGCCTGAGCCCAGAGCTTGATTATAGCTTGGTTGAGTTTGTTAAGAATGGCCAAACTAAAACACTTATTCTAGCTGAAGTGTTAGTTGAATCTTGCATGACTCGTTATGAAGCTGAAAGCCATACCGTTATCGGAACTGCTAAAGGTGCTGAACTTGAAATGTTACGTTTCAATCATCCTTTATCCGCATTTGATGTGCCGGCTATTTTAGGTGACCACGTAACAACTGAAGCGGGTACTGGTGTTGTCCATACCGCACCTGGTCATGGTCAAGACGATTTCGTTGTTGGTCAAAAGTACGGATTAGAAGTCGCTAACCCTGTTGGCGATAACGGCGTATACAAAGCCGATACTGAATTTTTTGCAGGTCAGCACGTATTTAAAGCAAACAAGAGTGTGGTTGAGCTTTTAGAAGAAAAAGGCCAGCTACTACTTCATGTGGCTTATCGTCATAGTTACCCGCACTGCTGGCGCCACAAAACACCTATCATTTTCCGTGCGACGCCGCAGTGGTTTATCTCGATGGATAACCATGGTTTGCGTAAGCAAGCATTAGGCGAAATTGAGCAAACACAGTGGATCCCTGATTGGGGTCAAAGCCGTATTGAAAAAATGGTAGAAAACCGTCCAGATTGGTGTATTTCGCGTCAACGTACTTGGGGCGTACCGATCACATTATTGGTTAACCGCGAAACGGATGAATTACACCCTGATAGCGTTTCTATCATGGAACGTGTTGCACATCGTATCGAGCAAGATGGCATCCAAGCTTGGTGGGATCTTGAAATCAGTGAGTTGATTGGTGATGAAGCTGATCAATATCGTAAAGTGACAGATACGTTAGATGTTTGGTATGACTCAGGTTCTACTTTCTCTTCTGTTGTTGCTTCTCGTCCAGAATTTAACGGTCATGAAATTGATCTATACCTAGAAGGTAGCGATCAGCATCGTGGTTGGTTTATGTCATCACTCATGATTTCTACTGCTATGAATGGTAAAGCGCCATATAAGCAAGTACTAACTCATGGTTTTACCGTTGATGGTAAAGGCCGCAAGATGTCAAAGTCTGTTGGTAATGTTATCGCTCCGCTGCAAGTAATTAATAAGCTAGGTGCTGATATTTTACGTTTATGGGTTGCTGCCACCGATTACAGTGGTGAGATGACCGTTTCTGACGAAATCTTAAATCGTAGCGCTGATTCATATCGTCGTATTCGTAATACTGCCCGTTTCTTATTAGCCAACTTAAATGGCTTTAACCCAGAAACTGACATGATTGCCACAGAAGATATGGTGTCACTTGATCGCTGGGTTGTGCGCCGCGCAGCTGCGCTTCAAAGTGAAATTATTGAAGCTTATGAGCAATATAACTTCCACTCAGTGACACAGAAGTTAATGCAATTCTGTTCAGTTGAGTTAGGTAGCTTCTACTTAGATATCATTAAAGACCGTCAATACACTGCTAAGCAAGATGGTCATGCTCGTCGTAGTTGTCAATCAGCGCTTTATCATATTGCTGAAGCTATGGTTCGTTGGATTGCTCCAGTATTAAGCTTCACCGCTGATGAAATCTGGAAGTTATTACCAGGTGAACGTACTGAGTTTGTATTCACTGAAGAGTGGTATCAAGGCCTTGAGTCAGTCACATTAGATGACGACTTAAGTGATGACTACTGGCAGCAGTTACTGACCGTACGTAATGAAGTAAATAAAGTGCTTGAGCAAGCCCGTCGTGATAAGCGTATCGGTGGCTCTTTAGAAGCTGAAGTGACCTTATTTGCAGATGCTGACTTAGCGTCACAGTTAGCTAAAGTTGCCGATGAGTTACGCTTTGTATTACTAACGTCTAAAACTGATGTTGAAGCACTTGATAGCGCACCTGCTGATGCGATTGAAACTGAACTTAACTCGCTTAAGTTAATGGTCGCTAAAAGTAGTGCTCAGAAGTGTGAGCGTTGCTGGCACTACAGTGATGATGTTGGCACCATCGAGTCGCATTCGACACTTTGTGGTCGCTGTGTAACTAACATTGAAGGCGATGGCGAACATCGTAACTTTGCTTAAGGACTGATAATGCCTCTTACTTGGAAAGAAAGTGGCATTCGTTGGTATTGGGTAGCTGTATTAGTATTTTTTGCTGATCAGCTATCTAAGCAATGGGTGTTAGCAAATTTTGAGCTGTATGATTCCATACAGCTGTTACCGTTTTTTAATTTTACCTATGTGCGTAATTATGGGGCAGCATTCAGCTTTTTGAGTGAAGCTGGTGGTTGGCAGCGTTGGTTATTTACCATTATCGCGGTTGGTTTTAGCACCTTACTTACTGTGTGGCTACGTAAGCAGTCTGCATCACTTTGGCGTACTAATTTAGCCTATACCCTGATCATTGGTGGCGCTATCGGTAACTTAGTTGATCGCTTAATGCATGGTTATGTTGTCGATTTTATTGATTTCTATTGGAACACGAGCCATTACCCAGCCTTCAATATTGCGGACGCAGGTATTTTTATTGGTGCGGTGCTAATTATTTGGGATTCATTTAAGCCTGAAGAGCCTGTAAAAGAAAGTTAGGGAGAATTACTTTGTCAGAACAACAAGCAACATCTCGTTCAATTCTGTGCCATATGAACATCGTTCTCGAAGATGGCTCAACTGCAGACAGCACTAAGTCGTCAGGTAAACCAGCGAGATTTAATGTCGGTGATGGTAGTTTAAGCCCAGCTTTTGAAGCTGAAATAATCGCGTTGCAACTTGGCGATAAGCATAATTTTACGCTTGAACCCATTGATGCATTTGGTGAATCAAACCCTGATGCGATTCATCATATGGATAGAAGTCGTTTCCCTGCGGATATGGAACTTGAACCAGGTGTTATCGTTAGTTTTGGCGGACCTGGCGGTAGTGAAATTCCTGGGATGGTAAGAGAAATTGCCGGTGATTCAATAACCGTTGATTTAAATCACCCGTTAGCAGGACAAAAAGTCACTTTTGAACTTGATGTGGTAGAGGTACTTTAAGATGCTTAAAGTTGATCCAACGTCTCCTGAATTGAATATCTTACTTGCCAACCCTAGAGGTTTTTGTGCGGGTGTAGACCGTGCAATCAGTATTGTTGAGCGAGCTCTAGAGTTATTTGAGCCACCAATATATGTTCGACATGAAGTTGTTCATAATCGTTACGTGGTCGAAAACCTTAAAGATCGCGGCGCAATATTTGTTGATGAGCTTGAACAAGTTCCTGATGATAGTATTGTCATCTTTAGTGCTCATGGTGTTTCTCAGGCGGTTCGAAAAGAAGCTAAAGATCGTGGGTTAAAAGTATTTGATGCCACTTGCCCCTTAGTGACTAAGGTTCACCTTCAAGTCACTAGAGCAAGTCGTAAAGGTATTGAATGTATCCTTATTGGTCACGAAGGACACCCTGAAGTAGAAGGGACCATGGGCCAATATGATAATTCGGAAGGTGGAGTTTATCTTGTCGAGTCGCCAGAAAGTGTCGCTAAACTAGAAGTTAACAACCCTGATAACTTATGCTTTGTGACTCAAACAACATTATCTGTTGACGACACACTCGATATTATTGAAGCATTAAAGGCGAAGTTCCCGTCTATTGAGGGCCCGCGTAAAGATGATATTTGCTACGCGACACAAAACCGCCAAGATGCAGTAAGAACTATGTCATCGGACGCAGACTTGTTTATTGTTGTTGGTTCTAAAAATAGCTCTAACTCGAATCGACTGCGAGAGTTAGCTGAAAAAACAGGGACAAAGGCATATCTAGTTGATACAGCAGCTGATGTAGATGAAGCTTGGTTTAGTGGTGTCGCTAAAGTTGCAGTAACCGCTGGAGCATCTGCACCTGAAGTGCTTGTGCAACAGGTGGTCAATGCTATCGCCAAGTTTGAACCTTCAGTCATCACTGAAGTCGAAGGGCGTAAAGAAGATACAGTTTTCGCTGTGCCTGCTGAATTAAGGTAGCAATACTAAAACACTAAAACACTAAAACACTAAAACGCTTAAAGCTAAAGCATTAATCAAAACCGTAATCTCAATGGATTGCGGTTTTTTTATATCTATAACTAACTGATTATTTATTAGACTACACTTTGTGTACAACTAAAGTTAATCTTTGGCTAATATTTAGTATACAATGGTTAACTATTTGATTACATCTTGCTCGGCTATTATTTTCGAGTATAGTATTTAGTGTCTAAGTTTAAGATTTAAAACAAATATTTTTAATTGCTATGTCAATAATGTGGCAGTTTATGGAGGTTTGACACTCATGTCAGCAAAAAGGAATGGATTTTCCTTAATTGAAGTGATGGTTTCTTTGGTTATTTTAACCGTTGGTTTAATTGGGATTTTCAATCTTCATATTGTAGCCAAGCGCGGTAGCTTTGAGTCTTTTCAACAAACCCAAGCTTCTTATTATGCTAATGACATAATAAATCGAATGCGATTGAATCCTAGTGTTTTAGATTCATACGGTTCTGCAGCTGGTATTACCTATACAGGGGCCTCACTTTCAGCTCCATCTAAAGCCTGTTCTGGTGCAGCGATATGTACGCCTGCTGAATTACAGTTGTGGGATGTATATGAATGGCAGTCTTCCTTTATGGGTGAGGCTGAGAAGGATGATGGAGATAATGTCGGAGGGCTTCCTTCCGGTATTGGTTGTATTTATGTTGAGCCAACTAAGGTTGTGGTTGTTATGAGTTGGACCGGTATCAGAAAATCATCAAATAATGAGGATGGCTATTCTGATTATGTAAAAGGCTGTGGTACGAAAAATAATAAAAAAAGAATTTTTGAAATTGAGACAGCGATTTTTTAGGTTATGAAAATGATAATTAAACAAAAACGCCAAATAGGCATGTCGCTTGTTGAGCTAATGGTAGCAATGCTAATAAGCTTATTCCTTTCTGCTGGCTTGTTTTCGATGTTTAACATGTCATCAAGTAATGTCACTACCACGAGTCAGTTTACCCAATTACAAGAAAATGGCCGTATTGCATTAGCCATTATGGAAAGAGACATTAGTCAGCTTGGCTTTTTTGGTGACATTACAGGTACAGATCTACTGTTTAATGTTAACACTACTATTTCTGCAACAGCGGTAACCAGTGATTGCGTTGGTGATGGACTCAACAATGCTACCTTTCCTGTAAATGTTCCTGCTCATTTCAGACGATTGTGGGGATATGAGCAGGGAAGTGGCGGTTCAACGTTAAATTGTGGCGCTGCAATAAACCCAATAAGTGGTACAGATGTCATTCAAATAAAAAGACTTATAGGTCCTGAAACAACAG
The DNA here is from genome assembly GCF_023283825.1 of Shewanella olleyana. Classification (GTDB taxonomy): domain Bacteria; phylum Pseudomonadota; class Gammaproteobacteria; order Enterobacterales; family Shewanellaceae; genus Shewanella; species Shewanella olleyana. The sequence continues at coordinate 64,334 of NZ_JAKILD010000023.1, read as the reverse complement.
TTCAAGACTCAAATCGATATTACGCTTCGGTAACATCAAATGAAATCGAATTTTTTAATGGAAGTAGTGCTGCGCCAAACAAATTAAATAGTCGTGTTTGGGAGTATCAGCATCATATATATTTTATTAAAAATGATAACGGTATACCGATATTAAGTAGAAAAACATTGAATATTTCAAAAGGTATGAATAATGAAGATCAGTTAGTTGAAGGGATTGAGAATGTCCGTTTTCTTTATGGTTTTGATGATGATGGAGACTCAACGCCTGACTCATTCATGTCTGCAGAAGATGTGAGCACAGTCATGTGGGATAACCAAGGTTTTCAGCGCCTAGTGGCTGTAAAAATTTATGTACTAGTTCGTTCAATTCAAGAAGATAACAGTTATGAGAACGAAATAACATATCAATTAGGCGATAAATCTATAGCAGCGACTAATGATAAATTTCGAAGAAAGGTGATGTCGACGACAGTTGTACTTGATAATCCCGTCTTGATTAGAAACTAATACTTAGGTTACTACAATGATTAAATCAATAAAAAACCAACAAGGGATGGTGTTATTTTTCTCTTTAGTTGTCCTAATCGTTATGACTATTATTGGCGTTGCTTTAGCCGTTAATTCCAGTCAATCATTGAGAATGGCTGGTGCAGGTAGTGATAGAGTTTCTGCGCTTGCACAAGCACAAGGCGGTCTAAATATCGTCATCAACGACAATGTTTCCCACAGCTTTAGTACTAGAATAGTAGATGGAACTGCGACAGAAATGGATGGAAATCAAAATATTAAATTAATGCCTGAGGATAACCCAGGAATCGATGTTAATTGTCAACGCACAGAAAAAGCGAGTGCGGCGAATTTAATTAGTTGTAGAAGGCTTGAAGTATCGAGCTCTGCGACTTTTGGCCGTAGTGGTGTCGGTCAACTCACCGTCACAACGGGCGTTGAGCAAGAAGTGCTTACGGGGAGTTAATTATGATTAAGAAAATAACCAGTTTTGCTTTAGGATTTATGAGTATAGGTTTAGCAGCCGGAAGTTTTGCTGATGATACAGAATTATATGTACTAGAAACATCTGCAAGAAGTAACTCTAACCCTCAAGTTTTAATCATATTTGACACTTCAGGCAGTATGGGGGGCGATGATAATACTTCAAGTGATTTCACCGCTCCTAGGTTTCATGTGCAATCCTCTTTAGGAAGCTCCACCAAGCTATATTTTTCAACTGATCCTGAAGTGATCCCTGCAGCGAGTAGTAATCAATATTTCTTAAATGGAATTAACGGCTGTGATTCATCTTCCGGTTTTCTTAATGAATATGGGATGTATACGGGATATTTTAGAGAGTATCAAAGTGGAAAATGGGTTGAGTTTCCAGCTGACGACGGTTCGGCTATTAGTACTGTTGACTGTTATGAAGATATTGCAGATTCAAATACAAATAATGCAAGCGGTTCTGGTTACCCTGTGGATGGATTAGCTTCCCCTTATGATGCTGATATTGAAAAAGCTAAATTGACCGAGTTTGGTTTAGGAAATCCATTGAGTATTTATACCGAACAATATGTCACTTGGTATCATGATGACAGTAAGCCTAATGGCAAAACTGACAGTATCCCATATAAGCGAATGGATGTTGCTAAAAGGGTATTACAAGAAGTTATTACTAATACACCAGGTGTTGATTTCGGTATCGAGATTTTTAATTATAACACAGGCGGTTCGACAAGTGATCCTAGGGATGGGGGGCGTATCATTGCGGGTATTAGCCCTTCATCTGTTGCGAATAAAAATGCATTGAATTCTACCATTGAAGATTTAGTTTCAATTTATCGTAATCACACCCCCTTATGCGAAACCTTATTTGAAGCTTATAGCTACATGTATGGTAAATCTGTCACGTTTGGGCACGATACAGGTAATTCTATAGGTACAGATAAAAACCCAACATATGACTCATCCGTAGAAAATGCAGCTGGTACTTCATATATTTCTCCCTTTATTGACAAACAGTGTCAATCAAATGCATCAATCATTTATGTGACTGATGGGGTTCCAAACAAAGATACTGCAGCTGATAATGCAATAAAAACACTATTAGGCTTAGATACCTCAACGGGTAGTGGATCTGTAACTGGTAATGTTGGTGGAAATTTAATGCCACCATTAGCTGGTTGGATGGCAAATAATGATGTTAATTCTAATGTACCAGGTGTACAAGCTGTAACGACTTATACTATTGGTTTTAGTGAAGGAGCTGAAGCAGCTAAAGAGATTTTAGAAAAAACTGCTGAATTAGGTAAAGGAAAATATTATTCAGCACTAACCGCATCAGCTCTACAAGCATCCTTGTTAAAAGCCTTAGCTGCTATTAAAGAAGATAGCGCAAGTTTTTCATCTCCTTCAGTTGCTTTAGATAAAACTCAAACTGGCGATGATGCATATTTCGCAATGTTCTTACCCGATGAAGGCCCGAGGTGGTCAGGTAATTTAAAGAAATTCAAAGTCAGTGATAATGGTACATTACTCGACCAAAATGATGCAGAAGCTCTAGATGATACAGGCTTTATTGCGGAAGATGCTTGCCCACTTTGGACGACTGCTGCTGTATGCAGTGGAGCCAATTACGAAGGTTATGATGTTTCAGATGGTGGCGTAGCAGAGGTTTTAAGAGAGCTTCATAAGACGGATGTTAGTACAAGAAAAGTATTAATTAATAAAGGGTCATCAGGTGCACTTGTTTCCTTTAGCAAAGCTAATGCGCAACAGAATAGCCATTTAAATACAGATGCTAAATTAGCTGCGCACATGGGGGTTGAAGAGAGTGCTCTTGGAGACTCATTTAAGTGGGCAATGGGAGAAAATGTTGATGATGAAAAATATGACGAAACAAATAATAGCACTGCAGCGCCTTACCTTAGAAAAGACATCATCGGCGATCCACTTCATTCACGACCACTAGTTATAAACTACGGAAACTCTTCATCCCCAGACATACGTATTTTAATGGGAACAAATCATGGTTTCTTACATATGTTCAAAGATGAGGAAACGGGTGGAGTTAGCTCAGTTTCAGAGTCTTGGGCCTTTATGCCAACAGAGTTACTCCCAAATATTAAGGGACTAAGAGATAATCCTAAAACGGGTGTCCATTCAATTTATGGAATAGATAGTACCCCTGTTCCTTATATTGAAAGAGATGGTGATGGAAAAGTCACTAAAGCATGGTTATTTGTAGGTATGAGACGTGGAGGTTCTTCTTATTACGCGCTTGATATCACTAGCCCAGATTCTCCAAGCTTGAAATGGATATCCTCGACCAGTACGTTTAATTTTATGGGGCAATCATGGGCTGAGCCTGTAGTAACAAAGGTACCTGGCTGGCCTGCAGGTGCAACCGCTGCTAGTACAGCTAGTCCTGTCATTATTGTAGGTGCAGGTTATACGCCTGCCACAAAAGATGGCTCTGGAGTTGGATCAAATGATACGACAGGAGCTGGTATTTATATTATCGATGCTGATACAGGAGCAAAAGTTCATAGTTTTGGCTTGTCGGGAAGTGATACAGTCATTCCAGGATTGGAAGATAGTATTCCCAATCAAGTTGCAATATTAGATAGTAATAACGATCAATTGACCGATAGGATATATGCTACTGATACTGGTGCTAATGTTTGGAGGCTCGATCTACCTGGCTTACCTACAAATACTTCAGCTCCTTGGAGTGCTTTTAAATTTGCGAGTCTTGGGGGAAACACTACGACTTCAGACATTCGTTTCTTTTCTGCCCCTGTAGTTGCTCAGACCTCGTTCAGCAATATTGCAGAACATACACATACAGATACTGAAGGAAATTCAACAACGTCTAATACTTATCAAAATATCCCATATGATGCAGTTGTTATTGGTAGTGGCCATAGACCTCATCCACTTGATAAGGAAAGAAGTGATAGATTCTTTACCTTGCAAGATCGCAATATTATAACTAAGTCTTATAGTTCTGCTGCAGGAAATGAAGCTCCTGAAGCTCTTGAGTTAATTGATCTTTATAATGTCACAACTGAGTCTCCTTCATCTGATAGTGAGGCAATAACTTTTGGTACCAAGCGTGGTTGGTATTATAATTTTGCAGATACTGGTGAAAAATCTTTATCGGCCGCAACAATAGTCTACGGAAGGGTATTTTTTACTTCTTACGTTCCTGAAACAGGAGCTTCAGATGAAGCATGTTTAGTTCCTGGACAAGGTCGACTATATGGATTTGATTTACACAAAGGTGCTAGAAGTTATTCTTACTCAGAAGATTACTTCTCGATGGGCGAGCAAGTACCAGATACACCTCAAATCTTCATTTCAAGTCCGGATGAAAATGGTGACTCATCTACTTACTTTATAACTCCTGATCTGCCTATGGAAAAAGTTGATGGTAGTGAACCAGATGGTTGTGCTGAAGGTGATGATAAGTGTATTGGTGGTGGTTTAGGTGTTAATCGAATTTATTATCATCAGAATGAGAATTAATATGTGTTTGAATAATAAGAAAAGTTGTGGTTTTACGTTAATAGAAGTAATGATTACTGTCGTCATAGTTGGGATTTTGGCCTCTATTGCTTACCCGAGTTATACTCAGTTTGTAGCCAAAGGGGCAAGAGCTGATGCACTTTCAGGTTTAATGAATATAGCAAATCGACAAGAGCAATTTTATTTAGATCATAAGACTTTTACTAAGGATATGCAGGCACTTGGTATGGCAGCGGATCCATATATTGTAGATAACGGCTATTATAAAATAGATGCTTCTGTAGGAGATGCAACCAAATATACATTACAAGCAACAGCTATTGGCACACAAGCAACTCGTGACTCCGGTTGTGCTGTCATTGAAATTACGTCTGATGGGATTAAAACGCCCGCTGAATGTTGGTCTAATTAATTAGAGAATCATTCAAATTTGGATCAAAAAAAGCGTTTATGGATTTTATGCCATAAACGCTTTTTATTTAATTAGGATGTGATAAATAGAGTCGCTAGGAAGTACAGTCTACTCCGTCAGTAATTAACTGTACTCTACCAGAGGCACTTAGAGAAACTTGTCTAGAATGACTACTATCAGTCGCACCAGGGCAATAAGTAATGGTCTGAGCATTTGAACCACTTACTAAGCCATCAGGATTAAATGTCACATTTGAACTTGAACTCGCTTTAATGTAATCACTATCTTTAAATGCATCAACATAACGTAAAACATCGGTGTTATTGTCTTTTACACCATTTTGGTCATCATCAATAAAAATAGTAAATCCATCAATCCAATCACTAGTGCACCCTGTTCCATCACCAGGGCATACAGTCACTCTTCTACCAAAGCTGACAGCTTGATTCCGTGCGAACACGAAAGCTGACTCTATTGAACTGGCAGCTGAACGACTTCTACTGCTTTCATACAGATAAGTGAGTGAAGGCACTGCTATTCCTATTAATATAGCTGCAACAGCTAAAGTCACCATTAACTCAACTAACGTAAATCCTTTGGTAAATCCTTTTTTTATTTGATACATGCATATTTCCTCAGCAACTATGCTATTTAGTATAAGGTAATATGTCTGTTAAATCAGTGTATTTGTAAATCTAAAGTTTACGTATTTCTGACTCGTAAACGCTAAGTCTGTTTACATTCAATACTTTTATCTTTTGAAAATCGAATTCGACCTGACTGATTTACAATCACCGCTTTTGAGTAAGGACTATTAAAACTGCCTGGGCAATATCTAAAAGTGCCGTTAGTGCCTGAGGCTAAACCGTCGGGCTGGAATCTAATAGACTTGCGATTATAATAAGAAATATCTTCTTCGTTAAAGGGGCCCATCACAAATAAGACGGTATCGTTACCTTCTAAAGAGTTTGATTGTCCGCCATCGGTGAAGACGGTAAAACCATTTTGCCAATCGTTAACACATTGGTTAGCTTCTATCGGGCATACAGTCACCCGAGTCCCATAGCTAACGGCATGGTTTCTAGCTAATTGAATCACTTGCTGAATTGAGCCTATGTTACTTTTGCTTCTTGTATGAAGGAATAAGCTTTTCAGGGAAGGGCTAGCAACAGAAGAGAGTATGCTAACGATAGCTAATGCAACGAGTACTTCCACTAGGCTAAAGCCAGTTGGTTTGCGGTTCATAAAATCATCCTTGATTATGTTATTCAGCAATCCCGCTGAATATTTAGGCAGTAAGTATAGGAGATTATAACGAGCTTGCTAGTTCTGACTGTTTTGAAATATTTTATTAATTCACAAGCAAAACAATTATTGATCCAGTAAGATAGCTAACGATTTAAATCTTTAATATTTCAACGTATTTTTGTGTGTGTTTAAAAGCATAATAATACTGCCCAAGTGAACAGGAGTGATTGATGAAAAAAGTAGAAGCCATTATTAAACCATTTAAACTTGATGATGTGCGTGAGTCACTTGCGGAGATAGGTATCACTGGCATGACTGTGTCAGAAGTTAAAGGTTTTGGCCGCCAGAAAGGACATACAGAGCTTTATCGCGGTGCGGAATATATGGTCGACTTTCTTCCAAAAGTAAAAATTGAACTGGTTATTCAAGACGAGCAATTAGATCAAGCGATTGAAGTGATTGTCGATACAGCTCGAACGGGCAAAATAGGTGATGGTAAGATTTTTGTCACTGATGTTGAGCGTGTGATTCGAATTCGTACTGGTGAAGAAAACGAAGAAGCGGTTTAATTGTCTCTGTTTGTTGTCATCAATAAATAAAAAAAGCCTCTTACCGATAATTGTTAAGAGGCTTTTTTGTCATTATTGGAGTACAAATTCACCGAGCTGTTGAAGAGTCTCTGATTACTGGTTCTGGAGTAAATATCAACGACTTTTTCTCAACGGTTTCCTTACTGTTAGCTATCAGCAGTTCGGTGGCAACTCTAGCAATTTTTACATTTGGCTGATGCACAGTCGTCAATTTAGGCCAAGTTTGGCGCGAGAATGGGCTGTCCTCAAAGCCGACAATTGAAAGGTCCTTTGGTATATCTAAGCCGGCTAATCTTGCTGCAAATAAGGCTCCTGCTGCAATTTCATCATTACACGCGACGAGTGCCGTAGGGCGCTTAGGCATGTTAATCAATTTATTAGCACCTTCAACCCCAGATTCAAATGAGTATTGTCCGTCTAACACCCAATCGTTTTCTACTGAAAGTTGATTTAGAACTAAGGCATCTTTAAAACCAGTGAGACGCTCTTTAGTTGATTCGTGGTGTTGATCGCCACTCAAGAAACCGATATCAGAATGCCCCATATCAATAAGGTGTTGTGTTATCTCAAGTGCACCGTGTTTATCATTGACAAGTACTGTCAGTCCATTTTCAGAATCTGTACTTTCCCCTGCAATAATTCTTACGTAATTTGCGTCTATGTCATCTAGTGCAGCAAGAATTTTGGGATTTTCAGACATTGGAGGGGTGAGCACTAGACCTGACAGACGTGAATGCTTAACCATTTTGGTAAGCTCTTCACAAATACCTTCCGACTTAGCATCACAGGGGTGGATGAGTAGCTCGTAGCCTTTATCCTGACAGGCCGACAAAATACCATTTTGCATATCAATGACATAGTAAGCATTGGGGTTGTCGTAAATAAATCCAATAACGTATGACTTAGTACTCGCTAGATTCCTAGCCGCTAGATTAGGTTGATAATTTAATTCGCTAATTGCAGCGTTAACTTTGTCAATTGTAGCCTGCCTCACCGAGGTCTCTTTGTTAGTGACTCGTGAAACAGTTTTAATTGATACGCCAGCATGTTTGGCAACATCATTGATGGTTACTTTCATTATTATTTTGCTCTTTGATTCAGGCGACTAACTTAACAGATTTTCATCTCTGTTTAATAACATTTATCCCCCAATAAATTGTTATCAAAGCATCTGTTAGACGAAATAAGCTAAGTTGAATTGACACTAATAGTGCTTATTTTTAATGAAATAGGCAATGGCCTATTGTCCTTCTGGTTGGATGAGTCAGCATTTAAAAATAAATGTAGCAAAAATGATACAAGTTAATTTCCTATGTAGGCATTTGTTTTTAAATGACTTTATGTATCTCAGTACTCCTTTGTACATTGTTTTTCGAACAGAAAAAACACGTTAAAGTTATTTTGTTGTGGCAAGCCTGTTAATAATTGTGTAATGTTTGCTCTAAGACATGACAGCGTTGTCATTCCAGTTGGAATGGTTATGTATCCTAAAACGATAATAAAGTTATGGAAGGGAAATGAAGATGCGACCTATTAATTTTAAGAAAAATGTTTTAGCAACTAACATTGCTATTTTACTTGGCAGTATGGTTTCGGTAGGCGCTATGGCTGCTGATGCTGAAACAGCTGAAGAAAACATTGAGAAAATTGAAGTAAAAGGCATGCGTGCCTCGATGAAGGCTTCAGTTAACGACAAGCGTTTTTCAAATTCAGTTGTAGATGCGGTAACCGCAGAAGATATTGGTAAATTTCCTGATGGTGACGTGGGTGAGTCATTAGGACGTATACCTGGTGTATCTGTGAGCCGTCAGTTTGGTCAAGGCCAAGGTGTTTCGATACGTGGCGCTTCAAGCAGCTTAACGCGAACACTATTAAATGGCCATTCAGTTGCTTCAACAGGTTGGTTTGACCAACAGTCAATTGACCGTAGCTTTAACTACAGTTTATTGCCGTCAGAAATGGTTGGTGGAATTGAAGTTTATAAATCGTCTCAGGCTGATTTACCTGAAGGCGGTATCGGTGGCACAGTCATCGTTAAAACACGTAAACCACTAGATTTAGATGCTAACTCAGTATTCTTGAGCGCTAAAGGTGATTACGGGACTATTTCTGAAGAAACAGATCCTGAATTATCAGGTTTATATAGCTGGAAAAATGAAAACGAAAACTTCGGTTTTCTAATCTCAGCAGCGGGTTCAGAAACAAGTTATCAACGTAACGGAATAGAATCATTAGTCGGTTGGGGTGATATTGTTCCTACTACCTTTGAACAAGAGCGTGAACGAACAGCGATTAATGGTGCGCTACAATATAGCCCGACAGATAACTTGAATTTTGGTCTAGATTTCATGAGTCTGGATATGAAAGCCAATAATGCCAATACGTCGTTATTCACCATGTTCCCTGCTATGGCTGGGGATACTGAAGAAGAAGCAGCAGCTCGCAAAGAAGCAGCTTGTGAACAGAAGAACTCTTTGGGCACTTGTACTTTCTATCGCCGTGATGGTAATGGTGAAAATCCTGGTTGGGCACAAACTTGGGCTCGCCAAGCAAGCATGGACTCAAATACTTACGACTTCAATTTCGATTATGAAAATGACAGCTTCAAAGTTGAAGGTCGCGTCGGTAATACTAAGTCTGAAGGCGGTACAGAATTAACGTCGAACTATGGTTTCTGGTTAGGTACAGCTGCTGATTACGCAGGTACTTACGATGCAACGGGTGAAATCATTAAAATTGATGTCGCGAATAAAAACTTCACAGCAGATGATTTCGGTGGTCAATTATCACCTGCAGGTTGGGCACTTAAAAAACAGCCAAACTCGGATGAAGAAACTTATGCACAACTCGACTTTACTATCCCAACTGATTTAGGAGCGATTACCTCATTTAAAACTGGTATTCGTTATGCTGATCATGATGTTAGCATGTTAACGTTACCTGCTAACGTTAGAACAGATATTGAAGCAAAAGATGCATCAGCTTACTACAACGGCCAAATTTCATCAGGGGCTGGTTATACTCTACCTAAGCCTGATATGGATGCCATGCTACGTGATGCTAAGGCTGCCGTTGATGGTTTTGCTACCGAAGGTCTTGTATATGGTGCAGGTTACGGCACTATTAATGAAGAAAACCTATCTTTATATTTAATGGCTAATTTTGAATCTGACGGCATGCGCGGTAACTTCGGCTTACGTTATATTTCAACAGATGCTTCTTCAGATTATTTCGAGTTGCAAGAAAATGGAACTTATGCTGAAGATTTGAGCACAGCAGATGCAAGCTACAGCGATGTATTACCGAGTGTTAACATTGCATTTGATGTAGCACCAGATGTCATCATTCGTACTTCTGCATCACAAGTGATTTCACGTCCTAACTATGCAGATATGTTTGCTGCTTCAACATTACAAGGTTACAACGATGATGTTGCAGGAAATGAAGTGCTTAGTACTGGCAATATCGCCCTTGAGCCATTTAAAGCGACGCAAGCTGATTTAGGTGTGGAGTGGTACTTTAGCCCTGATGGATTAATGGGCGTGTCATACTTTATTAAAGACGTTAGCTCGTTTATAACTTCTTCACAGAAGTTAGATCAAAGTATTGGTATTACTGACCCTCTATCAGGCGAAGATAACTGGACTGTATCTTCTAAGAAAAACGGTACTGGTGGTCAAATTCAAGGTATAGAGCTTCAAATTCAAGATGGTTTCGATAACGGTTTTGGTTACTCTGCGAACTACACTTTTGCAGATTCAGATGCCGCAGCTGAAAACTATCCTGATGAAGTGAATGTTTTCTCTGACTCATCAGAGCATACAGTTAATTTAGTGGGTTACTATGAAATGCACGATTTCTCTGCTCGTGTTGCCTATAACTGGCGTAGCGAGTACATGATGCGTGAATTACCAGGTTTCTACGGTAACCGTGAGCATCAAGATTTCGGAACACTTGATTTAAGTGCAAACTACAACATCACTGAATACTTAGGTATTTCATTTGAAGTTGTTAACTTACTTGAAGAAGACAGTGTTCAATTAGGTGTTGCACCTGATGATGCTGAAGTTAAACCTGAGCTTAAAGGTGGATACCCAGCATGGAGCTTCGAAGGCGAAGCTCGTTATAAAGTGGGCTTAAACCTACGTTTCTAAATAATATTTAGTCTCGTAAATTTGATAAAAAAGCCTAGCAAATTGCTAGGCTTTTTTATTTAATAACAAAAATAATAATAAACTATGAGGTCGATATGGAAGTACAGCACATAGTCATCATTGGTGGTGGAACAGCAGGATGGCTAGCGGCAAATCATATTGGCAAAGCTGCTCAATTATTGCCTAATGTCACAGTGACACTAATCGAATCTCCAGATATTCCAACCATTGGTGTCGGAGAGGGGACTGTTCCTGCGATTAAGCAATCGCTGCAAAGCTTTGGCATTCGAGAAACGGACTTTATTCGAGACTGTGATGTCAGCTTTAAGCAATCAATTAAGTTTTGTAATTGGCTAGATAGGCATAAACATGGCGACAATAACAGTTACCATCATTTATTTGATGCCCCAAGTCCGCTTGGAACTGATTTAACACCACATTGGTTAAGTCAGTTTGCTAATCAACCTAACGCTATTCCAGCTTATTCTGAAATGGTGTCGCCGCAGCATTATATTTGCGAAGCCTTAAAAGCACCTAAGTTAATCACGACTCCTGAGTATGGTGGAAAGGTCAGTTACGCGTATCATCTTAACGCTGCAAAATTCGCAAAACTATTAGCGAGTAATGCAACCAGTAAATTTGGCGTTACTCACCTTAAGGCCAATGTGCTTGATGCTGATATAGATAATGAAGGGAACCTGACTGAGCTAAAAACAGATAAATTAGGCAACTTAACATTCGACTTCTTTATTGATTGTAGTGGCTTTGAGTCAATTTTATTGGCGAAAAAACTACAAGTGCCATTTGTCGATAAATCGAAACAATTATTTGTAAACAAAGCCATTGTAGCTCAAGTTCCCATTACAGAAGAACATGCTATTCCGCCTTATACTATTGCCACGGCACACCAAGCAGGTTGGGTGTGGGACATTGCACTACCTGAGAGGCGTGGAACAGGCTTTGTTTATTCAGATAACCATATGTCAGCCTCCCAAGCCGAGCAAAAGTTTAATCATTACCTTGGTGGTAAGTTAGATTCATTACCCCATCGAGAGATCCCGATGAAAGTGGGTTATCGAGAAAAATTTTGGTTTAAAAACTGCGTGGCATTAGGACTTGCTCAAGGATTTTTAGAGCCCATTGAAGCCACATCTATCCTATTGACAGACTTTGCTGCTAGTTACCTCGCTAAGCGCTTACCGCAAACAATGGCGCAAATGCCAGCGTTATCAAAGCGGTTTAACGATACGATGACCTATGCGTGGGAAAGGGTAGTCGAGTTTGCCAAGTTACACTATTGCATTTCAGATAGAGTGGATTCAGACTTTTGGATTGATAATCGACACCCTGAATCTATACCGTCGACATTAAAACAAAAGATGATGCTGTGGCAAAACTTTAGCCCGCTAACTGATGATTTATTCTCACGCTTTGAAGTGTTTAATATCGATAACTATCTGTATGTATTGTATGGCATGAAATATCACACTCAGACTGCTGTAAATAGCGATTCATATAACCAGATTGCTCTAAAACAAGTAGCTCAGATACAGCAAATCGGTCAAAGTTTAGCCGCTGAGTTACCTGAACACAGAACTTTATTAAATAAAATTAACCAGTTTGGCTTGAAAACAATCTAATTAGTCCCAATTACCTTATGTAGCTGGTGGTACTTTATTTCTCAATACGGTAACGTTAGCAACAGATAAATGATAGTGGATGGTTTACACATGGACATTCACTAAGGCGCTATTCATGCTGCATCATTTAAAAATTGTGGAATTACATTTTAATCTACAAGCGAAATTGTAAGACGGAAAATTAAACAAAAAGGGACTTGAATCCCAATTTATATTTTTATTGATTAGAAGCGCCTGAAGGAGCCAAGATGTCTAACCAAATTACGTTACTTGAACATGCAAAGCACGGTGATCTTAAAATTACACCATCAAGCTATGGCCATGTTGCAGATCAACATATTGTTCCAGTAACTTTGCATGAAATTGCTCGTGCAGCCACTGAATACCCTATTGTATTCGTTAAAAATAGTGACAACGGAGAGTTTCAAGCTGTTGCCATGCTAGGTTTAAAGCCTGGTCAAAACCTAAGTGTTAAAGACGGTAAGTGGCAAGGACTATACATTCCTGCTGTTGTGCGTGACTACCCACTTGGTTTAGTGTTGAATCCAGAGGTTAAAGACAAAGTATGGATTGGTATTCGCGAAGAAGCAGCCGAAGTGAGCAAGACTGAAGGCCAAGCGTTATTTAACGGCGAGAAAGAATCTGAATACCTAGAAAACCGTAAGAAAGCATTAATTGCTCATTTTGAACAAGATCAAGCAAGTCGTAATATATTAGGTTTCTTAGCAGAAAAAGAATTACTGACAACTCAAACATTAACTGTTGATGTCGCTGGTGAAAAGCGCAATATCAATGGTTTATACTTGATTGATGAAGCTAAATTAAATGAGCTTTCTGATGAAGATTATTTAGAACTTAGAAAACGCGGCCTATTAGGCCCTATCTACGGTCACTTATCTTCACTAAACCAAGTAAACCGTTTAGCACGTACAGAGATCATGTCTAAGGCATAATCTTTAAAAGTGTAATTTAAAGGCACTGTTATTCTCTTGTCGAGATACAGTGCTTTTTTATTGGCTTAACACTGTTCCTCTTGTGAGAAAAGTACCTCCTGTCATAAAAGCACCTCTTGTAATAGAAGTACCTCTTGTAATAAAAGTACCTTTTGTCAGCAAAGTCACCATTTAGATAGCCTTATTCAGGCCATTATTAATCTTCTTAAGCTTGTTTTAATAAATGAATTTATCTTAACTTATTGTTTTAAAATGGTATAAAACACCATTGTTAAATAAGTGTATCTAATCGTCAGATAAATGTAGAAATCTGTGATTTATTTCTGTAGATTATAAATGACAGCGTTGTCATTGCTTGTGTGATTCGTTGTTTTAAGGTCCACATGGATAAGGAAGAGGTCTTTTGTCCATGTTTTAATTGTATTTCGGTCGGGCGAAGTACAATTAATTTTTATACTTTTAGTCTCTCCCCAGAAACGAGTATAAGCTGGGTTCATCCTATTGTTCCCAGCTATTTTTTTATCTGCAGTTAGCTAATTTTTCCAAAGTGCAGTTTTTAAATAAACTCGTGAATAAGGCAAACTTGATAAGCTGAATAGGGAGTTTCACAGGCAGTGCATATCCAAAATAAGAATTTTAAATATTAATTGTCGCTTTAGGGATAAACTGAGGAATTTATGAAAAAGACCATTATTGCATCTGCTTTATTATTGTCACTTGGCCTAGCAGGTTGTCATCATTCATCACCTGAAAGTGAGTCTACAAACACTCAGCAAATTCCTACTGCTTCAGATAGCGACCAGATTGCTAAGCAAGGCAAATGGGATCAAGCATCTTTAAATAAGTTCGCACAAGAATTAAAAGTGACTTATCGCATGGTGACCAATGTGCCTGAAGAAGCTTGTGCACCTGAACAAAAAGGTGAGCGCTGTTTTATTGCCGAAATAGATTTTATGAGCCCATCAGGCAGCAACAACAGCAATTGGTCAATTTTTTATAGTCAAATGCGCCCAGTGCAAAAGGTGCTAAGTCCTGAGTTTTCAATTAGCCGTGTGCAGGGGGACTTACACCAAATAACCCCAACAGATGCTTTCAAAGGTTTTTCTGCTGGTGAGGTTAACACGCTGAAATTTCGAGGTGAGTTGTGGCAATTATCTGAAACGGATCCTATGCCGAACTATTACATAGTGGTTGAAGGGTTAGAGCCTGTTGTCATCGCGAGCACTAAAGTGAGTATCGACAGTGAGACTGGTATGGAGCAAAGGCCTTATGTAGAAGCATTCACAGATGCTAAAAAGCAATATCGCCGCACTGAAAACGATAAGATTGTTTGGGCTAAAGCCAATGTACTGTTTGATAACAATCAAGATGTATCTTTAAGTGAAGACCTGACTGAAAACAGTATTATTCCTACACCGTCATCTGTATCTGTTACTTCAACAAATAAACCTGTGGATTTAGCGCAGGGTATTAATATTAATTACAATCAAGTTAACCCTAAACATGTTGCAGCGGCTTTAGAGAGATTATCGCGTTTAGGTGTGTCACCGAATGAAAACGGTGTGCCATTAAATTTGGTTACGGATAAACAATTAACCATTGCCGGCAGTTATAAACTCGATATTAGTGATAAAAATATTAACGTTTCAGCCGCAAATGATGCTGGTTTTTCATATGGTATAGCGTCAATCACTGCACTTTTAGCCACTGATGATTTAACGGTAAATACCCTCAGCATAGCTGATGCACCTCGCTATGACTTTCGCGGTATGCATGTCGATGTCGCGAGAAACTTTCATAGTAAGCAAATGATATTAGATCTTATTGATCAAATGGCAGCCTATAAGCTTAACAAGCTGCATTTGCATATGGCTGATGATGAAGGTTGGCGTTTAGAAATTGATGGTCTGCCTGAATTAACCGACATTGGCAGTAAACGTTGTCATGACTTAACCGAGACGAGGTGTTTGATCCCGCAATTAGGTAGTGGCCCTTTTGCTGATAGTCAAGTTAACGGTTTTTACAGCAAAGCTGATTATATAGAGATTTTACAATACGCAACGGCACGTCAAGTTGAAGTGATCCCATCAATGGACATGCCAGGGCATTCTCGCGCGGCAATAAAATCAATGGATGCGAGATATCGTAAATTTGTTGCTGCAGGAGATACGGCAGCTGCTAATGAATACTTACTTTCAGATGCCGAAGATAAGACAGTTTATTCATCGGTTCAATATTACAGTGATAACACTTTAAATGTATGTATGGAGTCGACTTTCAACTTTGTCGATAAAGTCATTAGTGAAATAGCTAAATTGCATCAACAAGCTAATCATCCATTACATCGATACCATATAGGGGCCGATGAAACAGCTGGCGCTTGGAAGCAATCCCCACAATGTCTCTCTTTTGTTGAGAATAATGATAAAGGCGTTTCTTCGGTGGATGATTTAGGGGCTTACTTTATTGAGCGATTATCGAATTCATTAGCTGCTAAGGGAATTGAACCGGCAGGTTGGAGTGATGGTATGGGCCATACTAACCCTGCAAATATGCCAGCTAAAAGTCAAAGTAACATTTGGGATGTTATCTCTCATGGCGGTTATAAGCTTGCACACACTCAGGCTAATTTAGGCTGGGATGCAGTACTATCAACACCAGAGGTGCTTTATTTTGATTTCCCTTATGAAGCTGATCCAAAAGAGCATGGCTATTACTGGGCAGGTAGAGCTCAAAATAGCCAAAGAATATTTAATTTTATGCCTGATAACTTGCCAGCAAATGCAGAGCAATGGACAGATATCGAAGGGAATGCATTCACTGCAGATGACACCATCAAGCTTGATGAAGCGGGACAAGTCATCTCACAACCTTTGAAGAAAGGTCATGGCTTTAGCGGTATTCAAGGGCAAATCTGGAGTGAGACGATACGTAGCGATGATGTCGCTGAATATATGATGTATCCGAGAGTGTTAATGTTGGCTGAAAAAGCGTGGCACAAAGCGCAGTGGGAAGTGCCATATCAATATGAAGGTGCCGTTTATAATCAGCAGTCAGGTTACTTTACTGCCGAAATGCGTCAGCAACAGCAACAGCAATGGAATGGCATCGCCAATACTCTAGGCCACAAAGAGTTAGCGAAACTGGATAAAGCTAACATTGCTTATCGTATACCGACAGTCGGCGCTAAGATCATTGATGGCAAACTACACGCTAATATTGCATTTCCAGGTTTACAGATTGAGTATCGAGATGAAGCAGGTTCATGGACTCAATTTACCACGCCGATAGAGGTAAGCGGCAAAGTTGAAGTGCGCGCGATAGCGCCGGACGGAAACAGAAAAGGTAGAAGCTTGATTTTATAATTGAGTCACTATTTAACAAAAATCAACATTAGGCGTTAAACACATTGTTAACGCCTTTTTTGTATCAAAATTGTCATGTATTCCATATGCGCCACTAATTATTTTTAGCTTGGTAAGTATTTAAAAACAGTGTCTTAGTGTGTATTTATTTTTGTTTTAACTATCTTTGTTAGAAAATAAATGACAACGCTGTCATTTGTGGTGTAACATAAAGTTAACTTGTTCAGTAGCCCAGCAATAGCGTGATTTTAATTCGAATAATACGTTATTTAAACTTTGCTTACAGCGGCTTAAAAAGAAGAGATAAGAGGGATGTCATGGGCGTTAATCTGCAAAATGAATCACAGCTTTTTATTGGCATCGATGGTGGTGGCAGTAAATGCCGCGCAACAATTTTTTGTCCTCAAAGAGGCGTGCTAGGAACAGGTGTTGCTGGGCGCGCGAATCCTTTACATGGCCTTGAACAAACATTCGAGTCAATCCTTGCTTCAACTCAGTTGGCGATTACTGATGCCAACCTTAAAGCCGAAGATGTGAAAACATTAGTGGCGGGCTTAGGTTTAGCTGGCGTTAATGTGCCGCGTTTATTTGAACTGGTTAATCAGTGGCAACATCCCTTTGCAAAAATGTATCTCACTACCGATTTGCATACAGCCTGTATCGGCGCTCATGAAGGCAACGATGGTGCAGTCATTATCACTGGAACAGGCTCTTGTGGTTATGCACATGTTGGCAATCAAAGTTTATTGATTGGCGGTCATGGCTTTGCTCTAGGTGATAAAGGCAGTGGTGCTTGGTTAGGTCAGCAAGCCGCTGAACATGTATTACTTAGTCTAGATGGCTTTGCTGAACACACAGGATTAACACAGCCGATATTGGAGCATTTCAATGTCACTGATGCTATGGGGATTGTAGAAAACCTAGCTGGGCAATCTTCGAGTACTTATGCCAAATTAGCTCGCATTGTATTGGAGCAGGCTGAGCTGGGTGACACTGTAGCCGTGAACATAGTAAAGCAGGGGGCTGAGTATATTAGTGCGATGGCGCGAAAGTTATTTGCCATACAACCAACGCGATTTTCAATGATTGGAGGTTTAGCTGAGCCATTAAGTTCATGGCTTGACGATGATGTTGCCGCCAGAGTTGAACTGGCCATGTCTCCGCCTGAAATTGGAGCAATACTTTTTGCTCAACAAGAATTTGCTCAACAAGAATCAGCCTAGCAAGGTTCAGTCTAGCAAGAATCAGTTCCACATTAATTTAGCTAAAAATAATCTTATTCAAAGTAGATAAAGTATTCAGTAACCAGTTTGGTTGTGACCGAACTTATTAAATTCTAAACATCAGCGAGATGCCAGTAAGTATCTTGCTAACAACATTAATAGGGTTAAACCGATGACAGATACAATTATGGAGCTAGAAGCTCGCTCAGCCCCTCAAAAAATTGCTGAACAACTTGCTGCCAATGCAGGTTTAACAAAAGAATTGGGTGAAAAGCTTCGCGCTTTTAAGCCTAAATTTGTCATGATTGTGGGTCGTGGTTCATCAGATCACGCAGGTGTTTTCGCTAAATACCTATTTGAAATTGAAGTGGGTATTCCAACTTTCGCTGCCGCGCCTTCTGTTGCCAGTGTTTATGGTAAAAGTCTTCAGCTCGAAGGTGGCTTGGTGATTGTGATTTCACAGTCTGGTCGTAGCCCAGATATTTTAGCTCAGGCTCAAATGGCTAAAAATGCTGGCGCATTTTGTGTCGCGCTTGTGAACGATGAAACAGCGCCGATTAAAGATATTGTTGATGTTGTTCTACCGCTACGAGCGGGTGAAGAAAAAGCAGTTGCAGCCACTAAGAGTTATTTAGCGACTTTATCTGCGATTGTTCAATTAACGGCTGAGTGGACACAAAGTGCGTCGCTCGCAGCTGCTGTTGATTCAATGCCTTCAGCATTGCAAACCGCTGTTGATTCAGAGCCGCAATTAACTCCTGAGTCATTAGCTGGGGTAAATAATCTAGTGGTACTAGGCCGAGGTCTTGGTTATGCCGTGACTAAAGAAATTGCCCTTAAGATGAAAGAAGTCTGTTCAATTCATGCTGAGTCATTCAGTAGTGCAGAGTTTTTACATGGACCAGTGACATTGGTTGAGAAAAAACTCGCTATTGTCGATGCGTGCATTAATGATGAATCATACGACAGCCACATAGAACAAATTGAAAACGTGAAGCAGCGTGGTGCTGACTTAGTTCATTTAAATCAAACATCATCTGAAATTCATCCACGTGTTGCGCCACTTGCACTATTACAACGTTTTTATATCGATGTTGCAGCCGTTGCGGTTGCACGTGGTATTGACCCAGACCAGCCTGAAGGACTTAAAAAAGTCACTCAAACCCTTTAACTGAATAAACGGCTTACGTAATCACTTAAGCCGTTATTTATTTGTATCAGTATTCAGCGTCAGTATTGTTTAGTTGTGAAGAGAGACATTATGAAGCAAACCTTAATTGTAGATAAATATTTCGATGGACAGCAGTTCAAGCAACGCGCTGCAATCACTGTTGAACAAGGCGTTATTACAGCGATTAATGCCATTGATGAAAAAGGTCTGGATCTACAATTTGTTGATGAAGCGGCACTAGAAAACGTGCTTCATTTGCATGGTACTTTAGTGCCTGGGTTTGTCGATGTTCAGGTTAATGGCGGTGGTGGAGCTTTATTTAATGCTCAACCCACTCTTGAATGTATAAAAACCATAGGCCGAGCGCATGCACAGTTTGGCACAACGGGTTTTTTACCGACATTGATAACCGATCAAGTGGACGTCATGGCTCAGGCGGCCGACGCAGTTGCAATGGCAATTAAAAGCAATGCAGCAGGTGTACTTGGGATCCACTTTGAAGGCCCACATCTTAGTGTGCCGAAAAAGGGCGTTCACCCACAATCATTTATCCGTAGTATTTCGGATGAAGAACTTAGCATATTCTCGAGAAAAGATTTAGGCCTTAAAGTCGTTACGTTAGCGCCTGAAAATGTCTCAGTTGAAGTGATTAAAACCTTGGTTGCCAATGACGTTAAGGTTTGTTTAGGTCATTCTAATGCAGACTATGAAACAGTTGTTGCAGCGTTAGATGCGGGCGCAGATGGATTTACTCATTTATTTAATGCTATGTCGGGTTTTGGTTCAAGAGAGCCAGGAATGGTCGGTGCGGCACTTGAAAGCGAACAAGCTTGGTGTGGACTTATCGTAGATGGTCATCATGTCCATAGTGCGACAGCAAAACTAGCGATTAAGGTTAAACCACAAGGCAAGGTGATGTTAGTCACTGATGCTATGCCTCCTGTCGGCATGGGGGAAAATGCCAGTTTTGAGCTTTTTGGCACTGAAGTAGTTAGGCAAGGTGACAGGCTTAATGCAAAATCAGGCGAACTTGCAGGCTGTGTTTTAGACATGGTGGGGGCAGTTAATAATAGTGTCACTATGCTAGGTTTGCGTCATGAAGAAGCGTTAAGAATGGCATCACTTTATCCTGCTCAATACTTAAATAAACACACTCTCGGTAAAATCGAAATCGGTCAACAAGCTGATTTTGTGCTGCTTAATTCTCTAAATACTGTCAGTCAAACTTATATTAAGGGCGAGTTGATCTATACAAGCTCATCTTACTCAAAGCAGGTTTAACGAGATGGTAAGTCAAGCTGATTCACTCAATGCCCCTGGAAAAGATGACCATTCAGGTTTAAAGCCAGCTAAAAAACGCCTCATGTCACTTGATGCTTTGCGCGGCTTTGACATGTTTTGGATATTGGGCGGGGAAGGGTTATTTGCTGCGTTATTAGTGTTAACAGGCTGGAGTGGTTGGCAATGGTTTGATGGTCAAATGCATCATAGCCAATGGCACGGTTTTACTTTTTACGATGTTATTTTCCCTTTATTCATTTTCTTATCTGGCGTTGCACTGGGTTTATCGCCTAAAAGGTTAGATAAATTACCTTTCGCACAACGCATTCCTTTATATCGTCACGCATTTAAACGTTTAGGTTTATTGATTTTACTTGGCGTGCTGTACAACCATGGATGGGGAGCGGGAGCACCGCTAGATCCTGAGCAAGTGAGATATGCGAGCGTGCTAGCAAGAATTGGCTTTGCTTGGTTTATTGGCGCAATGCTTGTTTGGCATACCAGCTTAAGAGTGCAAATTTTTAGTGCTGTTGCAATTTTAATCGGGTATGGATTAGTGCAACTATTCATGCCTTTCCCAAATGGCCAAACAGGGCAGTTTACTCAAACGGGCAGTATTAACGCTTATATCGACACTTTATTGCTACCCGGTATTTCTTATCAAAATCGTCCATTAGATCCTGAAGGAATACTGTCGACGATTCCTGCTGTAGTAAATGGACTCATCGGTGTTTTTGTAGGGCAGTTTTTAGTTAAAGAACAACAGACGTTGAGTCAATTAACTGGCGAATGGTTTAAGGTCATCTGTCTATTTCTAATTGGCGTTATATTTGTGGGATTAGGCTGGCTTGTCGATATAGTGATTCCGGTTAACAAAGATCTTTGGACAAGCAGTTTCGTGTTAGTGACTTCAGGCTGGAGTATCGTTCTACTGGCTTTATTTTATGCATTAGTTGATGTTCTCAAGTGGCAGAAGTGGGCTTTTGTCTTTGTGGTGATTGGTACTAATGCCATTATTATTTATCTTGCTTCAAGCTTAATGAATTGGCAGTACTTTGCGCAGAGTTTATTTGGTGGTGTCGTCAATGCGGCTCCAGAAAGCTGGCAGTCAATACTTGCAGTCATCAGTTTAATTGCAGTGCAATGGTTAGCACTATTATGGTTGCATCAGAGAAAGATATTTATTCGAATTTAAAAGATTTTTAGATTAGGGCGTGTTGATCTTTGCTGGTTAAGTTTTGTTCGAAATAAAAGCGTTTTAATTGAGGCGGATGGATTGATGCCTAGTCATCTAAGCACTTCTTTTTAAAAAGATGCATCCAACAAAGAGTAAAACACTTTTAGTCGAACCCTTTGGGCAGCGTTTGTTGGCGATTTTTACTGCGTTATCGACTTTTTATGTAGAATAACTACACCACAAAGTCTCTGCCTTGTATATATGGCCAACAATTCGCTGCAAAAACAACCTTAAAAGATCAACACGCCCTAACCACTAGTTGTAAGTGTATGGCTTGAATAGGATTTATCAGGCCTTATTTTTCACTTGTTATGGTTGTACCAGTTAACGGAATGACAGCGTTGTCTTTGTGGTGTTTATGTTTTAACATGAATCGCGTATTTACTATAAAATGAATTAACAATTCGGCTTCATAGTAATGCTAAAACCTCAATAACAATAAGACTCATATGGGGCAATATTCTTAGATTATTGCCAGAAATTAATGACAATAAGAAGCAGGTTTATGGAAACTACAATGAATAACAGTCAGCAAAAAAGTAGTCTATTGCCAATGGCGATTGTCGCCATTCTCTTTTTCGTACTCGGTTTTGCGACTTGGTTAAACGGCTCATTAATGCCGTATCTGAAACAAATTCTTCAACTCAGCCCTTTTCAAGCCTCGCTTATTTTATTCTCTTTTTATATTGCGGTAACGTTTACCGCACTGCCTTCTGCCTGGGTTATCCGTAAAGTGGGTTACAAATCAGGAATGGCCCTAGGTATGGGGATTATGATGGTTGCTGGTTTGCTATTTATACCTGCAGCTAAAACCCAAATATTTCCTTTGTTTTTGTTAGCGCAATTAGTCATGGGAACAGGGCAAACTCTGCTTCAAACAGCAGTAAACCCTTATGTGGTTCGTTTAGGACCTGAAGAGTCGGCAGCTGCTCGTGTTAGCGTGATGGGAATACTCAATAAAGGAGCTGGTGTTATTGCTCCTATGGTATTTACCGCGCTAATTTTAGACAGCTTTAAAGACCGTGTTGGCACGACTCTGACGCAAATTCAAATCGATGAGATGGCAAATAGTCTTATTTTACCTTACTTAGGCATGGCAATATTTATCGGTATTTTAGCTTTCGCTGTGAAGAAGTCACCACTGCCAGAGCTTGAGCAGGAAGAAGGTGAAGCTTCTGAAAAAGGTCAGATCAAAGAAGCTTTAGCTAAACCTAATCTAGCTTTAGGTGTGGTTGCCTTATTTGTTTACGTTGCTGTGGAGGTGATTGCTGGTGATACCATTGGTACTTATGCCTTAACCTTGGGTGTTGAAAATTACGGCGTGATGACCTCATACACTATGGTGTGTATGGTGATTGGTTACACATTAGGTATTATTTGTATTCCACGCTTTATCTCGCAACCTAACGCATTACTGATTAGTGCAATTCTCGGTGTAATCTTATCTTTGGGTATTGTTTTTGGAGACAGTGAATCTTTCGTTATCGCTAATATGATCTTAGTTCCGTTTGGTGGTGCAGAGTTACCCGATACCTTGTTATTGATTGCTTTCTTAGGATTAGCTAACGCGATTGTATGGCCTGCTGTATGGCCGTTAGCGCTATCGGGTATGGGTAAGCTAACAAGCACTGGTTCAGCTCTACTTATTATGGGTATTGCAGGTGGTGCATTTGGTCCTGTGTTCTGGGGCTTAACAAGTTCTGCAACGTCTTTAGGCATGCAGGGGGGATACTTAGTGATGATCCCGTGCTACTTGTTTATCTTATTTTACGCTGTGAAAGGCCATAAGATGACAAGCTGGAAATAATATCTGCAGAGAACTGCCTCAACTAGTTAGTCTAAATACCTTCAAATCATTTGATTTGAAGGTATTTTTAGTTTTGGCGCACGGTGGATTCAAGACCCTAAATTAATTGGAGTTTATTATAGATAAAAGTGGTTAGCTTGAGCATTGTATGCATGTACATGCATTAGCCAACATTTTGTAACCAACAAAAATTCTTGATGTATCTAGCAAATGACAATGTCCCATTAACGCCTTTTACATAGATTCAATTCTTTCTAGCTGAACATTCCAATCTCTCTCAATCAATCCAAGATCTCATCAAACGGACTTAATCTAAAATTGTGTGCAACAGCGAAGAAATAGCTAGTAGTGGGTCAAGCTGTATCAAATTGTGAGTATTAGTCAAAGCTTGGAAGGGTTCTAGAGTATTAATGGAGGCGGTATACAAAATGTAACAAAGGTTTTTTGTTTTAATGTCTAGTTTTTAACATTTTTATTTTATTAAAAAATAGCGATTTACTCTTCACTATCGATTGCTTTTTAATCAATTAACTTATAGCTAATAAAGCTCATTAACTAATGTTTTGTACTATTAATAGAATACATGTTCATTTTCATATTTGACTAGTTTTGTATAACTGCCAGTTTTTATTTAAATATAAATGTTAAATATAACTCTTGTTTTATTTTGCGAACAATTAAGGTTTTATATTGTCTTTGTTGCTTATCTTTTTATACGGATAAAGGTTAATTAAAGTGGTGAACGTGTTAAATGTTCACCTTTAAAATGTAACTTGCCATGAGCTTGAAGCTTACATATTATTGCGAAGTTGATTTATACGGTCTTTTTGTGACAAAAAAGTAAAGATTCATGTTTCCCTTTTCTTTGCTGGGACTTATTAAAGCCTTAAATATATTTAATTACAGTTAGATTTAATTTATTAAAAACGAACTGTAACTATATAAGAATTATTTAATAAGTTTGTTGTTTTATAAATTTGCCACTTAACATTTTCGTAACCCATAAGAAACTTTAGTGTTCATTATTTTATTAAAAATGATGTTCAACTTTCTTAAATTCCAATAAATCAACCTCTCATAACTAATTATAAAGCCCGAACTCAGCCTAAGTTCGACAGGTTGCAGTTTACTAATGGAAATACATGCGATGTTAAAGAAAACGACCGTTGCAATTGCCTTTGCCTCTTTATTTTGTATGAATGCTGCGAGTGCAGTTTCACTACATGAGGCAGACAATGGAGATTATATTCGCCTATTCGGTGAAGTAGGTGTTGGGGGCCATTTCGGCACCAATGCTGATTATAACCATGATGAGTTTTACGATACCAAAGGCTACGTAGATGATAGCTTTGCCACTTTAGGTGTTAAAGGACAAAACAAAAATTATATTTATCGCTTAGAACTGGATTATCAACGTCGTAATTGGCTTGGTGGTGATGGAGAATTTGAACTTGCAATCGACAAAATGTATGTCGGTTATGTGTTTGATGATAATCACTGGATTGAGCTTGGTTTAACAGATACTGCTTTTGATGAATATGATCATTTTGGTGATTTTACTTTCAATAAATCAGTAGAGACTGGTGAAGCAGGCGATCAAGAAAATACCGTTAAATATGAAGCTAAATTCGACCATTTAGTTTATGGCGTTTCTTATTCTTATGAAGGTAAACATAAAAATGGTTCTCCGCAAGGTGACATCGTCAATGCTTATCTTGGCTGGAAGTCAGACTTTGTTTCTGTGGTAGCCGGTGTTGAAACACGAGGTGGTTCAGAAGGGCAATCAAAGTATGGAGAACAGCAATTAGTGGGTCTTGGCATGCGTGTCAATGTGACTTCGGATCTTGCTTTTGGTTTTAATGGCTTCTTGGAAGACGAAGACCTTTCAACCCGTAAAAGTGGTGATGTTCATCTAGCCTATGAAACTTTCCGCAACTACGGCTTAACGCTAAGTGGTAAATACGATCTTAATGAATCTTGGGAGATCATCGCTTCAGCAAACCATGAAGAATATGAAGGCTGGGATGTTGAAAGTCCTAACTTCGATTATACAGAACTTCCTGCTGAATACGGCAAAGAGCGTCGCTGGGCAAGTTTAGGTTTTAACTACCGTCCAGCAAGAGACATCGTTTTGTCTGTTGAAGGCCGAGTTGGCGAAGCTCCAGAAGCTGCTTATGCCTATGTGCGTATGTATTTCTAGAATCATTCCAAGTAATTAATTATCGAGTTTACTATGAAGAAAAGTTTTCTTTCGCTGGCCATAGCCAGTGTTATTAGCGTCGGTGCTAACGCAGGTGTTAATGATCTATTGATCACCGAAATGGTGCAAAAAAACTATGGAGCTGAAGTCGGCTCTGTTGAAATTACCAATACTCACGCTACTGAATCATTCACCTTTACCAATGATACTGCCGCATTTATGTGGGGTAATGGTAAATATGAAAATCAAATGCTGTCAGCTGCTGGTGAGCCATTATTAACTGGCATAACAGTTGAAGCAGGCAAATCAGTAGTAGTATTAAACGTTGCTGCCAGTGATGAATATAAGCAGATTATTACTGACAATGGTGGCACATATGTCATAGGTGAAGGTAACGGAAATTACAGTGATTTTTATTTAAGTGGTAATGACGGTTTTTACATTAAAAATGGCGATATCATAATCGATCGAGTAGGCGCTGCCGACAACACCAGTGTTTGGGCTGAAGATACAACATTACGACGTCGCCAAGATAGCGAAGGTAATGCTCCTGCGCCTTCAAGCACATTTGATGCATCACAATGGGAAGTGATAACTCCATTAGATATGAGCACGGTAGGGACTCCTAACCTTGCCGACTCTTATGAACCATTCTTTTGTGTCGATTTAACCCGAATTAGTGACATTCAAGGTACTGGTGGAGAGTCACCGCTTAAAGGTGAAAATGTCGCTGTTCAAGGTGTTGTTACTGCAGTTGTCGATATTCCAAAGAAGGGTTTCTACTTACGTGATGAAGTGTCTGATGGTAATCCATTAACCTCTGACGGCATCTTTGTTGAAAGTGGTAGTGCTGACAGCGAGTTAGTGGGTCGTACGGTTTGCTTGGGCAGTGATGTTGCTGAAAGTTATGGCCAGACACAATTAAGTGCTGAAAGTTGGGAAGTGACTAACAGTGAGTTTACTCCTACAGTTGCGACCGACATCGAAATTTTAGACTCTGATGGAGGTTCTTTTGAGACAACACTAGCACGCTATGAAGGCATGTTGGTTAACCTACCTGAAGATATGCGTCCTCAAGATGAGGGCAAGCAAGATATGCGAGTGTCACGTAGTTTCAGTTTTAACTACGATAGTTACCGCAATAATATGACTTTGGCATATATGCGACCTAACATGCAGCCAAATCAGCTTAATGTCGCAGGTACACCAGAATCTATTGCAGCTGCTGCACAAAATGATGATTATCGTTTAGTCATAGAAAGTGCGACTAAAGCGGGTAATGATGATATCCCTTATTTTCCTAATTTTGGCATAGCTCCTCAAGATAACTATGTTCGTATCGATGATAGTGTTGTCGGTATGGAAGGTGTTATAAGTTATAGTTTTGGCGATTACAGCTTAACAGTAACGAATGAGCTAACGAGCGATAACTTCATTCACAACTTACCAAGAACAGATATCCCTGATATTGATGAAACGACGGAAGGTGATGAATTTGCTATCCGTATTGCAAGTCAAAACCTGTTCAACTATTTCAATTCACCATTTGGTGGCGATCAAAACCAATTCGGCCAAAGCCGTGGTGCAGATACCTACAATGAATTCATTCAACAGAAAACAAAATTAGTTGAAGCGCTTCGTGCGCTTGATGCTGACGTTGTCGGTTTGATGGAGATTGAAAACAATGGTTACGGCCTTAAAAGTGCCATTGCAGATCTAGTCAATGAAGTGAATGTTTACTACAACGATGAATATGCCAACAACCATGACAAGCCTTACTCGACTGAGAATCGTTATGTGTTTGTAGGCTTTGACCACAATGGCAACCAAATACTTGATGAGTTAGATGCCCTGGGCTCTGATGCGATTGCAACAGGCATTATTTATCGTCCAAGTAAGATGAGTATTGAACGTACTCGCGTTGTGACTATGCCACAACAAAAGGCACCTACTATTGTAAATGACAACAACGAAGTCATTAAAGATGGCCGAGATGAGATTTTAGAGAGTGGTCAAAATTATCATCGTGATGCACTTGTTGTGACCTTTATTGTAAATCAAACTGGTAAACGTTTAACGTTAGCGGTTAACCACTTTAAATCTAAAGGTTCAACATGTTGGGAAGATTGGCAAGGCGTTGAGTTTGGCGATGCAACTAAGTGGGAAGACGATGCACCAGATCTTGACTTCCAAGGCTCGTGTTCTGAATTCCGTATCTCAGGTGCGGTGCATTTAGCTGAAGAATTGAAATCAGTGGAAGGTGATAGCATTATCTTGGGCGATTTAAATGCTTACGCTCAAGAAGATCCATTGCTGGTATTAACTGAAAACCCTCGCAATAAAACGTTAATGACTGCAAGTCATACGTTTGTTGGAAGTAAGCCACAGTTTAATAGTGACGGTTCGCCTGTTGCGATTACGCAAAGCTATGGTTACATCGATATCATTTCTAAAGTATTTGAAGCAAAGGGTAAAACGCCTTGGAGTTATTCTTATAACGACGAAGTAGGTTCATTGGACCATATCTTAATTTCTCCATCGTTAGAAAATCGTGTACTTGATGCTTCTGATTGGCATATTAATGCCGCAGAATCGAGCCTTTACGATTATAACAATGAGTATAAAGGTGACTACAGCAATGAATACAACAAGTTCTATGCTGAAGATCATTTCCGCTCTTCTGATCATGACCCTGCTTTAGTCACGTTAAGCTACATGCCTGGTGAAAGTGATTCAAATACACCTATTCATCTAACTAAGCTGAATAAATTAGTCAAAGTGCCTTATCAGATCCCTGAAGCCGCTGGCGCAATGGCTGGTGATATTGCCAAAATTAAACTCACTCCAAAAGACGATGAAGCAAAATTGGATATGAGCCAATTGGTTGAACCGAATGTGGTGTTAACTCAAGACAGCGAAACTTTAGTGAACTTTGAAGTTTTTGGTGCACCATCTGCGCGTTTTTCAGCAAAAGTGACACTTGAGCGAGAAGGTAAAGTTGTTGACGGTTCAACCGTAACGTTAGACATCAATATCGCAAGTCGAGATGCACTCGTGGCTGACATCAAAGAAGAAAAACATGATGGCAGCGGTGGTAGCACTGGATTAATAAGCCTACTGAGTCTGTTGGGATTAGCGACGCTTCGTCGCCGTAATCGCAAGTAAGTTGAACCCTAAGTTGAGGTGCAGCTCAGGCTGCACTTCATCAACTAACAAAAAGATACGACTATGAATAATAAAATTAATGCAGTCGCTAAAACTGTTGCCCTACTGCTAGCAGTTTCTTCAGCTACTGCAAACGCTGATTTAGTTATCACTGAATATGTTGAGGGTGGCGGTAGTAATAAAGCCGTTGAAATCTCAAACCTCGGGAGTAGCAGCATTGATCTTGATGCAGCGCAGTATGCAATAACTCTCTATTCTAACGGCTCAACTGACGCTGGTAATTCGTCGATTTTAACCGGTACATTAGCAGCAGGTAGCAGTATTGTTTATCACAATGCTAGTGCTGAAGATGTTTTCAAAGTGGGCATTGAGTCAACCGTAACTTACTTTAATGGTGATGACGCTTTATTACTGACTAAAGATGGTGTGGTTATCGACCGCTTCGGAAAGCTTGGAGAAGATCCTGGCTCAGAGTGGACTGATCCTAACGATGCTAATTTTTCTACCAAGGATAAAACCTTAAGACGCAAAGCGAACATCACCACAGGTGATACGAATGCTTCAGCAGACTTCCCAGGTACAGATAACCAGTGGGTTGTGTTTGATAAAGACACTAGCGATGGTTTAGGTTGCCCTGGAGAAGGAGCATGTACTGCCGAGCCAGGTGTATTACTTATCACCGAATATGTTGAAGGGGGTGGTAGTAATAAAGCCGTTGAGCTTTCAAATGTTGGTGGCAGTGACATTGATTTAGATGCTGCAGTATATACGCTGAGTCTTTATGGCAATGGCAGCACAGATGCAGGCAACACTGAAACCTTAACTGGTATGTTAGTTGCTGGCGAAAGTATTGTATTTCATAACAGCGGTGCTGATGATGCGTTTAAAGTAGGCACTGAATCGACAGTGACTTACTTTAACGGTGATGACGCACTAGTACTATATAAAGACGATGTTGTTATCGACCGTTTAGGTAAATTAGGTGAAGATCCTGGTTCAGAATGGACTGATCCAAATGATGCCAACTTCTCAACCAAAGATAAAACCTTAAGACGCAAAGAAAGTGTCACCATGGGTGATACCGACGCTAGCGCAGAATTCCCTGGTGATAATAACCAGTGGGTTACCTTTGATAAAGATACAGCTGATGGTTTAGGCTGTGCTGGAGAAAGCGCATGTGGTGAAACACCTGTCGATCCAGATCCTGACTTAGGCCCTTGTTCTGGTTGTGAAGAACTCACTCCAGTTGCAGACCCTGAGACCTTTGAACCTAATGCGTATTATACCGATGTATTAAGTGGTAGTTTTGAAGATGCTCAAGCAATGAAAAATGCAATCTCCACTATCATTGCTTCTGGTCATCAACAATTAACTTATAAGCAAGTGTGGACAGCGCTTTCATATTCTGATGAAGATCCTGCTAATAGCAGCAATGTGATTGAACTATATACTGGTTTATCAGTGTCTAAGCAAAATAACGGTGGCAATACTAGTGATTGGAACCGTGAGCATGTTTGGGCTAAAAGTCATGGTTTTCCGAGTGAGTCGCAATTAGGTTATACCGATGCTCATCATTTACGTCCAACCAATGTAAAAGTGAATTCAACACGTAGTAACTATGACTTTAATGAGTGTAGTGCTACAGGCGTTGAAGTTGCTGAAGCACCAGGTAACTACCTTGACGCAGGTGCTCGCTGTTTTGAGCCTAGAGATGAAGTCAAAGGCGACGTGGCACGAATGATCATGTACATGGATACTCGTTATCAAGGCAACGACAGCAATATGCCTGACTTGATAGCAGTTGACCGTATCACTACTGCAGATGAAGTATCAAATAATGAGCCGCTGCATGGCAAATTATGTACGCTATATACATGGCATCAACAAGATCCAGTAGATGCTAGAGATACACTGCGCAATGATATTGTTTACAAATATCAAGGTAACCGTAACCCGTTTATTGATTATCCTGAATGGGTTCAACAAGTATACGGCGACCAGTGTGGTGATCCGTTATATCCTGAGCTTGATGTCGATATCATCGTGACTGCACCAGAAATGGTCAATGAAACCGGTGCTTTTGTTTTAGATGCATCAGCAACAGTCATTGAAGAGGGTAGTGAGTTAAGTTTTATTTGGGAACAAACTAGTGGACCTGAGTTAACGTTTGAGGCTACAAGTGCCGTTTTATCGCTAACAGCGCCTGAAGTGACAGTTGATACTGCATTAGAGTTTGTTCTAACGGTGAGTGATGGCTCACTTGAAGCGACACAAACAGTGACAGTTAAAGTCGTCAATGTGCCTTTATCTTTTGAGATTAGCTACAGTGGTAACACTGAGTTAGCTCAAGGTGAAGCTACAGTCATTACCGCTGCAATTGCAGATGAACCAACGGGTTTAACTTATAGCTGGAGTCAGTTATCAGGTCAATCAGCTGAGTTTTCAGCAAGTGGACTTGTGCTTAATGTGACTGCGCCAGAAGTTTCTGTGGATCAAGCTTTAGTATTCCAACTTGTTGTGACTGATGGTGACGAACAATTTGTAAGTTCTGTAAATGTTAATGTCCAAAATGAGACAGAAAACGGTTGGACTAAGCCAGATGGTGCAGGTAGTTTAGGTGCTGGATTATTAGTACTTATTTCACTGCTTTGGCGTCGTCGCATGTCTTAATTGTGTTAGCTTGTAAAAGTTGCAGTGGCAAATTGATTCACTGCTTCTGTGTACAAGTTAAAGAGTTTTAGTAAAAGCTGATAACACATAAAAAAGCCACTCATTGAGTTAACGTCGATTAGTTAAGAACAAATTGATCAGTTGACTGATCCTGTGGTTGGTTGAGATACCCTCAAGTATTTATATTTGAGGGTATTTTTTATGTTGTTACACAGGCATATTGATGTTGATGACTTCGCTTTTCCAAACTCACTTGCGCTCTTTCAAAAGGAGCTTCCATTGGAATGGATATACCAAGCGCTTGATGAGACAAATCAAGCCAGCATGAGACGACGAAAGCTCCCACAGAGCTAGTTGTTCGGTTGCTTGTCGGGGTTGGCTTGTACCGAGGTAGGTCAATTACACATGTTCTCAACAAATTAGACTTCAAACTATCTAGCTCTTTAGCGATGTAATCGATCTAGTTGTCTTATACCCAAACAACTTGAAGATACGTGTTTCAGAGCTTCACCGTGTTTTCAATACTAGGCGCGTTAATGCGGTAATGTAGGTCCCTTATAAATTAGCGCAACAACGTAGTGGGAACACGGTGAAACTCCCAGAGGGCAAGTTTTACACGCGTTTATGCTGCGTTATTGATTTTGAAAAGGGAATAACCATTACCCGCAATCAATGCCTTGCCTAAACGCGTGT
This sequence comes from Shewanella olleyana, assembly GCF_023283825.1. GTDB lineage: Bacteria > Pseudomonadota > Gammaproteobacteria > Enterobacterales > Shewanellaceae > Shewanella > Shewanella olleyana. Next base: position 32,002 of record NZ_JAKILD010000023.1, on the reverse strand, counting down.
AAATTCTTGCTGAAATCGAGCATCTTCAGGTTGTTTGGGTATATACCCATTAAACTAAATGTAAAAGTACTGATGTTGGCTTGGGCAACGTCATCAGCTCATATAGCTAATATGTTGAGTTTACTTGCAGCTGATGCCATAGCCTAAAGTAGGACCAAGGTAACTGAGTATTTAAGTTTGATGCTTTAAAATTAACGACTAATAATGTAGTCGTTAAATTAGTGATTTAATAAGTCGCGGTTTGGTGTGTTTATATGAGTCATGTCGTTTCAGTATAGATATTGATTTGATGGTTGCTTGAAAGCTAAACACTAACTAATGCAGGGATATGACAGATAAAACTAACCTTTCTATTTAAAGGAAGAGGTAAGGGAGTGTTTATACAGTGATGAAGCTATAGGTAGGAAGAATTTCAGACACAAAAAAGCCACTCTATTGAGTGGCTGTTCTGTATATGGTGCCGGCACCAAGAGTCGAACTCGGGACCTACTGATTACAAGTCAGTTGCTCTACCAACTGAGCTATGCCGGCTAATATGGTGCCCGAACCCGGAATCGAACCAGGGACACGAGGATTTTCAATCCTCTGCTCTACCGACTGAGCTATTCGGGCAACTAAACTAAGCGTTAGTTTGCTACTTCAAACTAGATACTAAGCCAACTTATAGCTAAGTTGTTAGTGCCTGTGTCGTTTGGAGTGCGCACATAGTATAGAGCTGGTTTACATTCTGCAAGTGGTTTTTAAGCTTTTATCGCCGATATATAACTGCATGTTGTATTAGTGAGCAATTACCTGCATGACAACGTGAATAGTGCTCATTTTTGCGAGGCTATGTCGATTTTTAGCTCAGCATCACAGTCTAGTATATAGCGATAAGAAAATTAAATTACAGACACAAAAAAGCCACTCTATTGAGTGGCTGTTCTGTATATGGTGCCGGCACCAAGAGTCGAACTCGGGACCTACTGATTACAAGTCAGTTGCTCTACCAACTGAGCTATGCCGGCTAATATGGTGCCCGAACCCGGAATCGAACCAGGGACACGAGGATTTTCAATCCTCTGCTCTACCGACTGAGCTATTCGGGCAACTAAACTAAGCGTTAGTTTGCTACTTCAAACTAGGTAATAACTTAACTTATAAACAAGTTGTTAATGCCTGTCTCGTTTGGAGTGCGCACATATTATAGGGATGATTTTAATCGCGCAAGTGGTTTTTTAATTCTTTTTATTCGTTAGGCTAGTAAGTATCCAAACTGGATGGTTTTTAGCTTAAAAAAGTATGAAAGGGCTTATATATTGGATAAAGCCAGTTCTAGTCATCAACCACTAACTTGAGAGACTCGAAGGTGTAAATCAATCTAGGAGTAAAACCTTTCTATAAAATAGAATGGTATCGACTTAATTTTGCGATTTTATTTTATAGTTTGTTCTATAAAATCAATTTCAGCGTAATCAACAGGACAAGAAAGGGACAAGCTTGATGCTAACAAACACGAACAAGGGCTATGGGTTAATCACTATCCTTATTCATTGGATAAGTGCATTAACAGTGATCGGTTTATTTGGCTTAGGCTTTTGGATGGTTGATCTAACTTATTACAGTAGTTGGTATAAAACAGCGCCAGATATTCATAAAAGTGTTGGCCTTTTACTGCTTGCCGTAACGTTAATAAGATTGCTATGGCGTTTTATATCAGTAAAACCGCAAGCACATTCAAACCATAAGCCTTGGGAGCAACAGGCAGCTAAATGGGCGCACAGAGCCTTATATCTTTTAATGATATGCATCATGATCAGCGGTTTTTTGATATCAACTGCAGATGGGCGAGGGATCATGGTATTTGATTGGTTTGAAGTGCCTTCATTAGGCAGTTTTATTAGTAACCAAGAAGATATCGCCGGTCTTGTTCATGAATACTTAGCTTATAGTTTAATTGCACTTGTATTCATTCATGCGGCTGGTGCGATAAAGCATCAACTGATTGATAAAGACAGCACTTTATCCAAGATCATCAAGCCTATTAAAAAGTAACAAATGAACAAGGTTTCAATAACTATTTTAATAACCCACTTTATGATTAACGCAAGTATAGCGTTTGAACGTTTACATCTAGATTAACAAACAACACGAACTGACAAAGTGATTTTAATAAGGAAATACCAAATGAAAAAGCAACTTATCGCTGGCTTAATCGGCTCTGCACTATTATTACCATTGACTGCAAATGCAGCGGATTATGTTATTGATACCCAAGGCGCTCACGCTTCAATTCAGTTCAAAGTAAACCATTTAGGTTATAGTTTTGTCGCTGGCCGATTTAATGACTTTGGTGGCAACTTCAGTTACGACGCTGATAAAGTTACTGACTCAAAAGTGAATGTATCTATCAATACCACCAGTGTTGACTCAAATCATGCTGAGCGAGATAAGCATTTACGTGGTAGCGACTTTTTAAATACGGCTAAATTCCCTAATGCAGAGTTTACATCGACTGGCGTCGAAGATAAGGGAAATGGACAAATCGTATTAAATGGTAACTTAACCTTAAATGGTGTGACTAAGCCCATTGCGATTGATGCAGAATTTATTGGTGAAGGTAAAGATCCATGGGGCGGTTATCGCGCAGGTTTTGCTGGAACGACTGAATTTGCGATGAAAGACTTTGGGATAAAAATGGATTTAGGTCCTGCATCAGCGAATGTAACCTTAGACCTTATTATTGAAGGTATTAAGCAATAGCGTTGATTTAGTCATTTTCCGATTTTAATAGGAAAATAACAGCTTAAATAAAATGCCGCGAGTATTTACCTTTATCAGGTAATAGCTTGCGGCATTCTTTATCTCAATATTCTTCTATCTCAGCTGATGTGCTTTGTCTTTACTTAATCAGTTTTATTTTGCCAAACACATTCGCATCTTTATAACCGCGGTTCATGTCGCCATCAATGGGTTTTATAGGGTGAGAACCAATAAAGTTTTCTCGAGTTTGAGAGCGGTCATTATCGCAATAGGCAAGCATGAATCCCATGACTTTTCCTGCCGTTAGAGTGACTGGTGAAACTTGTTTAGGATCAAACCCTGTTAAGCTATCATTATAATTTTCAGGGAAAATGTTTATAGCCATTTCCCAGTTTATTATTTTGGGATTAACAGGATCGCGGCTCCATTTGGTGTCGATATGGTCGTTAAATGTAGTTGCTTGTTTAAGTGTTGAGAAATCTGCAACTTGTTTATCGAGCGCAACATGATACGCAAAAGCATTGTGTGAGTATTGGTGTTCTCCACCAGATGCGTCTTCATCTAAAAAAACTTCTACAGTGTCATCATCCCAATAAAGCACGGTTGGATCTGCAGTTTGATCAAACATGACATCATCTATGACTTCAGTGAGTAAAAAGAGCTTGTTCTCACGCCACAATAATTTGAATTGACCGCTGAAGTCATCTGCCGAAATTTCTGTGCCAATGATCATTTGATCAATCGGATGCCATTTGGCTTGTTGCCAGTCAACTTCATTTGGCATACCGTCAATATTGAGTTTAGCGTTTGCGTAGTTTACTTCGATGATTGGATGAATATGCTCTTGATGCTCGTCTTGATTTAGAGGCGCTTGAATGTCTGCAGCAATAACGGCTGATGATATTACAGCTGTCATTGTCAAAGCTGAGATTATTTTTGCTTTATTCTTACGTGGTAAGTCTTCGGTCTTAATTTCAGCAGAAAACTGTTTATTAAACCAATCCATAGTGTGTTTTGCTCCCAATTTAATCTTTGTCGCTGCTTAGAAAGTGAGTTCATATTGCTGTGTATATTATCCAAGCTTTATATCATTCATTTCATATTGGCATTAGCTTACTTGAATATGACAAATGAGCCATAAGAACTATTACGAATAAACTATGTTCACTAAAAATGGTCACTAAAAAAGTTCACTAGAAATGACCACTAAATAATATTCACTAAAAATGACCACTAAACAATCAAGACTAATAGATAACGATTTAAAATCTGCAATTTGGTTTATTACTAAACTAATGCTTGCCAATCCAGTTGCTTCTATAAATCATTGCTATTATTTGGTGCTATAAATGAATAGGCAATAATACCTTGATGTTGTACTCAGTATTGGCTTCAACTGGAAGCACGAATTCATAGCGACTATTTTTAATAAGCTGCTTATTATCAACATAGACTTGTTGCTCATCAATATCGCTGGCTCTCAGAACATCTAATTTAATGCTCGCTTGTCTGAATTGGCGTTTTACGCTGATGTTATCCCAAGCTTTAGGCAACTGAGGCAGAATTTTAAGGCCATCTTTAACACCTTTGAGTCCCACTAATTGTTCAATGACAATGCGATAAATCCAAGCCACAGTGCCAGTATTAAATAATTGACTCGATTTGCCTGCGTCGCCAGGATATTGAAAGTAAGCTCCGCGATAATAATTAGGGATAAATACAGGCAGTTGCCCACGTGCAAGAGCATCTTCATCTGATTGGGCGCAAATCATGGTGTGCAATAACTCAAAGGCCACTTCAGTTTCTTCACGTTCAAATAGCGCATAGATATAAAATGCCCCTGCGTGGTTATAAACAGATCCATTTTCAGCGGTTCCTGGAAATTTTTGAGTTAATCGTCCCACTTCTTCGTGCATGTGAGTGTAACTTGGCGCCAGCATCATCATTCCAAAAGGGGTTTGTAGTTGCTGCTTGATTTGATATTGCATTGATTGCCATTGCTTGTCGCTAATTGCCCCAGACAGCATTGAAAAACTTTGAGGATTTAGATAAATCCGACCTTCAATATCATTACTAACTCCAAAGCAATTTCCGGCATCGGTAATACCACGGGCAAACCACTCACCATCCCAGCAGTGTTGATTGACGTCTTGATTGAGCTTATTTGCCTTAAGTAACCATTTCTCGCTTTGGGCTTTATTGTCTATAGAGTCATTTACTTGAGCCCATAACTTCATACTGTATGCACTTGCTAGACTTAGCCAGCTTGATACACCAATGCCTTTATAGCCCACCATATTCATTGGATCGCACCAATCACCTTGATTGATATAATTTAATCCTCTGTCATCACGCTGTGACCACAGGAAATCTAATGCAAGGTTAATGTGCTCAAAAACAGTGGCAGTTCCAGCTTCTAACTGAGCGCCGTTTTCTATTGCAGTTGTTTTGACTGGTGCAAAAGTCACAAGTTGCTTAAGAAACTCATAGTCACCTGTTTCATTTAAGTAAGCTTCAATGCAAATCACCAGCCACACACAATGATCGGTATGAGGGATTTGGTTTATGTATTTAAGTTCTGAGTCCGCATTAAGCAAAATTCCATCAGGCATTTCTCCATTAGCGTGCTGCTGCGAAAGCGCTTTAATAAATGCAGCCTTGGTTTTATCTGGGGCGATATACATCATCCCCATGGCATCTTGCAGGTAATTACGGGTTTGAGGGTCGGTACTTAAGCGATTAACATCACCATGGTAAAACACCTGTCTGGGGAGCCAGTGATTTACAAAGTTATCAAACGCTTGAGTACCTGTTTTAATATGAAGCTGATTGTCAGCTTGAGCGATATAATCTTGATAATCCTGTTTAGCATTTTTGAGTGTTTGAGGAGAAGCTAAGTACTTTTGCTTAAGCATGGCGGCTTCTTTAGCATCTTTTACTGGCGCAAACACAAAATTGGTTTCACTTGATTCGTTAGGTGCTAGGGTAAGGTCAAACTGCATTATCGCAGCTGGAGTTTGGTAATGAGCAGGTTGCGAAGCAAGGTTTGGTTTTTTAATCGCATCTGGATTGTTTAATCCGCCTTCGCCTTCAAAAATAGATTGCCGAGTTTCGTAACTGACAGGCTTTCTATCACTTAAAAATACAGTGCTGTCTTTAAAATTTTGCTGAGTGAAATATTGGTCAACTTTTTGATAAGGCGTTACTGACTCGCATAAAATTGCATTTAGCTCATTATCAAATCGCGCCGATTGATTCATCCATGACATATATCCCACAGGGAAGTAACTGTAGATACTTAAATCACGAGTTGTTTCATCATGATTGATAACCGATAACAGCCATAGCTCGGCGGTATCGTTTGTCGTAAGCGATAAGCTTAATTCACAGGTTAGGTTTAAGTGAGTTACTTTCCAGCTGATTTTATTTTTAGCGGCGATAAACTCAAAGCTTGTCGGTTTTTGTTTAACAGGCACGTAAGGTAATGAGAAAAACTCCCCTGTATGGTTATCTTTGATATAAAAAAAACGCCCTGGATGATGACTAAAATAGGCATGTTCAGGCTGCATGAATGTTTTAGCTTCAAGGGCAGGGCCATGGGCATATTTTGCTGGCTCAGGTTGCATAAATTGCGCGACAGCATATCCACGACAATTCATTTGAATCATCATGTTTTTGTTCCACAAAAATCCACAAGCATTTGGCATACTGATTGGGCAATTTAGCGTTACTGCGCCATTTTGTTGATTGTAAGTGATCACTATCTTAACCCTGAACTGGTGTAGTACTAACGTTAGACTTAGTTGAATATAAGCTTTGATTGATTTGCTGCATTGTCTGTTCATCTAAGCTGTAATGCTTGACGACCCATACCGCGATTAATGCAAATGCTGCAGGTATGAGGGTATTGAGCAGTAATATGCCCATTAATGAATCTGGCGATTGCTGTTGATTGGCCACATACCCCATGGAAGATAACAGGCAACCAATCATTGCTCCTGCAAATGCTCCACCTAACTTTTGCGAGAAAGCCGCTGCAGAGAAAATCATTGCAGTTGCTCGGCGACCATTTTTATATTGAGAGTAATCAGCGGTATCGGCGTACATTGAGAAAACCAATGGTGATTTAGGGCCTAAGCAGAAACCGATTAACGCCTGCATAATAAACATTAGGGTTAAATTATTTGCTGGAATGAAATAAAACCCTGCCGAGAAAATGGCAACCAGACTCATTAAACCAATCAATAAACTGCGTTTATCAAAGTAGCGGCTTAGTAATGGTGTAGAAGCGGCGCCTATGGCGAGTGAAATCATATAAACCGCGGTAAAGGTGCCAATTAAGTCTTCTCGGCCAACGTAATATTTAAAATAGAACGTTCCCGTGCTCGCTCGAAGTGTAATGGTGAACATGATAATGAGCGCCAGCGAAAACAAGATAAGCCAGGGTTTATTCTTGGTTAAATCCATGATGTCTTGCTTGATACTGGTTTGCTGATTTTTCGGCGGTGCAATACGTTCTTTAGTGGCTAAAAAGGTGAGGGTGAACAACACAGCCGAAATTAAACCGTAGCAACCCATTGTCATTTGCCAGCCTAGGGCTTCATTGCCGTTACCTAAAAGGTTAACGAGCTCAGGTGTCATATAAGCGACTAAAGTACCGCCCGAAAAAGCACCAATAAATCTAAAACTGGTTAAGGTGGTGCGCTCTTGACTATCGGATGTAACAACACCAAGTAATGCACCATATGGGACATTAATGAAGGTATAAGCAAGCATCATAAATATATATGTGCCGTAAGCCCAAATGAGTTTTCCATCATCGCCTAAATCAGGGACTGTAAAGGTAAGTACGCCAGCTGCAGCTATGGGTAATATGCCCAGTAACAGGTAAGGCCTGAACTTACCGAAACGAGTAGATGTTCTATCAGCCAATGCGCCCATTAAAGGATCTGAAACGGCATCAATAATCCGCGTGACTAACATCATGGTGCCGACAGCGGCAGCTGAAATACCAAAAACATCGGTATAAAAAATGAAAAGAAAAACATCGAATACTCGCCAGTAAAAGTTAGATGCTACATCCCCAAGGGCATAACCCACTTTTTCCTTTAACGATAACTTTTCAGATAGAAGTGTTGCTGATGAGGTTTTAGGTTCTTGAGCCATTGTTATTATTACCTTGGTTGATTCCATCCAAATTTGGTATTTATGGCAACTTTACAGCTAACTGATTTTTATAATTATTTTTAATCTACAATTAGTGTAAGCGCTTACATTGTTATTAGAATGTAAATGATTAATCATTTTTTGACCAGTGTTAATTTAATTCAGATTCAAATTGAAACAGGCTTTAGTGGCTTGTGAGAGGCTGTTTTAGCTGTATTTGATTGGGGGTATATAAGTAAGAAGAAGCCTATGTTGCGTGATTTATAACAGAAGGACATTGGCTTAGAGCACTAAGAGAGTGCTAACAATAAAGCCCCACAAATTATTTGCAGGGCTTTAAATCACTTAGCGCATAATAAATAGAAATAGTGTTTATTAAAAACTTACTCTTCTATGTTTAACTAGTTACTTCAACATCTCTTGAACGCGGATAACTTGAGCGCGATAGCCTGTGGCAAACATGTCGTGGCTGTTAATGTTAATACGCACTGCGGGTTTGGTTTCACCGTAGCGATGTTCCACTAAAATAGACTGCACTTTACCTGTGGTGTCGTCCATTTTTAAGTTACCGTAACCACCGCCTAATCCAAATAATCCAGCTGATGCAAAGTAGCTCATCATGCTGTCTTTATCTTGTTGGTATTTTACGATTGAAGTCACAGGCGAATAGCCGTTATAACCAAGCTCGTCCTTACCGTACTCCCATACTTGCTCAACCGTTAGATTTTGCTCATCAATTTTGTATTCCACTGAACGTGAGTATTTTTCGTTAGCAAACATTGGTTGGCCTAAATGACGGCCATCACCATTATCAAACACGGTTAAGGTACCTTTTTCAGGCACTAAATACGCAGTGTGTGAGGTGTAAGAGAAATCAAAGTCAGTGCCGCGGCAAAGCCCTTTCTCATTACAATTAAGTTGGTTGCCTTTGCCATCGACTGGGGTTAAAAGTTTAGCGGCAAACTTTTCAGACCAACCTTTCGATGGACTTAAAATCCACTTAACTTGTTTATCACGGCCAATTTTTATTACCGCAGATTGATGGCGAGAGCTGATGATAATACTGTCATCACTTGGATCGTAATCGATTGAATTTACATGTATCCAGTTACGGCCCGTTTCAACACCATGGATGTCACCATAAGGAGCACTTTGTAAGTCTTCTAACGTGGTTTGATGACCTGCTTGTGCGGCATTAATGTTGAGACAAACAGCGCCGGCATCGAGTGATAACAGGGCGTCATCGCGCATGGGATCTAATATCGTGTTTAAGTCCCAGTAATCGATTAGCTTACCTGTGTTATCTACTTCAATGATTTGATCGCGAATAGTGTTGACTAACTTACCGTCTGGGCGGCGATAATCCTTAGCCGCTGCGCGAATGAAGATATTTCCGTTTGCTGCTTCAATACCTTCATGGGAGGCATCAATAAAGTTGCCGGGTAAGCTGTGCTCTGAAATCATTCTTCCCATGAGCGACATTTTTTTCCAGCCTTGGCCCTGTACCCAGACCATATTGCCATCTTTAGTGACGTTCATTCCCATGGCGTAACCCGCATTTTCAAAGCTTTTTGAATCATGGGTCGTGTAAGGGTTTAAATACCAGCGGATATCACCTGCGGTATCAATGATGAAAAAACCAGGTTTACCATCCCAAGAAAATGCGCCAGGTGCATCAGGGTTATTGTGAGCAAGTTGACCTGTTTTGCCGTCTGGGTTGGTCCAATTAACAAAATATAATCTGTCTTTGAAGTCGGCATCGACATGCTCAACTTCTACCAAAGGCGCTTTAGCCCATTGGCTTTCTGAGAAGCCCATATCAATATCTGGTGTAAGCATTTGATAGTCATGGCTATGCTGTTTACCGTTTTCAGTCCAGTTCACAGTAAAGTGATTCATTAAAGCAGGGTATAGGCCAAAAATGGGTACGCCTCCCTCATTCATGACACGCATATCATCGACTTGATAGTGAATGCTCACACCTGTCTCGTCTTTGGCATGAACCGTCACTTCAACATCTGAAATAGTATGACCATTTAATGTAACTAATGCGGTAAGTGGTGCATTTTCATATGGGTTATGAACTAAATAACCTAAAGGTGCATCAGGTACTGGAATGGGTTTCATTCCTAATGGATCGGCACTAGCATTTTGAAAAGATAAACTAAGGCTTACAGCTAATACAGCGTAAATGAGTGGCTTAACCATGAATATTCTCTTTAGAAACAATTGCAGTGAGTATACGACCTATCTAATTGAAAAAACGATGTATGGCTAACAAAGGGCTGGCATTATTTTCAAATTATAAGAAAAATCACGAATATGAAATTTCTATTTTTATTTGGGAACTTTTTAGAAGTTTACTGAATTTATCTAGACCTTTAGATCTTTCAAGCTTGTTTATGCAGCTAAGTTATTTGGCATCGATTTGTGAAAGTATTTTGCAGTATGGAGAGAAGTATCTGCTGGATTGAGAAGTTCCTTGCTGTATATAGAGAAGTATCTTGCTGGATACAGGAAAATATCAATAAATGCGAGTAGGAATAAAAGTGATTAGGGCCTGTTGATCTTTGCTGGTTAAGTTTTGCTCGAAATAAAAGCGTTTTAATTGAGGCGGATGGATTGATGCCTAGTCATCTAAGCAAGATTCATCCAACAAAGAGTAAAACGCTTTTAGTCGAGCCCTTTGGGCAGCGTTTGTTGGCGATTTTTACTGCGTTATTGATTTTTATGCAGAATAACTACACCACAAAGTCTCTGCCTTGTATAAATGGCCAACAATTCGCTGCAAAAATAACCTTGAAAGATTAACAGGCCCTAGTGAAAGGCGAGCTTTGTTTTGAAAGGGAGACGAGTATCAACCTTAATGGATCAATACTCGTATTCTAGCTAAATGACTGAAGTCAGTTTATTAAGCTTAAGCTATTCGTCTTCAGTTGGAGGCACATAACCTTCAATTTCAACGTCTTTGCCTTCAAATAAAAAGTTAACCATTTGCTCTTCAAGGAACTTTCTATCGTCAACATTCATCATGTTGAGCTTATTTTCGTTGATTAGCATGGTTTGTTTTTTCTGCCAAAGTCCCCAAGCTTCTTTACTGATCGAATCGAAAATTCGCTTGCCAACTTCTCCTGGATACAGTTGAAAATCTAAACCTGGAGCTTCTTTATTTAAATATGCGCAATTAACATTACGAGCCATGATGTTTCCTTAACGGGATCCTAAATAGGATCTGCTGCTGAAAGTGCGACTAAGTGAGATAAAATCCGCTCGGTTGCTGCGGCTAATCCGACTTTAGCTGGATGATGTATGTTATACCAGAGTGTCTGGTTTTGTTCCATTACACAGAATTCAAATTCTGCTAAATCTTGTGTTGATTCAATATCAATTAATATCGGTTGAATATCTAAATGGAAATGACTAAACGTATGCCGAAATCCTGCAAGCCATTCAGCCTTGGTATGAACAATTTTTTTGTCTGTAAATTCAGATAAAATATGGTCATCTAATTCAGCCTCAGTTTCGAACTGTGGAAAGCACCAAAGTCCTCCCCAAATTCCAGCTGGTGGACGTTTATTTAATACCACTTGACCACTTTGTTTTACTACTAACATCCAAGCTGATTTTGTTGGAATGGCTTTTTTAGGTTTTTTACCAGGGAACTCAGTTTGTTTGCCAGCAAGCTGGGCTTTACAATCAATAGCAACGGGGCATTCATTGCAGCGCGGTTTACTGCGGGTACAAACTGCTGAACCAATATCCATCATGGCCTGATTAAACTTACGCACATCATTTTTGGGCGTTAGTGAATCAGTTAGTGTCCACAGTTGTTGTTCAACTGCTTTTTGTCCAGGCCAACCGGCAATCGCGCCATGTCTTGCAAGCACTCGTTTAACATTGCCATCTAAAATGGAATGATGCTGGCCAAGAGCAAGGGATAAAATAGCGCCTGCTGTTGAGCGGCCAATGCCGGGAAGCGCTATAACTTCATCTAAAGTCTCTGGGAACTTGCCATTATGTTGGTCGCAAACCACCTTTGCCGCTTTATGTAAGTTTCTGGCACGGGCGTAATAACCTAAACCTGTCCAATGATGTAAAACATCATCTTCACTGGCATTCGCCAAATCTGCAATTGATGGAAAACTCGCCATGAACTTTTCATAATATGGGATAACAGTGGCGACTTGAGTTTGCTGCAGCATGATCTCTGAAATCCATACTCTGTATGGGGTTTTATTGATTTGCCAAGGAAGCGTCTTACGGCCATGGACATCGTACCAAGCGACAATTCGGTCAGAAAAATTACGCTCGGAAAAGGAGTTAACTTTTTTCATTGGCGCAGTGTATATGGCGACGTTTTGATAAACAAGTCAGCAGTTAAATCAAAACCTGATAAATCAATAACTGAAACTTCCAAACTTGATTCAGCTAATTTAAGTGTCAATTTATGCTTATTGAAAACTGTTCAATTGAGTATTTTGACTAATCTCATCAAACTTCAGTAAAAAATAGCCTTTAGGCGTAACAATCTTTGCTTGAAACCACGTTAACTACTTTAGTCAGGCTGAATTTGCGATATACTTACCGACTATTTATGAATTTGAAGTGAAACATTGGGTCACTTTTATAAAGCACCCAATTGATGAGGCAAACATGAGCGACGTGACTACCGCTGAATTTAACGAAGATGGTAAATATATTCGTAAGATTAGAAGCTTTGTATTGAGAGAAGGGCGCCTAACTAAAGGCCAAGCTCAAGCAATTGAATCATACTGGCCAACAATGGGGTTAGATTACACTCCAGAGCCTATTAATCTTGCTGAAGTATTTAATCGTGAAGCTGATACCGTATTAGAAATCGGTTTTGGTATGGGCGCTTCTTTAGTTGAAATGGCACAAGCAGCTCCTGAACTAAATTATATTGGGATTGAAGTTCACAAGCCGGGTGTTGGTGCATGTTTAGTTGATGCTGGTAAAGCAGAAGTTACTAACCTTCGCGTATATCGTCATGACGCTATGGAAGTGCTCGAAAACAGTATTGCTGATGGCTCATTAAGCCGTGTGCAGTTGTTTTTCCCAGATCCTTGGCACAAAAAACGTCACCATAAACGCCGTATCGTTCAAGCTGAATTTGCTGAACTTATTCGTCGTAAATTAAAAATTGGTGGTGTTTTCCATATGGCAACTGATTGGGAAAACTACAGTGAGCATATGCTTGAAGTGATGTCTGATGCTGAAGGTTATAAGAACCAATCTGAAACCAATACAGTAGTTGAGCGCCCAGATCATCGCCCTTTAACTAAATTTGAAGCCCGTGGACATCGCTTAGGTCATGGGGTTTGGGATTTAATGTTCGAAAGAGTAAGCTAAGCTTATTCGGTTTTGATTTAAAACATTTATAAACGATAAAATACTAGGATAAAAACATGGCTAAGAATCGCAATCGCCGTTTACGTAAAAAATTACGCGTTGATGAGTTCCAAGAACTTGGTTTTGATGTGATCTGGACTTTCGAAGAGTCAATTTCTGAAGAAGAGATTGATAAAGCGGTTGATGAGTTTATCGATCAAGTTATTGAGCCTCGTAATCTAGGTTTTCACGGTGGCGGCCATAAAATGTGGGAAGGCATCATTGCAACACAACAGATCGGTAAATGTACCGAAGAAGATGTGGCAGCCGTTAAAGCATTCTGGGAAGCGAAGAAAGTTTCTCAGCTTGAAGTCAGCGCATTATACGATATCTGGTGGGGCTAATTTAGCTGATGCCTGAGCAAATATTGCTTCAAGAAGTGGTCGACAAAGTTCGGCCACTTATTGGTTCTGGGAAGGTCGCAAACTACATTCCTGCTTTAGGGAATGTTGACCCAAATAAAATTGCGATTGCTGTTACCACTGCTGATGGGCAAACCATAGGCGCTGGTGATTACCTTGAACCTTTTTCTATTCAGAGTATTTCTAAGGTATTTAGTCTTACACTTGCACTTAGTTTATATACTGAAGATGAAATTTGGAGCCGAGTAGGTAAAGAGCCCTCAGGCCAGTCTTTTAATTCACTGGTACAGGTTGAACTGGAGAGAGGTATTCCTCGAAATCCATTTATCAATGCTGGTGCTTTAGTGATTGCAGACTTAATTCAAGCAAGACAAAGTGCACCTAAGCACCGCATGCTTGAAGAAGTGAGAAAGCTAAGTGGTAACTCACACATTTGTTTTGACAAAAATGTAGCCAATTCAGAGTTTAAATTTAGTGCAAGAAATGCTTCGATTGCTTACCTAATGAAGTCATTTGGTAATTTCGATGGCAATGTCGATACTGTGCTAAAAAGCTACTTTCATTATTGTTCACTGAAAATGAACTGTGCAGATTTATCAAAAGCCATGTTCTATTTGGCTAATCGCGGTAAAACCTTACAAGGTGAGCAATTAATTACCCCTGTGCAAACAAGGCAGCTTAATGCGTTACTTGCTACATCAGGCTTATACGATGGTGCTGGCGAATTTGCTTATCGCGTGGGCATGCCAGGTAAAAGCGGTGTCGGTGGCGGTATTATTGCGGTTATTCCTGGTGATATGTCTATCTGTGTTTGGTCTCCTGAACTCGATAAAAATGGCAACTCTTTAGCGGGTACTCGTATGCTTGAGCATTTGTCTCAGTCTTTGGGTCGTTCAATTTTTTAATCCTTTTTACTGTATGTCTTTAGCTTATTTCCTCGCTGTGAGTTATTAACTCTTGTTTTTAAATCTGCTGATATTAAACATCGATACAAGTGAATATTTCCAATGAGTGAAATACACCACTTTGTTGTTAATTTCACTCATCCTCGGTTAACTTTCTAATTCTCTCTTTCAAAAAACATTCTCAAAAACCTGCTTAGTTACTGAAATAAAATGGTTTTTAATTGTTGGCACGAGCTGTGCTTTATCTAGGTTATCAATTACAACTATTTACTATTTACAAACCAGATTTAAAATTCAGTCTATAACTTAATGACTGTGATTTATTAACAGCAAGGAAGAGCTAATGAAAACTCAAACTAATTTCACCAACGGATTAATCAAAGGTATCGCTTTATCAGGGCTTATTTTTACCGCTGGTGCGATGACGCCTGCTATGGCAAAGCTAACCATTGATGATGACCAATGTAATGTCACCCTTAATTATGATGTCACTGTTGAACCGAAAAAATTACTCATCAGCGAGCAGGGTGAAGAAATGTATCGAGTTGAAATGGGTGAGCTTTATGTTGAAGGCAATAGAGTCAAATTAGATAGCAAACAGAGCAAATTGTTAAATGATTATTCTGAAGAGCTTTCTCAACAAGTTCCTGAAATCATCGATCTCGTTAATGAAGTTGTTGTACTGGCAACTGATGCCGTGAGCTTAGCATTAACTCCAATCTTTGGTGATGCTACAGGTGCTAAATTGGATGAGCTAATGGCAGGCATTCAAACCCGTGTGGATGAAGCGGCTTATCAGCAAGGCGATATGTTTTACTTAGGGGCTACTGAGTCTTCAATCGAAGAAGCCTTTAACGAAGATTTTGAACAAGAAATGGAAGCGATGATTGCGAACTCTATGGGTAGCTTCATGATGGCCATTGGCGCTGAAATGATGTCTTCTGAAGGCGGTAGTTTTGAAGAGAAGATTGCAGCCTTTTCTGCCAAGATGGAAAAAGTAGGTGAAGACATTGAGTATCAGATAGCAGATCAATCAGAGGCTATTGAAGCTAAAGCTGAACAAGTTTGCGCAGACTTTGAAGAGCTAATGGCGCTTGAATCAGAGGTACGTAAATCAATCCCTGCACTTGCTTCATATGAACTAGCCACACTTGATAGTCGTTCTGAATAAGTAAAACCGTCATTAATTAACCGGTAATTGTAAACGGTTAGTAGATGAAAATTGACTAATTTGATTATCTTGATTGTTCAATTTCTAGCATTGTCAAAATGCACCTGACCTTCCCCTGCTTTATTAGCAGGGGCTTTTTTGTTTTAAATCTCCATAAAATCCTCATTCAACTGCACTTCTGTACAACTAATGATTTGTTCTGATAAAAAAATTGTATATTATAAATATAGAGCCATTTGTGATTTTTTTGGTATACTCCATAAATTATAAAACAGCATAGCTAATTCGATTAACTTATTGTTTTAGTTTTGATTGGCTACACAAGATAACGGACTATCACTATTTAATTTCTTTTTTGGTTAACATTGCATGTAAATTTGCATTGTTATATTGCTTGAATCTTGTTCGCTATTGTTTCGGGTAGGTTACAGTGATTGGCATTCCAAAAACTATTTTTAATGTCGTAAACAGCTTAAGGCGACTCCAATGTTAGAACTGTTAGAACCTATTGCTATTTTTACTCATGTTGCCCGCGCCGGAAGCTTTAGCGCCGCAGCCAGAAGATTGAGTATATCTAAGTCCAAAGTAAGTACTCAGGTTGCTGATCTTGAACATAAACTTGGGGTTCAGCTTATTCAACGTACTACACGTAGTTTGAGTCTGACTGAAGCAGGTAACTTGCTTTATATTCAAGGTGAAGAGTTGCTTCGCGATGCTGAACAGGCTGTCTCAAGTGTTCATAACTTAAATGATGCTACTCGCGGCGTATTGAAGGTGGGTATTTCCCAATCGTTTGGTACCATGCACATCATTCCTGCATTACCTGATTTTATGGCGACACACCCTGAACTTGAGTTACAAGTTAGCTTACTCGATCATAAAGTAGATGTAGTGAGTGAAGGTTTAGATTTATTATTAACCATGTCGGAGCAGTTGCCTTTAGGTATGGTTGCTCGTCCATTGATGAAGTGTCAGTTCTTACTCGTGGCATCGCCAGAATATATTGCTCAAAACGGAACGATTTCTCGTCCTGAACAGCTAGTGGATCATAACTGCCTTGTGTATCAAGGTGAGTGGCATGAGCACAGCATGTGGCAATTCAAGAAAGGCGAAGACTACTGCGAAATCGGTGTATCAGGCAACTTCCGCGTTGATAATGCACCAGCATTAAAATCAGCTGCTGTTAGCGGGCTAGGTATTGCATATTTAGCCAGTTACTTGATGGAAGATGAGATCGAGCAAGGTACCTTAGTCCCCTTGTTACCAGATTGGCAGTTAACCAATAACCTGCCTCTACAAGCGGTCTATCCTCGTCGTAAGCATCTTGCACCTAAAGTAAGTTCATTCATCGAATTTATCAAAGGACATATTGGAAGCACCCCTTATTGGGATACTAAATATGACCATTTATATAAATTACGTAAATAATTACCAAAAAAAGTAACTAATTACGTAAGAATATATGGAAACATTGTTCAAATTTAAAAACAAAGCCGCACTGATTAGTGCGGCTTTTTTATTTTTTTAATTTAAACAATGACTTAATTGTCTGTGTTTAAAAATTGTTCAACGCTAATTTGTCTTATATTAAGAACAATTTAATAAATGCTTCTTGAACTCTGTTCTGAAATCAATACAATAGATTTCAGTTGATTCGGAATGGTTTGAGTCACGCATCTTGTTGAGAAATGACCCCTTTTCATCAAAATGTGCAAACCAGCAACTTCGCAAGTTTTGAATCACTGCTGGCAACGGTTTTAAAATTAGAACAATGCCGGCTTTGAAACCATCATCCTAGTTTAAATTGGTTTACCCCAGACAATGTTCTGGGGTTATTTTTATCTGAAATAAACTCCAGCTGTATCTAATTGTTTGTTGATTTCATATTTCTGCTTGAAGGCTTTGCCCAATAGCACGAGTTCCAATCCAGTTTTATCCCTATATTTCTAACCCTGAATATATGTTTGATATAAAAGACATCTACTTATGTTTTGTTTGCACCATAATGATAATTAATACCAATCGGGATAAATAAGTGAGCAGATATTGCGTAGGAAAAATCGCTTAGAACAAGGTAGAAATTGCAGCTAGCTAGTTGCTCTACCTACAAAATTTCTAACGAAGTTATAAGCGATTTTAACCAGTAAGAATGATCACATTCTTATGCTGATTGGTATAAGATTGGCAATCGCCATTTAGTAGATACAAAAAAGCCACTGTTCCCAGTGGCTTTTCTCATTCATATAACAAGGGTATGAATGAATAAGGCTATGAACTATTTAGCCGTGTTGGCCCATTCAGTCACTTTGTCTTCTAACACGTCTAGCGGAAGTGGACCATTTTCTAAGATAAGCGTATGGAACTGGCGGATATCAAACTTATCACCCATTTGCTTTTTAGCACTTTCACGTAACTCTAGAATCTTAATCATGCCGACTTTGTAAGCTGTTGCTTGACCTGGCATCACAATGTGACGCTCAACCATTTTCACGGCGTCAGATTCAGCATTAGGGGTATTATCTACATAGTATTGAATACCTTGCTCACGAGTCCATTTTTTAGAATGGATACCAGTATCAACCACTAAACGACAAGCGCGCCATAATTCCATGGCTAAGCGGCCAAAGTCAGAGTATGGATCAGCATATAATCCCATCTCTTTAGGGAAGTATTCAGTGTATAACCCCCAGCCTTCAATATAAGCTGTGTAGCCACCGTATTTTCTGAACTTAGGAATACCTTCTAACTCTTGTGCAATTGCAATTTGCATGTGATGGCCAGGGATCCCTTCATGGTATGCAAGCGCTTCCATTTGATAAGTCGGCATCGCTTTCATGTCATAAAGGTTAGCGTAGTATGTACCTGGGCGAGAACCGTCTGGTGCAGGTGCGTCATAAAATGCTTTACCTGCAGACTTTTCGCGGAAGGCTTCTACTTGCTTAACAATCAATTGAGCTTTTGGCTTAATATTGAATACTTCATCAAGGCGAGACTCCATATTATCAATCAAGTCTTTCGCTTCTGTCATGTAACGGGTTTTACCCTCAGCGGTATCTGGGTAGTAAAATTGGTCGTCATCACGCATGAATGCCATGAATTCTTGCAAATTACCATCAAATTTAACTTTCTTCATAATGGTGCGCATTTCATCATGAATACGCGCGACTTCAGAAAGACCTAGCTTATGAATGGTTTCAGAACTCATATCAGTGGTAGTGACACGACTTAAACGCATATTGAAGAAATCATCACCTTCAGGCAGTTTCCAAACACCGTCACGTGTGTCTGCTTTTTTCTCAAGCTGGTTTAGGTAGCTAATAAGGTCAATATAAGCAGGTTGAACACTCTCAATAAGTGCTTTTTTAGCATCAGCAAGTAATTGATCTTTTTTGGCTTGAGGTGCATCTAAAGCGTTAACTTTGTTATTGATGTCAGCCCAAAGGGTGCTTTTTTCTTCGGTATCACTAAAAGGTGCACCGGTAATGATGTTTTGGCTGTCAGAAATGACATAAGGGAACACAAATTTAGGAGCGATAATGCCTTTATCGGCACGTAACTTTAAGCCATCAACTAGTTGCTCGCTGGCAAGCTTAACGCCATTTAAACGACTAATGTAAGCTTCAGCATCACTTACACTCGACACTTGATGTTGATTAATTAAGAACGTGGCTATGAAGGTGTGGCTACCGTACATTTGATTGACTGGATAGGTATGATGACGCCATTTATCGTCTTCAATATCCTGCTCTAAACCTTGCTTCATTAACTTGTAGCTTAATGCAGTTTGAACATCTAACTTGCTGACATTAATGCTTTCTAGTTGCTTTAAATGTTTTTTAGCACGAGCTAATGCTTCATCTTCAGCTTTTTCACTAAAATCGCCCCATTTGTCGTAATCTTTTTTGATACGCATATAAGTTTGTGAAATAGGGCTAGCCATAACATTTTCCATGAAAATGTTTTCAAATAACTCATTGGCTTTTTCTGATTCTGTGGTGGCTTTTTGGCTTGCTTCAGTTGGGGTTTCTGTCATTTGTCCATGTGAACTATGAGCGATAACAGAAGTTGATAATAAGCTTGATAACGCTACGGCTATTAATGTCGTTTTAGTTTTTAGTCGCATACTTGATTCCGTTTGCAGGTTGAAATTAAAAATTTTGTTAAAATTATTGATTGATATCCTAATAGAGAGCGATAAAAAAAGGTAAAGTGAAATGTTAGCAATTGTGTATTAATTGTTGCTGAAGGGAAAGCCAAAGTTAGTCAGTCATCGCTAATTGATTGCATGTAGTGGAATGCGCTGATTTTTAGGTAATAAAAAGCCACGACTCAGACTGAGTAATGGCTTAAATATAACTGTGAATAGAGGCGCTGCTCTTAAGGGGTAGCAAAGCAGTAATATGCACCTAGTCGATCATTAGTTAATCATTACTCGATGAACTGAGATAATAAATCATTAACGAACATATGGCCTTTAGAGGTTAATTGCCAATGATGTTCTGACTCGGTCAATAAACCTCGTGCGATAGATTTTTTCATTCCTTCAGCTAATAAGTCAGCAGATAAACCTGTGCGGTGCTCAAACTCTGCTTTCGGAATTGGCGTCATTAATCTTAGTCGATTCATAAGATATTCAAGCGCACGATCTTCAGGTAATACCTCAGAGGTTTCGAAAGTGAAATCTTCAGTATTCAAGTAACCTTTTGGATGCTTGATTTTAACGGTGCGTGTGATTTTATTTTGCTCAGCTTGGGTTATTTTTCCGTGAGCGCCGCAGCCAATGCCTAAGTAATCACCGAACTGCCAATAATTAAGGTTATGACGACATTGGAACCCTGGTTTGGCATAGGCTGAAATTTCATATTGCTCGTAACCTAAAGCTGCAAGTTTTTTCTGACCTTGTTCATAGATGTGCCATAGGTTTTCATCATCTGGCAATTGTGGTGGTTTTGAATGAAACAAGGTATTAGGTTCAATAGTCAATTGATACCAAGATAGGTGAGGCGGCATGAGTGCTGCTGCAGTATCAATATCTGCCATAGCTTCATCGAAGCTTTGGTTTGGTAGCCCATGCATTAGGTCTAAATTAAAGCTGTTATAACCTGCCTTTGAAGCGGTATTGGCTGCAGTAACAGCTTCATTTTCGTCATGGATACGCCCAAGCAGATTGAGTTTATCTTTTGAGAAACTTTGCACACCAATGGATAAACGAGTCACCCCTGCAGCTTTGTATGCGGCAAAATCGTCATGCTCTAACGTTCCAGGATTAGCCTCCATGGTGATTTCAATATCTTGTTCAAACCCAATCGCATCTCTTGCGCCATCAAGTATTCGCTTTATTTGTTTGGCTTCAAATAGAGAAGGGGTTCCACCACCAATGAAAATACTATGTAACTTGCGATTTTGAACATAACCTAAGTCATTATGTAAATCTTGCAGCAAGGCTTCGACATATTGCTCTTGAGGCAGCTCGCCTTGCTGACCATGAGAGTTAAAATCACAATATGGACATTTTTGAACACACCAAGGTATGTGAATATAAAGGCTAAGTGGTGGCAGGGTTAACATAGTGACTAAATAATCCCTTTTGCTTTTAGCGCATCAGCTAACAAGTTAAGCGCTAAACCACGATGGCTTAACTGATTTTTTTGCTCACTGCTAAGTTCTGCTGCTGAGCAATCAAAGCCCTGTGGAATGAATACTGGGTCGTAACCGTGGCCTTGCTCACCCTGTGGCATTGTACCAATTTTACCTTCCCAAGCTGCTTGGCACACAATAGGAGTCGGATCTTTTGCATGACGCATATAAACCAATACGCATTGGAAACGAGCACTGCGATTAGTTTGTCCTTCAAGTGAGTTAAGCAGTTTAAGGTATCTGTCTTTTTCACTCGCATTTTCGCCACCATAACGGGCAGAGTATATGCCTGGAGCGCCTTGAAGTGCATCGACTTCTAAACCTGAATCATCAGCTATAGCTGCTTTACCTGTAATCTCAGCAGCATGCCTTGCCTTGATAATCGCATTTTCTATAAATGTAGTACCCGTTTCAGCCACTTCAGGCACATTGAATTGGTTTTGCGGTAATACTTGAATATTAAATTGTGACAACATTTGGTCGAACTCTTTAAGCTTACCTTTGTTACCGCTGGCTAATACAATTTGCTGCATGGGAATACCTTAGTGGATGAAAAGTGGTACTTGAAAATTTGGCTAATGATACCTAAGCGTCTAGCTGATAGATAGCCTCAATAATTGCTACTTTTAGTACTCATAAAAATAAAGCCAAAACTAAATAGAATCGGCTTTATCGGATTATTCGCTTGTGCGTTATTTCTAGTTATTCTACATAGAATTTTTGTTTGAATTTAACAGATGTATTGAGTTGGTTACCGTGTTTAACCGCGATATTAAAGTTAATCTCTTGGTCATCTCGATAGGGGACTTGTGCAATATAATAAATTGCTTTGCCTTCTCGAATTTCTTTAAAATCTAAGGTAATTCTTGCATCAAGTAAGTTGTTTGCCACCCCTGAGATTTCAATTGCGACAGGCGGGTTACCTTCTTTACTTGTATCTAATACTGCAATATTTACTATGCCATTATAATTGCTTCGTTCAATACCGTAGGTTTTGGCAATGCTAGGCGTAATAAACGTGCTACTTAATGCCATGTAATGGATATCAAAATTGCCCACTTGCTGTTTTTGCTCTGCCTGAGCTGTACTTGTTAGTCCGAATGAAAGTCCTACAACAAGTAACAAATTTAAAATGATAGTGCGAAACATAATCAGGATCCTTGATCGACTCTTGCAAGAGGTGATTCACTAATGGAGTGTAGAGTTAAGTATAGAGAATTTTAATCAAACTCACCTTAATTTCATACAAAACTAAACAAGTTTAATGAGTTAACTTTGAATTTATTCGTTTACAGTTAATGGTTCGCAGTAATCGTTTTACAGTAGGTGAGATATTTCACTAGGAATTTGTTTAGGCATGGATATTTTGACTTGTTTATGACGCCCTTGCATGCCTTTTAAAATCACAACATCCGCTTTAGGTACTTTAAATGCTTTTGATAAATATTTAACTAAATGGCTATTAGCTTTACCATCGACTGGCGGTGCGGTAATGGCTATTTTTAACTCGTTACCATGTAAGCCAACGATGCTATTTCTGTTGGCCCTAAGCTGAATATATAAATTCAGCAACAGATCGGTCTGCTGCTGAATGATAGCGCTCATTATGGTTAACCCCAATGCTGAGGGTTAAACCGCATTCCAAAATGGAATGTACTGAGCAAATAAGATATTTATGAAGTTCATCGCAATTAATACCAGCATTACTGATAAATCTAGGCCACCCATTGGCGGTAAAATTTTACGTACCGGACGTAAAAATGGCTCGGTTAATTGATCCATCACCATCACAATAGGGTTATGTCCTTGGTTAAACCAGCTAAGCAGTGCGCGAATGATTAACACCCAAAACAAAAGTACACCCGCTTCTTTAAGTACTGATACCAGTGACAAGATTATTAACGATATCGCATCTAGTTTAAAATCTACGATTAATGCTAATACCAGAAATTTAACCATGACCACAATGATTGCAAGCACAATGGATGCTGTATCAATCACACCTATTGAAGGCAATACACGGCGCATAGGCGCAATGATTGGTTGTGTTGCTTTGACTACAAATTGACTAAATGGGTTGTAAAAATCAGCCCTAGCGAGTTGAAGCCAAAAACGTAAAATTACCACCATTAGGTACAGTTCAAATACCGTGGTAACGAGAAATTGCATTGCATTCATTTTTAAGTGCCTTGTTAGGTTGGTACGTAAAACATGTCATTAATTGTGACAGTGTCGCTGAATCCGTATCGTTTTAAAATGTTTTTGCCATTTCTTCAGCTCGTTTTATGCAGTTCGTCATTGCCTGGTCAACTAACCCGCGTAAATTACCTTCTTCGAAGGTTTCAACTGCTCGTGCAGTGGTGCCACCTTTAGACATAACATTGGTGCGCAATGTCTCTAATGACAACTCAGGGTTTTGTACAACCATTTGTGCAGCACCTAATGCAGCTTGTTGTGCTAAAGCCCGAGCTGTTTGTTCATCCATTCCTGCTTTAATGCCGTGCTGGATCATTGATTCTATGAATAAAAAGAAATAAGCAGGAGAGCTTCCTGCTAGAGCGATAACTTGGTTTAATTCGTCTTCTTTTTGTACCCAAACGACTTCGCCGCCAGTTTTCATTAAAGTTTCACAGATTTGTTTTTGCTCGTCTGAAATAGTGTCATCAGCAAAAATACCTGTCATACCAACACCTATTTGGGTTGGGGTGTTTGGCATTGCACGAATTAACTTAACTTGCTGTTTAAAGAAATCTTGATAACGTGCTGCTGGAATACCTGCAGCAATAGTAATTAACAACTTATTAGATAAATCTAAGTGGCTTAGTTGCTCGCATACCATTTGCATTAATTGTGGTTTTACGCTGAGTACAATCACATCAGCATCATCTGCTGCTGCAACATTGTCATGAGAAACTTGAATGCCAAAATCTGCTTTCAGTGCATCGAGCTTGCCGACACTTGGATTAGTTGCGTGAACCCGCTTAGCTGGATAACCGTTAGTTACCAAACCGCTTATGATTGCTCGCGGCATATTTCCCGCACCGATAAAACATACTTTTGCTTGAGTCATAGGGTTAAAATCACTTTTAATTTGTCGATGAATAGATTTAGCCATACTTATTAAAGACTATATTTGGGGCATTTATGGTTGAATTCAAGGTCGGATCTATAAATTATCCTGCATGAATAACTGATTAAAAACAAAGCCTGCACTCGATGAAGTATGTTTTCACTTTTTAGAGCTGATATTTATCATAGATACTTTGCCTCTGAGCTTGAATTAGTTGAGCTTAAGCAACTGAGTTTATGTACCTTAGCTTATGTAACTTAGCTTAAGTGAATAAGCGTAAGTAACCGATACTTTAAAACCTAAGCTCTTGAACCAAAAATTCCCGTACCAATTCTTACCATGGTTGAACCGTGTTCAATAGCAATAGCTAAATCGCTGCTCATGCCCATCGAGAGTGTGTCTACACTAGGGTATTGCTGTTTTAGTACAAGGTATAAGTTTTCAAGTTGAGCAAACTCTTGTCTTTGAATACTAACATCTTCAGTTGCGGTTGGAATTGCCATTAAGCCGCGCAAGGTAAGATGGGGTAAATCATCAATTATTTGTGCAAGTTGACTAACTTCTTCAGGGCTTACGCCTGATTTACTGGCTTCGTTACTGATGTTCACTTGAATACAAACCTGTAAAGGGGGTTTATCTTTAGGGCGCTGCTCATTAAGGCGTTTAGCTATTTTGTCACGGCTAAGGGTATGCATCCAATCAAAGTGCTCAGCAATAATACGTGATTTGTTAGATTGTAATGGCCCGATAAAATGCCACTCAATATCTTGATAGTCTTGCCGCAACGCAATGACTTTATCTTCCCCTTCTTGCACATAATTCTCACCAAAACAGCGCTGACCCGCTTGATAGGCTTCGATGATATCGGTGATGGGTTTAGTTTTACTTACTGCAAGTAAAGTGACTTCTTCACTGTTACGTGAACAATTTTGCGCCGCTTGAGCAATTTGGCTCTGGGCGATTGATATTCGGTCTGCTATTGTTGTCATATTGTTTTTATTTGTTTAAATGGATGTCATTGACCATGGAAATAACTGAGTTACTTGCCTTTAGTGTAAAGCACAATGCCTCGGATCTACACCTTTCAGCAGGCGTTTCGCCAATGATCCGTGTAGATGGTGAAGTCAGAAAAATTAATTTACCAGCATTAGATCATCAGGCCGTACACGGTTTAGTGTATGACATCATGAACGATAAACAGCGTAAAGACTTCGAAGAACATTTAGAAATCGATTTCTCGTTCGAAGTGCCAAATCTTGCTCGTTTTCGTGTGAATGCATTCAACCAGTCTCGTGGTGCAGGTGCGGTTTTCCGTACGATTCCTAGTGAGATTTTATCATTAGAGCAACTCGGCGCTCCAGATATCTTTAAGAAAATATCAAGCTTCCCACGTGGTCTTGTGCTTGTTACTGGTCCTACAGGTTCAGGTAAGTCGACTACATTAGCTGCAATGGTCGATTACATTAATAACGAGCGACACGATCATATTCTAACCATTGAAGACCCGATAGAATTCGTCCATCAAAACAAACAATGTTTGGTGAACCAGCGTGAAGTACATAAACATACCCATGGTTTTGATGCAGCACTTCGAAGCGCACTTCGTGAAGATCCCGATGTCATTCTTGTTGGTGAAATGCGTGACCTTGAAACTATTCGATTAGCAATGACTGCAGCAGAAACGGGTCACTTAGTATTTGGTACTCTGCATACAACCTCAGCGGCAAAAACCGTTGACCGTATTGTGGATGTATTCCCCGCTGGTGAAAAAGACATGGTGCGTACCATGTTGTCTGAATCACTACAGGCCGTTATTTCACAAACCCTAATTAAAAAAGTGGGCGGTGGTCGTGTTGCTGCACACGAAATCATGATGGGCACTCCAGCAATTCGTAACCTTATTCGTGAAGATAAAGTCGCGCAAATGTACTCAGCAATTCAAACGGGTATGGCCCATGGAATGCAAACACTTGAGCAATGTTTACAAAACTTGGTGAATCGCGGATTAATTACCCGTGATGATGCAATGTCTAAGAGCTCAAATAAACAAGCTAACTTTTAAGGGTTAATAAATGGATGTACGTCCTTTTTTGAAGGTCATGGTTGACCGAAAAGCATCGGATTTATTTGTCACTGCAGGCTTTCCGCCAAGTGCAAAAATCGATGGTGAGCTAAGACCGCTTTCGGAAACAAGTTTTAATCCTGAACAGTCATTAGAGTTTGTTGAATCGCTAATGACGGATATCCAAAAACAGGAGTTCCATGAAACACGTGAATGTAACTTTGCATTTGCTGCAAAAGACTTAGGTCGTTTTCGTGTCAGTGCTTTTTGGCAGCGTGAATCGCCTGGTTGCGTAATGCGTCGTATTGAAACCAAAATTCCTGAAGTCGAAGATTTAAAACTGCCGCCAATTCTTAAAGACTTGGTTATGAGTAAGCGTGGCTTGATCATTATGGTCGGTGGTACAGGTACCGGTAAATCTACCTCGTTGGCATCTTTAGTGGGTTATCGAAACGCCCATGCGCGCGGTCATATTTTGACCATTGAAGATCCTGTGGAATTTGTGCATGACCACCGTAAGAGTATTATTACTCAGCGTGAAGTCGGTATTGATACTGACTCGTTTGACGCAGCACTTAAAAGCTCGTTGCGTCAGGCTCCAGACGTTATTTTGATTGGTGAAATCCGAACCCAGGAAACCATGGAGTTTGCATTATCCTTTGCTGAAACAGGTCATTTATGTATGGCAACACTCCATGCTAACAACGCTAACCAAGCGTTAGACCGGATTATGCATTTAGTGCCAGAAAGCAAACATAATCAGTTATTATTCGATTTGTCGTTAAATCTACGAGGAATTGTGGCTCAGCAATTAGTACCTAAGTCAGATGGCTCAGGCCGTCGTGCCGCTATCGAGGTTTTAATTAATACCCCTCGTGTGGCCAGTTTAATCGCTAAAAACGAACTGCATTTACTTAAAGAAACTATGAGTAAATCTCGCGAACAAGGCATGCAGACCTTTGACCAAGCATTATTAGATTTATATATCGAGAAAGAGATTAGCTACGCAGATGCACTGCACCATGCTGACTCTCCAAATGATTTACGTTTAATGATTAAACTGCAGAATAATGAAACGAGTGGCTCAGGTTTAATGGATGGGGTGACGTTAGATTTAGGTTAACAAGCTAAATCTTTGGTACAAAGTTAGTCAATTTGTTTAAGTCTAAAATCTTGTAGGAAAAACCAAAGTAGATTGCTTTGGTTTTTTTATATCTGAATTTTAGCGGCGAAGGTGCTAAATATCTTTTTGTTTAGCGACTGAGATGTTTAATTGGAAATCTGAATCGTTTATTTAACCTGAGCTCGGTTTAAGAGATATTTAACAATATGAAATATAAATGAAAAATGGTTTTATTATCACTCTAGCTAGATAGTTTTGTTTAATTCAAGGCAAATTTCGCGTCAATAGCTTGTCTATTGCAAGTAAATTTAACGCAGAAGTAAGCAAAAATAGCTGCTAGAGAAACATGTGTTAAGCCGAGCTCAGGTTATTTACACAATTGATGATCTGCTTTAATTAGAACAACGTATAATCATTCACATATACAGCGTTTGAAAAATTGAATACGAGATTATTTGATTTAGCTGATAAAACTAAAACAACTCGATGCTCATTTAATATGATATCAATCGAAAGGAATCAATATGAACAAGCTTTTACTAACCACAGGAATACTTACCCTTAGCAGTGCTTTATTACCATCAACCGCGACTGCTAATAGCTGCCCAGATTACCTCAACGTAGAAGCAAGAAAACTGCATTCAGATGAAGTAGTAGACTTATGTGAAGTCACTAATGGTAAGCCAGTTTTGATTGTAAATACTGCCAGTAATTGTGGCTTTACACCCCAATTTGAAGCCTTAGAAGCATTGCATAAGGAATATGAAGATGACCTAGTCGTTATTGGATTTCCATCTGATGATTTCTTCCAAGAAGAAGATGATGAAGCTAAAACTGCAGATGTTTGTTTTGTAAATTATGGCGTGACTTTCACTATGGTTTCAACATCTGCAGTAAGAGGCAGTGATGTTAATTCTGTCTTTGCTTATTTGGGTGACAAAACAGCAGCACCTAAATGGAATTTTTACAAATACTTAGTCAGTGCAGATGGCGAAAATGTGCAGCAATTCAACTCTCGAGTAAAACCAGATAGCGAAGAGCTTAAAAAAGCGATAGAGTCTGTTTTATAAATTTGCATCGTTAATAAAACTAATTTTTTACAATCTAGTCACTTAGCCACTAACTTAGTCAGTGACTAGCTTTTTGTGAATAAAAATAGAACTAAAGACAGTTTTAGCATGCGACAGACTTTAGTCATCAGGTGAGGTTTTCCTCTCTTGATAATCAAACTTTTTCGGAGACAGTTTTGTATAAATTTTCTGGTTTGAGTAAAGAATACGGCCACAAATCACGCGGTAAAACTGGCGTGCTATTAATGAATTTAGGGACACCGGATAAGCCTACATCATCGGCAGTAAGAAGATATTTAGCTGAGTTTTTAGCAGATCCACGTGTTGTCGAAATTCCAAAACTGGTTTGGATGTGTATTTTACATGGCATCATCTTACGAGTTCGTCCAGCTAAGTCTGCCGCGTTATACAAAGAGGTGTGGACCGATGAAGGTTCGCCTTTGATGGATATTAGTTTGCGCCAAAAGAGCAAACTAGCAAAGTTATTTGCTGATAATGATGTTGATGCTTCGGTTCATTTAGCTATGCGTTATGGCAATCCTTCAACACCTTCAGTGCTTCAAGCTATGCATAAAGACGGTATTGATAGAGTTGTCGTCTTACCTCTATATCCTCAATATGCAGCACCGACCACAGCATCGGCATTCGATGCGATAGCAAAAGAACTTTGTAAGTGGCGTTATATCCCAGCACTTCATTTTATTAATACCTATCATGACGATCCTACTTTCATCGATGCATTAGCCCAATCTATTCAAGCTGACTTTGACGCGAATGGAAAACCAGAGAAACTAGTACTGTCATACCACGGTATGCCAGAGCGTAACCTTCACTTAGGCGATCCATATTACTGTTTCTGTGTTAAAACCACTCGATTAGTGGTTGAGAAATTAGGTTTAGATGAAAAAGAATACGTGATGACGTTCCAATCTCGTTTTGGTAAGGCCAAATGGCTACAACCATATACCGATGCGACAATGGAAGCTCTGCCAGGTGAGGGCATTAACGATATTGCCGTTGTTTGCCCAGCGTTTAGTGCTGATTGTTTAGAGACGCTTGAAGAAATTAAAGGTGAGAACCGAGAAGTGTTTGAACAAGCCGGCGGTAAAAAATTCCGTTATATTGAATGTTTAAATGACAATGATGCACACATCAATATGATGGCGAATTTGGTTAAGCCGTATCTTTAAGCTTTTAAAGACAAAAACCTTAGATCTTGTATCTTAAGAGTAAGATTGTGTGACAAGTCTTAGTCTTAAACTAAAAAAGGAGCCCAAATGGCTCCTTTTTTGTTTTTTAATCTTTTAGACAAATATATTTAATCAGCAAATTGATTTTCGAAATAGCTTTCGATAATTAACACCGCTGATACTGCATCAACTTGACCTTTAGTGAGCTTTTTGTAGCCGCCTAACTCAAACAGACGGGCTTTTGCATCTGTAGTGGTCAGTCTTTCATCCTGTGTAGCGACTTTAACGCCGAATCGACCACTAAGTCGATTGGCGAACTTTCTCGCTCTTTGGGTCATCTCTTGCTCGGTGCCATCCATATTGAGTGGTAAGCCGACTACGACAAGATCAGGTTGCCATTCTTTAATTACAGCTTCAATTTCATCCCAATTAGGAATACCATCATTGGCCTTAATTGCACCTACAGGTGTCGCACTTGCGGTGATTTCTTGCCCAACAGCGACGCCAATACTTTTTGTTCCAAAATCAAACCCAAGAACGGTTTTTGATTGCATGAATTTTTACCTTTGATTACCAAAATAGGCCGCCAACATAGATTATCAACCTAGTCGGCATTATAGCTTTAATCAGCTAATGAACAGTGCGAGGTTAAGAGTGACCCACTTGAGATGAAATTTGCCAAATATCAAAACCTAATTTTTTAGTCGCTTCAGTCCATAATTGTTCGATGTCCTGTCCAAACAATAATTCGGATGTGGCTGGTATGGTTAACCAAGTATTGTCTGCTAATTCTTGCTCAAGCTGATCTTTACTCCAACCTGAATAACCCAGTGCGACGACAAATTGCTTAGGGGATTCTTTGGTACCAAGCGAGTTGAGGACATCGCGTGAAGTGGTCAGCATACAAAAATCACTGATAGATTCGCTATTCACCCATTGTTCTTGAGGAGTATGAAGTACAAAACCTCTGTCAGTATCCACAGGACCTCCCAGTAAAACAGGGCCTTCAAGATCTAAACTTAATTCTGACTCATTAGATAACCCAATTTGATCGAGTAATTCATCGATAACAATATTGGTCGCGCGATTAATCATCACGCCCATTGCACCTTTATCATTGTGTTCACAGATATAAATAACAGAACGTTCAAAGAAGGTATCTTCGAGTGAGGGCATCGCAATTAATAAGTGACCTTGTAAGCTATCCATAATAAATCCTTGTGCTAATACGTAACTTGGATGCTGTTTAAGCAAGGTATACGTTCGATCTTCCGACTGAGTTTAATTTTGATATCTAATATTATGAAACTAACCACCCGCCAGCTTAACGGTATATTTTTGCTTTTCTAATAATGTTTTTATTTTTTCACGGTCATCTGTTTGAACTTCGATGTCGAAATCTTTTACAGTACCGCCGCAGCCGCACTGTTTTTTTAACTTCTGAGCAAGTGCTTTTAATTCTTTGGGGGCGAGACATAACCCTTTAATGACACTGACGCCTTTTCCTTTACGGCCTTTACTGTCTTTATGTATTCTGACTATGCCGTCACCTTCAGGGATGCTCGCTTCAGCTTTAGGCTGGTCAATCTTACCGCCATCGGTGCTATAAACTAAAGATACGTTTGGATCAATTCTCATAATAAACTGCAGTCATAGAATGTTAACTACAGTTTAGCAAACTAAATGAAGCGGCTAAAGAGAGCGAGTCATTGATAAGTTGTGATAATTAAGAATTATTTTAACTTACATAAGCCTAAATCTATGCTTCATTCGACACATTTTGTTTATATTATAAGTTGATGATTAATGTTTACCAAGGGCTTGTATATGGTCTCCTCCAATATTGCAATATAAAAAATAGCGTTGTGACAGTGATAGGTTTACGTTCGTATATCCGGCTTCATAATTGAAACGCTTGGGTTTCGAGCCTTGATGAACTTCGCACATATCGTCCTTATCGTTGACACGAGTTATAAACTCATCAGCCCTATCAGGTTTTCGATATGTCGGTCTTACCTGTTTGTCATCAGTTACTTTTTATTAGCAATCCTTAGAGATGATTAATATTACCCTTCTATCGTTATCAAGCGGCATA
>NZ_JAKILD010000022.1 GCF_023283825.1 Shewanella olleyana | reverse complement strand
ATAAAGAAAATCAAAGCGTTGTTGCTCGGATGCGTTCATGGTGATACTCCTAGATTAATGCCAAGGTTGGCAAGGTCTAGTAAGTATTTAAGATGGATGAGTAAAGGTGAGTTTTATCTTTTCTGCCGCAGAGCGGCTTCGTTCAACAAGTCATTTAAACGGAATAAAAACAGTTGGTTATCGCTGCGCGATTTTAACCAACCATTTTTATCCGCTTAATGAGGCGTTAAGTTTTATTCACTATACTTTACAGTTTCCCGCAAAGGATATGTTATGAAAATTTACAAAATGATTTTGATGCCCATTTTAATTACAACTTTGACAGGTTGCCCATTGGAAGGAGATGATGGAAACTCTGGCATAACAGGGCCTGCAGGTGAAACAGGGCTCGCAGGTGAATCTGGTCTTGATGGAATTAATTGCTGGGATTTAAATGGTAATCGAGTTAATGACAACGATGAGGATGTCAATAAAGATGGGCTATGGAATGCAAATGATTGCTCTATCGACACTGGTTTTTCGCAAAATTCGAAAGTAGAGCTCAACCATCAGCATATTTGTGAGGCTTTAGCAAACTTAGGCCAATACCCAGAAGGCTGTCCGTCAGCTATTCATTCAGTCCCCACTGGCACATTAACAAAAATGTCAACTGCAACATTTTTTGATGATGGTACAGGTAATAAACTTGAAAGCTGTGGTTATAGCCCGAGCAACGGCTTATTAAGCATAAACCTTCGAGATTTCGTAAACTCAGATGGTAATACCGTTAAGCAAGCTTGGTTTGAGTTAGAAGGTGGCTATATAGCTAGTCAAGGAACTATGTCAATATTTGATGCTGTCAATGGGGGGTGCTCAGACCTCTGTACTGCCGATCCAAATTGCATCGCCTCGGTAGCAGTTAGAAAAACGTCTGAAGCCGCATCTTGCCGTATATTTTACCATTCAGATACAGGTGGAAAGTATGAGCGATATTGTGGCATGGATATCCCAGGTGTCTACACTGCATCAGATATATGTATGACTTCACTCGGAAGTAACGCTATTTGGGCTGCTAGATGTCCATAGCAACAAAAACTTAACTAATAAGGATAGGCCGCGCGCAGCCGCGTCCTTATCCCAAGTGTTGAACAAGCCCGAGTGATACCTTTATATAGTAAATATCGGCGTAAGAACTTACGCTTTTAAGGTGTGTACCAGTGCTGCTATTTTACTCGCGGCCGTAGTGATCCCTTAGCCTCATGGGCTAATTTATTTACATCAATATATCAATACCTTACCATCTCTTTATACTTTCATTACTCTACATTTTACAGTGAAGGCTTTCTCACCCTTCGGCTTAAACAGCGGTGTTAGGCCGCGTTTTATTTTGCCTAATTAAGCTTGTCGGTCGCGTATGCACCCCTATAAATGTCATTGGCTGTTGGCAGCAAGGGCAAGGTCGTATGGCTTGGGTTTTGGTGATGTTTTCGAGCGGCATCAACTTCGCACCTGCAACGGCGAGCATTATGCGTATTCGTTGCCGTAGTTTGGCAGCATTGCCTCGCAATAAGCCACTTTCATTGTTAAGAGTCTCTGCTACGTCACTATTCTTGAACAAGAGGCTTTAGGTAACACATGTTGCATGACTAACCATAAAAATTGGGTTGCGGGTAAGGAGCGTATCTCTGTGCTGTGGGTTTGGCTATTTTGGCCATGGTTTTCAAGATAGGCAAAACTGACTTGAACATCGATTTCACTGATGCTTTTGTCAGGCAGTACGCCACGATAAAGGTAGCGTGAGAGGTACTTCAGTGCGGGTAACCCTTTGCCAAGGTGTTGGCAGTCAACCACCCATTTGGGGGTATTGAGGTAGGTAGCTTGCCATTTAGCTCAACGGAAAGCTTTTTCAGCAATCTAGCCCGCCAGACTTTAGCCAGGTTAAAGACATTAAACAGGTATTTACCCTTGTTCTTTTTCCACTGTTTTTTACCTTTATCAAAGTTGCCAGCGGCAATAATGAAATGAATATGCTAGTGATGGTCGTGAAACGGGTATATCGGGCTGTGGTATTAAGGCTGTTGTGACCAAGCAGGCTTTGCACTGAGCGTAAGTCTAGCCCTTGTTCTAGCAAGTGAGTGGCATAGCTGTGACGCAAATTATGTAGATTGATGGATATATGAATAGGACAATCGGCAATGACCCGCTTAAGCGCTTTTTAAATACCGCCTTTATCCATTAACGAATCAGGCTTGCCATCTTTACTACCTTTGGCGTTACGAATGTGCACCTGCATCACCTGTGAATCGATGTCACCAACTTGAAGTGAAATAGCCTCATCGAGGCGCAATCCCATACTGTATAAGGTGAGAAAGCACACTTGATATCGCAGCTTATGAGTAAGACTAATAACGATAGAGGCTTCTGCGGGCGTAAGAATATCAGGCAGTCTATTGACTTGTGGCGGCTTAATAATATTAAGCCACTGTCATTGTTGGTCAAGGGCATATCGATAGAAAAACGGTAAGCCGTTACGGTCGAATTTTATCGTGCTCCATGAGTGTAAGGCAATCAAACTGGCAAAATAGCGCTTCAAATCATCGGTTGAAAGGTTATCAGGACATGCATCGAAATAAGCACTAATAAGCCTAACAGCGCAGCTTCGTTCAACAAGAGCATTAATGATAAATCACAATCAATACGAATTATCGTACAGCTAATAATCTGCATATTAGTTCTGAACTGTAATCTCATTACATCATCTATTGTTAATGCCTGTATGAAAATAGGTAACAACCACCTTTGTAAATTGGTAATAACTTATTGTGAATTGGTAATGCAGCTGGATCACTAACTAACTTTGTTCTGTTATTTGGTAATGTTGTCATATCCATTGGTAGTGAATATAAAAACTATTCAACAATAACAGCTCTACTTTCCTGTAAGTTGCTGTTTATTCGGTTTCTTTTAATTATATGAAAAATTTGACAAGCCAATTCGTTGGTCTTTCTCATGCCCTAGTTACTACCAATTTTGGTTTTTGGTAATGTTTGTGGCACTATTTTGGTTGACAGCGGTGTGTTGTGGTGGTTATATTTTGTTTAACGCAAAGTTGCAGCTGTGAATGAGTTGTTAAGGTTGTAACTGTTTTGGGTGAGTTGTGTGTGGTTCTATGTGTAGCAATTAATCATAGCTCTTTGATCATATACAACAAAGAGTTCTGCTTCTTTTTACAGCGAAATTTGATAATTTTTGATGTTAATTAGAAGCAAAGTCTTACCTACTTTTATTACGTTTTTCAAGGTTAGTTAAGTTCATGTGTAGGTGCGCCTCTATATGCTGCGCATATAGGTATTCTAAGTAAGCTTTGAAAATAGGTAAGCCGAACAATACACGAACATATTCAACAAAGAGATCGTAAATTATAAAGGATTCCAATATCAACACATATAAATCTTACCGACATTTTCAAAAGAAAATGTGTGACGTCTTCGCTGTGCTAGTTTTTGCTTTAGCTGTTTTTAGCGTATCACTCAATGCTCAGGAAATTGAGGAGAATACGCTTATTCCTAAGTCACACACTAGCCTTGCTGAAGGTGTTTTACTGGGGGATTTGTCAAAACTCGATCCGCTTAAAAAGCCAGGTGAAAATTTTGACTTACTCGATTGGTCGTTAACGTTGCCAACCGATCTCAACAAAGATCAAAAAGCAGATACCGTCTATGAGAAATCATTAGGTAAAGGCTTTAACTTAAAACCATTTTTTTATACAGCAGATGATGGTGGCTTGGTATTCGCTTGCCCAAACGTAGGTGCCAAGACCTCAAAAAATACAAAATATGCGAGAACAGAACTACGCGAAATGCTACGTAGAGGTAATAGTCGAATAAAAGTTCGTGGCATAACTAAGAATAATTGGGTTTTCAGCAATGCGCATGGTTCGGCGAAAGCTAAGGCTGGGGGTGTTGAAGGCAGTTTGGAAGGGACTTTGGCAATAAACCGAGTATCTACCACAGGTGATAAAAAAAAGGTTGGGCGCGTGGTCATCGGGCAAATTCACGCGACGGACGACGAACCTATTCGTTTATATTACCGAAAATTACCAGCCAACTCTAAAGGGGCTATTTATTTTGCCCATGAAATAAATGATGGTGATGATATTTGGATAAATATGATTGGCTCACGTTCACATACTTTGTCAGACCCTGATGACGGAATCGCCTTAAATGAAAAATTCTCTTATAAAATTTCCGTCGAAGATGAAGTGTTGTTCGTCACTATAATCAGGGAAGGTAAGCCTAATATTACTAAGTACTATGATATGAAAGATAGTGGTTATAGTGCTAGTAACCAGTATATGTACTTTAAAGTGGGTGTTTATAATCAAAACAATGACGGCGCTGATGGTGATCATGTGCAAGCCACTTTCTATCATATCCATAACATGCATAAAGGATATAAATTTTAGCGCAGTAAACACATCAATTTAAAATTAGTAATTAGTAATTAGTAATTAGTAACTACAATTATTGGTTATATTTTTATTTAAATTAATAGGTTAAAACTTTTGTTTGGGTTTCATTTGTTGAAATTAATATAACTTTAATTTAAATATAAGAATTTAATGGCAGTAACCTGCTTGCAATAATAAATATAAGAATTTAATGGCAGTAACCTGCTTGCAATAATAAATATAAGAATTTAATGGCAGTATCCTGCTTGTAATAATAAATATAAGAATTTAATGGCAGTATCCTGCTTGCAATAATAAATATAAGAATTTAATGGCAGTAACCTGCTTGCTATAAAAATATACCAATAAATGGCATTAACATGCTTATTAAAATACTAAGGGGAAGTACGGTATGTCGACGAAAATAAGTAAAAAAACAAAACCCATCCATAAAATAGGGAAGTTCAAGCTTTCACCTATAGCAAAATGGATGAAGCTTGCTGCATTTACTTCTGTAACCAGTTCTTTTGCATTTTCAGCATTAGCACAAGAAGCGGAAACTGAAAATCTAGATAAAGTTGATAATGATATAGAAGTTGTTGTAGTTACTGGTACACGTAGAACAATTCAAGACCAAATTGCAATAAAGCGTGAGTCTACCACGGTTGTTGACGGTTTATCTGCTTCAGATATTGGTGATTTACCAGCACTTTCAATTGCTGAGGCGCTAGAATCATTAACGGGTGCATCATCTCACCGTGAAAATGGTGGTGCTACTGAAATCAGTATTCGTGGTTTAGGCCCATTCTTAAGTGCCACTAACATCAATGGCCGTGAAGCGACTAATGGTAGTGGTGACCGTTCAGTTAACTTTTCTCAGTTCCCATCAGAGCTGATGCAGAAAGTGGCTATTTATAAAACACAAGACGCTTCCATGATTGAAGGTGGGGTTGCCGGTGTTATTACCCTGGAGACACTTAAGCCTTTAGATTTTAGTAAGCAACGATTTCAGGCTGAAGTAAAAGGTAACTACAACCCAGACCAAGCAAACGTTGACAATTCACTTCAAGGTGATTTGGGATACCGTGGAACACTAAGTTATGTTGATCAATTTGAGTTTGATAACGGTCAAGCATTTGGTTTGAGTGTGGGTTTGCAGCGTCAAGATATTAGCCAGCCAGAAGCTGAATATAGAAGCTCAAGCCCAACGGGTTCATCTTTGTGGGCATGTTTGAATGATCCAACCGATACCAATACCGGTTTTTTCCGTAGCTCAGCGGGCGATTGTGAAGATGGCGTAGATGGTTCGAGTAACCAAGGTTATAATAATGATATTGATCCAGAAACAGGTCTTGCAGTAGATGATGGCAGAGAATACGCATGGACTGGCTCAAGCAGAAGCTTCCGTCAAAATGAAACATCTGATGAAAGAGACGCTTTATTCTTTGCTCTACAATACCAACCCTCAGATAAATGGGATATCAATTTTGACGCGCAAATATCAGATCGTACCCAAGCAGAAGCGCGTCATGATTTAATTTTCTTACAAAAGCGCGTTACACCGGGTGTAACGGGACAAAATCTGATCACAAATGATGTTGGCGGTATTCTACATTGGGAAGGTGAAGAACGTATCGAATCTGCGGGCGAGCAATTTTCGCGAGAAGAAAACTATCGTGGATATGGCTTGAACGTTGAACATTTTTTCTCTGATGATCTAAAGATTAGTGTTGACCTTGGCTATTCTAAAACCAGCCGTGAAGAACTACAAATCACAAACCGAGGAAGAACGAGCTCTCGTCCTTTCTTATCTTGGGATTTAGGTGAACATATTCCTCATTTCACCGTTACTGATTTTGATGTGACTGATATTTCCAATTTTACTGATAGCCTTCGTACTCGTATCGACAGAGAAAATGTTCGCGAAAACGAAATTATGGGCGCACGCGTTGATATTGATTATATTCTAGACGGTGATTTTTTTAGTAGCGTTCAAGCTGGCGTTCGCGTTTCTGAGCTAACATTTGTTCAATTTGGTGGCTCGAACGGTAATGGCTCAAGAACTACATATAATTTAGATGAATCTGCAACACCGGCCATCGATGTACTTGAAGGTTGCCAAATAGCCTTCCCTGAGACTGATTTTTTATCTAGTGTTTCTGACGGTGATATTATCACCCATGTTGACAGTTCAGGTAATGTTGTAGAAAGCGGTACAGGCGCTTCGTGGGCAACTTACAATAACGAGTGTTTCTCTCAAGCAGTAGCAGCATCACAAGGCGGTGAATTCGCATACCCAGAGGTTACGTACGAGAATTCGGGTACTATTGACGTAACAGAAAAAACTACCTCTGCTTACGCCATGCTTAATTACGACACCGAAATGTTCGGTAAATTTATTCGTGGTAACTTTGGTGTTCGTGTAGTGAATTCTGACGTTAACTCTATTGGCTTTAGAGAAGGTTTCGACGTTGTCACTGATCCGGCAACAGGTATCGTCGAATTAGTACCAAACGGTAGTATTGAAAAAATTGAAAGTGGCGGCGATTACACTGAAGTACTACCAAGTGTTAACTTAGTCGTTGATTATAATGATTATATTCTCCTGAGGGCCGGTATTTACCGAGGTATGTCACGTGCAGATCCATCTGATATGGGTTATAGCCGTACATTTGTAACCGATGACTCGGATGACCCTACATCAGTTGAAGACTTGTTGGTTGGTGTTAATGGTTCAGGTAATCCTGATCTTCAACCATTAATGTCATGGAACTATGATCTTGCTGCAGAATGGTACCCAAGCGAAGATTCTATTGTAGCTTTAGGTGTTTACTACAAGCAATTTAATGGCGGTTTCCAACAGCAAACAGAGTTAGAGACGTTTATCGTTGACGGTGAGGAAGTTTCTTTACCTATTACTAATTCAGTAACGACTGAAGAAACTAGTGATCTTTATGGTATAGAAGCGTCATTTTCGTATCGTTGGGATTTAGGCATTGGTGTGAAGTTTGGGTATAACTACGCCGATACAACCTATGAGTTTGAAGACAGTAACTACGGTAATACTTTTACTACTGATTTAGACGGTGTAACCACTCAGCTTACCGCAGGTATTGTTCCACCTGCCTCAGTACCTGGATTTTCTGAGCATGTATTCAATGGACAGCTTTACTACCAAATAGGCGATTTTGATACTGCTCTTATCTACAAGTATCGCAGTGAATACTTCCAACCATACACTTCTAACGGCACAAGACTACGCTATGTTGATGAGGCAGGTACTTGGGAAGCTCGTGCTGCATATAAAATCAATCAACACGTTCGTGTTAAATTTTCAGCAATTAACTTGTTCAGCGAGCCTCGCAGTGATGACTTCTATACTCAAGGTAACTTGGGTCAAGTAAGTGATTACGGTCCTCGCCTGTTCGCAGGTGTCAGCTTTAAGTACTAGTCAAATCTAGTACTTAAATAAAACAAGCTAAATTTGGAAAAAGAATCTTTTTGGAGTCATAAAAATGAATAATAAATCTCTTATACCGCTCATCATTGCGACAGGCCTATTAGGTTGTGGCGGTGATGACGGTGCTGAACTAGATGGAAATACTCGCGGTAGTATAGAAATAATCGGAAGCGACTTTTTTGCTGGCGCCTCGCTTTCAGCAACGGCTACTGATGCTGACGGAATTATGGCTGACACACTTACTTACGTTTGGTCAACAGGTACTATCGGCACATCTTACACAATTACTGAAGCTGACGAAGGCACAGTTATTTCTGTTTCTGCTAATTATACAGATGATGCAGGTTTTACCGAAGGTGTTGGTGCATCTACACCTGTTATCAACCCAACCTTAAATGTTTCTGCTAGCATTATTAAGGGCCCTATTGATGGTGCAACTTGTGACATATTTGAAGTTGATGATAGTGGTGCTGCGGTTCTTCCTGCGCAAGGCACTGCAACCTCTGACACTTCAGGTGGCGTTACATTTATCAACATACATTTCGAAGGTACAGGTTTAATTGCATGTACTGGCGGTACTTATACGGACGAATCAACAGGTTTAACCTTAGATGCTCCTCAACTACGTTCTGTAGTAAGTGTCGATGAATTTAGAGTTGTTAAAAATGAAGATGGTACTGATGCTGTAGATGAGAATGGAGATTTAATACTAGTAATACCAACCTATACTGTTTCTCCTTTAACCGAAATGGCAGTTCAAAACGCAGGTAGTGATTTAAACCAGTTTGCTGTCGAAGCTGAAATAATTAATGCTCGTTTTGGTATTCGTTTTGATACAACAGAAGTGCTTCCTACTTTAGTTGGTACTGTTGAACTTGGTGCTGAAGGTGCTGAAGATGCTGATAGATATGGTTCTGTGCTAGCGCTACTATCACAAGTTGATGCAGACAACGCAGACGCAGATTTATCTACCGTTATGCAAGATCTTGCTAGTGACGTCGCTGATGGTTCTTTTTCTGAAGAGTCTTTAGATACACTTGAGACAGCACAAACTAATTTGCAAACTACTTCACAAGTAGCGAGCTCTGTTGATGAGGCGTTACTTGACGTAATTGGAGCCGCTGTTGGTTATAACAATGACCCTGTTGCAGCAATCATTGAAGGTGAATTGGGCGGTACTGTTCAACATACTGCTATTAATCCATTAACTGGGTCACTAACCATTATTGATCCAAACTTTGAAGAAGACGCTTTTGTTGCGCAAACCGATGTAGCACTTGATTATGGTACATTTAGTATCAGCGCCGACGGTAGCTGGTCTTACACGGTTAACACTGCAAATGATACTTTAGCGAACCTTGAATTAGGTAACTCTGTAAGTGATTCAATCACTATCGCTTCTATTGATGGTACCACTGCTGAAATTAATATTCGTGTTGCTTCGCTTACTCAAGTTGTAAAAATAAGCGATACAGGCGGCGATACGGGTGAGATTAGGTTTACCGTTGATAACCTTCGTCAAGGTAAGCTGACTGCATCTATATCTAAAGAGGTTGCGCTTGGTAGTGATGGAAATATCAAAGATGCTTATATTACGCTTTATGGTTCTTCTGGTAGTTCTAGTGAATCGCTTATAGATTTGCGTATTCAAGGAACTCAAACTCAAGACGACGGCACTGTAATTGACCCTCGTTTCTTTGTTCGAAATACTGACAGTGACGCTTACCCTGGCAATATGATCACTGCACCACTTGTTGAAGAGCAGTTCTATGATGTAGAAATCGCTTGGGACTTAGATCAAGCAGATCAAATCACCGTGACTATTGATGGTGAAGTGATTGGTGGTGGTTCATTCTCTACTGCGGCAGTTGTTGACTCTGATTATACAGGCTTAGACCAGTGGTTCGCTGATGGTGTTAAAGCTATCCAATTTAGATTTGGTGATAATGATAGAACGATTCCTTTCGGTTCTTTCTATGTTGATAACATTGAAGTATTTTCTGATACCGCTGGCACTGCAAGTATATTTTCAGATGACTTTGAAGGTTATGATGCAGGAGAAACTTTAGATGCTACTGGCAGCAAGTATAGCTTAGCTATTTACGCTGAAGTGTCTGTATTTGATGTAGGCGATGGCACTGTAGAACCTACGCCAGCAGTATTCTTTGATTTAACAGGAAGAATTGCAGCTGATGAAGCAACGACTACAGGTTTAGTCAGTGTACTTGACCCAGATGATGGCGAAGCTTTTATTGTTCAGACAACCTTAATGGGTACATACGGTACATTAG
Organism: Shewanella olleyana; assembly: GCF_023283825.1. Classification (GTDB taxonomy): domain Bacteria; phylum Pseudomonadota; class Gammaproteobacteria; order Enterobacterales; family Shewanellaceae; genus Shewanella; species Shewanella olleyana. The sequence continues at coordinate 76,244 of NZ_JAKILD010000022.1, read as the reverse complement.
CAATATTAGATGATGGCTCATGGACCTATACACTTGATACTGCTGATCCCACTATTGCAGCACTTGTTGTTGGTGAAAGTGAAATCGATACCTTTACTATTGAATCTTATGATGGCACTACCGCTGAATTAGCAATCACAATTACAGGTACAGTTGTTGTGGCGACGGGAGACAACAATGTTGCCAGAATGGCAGATACTTCAACAGATGCTGATGCTGAGCTACGTTTAACAACTGATCCACTAGCTGAAGGTTCTATTTCTACAACCATTAAGATACAAGCAATTGCTGGCTTCACTGCTACGCCAGATGTTTCTGAAGATAATACCGCTTACATAAGTATCTATGGTGGCTCTGCTTCTTCAAGTAACCTAACCGGTGAAATTGTCTTTAGTAATGGCGCTGTTAAATATCGTGATGCAGAAAAATCTCAACAAACCATTGATGGCTTAACTTATTTTGATGATACAGATATTGATGTAGTTCTTGCTTGGACAGCAACAGGTTATTCACTTTCAATTGATGGTGGCACAACGTTCTACGGTCCTTATGAAGCAATCAATACAGGTACAGCGACAGAAACGTATCAAATTCGTATTGGTAGCTCTTCGAAAGAGTCAGCAAAAGAATTACTCGCTGATGATGTCGTCATTGCTGATGAAACAGATAATGCAGTGCTATCTGAGGACTTCGAGACTTATGCTGAAGGTGAAGATTTAAGCTCAATGTATTCAAGTTCTGCTGAAGCAACCGTTAAGACTATAGCGGGAAGTAGTGTAAATAAAGTTGCCCGAATGGCTGACACATCACTAGACGCTGACGCTGAGTTACGTTTAATCACGGACGGAATTGTCGAAGGCTCTATTTCAGCAAGCATTAAGCTACAAGCCATTTCGGACTTCACTGCGACACCAGATGTTAGCGAAGATAATACTGCTTATATTAGTATTTATGGTGGCTCAGCCTCTTCAAGTAACCTAACGGGCGAAATAATCTTTGCTAAAGACGGTGTGGTTAAATATCGTGATGCAGCAAAATCTCAACAAACCATTGAAGGCTTAACCTATTTTGATGATTCTGAAATAAATGCAGTAATTGAGTGGACAGCAACAGGTTACTTTTTGTCAATTGATGGCGGTACAACGTTCTACGGTCCTTATGAAGCAATCAATACAGGTACAGCGACAGAAACGTATCAAATACGTATTGGTAGCTCTTCGAAAGAGTCAGCAAAAGAGTTATTAGCTGATGATATCGTGATTGCTGATGCAACAGATACGGCGGTTCTATCTGAGGACTTCGAAAGTTATGCTGTGGGTGACGATCTAAGTACGACTTACTCTAGTTCTGCCGAAGCAACAGTGCAAGAAGACTAATCAACTTGCATTTGTAAATTAATGTTTTAAACAATGTGTTAAAAATGCCGCTTATTGATAGCGGCATTTTTTGTTCTTATTTGTAGATCAAAGTGTGCTATTTCAATGCGACTTTCGCTCTTTTAAAAGTGATAAATAGCAAAGTATCGTAACCGTCTAGCGAACCACACCTAGCATCGTTAATCTGAGTGTTTGAAAATATTTGCTCAATGATAAATTTAGAGCAGGTGATGAAAACTTACAGAACCGCTGCGTAGTAGCTAGAGCTACTTCAGCTACGCAGCAATTTAAAGGCACTAATATTGAATTCTGCCAACACTATAACGTCGCTATTACGACTTTTTATACGCGCTTAAATAATAACATGGGCCACCCATTCTAATTGGCTAAATATTCAAGATTCTAATATGGCCACCCATTTAACTGGTTAAATATCATTCGAGATGACAAGCGTGGTGCAATAAGTACGAGTAGTCAGCACATTCTAAATCGACTGAATATTCCTACTGAAAACTGGTTAAAAATCACTACACTACAGAGTTTGAGGCATTATTTTAAGGTGCGGTTGGCTCACTGCCAGAGCTGACTGAATACTGCGAACATGTCGATCGTAAACGACGACAAAGCGCAGCTAACTGTCAAAAATGGCTAAGCGCCTAGCGATACTTCTCTAGTTTAATCACTTCATATTTTACGCTTGATAGTTATCAAGCTTTTTTGCTGTGTTTAATTCATACAATAATAGATAAACAATAAAGTTAGCGCTTATTTTGCATATCAGCAGTGAAGTTGGTGTGTTCTTCACGCTTTAAATCAGTATCAAGTCAGACATCGAGATGAGTCGTATTATTTTTATTAACTATGGGTGGCATGTTTGTTTATTTGTTTTTAAAACATGTCGACCGCAAACGACGACAAAGCGCAGCTAACTGTCAAAAATGGCTAAGCGCCTAGCGATACTTCTCTAGTTTAATCACTTCATATTTTACGCTTGATAGTTATCAAGCTTTTCTGCTGTGTTTAATTCATACAATAATAGATAAACAATAAAGTTAGCGCTTATTTTGCATATCAGCAGTGAAGTTGGTGTGTTCTTCACGCTTTAAATAAGTATCAAGTAAGACATCGAGATGAGTCGTATTATTTTTATTAATTATGGGTGGCATGTTTGTTTTATTTTCAATGCGGGAAGTATTTCCGCTCAATATGATATTGCTAAGGAAGAGTATAAGCAGGCTAACCTTGCGTATCGCAGTACGGTATTACGCGCTTATTTTGAAGTGAATGATGCTATGAATAGTTTCAGGCGTTCGGAGCTTGCGATTGAAGCGCAGCAAGATTTAGTCGCAGCCTCAAAAGAATATACTCGTTTAGCGATGCTGAGATATCGAAATGGTGTTTCTAGCTCATTAGATTTAATGGATGCTCAGCGAAGCTTGTTCAATGCCGAGCTAACATTAAGCCAAGTGAGGCGTGACCGCTTATTATCTATGATTACCCTATATCGCTCGTTAGGCGGCGGGGTGCTTACAGAGCAGGAGTTAAGAGAAGTGCACAGCCCTGATGAAACCGGCAATACTTTTAACTCAAGTAATACTGCTGACTCAAGCAATACTAGTGCTGTGAATACTGAGTCTTAATAGCCAGCTTAAATATTAGGAATAAAATAACAGCTAGCAAATTGAACCTTGCTAGCTTTTAAAATCCACTTACTTTTTATCAAAAAATTTTATTTACCTTTCATCAAATCCAGCCTTTGTCGCCTTCTTAATGTCTTGCTATAAGCTATTCGCTCTTCAGTGAGTTTTGTTAATGGTTGTTGGTACATTTGGACGGGAGTGTTGCGCTTACTGCTTATTTTAATTGCAAACCAATAAACATTAGCAACCCATGTTTTAACATGTGCGAAACAGTGAATGTAAATTGTATTGAGATTCTGCATCACAGATTGATATTGGGATCGTGATCGCTATGTGAATTTTTCTTCATGGTAGACTCCTGCACCATTCGAGATGAGATTAATTCCTATTAAGCTTTAATTAAGGTTAGCGTTGATGAAACCACTTTCAGTAAAATTAATTAGTGCTGCAGTCGCTGCGGCATTATCCCCTCAGGTTCTAGCAGATGCTCAAGAAGTCGTATCGAAAGATGAAATTAAACAATCTATCTCAAACTTCCATGAAGTGATTGTGGTTTCAGGCTCTCGTATGGAGCAAACGCTTGATCAAGTTGCTGGCTCTGTAGTGGTTATTGATGAAGAAGCTATTGCTCGCAACATGAGCACGGACTTTTCTACCTTATTTAAAAACGAAGCCGCTGTTGATGTTAAAGGCGGTGCTGGTAAGCCAAGCTCGGTTACTATCCGTGGTATTGGCGGCAACCGTGTGATGATGGTGAAAGATGGCGTTCGCGTTAACAACCAATATGCTTCTCCATTAGGCCCTGGTGCTGAGGGTACAGGCCGCGGTTTAACTGAAGTTGAAGGGTTAAAGCAAGTTGAAGTGTTAAAAGCTGCTGCATCAACCATGTATGGCTCTGATGCGCTTGGTGGTGTGTTGGTGATGACATCAAAAGATGCAGATGATTACCTACATGGCGAAGATTATTACTTCTCAGCTAATGCCGGTTACACAGGCATGAATGACGAGTACAGTGCTGGTTTCACTAGTGCATTTTCTGCTGGTGACTTCGATAACTTAGTTTCTTACCAACGCCGTGAAGGTGAAGAGCAGCAAAATTACAGCAAGACGTTACCTGATAGTGATTTAGTGACTGACAGTTTGCTACTAAAAAGCAAGTATCACTTCAACGATGACACTAACCTGCAGCTGACTGTTGATTACATGAATCAGCAGTTAGACCGCTGGGAAAATAGCATAGATAACTCAAGTTCAATTGATTATGACCGTCAGACACAGTCGTTAAATACGTCATTACGTTTACGTTCTACTAAAGACCGTGTAATCCATGACAATGTCGATTTCGTACTTTACTACGGTAAGACTGACCAAAGTGAAAAGCGTGATTACTTTGATGGAGTGCAGGGTGGTGCTCGTGATATTACCGAGCATAGAGATTACCAATTTGACGAATACCGTGTAGGTTTTGCTAGTACGTTCAGCAAGTCTTTATCGTTAACAGGTCACGACCACAACATTATTTATGGTGTGGATGTTGAGCAATCAGAAATGAGCCGTCCGCGTGACTATCAAGTGGTTGACGATGCGGGTAACTGGTCACCTTCTGATACTGATACTTTCTCGTTTGCTGATACTAAAAGTTTACGTGTTGGTGCTTTCATCCAAGATGACATTACTTTCTACGATGGTAAGTTAAACGCGATTTTAGGTCTGCGTTATGACTACTTTAAAAATACGCCAGATCAAAACCAAGCTGAAGAAGCGGGTCGCGACCCTGCAGATTTTGAAGAAATGAGTGATGGTTTTTGGTCACCGAAGGTAGGCCTTGTATATCACATGACGCCAAATGTTAATGTGTATGCTCAGTACGCTTATGGCTACAAAATGCCAACGCCTGATCAAAAATGGGGCGAGCTTGAAGTTAAAGATGGCAAAATGCCATTCCCTGTAATGATCCAAGCAAACTATGATTTAGAGTCAGAATCAAGCCATACCATTGAAGTAGGCGTTCGTGGCCATCATGGTGATACCCAATATGAATTCACTACTTTCTATACCCAAGCGAATGATTACATCGATTGGGAATTTGTAGGCTGTGGTGGTCCATTAGGCTGTGTGATGCCTCGCTCGCTTGAGTACCAGTACATTAACTATGATGAAGTGACCTTGTATGGTGCTGAAGCTTCATTCAGTCAGTGGTTTACTGATGAAATTGAAGTTTGGGGTAACATTGCTTATACCCATGGTGAAGATCAAAACGGTGATTATTTAAATTCAGTTAGTCCGCTTAAAGGTAACGTTGGGGTAAATTATTACACTCATCTTGCCAATACAGAAATGGACTTTGGTTTAACTGTGCGCTTTGCTGACAGTATGGATCGTACTACTGACCTAGATATTTTCCCGCCTATTCCAGGTATGCCTGATATGGGCTTTAACGAGGTATTTAATACTGCGGGTTATGCAGTGGTTGATATCACCGCTAATTTTGTATTGAGCGATAACTGGACATTACGTTCAGGTGTATTCAACGTACTAGACAAAGAATATATTGATTATGCCGACGTGGCGGGTCAATCTAAGTTTTTGATGTCTAACTTAGGTGTGACTGAAGAAACGTATAGCCAACCTGGCCGTTACTTCAGCGTTAAATTGAACTACACGTTTTAAGTGATATTGATAGTCATCGTGATTTGACATCAGCTATAACAATTGCCAGTTAATTAACTGGCTATGAGCTTTAAAAAAGCCTTAAATTCATTGTGAATTTAAGGCTTTTTTATTGTCGTTACGATGATTCATTCGTGAGAGCTAAATCGTGAAAATGCATTCGATAAAGCTTAAACGTTTACTTACTTAATCTAAGTAGCTGCTCAAATCACTGCCAACAGCAATGACAACTTCTTGTTGCTTACCATGGAATAAATACGCTTCTTTATCGCCAACAAGGGTTAAGGTATCCCCGCGGCGCCAAAGGGCAGTGCCTTCCTGAATGCCAATCACTGGTGTGATTGGGTCAACTAAGGTGAACTCAAGTAAGCGCTGAGCGCGTGTTTCGCCATTATGGCCAGGGGCTTGGTAATTAGTGTAATGAGGGTTTAGTTGGAAAGGGAGCAGCTTTAAGCCTGTAAATGATGCTGGTTCAACAATTGGCATATCATTAGTGGTACGAATGCTTAAGCCAGTAATATTTGATCCTGCACTCCAGCCAATATAAGGCTTACCGTTAGAAACTTGCTCATTAATTAAATGAATTAAATCGTAGCGGTATAGCTCGTTCAATAATTGGAAAGTATTGCCGCCGCCAACTAGAATTCCATCAGCGTCTTTAATTGCTTGTTTAGGATCGCTGTATTGATGAATGCTGCTCACGTCAATATTAAGTGGAGCTAGGCCCTCTGTGACCATACTAAGATATTTGTCGTAATCAACACTTACACCGGCATAGGGAATAAAGACCCATTTTTTAGCATGGGTTGTCAGAGGTTTGATGTACTCAATAGCATGGGCTAAATAATCGGTATTGCCTTCACGAGAGCTGCTTAACATCAATGCATTCATAGCCATGTAGAAATCCTTAACTGGTTAATTATTAACTTTTTATTCTTATATATACCGATATTAACAAAGATTAATCACTTTCCATAACTTAACTAACCTGAACTCGGGTTAAGAGATGGATAAATGGTACTGATATTATCAATATTTAATAACTTACATTCAAACTTGAACTTTGTGCTGAAAACAAGGCGAATATATGCGCCAATAGTGTGTCTATTGCAAGTATATTTAACGCAGTTAGCAGTGCAAAGGGCTGTTTGAAATACATTTAATAGCCCGAATTCAGGTTAACAAATGACTTCGGCGTGAATGAGTGTAAATTTTAAGATTAGATTAATGCTTGCTACCTAGACTCTGCGGCAAACAAGTGACACATTCAGGTTAGGTAAGGCTTGCTGTGATATTTTTTCAAATTAGTCGACATTTTATGTCTATTTTTGATATTACCCCCTTGAAAAACAATTTTTAAGACATATTATGTCATTATGTGTTCATAGATAAGTATTCATCGATAAGTGTTCATCGATTGTTTGATTAAGAAAAACGAAAAGAATGTAAACAGTACCGCGATTAACGCGAACTGATTGGTTCAAGCTATTTAAGTTTAAAGCGGCATCTGTGCCAGATAGGAGTTGTAATGTTACGTATTATGTTATTGATTGGAACTAACTTAGCGATTTTGCTAGTAGCTTCGATTGTTATGTCTCTACTTGGAGTGAGTACTTCAAGCATGAGTGGTTTATTGATTTTTGCTGCGATGTTCGGTTTTGGTGGCGCGTTCATCAGTTTAGCTATTTCAAAGTGGATGGCTAAAAAGACCATGGGTTGTGAAGTTATCACTGCACCACGTGATAATACTGAGCGCTGGTTAGTTGAAACTGTTGCTCGTCAAGCTGAACAAGCTGGTATCAAAATTCCAGAAGTTGCGATTTATCAGTCTCCAGAAATGAATGCCTTTGCAACAGGCCCAAGTAAAGACAATGCGTTAGTCGCTGTGAGTTCTGGTTTACTTTACGGCATGACGCAAGACGAAATCGAAGGTGTACTTGCCCACGAAGTTAGTCACGTTGCCAATGGCGACATGGTGACACTGACACTGATTCAAGGTGTGGTTAATACCTTTGTTATCTTTGCTGCCCGAGTAGTGGCTGGCATCGTGAATAACGTTGTTGCTAACAACAGTGAAGATGGTGAAGGCTTAGGCATGTTTGCCTACATGGCTGTAGTATTTGTCATGGACATGCTATTTGGTATTTTAGCGTCGATGATTGTGGCTTACTTCTCGCGTATCCGTGAATTTAAAGCCGATGAAGGTGCTGCAAAATTAGCGGGTAAGAATAAAATGATTGCCGCTTTAGAACGTTTAAAAACTGGCCCAGAAGCCGGCGCAATGCCAGCACAAATGTCGGCATTAGGTATTAATGGTAAGCGTTCAATGGCTGAGTTCTTAATGAGCCATCCTCCGCTAGATAAGCGAATTAGTGCCCTTAAAAACAGCTACAACTAATATCTTAATATAATTAAAAAAAGGAGCCAGATGGCTCCTTTTTTATTGCTTTCTTTTTAATCTTGAGCAGGTAGAATAATGACCTCTTAAATTTTGCGGATACATAAAGTAACGTATATTAAGGGATGGCGCTGATTGTTAGGTGAAGGTAGTGGTATTTACTGTTGCTAAATTGACCAGTGTTAGCTAAGTTTATAAGTGAGCCAAAATGTTGTGCTGATAACCGATATCGAAGAAAGCCAATTGATGAGAGCTTTCTCGATTATCACAAATGGAGGGTATTATAGTGAGCAATAAAATTCTTGTAGCATTGTTTGCAGCAGCTCTAGCTGTTCTGACTTTGTCATCAAATGCTTTTGCTGCAGATGAAAATCTAGCTGATTTCCACGCTGAAATGGGTGGTTGTGAAAGCTGTCACGCTGATGGCGAGCCTTCAGCTGATGGTGAGTATGAGTTCGAACAGTGTCAAAGCTGTCACGGAACGCTCGCTGAAATGGACGAAAATCACACACCACATGACGGCATGCTAATGTGTGCAGATTGTCACGCGCCGCATGACATGAATGTTGGTGATGTACCAACGTGTGATAGTTGTCATGATGACGGTCGTTCTGCTCAGTAAATGAGATGAGTCGATTACTATTTTCATCGAGATATTCGGTGGGAGAGAGTTTAAAAAAGCGCCGCTAATGTCGGCGCTTTTTTTATGTTTCAAAAATATTTAATAGAATCAGTTAGATTTTAACTACCCCTAAAGAGGTATTTGTTTTCTTTAGTTTTCAATAGCTTGCGCATATTTGGTGCGAGTTAATGCACTTATGTTGAACATATCTTTATCACTTTTTTACTTCAAAATGTTAAATCTCCGTTAAATCATAACCTTAGTAATTGGCACAAGTTTTGCGATGTTATTGACATAGAATTTTGTCAGTAAAGGGAAGTTGCATGTCTAATATCCAATCTAGTTGTGCTTATTGTGGAGTAGGCTGTGGTGTGACTGTGTCGGTCAACCTTGATACAAAAGCGAATATAAAAGCTGATACACAAGCCGAGACAAAAACTGATACAAATACCAATATTCAAATTAAGGATGTTGATAATGCGCTAAATAATAAAGCCACTTATAAGCTAGTAGGCGATGAAGCGCATCCAGCGAATAAAGGCCTGCTTTGCGCAAAAGGCGAAAGACTTTTAGAGAGCTTAATTCAGCCAAACACCTTACGTTATCCAAAACTTAAATCAGGTAAACCCGTTTCTTGGGACGCAGCCTTAACTACCGTAGCCGAACAATTTACTCAAACCATTGCTGAGCATGGTCCTGATTCAGTGGCATTTTATCTTTCTGGGCAGTTGCTTACAGAAGATTATTATGTAGCGAATAAACTGGCTAAAGGCTTTATTGGTACCGCCAATGTAGATACGAATTCCCGCTTATGTATGTCTTCTGCTGTTAGTGGCCATATGCGAGCATTTGGTGAAGATGTGGTACCGGGTTGCTATGAAGATTTTGAATTAGCAGATGTGATTGTTTTGGTTGGTGCAAATAGTGCTTGGACACATCCGGTATTATTTCAGCGGATGATAAAAGCTCGCGAGCAACGTGGTACTAAAATAGTCGTGATTGATCCTATCAAGACTGCGACATCTAGCCAGGCGGACTTACACCTACAAATTACTCCTGGTAAAGATTGTGACTTATTTAATGGCTTACTGCAGTTTATAGCTGAAAATGATGCGAGCAATACAGACTATATCCAAGCTCATACTCAAGGGTTTGAAGATCTTTTAGCTGATTTATCCAAAGGCCATCATCAATTAGATATAGACAATTTAGCTTTTACATTAGGCTTAACAACTAGCGAGCTTATTAACTTCTATCAGTTATTCATTGGTAATGAAAAAGTCATGACAGCAAGTTGCCAAGGCGTGAATCAGTCCGTTTCTGGCACTGATACTACCAATGCAATGATTAACTGCCATCTCGCACTGGGTCATATTGGCCAAGCAGGCAGTGGATTCTTTTCACTTACAGGTCAACCAAATGCCATGGGTGGGCGAGAAGTAGGCGGATTAGCAACACAACTGGCATGCCACATGGGATTCTCAGAGCCAGAACGTCAATTATTAGCGGATTTTTGGCACACTGATAATCAAAATTCTGTGATTGCTAAAAACAAAGGATTAACAGCCGTTGAGCTATTTGATGCAATGGCTGACGGTCAAATTAAAGCGGTTTGGATTATGGGAACTAACCCATTAGTTTCACTTCCGAATACCACTAAAATCCAACAAGCTTTTGATACTTGTCCTTTTGTGGTTGTGTCAGATATTACTCAAGACTCCGCCACAGCTAAACAAGCTGATGTGTTACTGCCAGCTTTAGGTTGGTCTGAAAAGTGCGGGACTGTGACCAATAGCGAACGAGTTATTACCCGCCAGCGCGGCTTTAATCCTGTAAAGGGTGAAGCAAAAGCGGATTGGTGGGCGCTAGCTGAAGTGGGTAAGTTGATGGGGTTTGAATCAGCATTTGATTTTAAAAATAGCGCTGCTGTTTTTAAAGAGTTTGCCCAACTATCAAAAGCAGTAAAACAAACTTTTCCTCATATAATATTCGATTTATCCGGTATGAGCGAGTTATCAGATCTGCAATATGATGCATTATTGCCAACTCAGTGGCCGGTATCTCAAGCATCGCAACTTGGGCAAGTAAACAAGAGAGTCTTTGATAACGGCCTATTTTCAACCGTAAGTGGGAAAGCACAATTTATCGCTAGTGCTTCAACAGAGCTAGCCGTTAAGGTTGTTAGCCAGCATCAAGTTAAGCTTAATAGTGGTAGAAGCCGCGACCAGTGGCATACCATGACCCGCACAGGTCATATTGCCAGCCTTAGAGCCAGTATTCCTGAACCATTTGTTGCAATCCATCCGCTTAAAATTCAAGAGCTTGCTTTACAAGAGGGTGATCTTGTTCGTTTTGATACCGTTAATTATTCAATAGACGGTAGCACTTCAGCAGATAGTACTTGTGTAGATGCTTCTTATATAGATAGCACCTGTGAAAATATCGCGGTGGCAAGAGTTGTCGCCGATGATAGTCAAGCCCCTGAAGTTGCATCTATGTCAATGCATTGGTCTTCTCAATTTTCTACAGGTAAAGGCGTAAACCAAGCGTTAAGCAGTGATTATGACCCCGTTTCTAAACAACCCGCTTTTAAATGCCAAACAGTCACCATCAACAAAGTCAATGTTGCCCTTCAAGGTGTGATTTTTGGTGAGCACGACCCTGAGTTCAAAAATACATGTTGGAATGTTCAACATACTTTATCGAAAGGTGAATGTTTTCATATTGGGTTTACCGATGCTGATAAAGGGTTTGAATTTCAGTCTACTGCTTACTCATTAAAGTGGACGGTTAACTTAGCGACGAAACAATTAATCCACGTGCAGTGCAATATCAGCCATGGGCAGCTTGTGTCACTTAAATTACTGAGTGACAAGCAAGTGCAAGTGGGACTTGAGGCAATGCACTTATTAATTGGTCAGCATGTAGATGCCAAATTAATGCAACAACTTCATTTACTTATCAAAGCTGGTAACAGTCCACTTATTTGTGCTTGTACTGGTGTAACAGAAGCACAAATTCAGGATGCGATGCTGCAAAAATTAGATGACACAGTATTTAATAAGCTGTCTTCAGAAGGTGAAAGCCGAATTGTCGCCGCTGACTTTGAGCAAGCGCTTGCCCAAATCCAACGTGATTTAGGTTGTGGTAAACAGTGTGGCAGTTGTCATAGCGAGGTGGTGCATTGTGCCACTAATATCTGGCAATTGGGTATTGAAGACACTGCTTGTGAAATGCCTGTTATTGAAACTGAAGCCATTGAAGCAGAACAAAAGCAAGAAGCGACTGCAAGTAAACAAAAATCAACTCAAGAGGAGGTGGCGTGATGAGCCATTCAATTTCGACGTTAATCAATTTTAATCGAGCGGCAACCTCCGAGAATGATTTAGTGTCTGGTGAAGTAGAGATTGTCGGTGCTGGTTGTGGAGAGCTAGATTTGATGACAATTAAAGCGGCGCGCATTGTATCTCAAGCAGAAGCGTTGGTTTTTGACAGTTTAGTGAGCAGCGATATTCTTTCTTTAGTTTCACCAGAGTGCCAACGTCATTTTGTTGGTAAACGTTGTGGTCAACCTAGTTATAAACAAGATGACATCAATGCACTGCTAGCAAAGCTTGCTACGCAAGGACTGAAAGTCGTGCGTTTAAAAGGTGGTGACCCGCATATTTTTGGTAGAGGTGCTGAAGAGTCGTTATATCTTGCAAAAAAAGGCGTGATCAGTCGTTTTACCCCTGGCGTAACCGCTGCATTAGGCTGCGCATCAACAACGGGGATTCCGTTAACTTATCGTGGAACAGCACGGTCAGTGACTTTAGTGACAGGTACCCGTTTTATCAGCGAGGGTAATTATCAAGCCCCAACGCAATGGAAGGCCTTACTTGCTGCGCAATCAACCTTAGTTTTTTATATGGGTAAGGAGCAGGCGGCAGCGATTTCTAATGGGCTATTGGAAGTGGATGCCCCAGCAGATTTACCGGTTGCATTTGTGACGAATGGCGGCAGAGAAAATCAATTAGTGACCTTTGCAGATGTGACTAACATGGCCGATATAGCAGGCACCATTAAAGATAGTGGCCCAACACTCATCATCATTGGTGAAGTGGTTGCTGTTGGCCAAGAGTTAACTGAATTACTTTCAACTATTGATAGTTCTTGTGCTGATACTCGCCAAGCTAGTGGGCTGGCTCATGACGTTCACATGGCTCATGACGATTACATGGCTCAGGGCTATCACATGGCTGAGGTGGCAAATGGTTGAACAACACACCGCAGCTATGCTTAATGCTGAAGATTTTGATAATAGGAAGTTAGTGAAAACCTTAGGCAAGGGGATTAAAGGCAGCCGCAGTTTAAATTTTGCTGAAGCTTCGCATTTGATTACCGCGTTTGCTAAAGGTGATCTTTCTTCGAATCAGATGGCCGCAGCCATGATGTTAATGCGAGTTCGTGGTGAATCGATTGAAGAATTAGCTGGTGTAGCAGCAGGGCTTAAGCAATTAGTACCAAGCGAGTGGCAATCAATTCAAGCTGATATTGATTGGCCTGTTTACGCAGGTAAGCGCGAGCAATTACCTTGGTTATTGTTAGCGGCTAAAACCTTAGCGAAGAATGGACAAAGCATTATTTTACATGGCGATAGTCAGTCACTGCCCCACAGAAGACATGTGGAAGCTTATATTTCAGCATTGGATATTCCACGTTGTTTTACTGCTGAACAAGCTAAGGTAAATCTGGCGAGAACAGGCATTATTTACGTCAACTCAGCTGATATTGTACCTGTTTTGAATGATTGTCGCCGTCTACATCAAGAATTAGGACTGCGTAGTTTAATTCAAATGTCAGTACGTTGTATTAATCCAACGAATGCATCGAATAGTTTACGCAGTTATTTTCACCCCGGTTTAGATAAACAGCACCAACAAGTGGCATTGTTATTAGCGCAAAAACAAGTAGGTGAAACATCAACAACCCCAGCTAGTATTGCTATTTTTAAAGGCCTTCAAGGCGAGACAGAAATAAATCCACGAGTGACAACTCAAGTCAGAATGCTGCGTTTTAGTGCTAACGATAATCAACTGCTCTCTGAACAAACACAAATTGAAATTCCGACTCAACTTGAGGCTTTTGTTGGTGCAAAAGTCGGTCAGTCAGACTTGCCTGCACATTTGCTTGCACAACTTTGGCACGCTGAGGATATTGAGCAAGCTGAATTATCCGATTTGCAGCTACAGCAAGCCATTGGTAGCGTGACGGCAACAATGGCGTTAGTTTACGCTTTGTTGTCACCATCGTTGCCCATTGAAAAGTCGATAAAAAGAGCCAGTAAAAATTGGTTTTTACGTAATAACAGTGCTTCGTTAAAAAGCAGCTTAAATAAGACCGAAGACATATTTATGCTTTCTTCGAAAGCCGATACCCACTTTTGTGAGCTGCGATTATGAAACGATTCATATCGATTTCTTGCCGCTCGTTTTTCATCTTGTTTTTTAACCAGAAAGTTAGGAGCTAGCCCATGGTTAATTTAGTTTATCGCGACCCTTCATTTAGCAATGAAGATTTATTTATTGATTGTATGTCTGAGTTAAGTACCGTCGAGCCGTGTATGGAAATGATCTCGTTGAGTCAACTTGAACGTCAAGCGATGAAAGGAAATGGTTTATGTTTAGTGTTTTTTACTGAAGCACTACAACCATTACAGCAAGTGTTTATTGAACGGTTACTGGCAAGCACAGCATTACCTATTATTGTTAACGCTTACTCTTGGGATGAAAGCCATTTAGAGAGTTTACTAAAGTGTGGTCGAGTGACTTTTGTACCTGAAAAAATGACGCCTAAGCGATTAAACTCATTAGTCAGTTTAGCTAAAATTCGTTTTAACAGTGCTTCTAATATGCTTGAAAAAATGAAGTTGCTTGATAAGCAATGCACTGGTTTAAAACAGTTATCTAAAGCGAAGTCTTTGTTACAAAGCCAAGGCATCTCAGAATCACAAGCTCATGAATTAATTCAAAAGCAAGCAATGGAAAAAGGTATCAGTTTGGGTGAGATGGCGCAGCATATTATGACGGCGGCGCAACAACTTGATGCAACCAGAATGCATCGATTTGGTGCAACTGCTCCTGCGGTGAACAAGGAAGCTTAAAATATTAATGTTTTGGGTAAATAAATTACATTAAAACAGTTGCTTATCTTTGTGTTGGTGTTGGCATACTCAATGCAACATTCTATAAAACAGTGAGATCGGTTTGTTTGCAGTCTTGGCGAAATGCAGTGGGGAAATCCAGAATTCAGATAATAACTGCGGCAATGTTTAGTGAAGTAAATTAGATATTAATTTGAACTGAGCAAATGCTTAATAATTATTAATAACTTCATGAGTGACTTAAGGCAATGGCGTCTGAGTAAACTCTAAAGTTATTAGCCAAAAAGTTATTAGCAAAAAAGTTATTAGCCAAAAGTGAACAGTCAAAAGTAATTAGCGATTAATCATATTTAAAAGATTTTCAGTTTATATTTAAAAATTTGAATCATAGGCAATGGCGCCATCTCTGCTAACCCAGAGATTGGTGCCTTTTTGTTTTTTGAATTCAAAATAATCAAGGAGCCTACGATGGCAAATTCAACAGGAACGTCGAATTCAGTAAGCGCAAAACCAAAGCTTGTTGTGATCGGAAATGGCATGGTCGGGCACCACTTTATTGAACAATTATGCAGTCAAGGATTGCAACAGCAATTCGAGATTGAAGTTTACGGTGAAGAGCCTCGCCCTGCATACGACCGTGTACAGTTATCCAAGTATTTTGAAACAGGCAGCGCTGATGAGCTGATGTTGACAAGTGCTCAAGATTATCAAGATTGGGGTGTTAAACTTCATTTAGAAACTCGTATTACTGAGCTAGATACTGAAAGCAAATCTATCACGACTGAAGATGGCGTAACCAGTCATTACGATAGCTTAGTACTTGCTACAGGTTCGTATCCTTTTGTACCTCCTATTAATGGTAATGATCGCGAACGCTGCGTGGTGTACCGCACCATTGAAGACTTGCAAGATATTGAAGCTGCAGCCAGCCAATCGAAAGTGGGTGTCGTCGTGGGTGGTGGCTTATTAGGCTTAGAAGCTGCAAATGCGCTGATGGCATTAGGGGTGACTACCCATGTGGTTGAGTTTGCGCCGCAGTTAATGCCTGTTCAGTTAAATGATAAAGCCGGTGATTTACTGAAAAGTAAAATTAATGACTTGGGTGTTTCGGTTCATACTTCAAAAGCGACTACAGCCATTATTGATGGCGAGTCGGCTATGCACCGCATGACATTTAATGATGACACCTTCCTTGAAACAGACATGATTGTGTTTTCGGCAGGTATTAGGCCACAAGATGCGCTTGCTCGCTCAAGTGGATTAGCAATGGGTGAACGCGGTGGTATTACCATTGATGATAATTGTTTGACCTCTGCTGCTAATGTTTACGCGATAGGCGAATGTGCATTATGGCAAAATCGCATCTTTGGTTTAGTTGCTCCTGGCTATCAAATGGCGCGCGTAGCAGTGTCACATCTTGCAGCAAGTGCAGATGAATCAGCTAAATCAACGACTTTCACTGGCGCAGATATGAGCACTAAGCTTAAATTACTGGGTGTAGATGTGGCCGCCATTGGCGAAAGCCGCGGGTTTGAAAATGCCCAGTTTGTTGAGTTATCAGATAATCAGTCTGGAATTTATAAAAAGCTGTGGCTAGATGAAACCGGTAAATACCTTAAAGGTGCGGTGTTAGTTGGTGATAATAGCGACTATAACCGTTTATTAGACTGCTATTTGTCTCAAGATGAAATTGAAGGTAATGCAGTTGAGCTGCTCATGACTGGCGATGAATCTGCGGTTGAATTAAAAGACACCTCTATTATTTGTTCATGTCATCAGGTGACTAAAGCTGACATCGTTAATTCAGTGAAAGAGGGTAATCACACCATTGCTGAAATTAAGTCATGTACCCGCGCAGCTTCAGGCTGTGGTGGTTGTTCGGCGCTGGTTAAACAAGTGATGGACCAAGCATTAATTGCTGAAGGTGTTGAATGTAATACAGGGATTTGTGAGCATTTTGAGCATGATAGACAATCGCTTTATCATTTATGTCAGGTCGAAAATATTACCGACTTTGAGACATTAATTACTAAACATGGCAAAAAGTCAGCTAATGGTCAGCATTCAACGTTTGGGTGCGACCTTTGTAAACCAGCAGCTGCGTCAATATTTGCATCTCTGCAAAATAAATATGTCCTTAACCAAGAAAGCAGCCATGTTCAATTGCAGGACACCAATGATGCGTATTTAGGTAACTTGCAAAAAGATGGCACCTATTCAGTGGTTCCGCGTATTGCTGGTGGTGAAATTACCCCTGACGGTCTTATTGCCATAGGAGCTGTGGCAAAAGAGTTCGATTTATACACCAAAATCACCGGTGGTCAGCGTATTGATATGTTTGGCGCTAAATTATCAGAGCTGCCGATTATCTGGCATAAGTTGATTGATGCAGGTTTTGAGACCGGACACGCTTATGGTAAATCATTACGTACGGTCAAATCTTGTGTAGGTAGCACTTGGTGCCGTTATGGCGTTCAAGATTCAGTAGGTA
This sequence comes from Shewanella olleyana, assembly GCF_023283825.1. Lineage (GTDB taxonomy): Bacteria > Pseudomonadota > Gammaproteobacteria > Enterobacterales > Shewanellaceae > Shewanella > Shewanella olleyana. The sequence goes on along the minus strand of NZ_JAKILD010000022.1, from coordinate 58,905 downwards.
CAGCGATTGATTTAGAAAATCGTTATAAAGGCCTGCGTAGCCCTCACAAGATTAAGTTTGCTGTATCAGGTTGTACTCGAGAATGTGCTGAAGCGCAGAGTAAAGATATTGGTGTGATTGCGACCGATAAGGGCTGGAATTTATACGTTGCTGGTAATGGCGGCATGCGTCCTCGCCATGGTGATTTGTTTGCAACTGATTTAGATACCGAAACCTTAGTTAAATACATTGATAGAGTTTTAATGTTCTACATTAAAACAGCTGATAAATTACAGCGTACTTCTGTTTGGATGGAGTCACTAGAAGGCGGACTTGAGTATCTGCAATCTGTAGTCATTGAAGATAGTTTGGGTATTGCAACTGAACTAGAAAAACAAATGAATAAGGTAGTTGATACCTATCAGTGTGAGTGGAAAACCAGTTTAGAAAAACCTGAGTTTTTAGCTCGCTTTAGTGAATTTGTTAATCCAGATGCTATGCCAGAAGGTGAAACTCATTTATATCAAAGAGTGCGCGAACAGCGTTTCCCATTAAGCCCTGAATCATCAGGTGCTGGAAATATTGCCATTAAAGATATTACCACTGAACAAAACGAGCAAGCTGCAACGGAGGAATTAATATGAGTTGGGTAAACGTATGTAATGAGTCAACTTTGCCTCAAGGAACAGGTGTTGCTGCTTGGGTTGCAGGAAAAGCTGTCGCGATTTTTGATTTAGGTAAGCATGGTTTATTTGCCATCGATAATGTCGACCCTGCAACGGGTGTGAGTTTATTAGCGAGAGGGTTAATTTGCGATATGGGTGGGGTATTATGTGTCGCATCGCCATTATATAAGCAGCATTACAGTCTTGAAACTGGTGTGTGTATTGAAGATGAAGCATTAGTCGCCTCTCCATATCAGATTAAAAAGGAAGCTGGCCAAGTACTTATCTTGGCTAAGTCATAAGGACGTGAAGCATGAGTTCTGAAAAATTTAACTTATTGTCGTTTTCGGGAAAGATGAAAACGCTGCATTTAAGCTGGATTGCATTTTTTATAACATTTGTGGTTTGGTTTAACGCTGCGCCTTTATTAAGTGTCATTGCAGATAGTTTGGGATTAACTACATCCCAAATAAAAACCTTACTAATTTTGAACGTGGCATTAACTATTCCCGCTCGGATCATTATCGGTATGGTGACCGATAAATATGGCCCAAGATTGACCTATTCAGCATTAATGGGTGTGTGTTCTATTCCATGTTTCATGTTTGCAGTGGCGGATTCGTTTGAGCAATTAGCATTGGCGCGATTTTTAATTGGTTTTATTGGCGCTGGCTTTGTTATTGGCATTCGAATTGTCAGTGAATGGTTTCCTGCTAAAGAGCTTGGAACTGCTGAAGGTATTTATGGCGGTTGGGGTAACTTCGGTTCAGCAGCTGCAGCCTTCACACTGCCTGCTATTGCTATCTTTTTTGGCGGCGAAGATGGTTGGCGTTATGCCATTGGCCTTACAGGGTTAATGAGCTTAGTGTTCGCCTTTGTGTATTACTTTAATGTCACTGATACACCAAAAGGTTCTACCTATTTCAAACCTAAAAAGGCGGGTGGCCTAGAGGTGACCAGTAAAGGTGATTTTTCTTTACTGATTTTCATGAAAATCCCAATGTATGCGACGCTGGCTTTACTTGCTTGGAAATTATCGCCAGCGGGAGTAAGCATGTTAGATGAGCAAACGACGAATATTATTTATGTTGGCTTGGTTGCTATCTTTTTTGTCGACCTTTATCAAACCTACCAAGTTAACAAAGACATTTTTGTTAAAGAAGTACCAGAGTTTGAGCGTTACCCATTTAAACAAGTTGCCGTATTAAATGTGCTGTATTTTACCACTTTTGGTTCTGAGCTTGCGGTTGTATCCATGCTGCCATTATTTTTTGCTGAAACCTTTGGGTTAGGTATGGCGCAGGCAGGTATGGTGGCATCTAGCTATGCCTTTATGAACTTAATGTCTCGCCCTGGAGGCGGTTGGTTAAGTGATAAATTTGGCCGTAAAAATACCTTACTAATCCTAACTGCTGGTTTAGCTGTAGGTTACTTTGCTGTTGGGCAAATTGATGGAACTTGGTCATTGCCGTTAGCAGTGGTTGTGGTTATGGCATGTTCTTTCTTCGTCCAAGGTGGTGAAGGGGCGGTATTTGCTGCAGTTCCGCTAATTAAGCGTCGTTTAACGGGGCAAATTGCAGGTATGACAGGGGCTTATGGTAATGTTGGCGCGGTATTTTTCTTAACCGTTTATTCAATGGTGCCAACATCTGTATTCTTTTACGTGATAGCAGTGAGCGCGGTACTTGGTTTCATTACTTTATTCTTTATGTCAGAACCTAAAGGGCACATGGCAGAAGTGAATGAAAAAGGTGAAGTCACGCTGATTAGCGTAAATTAATAAACCAGATAATAAACTAGATAATAAGTAAATGGCTTTAATTTACTTAGAGAATGAGAAAATATTGGTACCTAACACCGTATGGTTTTGACTCTACGGTGTTAGCTTTTCAAAAGGATTGTGATGCAATCAAATAATTTCGACAGTGTAAACCTCACTGAGAAAGAAACCTCTTCAGTTAACGCTGTTGTGGCTCCAGTATCTGCTGAATTAATTTCAGAAAACCTAAATCCCCAAGAAAGAACAAATCAAAAACAAGAACATTTACCTATTTCTGGTGCGCTTGAGGTATTTGCTGGACAAGTATCAGATAAAGGCCGTAAAGCTGAAAATGAAGATGCCATCGGGATAAAAATTCCAACGGGTTTGATGTTAACCACAAAAGGGATTGTGAGTGTCATTAGCGATGGAGTGAGTGCGGCTGAAGGTGGTGCTAAAGCATCAGCGATTAGCGTATCTAACTTCATCGCTGATTACTATTCAACGCCTGAATCTTGGAGTGTATTGACTTCAAGTACGCGGGTATTAACGGCGCTTAATCGCTGGTTGTATGGTTTAGGTCAAGATTATCGTGACGCGCGTAAAGGCTATGTGTGTACTTTTAGTGCGCTAGTGTTTAAGTCTTGCTCGGCGCATATGCTGCATGTGGGCGATTCGCGAGTATACCGTTTCAGGCACGGTCAGCTGGTTAAATTAAGTCGCGATCACAGCACATCAGTCAATGATTTCACCAGTTACTTAACACGTGCATTGGGCATGGATGTCAATCTAGAAGTCGATTACAAGCAGTTTAATATTGAGGTCGATGATTTATATTTAATGACCACTGATGGTATTCATGATGTGGTTACTGATCATGAGCTAGCAAATAGTTTACTTAACTTTCAACAGTCACATTCTTCTTTGACTGATGATGCCTGTGAAGTATTCTGTCAAAAATTACTTGATAAAGCCTTTGAGTTAGACAGCAAAGATAACTTAAGTGCTCAACTTATTGCTATAAAGCAGCTTCCTACTCAAGCCATTGATGATGTTTATCATAAACTATCAAGTCGTCCTTTTCCGCCGCCTATGTCAGTGGGAATGAAGTTGGATGACTATGAAGTGACTAAGGTGCTTCATCAAAGTCAACGCAGCCAAGTGTATGTTGTAAAGAATAAACTTGGTGAAGTACGGTGCATGAAAACACCGTCGGTTAATTACATCGATGATGCGGCCTATATCGAACGTTTCATGCTTGAAAGTTGGATAGGACATCGAATTAATAATCAGCATGTGGTCAAAGTCGTTGACCATCACATCAATAAATCAGCGCTATATTATTTAACTGAGTATTTAGAAGGGTTGAGCTTGGCCGACTGGATGGAGCAGCATCAACGTGGGCCAGTAGAGGATGTATTACAGTTACTAAAGCAAATTGAAACAGGTATTCGGGCTTTTCATCGTAAAGAAACCCTTCATCAAGATTTAAAGCCAGATAATATTTATATTACTCGGGATGGCGTGGTTAAAATAATCGATTTTGGTGCTTGTCACATTAAAGGTATTGCCGAAATTAATACACCGCTTAAGCGAGACAAGATACTTGGCACCGCAGATTACACATCACCTGAAGTGATTTTAGGCTATCAGTCCGATGGCAGAGCAGATTTATTTTCTTTTGCCGTTATAGCTTATGAAATGCTTGCAGGTGAGCAACCTTTTAAAGGTCAGCTTGTTAAATGTCACACAAGAAATGATTTTTTAAAACTCACTTATATTCCCGTCTATAAAACCAACCCAATGGTGCCAGAGTGGATGGATAAAGCCTTAGAAAAGGCATTGTCAGTCGAACCTTCATTACGCTTTGCTGACACCAATGAGTTTATTCACGCATTAACCACACCCAGTCAGACCGACTCCAAAACCTTCATTCCATTCATTCAAAGAAACCCCATTAAATTTTGGCAAAGCCTAAGTATTGCCTTACTGCTTTGCTGTCTATATTTATTATTGAGTTGATCAAGAAACTTCAGCAATAAAATTCAAAAAGTCTCATCTTTAGTAAACTCCTCATCCTTTCGTTATATGTCATTTTACTGACGGTTTTTAAACTATCATTTTTAAATCAGTGGTTTACAGTGAGTAGTTTGATTTGCTTGTCTAGTACAAAAGTGGGGGGTGTTACTTTTTTTAGCCTATTGGTCTAAGTGGCTTTAATACTCGGGGTGGATTCATTGTTTCTAATCTCATCGCATAATTATCTCACGATTAAAAAACAAGGGAGCAGGAAGCATGACCTTGAATAAGCTTTCAATCTTTAATGAATTCGTTGCGATTATTCGCAAGTTTGAAATAGCCATAATATGTGCTATTGGATTGTGCTTATCATTTCCAAGTTTTGCAGGTCAAGATATCAGTAATATAGATGAATTATCACACGGATTTAATGAAGCTTACATTGACCAACATGGTTACGGAAACGATTTAGTTGTGAATCAGTTTGGACAAGGAAATGCAACTACCGTAAATCAAATAGGGAAGAACAATTTACTTAATGTGTTACAGCAAGGGCAAGAAAACTCGGCTGTCGTTGATCAATTAGGTTTTGGTTTAGAAGTAGAAATCTCGCAAATAGGGACCAATAACGATGTCTTTATAAAGCAAGGTGGTGGTAATTCTTCTATTGATGTGTATCAAGAAGGGAATTACAACAATGCTGTTGTTACACAAGCTGGTTATGGCAATGATATTGACATTAATCAACTAGGTTCAAATCACGATATAACATTTCATCAAGTGGGTGCTTTTAGAAGCTATGAAGTTACCCAAACAAACTTTTAACTATTATTAATTCAAGTAAAGGGATAGACGAACATGAAATATTCAAAATTAGCACTATTAGTTTCAACTGCAATATTTACCACTTCAGTAGCGTATGCAAGTGATGATAACGAAGCATATGTGACACAGTCAGGTTCAAATTTAACAGCTACAGTCACTCAGCAAGTTAATAGTGACGACAACGATGCAACAATTACTCAGTCTGGTTCAGACAGTATGGCATCAGTTGAACAAGCAGATACAACTAATTCCCATGCTTTTATCACTCAAGATGGGGCAGACAATACTGGTACAGTCTATCAACATGATGCCACTGATTCTGCTACAGCGACCATTTACACTGTTGGTAATGATAATTTGGCAACGATTGAACAACGTTTTAATAATGGTTTAAATGCCGCTGCTACAGTGACGCAAATGGGTAATGATAACTGGGGGCGTATTATTCAAGACAGTGGAGATACTGCTAACTCGACAATCAATCAATATGGCGACAATGATTATGCCGCTGCAGTTAACCAACTTTCAGATAATGCGTTTGCAACAATTAACCAATATGGTGGTGGAACTGGTTTAAACCGAGGTGCAATTGTTCAAGTTGTATCAAATTCAGCAACAGGTACGGTTAATCAAACCGGTTCAGGTAATGATGCGTTTATTGGGCAAAGAACTGATAACCATCTTATGGGTGCGGGTACTGATGATACTGTAGCACTGATAACACAAAGTGGCTCAGATAATATTGCTGCAACAGGACAAGAGTTTTCAATTTCAAATGATGCATCAATTTCACAAGTAGGTACTGCTAATACTGCAGTTACATTCCAGAATGGTGATAATAATTTAGCTAGTGTTATGCAATCGGAAGATTCAAATGAGGCTTTTGTTAATCAAGGCGGTACTGATAATTCAGCTTTTGTAACTCAAACTTCGACGGTAGGTGGATTAGGCAACCTTGTACAATCTACCCAAAACGGTGAGGGTGATGGTGCAACATTAACTCAAACTGGTGATTTAAATGAAGCATACAATGAGCAATATGGTGCAGGAGATATGGTTAATGTTACTCAAAACGGTGATGATAACTTCTCATATACGCTTACTGATGACATGGGAACCACGGTTGATTTAGTTCAAACAGGCGATATGAATGAGTCGTATGCTGGTGGCATTATGGGTGATTTAAATGTTGTTTCAGTCACACAAACAGGTGATGGAAACTACTCATTTGCAGGTGGATATATAAGTTCTGGCAGTACTGTTGCAGTTACACAGATAGGAAATGGCAATAGTTCGTTTGCAGTTACTTCAGGCGCGGGAAACAATATCACTGTAAATCAAGGGATGTAATACTTTCGTCTACTTAAGGGTGTGAAAACACCCTTTTGACTAATTGTTTACAACATTATCGCTTGATAATATTCATAAAGAGTTAGTGCAGTGAAGTACTAACTCTTTATTTTTTTCACAACCTTTAATTCCTAATACTTTTATTTAATTGGGTCAACTAGTGAAAAGTTATTATGGCATTCATTTTATTCATATAGTCACATGGAGTGTAATTAATGTTTAAAGTAGTTAATTGGATGATCGTTTCTCGCTCTCAATTATTAATTGATTTACTTGATTGTCGTTGGCCACAGGAGTTTTTGGTTAAATTGGCTAAAGCTTCTCCTGCCACAATGGGCACTTTACTTTCTTCGCAACAAATATCATTAGTTGTATTCGACTTAGCAACGATTGATCTTCAGCAAGCTTATCAATTACAAAAATTGATAGAACGTGAATATTATGCAGTTAAAACAGTGTTTTTAAACTTTCCTAAACAAGTAGACGCAAAGTTTTTAGTCCACCCAGCAACAACCGCAGGTGTATTTTATTCAGATGCTGATTTAGCCGAGGTAAGTAGTGGCTTTAATGAAATCCTTAAAGGTCGAAGCATAATACCTAGTGATTTGCATAAGTCTTTGATGAGTGAAGATGTAGATGATGAAAGCGAGCATCTTACTATTCGTGAACGAGAGGTTCTTCAAGCCTTGCTTACAGGAAGTACTAATCTAGATATTGCGAATCAGCTGTTTGTTAGCGAGTCTACGATTAAAACCCATCTATATCGAGCGTTTAGAAAAATAGGCGTATCAAGCCGTGGCCAGGCTATAGCATGGGCGCAAACTCATATGCATGAGGTCAGAGTATGAGAAACATCAATTTGATGTTTTTTATACTCTTGCTAACCAGCAATGCTAATGCTGGAGTTCAACCTGTCACAGACAAAAAAGTTGCAAAACCTGTTATTGAACAGAGTAGTAATAAAAATGAAGCTACGGTTGACCAGAACCTAGCTGAAATACAAAGCAATGCTAAAGAACCTGAAAAATCTGCAACAGATAAAAGTATTCAAAATGCTACTAAAGTCAAACCAATTGATATCAGTGATGCAGTACCTGCTAAAGAAAAAGACTTGATTGATGGTTTGATTCTTAATAGAGCAATGACTCGTTTAGGTCATCGATTTTATAGGGAGTTTGTGAGCTCTTATCGTGATATTGGCGGAGACACAAAGCATTCAGGCATAACTGTCATAGAACAAGCGACTGCTCGTAGCGGAAGTAAAATATTGATTCAACAGAATCGAAAAACTATTTTTGTGACTTTTGTTTCTCCTATGAGTAGGAATATTGATGACCAAGCAGAGTATGCTGCTAAGAGAGTCAATTCAACAGTTAAAAAAGTAAACGAGCGAGCATTATTGGGTAGTTTTTTTGACCCCGATCTAGCTCCTGATGAAATCTAGGCAAGGAATGCAACATGAAGAAATTATTATTTATTTTAACAGCACTGTTTTGTGGTAGTACCTCAGCGACTCAGTTAGTTTACACACCTGTTAACCCTGCATTTGGTGGTAGTTATTTAAATGGTCAATATTTACTAAATAATGCAATCTCTCAGAATGATCATACTGATGACTCTGGGAGTAGTGGTTCTGGTTATGTCGCTCCTACTGCGTTGGAGAGATTGGCAAGCTCACTAGAGTCAAGGCTAATGTCCCAGTTATTTAATGATGCTGCAAACGGTAATGAAGGTTATTTGAAAACAGATGACTTCGAAATTAATGTAGTAAATGAAGATGGTACATTGTTAGTACATATTACAGATGTACTTACAGGTGAAACCACCGTAATTGAAGTCGGCGGTTTGGTTTCGACAGGAGGATAACATGAAAAGGATTTTAGTGAGTTTATTGGTAGTTGGTTTAACAGCTTGTTCTTCTGTTGACAATGAATTTGAAGATATAGATGCCACAACAAGTCTAATGCCAAAAAGTGAAACTTATTATGATTTAACAAGTTTGCCATTCCCTCAAGGGGCAATGATCGCAGCAGTGTACGACTTTAGAGATCAAACGGGTCAATATAAACCTATCCCCTCAAGTAATTTTTCAACTGCAGTTCCGCAGTCTGGGACTGCATTTTTAGCGCAATCTTTAAATGATTCTGATTGGTTTATCCCTGTAGAGCGAGAAGGCCTGCAAAACCTGTTAACAGAACGAAAGATTTTAAGGGCTGGATTAAAAGGAGAGGCAAGTAAGCTTCCTCAATTAAACAGTGCGCAGGTATTAATGGAAGGCGGTATTGTTGCTTATGATACCAACATTAAAACAGGTGGTGCTGGCGCGCGTTATTTAGGGATTGGTGCTTCTGGACAATATCGTGTTGATAGCATCACAGTAAACTTACGTGCGGTTGATATTCGAACAGGCCGCTTATTGAGTAGTGTGACAACAACGAAAGGTGTAATTTCAAAAGAAATTACAGCAGGAGTCTTCAAATTTATCGATACACAAGATTTATTGGAAGCAGAAGTGGGTTATACCTCTAATGAGCCTGTTAGTTTGTGTGTAGCATCAGCCATTGAAAGTGCAGTAGTGCATCTTATTGCTGATGGAATTTGGAAGGGCGCTTGGAATTTAGGAGACCCAACAACTGGAATGCAAAATGAAACTTTGCAAAAGTATTGGTTAGAAGCACACAGTGAGTCTAAAGTCAGCGCGAGAATTAAACGCGGTTAGCATTTATCATATAAACAAATTAAAAAGTAAAAGGTGCCATTAGGCACCTTTTTTGTTTTGTCTAAATTGGTTTTCTTCATATCAAAATTTGTAAGTTTTAATCTAGACGATGAGCATTTTCTGAATACTATTTTAGTCGTGAATTATCATAACCAGATTTTGAGCTTCTCTTTGTCTTGAATATCAAGACTTATCGTATCTTCAATGGCTGCTTGTATTGGCATTGCTCCCTGCATTAGCTCATCTCGTCTAAACCAATGTAATAACACTTCATCATCGATGGTCATAGTTTGCAATTGTGCTTCAAATTGACCATCTACCTGCAGGTGGTTTGCTGAAATCAATAAATCGCCAGCACTTACCCCAGCTTGATGTGCCGGACTACCTTGAGCAACCGTTAAGACTTTAAGGCCAATAGATTCCGCTTTAATTTTTGCGCCAAATGCAATGGTATAACCTTTGGTATCTCCGCCGCCTAAATCTGAATTTCCTGCACTTGCTCTTAAACGCATAGATATGCCCACTTTTTCAAGTAAAGGCTTTAACGGGATATCTTGAGTGTTTTCAAGGTAAGCAAATAAATCGTCGCAATTTCTATTTAACAAGCTTTCGATGATTTGTTGGTGGGTATTCACCTCAGTGCCAATGTCTTTAGCGCCATGCTCTTTCCAAAGAATGCGCATCACATCATCTAAGCTTTTTTCACCGTTAGTTTCTAAACGCATCGTTAAGTCTAAAAATAGGGCGAATAGTGCCCCTTTGGTGTAGTAGCTGACGATAGCGTTATTGGCATTTTCATCCTGTTTATAAAACTTGGTCCAAGCATTAAAACTTGATGACTTAAGGGTTTGCTTAAATCGACCTTGAGATCGGTAAACACGCGTCATGATTTCACTTAACATGGTCAAATATTGCGTTTGGTCAACACAACCACTGCGGTAAGTCAGGAAGTCATCAAAATAAGATGTAATGCCCTCATAAGCCCAAAGCTGCTCGGTGTAGGCTTCTTGAGATAAATCAAATGGGGTGAATTCAGCAGGTTTGATGCGTTTTACATTCCAGCTGTGAAAATACTCGTGGCTACATAACGACAAATACACGCAATAATCTTTATTAACCTCGTGATGCATATTTGTTGGTAAATCTTTTCGTGAACACATAAGCGCAGTGCTTGCACGATGCTCTAAACCGCCAAAACCATTACCCAATACCGTGGTGAGAAATACATAGCGATTAAATGGCGCAGTGCCACCAAACAGGTTGATTTGATACTCGCAAATGGCTTTTAAGTCTTTGCATAAACGTGGCATTGATGCACGATGTTTGCCACTTAGGACGATATCGTGAGTGACACCGCAGGCTTCAAAACTTTCTATAGTAAGCTCGCCCATTTCTACTGGGTGATCAATGAAGTCATCATAGCTGTCAGCATAAAACTCACCAAAACCAAATTGCTCACCAGAGGTTCTTTTCATGCTGGTGGCTAATTTCCATTGACTTAACTCTGCTAATGCTGGCTTTTCAATGGTTAATGTATGCTTGGTGTGTTCAAGTCCTTTTGCAGATAGAAACACACTACTGCCGTTAAAAAAGCCATGGGTGGTGTCTAAATGGGCAGAACGTACCGATAAATCCCAAGCATAAACTTGATAGCTAATCTTAATAAAATTGTCATCGTTATGACATTGCCAAGTCTGCTTATCTATCTGGCTGAACTCAATCTGTTGTTCATTTTTATCAACTACTTTTATATCAATGATGTTTCTAGCGAAATCACGGATCATATAGCTGCCAGGTAACCAAGAAGGCAAACAAAGAATTTGTTGTGGTTTTGCAGTGCTAATTGTTTGAGTAACTTCAAATAAATGCGCTTTAGGATCGATAGCAATGATGTGATAATGCATGAACAATTTCCAAGTAAGTTGGTGTTGCTAAAAGAATTGCGAGCTAGAAGAGTGTTAATGCTGCCAAAATCACTGCCAATGTGCAAATGCATGTGTACATGATGACAAATTCTAAAATGCATATTCACTGGAGTGACAAAGGGTGTACTTGATACTATAAGATAATCTAGCTTGGGTTCACAGTGACAGGCTTCACCCTACAATAATGATAAGGATGATTAACCATGGCCGAAGAAACCATTTTCAGTAAAATTATTCGCCGCGAAATACCTGCCGATATTTTATTTCAAGATGAGTTAGTGACAGCTTTTCGTGATATTTCGCCTCAGGCGCCGACACATATTTTAATTATCCCTAATCATCTAATTCCTACCGCCAATGATATAAAAGCTTCAGACGAGCTGGCTTTAGGCAGAATGATGACTGTGGCTGCAAAGTTAGCTGATGAAGCGGGTATTGCAGAAGATGGTTATCGCTTAATCATGAACTGTAATAAACATGGCGGACAAGAGGTTTACCATATTCATATGCATTTAGTGGGCGGCAAACCATTAGGTCCAATGCTTAATCATGCAGGATAACGCTGGCGAAATGAAAATAAATAGTGATTTTTTCCCGCTGACTGAAGTCGCGACTCGCTTTGTTAATCAATTGGCACAATGCCGTCGGTTAAATATCAGTGTACTTGAGGCAAGTGAGCACCATGTGCTACTTGAGCTGCCTTATAGCCAAGACATTATTGGCGATCCTGATACTGGTGTTATTCATGGTGGAGTTGTTACCACATTAATTGATACAGCATCTGGCACGTCGGTTGTCAGTGCTATTTTAGCTAAATATGAATCTTTAGAAATATCGCCAACATTGGATTTACGTGTCGATTATATGAAGCCTGCTGAGCCTGATAAGCCGCTATTTGCAATCGCTGAATGTTATCGTTTATCGGCTAATGTTGCTTTTACAAGAGCCATTGCTTACCAAGACAGTGTGGATGACCCTATTGCTCATGCCGTAGGCTCCTTTATGCGTATTAGCCCAGAAATGGTTGGTGAAGAATTTCGCCAGGCATTAATGGGGGAGTCGAAAAGTACAGGTGAACAAATTTTAAGCAAGGAAAACACTTGTGAATCAATCACACCAATAGCAGATGCGTTTGCGGCGGACGATTTAAATGTTCATGATATTGTTAAACGCGCTATTGATTTGAATGACTATAGTTATTTATTAGCGAAAGTACCTTACACTCAATTTATTGGCATGAGTGTTAACCGTTTCGGCGATGAAATGGTGTTTAAATTACCCCAAAAAGACGACAATATTGGCAACCCTATTTTACCTGCGATTCATGGTGGGGTGATTGCCGGCTTTATGGAAATGTCGGCTATTGTGCAGCTAATGGTATTTATGCAAGCTAAAAAAGTACCTAAAATAATTGATTTTTCAATAGATTATTTACGAGCAGGGCTACATCAGGATACCTTTGCTGAATGTAAAATCACTCGTCAAGGTAGAAGAGTGGCTCACGTAACTATTAACTGTTGGCAAACCAACAGAAAGCAATTAATAGCCACTGCTAGAGCGCATTTTTTGCTCGATCAATAGACTTTTGTCAATCTAAACTGTGCTCAATATCGCTATTACATTATCAAGAGGATGAATGATGAAGTATTCAATAGTCGTCGTAACGTTAGTTTTAATGATGTCTGCTTGCGCTAATCACACCGCAGGCGTATCCGCGGGTTCTAATGGAGAAACTAGAATAGATAATGCCTCTTTTGCTAGTGACGTTGCTGTTGAACAAGTCAAAGTGCGCACTCAGGGCGACTTATTGCAAGGCTCTGCACTTATACTCAGCAAAGTCGGTACTGACTTACGATTACAGTATAAATTCACTTGGTATGACGTCAGTGGTTATACGATTGAAGATGAAGCAACAAGCTGGAAATCATTAAAACTTCACGGCATGCAGCAGATGCAAGTGTCAGCCGTAGCACCTAATGCCAATGCCACACGATTTGAAGTTTATGTTCGTAAGGCTTTTTCGAATTAAACTTACTGCTTAATTCAAAAACACCCACATTTGGGTGTTTTTTTATGCCTGAGTTCCCGCGATTCGCGAGTGATGCAGTTTTGTACTCAAATAGTTAATGAAAAGTTCTCAGTAATAGTGTCGTACTTAAGTTGAATCGTTTATAATCCGCCACGCCAAGGGGTGTTAGCACAATAATGAGCTAACTGAGATGTTTAGTTACAAACCCTTAGAACCTGATCCGGCTAATACCGGCGTAGGAATGGGCTGCATTAATCGTTAAGACAACTTTTTGAAATCGCGTTTATATAAACGTGAATAGACAAAATGATCACGAATGCACATCACTAATTCGCTATGCTTGCCGGATCTCAAAATTATTATTTGAGGTCCTATGTCTTTATTTAAATCTAAATCGCCCGTAGCGATTGCCATCTTAGCTGCTTTGTCTTCTTCAGCTGTTGCTCAAACTGAACATCTTGAGCGCGTTTCCCAAAATGAAGAAAAAATGGAAGTGATAGTTGTTAATGCTGATTTTGGCAACATTGAGCTTGAAAAAGCCCCTTCTAGCGTGACAGTCATTGACAGCCAGCAATTACAAGACGAAGGCGCTCAACATTTTGAAGATGTGTTGAATTCTATCGCCAACTTTAACTGGTCAGGTGGCAGCTCTCGCCCTAAATACTTCCAAATTCGTGGTGTGGGTGAGCAAGAAGAATATCAAGGTGCGCCAAATTCCTCCGTTGGTTTTATTGTTGATGATATTGATTTATCAGGTATCGGCATGGTTTCAAGCATGTACGATATGCAACAAGTTGAAGTACTTCGTGGTCCCCAAGGCACACAATACGGTGCTAATGCTTTAGCGGGTTTAATCTACTTGAAAAGTAATGATCCAACTGATGTGTTTGAACATGGTGCGCAAGTATCAATGGGTGATGATGACTTACAAACCTTCTCTGGTTTTAGTTCTGGTCCGGTTACTGATTCAGGTAAATTACTATACCGCGTATCGCTAGAGCAGCATTCCCAAAACGGTTATCGCGACAATACTTACTTAGAGCGCGAAGACACCAATGCACGCGATGAGTTTACCGCGAGAGCAAAGCTGCGTTGGTATGCAACCGATGATGTTCAACTTGATTTAACTCTATTACACGCCAACTTTGATAATGGCTATGATGTATGGACATTAGATAACAATGGTTTTGACACTATTACCGATGAACCTGGTGTTGATAAGCAAAAAACGACAGGCGTTGGTCTGAAGGCGATTTTTACCCAGTTCGAAAAATTTGAGCTCACTTCATTAACCTCTTTTGCGCAAACTGACCATCACCATAATTACGATGGCGATTGGGCTAATCCTGATTACTGGGCTTCTAAAGAATGTACTGCTTATGATGAAAATTGGGTTGAGATTGGTACAGAACCATGTGTTTATGATTATACATGGGATAAAAAGGGCGACCGTAAAACCTTTTCTCAAGAGTTTCGTATTAGCTCAAATGAAGCTGGCAGAATCTTTAATGATTCGACTGATTGGTTACTAGGTTTATATGGCATGAACCTTAAAGAAGATAACAACTTATATTCTGAATACAACGGCTGGCCAGATGAAGTTTTACAATCAGAATATGAAGCCACTAACTACGCTATTTTTGCTCAAACAGATACCCAGTTTGGTAATGGTTATGTCTTTTCTGCAGGTGTTCGTTTAGAGCGCCGTGAGAGTGAATATTCCGACAGCAATGGCGATGAGTTCGACCCAACTGAAAATATGTGGGGTGGTCATTTAGCTATTTCAAAAAGTCTCAATCAAGATCATAACGCCTACTTCAGAGTTGCCCGTGGTTATAAAGCGGGTGGCTTTAACATGACCTTGCCACCAGAACTTGCTGACAAGAAAGAATTTGATACTGAAATCTTATACAACTATGAGTTAGGACTTAAATCATCTTGGCTAGAGGGGGTTGTATCGACCAATATGGCACTGTTCTACATGGACCGTCGAAATCAACAGGTAGCGGCATCGCAACAAGACCCTGATGATCAGCAACGTTTCATTCTGTTTACTGAGAATGCGGGCAGTGCTAAAAACTATGGTGCTGAGGTTGATTTCAAATATTATGCTACTGATAACGTACAATTTTACGGCAGTGTTGGTTGGTTAGAAACTGAATATGGCGATTATCAATATAATGATAAATACGGCAATGTCATCGACTTAACGGGTCGTGACCAAGCTCATGCTCCTAATTTCACTTACAGTGCTGGTATGAGCTATGTGAGTGACTCAGGGTGGTTTACTAACTTAAATGCTAGCGGTAAAAGTGACTTCTACTACTCTGACAGCAACGAGTCAAAGTCTGATGCATATACCATATTTAATGCGCGTATCGGTTACGAGTCGCAAATGTGGTCAGCTTATTTATGGGGTCGTAACTTATTCGATGAGCAATACGGCGTCAGAGGCTTTTACTTTGGTAATGAGCCTGACTTAGATTGGGCAGACAAACAGTATGTGCGTTACGGTGATCCTCGTCAGTTAGGTATTACACTTGATGTGAAGTTTATGTAGCGATTACTGGTTATTGATAAAGTATAATTTCTTTAACAATAACAATAGTTTTAATAATGCGTAACAGTAAAATTCCGTCATTTTTTTGCTAAGTTTTGTGCTATTTCTTTGCTAAACTATGGCGGTATTTTTAATTCAACATCCACAAAGGAATTCCTAATGAAACTGACAGCTGAAATCAGTATGTATCCGTTCAACGAAAACTACCTCGATCCTATTAAGTGGTTTATAGGTCGTGTTGATAGCTATTCAAATATTGAAAGAAAAACCAACGCGATGGCAACTCAAGTTTGTGGTGAATATGCTGACGTGATGTCTATGCTTGCTGTTGAAATGGAAGCTGCGCACCAAAAGTGGGGTAAAGCTGTATTTGTGTGTAAGTTTATCGGTGGTGAATTAGATTTAACCCACACCGAATAGTTCGTAAAGCCATTGTACAAATTAGTTCATATAAAGTAAGAACGTTAATACATGCCAGTTCCAAGAAGCCGTTAGGGTAATTCGTTAACCTATTTTTTGATCAAAAAGAAACCATTAATATGCTTGCAGAGATTTTTCAATCTATTCAAACCGCAATATCAGAAGCGTCAGCCATGACAGGGTGGGAAGCGATTGCAGTCATACTGGCCATTGCTTACCTAGTATTAGCGATGAGAACCAATATCTGGTGCTGGGCTGCTGCTTTTGTCAGTACGGCAATTTATACCGTATTGTTTTGGAAAGTCTCATTATTAATGGAGTCAGTGCTTAACGTATATTACATGGCAATGGCTGTATATGGTTTTTGGTTGTGGCGTTATGGCTCTGCTAATGTTCATATAGCTGGCAATAATCAAGATACTGGCGGTGCTCAAAAGACTGGCAGTACACATGAATCAAATAATGTTAAATCTTCAGAATTACCCATTATCAGTTGGTCGCTTAACAAGCATTTGATCATCATTGCAGTAACCACTGCGATATCACTCGTTGTTGGCTATTTTATGGCAACAAAAACCAGTGCGTCTTTTCCATATCTCGATGCGTTAACCACTTGCTTTGCTGTAATGACGACCTACTTAGTCGCGAAGAAGGTTATTGAGAACTGGTATTATTGGATGGTCATTAATTCATTATCTATATATCTATATCTTCAAAAAGGGCTCATGCTGACCTCTGGTTTGTTGATTCTATATCTCTTTATGGCTGTCAGTGGCTACTTTATGTGGCGTAAAAAAATGCATCAAGATAACCTTGATGAAGGTTTATCCCTTGCAAAGAATTAGTCATAAATAGAAATAGATAAATAGACTTAAGTGAATAGAATTAGACAATAAAGGTTACATGAATCATCTTAATCCTTGGTCTTTGTTACCATCACAACTTAAAAGCCAGTTACCCGCCAAACTTGTGATGGTGATAGGTGAAGAGTGCCTTGGGATTGAGAAGCTATCAGCAGGGTTAAGTAACACAAATTACCACCTTAAAATGGCCAATCAAGATTGGGTACTTCGTGATAATAAAGATATTCAACAATGGTGTGATAGAGATAACGAGGTCACTTGTTGGCAAAGGGCAGAGTCGATTGGTTTAGCCCCTAAACTCATTTGGCAAAGTGATAACCAACAGTTTTATTTAAGTAAGTTTATAATTCAACAGCAGTTTGATTGGGCATCGACGTATGGCGAGTTTGGGTTTAATACTCCTAGAAGACCTAGTGAAAATAAATATCAACAAAACAATAGTGACAATAAAAATATTGAACCAGTCGGCCTTTTACTGAACATGCTGAATCAACTTGCTACTTTACCATTACCACCCAAAAAGATTAGCGTAACGGCGCAGTGGCAGGTTTATCTTGAATCATTAGCAGAGTTGTCTTCTGTTCAAAAAAACTATCAACCAGAAAATAAACACTCACAATCTCAGCAATGGCATGCATGCTTTAATCAACTCAATAAGCTGCAATCTTCCATGACATTATGGCTTGCGGATCTTGAGTCTTGCTTGATTAAACCTCAGTTTTGTCACCGTGATTTATCACCGTTTAATTTGTTATTACATGAAGATAAATTGCATTGTATTGACTTTGAATATTGCGCCACAAGTCATCCAATGTTTGATTTAGCCTCCGTTTTAGCTACACATCAATTAACAGATGAACAAGCTAACGACCTGAGTGAGCAATACTTATTTAAGCACCCAAACCTTAAACCTGATTCTATTCAGTACTTGCCACAAATATATAATTGCTTTTGGGCGTTTGGCGCTGCGTGGGCATTAATGATGGCAGCAGGAACGGAGGCTGCTGATAAAGCCTTAGGTAGTGATACCGATACCGCTGACGTAACAAATTCATATTTTATCCTATTCAACAAATACCTATCTTTAATCTCATAAGACTATTATTCTAAATCAATACACTTGGTTTAGGAGAACGTCAGTTGAAGAAGTCATTCGTTCCATTATTGCTAGTGGTATTTTTAGTTGGTTGCTCAACTAAATTTAGCTATTTCTTTCTCGATTGGGCCATTGAATGGCGGGTTGAAGAGTATGTAACTTTTGATAAACAACAACAAAAGCAGTTTGATGTCCTGCTGGAAAAGTTTCTTATATGGCATCAAAAAGATGAGCTACTTAGATATAGCCAACAATTAAACACATTATCCAATGCCATTGAAACACAAACAGTTACCCCTGAACTGTGGCAGCAACAAGTCACAGATGCCAAAGCCCATTGGTTTCGTATTTTCGATTTTGTATTACCTGATTTATTACCTATTCTAGCGAGTCTTTCTGATCAACAAGCTCGTGAAATGATTGAAAAGCTTAAAGAGGATAATAAAGAACTAAATCAGAAGTATGCAGGTAAAACACCACAACAATTACTAGAAGATTCAAATGAAAAAGTGTTAGATAACCTTGATGATTGGTTAGGTAGTGTCAGCCTCGAGCAAGAAACACTTGTAAAAAAATATAATAAACAACGTATTGCGACATTGGATATGTGGCTTGAATATCGTTTGGAATGGCTAAGACAATTTCAGCAAGCAATTGAGATGCGCTCTGACACTGAACTTTTAGAAAAGCGCATGCGTTTACTGATGACGTCTCCTGATGAATTAAAATCTGCTATTTACCAGCAGCATGTTGATCAGAACTCGCGATTGTTTGGTCAATTAGTGATTGATATTAATAGCAGTTTAAGTGCTAAACAAAGGCAGCATTTCACCAATAAAATGGATGAGCTAATTACTGATTTGAGCGATCTTTCCAAAGAGATAAAGTAAGGCTCACGCTAATCAATACGCTTTGAAAGATTTATTCACTTTGCTGGGTCTAGTAACGTAATGAACAATATTTAAGGATTAAATATGAGCAATCTTTACCAGCAATTTTTAAATTTTTTAAAACACATTGAGGGTTTAGCTCCTTTAGCATTACGTGTCTATCTTGCGCCAGTGTTAATGCAAGCAGGTTATAATAAGTTATCTCACTTCAGTGATACGGCTGCTTGGTTCGGTAACCCTGACTGGGGTTTAGGATTACCAATGCCTGAAGTAATGACGGCATTGGCGGCAGGTACAGAATTGTTTGGTGGATTCTTGTTACTCATTGGCTTAGCAACTAGGCTGGTTGCCATTCCAATGATGTTTACCATGTTAGTTGCTGCATTTGCTGTTCATATTGATAACGGCTGGTTAGCGATAGCAGATGCCAGCTCTTGGTTAGCGAATGACAATGTTGCATCTTCTGCTGAAAAGCTGGCTGCAGCTAAGTCTATTTTACAGCAACATGGTAATTATGAATGGCTGACCAGTTCAGGTAATTTTGTCATTTTAAATAACGGTATTGAATTCGCCATTACATACTTATTTATGTTACTCGCGCTATTAATGCTAGGCGGTGGCCGCTATACCAGTGTTGATTACTTTATTCGTAAACGGTTTATGTCATAAGATAAATATCGTAAAAATCCCACTTCTATGTGGGATTTTTGTTAATATCAGTCAGAATTTAATAAATGTGATTAGGGCCTGTTGATCTTTCAAGGTTATTTTTGCAGCGAATTGTTGACCATTTATACAAGGCTGAGACTTTGTGGTGTAGTTATTCTACATAAAAAGTCGATAACGCAGTAAGAATGGCCAACAAACGCTGCCCAAAGGGTTCGACTAAAAGCGTTTTACTCTTTGTTGGATGAATCTTTTAAATAAGAGGTGCTTAGATGACTAGGCATCAATCCATCCGCCTCAATTAAAACGCTTTTATTTCGAACCTTAACCAGCAAAGAGCAACAGGCCCTAGTATAAAAGGACATTACATTGGACGCATCAGAATTATTACTCACTAGACAATCCTCCCCTAGATTAACCCTGCCAGCACCTTCAGAGTCTCAACTCGATTTCATTCTTAATGCAGGAGCAAGAGTGCCTGATCACGGTGCACTAGCCCCATGGGAGTTTATTATTGCGACCGGAGAGGGGCTTGATAAATTAGGGGATCTTTTTGTTAAAGCCGCTATTTCAAATGGCGCAGAGGATGCCTTTATCACCAAAGCGAAAGGAATGCCTCATCGTGCGCCTATGGTGATCACTATTGCCACAAAGCATCAACAACACCCTAAAGTCCCTTTGCTGGAACAACAAATTGCAGCAGGTTGCGCCACGATGGCAATGCAACAAGCTGCGTTTTCTATTGGTCTTGGGGCTGTTTGGCGCACAGGCGACTTTGCTTTTAATCCAGAAGTGAATAAAGGCTTAGGCTTAGCAGAAGATGAACAAATTGTTGGTTTTTTATACGTAGGAACGCCAGCAGTTAAAGCGCCAGTAAAACCATTAAAGCCTGGACGTCAGTACGCCCGCTTTCTCTAAAAGATGAGTGGCGAATGATATTGAGGTTTATTGAGGTAAATCGGAACAGTAAATAAGACGCTGCAAAGAAGCAGCGTCGGTATTGTTTATATACGGTATTGTTTATGTACGTTAAAAATTAAACTTATTTATTCGCTTGGGTCTAACGAGTCTAGGGGCAATAAGTTTTGATAAATATAGTACCCTAAAGGCCCAAAAAACAGACTAATAGTTCCCCATAAATATCTTCGTACATTATCGATATGGGCTGCTGTTGTAATTGCCCGATGACAAAACATGATATGTAAAATACTTAATAACAGTATTAGTAACATCACCAAATCCATTTGTTCCATGTCTACATCCTTGATTACTGCAAAGAGACTTATTTAAGCTTAATCTCATTTTGGAATTTAGCAGTAAAAACAATAAAAAATCCATCTTATAGTTGACGTAACATACTTCAAATTCACCTATTAATTCAATGGTTTTATTGAATATTTATACAAAAGTGTGACTCTGCGCTTATTAATTAAGCATGTTCTTAACTAGCTGGAACTCTTTAACTTGGTTTGTTGCTCAATATCATCAAGCCATAATGGGTATTTACACATAACTTCTTGAAATAAAATACTTTCAATATGGCCTGTCAACCATTGCCTAACTCGCGGATAGGGACTTTGTTCAAACCAAATTTTATTAACGTGGGCGAACTGCCTGACAAACGGAAAAATGGCAAAGTCTGCATAGCTGGGTGAATCAGCAAATAAGTGTTGTGATTGAGCTAATTTACTCTCAAGTAATACAATGAATTTACATGCTTTTTCTCGGTAATATTCTTCACTGTGCTCAAGGTGTCTATCAGCATATTTATATTTATCTAACCAAGATTTAAACTCAGAATCGTTTTGTTCAATCAATGCGCGTGCATCGCTACTATCTAACGAATTAATCAATACTTGATAATCTTCTTTGCATAAATATTCGTAATTAGAAGTTGGATATTGGTTTAACGCGAAGTTAAAAATATCTAAACTTTCTTCTAAAACTTGTTCATTAGAATTGGTGTTGTTGATTGTATTATCTTGTTGCGGGTTAACCACTAATACTGGCACGGTACCTTTAGGTGATGTTTCCAGCATTTGAGTGGGTTTATTTTTGAGGATAATTTCGCGTACATCAGGGTTTAACGAAGACAAATGCAGCCCTAAGCGGGCTCTCATTGCATATGGGCAACGTCTAAAGCTATATAGGATCATAAGGTAAATTTAGTTTATTAGTTATTAATTTAATCAATATATACCCAAACAACCTGAAGATACTCGATTTCAGCAAGAATTTACACGCGTTTAGGCAAGGCACTGATTGCGGGTAATGGTTATTCCCTTTTCAAAATCAATAACGCAGCATAAACGCGTGTAAAACTTGCCCTCAGGGAGTTTCACCGTGTTCCCACTACGTTGTTGCGCTAATTTATAAGGTACCTACATTACCGCATTAACGCGCCTAGTATTGAAAACACGGTGAAGCTCTGAAACACGTATCTTCAAGTTGTTTGGGTATAGACGTCATTCTAAGGTGTTTATCAGCGGATTGTTAGTGATAAATAACCAGTCTATGAGAGTTTAATGTGATCTTGATCAAATTGAATTGCTGCGAATACTGTGATTAAGGTACAATTCTGCGCCTTTTATTTGAAGCTGGTCTCGCTAATGGTTATTTCTATGGGCTCTCGCTGAGGGGGCACACAAATAGCTCTTGCTGAGTTGAGGCAAGTATCAAAATATTTTAAAACTAAATGCACTGGAAGTTAAGTTTCAGCTAGCGGAGAACCCCATGTCACAAGTCGTTGTTTGTGCGTTATACAAATTTGTCGCTTTACCTCATTTCGAAACCATTAGAGCGCCATTGTTAGCGCACATGGAAGATGCCGAAATTCGAGGAACCTTATTACTTGCTAAAGAAGGCATTAACGGCACTGTAGCAGGCAGTCAACAAGCCATTGATGGTTTATTGCAATGGTTAGCAACTCAAGAAGGCTTAGCCGACATTGTGTGTAAGCTTTCTTTTGATGAACAAATGCCTTTTTATCGTACTAAGGTAAAACTTAAAAAAGAAATTGTGACCATGGGGGTAGAGGGTATCGACCCTCGTGAAGTCGTTGGTACTTACGTTAAACCAAAAGATTGGAATGCACTTATTTCCGACCCTGAAGTATTACTGGTTGATACGCGTAATGATTACGAAGTTAAAATCGGCACATTTAAAGATGCTGTAAACCCAGTGACAGAAACATTTCGAGAGTTTCCTAATTATGTTAAAGAAAACCTAGACCCTGCAAAACACAAAAAAGTAGCGATGTTTTGTACAGGTGGTATTCGCTGTGAAAAATCGACTGCTTATCTAAAAGAGCAGGGCTTTGAAGATGTTTACCATCTTGAAGGCGGCATTTTAAAATACCTTGAAGAAGTAAAACCTGAACAAAGCTTGTGGGAAGGTGAGTGCTTTGTATTTGATAACCGCGTTGCAGTGAATCATCAGCTTGAAAAAGGCATTTACGATCAATGCAATGCGTGTCGCATGCCGATTACCCAAGAAGAAATGCAGACAGAAGCATATGTACAAGGTGTAAGTTGCCCACACTGCATCGATAAAATCTCTGATGAGCAGCGCCAGCGCTTTATCGAGCGTGAACGCCAAGTACAGTTAGCAAAACAACGTGGTGAAGCGCACATTGGTAGTGAAGTAAAGCAAGTGATTGCGCAGCGCCGTAAAGATAAAGAGTCACTAAAACAAGCTCAAAACGAAAGCTAGTTAGACATAGTTTAGGTGTATTAGTTTAGGTGTATTAGTTTAGGCCGAATCAAAGATTGAGTTTAGGGCTAAATTTGAAATTGAATTTAAAAACGTACATGCTATTTAATAGAGTGTACGTTTTTTTATGTGAAATTCTAATATTGAGAAATAATTTCATCAGTTAAAATCTTGGTTCAACAAAATGTGAACTGTGATTTTAATTTGGATGTAAACTAAAATACGAATGTTAGATAAAGTCTAGACTAATACAGTTACAGCCCCCAAAATGTTTCATTCAGCTTGTTAGCTTAAGATAATGCAGTTTTTAACTGCTTAACTTGATGTTCAAAAATGGCATTCATTTTATCGATAGTGTCGCTTGCTAAATTAAAGTAGTGATTATTGTCGACTGAAATTTTATCAACCTTAATCAAATCATTTTCAATCACTGTAATAAGTGTTGTCACATTCTTTGTCGCGTAATCTATTAATCGTTGGTGATTTTTATTTTCTTCCGGTAAGCAAGAAAGCTGTTTAAATGTATTCTCTGTAGTATATGACATGGTTGTTATAAGGAAATTTAATCGTATTTTTTCAACACTAGAGCAAACTTTTTTAACTGCGACTCCAGTACCAAGCGCCCTTGATTGGCCAATACTTTCAGTGGCTAATACTAGCTCTCGCCATACAAAACCAATATGAGTTAAATTGGGTAAATAGTCTGCGGTCAGATAGCACTCTTCTGCCGTATCTTCTAGTAAATAACAAAGGTTTCGTATCATCACTGTATGTTGCTCAAAGCTGTTAGCTACCGATATTTTTTGATCTTGTGCCGTGAGTCTAGGCCAGTGATCGGTGAATGCAAGCCAACGCTCATTATTCTGGAGTAACGGTACTTCTAATTGCTGAATTTCGTCAAAAATCTTTCGGCTGAGTATCAATAACTTATCCTGTGCTGTGTTATCACCATTTAACTTAGCGGCTGATAAACCACGGTGTTGCTGAACCATAGTGATAATATTTTTCAATAGCTGTATATATTGTAAGCCATTCCTCTGCTTTGTCTTAGTGCTGCTAGACTTTCTCATTCTAAGAAAAATAATCATCATAAGTACTAATGTAATACTCGATATTACGTAAATTTCCATATGAATTTATCCTTCTATTGATTAAGCCTGTGTTAATTTTCTTAGATGATTAGCAACTAACTCTGATTGTAAAGCGACCTCTGCATTGGCACGTGCACCAATAACCACCTTTTCAACATGCATGGAAATCTCGTTGGTAGCAGCGGCTTGTTGCGTTGCGACATCGCTGACTATTTCCATTTGATATTTAACCTGTTCAGTGGCTTGTTTTATATTGTCAAAGGCATCATCAACTTCAGTTACTTTACCTATACAAACGTTTGCTTGCTCGACCACACCAGTCATGGTAACAACAATTTCACCACTTTCTTGGAGCACCTCATTGATATTGGTCACGATATTTTCGGTAGAGCTTTGCGTGCGTTCTGCCAATGCTCTAACTTCTTCTGCAACCACGGCAAAACCACGACCAAACTCACCAGCACGTGCGGCCTCTATAGATGCATTTAACGCTAATAAATTTGTTTGTTGTGAAATGTGAGCAATGGACTCGGTAATACTTTCAACGTTGGTGACTAAGTTATTTAAAGACACCATTCTTTGTTGTGTTTTTTCAGCTTTTTCACTGACATCAGCCACCGCGATGTGTAACGCTTTCAAAGCGTGCTGACCTTGGTGAGCAATATCAGAGGCTTGGCAAGAAGATATATGTGTATTGGATATTTCATTATTCACTTCAGCTAAAGATTGACTCATTTGAGTAATGGCTGCAGCTGTAGCATTAGTCGCATCAGATTGCGATTGTACGTTATCTTTTACTTTTGCTGATGTTTCGATTACCTGCATGGCAGAATATTCGACTTCTTGATTTCTTTCTTGATGGTAGATATTAACCCGTGATAACTCTCGATAAGTTTTTAATAAGGTGTCTGTAAGAGGTGATTGAATTTGATTGCTAAAATGAATATCTCGATGGTCAAATTGGTGGGTATTGATATCGCTGACAACGGATTTAATTTGGTGTAACTGCTCGTTAATAACGTAAAGAAACCCAATAAATAAATATAAAAAAATTGCATGATAGATCAAAGCAAAATGAGGACTCTTAGTGCTTATTAATGCTACAAATAAATACATTAAAATCGTTAAAATGCAGCTTCCTTTAAAGCCTAGTGCCTTTATTATTAACTGAACTGGCATAAAAAACGCGTTCATCGTTAAGTCCTTTTAACCAATATTATCTATATAACAGCAAGATATGTTCCAATAACAAAAACACATCTCATATTGGCTTTTAGACTTTAAACACTAAAAGGTGCTCCATAATGGGGATTTGGTTGAGATAACATGCCTCATCTTGGGGAGGGTTTATAAAATATACTGAGTACTATTGTGTTATACGCGTAATTTAACAATCAGTGCACAATATTTAGTTTTCTTATTCATTTTTTGCTTCAAAATAGCGATTAAAATCCAGCGTTTGATCCCAGCGATTCCGAGTTTGAGCTTGAAGATGAGTATAAATATCAGCACGTCATGATTTGTTTTGTCTATTTTTAGAACGTCCTTGTTCTATTAATAGATTTAAAACCACAAGACCCATGCACTTTAAATTCAAGATAATTAGATTTGTAACTTAAACTTATTTAAAGCTCAGATTAATACCTATGGTGGCTAGCTTCTTTTGTTCGGCATCTAAATCTTGTAGCAATAAATCGTGATGCTTTGATTGTTGTTGTTGTTGAAGTTTTGTTTGTGGCAATTTAATCATAAATTCAGCTTGCTGAGCGTTAACTTTGATTTGCTGATCATTATTAGAGGTTCTGCCTAAGTTAAACAGTACTGCGAGTCGTAGTATGACTAATAAGCGGGTGAACGCTTGGCGCTGACTATCGTCTGCGATGGTGATGGATAGATAATTCAGTTTCTTGCGATGATTGCCCACCAGTAACGCTAGCATTTGCTGCTGTTGTTGGTTAAAGCCTGGTAGGTCGCTATTTTCTATTATATAGCTACCATGCTTGTGGTGAGACTTAGAGTTGATGGATATGCCTATTTCATGAAGCTGACAAGCGCCTTCGAGTAACCAGCGATAATCAGCTAATCCCCATGGCTTACTGACTTGATCAAATAGTGCTAAGGCTGTTTGAGTGACCTTATTCGCTTGGTTTGCATCAGTATGATAAAGCTGAGCCAAACTGTTTAATGTTCGTTGCCTTATATCATCTTGCTGTTCAATCTTAGCGAGCTCATAAAGGACACCTTCACGCAGCGCGCCTTTTGCAGCTTGTAAATGTGTAATTTCTAACTGTCTAAAAAAACTGATTAAAATGGCTAACCCTGCAGCGAGTAAAGGGATCCTTCTTTCATCTAGTTGCTCAAATTCAAGCTTTTCGATGCTACCAATATTGATAAGGTGTTTTTTCAGTATAAGTAGGTTTTTACTGGTAATGCCTTCACCATTATCAGTGATTTCACTAATGGCTTGTGTAATTGCTTTAGCTGAGCCTGAGCTGCCTAATACAAGAGACCAATCTTGATTAAAGTACACTTGGCTTAAGCCTGAAAACTGTTTATCTGCCGCTTGTATGGCTTGTTTAAAAGCTTCTTTTGATAAAAGGCCATTAGCAAAAAAACGTTTGTTATAACTGACACAGCCACATTTTAAGCTGGCTAAATGTTTAGCTCGCTTTTCATTGCCGACGATAACTTCAGTAGAGCCACCGCCAATGTCGATGACGATATTTTTCTTCTCCAGCACTTGGCTGTGGGCAATACCGGTATAGATTAAACGTGCTTCTTCATGTCCCGAAACCACATTAATGGGGTAGGGCAGTACTTTACGTGCAGCTGTTAAGAATGATTGACGATTTTTAGCAACGCGTAAAGTGTGGGTCGCCACGATTCGGACTTGGGTTTTGGCAAGGTTTGAAAAGCGTTGACTAAAATCTTTAAGACATTGTACGCCGTTTTCAATAGCTGTTTCGCCAAGTATATTTTGACTGTCTAAATATTTAGCCAGTTGAACTTGGCGCTTTTCTTTATGTAATACCTGCAACAGCCCATTTTGTTCACGGGCTATTACTAAATGAAAACTATTAGACCCCATGTCGATAGCGACAAAATGTTGCGAGTCTTCTGCAATAACATCAGCCAAATCTAAGCCTCTTGTGATAAATCTTGCGGTTTTTTGTTGTTATTTCTATTGGTAAGTCCATTTTTCACTTTCTTTTCATAACCATTGAGATATTGATGAATGGCCACTTGGCTACGAAGTTTTCGCTTATTACCTCTAGGATGATAACGGTTATCTTGTTGCTGGTTAATCACTCTAGACTTAGTATTATCTTTGAACTGTAATGAAAGTATAGCAATAACCATTTGTTTTAACTGTTTATCATAAACTGGGGTTGAAACTTCAATGCGCTCGTCGATATTACGAGTCATCCAATCTGATGAACCAATAAATAATTTTTCTTCACCGGCAGCATGAAACAGCATCACCCGTGAATGCTCTAAATAGCGGTCAATAATGCTATAAACTTTAATGTTTTCACTCTGGCCAGGAATTTGTGGAATGAGGCTGCACATACCACGAATAAGCATAGTAATTTTAACCCCAGCATTTGATGCTTCGTATAGCTTATTGATCATCACATCATCCACCAAATTATTCAGCTTTAGCTGAATACTGGCAGGCTTTTTTTGTTGTGCTTGTTTAATTTCATCATTGATTAACCCTAAGAATTTAACTCGCGAGTTATAAGGGGAAACGATTAAATGGTTAAATTCATCCTTTCGATACGGTCGCTCAATTAAATCAAATACTTGCTTTACTTCACCAGCGATATCTTGATTAGCAGTAAATAGCGAAAAGTCAGTATAAAAGCGAGCTGTGCCTTCATTAAAGTTGCCTGAGCCGATGTGGCAGTAATATTGAGTATTACCTTGTTCTTTACGACCAATTAAACATAGCTTTGAATGGACTTTTAAACTTGGGATCCCATGATGCACTTTTACGCCAGCTTCGGCTAAGCGGCGAGTCCAGTTAATGTTAGATTCTTCATCAAAGCGAGCTCTGAGTTCAATAACCGCTGTAACTCGTTTACCATTTTTTACAGCATCAATAAGTGATTGCATGATGTGACTCTTTTTGGCCACTCGGTACAGATTGATTTTAATAAACTTAACCGCAGGATCGTATGCAGCTTGTCTGACTAATTCAGTAAAGTGCGAGAACTTATGATAAGGATAATTGAGCATAATATCTTTATGCCTAATAGCATCAAAACTGTTATCAAATGCTAAAAACTGACAACTATCAATGGGGTGGAGTTTCTCATTGATAAGATTTTTACGACTCGGGTTTGGGAAGTCAATAAAGTCTCTAAAGCTATGGTAACGCCCGCCCGGCACTAGGCATTCTGTTGAGCTGATATGCAAATGAGATTTCAACATCTCTAACATATCTTCAGGCATATTGCGGTCGTAAACTAGCCTAACTGGCTGAGCATTTAATCGTTTTTGAATACCCTTTGTCATCCGTTCAAGGGTGGTTTGCTCTAATTCGTTACTGATATTGTAATCCGCATCGCGAGTCATTTTCATTGAAAATACTTGGATGGTGTCAAACTCAAAAAAGGGTCTAAATAAATCATCTATACAGTGACGAATAATATTATCGAGTAATATTAAATGCTTAATTTTGGATGTTTTTTCTGTCGGCAGCTCTAAAAAGCGAGGTACGTTTTTATTGGGAACCTCAACAAGTGCATATTCTTTTTTATCACCGGTTTGAAGGCTAGCAACAAGGTAAGTAGTGCCATCGACTAAGTGCTGCACTAAGTCGCTATCTTCGGTGATAATATGCGGGGCAATGTGACGTTTTAGCTGGTTTTTAAAATATTTTTTTAACCACGCACTGTGGAATTCACTTAATTGGGTTTCGTTAATTAAAAAGATATTACAACGAGAGAGTTCTTTCATTAAAACAGGGTAAATTTGATCAAACTTTTCTTGTAAATCTAACACTTTATCCTGAATCTTCGTCATCAATTGCTGGTACTGAAGCTGCTTAGTACTGATCCCAGAGACTAATATTGCTCTTCTAACGGCAGCAACTCTGACCTGAAAGAACTCATCCATATTGCTCGAAAAAATACCTAAAAATCTCACTCGCTCAATTAACGGCACAGAAGTATCATAAGCTTCTTGTAAAACACGTTCGTTAAATGACAACCAAGAGAGTTCTTTATCGACGAATTTAAGATGACGGGATTCAGTCACAATTTGCTCCTGCAAAGCAATGTAGCGTAATCCTCACACTATCACTAAATAGGTAGTGCAAAAATAATACTATAGGATGGATAACGATAATTTGCTGTTTAATATGAATAAAAATCGAAAATCATTTTACTGCTGTAATATGACATTTTTGTGATGTTATTGAGGCGAACTCTGTTTTCAACAAACCCAATAAGGCAACAATTTGATTAAGCCAATTAAACCTTTTGATGAAAATATCAGCTAAATAACAGTTATCGCTAAACTTTATAAGATCCACATTTAAGCTTGTGGTATTTTTAGCATTGATTTGAATTTTTGAGTGGTAAGAGATGTTTATTGGGTTTGATTACGGTAGTGCTAATTGTTCCGTTGGTATTGAAAAAAATGGTGAAGTCAGATTAATTCCGATCAATGGCGATAGTAATTTCTTATCATCCACCCTTTATGCAATGGACAGAGAGTTAATTGCCGAAGCTGTTTACCAACGTATAGCGCCTGAGTTTAAAGCAGAATATGGCAAGTTACGCTCAGCACAATTAAGCCGTGCCAGAATGGTTCGCCATGATTTAGATATTTATCCAGATGAGCAAGTTGTGTTTGTTGGCCCTGAAGCCATTGAAGCTTATTTAGACTTACCCGATGAAGGTTTTTATGTCCGGTCGCCAAAATCCTTTTTAGGAGCCAGTGGATTACGCCCTGAGCAAGTTGCTTTATTTGAAGATATTGTGACGTTAATGATGTTAGAGGTGATGTCACGAGCCAACAAATTTATTGATGAGCCAATCACTCAAGCTGTTATTGGGCGCCCAGTTAACTTTCAAGGTATTGGCGGCGAATTAAGTAACCAGCAAGCACAAGCTATTTTAGAAACTGCAGCGAAAAGAGCAGGGTTTAAGCAAGTGAGCTTTTTGTTTGAACCTATGGCAGCGGCGATGGATTTCGAGTCTTCAATGACTCGTAATCAAACCGTGCTAGTGGTGGATGTTGGCGGTGGTACCACAGATTGCTCGATGGTCAAAATGGGCCCTGATTTACAACACAAAACCGATCGAAGTGACGATGTACTCGGTCATAGCGGTCAGCGTGTTGGTGGTAATGATCTAGATATTGCAGTCGCGATGAACTGTTTTATGCCACACCTAGGCTTAGGCTCACAACTCAAAACCAATTTGACGGTTCCAAGGCAACCATTTTGGAATGGCGTGGCAGTAAATGATATTAGCGCTCAACGTGATTTCAATTCATTATCAACGGCAAAGTTGATTGATGAGCTAATTAAAGACTCGTTAAAGCCAGAGTTATTGCGCCGTTTAAAGTCATTAAGACAGCATCAAATGAGTTACCAGTTTGTGCGACAAGCTGAGCAATCTAAAATTGGTTTATCGACTGAGGCTGAGTTTAATGCTGATTTAGCTTTTATTGAGCCTCAATTTTCAGTTGCTGTCACGCAAACTGATTTTGAAACTGCAGTTGATCAACCCATTGCTAAATTAGTCACCATAATGCAGCAAGCCGTTGAGGCAGCAGGGGAAATGCCTGATGTGGTTTATGTCACTGGCGGTACGGCTAAAAGCCCGGTCATTCATCAATGTATTGCAGATCAATTTACTCAAGCTGAAATTGTTGTCGGGGATCATTTCGGCAGTGTTACCAGTGGCTTAGTTCGCTGGGCTGGTAAAGTATTTAATTCTTAAGGAAAAGTAGATTTATGTTTTCTCTATCAAAGTTAACTGTTAGCAAAAAAATGTCATCAGCTTTATTCATTGTGGCGACGAGTATGTTGACCATGAGTTGTAGTGATGATGTGGGTAAAGTGAGCTTAGGGGTTTTTACCACCAAAGATATTAAGCTCAATATGATGGTCGACCCAGTCGTGACAGGTGTCACTTGCCACGTGGCGAGCATTGAAGCGGATTTAAGCTTTTCTGACCCGTCGGACTCTGCGATTTCATGCCGTCAAACCGGTGAAATCACCCCAGAAATGATCGCTGAAATTGATATGTCTGCATCGGGTGAAATCGTCTTTAAAAAATCAAAAAGTATCTTTTTCAAAACCATGAAAATTAGACGTATTTTCGATAAAGAAAACCAAACCTTGATGTACGTTTCTTATTCAACTAAGGAAACATCAGGCAGTTACAAACACAGTTTATCGACAGTACCTTTGTGGGGAACTAAGGCTTATCGTCAGCCGCAGCCTGCAATTTAGTTTTAGACTTGCCACTTCAAATACTGGTAGCTTAAGTTAATGGTTAACTTATAAAACAAATGGTGATTTCATGGATTGTCCTTTCTGTCTAAATGAATTAAATGATGGCGCATTGAAATGTGGTCATTGTCTGGAGTATTTGTCCGGCCATACATGCCCTGATTGTCATAGTACCTTGCCTGCAGATGCGAAGGTGTGTATGCATTGCCATTATCGATTTAGCCAAATAAGTATTGATGTGACTCAGTTATCGATGGCTTTTAACTCTGAAGTATTGGCATCTTTGCTGTTTAGGTTTCGGTTATTGCCCCAAGAAATCATTACTGATGAAGATAAAATCACCATTAATACGCCGGGTATATTTAGACTGTGGAATAACACAGATGAAGTGCCATGGAATAAGATTGCTGGTTTTAATTACCGCAGTGGGATCATTTGGGACAAAGTTGAAATTGAGACTCGTGGTCAAAAACCGAGTGTGATTTTTGGACTGTCCAAAGCTAACAGTGATGAGTTGCGTAAAGTGCTGCAATCAATCGTCAATGCGAATTAATTCAATTAACGAGTTATACTAATCAGCATAAGAAGATGATCATTCTTACTGGTTAAAATCGCTTATAACTTTGTTAGAAATTTTGTAGATAGAGCAACTAGCTGCAATTCCTGCCTTGCTCTAAGCGATTTTCCCTACGCAATATCTGATCACTTATTTATCCCGATTGGTATTATCAATAATCGCTTATTGAACAAAAAGGGCTTTCTCAATGAGAAAGCCCTTTTTTACAACTGAAAGTCATCTACGAGTTATTTTCAATAACTTCATTAAAGCGCTCGAATGCAGCGGTTAAATCAGCTATGAGATCATCGGGATCTTCTAAACCGATATGAAGTCTTATTAAAGGCTTACTGGTATCCCATTTAGTTGCAGTGCGCAGTCTGTCTATTCCAAATACACCAAGGATAAGGCTTTCGTATCCGCCCCAAGAAAAGCCCATTTTAAAGTGACGCATGTTTTCAACAAAAGCAGTCACTGAGGCTAAGTTGCCTTGCTTTAATACAAATGAAAATAGTCCATTACCGCCACTAAAGTCACGTTGATAAAACTCGTGTCCAGGACAGGTTTCAAAGGCTGGGTGACGTAAGTGATCGACTTCTGGTCGACTCGCTAACCAATTGGCCACTTTAAGGGCATTTTTATCATGTTGAGCCATACGCACACCTAATGTACGTAGGCCTCGCGCCGCAAGGTATACATCATCTGGTGAGGTCGTCTGACCCATGATGTAACTGTTTTCACGCAGTTGCTCCCAATGAGCCTCATTAGCTGTTGCTGTGCCCATCATTACATCAGAATGACCAACTATGTATTTTGTTGCTGCTTGAATGGAGATATCAACGCCCATCTCAAAAGGGCGGGAGTTAATTGGTGATGCCCAAGTATTGTCTAGCATGACTACCATGTCATGTTCATGGGCAATACGGCTCAGCGTTGGCACATCTTGAATTTCCATGGTGATAGAACCTGGAGACTCTAAAAATAACACTTTGGTGTTTGGCTTAATTAACTCTTTAATGCCTTCACCAATTAATGGATCGTAGTAGGTGGTTTCTATGCCAAAACCTGCCAGCAATTTATTACACAAATCACGGGTTGGCTCGTAGGCACTGTCGACCATTAATAAATGGTCGCCACTTTTTAAAAATGACAGTAAAGCGCCGCTAATAGCACCAGCACCCGAAGGATACAGAGCAGTGCCAGCACCACCTTCTAATTCACTAATGGCTTGTTGGAATGAAAAATGAGTCGGGGTGCCACGGCGACCATAAAACATTTCACCATTGGTTTTATTTTTTATGGCAAAGCGCATGTCATCCATGGTGTCGAATACCACGGTAGATGCACGATAAACCGGCGGGTTGATAATACCTTTTGAGTATTTTTTCTCTCTACCCACACTGACGATTTGTGTGGCGAGTTTGTCTTGTTGATGACTCATAAATCCATTCCCAATTAATGCAAGGTGATGTTATTCATTTTATTTAGCCATCCTACCATCTGTACGGCCATAATAAAGCGCTAGGGTTATATTAATTATTTAGATTCGGATATCGGAAACTCTAAACTGAACTCTACTCCAGAGTCGTCAGCTAAGTTTTGTGCTCGAATATTGCCTTGATGAAACTCAGTGATAAGCCTTGCGATATACAAGCCTAAACCCAAGTGGGGTTTTGTTTGCACGCCTTGAGGTCTAATGGACACCATGGATTCAAAGATTTGCTCACTCATATCTTGTGGCAGCAATGGTCCACGATTTTTTATACTTAACTTGGCGACTTTTCCTGAGCGCTTAAGTGACACTTCAATAGGATCTTCGGTACTAAACTCAATGGCATTGTTAATCAGTTTGTCCATCAGCTGTGCTATGTATTCAGGTACTCCGTGCATCGACATAGCATGGTCATCAATTTTAACTGCAAATTCATTATCAGGGTAAGTGTACTGATAGCCTTGCATACAGCCACTGACGACTTGCTGTAATGAAAAATTACTTTGCTCTACATGGGATAAACTGGCTTCTAAGCGAGTTGCTTCACTGAGATTATTTAAAATAAGGTGTAAGCGACTAACGCCTTCTTGAGCGCGAGCGACATATTTTTCACTGGCAGGCTCAAGCGGCTGCAAGCTTAAATGCTCAAGTGATGAACGCACGACTGCAACTGGGGTTCGCAGCTCATGTGATAATCGTGAAGACATGTTTTCAAGGTAATGAGTATATTGCCCAAGCCTGCCTACAATACTGGCAAAACTTCGGGATAAATCACCAATTTCATCACGGGTTTTAGAGGGAACAATTTGCTGCCTGACTCGTCCTTGGCTATCGATTGCTTGCTCTGATTGATCGCGCAATTTACGAATTCGGCTTGAAATACTGGAGGCGAAAATAAATAGCGCCAGAGTACCCATACTCATAATGGTCAAAATCACATTAAATAGTTTTTCTAAGGCGCGGTTACGTAAAGTACGAATTCCATGAGTGGTTTCTTCGGCAATGACGGCGCCCATGACTTTATCGTCAATCCAAATCGGACTGGCTGCAGCTAATACCACGGCTTTGTTGTCTGGGGTTAGACGCCATGTTGAACCACGCTTACCGTCTAAAGCTTGCTGGATATGACTGCCGCTTAGCTCTGTTGAATCTTGTAATGAGTCAACAAAATCCTGCGGTGGCTTAGTCAAAATTTTATAGTAAAGCGGTAATAAATGATCGCTTTTAAATTGACTCCACGCGCTGGGCGTTTCTGTTTCATTCAAACTTGATGACCAGACATTATTGCTGGCACGAATATCACCCGATTTCGCCAATACTCGGCCGTGGTTATCGACAACCCAAATACGCGAGCTGTTATGGCTCATTCCTTTAATAATATTTTCAATTTCCGGTGAGGGCACCAACACCGTACCTAAGTGAGCCACTGAATCAATTGCCGATGTGCCTATGATGGTATTAACAGTACGGGTCTTAACATCATCAACGTTATATATGGCGAAGCCGAGTTTACTGCCCACCATAGAAAGTGGCATTCTGAACTCGATATTGTAGCCGTCTTGTGTTGCTAACCATTGACCTTGGATACGTATTTCTGGGGTCACTGGCATCGACTGAGCTGGGTCTTGTGGCAGCTCAAAAGCACTTAACCAACCATCTTGGGTGTTCGCCACAATGTAGCGCCTAAATTGCCCATCAGGAGATTGTGTCGCAATGACTAAGTGATCGTTATTATCAACACGTAAGCTGTTTTTGCTGCGATACACCAACTGTTTGTCGTGTACTTTAAAAAAGCCATATAAATAGCCAGCGTACTTGCCGACCATATGGGTAAAGTGAATATCTACTGGTTGGTTTTCATTGCGATTAAATATCACATGCTCACTGGAATAATTAATCATCCGGTGTTGATACTGTTGCCAGTCGATGAGTTTACCGTCTAATTGAATTGGACCAGATAATGGATAGGCATATAAGTCTCTGCCTTTCTCAACTTGGCTTAAAAAGCTGGCTTGATGGTTAAACAGTTTTGGCCGCTCATGTAATGCGGTTGCTAATGCTTGAGTAGTCCCTTCTAGGGTTTTTTCTTGGCCGTGACGAAGGTACTTTTCCATTTCCCACACATACTCGTACCCCAGCCAAGGCAAGCATAAAAGGAATAATGATAAAATAACAACTTTGGCGCGTAGGCCAATGGGGATATTAAACATTAGCTAACACTATCCCAGCGATATCCCATGCCATAAACCGTATCAATGCAATTAAAGTCTTTATCTGCGCTAATGAATTTTTTACGGATACGTTTTACGTGAGAAGTAATTGTGCTGTCATCAACAAAGATTTTTGCTTCT
This sequence comes from Shewanella olleyana, assembly GCF_023283825.1. GTDB lineage: Bacteria > Pseudomonadota > Gammaproteobacteria > Enterobacterales > Shewanellaceae > Shewanella > Shewanella olleyana. Next base: position 22,465 of record NZ_JAKILD010000022.1, on the reverse strand, counting down.
TGCATTAAGTCTTGGCGGCTTCGAACATGTCCTGGATGTTTCGCCATGGCATGGACCATCCAAAACTCAGTGACGGTTAGCTCAATCGGTTGTTGGTTCCAATACACTTGAATTCGATTACCATCAATAGTCAACGCGCCATGCTCGATAAGATTGTCTTCAACCGTTGCTGCACCGATTAATTCTGAGCGTCTAAATAGCGCTGCAATACGAGCAATGAGGTGGGGGAAACTGACATCTTTTGATAGATAATCATCAGCGCCTAAACGAAGACCACATACCGTATCAAAATCACTGTCACGTGCGGTTAAAAAGATAATTGGCAAGCTGCTAGACATTGAGCGCAGTGATTGGCATAAGGTAAAGCCGCCGTCGATTTCATTTTCTAAGCCGATATCAATAATGGCTAAATCGGGCAGTCGGGAATTAAAGGCTAACATCGCGGCTGGTCGATTCGCATAACCTTGCACATTATAACCTTGCTGCTGTAGCAATTCTTTATAGTTCTCTCTGATAGCGACTTCATCTTCAACGATGGCAATTCTTTTCATGTATATGGTTTTCTCATGGCTTATATGGCTGACTATACATGATTTTTAATCCAAAAAAATTGCCACAAAGCAATTGCCATATTGTTGCCACATTTCATCCCTACATTGCCATTTTTATGCCCCTTGGTTGCCATTTCTATTGTGTTTAATAGCTACATCGAGTGAGACACACAGTTTGTTTACTCATTTACTAAAAACCATTTATTGAACTCAAAAGGAAAATACCATGAAAAAGAAACTTATTGCAGCAGCCGTTATCAGCAGTCTATTTATCTCTAATATGTCAGTGGCAAATGATGAAATGCTAGACGATAGCAATCTAATGACAGAACAAATAGAACAAATAGAACAAATAGAACAAATAGAACAAACCGATGAACGTGAGCACACAGAAGAACTCGTCGGGTTAACTTCAGGCGCTGTACTAGGCGCAGTGGTTGGCGGCCCTGTTGGTGCCATTATTGGTGCATTTGCAGGAACTTTAATCGGTAAAACGGTTGGGGATGACTCAGAGATTCAAACTCAAAAAGTGTTACTCGCTCAGCAGCAAGAATCTATTGAGCTACAAACTTCAGAGCTAACGGCATTACACGAAAAGCAACAATCTTTAGCTGATGTGACCGATGAATATTTATTAGTTCAGTCGCAATTAACAGACTTGAGAGAAGCTCAGCAGCAACAATTACAAGAGTTAGCTATCGGCCTTAACGTGCAATTTAAAACGGGCTCTTCAACTATCGAACCTCACTTTGAGCAACAGCTTGATGATGTGGCTTACCTAATGGCACTTTCACCAGAGCTGATGTTGGACTTAACCGGTTACGCCGATCGCCGTGGCGAAAGTTCATTTAACCAGGCACTTTCTGAACAGCGCCTTATTGAAGTGACAAGCTACTTAGTTAGTCAAGGGGTGTCGTCAGAACGTTTACATGCACAAGCATTCGGCGCTTCAGCGCCTTTACATGCGCAGCAAAGTTTTGAAAACGACTTCTTTGACCGCCGTGTGACGTTAAAAATAATGCCAGTCGGTGAAGCGTTAGCTGCTAACTAATTGACCTTAATTACAGACTCTGCCTTCGTGAAGCCATGATTTATCAATACTTAATTATTAGTGGAACAATACTGATTCATAACTGATTGATGAACATCGCTTTAACGAAGGAGAAGGCTGAACTCAAGGAGAGAAAATAATGACAAGGTTAACGAGTTATCAGGTGAGAGACATGCCAACTAATCAAAAAGAAGCAAATCATCATTGCTTTCAATCTAAAAAAATTAACCGCTTACATCGATTTAATTCTGCAGTGGCTTATGCCTGTTCAGGTTTAATATTGCTCGCACTGATGATTTTGAATGTGTTGTTTCCAGTACATGCCATGGCATCAAATAGTAGTCGTGTTATTGAGCAGGTTGATGAAGGTAATCTCTCACAAGTGACACAAGGCATTTTGCGCTTTCAGCAAAATGGTCAGCAATTTGAGAGCTTGCCGTTAAAGACCGATGTGCAAATGAAGGTGTCGGGTTGGACCAACCGAGTTAGTGTTAAGCAGACGTTTACCAATGACACAACCGAGTGGATTAATGGCCAGTATATATTCCCGCTATCTCATCATGGTGCAGTAGACCAAATGCGTCTAATCATTGGTGAGCGAGTGATTGAAGGGGATATTCAACCTAAAAAACAAGCTAAAGCCACATTTGAGAAGGCAAAGAAACAAGGTAAAAGAGCAAGTTTGGTGTCCCAGCAACGCACCAACATCTTTACCACGGATATTGCTAACTTAGGCCCGAATGAAACCTTAACCGTCGAAATTAGCTACCAAGAAAAACTGGTTTATAAAGACGGTGAATTTAATTTGCGTTTTCCTATGACCATTAACCCAAGGTACGCACCGGCTCAATCGATGCTATCTTCACAAGAGGGCGGTCAGTCAACTCATTCTGGAGCATCATATCTATCTTATGAGTCTTTATCCCCCGTACTGCCGACATCATTACTCAGTTTTTCTCATGAGTTTTTTAATATGGAGAAACCAGCTAATAGCGATTCATCATCAAATTCGCTGATGGTCAGTCTCTCAATTGAGTTAGATGCAGGTTTTAATGTGGCCAGTATTGATAGCCCTTACCACCAAGTGACAAAAACAGGTGCTGCAGATAAGTGGCAGATTAACTTTGTTAACCAGCAAAAAGCTGACAAAGATTTTGTATTAACCTGGCGAGCTGAAAATATACAAGATTATAGCTCAAAGCCAATGACAGCGGTTTTTACTCAAGTCGGTCAAACACATCTACCTTCAACATTTATTGAGTCAAATGGGGCTAATAGTGCAAATACAGCAGAGGTCAAAGACAGTCATAGAAGAAATATGAGCAATGAAAGCCAATACGGTTTAGTCATGCTTACCCCGCCTTTTGTCACTAATTCAATGGGTGAAACCGATACCAGAGGCGCTGAAACATTAAATGAAGCTGCTGATGCCCGCTTAACAAGTACTCATGTCCCAAGAGAGTTGATTCTCGTGATTGATACATCGGGTTCGATGTCAGGCGGTTCACTTGAGCAAGCTAAACAAGCCATGTTATATGCGCTGGCAGGATTAACCAGCCAGGATAAATTCAATGTAATTGAGTTTAACAGCTCGGTAAGCCAGTTATCTTCGACTTCTTTATCTGGCTCAAGTAGCAATATAGGCAAAGCGAATCAGTTTGTTAGGCAGTTAGAAGCCAATGGTGGCACTGAGATTGGTAAGGCGCTAGCTGCATCCTTGTTAAATCAAACATCGGGTACTGATTATGCTAGTGGAAGCGAAGGGGGAAATACTTCAGCTTCAATGTTAAGACAAGTTATTTTCATCACTGATGGCGCTGTGAGTAATGAACATGGCTTGTTTCAGCAAATTGAAGCTGAATTAGGCGATAGCAGATTATTCACTGTTGGGATTGGTTCAGCGCCTAATTCATACTTTATGGAGCGTGCAGCTATGTTTGGCCGCGGGACATATACCTATATTGGCAATATAGCTGAAATTAAAAGCAAGATATCTCAGTTGTTAGCGAAAATAGAAAAACCTGTAAGCACTGATATTAAAATTACTTATCAAGATGGGACACTACCTGATTATTGGCCTGCTCAAATACCCGATTTGTATCAAGATGAGCCATTGTTGGTGAGCTTTAAGGCGCCAGCTTATAACCAGCAAGACTTGGTGGTTTCAGGTTATACCCAAGGGCAGTATTGGCAACATACAATTAATCGACAAACACCTAAAAAAGCCGCTGGGTTAGATTTAATTTGGGCAAATGCGCAGATAAATGCAATTGAGGCGACTCAAACCAGAGCTAATTTACAGCGAATTAAGTCGCAAGTAGAAGCATTAGGGATGAAATATCACTTGGTTACTTCACAAACCAGCTTAGTAGCAGTCGATAAAACCCCAGTAAATCCAATGGCTGATTTTAATCGCAATATGCAGGTAAAAAAACATTTACCCGCAGGTTGGAAAAGCCCTAAAGGCGTATTACCGCAAACTGCAACATCAAGTCGTTTAGATATCTTAATTGGCTTGAGTTTGTTGATGATTTCGTTAATGCACGGGCTTTGGCTTAAAGGTTACTTACCTGGGCAGCGACTCATATTGCCTAAGCGGTAAGGTAAAAATTCTAAAATACACAAAGTTAAGTTCAAGAATTGAAGTATAAAAAATTAAGTATAAAAACTGAGTTTAAAAGATATGGAAACCGGAGGCCTTATGACATTTTATAAATGGATTCTTCCATCTTGTGTTGCACTTATCGGAGTGAGTTTTTTATCACAGGGAGCGTATATGCAGATTAAAGCGAACTTTGCTCAATATCTTATTGAGCAAGCATGGAGTAAAACATTAAAAGATCAATTACCCCATAAGCCCTGGAGCTGGGCTGACACTCACCCAGTAGGTAAATTAAAGCTATATGCCGATAAGGAAACGGATTTATATCCCATTGGCCAGCCTATGTATGTGTTGGCTGGAGCGTCAGGAAGAAACTTAGCCTTTGGTCCGAGTTTAATACTCAGTGGTGCAGGCGTAGGTGAGCAGGGTAATACCATTATTGCTGGTCATCGTGATACCCATTTTTTGCCGCTGAAAAAGGTTAAAAAAGGCGATATCGTTGAGCTAGAAACGTCATATGGTATGCAGCAGAACTATTTAATCACTCAGATAAATATTGTCCACGAATCACAAACGGAAATATTGGATATGACAACGGATAACCAGTTAACGCTAATTACGTGTTATCCGTTTGAGGATTTATCTGCTAATAGCGAATATCGTTATGTGGTGACCGCCAAGAAAGTGAATAGCGGTCATAGGTTGATATGAGATTTAGGCTAAATATTAGCCTAAAGTGAAATGTGAAGCTTAGCTAGAAATTGGCATTACTCTATTGCGGCCTAAGCGTTTAGCTTCATACAACAACTTGTCAGTGGTTTCTATAAGCTGACTCGTTGTTTGCTTTTCTTTCCATTCACTCACACCGAATGAAGCTGTGATATTATCGATTCTGGTTTCGCTGCGACGATCTTTAACGCTGAGTTTTTCAATCGAGCGGCGCATCGCTTCAGCTAATTGTCTCGCTACTCGTTGCTTGCTGTTAGGGAGTAAAATTGCAAACTCTTCACCACCAAAGCGATATAGTTTTACGCCGTCACGACAAGATTCTTGTAAGCGTTTTGCAACAACTTTAAGCACTAAATCCCCAAGCTGGTGGCCATAAGTGTCGTTAAACTGCTTAAAATGGTCGATATCAGCGAGGATCATGCAACAGCCTTCAGGAGACTGGGTTAATAATGCGTTAATGTCATCATTAAATGCACGACGATTAAGCACCTCAGTTAAGGCATCGAATAACACGTCCTTCTCAGTTTCTGCAAGACGCTGTTTCAGAGCAGATATTTCTGTTTGTGCTTTATCTAGTTGCTGAGTAAAACTAACAGTACTTGAATGAATATTAGCTGACTCACTAACAATATTTCTTACGACCTTAATGACTTGTTCAAGTGAAAAACCTTTACTTTCAAGCTCGCTGAGTTTGCTGAACTCTTTCTCAATTTTTGATTGAAAATTATTGGTGTCATGGTTGGTGTCTTTTAAGGATTGAGATAACTCACACACCATAGCATCCAAGTTTTGCCTCATGGAAAGAACGTCTAATTCAACGGGGTCAGAGATATGCTCTCGGTAAAGTAACTCACTAGAAACTGGAGAGTATTGCTGATTTTGTGAAAGAGCTACATCTAAAGCAAGGTTAAGTTTAGGATTAGATTCGGAGACATAAGTATACCAAAGTGCATAATTGGTTGGCGTGGTAGGAATACTGTGTTTGAGCATCAAGGGAACAGCTTTTTTTAAATTCAAAGCGGCAGTTTTTAGTAGGTCATTTGACATGTAATCCCTCAAATAGGTAGAGCCCACAATCAGCTATCAAAATTTAATGAGTTAAATATAGATGAGTGATGATATTTAAAAGTGGCTTATTTATTAAATCATAATCTATAAAAAAGCACCTGTCATTAGGTGCTTATATAATTAAAATGAATAGGATACCGCGAACATGGGGCCTGTAAACCCGTAGTTGATATTGTAATCCAAGGTTCTAAACTCTTTGTCTTGAACACTGCGTGATTTCTCAAGATCAATATCAACATCATAGTAATTATATGCCAGAGTTAAATACCAATCTTCACAAATTTTGGCTTTGACGCCTGCACGAATATCAACTAACGAGCCTTTGATATTGTCGTATTTTATTGCAAAATATTGTGCATGAGTACTAAATTCCCATCCTGGAAAAAATTCATAACTGGCATATACGCCAATATCAGGAAGAGGTGCAGTTATTGCCTTGTCGACAACTCTTGGAGTCAGCGTGGCTGTATCACATAAGCTATTGGGATCAGTGTTTGCTTCACAAAGACCAATAGTTCCTTCAAATACCGTTTCGATGAACATGGTATGTAAACCAATCGATGCACCAACAGTATAGTGGTCACCTTCCCAAATATCGTAGCCATAGCCTAAGCGTAAAATATCAATATTTAAGGTTGTCGATAACTTGGCATTACCATCGATTAAAAAGCTTTGATCATTATCACCAAATTCAGGGATTTCGATATCAAAACCTAACTGGGCGGTATCAGCGTTACGGTGCAATGACTTCCAATCTAAATAGATATTATGACGATCATTAAAGCTGTAATGAAATTCAAAGAAAGGTAAGAATTGTTCGTCTGTGAGTAGTAAGTCATCTTCAAAATCGAGCAAATAGTAATTACCAGTATCTTTAGCGCTTTTAACTAGCATCGATGAATCTGAGCTAGCGTAAAATGCACCAATAGTAATTTTGTATTCATCCGCTTTTACATGGCCTGTTGTACAAACCAAAGCTAAAAGTCCTAAAGAAGCTCGCTTAAACATTTTATCTCCGCACTTAATTTGTACTCTTTGGTGAGCAAACTGTGCTTATTATTTTTATTGGATAATCAGGGGTGTATCTTTTTGTGTAGTAATACTAGCATTATGTAACTAGATGTGAAGGTTTTGTTAGTGTAAATATTGCATAAATTGATCCTAGATCAATGTTTGTTCGTAAGGGGTATTTTTTTTGCGGGGCTACAACTTTAGTTATAATGATATAAGTTACTGTATTTTAGTTGTTTTAGCGTAAATGATTAACTTGGTGTCGGTATATGTTTTTGATGATGAAAACTGAATATTTATTTAGAAGACAATTAGCATAAATCGCTTTATTTTAAATTATTTACAGTCATTTTTTTGACAAAATGTTAATTTTTTTGAAATGACATTACCTGTCAAAATATTGATAGTGTAACGACTGAAATTCTGGTTTATAAATCTCAATCTAGGCTAATTACTCTTTGCAATAATTTTGCTATAAAGCGTTATTAATATCACTGTAAAGATTCACTTCTGAGTATGAACCCCAAATGGATACAGATTTATTAACAACATTTTTAGAAGTTTACCGAACTCGGCATTTTGGAAAAGCTGCTGATAATTTATTTTTAACACGTAGTGCAGTGAGTTTTAGAGTTAAACAGTTGGAAACACTGTTAGGTGTATCATTATTTGATCGTGAGCGTAATAACATACAGCCTACACCGGCAGGTGAACGTATGTTAGAGCATGCAAATGCAGTGCTGACCGCCGTTGAACGTGCTAAGCAAGATGTCTCTTTATCAAGTAGCCAATCAGTTCAACTAACATTAGGTATTGGCCATAATGTTTGGGACAGCTATCTGAACAATTTCATCCAACCTTTATGTTCAGGCTTACAAGATGTCTCACTAAGAACTGATGTAGTGACAACCGCTGTCATGTCGAAGCAGTTATCAGAAAGAACACTAGATATTGCACTAAGTTTTGACCCTTTAAGAATTGATGATATTGAAATCACTAAATTGAACAGGGTTAATCTGATATTAGTATCTAACCAACCAGACTTAATACTCGAAAACCTTAAGCAAACCCCTTATATAAAGGTCGATTGGGGGACCGCATTTAATATTATGCATGCGCAGGAATTGACCTGCTTACCTATGCCAGTGTTACATACTAGCTCTGCTCAGATTGCTTATGAATTTATGATACAAAATGGTGGCTGTGCTTTTTTACCTGAATCCATGGTTGAGCAAAAGGTTAAACAAGGGAAATTGTTTGTTGTTGCAGGAGTTAACCCCATGCGCAGACACATTTATGCGGCGCACTGGACTAAAAATGAACGGATTGATGAAATAGAACAAGCGTTACTATTGTTGACGGACCAAATATATCGGTAAGCAAAGTGTTCTAAATGGCAGACTGCTATCTAGAAAACGTAAGCCTTGAGCAAAATTGCTCCCCAAGTTATGGCGCATAGCGCTAAGCTTAAAAATACCGCTGCAGATGCCACATCTTTAGCTTGGCCACTTAAAGGATGAATTTCATCACTGATACGATCGACGACGGCTTCAATCGCTGAGTTTAACAGCTCAGTGATGAGCACAATAAACAGCGTCATAACCATTAATATTGATTCTACAAAACTGACATTGGCGAATATTGCGATAGGAAACAATATGACAGCAATGATCAGCTCTTGTCTAAATGCCGCTTCATTTTTCCAGGCACTTGCAAGTCCTTGAATTGAAAATCCAGTTGCACGAATAACGCGTTTGAATCCATGATTATTCACTGGCTTCATTGATGTTCCTTTTATTATTTTTAATGAATCCCGCGCCAAATAATGCTTGTTAGGGGCGCCAAACTCAATAACTTGACTAAGATAAAGCATCAGCAATTAAATGAATGGCAATAATGCTTTGCTGATCAACATCATCTGTTTTCAAAAATGTTATTAGGGCCTGTTGATTTTTTAAGGTTATTTTTGCAGCGAATTGTTGGCCATTTATACAAGGCTGAGACTTTGTGGTGTAGTTATTCTACATAAAAAGTCGATAACGCAGTAAAAATGGCCAACAAACGCTGCCCAAAGGGTTCGACTAAAACGTTTTACTCTTTGTTGGATGAATCTTTGTGAATAAAAGGTGCTTAGATGACTAGGCATCAATCCATCCGCCTCAATTAAAACGCTTTTATTTCGAACAAAACTTAACCTGCAAAGATCAACAGGCCCTAGCAAGGATGCTACTATGCAAAGATATTTACTGTCTATTATATTTCTGTTCATCTATTTTGTATTTCCTCTACAGCTTATCGCAGCTGAAAACCCGCCTATTCAATTAGCGACCCGTTATCAAGATCATATAGAGGTAAAAGATTATTTTGTCAGTGAAAAACTTGATGGCGTTCGCGGATATTGGAATGGCAGTAATATGTTGTCTCGCTCTGGCAGAGAAATAACGATACCAGATTGGTTTGTTGCTGACTTTCCGCCAATTAAGATAGATGGAGAGTTGTGGATAAAACGTAATAATTTTGAATCGATTTCAGCTTTAGCTCGAAGTCAGAAACCTGATAGTTTGTTATGGCGCGAAGTTAAATTCATGATATTTGATTTACCTGAAAACATTGGACAATTTAGTGAGCGGGTTAAGCAGATGATAACAATTGCTGCTGATTCAAAACACATGCAAGTCATCACCCAGCAAGAGTTTGCGACTCAGGAAAGGCTTTACCAAGAACTTGATAGGGTAATAGCACTCGATGGTGAAGGTTTGATGCTCCATAAAAAAACGGCGTTATATAAAGTTGGCCGAAGTCGAGATATTGTTAAGTTAAAACCACGATATGATGCAGAAGCTGTGGTCATTTCGCATATTGAAGGTAAAGGAAAGTTTTCAGGATTAATGGGCGCTATTACTGTAGAAATGCCTGATGGTAAAAGATTTAAGATTGGCAGCGGATTTAGTGATAACGATAGGGCTAATCCGCCGAAGATAGGCGCTGTGGTAACCTATCAATACTTAGGGTTAACTAAAAATGGTATTCCGCGTTTTGCTCACTTTTTAAGAGTAAGATCTGAATAAAGATAAATGAATTAACCCATAAACAATATTGTTAAGGCGTGATTTATATTTTAATAAATTAATCAACCGATTCTCAATATCACTAACTGAATATAACTAACTGAAGAAAAATAATAGGATGCTATATTGAAAACCAGCATTAAAGATAATCAACATAATCCGCTTGATTTGAGCCAAGTAAAGTCAGTGCTATTTGTATGTCTCGGTAATATTTGCCGCTCACCAAGTGCAGAAGCGGTGTTTCGAGAAAAAGCACAAGCATTACAGCTTAAGCTTGATATCGATTCAGCAGGCACTGCGGCATATCATCAGGGGAACCCGCCAGATCCTCGCTCAATTAAAGCTGGTGAAGCCAGAGGTCTAGATTTTTCTGGCATGCAGGCAAGGAAAGTCACCGATGAGGACTTTAAGCATTTTGATTTAATTCTTGCTGCAGATGATAGTAACCTTGAAGACTTGCTAATTCGTTGCCCTGCCAATTATCAACACAAGATAAAGCTGATTTTATCCTTTGCAAATGAGGAGGTTGGGGGAGTAACAGAAGTTCCAGATCCTTATTATGGCGGAGAAAATGGATTTGAAGTGGTGCTAGATTTACTTGATGCGAGTTTAGGGAGTTTGGCACAACAAATTAAACATTAGCACTTATTTAATGTTTAAAGCTTAGTACTAATTTGAAATTTAAAGATGACAGTTAAAGCGCGTTACTGGTAAGTGAGTGTCATTATGAAAAGTCTTTTATTTTATTAAAAGTTTCATATAAAAATCTACTATTAAAATTTGGTCAATAAAAAAGGCTTACCCAATGATAAGCCTTTAATTTTTATGTTTTAGTTAACTCAATTTCTTAAGCTGGAACTTAATCATTTTGATGGCGTTTACCAGAGCGCTTTAATCTTTCTTGCTCAAGTTTTTGTTGTTTGATTGCTTCTTTTTCTGCCATTACCCGTGCAACTTCTGCCTTCTCTAGTTCAGCCATTTCTGGTGTTTCTAAAGTGAGTAAACCTGTTTTACCTGAACGGAATTCATGAAGCAGTAATTCAGAGGCTTTGTGTAAATCGATTCGACCGCCAGGTCTCAATGCACCACGTTTACGACCAATTTCTTCCAGTAACTCAATGTCGGTTTCTGGCAGCGATTTAAGTTTATAACGCTCGCAAATCTCATCAGGGTAGGCATGCAGGAAATACTCAGCCGCAAACATGGCCACATCTTCATATTCCATCGCGGTATCTTTAATTGCGCCAGTGACTGCCAAGCGGTAACTACTGGCTTCATTGTCCACTTTTGGCCACAAAATACCTGGCGTGTCAGACAGTACAATACCGTTTTTTAAATTAATGCGTTGCTGACGTTTAGTGACTGCTGGCTCATTACCCGTTTTAGCTAATGTACGTCCTGCAAGGGTATTAATAATGGTAGATTTACCCACATTCGGAATACCCATGATCATGGTACGAATGTCTTTTTCTAGTTTATCTCGTGAAGGCACTAGCTTGCGGCAAATATCTGGAATACTTTTGACTTGACCAGGTTGCAATGTCGTAATCGCAGTGGCTTTAACGCCCTGTTCACGTTCTAGATATTCAATCCAACGTGCGGTGATTTTTGGATCTGCTAAGTCAGATTTGTTTAGTAGTTTAATACATGGCTTATCGCCCCTTAAGGTCGAAACCATAGGGTTTTCACTACTAAAGGGAATACGTGCATCTAATACTTCGATGACAAGATCGACTTGAGGCATTGCCTCTTCAATCTCTTTTCGAGCTTTGTGCATGTGTCCTGGGTACCATTGAATTGCCATGTGTTTGCCTTTTTTAAAACCACTTCCAACAAAGGGGGCATATTCTACCTTGTTATGCCGCTAAATGATAAAAAAAAGCGCCAATTGGCGCTTTTAACTTGTTGGATTAACATTAGAACTTAAATAACACCAAGCTCGCGTAATCTTTCCATTAAATAGCTATCTGCAGTATAGCGCTCAGATAACACAACTTCAGGGTTTGGATGTAAAAATAATGGCAATGAAATGCGTGATTTAGTTTTATCCGTTCCCTCTGGATTAATGACTCGATGTGATGTTGATGGGTAATAACCACCAGAAGCTTCTTGCAACATGTCACCGATATTGATAATGATATTACCAAAGTCACTTGGTACATCAATCCAGCTATCATCTTTAGTTTGTACTTGAAGACCTGGCTCGTTAGCCGCAGGTAAAACGGTGATTAGATTGATGTCTTCATGGGCTGCTGCGCGAATAGCGCCGAGCTCTTCATCACCCGCCATAGGAGGGTAATGCAGTACACGAAGCAAAGTCTTTTCACTTTCAGCAATCATCGCTGGTAGCGGAATTGAGAACTTAGCAGCAACATCAGCTGGGGCATATTCTTCAATCCAGCCTAATAGCTCTGCTGCTAAATCATTTGCGTGCTGGTAATAAGCAAGAATATTCGCTTTTAATGATTCTGGAATACGTCCCCAAGGATAAACGTGAAAATATTCTTTGATATCTTTTACGCTATGGCCTTTGGCTGTTTCAGAAATCGAAGCTGGGAAGAAGCCATCTTGTGTTTCTGGTTTAAATAAAAAATCATTTTTTTGTTCAGACTGAAAGAACTCGTACCATTCTTTATAGATGGTTTCGACTAGCTCTTTACTGATTGGATGGTTTGATAACACGCCAAAGCCGGTGTCTCTTAAAGATTCGACAAATTGTTTAGCACAACCTTCTGAGCGGTAATCAATTGTTTCTAATTTCATATTTTCTACTTATTGTTTTATTTGACCCAACGTGATTTTAACCTTGGTCACACTTTGTCGCAATTTTTTGATCTAAAAACAGGTCTTATAAGTCGAAATAGTGATCTTTATTGGGCATACTGCCATCTGTTAAAATTTTGCTTTACAGTAAGAAGGCCAAGATTGAAGTTAGGACGATGCAAATGAATGAATTAACTGAGTTTGAAAAGTATGTCATTGAGCAGAAAGGAACTGAACGTCCATTTAGTGGAGAATACGTCAATCATGAAGTTGAAGGCTTGTATTTATGTAAAAAGTGCTTAGCGCCTTTGTACAAAAGTGAGCATAAGTTTAATGCATTTTGTGGCTGGCCAGCCTTTGATGATGAAATCCATGGTGCCATTAAACGAACACTCGATGCCGATGGCCAGAGAACAGAGATAACTTGCCATGAATGTGGTGGTCACCTTGGGCATGTGTTTAAAGGTGAAATGTTGACTGGTAAAAATATGCGGCATTGCGTCAATTCAGTGTCTATGGTGTTTAAAAGCTACGAAGACATTGAAGCTGAAAAGTCTAGTGCCACCAAGGCATTACAACTTGCGACATTGGGTGCTGGTTGCTTTTGGTGTATCGAGGCGGTATTTCAACGACTCGACGGTGTAGAAAGTGTCTATTCAGGCTATAGCGGTGGAACGACTGAAGATGCTCATTACGATGCAGTATGTAGTGGAGTAACAGGCCATGCTGAAGTTATTCAGGTGAAATTTGACCCGAAAGTCATTAGTTACAACACATTGCTATCTGTGTTTTTTGCCATACATGATCCCACCACATTAAATCAGCAAGGCAATGATAAAGGGCCGCAGTATCGCTCAGTGATCTTTACTCATAATGCTGAGCAAGTCGATGCCGCGACGATTGCGATTAGTAAATTAATCCAGCAGGGCATTTGGCCTAAACCAATTGTGACAGAAGTTAGTATGTATGAAGCTTTTTATCACGCAGAGAACTTCCATGATGATTACTTTGCTAAAAACGCCGAACAACCTTATTGCCAGCTGTTAATTAAGCCGAAGTTTGAAAAAGCGATGAAACAATTTGAAGCGCTGTTAAAAAAAGAATAACACTTGCTAGGGTCTGTTGATCTTTACTGGTTAAGTTTTGTTCGAAATAAAAGCGTTTTAATTGAGGCGGATGGATTGATGCCTAGTCATCTAAGCACCTTTTATTCACAAAGATGCATCCAACAAAGAGTAAAACGCTTTTAGTCGAACCCTTTGGGCAGCGTTTGTTGGCCATTTTTACTGCGTTATCGACTTTTTATGTAGAATAACTACACCACAAAGTCTCTGCCTTGTATAAATGGCCAACAATTCACTGCAAAAATAGCCTTGAAAGATCAACAGGCCCTAGATAAGGTGACTCGTCAATTAATGCCATTAAAAAAGCGAACTAATTAGTTCGCTTTTTTTGATTTAACTTTTATCTGAAACAAAGTTCAAATTATGAATCCAATGCATCATCAGCCACTTTGTAATGTGGATCTTCAATCACGTTAACTTCAACTAAGTCACGAGCCTTATGAAGTAACTCTTTACAGTCACCACTTAAATGTCTTAGGTGTAATCGTTTACCTGCTGTCACGTAACGTTCAGCTAATGTATCAATAGCATCTAATGCAGAATGATCTGCAACACGTGAATTTTGGAAATCCACAATCACATCTTCAGCATCGTTTTCAGCATCAAATAATTCTAGGAAGTTCGATACTGAACCGAAGAATAATGGACCATTAAGTTTATACACTTTCCAGCCATTGGCATCCGTACTGGTTTCAACGTTAATGTGTTTAGCATGTTCCCAAGCAAATACTAATGCAGAAACGATAACACCAACGAACACTGCAAACGCTAAGTCGGTAAATACCGTGACGGTTGTCACCAATACAATCACAAAGGCATCATGCTTAGGGACTTTGCGCATAACTTTAAAGCTGGCCCATTCGAACGTACCAAGTACAACAATGAACATCACACCAACCAAAGCTGCGAGTGGGATGATTTCAATGAAGGCTGCGCCAAATAAAATAAAGGCTAATAGTGCAAGTGCTGCGGTTATGCCAGATAAACGACCCCGACCACCAGAGTTAATGTTAATCATTGATTGACCAATCATCGCACAACCACCCATAGCGCCAAAGAAGCCACTGGTGATATTACCAACACCTTGGCCTACACATTCTTTGTTACCACGGCCACGGCTGTTAGTCATTTCATCAATCACTGTTAATGTCAGTAACGACTCAATTAAGCCAACAGCTGCAAGAATACATGCGTAAGGCAAAATGATATAAAGTGTTTCTAAGTTAAATGGTACACTTGGAATCGCAAATGAAGGTAGGCTACCTGCAATCGTTGCATTTGCATCACCGCTCATGGTTTTTAAGAAGTCGAGAACGTTTCGAGTATCTAAATCTAATCCAACAACAATGGCTGTTACCGTTAAAATTGCTACCAGTGAAGACGGGATTGCTGTCGTTAGCTTAGGTAAAAAATGGATGATGGCCATAGTTAGCGCAACAAGACCTAACATGACCATTAAAGGCCCTTGTTCAAGCCATACCATATTTCCAGCCGCATCTTTGACTTGAAACTGTCCAAGCTGAGCTAAGAAAATCACAATAGCCAAACCATTCACAAATCCAATCATTACTGGGTAAGGGACTATGCGAATAAACTTACCGAGTTTGAATATCCCAGCAGAAATCTGAATAATCCCCGCGAGCACCACAGCAGCGAATAGATATTGCACTCCATGTTCGACAACCAGAGATACCATTACAACTGCCATTGCGCCCGTTGCACCAGAGATCATCCCCGGACGTCCACCAATAACAGCCGTAATAATGCCCATAATAAAGGCGGCGTATAAACCCACCATAGGTTCAACTTGAGCGACAAATGCAAAAGCAACAGCTTCTGGAATGAGCGCTAGAGCAACAGTTAGCCCAGATAATATATCGGCTTTACTACTGCTGGTTTTGTGACGAAGTAAATCGAACATTTAGCCTCTGAAAATAATTGAAGTGTTTGATAACAAAAAGTGTGAGCATGTTAACAAAATTTAACGATTCACTAAACCTGAATTTAAACTTAATTGAGTACAAATTGTAATTTAATCAAACTATAAACATAAAAAAACCACGCTATTGAGCGTGGTTTTTTAATTTGAGCTTTGTCTGAATTAATTCAAGGGTTTATGCCTTGGTAGTATCAGATGAAGCGCTGTTTGCTACTTTAGATTTTGCTAACTCAGCATCAGGCTGTGATTTTTCATATTCACGACCTTTAGGTATAGCTTGCTGAGTACGCACTTCAGAAACAGGTTTAGTGGTATCAGACATCACCATTGAGCCGAAACGGCTAGCGGTTGCAGGTTTTTTAGCCGGCGCTTCAACTTTAGCTTCTACCTTTGCTTCAGCAGCTGGAGTAGCAACAACTTTACGTTGAATCGCTGCGGGCTTAGCCATCGGTGCAGAAGCAATAGAATTGTCTTTTGCTGGTGCTTTAGGTGTCTCTGCTTTAACTTCTTCCACTACCGGTACTTCAACAACTGGCGTTTCTACTGCTGGAGTGTCAACGACAGGTTCTTGTGAAACAGGCGCTTCAGCTTTAACTTCTTCAACGACTGGCTCTTGAACAACAGGTGCTTCAGTTTTAACTTCTTCAGCTACTGGCTCTTGAGCTACAGGAGTTTCAGTTTTAACTTCTTCAGCTACTGGCGCTGTTTCGACAGCTGGAGCCTCAGACTTAACTTCAACAGCTTGGGCAGCTTGTTCTGCATCAAGTTGTTTCTCAAGTTCATCAACTGGTGTGAATACCGCTGTTGCTGGAGATGTTTCATCTTCATCACGGCGACGTCGTTGACCTGCAGCGCGAAGGTGGCGCGGGCTACGACGACTACGACGTTGACCTTGTTTTTCTTCATTGTCTTCTGCGTTAGTTTCTTCTGTCGCTTCTGCAACAGCTTCAACTTTTGCTGGAGAAGCGGCTTGCGCCGAGCTTGTAGATTCTACAACAGCTGTTTCCGTAGTTGTTTCTACTGCAGAGGTTTCAACTGCAGGAGTTTCAACTTTAGCTTCAGTGGCAGTTTCTGTTTTTTCAACTTTAACAACTTGCGCATCTTTGGAAGATTCTGATGTTGCAGTTTCAACTGTCTCAGTTTTCGCAGTGTTGTCTTTTCTTGGACGACGAGTGCGAGTTGGCTTAGCTGTCTGTTCAGTAGCAGTAGGTTTAGCTGCTTCTAATGATGCATTGCTTTCAGTTGCATCAACTTCATTTAACTTAGCTTCATTTTGTTCGTTTTCAATACGAACTTTACGGCGCATGTTACGACGTTGACGACGTTCTCTTGCTGCTTCTTGCTTAGGTGACTTCTCACCTTCGGTGCGAGTTTTTTCAGCTTGAGGCTTAGCTACTTTAGCTTTAGGGTCATTTTTGTTCTGACGTTTATCTTGCTCTTTGTTAGCAACATCTCTGTCAGACTTTTTATTACGGCCCTTGTTGTCTCTGCCTTTATTTTCAGCATCATTGCGATTGTCGCTACGATTGTCATTACGGTTGCGGCGGTTATCGTTACGACGAGAGTCATTACGACGGTTGCGGCGGTTGTTTTGACCGTCTTTACGGTTCTTATCTGATGGCTTAGATTCAGTTTTAGCAGGTTCATCAGATGAGAACAGTTTGCTAATTGCAGAAACCATTTTAGAGAAGAAACCAGGCTCTGATGGCGCTTGAACTGCCGCTTTAGCAGGTTGCTCTGCTGCAGGTTGAGGTGCAGCGTTTTTTGGCGTTCCAAAACCTTTAATCGCAGGCTGTTGTGCTTCTGCACGTTCGAGCTTACGTGGCTCATATAACTTAGCTTCAGGCTTTTCTACACGCTTGTAGCTTGACTCAACCATTTCATCGTCGCTTCTTAAGCGAGATACACGGTAATCAGGTGTTGTCATGTGAGAATCTGGAATAACGTACACTTCAACATTGTGGCGTTCTTCAGTGATGCGAATTGCTTTACGTTTCTCGTTTAATAGGAACGCAGCAACATCTACTGGTACAACCGCTTCAATTTGTGAGGTGTTTTCTTTAATCGCTTCTTCTTCCATTAAACGAAGAATAGAAAGTGCTAACGATTCAGTACTACGAATAGTACCTTGACCATGACAGCGTGGACATAAATGACCTGCTGACTCACCAAGAGAAGGGCGAAGACGCTGGCGTGACATTTCCATCAAACCAAAGCGAGAAATACGACCTAATTGAACACGTGCACGGTCTAAATGAACGGCATCACGCATTCTGTTTTCAACTTCACGTTGATGTCTAACAGGGGTCATATCGATGAAATCGATAACCACTAAACCACCCAAGTCACGTAGACGTAATTGACGTGCAATTTCATCAGCGGCTTCAAGGTTTGTATTCAGTGCTGTTTCTTCGATATCGCCGCCTTTAGTTGCGCGGGCAGAGTTAATATCGATAGACGTTAATGCTTCAGTTGGGTCAATAACGATTGAACCACCAGAAGGTAAACGCACTTCACGTTGGAAAGCAGACTCAATTTGAGATTCAATTTGGAAGTGAGTAAACAATGGCACTTCTGATTCGTAACGCTTAACACGATCGACAAAATCAGGGCGAACTAGACCAATGTGTTGTTTTGCTTCTTCAAAAATACGTGGGTGGTCAATTAGGATTTCACCAACATCACGGCGCAAGTAATCTCGGATTGCGCGGACAATCACGTTACTTTCTTGGTGAATTAAGAATGGTGCAGGCTTGCTTTGAGCCGCTTCTTGAATCGCATCCCAGTGATGTTGTAGAACTTTAAGATCCCACTTTAATTCAGCAGCATCTTTACCAACACCAGCAGTACGTACAATCAGACCCATACCATTTGGTACAGATAACTCTGACATTGCCGCTTTAAGCTCAGTACGCTCATCACCTTCGATACGACGTGAAATACCGCCAGCACGTGGGTTGTTAGGCATTAATACTAAGTAAGAGCCAGCAAGAGAGATGAATGTAGTTAAGGCTGCGCCTTTATTACCACGTTCTTCTTTGTCGATTTGAACGATGACTTCCTGACCTTCAGATACCACTTCTTTGATATTTGGACGGCCTTGGAAAGAGTAACCTTTAGGGAAGTATTCGCGTGCGATTTCTTTAAGCGGAAGGAAACCGTGACGATCAGCGCCGTAGTCAACAAACGCAGCTTCTAATGAAGGTTCTACGCGAGTAATGGTGCCTTTATAGATATTTGATTTTTTTTGTTCATGGCCTGGGCTTTCGATATCCAGATCATACAATTGTTGCCCATCTACTAGGGCAACGCGCAACTCTTCCGATTGAGTTGCATTAATTAACATACGTTTCATGATGACTTAATTCTTCTAATAAGGTCATCAAACAAAGACTTATCGTTGCATTACGGGCCTAAAATTATTCTTCACAAAGCCTCGCGGCTGGTTTTTAGGCAAGTTAGGTGCGCATTGCTGTAAGACGCATTCGCTGCGTGTCGCATCCTATTTATGGCTTATTTTTTAATGATTACAAAAACAAGGACCTCGTTGTTAATGACCAACGAACCCCATAAATTTAAATTTCTTATCCGGTAATGCCCAAGTCGAATCTGTCTGTTTGATGACAAGCTAAAATTTGTTCGAATTTGGGGGGTGTAATTTTTCAGGAAAACTTTGTAAATAATGATGAAACAGACGGTTTAACTGTAAAAGCAATTCTTATTGCTTTGTGATGTTTACAGTCTGCAAATCAATGATTTGCGACCTGCCGTGCTCATGAATTCTACTGAAAAAACACCTTAATAAATTGAGGTTGTGAACATTTTATTCACTGTTTATCCTCAATCACTGCGCAAATATAGCAATAAACAATTTATACAGCAATCAAAACAACGAATTCTTATTGTCCCATCGAAGTTAAAGTTAGGGTACAATGTGCGCCGTAATTACTATAGGCGCATCATGAATACAGAAACTCCCACAAAAGTTCAGTTGGTCACCATTGATGAAGATCACTTTGAACAACGCATTGATAATTTTCTCCTCACCAAATTAAAAGGTGTACCTAAAAGCATGATTTACAGAATCGTGCGTAAAGGTGAGGTGCGTGTAAATAAGAAAAGGATAAAACCTGAGTATAAATTACAGATTGATGATGTGGTGCGTATTCCGCCAGTAAGAATGGCTGAGAAAGATCATCGTACAGCTCCGTCGCCAAAATTATCTAAAGTGACTCAGTTAGAGACGCGTATTATTCATGAAGACAATCACCTTATTGTTTTGAATAAACCTGCGGGTATTGCTGTTCATGGTGGCAGCGGTGTTGATTTTGGTGTGATTGAAGGTCTTCGTTCTTTACGACCTCAACAAAAGTTTTTGGAATTAGTTCACCGTCTAGATAAAGATACATCTGGCGTTTTACTTATTGCCAAAAAACGAAGTGCACTAAAACATTTGCATGACCAATTACGTAAAAAGACCATGCAAAAAGATTATATGGCGCTTGTGCGTGGTGATTGGCAAGCAAAAGATAAAGTCGTTAAAGCCCCTCTGCTTAAAATCACGCTTAAATCAGGTGAACGCATAGTGCGCGTTAATCAGGAAGGTAAACCTTCAGAAACCCGTTACAAAATAATGCAACGCTATCATGGTTGTACTTTAGTTAAAGCCAGCCCGGTAACAGGTCGTACTCACCAAATTCGTGTTCATTGTCAGTATGCAGGACATGCGATTGCTTGTGATGATAAATATAGCGAACAAAAATTTGATGATTCAATGCGTGAGAAAGGATTGAACCGTTTGTTCTTACATGCAGCAGAGCTTAAATTTATTCATCCTGAAAACGATGAAGTCAAAATAGTCAAAGCACCATTAGATGATATTTTGCAATCAACACTAGAGAAATTAAAGCGCGCATAAAGGCAGACAAGATGAAGCAGTATCAGTTAGTCATATTTGATTGGGATGGCACCTTAATGGATTCAATCGGCAAAATTGTCGATTGCATGCAAAGTGTCGCGCAAGAGTTAAGTTTGCTAGTGCCTAGCGAGCAGCAGGTGCGGGATATTATCGGTCTATCAATTTTACCTGCAATGGAAAAGTTGTTCCCTGATAACGCTGATAAATATGATGACTTGCTTGAAGCATATAAAAATTATTATTTAAATATTAATTCAACGCCTTCGCCTTTATTTGAAGGTATTGAATCTGTGTTAACTCAAATTCAAGCAGCAGGGCATACACTTGCTATCGCAACAGGCAAGCGCAGAGCTGGACTTGATCGCATGTTAGCTGAAACTGGTTTAGGGCAATATTTTGTGGCGACACGCTCAGCTGATGAAGCTGAGTCTAAACCACATCCTTCAATGATCACTTCTCTATTAGAAGAGTTCAATGTGCCACCAGAGCAAGCAGTAATGATTGGCGATTCTAAGTTAGACATTGCAATGGCTAATAATGCCGGTGTGAGCAGTATCGCAGTGACCTATGGTGCGCACAGTTTGGAAGACCTACTGAGTCAAAATCCGACCGCTACAGCAAGTAAGCCAACTGATATATTACTGCACCTTTAGTTATGTTTTAACTTAATTCTTTTAAGTAGATGTTTGATGACTTATGAATATATAAAAGCCGATGATTAACTCATCGGCTTTTTTATTCGATATGTCTTGTCCTGAAATGTGTTTACACATTTAGGACTTTATTATGTCAACACCAATACCCGCTCGTATTAAACGAACACAACGAGATTATTCATTAGGCTTTAAATTACAAGTTGTCGCAGCTGTAGAAAAAGGCGACATGACTTATAAACAAGCTCAAACAACCTATGGCATTCAAGGTCGTTCCACGGTACTTACATGGCTCAGAAAGCACGGTAAGATGGACTGGACTCAGCCAGTGAGAATGACTATGCCTAAAACAATCTATGCTAAAGAAACGCCAGCTCAAAAGATAAAGCGCCTTGAAAAGGAGCTTGAAGATGAGCATTTGCGTAATTTATTGCTTAATGAAGCTGTCGATATTATCGATGCAGAATATGGAGCAGGCCTAAGAAAAAAGTACTTAGCCAGGGAGCGAGAAGTCTTCAAAAACAGAAAGTAACAAGCTTAAATCGGGCTTGTAAGCTGCTTGGTATAACAAGGCAAGCGATTTACCAAAGAGAAGCGAGAGCCCATTGTCGAGTTGTGGTATTAGCACCAGTCAAAGCAATGGTGCTAGATATCCGCCGATTTATGCCTCGGATAGGTGGCAAGAAGCTCTATTTTCTACTTAAGCCTAAGTTCATTGAGAAAGGGATTAAACTTGGACGGGATAACTTCTTTAGCTACTTAAAAGAAGAAGGTTTACTCGTCAAACCGAAGCGTAACTACACTAAGACCACTCACAGTAAACACTGGATGAAAAAACATCCGAATTTACTAAAGGAGTATCACCCAACAATGCCAGAAGAGGTGTTTGTAAGTGATATAACGTATGTTCAATCAGACCAAGGTGTTCATTACCTATCTCTAGTAACCGATGCGTTCAGTCGTAAAATAATGGGATATGAACTGAGTA
>NZ_JAKILD010000021.1 GCF_023283825.1 Shewanella olleyana | reverse complement strand
ATATTGTTGTGGACTAGGCTCTCGAAGCATGATGATAAACTTGGTTATTATCTGTACTTCTATTAGATCAAAGCCCTAGACGAATGTCTAGGGCTTTGTCAGCAGTCTGAGACTGCCTAAGCAGTCTTTTTTGTTCAAACCTTAAAATGCCTTTAGAACACGTAACTTAATTTACCGTAGTAAAATCCACCATTGTAATCAAATGGACCACTTTCATAGTAAACTGCACCTAGCTCGCCTTTGGTACCATCTTTAAGTTCTTGCGCTTTTTGGTCAAACAAGTTGTTAGCGCCAACAGACAGAGTCAACTGTTCAAACATGGTATAGCTCACTTCTAAGTCAATGGTGACAGCTGAATCCGCTGTTTCAGACCCCCAATCAGACGTGTCATCTGCATGAGTTGCATAGTACTCACCAAAGTAATTACCACGTAACGAGATACTTACGTCATCCCACGTTTGGCCCCATGTTAGCGTCGCACGATGTGCTGGAATACCGTCTTCTAAGCGGCGAACCTTACCTTCGTCAGTTGTATTAGGGTCAAACTTATCGACATTTGTGTCAGTCCAGCCATATGCAAGGCTAAACATAGTGTCACCGGCAAGTAACTCAGTTTCATATGAACCTACGATATCAACACCTTGAGTCGTTGTATCAAAATCATTGGTGTAATAAGTTACTGCAGAAATTAATTCAGGAAACTCAACACCTGCATCACGTAAGTCATCATAATCTTCAGGTTCAACCGCAATCTGGCTTGACTGAGCAATACGCCCTGTCACTTCAATGTTGTAGTAATCAACAGTTAAGAAGAAATCGTCATACTCAAACACAGTACCAATCGCATAGTTAACTGACTCTTCAGGCTCTAACACTTCACCGCCATAAAATGCCGCTAATGGATCCGTTGGAGGTGCAATAAAGGTCTGGATCAAATCACCATTAACAATCGAGGTTTGAGTGTTAACAACATTTTCTTGGCCTACAGTTGGCGCTCTAAACCCTGTACTGTGCGATGCACGCACTGATAAATAATCAGTGAATGAATATTGAGTTGAAATTTTATAATTTAACGTATCGCCAAAGGTTGAGAAATCTTCATAACGAAGTGCAACACCTAATAACCAGTCATCAGTTAAATAGGCTTCAACATCTGCATAGATACCAATATTACTACGGTCATTCTTACCCGCTGCTTCAGGACCAAACCCTTTAAAACCATGAGAACCAATATTAAAACCTTGATCAGCATACGGACCCGCTATCCAAGATGCTTCTTCCCCTTGGGTAATTTCAAATGACTCTTCACGCCATTCAAAACCTGTCGCAAAACTAATATCTTCAACTGAACCTAGAGTAAAGAAGCGAGAGAAATCCAAATTGACAGTGGTTTCTACTTGCTCATAAGCACCAGTATCAAAATCAGTTTGAGTATCTTCTGGATTAGCGGCTAGACCAAGTGAAGGGTTTAACGAGTTATATAAACTAAAGCTTGATTTGTTTGAGCCAGTGCCTGCACTTGCGTCATACATCCAGTCGCCAAACTCGCCTTCAACACCAGCAAAGAAAGACATATCTTCAATAGTACCAGCAAATTGTGGCGTGTAACCGCCTGGACGTACTTGGTTCATTGCAAAACAGTTAGCATCAGCTACCATTGCTGCATATGCAGCAGTATCTAGCACATTTCCATCGGAGCCATCTGCATTTTTGGGAATAGGTACTGCAGCACAAGTTGACTGGTCTCCATTGACCGCACCTACTAATAAGTTCTCACCACCATCAACTGAATAAACATTTCCGCGGTTATGGGGATTACGGTAATAGAAACCACCAATAGCCTCGCGTGAAGATACGTTACCAAAAGCATAAATACGATGCTTATCATTCAGGTCAAAACCTGCATTTACAAACACAGTATAATCATCATTAATTTCTGGGTTACCCCAAACTTGTGCAGGATCATTTACGTTGTCATTACCCTGGGCTATTAAGTTCGCCGCATCAGGACGTTGAACACTTCTACTGGTTGCATCAGCAGTTTTATATTGCGCACTGATATTAACGAAACCTGCATCTGTTAAAGGTAAGCCAATGTTGCCGTCTATCGTTGTAGTAGCACCATCACCTTCATAGTATTCACCTTGACTGATGCTAATTGAACCGCCTTCAGCGCTATCTTTTAACTGGAAATTCATCACACCAGCAATCGCATCTGAGCCATATTGCGCTGCAGCTCCGTCACGAAGCACTTCGACTTGCTTTAGTGCAATACTTGGAATAACTGAAATATCGGGGCCTTGGGCACCATCATTGATACCACCACCTTGGAAAGCAATGACAGAGGCTCGGTGGCGGCGCTTACCATTTACTAGAATCAAAGTACTGTCAGATGGTAAACCACGTAGGTTTACTGGACGCACAAGTGTTGCAGCATCACTAATAGGTTGTGCACGTGAGTTAAATGAGGGGACTGAGGTTACCAACATATCAATCATGTCAGTTGAGCCATTTTTTCTTAGATCATCAGCACTAATAATATCAACTGGTACCGGTGATTCACCCACTGAGCGAGGTGCTGCACGGCTACCAACAACGGCAATTTTTTCTACATTCTCTGCGACTTCTTCATCTTCTGCCATTGCTTGTGTAGATATAACAGAGCCAGCTAAAGCAACTGTTACGGCAAGACTTAGCGAATTTAAGCCAAACTTCCTTTTTTTAAGATTAGTCATCATTTGTGTCTCTTTATTATATTTATGCGCTTGTGACAGGTGTTTAAATCACACAAGTTGATTAAATTTCTGTCTCTCCCAAAATGAAGTAACTCCATTTGCAGTTACATTTCTATAACAAATAAAACCTAATTGCTAACAATTTCTATTATTAGTCAAAATAATCAACGGCTTTTGAACCAAGAATTAGATAATTAAACTAAAAAAACCACCTTACACCTCCTGAAGCAGTTTAATAACCTGCAATTAAGCGATAACTTAATTAGAAAGACCTAGGTAAATGTCCGTAACCAGTTTATAAAACCATCAATTGCACTTTAGTTGTATAAATAGCTGCCAAAATAAAATGGAGTAAAAACTCTATATTTATTAAAGCGATAATTGATAATTGTGTTGACCTTTTATACAAAACAGCACTAATCTAAACGCTCGTTTGATTACCTGTAAAAAATAAAAAAATAAGGTGGTAGACATGGCATATGATGCAGATACAAAGCTTGATCTAAACCAGTACCAGTCTCTGGTCGACTTAATCGAGCAAACTTGCCAACGTTATGGGGATAATGTGGCTTATGCCTGTTTAGGCAAACAAACCACATTTAGTGAAATTGAGCAGGCATCTCGTCAATTTGCTGCTTACATTCAAAACCAAAGCTCATTAGTTGCAGGTGATCGGATAGCTATTCAATTACCTAATATCACTCAATTTGTCATTGCAGCTTATGGGGCTATTCGAGCAGGGTTGATAATTGTTAATACCAACCCGTTATACACAGAGCGAGAACTCATACACCAATTCAATGATTCAGGTGCCAAAGCGTTAGTCGTGCTATCAGATCTGCTGCCTACGTTGAATAATGTCATTGAAAAAACCGATATCTCACTGGTTATTAGCACCCATGCTCTGGATTTAATCAACCCGCAGCCACAGCCTGAAACACCCTTTGCCAAAATCGAATTCAATCAGATGTTAGCTCTCGGTGATCAAGCAGAATACTCCCCCGTAAAACCTCAACAAACTGATTTAGCAGCACTGCAATACACAGGCGGCACCACAGGTTTATCTAAAGGTGCGATGCTGTCACACCGTAATATGTTAGCCAATTCAGCACAAGTTAAATCTCGTATTGCTAGCACCATGACACCAGGTAAAGATATTTTTGTTGCACCATTGCCGATTTATCACATTTACGCCTTTATGGTTAACCTAGTTCTCTATTTTGAGTCAGGTAGTTGCTCGGTATTAATTCCGAATCCACGTGATATTGGCGGGCTTATTAAAACCATGGCAAGTTATCCTTTTACTGGGTTTGCAGGCTTGAATACTTTATTTGTGGGTCTTTGTCATCAACCTGACTTTCAAGCACTCGATTTTAGTAAGTTAACCATTACTATCTCTGGCGGTACTGCTCTCACTAGTGCTGCTGCGGACGTTTGGCAAAAAACAACCGGCTGCATGATTTCAGAAGGTTATGGATTATCAGAAACGTCACCGGTTGTGAGCTTGAATGCACCAGGGTTCCAGCAACTTGGCACTATCGGCAAGCCAGTACTGGAAACAGATGTCAAAATACTGGGTATCAACGATGAAGAAGTCGCGCTAGGTGATGCAGGAGAGCTAGCCGTTAAAGGACCGCAAGTCATGCAAGGATATTGGGAAAAGCCTGAAGAAACTGCAAAAGTGATGACTGCTGACGGCTACTTTAAAACCGGTGATATTGCGGTAGCCACTGAAGAAGGGTTTCACAAAATAGTCGATCGTAAGAAAGACATGATTATCGTATCGGGCTTTAACGTTTATCCTAATGAAGTTGAAGATGTATTATCACAAAATGAGTTAATACTTGAATGCGCTGTAGTAGGTGTAGCCGATGATAAATCAGGTGAAGCGGTTAAGGCTGTCATAGTACTAAAAGAAGCATCAATAGATGAGGCTCAAACTAAACAGCTCATTTCTGATTATTGCCGCAGCCAATTAACCGCTTATAAGATCCCTCGCATTATTGAATTCACAGAGCAATTACCAAAAAGCACAGTGGGTAAAATTTTACGTCGCGAGCTTAGAACGTAATTCCCTTTGGTTATCCTAAGTGATTAAATCTAAGCGATTAAACTAATGTTTATACCAGTAATTAAACTAGGCTTTTAATTAGGAAATAAACTAGCAAAACAAGCTTAATTTTTTAAAGCAAAAACGCCGTTATCCTCTTTGGATAACGGCGTTTTTATCATATCGAGATTAACTCAAATAATGCTCAAGTTAACACTGCTCAGTCAGCAACTGCAAACTGGCAAACTCTTTATAAACATCACTGGATAGCATTAACTCTTGATGGGTGCCTTGTGCAACAACCTGCCCTTTCTCAAGCACAATAATACGGTCTGCATTAATCACTGTAGCCAGCCTATGAGCAATAATTAATGTGGTTCTGCCTGCCATTAAATTATCCAAGCCTTGTTTTACCTTAACTTCACTAACCGCATCTAAAGCACTAGTTGCTTCATCCAATAACAATATCGGTCTATCAGCTAATATGGCTCTGGCAATGGCTATTCGCTGTTTTTGGCCGCCCGATAACTTAACCCCGCGCTCACCAAGATAAGTATCATAGCCATCTGAAAGCTCTCTTATAAAGTCATCTGCTTTTGCCGTTATACATGCTTGAACCACTTCTTCTTTACTTGCATCGACTCGTCCGTAACGGACATTTTCAAATACATTGGTGGCGAAAATTACCGACTCTTGCGGGACTAACGCATATTGCTCCCTAAGCTGCTCTAAACTCAGCTTCGAAATATCAATATCATCTAACATCACCTTACCCGCTTTAGGCTGATAGAAGCGTAACAATAATTCAAACAAGGTGCTTTTTCCTGCGCCACTTTCACCAACCAAAGCTACCCTTTCACCCGCTTGAATACTGAGATTTATGCCCTTAATGACATCTTCTTTATTACTAGGGTAGGCAAAACGTAGTCCTTCAAGGCTGACATTGCCATTAACTTTAGCAGGTAACTCTAACGGCGAGATCTCTTGAGGAATATCAATAGGTGTGTGCACTAATTCGATTAACCTTTCAGCCGCACCTGACGCACGTTGTATTTCACTGAAAACTTCACTAATTGTTGCTACAGAACCTGCAGCCATCACCGCATAAAACATAAAGGCTGATAACTCACCTGCACTGATATTATTTTGCATCACATCTTGAGCACCAACCCAAAGCACCACAGCAATTGCTGCAATACTTAAAAACATCACTGACGATATTAAAATTGACCGATACAAAATACGCGCTTTTGCCGCTGTCATCACTGATTCAACTTGGAGATTAAAAACGCTTCTATCTTTACCCTCATGACCATAAGCTTGCACTGTATGTATCTCGTGCAATGTCTCATCGATATAGGCGCCTAAATCACCGACTTTATCTTGGCTCTTACGAGAATACTGACGTACTTTCTTACCCAAAAAAATCACTGGAATAAACACCATAGGCACAGCTAAAAGCACTAAACCTGTTAGTTTAAGGCTGGTAATGGCCATCATCACCATCGCGCCAAGTACTGTCACCGTTGAGCGAAAGGCCATCGATAAACTACTGCCAACCACACTTTGTAATAATGTGCTGTCTGCAGTAAAACGTGAAATGACTTCGCCTGTGCGCTGTTCGGCAAAAAAAGCAGGAGATAGATTTAATAGGTGGTTGTATACCGTTAATCTAATATCGGCAATCACTCGCTCACCAAGCCATGTCATTAAATAAAATCGACAAAAAACTGCGGTTCCACTAATTGCCGTGATACCTAGGATAAATAAAACAATTTCATTTAAACGCTCAGCATTGTCGGCAACAAAGCCTTCATCAACCATCATCTTTACGCCTTGACCCAATGACAACCATGCGAAAGAGCCGATAAACAAAAACACCACCGCCGCCAGTACTTTCATTCGATATGGTTTTAGAAACGTCATAATCCAAGCAAGTACAGAATGTTGAGGAGAAGCAGAAGGTGAAGATTTAATGTCTGCAGCTGGTGAGGAAGTATGTGTAGTCAAAATGAACTCTCATAAAAGCATAATATCAGCCACTAAATCACTGGCGAGCAGAGTTATTGGCTGATAGATGAGGTAAGAACAATAGAGCCTTAAAGCTTACTAAAATTCGATTAGTTAATGCCATATTAAGCTATGGCGACAAACAAAAAATCTATGTTAAATAGGCGTATCGCTTATTCTTTCACGCTAGAGTCAATGGTCTTCAGCGAGCGTAAAAATATCCCTAGCCCACCAACACTCAGGACTAAAATAACAATCAGGTCAAATGCACTCATATGACTGAAACGGAAATTAATTGAACTGATAACACCGAAAATTAGACCAACTAAAGAGCCAAAAGTTAGGATCCAGCCAAAAATATTCTTGGCGTTATAAAACATCAGCCCAATACCGAACATAAATGGGATCATAATCATCCCGCTGGTTAAGCCAATCCCACCGACATTGTAAAGGCTATGACTAAAACCAAAAGAGCTAGTGACTTTTATTGCTTTAAGTAACATATAAAAGCCACCACACATCATAATTAAGCCAATAAAAAATGACCCAATGCCGCCTGAGGTACCACCTGCACCGTTCATACAATTCCTTTGTAATAAATCAAGTTATCTATTAATTGATGGTACTCATTGACCACTTTAATAGCAAACCTAAGCACGATAACAATAAATCATTGATTCAGGCTGCTACCGATTAACTTACCTCGCACAATTCAAGCGAATCTGCGATAATTACCGGCTATTCATTGCGTACGTTTTAGGTAAAAAATAATGATTGTTAGTCAGTTTTCATGTGCAGGTATCGAATTAGATTTATACCGCTATCCCAAACAGCAAGATTCAAATCTTCAGGCATGGGACGCTGCTGACGAACATCTGATAAAACACATCGTAGACGAAGAAGTATTACCAACAAAAACGGCCATTATTAATGACAGTTTTGGCGCCCTACAGTGTGCAATAACTCGTATCGACGCTTCTTGGCCCCTAGCTGTCGAAACCGATGCCAAAACGGGTTTATTGGGCGCTCTACAAAATTTAACCGATAACCGCTTAGAGCAAGACAACATCATTCGCTTCAATAGCCGCGAATTATTACCTGTCGATACACAACTGGTTTTGATGAAGCTCCCTAAAAACCTGACTTATTTTGCTCATCAGCTACAACGCTTATCTCAGGTGTTACCAGCAGGAACCCAAGTACTTATTGGCGCTAAAGCTAAAAGTATCAATAAATCGCTACTTGCAATTATTGAGCAAAACCTTGGTCCTGCATCAGCAAGTTTAACCTGGAAAAAAACACGGGTTATCACTTGTGTAGCTGACGGGAAAGTACGCCCGAGTGTTAAAGAGGTGACTTGGTCAGTAAACGAATTAAACTTAACCATTAGCAACTTAAGTAATGTTTTTGCGGCAAATAAACTGGATATTGGCGCACGTATAATGCTCGATAATATGCCAAAAGGTGAATTTAATACCGTCATCGATTTAGGCTGTGGCAATGGTATTTTAGGCTTAAGAGCCGCTCAGCTTTATGCTAATGCGAATATTCACTTTGTTGATGACTCTGAAATGGCCGTGGCTTCCAGTCAGCATAACTGGCAACTTAATAAACTCCCAGCTGATTTAGGGCATTTTCACTGGGATGATTGCCTCACCCATTTAGACAGTGAAATCAGTGCTGACTTGGTACTGTGTAACCCTCCTTTTCACCAAGGTGAGGCTATAACAGATCATATTGCCTGGCAGATGTTCCTCGATGCTCGTAGAAGGCTTGCACCCGGTGGGCTATTACAAGTGGTTGGTAATCGTCACTTGTCATATCACATCAAACTCCAGCGGATATTTAAAAACTGTAAAACGGTTGCTTCTAACGGTAAATTCGTCATTCTACAGGCTCGTAAATAAGGCTATTTTCATTTTTTATTTGTTTTAAACAAGCCTCTCAATAAATCTTAAGCTAAGACTATGGGCTGGATAAACAGGCTCATAGCTCATAGCTCATAGCTCATAGCACTTAGCTTATAGCGCTTAAATAAGCGCTCTTAATTAAAATTACTCTGTTAGTCATTAATCTGTGTCGACCAAAAATCGTAAGCCTAAACAACACAAGTTAGATCATATCAACGCACCAACTGACTCCTTAATAGCCTTAACTATTACGCTCAAACTCTTCTTGCTTCCCCCTAACATAGAGCTGATCACACTTTTGTATAAAAATGGTCATAACCAACACGAAATTGGTAATACAACCAAGGCAAACTGGTTGACACCATATATATTTCAGCGCTATTGTGAACCATAACAAGGCTATAAAAATGGCAATTCACACCGAAATAGCAAGTAACAAACAGTTAACAATATTGTTTTTATAGATTGAATTTTAAATGCAAAAAACGCTGAAACACTCGCCAAATCAACATGAATTTTCTTGTGATTGGCTATAATTGTATTAATTTTAGGCTTGATACTTAATCATAAATCTATGTTGGCAGTGTTTAAAATCCACTTTGAAGTGTGATATTTAGGGTCAAAGCTACATTATTTATTTTAAACCTTGTAAGAATAATCAACGCATTAGATAGAGAATTATCAAAGATGAGCAATAGCTGTCAAAGCTGTGACTAAAATCTATTGTTTTAATCGGGTAAGTTCGTTCCAAATCATTCCCCCTCGATTGGAACAATGTAAAAAGGCCTCTCAATTGAGAGGCCTTTTTACATTTATAGAATTAAATAGCACATAATTTCAAAAACTTATTAAAAATCAATTTATAGTTATTTAGATAATAAAAAAGCCTTTCATGAAGAAAGGCTTTAATGTAAGTTGCTTGAACTTATTACTTACACTTATAAAGTCAGCGATAAAACGCTGGTTATCCTATACGGTTTACCAAATTATCAATCGAGTATAAATCACGTTTCTCACTATTTTTCCGACGAACTTCTTCTAAAGATTGCGCTTCTACCGTATCAAAAAGGACATTAATTAAACGGTTAAAATGCCTATGCATTGCAAGCCTAGCTTCTGATGCATCATTCGCTAACAATGCTTGGTAAATAGAAGTGTGTTCATCAAGGGTTTTCTTATTATCCTTGCTACAAACACTCGCATAGTCAGTAATAATTTTTTGACTTGAAGCACGAAGAGCCCATAAATTTTGAAACGATTTAATTAAGGCACCATTTCGCGTGGAGTTCGCAATAATTTGATGGAACATTTCATCCGCCTCTTCAACGTATGACTTATTCTCCATCATGATCAATGTCTTATTTAACTCAACCAATTCTTCTTCTGTGATAGTGTTAGCTGCAAGTGCTGCAATCTCACCTTCAACAAGCGCACGAGCTTGGGTAAGTTCAAATGCATTAATCTTATTCAATTGATCAGCTTTATTAGCAGAGTGTAAAACATATACACCAGAGCCTGTTTTAACTTCAATTTTCTCACGCACTTCCAGTGCAATTATTGCTTCACGAACTGTCGGTCGACTAACATCAAACTTTTCAGCCAACTCCCTTTCTGGAGGTAAACGACTTCCAGGAGTATATTCGCCGCTAGCAATAGACGCTTCGATCTCTTCTACGATGCGCCAAAACATACGCCTACTCTTCATCTTTGGTCCTTCAATGGTTAAAACCAATTTTCTTGTATTACTAACATAATATCTGTTTACCTAGTCAACGCAAATCCTATTTTGAAAATTAATTGTCCTAGAACAGATTTCATGTAAGCCCTGACTTGGTTAACAAAAGGTTATTGGTAATAACAATAGCACATATTTAGGAACTTGTTGGTAACATAAATTGGTTGACAAGATATGTGACCATTGGTTAATTTATAGTAGATGTGAATTAAATTTGAAAATCATGTTTAAAAGATTAGTTGTAAGAAAATTCCGTTATTAAAGCATCAAGTTCACTAAATTAAATGGAAAATTCATCAGAGCTACAAACAACGGTATATATAAGAACAAGAACAAGAACAAGAACAAGAACAAGAACAAGAAGATGAGCCTTAAATGGCAGTGAACAAAGGCAGTGGCTTATAACTATATCAATTCAAGCTTAATTTTAAGGGGTCTGATTAGCCGTGAGTCTGAATTTATGCACGCTTATTGTTTATTTCAAAGTAGTTTTGAAGCTGTATATAGGAAAAGTGCTGAGGCAAGGTTCCGCGTACTTTATAAATACCGCGAACAGTACTTCCAACCAAATAACTTGCCATTCCCAAAACGTTCACATCGATATGTGCAGGATTAAAGTTACTTAGATTTTTCAGCTAACTTCAAAGTGACAGATTACTTGTCACTATCACTTAAAGCGCTGAGCTTGTTAGACGAACCGCAAATTATGACGCGTGGTAACGACACAACTGTTTCGAACTACTCTCGCTCTGGTTCTAAATATTTCCTTGGTGCAAAAGTTAAGTTTTAACCTTAAGTAAAACTTAGTCGTGCAACTCCTACCTTAATGATTGAGGTAGGAGTTTATTTACATAAGCAGTAGCAACAACCCATATTGAAATAAAAGTAGAAATAGCAGTAAAAACTGAAGATTAAAATAAAACTAAACCAATAATAACGATAAGAGAGTCATGATGAGTTTTTTAAGCGAAATTACACATTGCTCAACATACAATGACAAGTTGTTCTCAAACCCTATAACGCTGATGCTTAAATCAACTTTAGCGTTGAGTATTTTGCTCGTTATAACTTCAGTTAACGCTGAAACCTATACCGTTAAAAACCAAGCTGAGTTTGGGCTAGCAGTTGCAAAACTTACCCCTGGTGATGACATCATACTCACCAATGGTGTTTGGCAAGACTTTGAAATTCAATTTATTGGTCAAGGCACCCAAGATGGCCCTATTCGCCTTTCTGCTGAAACCAAAGGCAAAGTCATCCTTACAGGACAGTCTAATTTATCGTTATCCGGTGAATACTTAGAAGTATCAGGCTTAGTATTTAAAGACGGTTACACCCCGAGTAATTCAGTGATTTCGTTTAGAACTGACGAAGATGAATTTGCTAATCATTCCCGTGTCAGTCAAGTCGTTATCGATAATTTCAATAATCCAGATCGTCACGAATCTGACTTTTGGGTTGCGCTTTATGGCAAACATAATCGTTTTGATCACAATCACCTCATCGGAAAGCGTAATAAAGGCGTGACACTGACCGTCAGACTACGCAATGAAGCAAGCCAAGAGAATCACCATAAAATTGATCATAACTATTTCGGCCCTCGCCCTACCCTTGGCTCAAATGGCGGCGAAACCATTCGAATCGGTACCAGTCATTATTCGATGACTAATTCGTATACCGTCATCGAGAACAATTATTTTGATCGATGCGATGGAGAAGTTGAAATCATCTCAATCAAAGCCGGTCAAAATATAGTAAGAAATAACACCTTCTTTGAATCGCGCGGCACACTGACAATGCGTCACGGAAACGGAAATCAAATCGATAGTAATGTTTTTTTAGGCAATAACGTTGACCACACAGGTGGGATTCGAATTATTAACCGAGACCAAACCATTACTAACAACTACCTAGAGGGCTTAAAAGGTTACCGTTTTGGTAGTGGATTTACCATTATGAATGGGGTCCCTGATTCAGCGCTAAACCGCTACCATCAAGTGGTTAATGCCAATGTTAACCACAACAGTTTTATCAATGTAGACCACATTCATTTAGCGGCGGGTAGCGATCAAGAGCGCTCAGCTACACCAAAAGATTCAAAGATAAGCGCTAATCTATTCGTCAACAATAACCAACAAGCGCCATTCTCAATTTTTGATGATATTTCAGGCATCGCTTTTTCAAATAACCTCTCTAATGAGCTAAGTAACAACCAGATTAATCAAGGTATCAAGCCCACTAAAATCTCACTAAAACGAGCCGATAATGGACTACTGTACCCAGATAATGATGATAATGCAGGCTATGGCGCATCAAAAACAATCAAGCGCACCTTAAAAGCACAAACTGGCGTCTCTTGGTATCCAAAATCTGAACCTGAAACCGCCTTTGATTCTGGTCAGTCCCATACAGTTTCAACAGCCGAGCAACTGCTCAATGCAATAAACAAAGCTAATGATGGCGATATCATCAGCTTGCAAACAGGCCACTATCACATTGATAAAGTTATCGAGATAAACAAAACCCTTTCTATCACTGCAGCAAAGGCGCACAAACCGACAGTGACCTTTAGCAGGGCCAGTTTATTTGAAATACAAAATGGCGGGAATTTAAAACTCGATGGCCTAACTATCACTGGAGAGTCTAGCCCAGACGCATCAGGTAACGTATTAGTAAGAACCAGTAAATGGGGTATGTTAACTAACTATCGCTTCAGTATGTATAACAGTGATATTAGCCAATTAAATGTTAACCATTCATTTAGTTTTTTTGATTCTGGCGCCCGTGCATTTGCCAGCAATATTGAAATTATCAATAACCGTTTTAGCATGATTACAGGTGATTTATTTAGACTAAATAAAGAAACCGATGATCGTGGAATTTATAACGCTGAATACCTCACTATCAATAACAATCAGTTTAATGACATTGATGGCGCACTAGTGAAACTATATCGTGGTGGGACTGATGAAAGCACCTTTGGCCCTCATATCAGTTTTAACAATAACGATGTGAATAATGTCGGCAATGGCAAACGCAATAAGACTCAAGCAAGCTTATTTCTTCATGGGGTTCAGGTAACTGATATTAATAAAAACCAGTTCAATAGTAGCGCTTATATCAATATAGAACATACCACTGGAGAGCCGATAACACAGGTTACACATAATCAATTTAACAACACAGGTGAACCACTAGTCACCGAGCTTTACGCCATCGGAGAGTCAACGGCCAATATGACTGATAACCTCGTGACTCAATCTGATAAAAAAGCGTTGTAAATATGACAAAGCATTATTTACAACTCATCACTAAAGCAGCCCAGTTTATAGCAACGATTGTCACATTAGCTATCACATTCTCAACTCATGCAGCTATAACAGTAAACCATCCGACCTTGGTGATAAATCAACAAGACGTCATTGATATGCGCGCCGCGATAAAAACACCAGGTGCATTTCAACAAGCGTTTAATAGCAAAAAATCACAGGTTGAAAGCTATATAGCTCAAGCCATTACTGTCCCATTTCCCGCTGACAGTGGCGGTGGCTATACTCATGAGCGCCATAAGAAAAACTACCAGCAAATGTATGATGCTGGTATCTTGTATCAACTCACTCAAGATCCAAAATACGCTCTCTTTGTTCGAGACATGCTATTTGAATATGCCGAACTTTACCCTCAATTACCTCGCCACCCCAAACGTAAAAATAGCAATGAAGGTAAACTTTTTTGGCAAGGCTTAAATGAAGCAATGTGGTTGGTTTATACCATTCAAGCCTATGACTTTATTATTGAGTCACTCACTGAAAATGAACGCCATAAAATTGAATCAGGTGTTCTGTTACCCATAGCTGACTTTCTGTCTTTTCAGTCGCCTAAAACCTTTAATAAAGTTCATAACCACGGCACTTGGGCTACGGCTGCTGTAGGTATGACAGGCTTTGTTTTGGATAAACCCGAGCTGGTTGAAATAGCATTATTAGATTTAGACAAAGCAGGAAAAGGCGGATTCCTTAAACAGTTAGACGAGTTATTTTCGCCTGATGGCTATTACAATGAAGGGCCATATTATCAACGTTTTGCGTTGCTCCCTTTTGTCACTTTTGCTAAAGCCATTGAGCAAAATCAACCAGAGCAAAACATCTTTAATTACCGTGACGGTATTCTGTTAAAAGCGATTTATAGCACTATCGAGTTAAGCTACAACGGATTATTTTTCCCGTTAAATGATGCCATTAAAAGCAAAGGCATCGACACTATGGAATTGGTTATCGCCGTTAGCATTGCTTATGGGCTTAATGCCGATGATCTTAATTCTAGTGCTATTAATAAAAGTGACCTTAATTCTAGAGCCCTTAATGCTAGTGCCCTTAATGCTACAACCCTTGATACTAAAAACGGCCTCATCGATATCGCCAAGCAACAAAACCGTATTTTACTCACGGGTGATGGACTTAAGCTTGCACAGGCAATTGATGCCGAGACAGAATCAACACTTTCACATTACCCTTTTTCATCGAGAAAGTTTCGTGATGGTAAAAATGGTGATGAAGGCGCATTAATTGTAATGCGCCAACAGGTTAATCCAGAACAAGCCAAAGTAAACCATACAAGAGTTAATCAAGCTGAACGCAGCCAAGCTCTGGTATTTAAAGCTACCGCACAGGGATTAGGTCATGGCCATTTCGACAAATTAAACTGGCAATTTTACGATGATGGTTCAGAGATTGTCTCAGATTACGGCGCGGCGCGATTCCTAAATATCGAAGCTAAATCTGGCGGTGGTTATTTACCTGAAAACAAAACTTGGGCAAAACAAACCATTGCCCACAACACCCTAGTGGTCGATGAAACAAGTCACTTTAATGGCCATACCCGAGAAGGAAATAAGCACCATCCGCAGATAAATTTCTATCATAGTGATTCACAAGCAACCTTAGCTTCAGCAAGCATAGCTACCGCTTATGATGATGTGAGCTTTAGCCGAACCTTGGCACTAATTTCAGTGAATGCTCATGGTAACGAATATCCGTTAGTCTTTGATGTATTGGATGTCGATAGCGTTAATCCACACCAATATGATCTTCCAGTTCATTATCAAGGTCAGTTTATTAATGCAAACTTTCCGCGTCAGTCATTTACCAGCCAGCTTAAGCCATTAGGTAAAAATGCTGGTTATCAACATTTATGGCTAAAGGCCACCTCTCACCCTCAAACCACTGAAAATTCAGTTAACAGCGCTTTGCAAAAAGTCACTTGGTTAAATGAAAACGGTCACTTTTATACCCACAGCAGTATCAATGACGGCTCGACCCAAGTCCTATTCACTCAACTTGGCGCTAATGATCCCAACAATAATCTTCGCAATGAAAATAGCTTTATTCAGCGTGTGATAAATAGTAAACAACATCGATTTGTTAACGTGTTAGAGCCCCATGGCGAATATAACCCATCAGCTGAATACACCTTAAATGCCACCAGCAGATTGCAATCAATGACTTATGAACGTCAAGGTGACATTAGCGTCATTGGTTTTAGTTTAAAAACACAAACCAATGCAACGCAGCAATTCGTATTAGCCGTGTCTCATAAGCACGCTAACGATAGTTTGAAAAACAACAAGAAAAATCCAAAAAACCATTCCATAACTAATAACTTTACTTACCTTAAAAAGCCTTACAGCTTTAGCGGAAGATACCAGTTATTAACCATAACGCAGTAGGAGTTAATCATGAAACAGAGTGCACATTTCTCATTTGGCAATGAAACAGAAATTGAAGATATCGGCGGCGGACTAAAGCGTCAAATGCTTGGGTTTAATGAAGAGTTAATGGCTGTAAAAATTTGGTTTGAAGAAGGTGCAATTGGTTATAACCATGCCCACAGACACTCTCAAGTGACTTACGTGGTGGAAGGCGAGTTTCACTTTAATATTGATGGCGTGACTAAAATTTTAAGAGCCGGTGATAGCTGCCTTATTCCTCCTCACGCTGACCACGGCGCAACATGCCCAACTGGCGGTATTTTAATTGATACTTTTAGCCCAGCTAGAGAGGATTTTGTTGAGGGATTAGAATGAAAATAAACAATCTTCGATGGTGGGTCATTCTACTCATCGCATTAGCGACCGTGATTAATTATATCGATCGTTCTGCACTCAGTGTGCTTTGGCCTGACATCGTAGAAGACATTTTCCCTGATGAATCAGCGTTAGAGCGCAAACAGATTTATGCAAACATCTCGATTGTGTTCATATTATCTTATGCATTTGGTCAGGCCATATTCGGTAAGATATTTGACTGGATTGGCACTCGCCTTGGCTTTGTACTTTCTATCGGTGTTTGGTCTATTGCTACTGCTGCCCATGCCTTTGCACAAGGCATGCTGAGCTTCAGTATCTTTAGAGCAATCTTAGGTGTCGCTGAGGCAGGAAACTGGCCAGGCGCTGCTAAAAGTAATGCGGATTGGTTTCCAACTAAAGAGCGTGCTTTAGCCCAAGGAATATTTAATTCTGGCGCCGCAATTGGCGGAATTGTATCTATCCCTCTTATCGCTTATATGACAGTTTATTTTAGCTGGAAAATGGTATTTGTGGTGATTGGTTTAGTCGGCCTGCTTTGGTTAATCCCTTGGATTATTTTGGTTAAAGCACCACCTAAATCGCATCCTTGGATTACTGAAGAAGAGCGCCAATATATTTTAACCGGTCAAAAATGCACTAACAGTGACGATGATTCTGATGTGGAAGAATACAACCCAACAACCGCTAAATTGCTTTCTCATAAG
This sequence comes from Shewanella olleyana, assembly GCF_023283825.1. GTDB lineage: Bacteria > Pseudomonadota > Gammaproteobacteria > Enterobacterales > Shewanellaceae > Shewanella > Shewanella olleyana. The sequence continues at coordinate 77,221 of NZ_JAKILD010000021.1, read as the reverse complement.
CAAAGTTGGGGCGTTATTATTGCATCTGCTGCAATCGATCCTATCTGGTGGTTATTTGTTTTCTGGATCCCTATTTACCTTAACGAAGTATACGCAATGGATGTTAAGTCTATTGGCATATACGGCTGGGTACCTTATGTCGGTGCTATGTTGGGTGCTTGGTTTGGTGGGTTATTGGCACAGAACCGATTAAAAGCCGGTTGGGATACGAACAAAACCCGCAAACTGACCATTACCTTAGGTTGCTTGATCATGCTACCTGCATTGCTGTCCATGGCAAGTCCTGGTGGGCCAACTACAGCAGTGATGATTATGGCCGTCATCTTGTTCGGGTTTCAAACGGCTATCGGTAATGTGCAAACACTGCCAAGTGATTTATTTGGTAAAAAAGCGGTAGGCACCCTAGCAGGACTATCTGGGATGGCAGCCAAATTAGGGGCGTTAGGTTTAACAGCGCTAGTTCCTTATTTAACCGCTGATGGCAATTACACTCCAGCGTTCGTCATTGGTGCTTCTTTAGCAGTTATTGCTATAGCAGCAGTGTGGATTTTGATACCAAAAATTGAACCTGTGAGTCCAAAAGGTAAATAAAATAAACGATTTAGCAAAACCTTATCTTTATCGTTAATTTCGATTATCGTGTCGATATGTTCAATGAAAACTACTCATTGCTCAGTGGATATATCGACATCGGTGATTGATTTGATATTGATAATTTAAGCTGGGGCTGTACCCAAAGAGCCCTTTTTTATTTCATGAGGCCTATTTAACACATACTCAACCCCTTCCGAGTCTGTGTTAAGTAGGCCAAGTGAATTACCTCTCGTCTCTTTAACCTAAAGCTTAAACTGCATCTCTATTCTTTATTGCGACTTCACTGCTAACTGTTGATTCAGATTTAATTTGAGCGGGCGGGGAAAATAGCACCGACAACCTTTGTTTGAAAGTAAGCCCAGTCTGGGTCACCTCGTTAAACATATCTCGCCACTCAGCAAAGCTAACAATGAAAGGGTTAAAACTATTAACGGGCTTAGTTATACCGTAAACCACGGTTTCAGCTTCAGGCTCAAAAGTGCCAAATAACTTGTCCCAAATAATCAGTACACCAGCATAATTCTTATCGATATATTGCGGGTTTTGGCCATGATGAACTCTATGGTGAGATGGGGTATTAAAGATGAGCTCAAACGGGCCAAGTGATTTTATTGCTTGGGTGTGAACAAAAAATTGTAACCCGAGGTTTAGCAACACAACAAACACCACCCAATTAGGGTCAAAACCAATGACGACTAAAGGGATCCAAAATAACCACATCCCTGCTAGTGGGTACATTAAGCTTTGTCTAAACGCTGTACTAAAGTTCATGCTCTCTGAGCTATGGTGAACCACATGAGCTGCCCACATCCAACGTACTCTATGACTTGCACGATGGAACCAGTAATAAAAGAAGTCCTGTAGCACCATTAACACGATAAAACTCAGCACCCCCATCTGGATATCAAACAGCTTCCAACCAAATACAGCAAGGTAAACCTTAGCTATTAAAAAACCAGCAAGAATATCAGTTAACTGATGCATACCAGCTAAGCAGATATTACAAAACACTTCTGCCTTTTTATAACGTGCCGATATGGGAAGTTTTTGGCGTTTATCACCTAAATACCATTCAAGAAAAATACAAATGAAAAAAATTGGCGCTAAAGCCAATAACAGCATTTCAGGGTGATTGATGATTGAGTTCAAATCCATTGAAAACCTATTATTATTTTATTTAAATTGTTTTATGCGGATAATAAATTACTACCACTTAGCAAAATGGTCTTCGGTTAATCCAAGCTGGTTACGTAGTTCATGTTTGTGGCCATTATTATCAATAATATGACCACTAAAATAGCCGATGTACTGCCTAAAATTACTTTTCAGAAAACCGAAGTTGAGTTTTTCGCTGCGGCAATTAAGCGCCCTAAATGTAAGATCAACTTGGCCACTACCTGCGCTTATCTGCCAATAGTCATCACTTAAGTGACGGTTGAAGTCGAACTTAACACTAGGCAACAAGTGACGTTCGCCATTAATCCACAATACGTTTTCAGTTGCGCCTGTTTCATTGACGCCTGCTGCTAAATTTAACCCTAATACACCATCTTCCACTTGGGCATTAATGGATGCCCAGCGCCAACTGGTTTCACGGCGCATATAACCTGCAGAAAAATCATAGCCGCCTAAAGCAAGGTTTAACGGTTGTGGCTCATCTTTCACGGTTAACCTGCCCGTCACTTTTAAACCATTGTGCTTTTGAGTGTAAGTCCAACCGTTATAGCCTGTTGGAGTACATAAACTCATTGGTAAACTTAATGGTAATGGGCACAATTGCAGATCAGCGCTAATATCATCAGTATTTATTTTTAGCTGCCATTGAGCATCTTTAATCGAAAACTCAATTTTACCTTGGCGATGTTTTATTCTTGCCTTACCGTGCTGAGGAGAACGTGATACCGACATCCCCCAAGATAACGGTTTTAGCGCTTGAGTTTCGGTCAACGTGTTCTTTTCAATATCGTAAAGATAACAAAAGCTACTGCCTACATAACGAATATCTGCAATGGCAACACCAATAATGTATCTCGGGGTGGTGATATTGATAAATTGAAACTGTTTATAATCGAAATATTTAGCAAACCAAGAACAAGGCTTATCCATTTCGTTGAAGTAATTAAACTGTTTAATATCTAAGTCAGCAACAACACCGTCAAAGTGTCCGTAAATAGGCTGCCCCTCTGAGTTCATTAGCTTGTCTGGCGCAAGTTGCAAATGATCCAATGACATACTGCATTCCATGGTTTATCTAAATTAATAACATCTCAATTAAGGAGTTGAGCGAAAGTAAAATAATTCGGTTCGATTCGAAAGGTCACTTAACTAAGTTAACTTCACTCTAAATTGAATAAATTATAAACATAAGTCAACGTTTACCTTTCAGCCCACCAAGATTACTTTTGCAAGCATAGCCTCTTTTGTTGGTGCTAAATTTATTGTTCCCCCTTACATTGACAATATCTAATAAACTGCTTTGTTTTGACTGGAATAGCGCTACAAATCTGTTATTCTGAGCGCACCATTTTTTACTTTTCTTTACCATGAAATCACTGTCATTACTCTTGTGCTCCGCATTATTTTTATCCGCTTGTGCTAGTCATACTCCGACCCATATTGCACTTAACCCGAACGTACCGAATGTCATCACTAAAATTGATCGTTATGACACTGTGGCGGTAAATACAATTGATGTCCGAAAAGCAAACTTCATTGTTCGGTTTAATAATGGCGATGACGCTGCACAATTAGTGAGTCCAAGTGAACCTATTAGACAGCAACTTGACGACGTATTTAAAAAGTCGATGAGCAATGCTGGATACCAAGTCGATCCTGCTGCCAGTAATACTGTTGAGTTCCAGTTAGATTACCTATTAACTGATGTCACCGAGTCCACTTTTGGCTTCGAAGCAAAAACCGACTTAACCATCAATGTCATTGCTAAAAACCAAACCCAAGAATTCACTAAAATTTATAACGGAAAAGGCTTGTTAAAAGGACCTTTTAGCCCAGATTTTGCTACGTTAGAGCTTGATATGAATAAGCTGATTGATGAACTCACCACTAAAATCATTAATGATCCTGAGTTACATCAATTTTTAAAAAACTAACTTATAAGCAGAGTTAGTTCAGCCAATGAGCTGAAGATAGAAAGTTATCAACCTTATACAACAGATTAGGAAGACTTATGTTTAAGCGGATTATAGCCAGTGTATTTTTGTTTTCGTCAATGATGGCAAATGCTGCCATCGATATTCAACCTAATACCCTTTACCCACAAGTCGAGTTTGATACGACTATGGGGAAAATCATTGTTGAATTAGACCGCACCCGCGCCCCACTCACTGTCGATAACTTTCTGACTTATGTTGTGAAAGGTGAATATGACAACACCATTTTTCATCGAGTGATTGCTGACTTTGTCGTTCAAGGCGGCGGTTTAAACCCGCAACTAGAAGAACGTGAGTCAATGGAACCTTTGTTTAATGAATCAGGTAATGGCTTATCTAACAGCATGGGGACTATCGCCATGGCGCGTGATAATGACCCGCACTCAGCGACTCGTCAGTTTTATTTTAATGTCGGTGACAACAAAAACCTCAATCCATCTAAACGTCGTTGGGGTTATGCCGTATTTGGTGAAGTGGTCGAAGGCATGTCAGTTTTAGAGGCAATGTCATATGTGCCAACTCAACATAATGAATACCTTAATTGGCCTGACTTTCCGGTAAAAGAAATTCTGTTAAATAAAGCAACCTTGCTTTCTAAGTAACCTGAACTCGGGATAAGAAGTTAGTTAAACTGTTGAATTATTAAATGTTTGCTTTCAATCTTATTCTAGAGAGATATTTTTGGTTAGAACAAGGCAAATTTGTGCGTCAATAGCTGGCCTATTGCACACAAATTTAAAGCCGTTATCAGTAAAAATAACCTCTAGAAAGCAAGTTGTTACCCCGAGCTCAGGTTAAATCCGATTTAAGTACACAAATAGCGGATTAGCCAATAATTGGGGCAAAATTAGATAAACATAAATTAATTTAAAATAATTCTTAGCTGGCGATGGTATAAATAGAATGTAAAAGTGGGGTGAAATATTGATTTCATTCCACTTTTTTTTAGCTGTTTATTGTGCAGAGTATTTCAAAACTAGGTAAACCCTCTGAATTTCCATTTACTCTGTAAACTTGAGTAATTATTCCACAATCCTGACTATACTTAAATCGAGCTATAAGCTGCGGTGTCCTGTGTTTAGAGTACTATTATTTAGTGCATTAGTGTTTAGACCATTATTTATCGAATTGTTAGGGCCTGTTGATCTTTGCTGGTTAAGTTTCGTTCGAAATAAAAGCGTTTTAATTGAGGCGGATGGATTGATGCCTAGTCATCTAAGCAAGATTCATCCAACAAAGAGTAAAACGCTTTTAGTCGAACCCTTTGGGCAGCGTTTGTTGGCGATTTTTACTGCGTTATCGACTTTTTATGTAGAATAACTACACCACAAAGTCTCTGCCTTGTATAAATGGTCAACAATTCGCTGCAAAAACAACCTTGAAAGATCAACAGACCCTAATCACCTGCAGCTTATAAACCTTGTCTTATTCGATAAATAATTTCGGTTAGTATTAATTCAGTCTTTAGTCAATGGAATCAAAAAAAGGATGTCACCAATGACCCCAAATGACTTCATAGAAACCAAGGCGCCTCAATTGGCTTATTATGGAAAAGCATTTTTAGATAACCAATTGGAGCATAAAGAAATCAAACTTTATATGTGGGATGTACTTGAGGAATGGCAAAGTATTAATGTAGACACAAGCGATAACTCACCCTCTCCCACAGACACAGAAAAAGTATTTTGGCATTTACTCCACTGTTTTGATGAGTGGCCTGATATGGTTATCAGAGGTAATCAATACTTACGGCAACAAATTCATGATTGCTGTGATTACATTAATATCGGTGGTGATATGCCCCGTGGATGTATCGGCATTAGGCCCACAAGTTGACCAATATGTTTAATTACAATGCTTTTAATTAACAACACTTTAAATTTCCAATCAGAATGGCTTGAACCAATCAGCTACGCGTCATAAGCTAGAGCCATTCTCCTTCAATCAGTTGCCTCAATGTCAGAACTGTTAACTCGTACCCGTGAAGCCTTATCTGTTTATTATCACAAACGTGTACTTATCATGTTATTACTGGGCTTTTCTGCTGGCCTGCCGCTCATGTTGGTGTTCTCAACATTAAGCTTTTGGCTCCGTGAGGCGGGTGTCGATCGCGCCGCTATCGGATACTTCAGTTGGATAGCACTGACCTACGCTTTTAAATGGGCATGGTCCCCACTTGTAGATCGAATGTCCCTACCAATATTCACTCGCTTATTTGGTCGCCGGCGTGGTTGGATGATATTCGCCCAACTTGGACTGGTCGCTGCTATATTAGGTATGGCGCAAAGCGATCCTTTAGTCGATTTAGAACAACTGGCTATTTTTGCACTGATACTGGCATTTGCTTCAGCTACCCAAGATATTGTCATCGACGCCTTTCGAATAGAATCAGCGCCACAAGAGATGCAAGCCGCGCTAGCTGCAGCCTACCAAGTGGGTTACCGTAGCGCGATGATTGTTGCTACAGCGGGCGCATTAACTATTGCTGCTTGGGTAGACCCAGGGAACACAGAATACAATTTAGAAGCTTGGCAAACGGCTTATTTTGTCATGGCTATGCTGATGTCAGTCGGGTTAATCACCACATTCTTCAGCAAAGAGCCACAAGTAGACACCAAAGATGCAGATAAACAAGAAAGCCAATTAAAGGCCAAATTTGAAGAAAAATACCCAACAAAAGTAGCCAGTGCTATGGCGTGGTTATACAGCGCCAGTGTACTGCCGTTCGTCGACTTTTTTAAGCGTTACGGCAAATCAGCTATTCTGATTTTATTACTGATTTCTTGTTATCGCATTTCAGATATTGTCATGGGGATCATGGCAAATGTATTTTATGTCGATATGGGTTTCAGCAAAGAAGAAATTGCTTTTTTAAGTAAAGTTTATGGTTTGATCATGACCTTGCTCGGCGCGGGAGCCGGCGGTATTTTAATCATGCGTTATGGCACCATGAAAATCTTATTTGTCGGTGCACTGCTGGTTGCCATCACTAATTTATTATTCGCTTGGCAAGCCTATATTGGTTACAACGTCCCCTTCCTCACCTTCGCTATTTCGGTAGATAACTTTAGTGCTGGTATTGCAACCGCAGCCTTCATAGCCTATTTATCCAGCCTCACCAGTAGCGGCTACAGTGCTAGCCAATATGCGCTATTGTCCTCTATCATGTTGCTATTCCCCAAGTTTATCGCTGGCTTTTCAGGGGTGTATGTTAATGCCTATGGCTATGTAAACTTCTTCATTGCAGCAAGCTTAATAGGTTTCCCTGTCTTATTGTTAATCAGCTTAATACAACGTTATCCGCCACCAGAGCAACAAGCAGATAACGGCAGCAATGAGGGACCTAGTGAGAGAGCTAGTGAGAATAAGTTAACCGATACTGCTGAGCAAAAAAGTTAACTCTCTAACCAAAGTTTTCTGACACAAGAAAGCCCAACACTATGTCCTGCACTTTGTTGGGCTTTGTTTTTAATAACGTTTAGTTAGCAGCGCTGATATTAGGCCTTTAACAGAGCTATTAATAGATTTTTACCAGAGCTGTTTTAGAGCTTTACCAGAGTCCTTTGGCTTTAAGCTTACTCGCTCGTTGGAGTTGAGTATTAAGCTGTTTAACTTCAGCTTGCTGCTCTGATGATAAAGCCTGCTTTCCATTGGCTAAGTTTTGACTTACCTGCTCGCTAAGATGCGCCATTTGCTTTTTAAGGCCACTAAAGGCTGATAATAAGCTTTGTTGATTTGCATCGATTGCTGTTAGTAATTCAACCTTTTGCTTATTTATCGAAGTTAACACATCTGAGTTATCTTCAGCTGTTAGGCTAGAAGACTCTTGTAAGCTAGAGACCTCTTGTATGCTAGAAGGCTCCTCTAAAGACGGCGAAGAATAGTGAGAAACAGTTTCAGTTAGTGATTCAGACTGCTCTGCTATATTTATCAGTATTTGAGAGGCTGATGAAAGATTAGGATATAAAAATACCGTAACAGCAGAGTGTTACGGTATTTTTATAAGAGTGAGGCAAAACCAAATTATTATAAATGATTAATCACGGAAGTTATTAAACTGAAAAGGCTGCCCCAACTCAGATTCTTTCGCTAATCGCATCACAGCTTGTAAGTCATCACGCTTTTTACCCGTAACACGAACTGAGTCACCTTGAATGGATGACTGTACTTTTAACTTGCTGTCTTTAATTTGCTTCACCAGCTTTTTAGCCACCAAGGTATCAATACCTTGCTTGAAATTAACTTTCAAACTGAAGGTTTTGCCGCTATGAACTGACTTATCATCGACTTCCATTGCTGATGGTTCAACATTACGCTTACTTAATTGAATCCGTAAAATCTCTACTAACTGGCGACATTGAAAGTCGTCCTCAGCTTTTAAGGTCACAGTGCAGTCTTTATGTTCAATATCGGCATCTTTGCCACGAAAATCGAAACGACCAGCAAGTTCACGACGTGAGTTTTCTACTGCATTTCGTAATTCAACTTCATCTACTTCTGAAACAATGTCCATTGAAGGCATAGTAATTCTCCCATTTTATCTTTGAGGTAATACTATCATTTTACGTGCAAGCGCAAACCCTCCATAAAATAGAAAACAATAATTAACTGGAAAATAATGACTTTGCCAGCCGCATTTTTTATTATTGCTTAATACAGTCTCATTAACTCAGGCGAAATAAACGACAGCATGAAATTAAAACTCTTTTTTACAGCCGCATTTGCTTTAGCTGTACTTGTTGTCAGTTACCTCGTTTTTTCAAAGCCTAACTACCCTGTGACGTTTAACAACATGGACAAAGTTGGCCATACCCTAAGCTTTTTCGGTTTGGCATTTCTCGCTTACTTTGCCTTCAAACCTAAATGGTATTGGATGTGTTCAGTATTAACCTTTTACGCCATTCTTATTGAAGTCATCCAATCTCAAATACCCTATCGCAGTGCTTCAGTGGCTGATGTTGTGGCTGATATTGTTGGTATTGTTATGTTTTACTTATTTTTATTTGCCTTTAGAAAGTATCAAGCAGCTAAATTATTTCCGAAACGTTCGTCAAAAGCATCATAAGAGCCCAATTAATGAGTCCCGATCACACTCCACCTAAAATTGCGGTCGTTGGCGCGGGTGCCATTGGTATGCTGATTTACCATCAACTAGCAGCATTCACCACACCTCTATTATTGGGTCGAAACTTCACGTTAACCACAGAAGACAATCAAACTGAGCAACTAACAGTTGAGTCATTGTCAGATAAACCACTCGCACCTGAAACACAAGCATGTTTAATTAATAACTTAGATTCTGTAACCGAGCTGCAACTCGCTACCATTGAGCTGGTTATTGTGTGTGTAAAGTCTTATCAAGTCGCAACTGCAATAGCGCCATTAATTAAAAAGCTGCCAAGCAACACAAGCTTGTTATTGCTACATAATGGTATGGGGCCACACCTTCAAGTTATAGACGTTTTACAAAAGCAGCGCCGCAATGACATTAATTTATACCTTGGTACGACATCCCAAGCGGCATTAAAAGTGTCGAGTCTGCATGTACGCCAAACAGGCACTGGAAAGACCGTTATTGGCCAATTTCAAGGCTCAACTCTTGCGCCTAATTTGTTATCTTTATTACTTGCAGCCATCCCCAATAGCCAATTGAGTTTCAATATCTTGCTTGCGTTATGGCAAAAGCTCATTGTTAATTGTGCCATTAATCCACTGACTGCGATTGAGCAATGTAACAATGGTCAACTGGCTCAACCTCAGTATCAAGAACACATAAATGCCATTGCTAAAGAATGTGTGGATGTTGCACAAGCTGATGGCATAAAGTTGTCATTAGCAGATTCTGTGGCGACAATAAATAAGGTCATTCAACTCACCGCAAATAACTTCTCATCCATGCACCAAGATGTGAAACATCAACGCATGACTGAAATAAAGCAAATTAATGGCTTTGTTGGCGAGCGGGCACTCAAACATCATATTTCAACGCCGGTAAATGATGCTTTAACAGCTAAAGTTAATCAGATAAGCGCAGATTAAGCTCAGTGATATTCGCCAATATAAGTGCGCCAACTCCCTTAAATCCGTCGTTGCCAATATCAATCCCTTTTAGCCGTCTTATTATTTCGGCTTACCTTCTCACTGGGCTAATGGCTCTACTCAGTATTGCTTTTTTTGACCGAAGTATTGCCGAATTTATGCACCTACACAGTCAATCCAACTTTTTGTTTGAAGGCTTTTCTAAAATACCATTATTGCTAGAAATATTAGCCGCTGCTATCGTGCTTTTAAGTTTCCATAAGCGCTATCAAACCAAGCTATTTCATATACGCCGGATCATTATTCTTGTGGCCATTGTTGCCAGTAGTATTCGAGTAGGAGCCAAAATAATATTTGGACGAACTTGGCCTGAAACTTGGACTAACAATAACCTGTCATGGATAAGTGATGGCGTTGAAAGCTTCCACTTCTTTTCACTTTCCAATAGTTTTCACTCTTTTCCATCAGGGCACGCATTACTCACCTTCGCGTTTGCCAGTTTATTTTGGCGCTTTGCTCCTCAATATCGACTAGTGTGGATTTTTTGCATGATTGCGGTCATCGCCGGACAACTCGGTCAAAACTATCATTACTTAGGCGATTTACTGGCAGGAGGATTGATTGGCGCCCTAGTGACTCAGCTGACAATTAATCGCTATATTACGTTTTATCAGACACAAAAAAAGGCTCAATAACGAGCCTTTTAATCTTTTACTTTGGTAACAACTTCAAATTAAACCTCTAAATATCAATACCAAAACCAACGATAAATTGATAATCGTTTTCCTTAGGTGTGTTGCCATCGGAATCAGGTTGTGGTTTGCCTGTTCGATCCCACACAAACGACAAATCTAAATCGAATATATCAGTCAGCTCAATTTCTAATGTCGCTAGTGCATGGTGAGTATAACCACCAGAATCATCATTACCGTACTGCACTCTATAAGACGTCACAAAGTCGATATCACTGGTAATTTCGGTGTCGTAAACGGTTTCAATAACCATTGTTGCTGAATTACTATCAGTTTCAGCACCGTCTTCAACATTATCAAATTTAGTGTAGGTATAAGCAGGACCACCTGAAATGCTCCACTCGGTTTTTGAATTATCTATGATGTTATAACCTAAACCAGAACCCACAGTGACCTTATACTCAATGTTTAAGAACTTATCTGTGTAGATCTCGGCAAAAATAGGTCTGACATAAAACTGTTTTGATAAGAACCAATCGAAATTAGTATTGATACGGTTGTTGTTAATTTTCTCTTCGCTATCAGATTTTGAATAGTTACCCAAATAATCAATATTAAAACGAGACTCTGTGGTACGGCGAACCGTTTTGGCTATTGCGCTGTAATCTATTTGTTCAGTATTACCCGAGCGAAAGTTTGCCCCTAATGAAATCTTACTAGACCAGTAATTCGACTCTGTTTGCTCGCCCGCAATAATCGTCAGCATTTGGCTGCGTTCAAACTCTTGGCCATCGATATACATCTTGCCTTCTTTCACTATCAACTGGCCGCTTTTAGTTGATAAATCTAAAAAACCAATACTGACAACACTAGCACTTTGCAACTCTTTGACATCTTCCCAGTCGATAAAGATTGTATCTAATTCATCACTTTCAAATTCTAGTTGGTCGTCATAGAGGTTTTTAATCTCCCCTTTTAACAACTCTAGCGAAGTCAATTGTAGCCAATCATACTCAGTATCTTGAGGTAAGCTTAGTTGTTCTGGCGTGAATGAAGTGACATTTAAAGATGAACTGGGGTGGGACTGAGAAGCCATTACTTCGATAGTAGATACTTCAGCGCTAACGGTCGCACTAAGTAGGCTTGAACTAAACACTAACGATAAGCTTACACAGCTCAAAGCCATGCTCCACTTAGTGGCGAAACGCGATGTTTTTTTACGCGCAAAACGCTGAGTAACAAGATCCATAAAACACTCCCTGAATAATGATTTCTTTGTTTTATCTCCGCCATTATAGTATGAAAAAACAACAAATTGAAATCACAATTGGGGATGACTTGCTAATGAAATTTATGCCATGACTCAATGTATTAAGCGCTAGGTCCACATGACTAAAATTGCAGCTACAGCGATCAGTATCAAGCCCAATACTTCGTTGATTTTAACTTTTTGTTTTAGCCAAAACACACTAATCAACATAGTGAAAAACACTTCTATCTGACCTAGGGTTTTAACATAGGGCACTTCTTGCAACGACATCGCACTAAACCAACCAATTGAAGCAATACAACTACAAATACTGATTAATATGGTCAACCTAGGGCGCTGCCATAAAGCTTGTAATGTCAGCCGATCTTTAATCGCAAGATAAGTCACCAATATCAAGGTCTGTAAACTAATCACAGATAACAGCACCCAAGCAGCTCTGTGTGTGAAAGGTATGTCTGTTAATGCGGTATCGGTTATTGAAATACCTCCAGCTAAATTCGGTTGTGCAATCAGGAGTAAACTAGCCTCCCTCACCCAAAGAGAAGTAAATGCAAACGCAACACCGCTGCCAATACCCAATAAGATGGTATTAACTGATAACCGTTTAACGCCGCGCTGGGTGCTCAGTAACATCACTGCCACTGAGCCAACAATAACCCCAACCCAGCCTAATAAACTCAAACTAGTCCCAAAAAAGAGAACGCCTAGGATCGCAGCGACTAAGGCTTCACTTTTAGCAAGCCCAGCTCCTACAGCAAAGTTTTTTAATTGGAATAATTTAACCATCAAACCAGTCGCCAAAATCTGCATTAGCGAAGCGCCAATAACAAAAGCATAAAACTGATGGCTAAAACTCGGGATATCACTTGGCTGAAACTGATAAAGACTAAACAGATATATTGCAGCAATGGGACCTGCCCAGATAAATCGTGCGAGGGTGACGCCACTGACTTTAACTTGCTGGCTTAACTCACTTTGAAAAGCATTGCGCCATGACTGCATAAAAGCTGCAAGTAGTGTCAGTGCTATCCACATAGGTTTCGCCCAATAATTCATAGAGTTGAGGGCTATAAAGTATCACATTCTCAAGGTGTCGCTGCTGTATATTTGTTCTTAGTTAACCTGAATTCGGGATAAGAAATTAGTTAAACTATTGAATTATTACATGTTTGCTTTCAATCTTATTCTAGAGAGATATTTTTGCTTAGAACAAGGCAAATTTGTGCGTCAATAGCTGGCCTATTGCAAACAAATTTAACGCCGTTATCAGTAAAAATAACCTCTAGAAAGCAAGTTGTTATCCCGAGCTCAGGTTAGTTTGAATGTTAAACCTTATGAATGCATTGAGTGTAAGCTTTCTAAAGTTTAGAAAACAGAGTGCAAGCACTGTTTTAGAAACTGAACGAATTGAGTGATTTATACAACAAAAAGCCCTGAACTTAACGCTTAAGTTCAGGGCTTTCTTAATACCAAATAGATCTACTTACTGGTATCAATTGGCTCAAACGACTTAACCAAATCATCTACCGCTTTCATTTGAGTTAAGTAGTTTTCTAATTGATTTAATGGCAATGCACAAGGGCCGTCACATTTAGCGTTATCAGGGTCTGGATGCGCCTCAATGAACAGACCTGCAAGGCCTAATGCCATGCCACTGCGTGCAAGTTCTGTGGCTTGAGCGCGGCGCCCGCCTGCGCTATCTGTGCGTCCACCAGGACGTTGCAGTGCATGAGTCGCATCAAAAATTACAGGGTAGCCAGACTGCTTCATTTCATCCATGCCCAACATATCAACAACTAAGTTGTTATAACCAAAGCTTGAGCCACGCTCACATAACATGATGTTGTCGTTACCCGCTTCATTAAACTTCTTAATGATATGACGCATTTCATGAGGAGCTAGGAACTGCGGCTTTTTAACGTTAATAATTGAACCTGTCGCCGCCATAGCAACAACTAAATCTGTTTGACGCGCCAAGAACGCTGGTAACTGAATAACATCAACCACATCCGCCACTGGCTGACACTGGTGGATCTCATGCACATCAGTGATGATTGGCACATTGAAAGTTGATTTAATTTCTTCAAAAATCTTCAAGCCTTCTTCCATACCTGGCCCACGGTAAGAATTAACTGATGAGCGGTTAGCTTTATCAAAAGAGGCTTTGAATACATATGGAATGCCTAGCTTCTGTGTGACTTCAACATAATGCTCTGCAATCGACATGGCTAAATCACGAGACTCAAGCACGTTCATGCCGCCGAATAAAACAAACGGTTTGTCATTTGCAATTTCAAGTTCGTTCAAACCAATGATTTTTTGTTCCATAGTCATATCTCTTTTATCAATACTCGTCGCGTTAAACACTTAACACGACCTAAAAATAAGGGCTAGATAGCGATAATTTGCAGTAATTGACCGCACAACCACGCCATATATGTTCCTACAGCATAACCTAATACCGCCAATAACACGCCAACGGGTGCTAATGCTGGGTGAAATGCTGCTGCAACCACAGGGGCCGATGCTGCGCCGCCTACGTTTGCTTGGCTACCCACCGCCATATAAAACAGTGGGGCTTTAATTAGTTTAGCCACAATCAGCATGAAGCTGGCGTGGACTATCATCCAAATGATACCAATAGCGAAGTACCACAGGTTTTGCTCGTCAGCGAGTTTTGATACATCCATGTGCAGACCAATGGTCGCTACAAGAATGTATAAAAACGCAGAAGCCACTTTTGATGCGCCAGCGGCCTCTAAATGTTTTACCGGGCTAAATGACAGCGCCAAGCCGATTGAAGTCACGAGGACCACTAACCAGAAAAACTTCGACGTTAAGCTGTAGTCTCGAGTCCAAGGATAGTTGGTTTCAAAAAATGGCCCTAAGAAGTCTGCAGCAAAATGCGCAAGGCCCGTTACACCAAAACCAATGGCAACGATCAACATTAAATCACGCAGTGACGGAATGCGGGCATTCTCAGCATGGTACTTTTCAACTTTCTCTTTTAATGCTTCAAGTGCACTGGTATCAGCACCAGTTTTAGCGTCAATCTGTTTCGCTCGAGATGCCATAAGCAGTAATACTGCCATCCAAATATTGGCTACGATGACATCAACAGTCACCATCACAGAGAAGATACTGCCGCCAGCTTCATAAATTTCTTTCATTGATGCTTGGTTAGCGCCGCCGCCAATCCAACTGCCAGCAAGTGTGGTCATACCGCGCCATACAGCGTCAGGGCCATTACCGCCTAATACATCAGGATTAATCGCAGAAATGATTAACAGCGCAATGGGGCCGCCAATAACAATCCCCACTGTGCCGGTTAAAAACATCACAATGGCTTTAGGGCCTAAACTGAGAATCGCTTTTAAGTCGACACTTAAAATCAGCAGTACTAAACATGCAGGTAATAAGTAACGCGAAGCCACATAGTAAAGCTTTGAAGTGTCACCATCGACAACCCCAAAAGTATTCAATAACGAAGGTAAGAAATAACACAGCAACAGCGCTGGGATAAACTTATAGAATTTTTGCCAAAAAGGATGTGCTGATGAACTGGTGTAAAAAACGAAGCCGAGAATAACAGCTAATAGGCCTAATGCCGTAGCATCATTAGTGACCATAGGACTGGCAGTCATGAAAAATCTCCCTTGCGAATGCATTTCATAGTGAATTATTTTTATTGTTGTTTTGTGCTTAACGCACTTATTTTTATATTTTTTATATTGATTAAATCTAAAGCCGATTAACTCATTGCGGTTAATTTATTGGCTGTTTGTTGCTTTTGTGCTGTTTTCTTTGCGCTTTTTTAGTAACGGTAGTTCACTTACTGAACAAGCATTTTTCCTTGATATTAAGTGCAGATATTATAAAAAATTCAGGCTCAATAAATGAGCCTGAATTCACACTTTACCAAACTAAATCTAATGGTAAGTTTGCGGTCTATCGCTTAACTCTTTTAATTGCATCTTAACGATTTCAGTCACGGGATCGTGTGGGCTGCTATCAATAAAATGCTGTAAGTCAGACATAGCCACTTTAATACAACCCAATTGTTGGGCAATAAAAGCACGTTCACGATTCAAATTAACGTCGTCAGGATGCCACTGCAGTAGTAAATTACAACACTCCATTGCCTGCTCAAATTGATGAGTCACAATACAGCCTGCTTTTAACTCATGCAGCATACGAGTAATTAATCGTTTTAGCGAGGCCGTTTTTAGGTACTTTGGCTTTAACATCGCCGAGTTACCTAATTCACCGCGCACTAAAAGGTGTAATTGATGACGACTTAGTTCCTGACCAGTTAATGGGTCGATATAAACTATGTTGTCATTGATACTTGAACGCACTACCGTTTGTCCCGGTAGCAATACTGCATCTAAGGTAATATCAAGTTGTTTAGCCAGTAAAATCATTACCGTCGCCAGCGTCGTACTATTGCCTTGGCGACTCATAATGCAACTGCCTAAATCGGCGGCTTCAACACTGAAATAATCTTCACGTGCGCAAAAACCTAAATCGGTATAAAACCAACGAAGTAAGCCGTCTAAGCGTTGCTGTGGATCTTCCACATGCAAACTCATGACTGAGCCGGCAATTTCATACCAAGCCCAGAGTGCTTTTTTCTCTTGAGAAAAACCTAAATGCTGCGTAATTTCGAATGCAGTGTCGGGGATCTTCACTACATCATTCATTTGATGTTTAGCCATGAAACTCTATTAACCCATTAATACAACTTGTTTAAAATGAGCCAGCCTGGCAGCTAATACGAGCCATCCAATAGCGCCTAAAAAGGCAAAGATTTTAAAGAATTTATTGCGATTGCCTTTTAAGGCCATTACACCTAAACCGATGTAAGCAAGTACTGCAAGAAACTTCTCTGTCATCCACGCATCCACAAATGGATACTGCTTGATCATGAAGCACAAAGTCAGTCCTGACAATAATAAGAAGGTATCAATTACATGAGGCGCAACCTTTACAAACTTCTTATCCATCACTGGAGATTGACGCATATGCAGCACAAAGCGAGTAATAAAGAATATCACACTTAATAATATGAAGGTTAAGTGGGTATGCTTAACTGCAGGATATAAACTGTAAAAGGTTTCCATTATTGTTTTTCTCTTTTGAACTACAGATAAAATGGCCGCTAGTTTACTCGATCAAGCGGCCCTATAGCAATGTTAAGAAAAACCTAGGATTAACAGCCACCCATTGATAAATGATTCACATAATTTGAGCGTGAATCAAGCGTTACTTAGGGTTCCACTGACCTAATGTACAACGGTCGTTACTGCCAAAGTCACGCACAGTGGCGACATTATCATAGCCCAGGTCAATCAGCTTTTGTCTTACTGTTAACGCTTGCTCAAAGCCGTGTTCAAGCAGCAGGTAACCGCCCTCTAACAAATGCGTTCTTGCATGCTCGGCAATATGAAATAAATCAGCAAAACCTTGCTCAGCAGCCGTCAGTGCACTTGATGGCTCAAAACGAACATCACCTAAATCTAAGTGAACATCGGTTTCATCAATGTATGGAGGATTGGACACAATCAAATTAAAATCTTGATGCTCTACCGCACTGAACCAGTCAGATTGCAGTATTTCAACATGGGTAAGATTTAAGTTTTCACGATTGGCTTTTGCTAATTCAACCGCATCATCCACTTTGTCGATAGCTGTCATCTGCCACTCGGGACGTTCAGAGGCTAAAGACAAAGCAATAGCACCGGTTCCAGTGCCTAAGTCCAATACTTTTGCATTGTTATCTAACGGCAAATTAAGTGCTGTTTCGACTAATATTTCTGTATCAGGTCGTGGAATAAGTGTGGTGGCATTAACAATAAATGGTAGAGACCAAAACTCACGCTCACCAATAATATGCGCAACAGGCATGCCCTGCTTGCGCTTTTCAATCATGGTTTGAAACGATTTAAATTGGTCAGCAGTGAGTACCTTTTCAGGCCAAGTGTAGATAAAACTACGCTGCTTATTAAGACAATGCAGAAGCAAGGCTTCTGCATCAATATTAGCCGACTCAGACGAGTCGACTAACTGGCTATAAGCCCATTGCAAAGATTCCGCAATGGTAGAAAAAGAAGACTGTGGCAACGTCGTTCCTTAGTCATTTTAATAGCCATTTAAACTAGCTATAAGAACTAGCTATTAAAACTAGCTATTAAAAAGAGTTTTTGAAATTAATCGTCAGCTAATGCTGCAAGCAGATCAGCTTGTTCTTCTTGCATCAATGGCTCAATGATGGAGTTTAAGTCACCTTCCATAATTTCATTTAAGCGATAAAGCGTTAAATTAATGCGGTGTTCGCTCATACGACCTTGTGGGAAGTTATAAGTACGAATACGTTCAGAGCGATCGCCACTTGCCACTAAGTTACGACGAGTAGATTCTTCTTCACTGCGACGTTTTTCATCTTCAACAGCTTGCAAGCGAGCTGAAAGAACACTCATTGCTTGCGCGCGGTTCTTATGTTGCGAGCGCTGATCCTGACATTCCACCACAATACCTGAAGGTACGTGAGTAATACGAATCGCAGAATCGGTTTTGTTGACGTGCTGACCACCGGCACCTGATGCGCGGAAGGTATCCACTTTCAAGTCTGCTGGATTAATTGAAATTTGTTCAGCTTCCGGCACTTCAGGCAATACCACCACAGTAACAGCAGAGGTATGTACACGACCTTGTGATTCAGTTTCTGGCACACGTTGAACACGGTGTCCACCAGACTCAAACTTAAGCTTGCCGTAAACACCTTCACCGCTCACTTGAACAATCAGCTCTTTAAATCCACCATGTTCGCCTTCGTTAGCGTTCATGATTTCCATTTGCCACTTGTTCGATTCGCAGTAACGAGAATACATACGGAATAAGTCACCTGCAAAAATCGCTGCTTCATCACCACCCGCACCTGCGCGGATTTCGATAAAGGCATTGCGATCATCGTTAGGATCTTTAGGCAGCAGCAAAATTTGCAATTCGTCTTCAAGACGTGCAATTTCTAATTTTGCTTCTTTGATTTCTTCTTGGGCCATTTCACGCATTTCTGCGTCATCTTCAGCTAGCATTTCATTAGCTGATTCAAGGTTCTCTTGAGCCTCTTGGAACGCAGTAAAGCTTTTTACGATGTCTTCTAACTGAGAAAATTCTTTTGATAACGCACGAAAGCGGTCTTGATCCGCAATAACTTGTGCATCACTCAGTAATGCTAACACTTCTTCATTACGTTCAAGCAAGCCTTCCAGCTTGCGAATAACCGACTCTTTCATTTAACTTTGTTACCTTAATTTTTATCTAAACCAAGCGTGACGCGTAATTGGCCTAAGGTATTCAAGTCTCCTTGACGACTAGCAGAAGTTAACGCTTGTGTCGGCGCATGAATTAAGCGATTAGTTAGGCGGTTTGCTAGCTCTAAAATCACTTGTTCATTGTCACCACCTTGAGTCAATTTGTTCAAGGCGCGTTCTACTAATTCATCTTTAATTGCCAAACTTTGGCTACGGTACTCTCGAATACTATCTACAGACTCTAACGAACGAACCCACTCCATAAATACATGGGATTGCTCATCGGCAATTATCTCTGCCTGCTCGGCGGCTTCTTTACGTGAAGCCATGTTCTGTTCAATGATGCTGTGCAAATCGTCCACAGTATAAAGGAAAGCATCGTCTAATTCGCCAACTTCTGCTTCAATATCTCGTGGAACGGCAATATCAACTAATAACATCGGTTGATGACGTCGTTGTTTCAGCGCCTTTTCAACCATGCCTTTACCCAATATAGGTAATGGACTGGCGGTAGAGGATATCACGATATCGGCTTTAGGTAGATAGTCAGGTATTTCTTGTAGCGTAATTGCTGTGGCATCGAACTCTTCACACATGGCTTGAGCGCGTTCAACCGTTCGGTTAGCCACCACAATACCAGCAACTTCATTGTCTTTTAAATGCTTAGCAACCAACTCAATGGTTTCACCTGCGCCAATTAGCAATACGTTAGTGGTGCTCAGTGACGAGAAAATATGTTTAGCCATACTAACAGCGGCAAATGCCACTGACACTGCGGCGGCTCCGATTTCAGTTTCGGTGCGCACTTTTTTAGCAACAGAGAAGGTATTTTGAAATAGGCGATCAATCGTGACAGCAGTGGTACCTGCTTCTTTGGCTTTTACAAAAGCTTGCTTCACTTGGCCTAAAATTTGAGGCTCACCCAGCACTAACGAATCAAGTCCAGAAGACACACGCATTAAATGCTTGGCACACTCTTGATCCTCGTAACTGTAGATACAAGGCATTAATTCGTCATGGGTCAAGTCATGATAATCTTCTAGCCACTCAATAATGTCTGCTTTAGATCCATTATTACAATAGAGTTCGGTGCGATTACATGTTGACACGATCACGGCTTCACCAGAACTAGTGCGACTAGCCAGACTCTTCATGGCGTCATGAATCTTGTCTGGTGAAAAAGCGACTTTCTCACGAAGGTCGACCGTGGCGGTTTTATGATTTATTCCGATTGCTACTAGGCTCATTTGACTCGTTTTAAGTTCTTCGCGGGATCATTAATTAGGCTATTCTACTTAATTGCCAAAACTAAAAACACAATTGGCTTAACAAAACCGAATAATTGTCTATATTTTTTCTAAATATTCTATCTTGTTAACAAAACGATAGGAAATTTGACCCATTTAATTAAACATTATGATGCCTATAAACGCCTAACAAGCAAAGCATTCTTACTATATTTACTTCTGTAGGTTAGGGTCTGTTGTTCTTTTAAGGTTGTTTTTGCAGCAAATTGTTGACCATTTGTACAAGGCAGAGACTTTGTGATGTAGTTATTCTACATAAAAAGTCGATAACGCAGTAAAAATAGTCAACAAACACTGCCCGAAGGGTTCGACTAAAAGCGCTTTACTCTTTGAAGTAAATAAAGAGTTGCTTAGATTGCTAGGCGGCAATCCACTCACCTCGGCTAAAATGCTTTTATTTCGAACAAAACTTAACTGCGAAAGAACAACAGGCCCTGATAAAAATGCAAAAATCAAAATGGATTTTTACAATCATGGTCTAGGTCAGTATTATAAAGCAACACTATATATAGGTAGCGAACTCTTTTGCGATATTTAACATTTTCCTTCCAACGCTTAATGCTACTTTGTTGTCTTTTTCTTGCAGCTTGTTCGGTTAAGCCTCCCCATACTCTGACCAATATTGACGTATCACAAGCCAGTGAAGCTAATGCCTGGGAGATACAGGGCAAGCTTGCATTTCGCTCGGATGCAGACAAGTTCAGTACCAATTTGTTTTGGTTCCATGACAACACCTTTAGCGAGCCGCAAGATGAGTTAAAGCTCACGACAGTGATAGGTACAACGGTATTATCATTAACTTCTCAATACGGTTTAGCCAGTATTGATGTGCAAGGTAAAACGTATACCGATAGCAATCCGCAGCAACTAATTACTCGCGTCAGTGGCATGCAAATACCGTTAAATAAATTGCCATTGTGGATCACAGGTCAAGTCACTGAAGATGATCAGGTTTTAGAATATAACCAAGATGGCACTATAAAAGCGTTCACCAGTAAAGATGTCGGTGAAGACTGGCAGGTTAAATTTATCAGCTACCAGCAACAAAGCGGCGCGAGTGTCCCGCGGTTATTACAAATCAATCGCGCTGATGTGCAAATTAAAATTCAGATAAACCAATGGCAAGCATTAGGGCCTGTGGTTACTCCTATTTAGCGCTATTCTGTTAACCCAATAGCGTTAAGGCATTACAAACCAGCTTATCTAAAGCCTGTATTTGGTTAACCAGAATTACGTTCAAACTTTATATTGTCACTAAGAAGCATTTTATGACCACAAACCCAAGCAACACTGCCAACATTTCAAAAAATTGGCCTGCGCCAGCAAAGCTTAATTTATTTTTGCACATCACAGGTCAACGCGCTGATGGTTATCATGAACTGCAAACCTTGTTTCAGTTTGTTGATCAATGTGATTATTTGGACTTTTTACCCACTGAAGATAAATCCATACGGTTACATTCGGAGTTATCAAAAGTTGTCGCAGAAAAAGATAACTTAATTCTAAAAGCCGCAAAATCATTACAAGAATATTGCAATTATCAAGGCGGCGCTGAGATTTGGTTACGTAAAAACTTACCTATGGGTGGCGGTTTAGGCGGTGGCTCTTCAGATGCAGCGACCACATTAATTGCCCTAAATAAGTTGTGGCAACTCAATTTACCTCAACAAACTTTAGCTGAAATCGGCCTCAAACTTGGCGCGGATGTCCCTGTTTTTATTAATGGTTTTGCAGCTTTTGCCGAAGGTGTAGGTGAGCGTTTAGTAAATGTTCAACCGCCAGAATTATACTATTTAGTCATAGTGCCAAATGTACATGTATCTACTCAGGCTATTTTTCAAGATCCACTACTCCCCCGTAACACGCCTAAGTTATTAATAGAAACATTAATGCATAATAAATGGACAAATGATTGTCAGAACTTGGTCGCAGAAAAGCACCCTCAAGTTGCCAATGCATTAAGCTGGCTGGTAGAATATGCGCCGTCAAGAATGACCGGAACTGGCGCATGCGTCTTCGGTGAGTTCGAACTGCAACAAGCAGCGTTAGATGCTCTGGCAAAACTGCCTAAATCTATGCAAGGTTTTGTTGCTAAAGGCTTGAATCAGTCACCTTTGTTGACCCGATTAAGCCAAAGTTAAAATATTTCTAAAAGTGTATTACGATAAAGTTTACTGTTCAGTTCACAGTTATTTATCCACATTTTTAGCCACTAACATTAAAGCCAACACCTGAGGTTCATAAAGTGCCCGATATCAAGCTCTTTGCTGGTAACGCTACCCCTAAACTAGCCAAAAAAATAGCCGACCGTTTATTTTGCAAACTTGGCGATGCAGTAGTAGGCCGTTTCAGCGACGGTGAAATCAGTGTTCAAATCAATGAAAACGTACGTGGTGCTGATGTATTCATCATCCAGTCTACTTGTGCACCGACTAACGACAACCTAATGGAACTTATCGTTATGGTTGACGCGTTACGTCGTGCATCTGCAGGCCGTATTACTGCCGTTATTCCTTACTTCGGTTATGCTCGCCAAGACCGTCGTGTACGTAGTGCTCGTGTACCAATCACCGCGAAAGTTGTTGCAGACTTCCTTTCCAGTGTTGGTGTTGACCGCGTACTAACTTGTGATTTACACGCAGAGCAAATTCAAGGTTTCTTTGATGTGCCTGTTGATAACGTGTTTGGTAGCCCAGTGTTACTAGAAGACATGTTAGGTAAAGAACTTGATAACCCAGTTGTGGTTTCTCCAGACATTGGTGGTGTAGTACGTGCTCGCGCCGTAGCTAAACTACTTGATGATTCTGACTTAGCCATTATCGATAAGCGTCGCCCACAAGCGAACGTTGCTCAGGTAATGCATATCATTGGTGACGTACAAGGTCGTGACTGTATCATCGTAGATGACATGATCGATACTGGCGGCACACTTTGTAAAGCGGCTGAAGCATTAAAAGAACATGGCGCAAACCGTGTTTTTGCTTACGCAACTCACCCAGTATTCTCAGGCAACGCAGCAGCTAACATTGCTGAATCTGTTATCGATGAAGTTATCGTCACCGATACTGTACCGTTAAGCCCTGAAATGCTTAAAGTTGAAAAAGTGACTCAGCTGACTATGTCAGCGGTACTTGCAGAAGCTATTCGTCGCGTAAGCAACGAAGAGTCTATTTCTGCGATGTTCCGTCACTAATTAAGCAAGTTATTTGCTAGTCGTAAAAAAACGCACTCCATGAGTGCGTTTTTTATTGGCTCTTATTTATTGCCAATGATTTATTGCCTATATTTCAATCATAAACAAAGGTAAATCAATCTAGATATATCCCCCATAACTCAGTACCCTATTGGACATAACAATATTAAGAATTGAGTGTTCAACTCCATGTTCAATTTCAAACCAAAACTCTGCTCATTGGTAAGCTTATGTTTTATTAGCCTGCTATTACCTTCTCAAGCGTTGGCTCAGTGGCATCAAAAAAGCTTTAAAGTGATGGGCACTCAAGCCCATGTTGAATTTTGGCTTGCTGATAAAGATTCGACAATTGAAAGTACAAGCTCTGCATCTGAACTGATTAACGCAGTCGAGCAAGAGATGAACCGTATCGACAGGTTAATGAGTCCTTACAAAGCAGACAGTCAACTAAGCTTGGTTAACCAACAAGCAGGCATTGCACCAGTTAACGTCAATCAAGAGCTGTTCGATTTACTGATTGACTCACACAACATTGCAGAGCTCACCCAAGGCACTTTTGATATCACCTACGCCTCAATCGGCTATCAATATGATTACCGCCAAGGTCAAAAACCTGCAGACAATGACATTCATCAAGCTCTTGATGCCATTGATTACCGCGCAGTGATATTAAATAAACAGCAATCTAGCGTTAAATTCAAAAACCAAGATGTCAGAATAGATCTAGGCGGCATCGCCAAAGGCCATGCAGTAAAGCAGTGCCTCGCCATACTAAAAGCCGCAGGTGTCGAACATGCCCTTGTTAGTGCAGGCGGGGACACAGGATTATTAGGCGATAGACGCGGCCGTCCTTGGTTTGTGGGGATTAAACACCCACGCGCCGCTGATAAAACTGCAGTGCAACTACCTTTAAGTGATGAATCAATCTCAACCTCAGGGGATTATGAGCGTTATTTCATAGAAGATGGCGTTCGTTACCATCACATCATTAACCCAAAGACGGGTGATTCAGCTAGAAAGGTTGTTAGCGTATCGATAATAGGTAAAGACTCAACTTACGTTGATGCCCTATCTACCGCAGTGTTTGTTAAAGGCTTACAAGAAGGCATGGCACTGATTAACCAACTACCAGAATACGAAGCGATTATTATTGATAATCAGCAAACCTTACATGTGTCTAAGGGATTGCAAGAGAATTAGTTTTAACTATTAATTGGAATAATTGGAATAATTGGAATAATTGGAATGTTTGGAATAATTGGGAGAGATTTTGATCTTCCCCACTTATTTGTATTAGTCTCGACTTGATCTGAAAAGTACAAAATCATGTGTTTTTCTATTAATAATATAGTTTATTGCTATGGCTCAAATTGTTCTACAAGTTCTATTACATGTTCAATTTTTGTCACGAAAGCGACGTCCGATTTTTCATAGTATTCGATAAATACACCAGCTAAATAGAACTCATTAACTTTTCTTTTATTTGGAATAAACCAGTAAGGGCCTCCACTACAACCTCTAGGATTAAGTGTTTTTTGACCATTTATTTTTTTAGACCAATGTATTGGATAGTGCGAACCAGGAATTTTATTATATTTAGAAAAATCGCAGTTTTGAAAGAAGTTAAATGAGAACGTCCATAGTACACCTGAGAAGTGCTTAGTCTGATTATTAAGGCGCTTTGCTGTTTTATTCTTAGAAGAAGGAAAACCCTGTAAAATTTGCATATCCACTTTTGAAAAGTGCCTGTTTAAAGTTGTTTTAGATACAGGAATAGCTAGTTTTATGCAGCGATTGTAATAATTACTTTCAGGTAGGATTGGAATTGCAGCTATATCAAATTGACTATCCGCGACTTCAGTGCCTATTTTCACAGTTCTCTTAGAACCAAGCAAAGACAGTGAAAAAATTTCCGTTTCTAATGCTATAACAAAGCGGCTTTCAGCAAATTGAATGGCATCTATGACGTGAGATGCAGTGATAAAATAAACTCTGAGGTTTTTCTCAATGAAAAACCCTGTTCCTTCCATTTCCGGACGGTCAAACTTATCTAAACAGAAAATAGGAATAACATAGCTATCAAGAAGCTCACCAGCTTCTTTTAATATCTCACCATATTTTTCATGAGACTCTACTTCTAACATTGAAACTTCCTTGATTTGACGCGCTAATAATGTGCGACAAGCTCTAAATATTTGCTATGTGAATTATGACCGTTTACCTTGACCAAACGCACCTCCAGATACAACGTGTCTATTGTACTTTTTAACCTCTCCAAATAAAGCATTTCCCTGAACAGGCTTTTGCAATAAACGTTTGTAATCCTTTTCCTTTTTAATATCTATAGCTTTTTGTTGTTCAATTACTGCCTGGTCGTTTAAACGTTTAGTTACACGAATAGACTCTTGAAGTAATTTAGAAACCAAAACCTGACGATTAAGCCGCATTTCCTTAGCTGTTTCATTGAATACCACTTCTGACTCTAAACGCCTAACTTCTTTCTCTAACGCAGCTTGGCTTAAAGTTCTCTTAAGTTCAATATATAGCTTGTTAGACTTTTTGGGGCTGCGGCTATTTATTGCCCACTCATAAGTTCCAACTATAGAGGCTCGGGTCTGCCTCACAGCTTTAGGAAGCGACTCTATAAATGAGGGCTTCAAACTATAAGCAAATTTTTGGCATTTTGGTTGATGAGTTTCCATTGCTTTTTCTGATTCAAAATCGCAACAACAGTATTTACATTTCCGTGGTTTCATAGTTAATCAACTCAAATAAAATTTAATCAGTGCACTTAACTATCAGCCAAAACGCACACGTACTTTTGATAGATCCATTCTTAAAACTTTGCTATCCCAAACCCATTGATTAATAGTCACTCTAGCAGAGGCCTGTTCAATAAACGAGTATCCATATTGGGTTACAAGCTTTTATGGTAATGGTCTATTTCATTGCTTCATTTCCAAACTTCGTTTGGATTAAGGTCAACGTCGTGGCGCTTCGCCCACACCCGACGAAAGGGAAACAACAGCATTTCCCTTTTCGATATCCCTTGCCGCCCCTAAGAAATTGCTCTTAAAAGCGAGCAAGCCTCATGCTTATTCGAAAATAGCTAACGCTTTAGACTGGCCATCCATGGCCAACTAAAGCTAGCCTGACGTCCTGTCAGGCTTACGCTATTTTCTTCAACGCATTTCAGCAATTTCAACGGGATTCTTTGTGCCCGCAGATTCATTTGTTTTAGCTAAAGTCATTAAGTGATGTTGTAGACTATGAATGTCCAATTTGAATTGAGGTAGGCAAGAAAATCGCGTGAGTCCAGACATGGATGTCTGGCTAGATTTCGAGGGGAAGGGACGCCCCATCGTAAGCGTTAGTGATTTTTGTAGCTTGCTGAAGCGGGCTCAAAATGAAGTTTGAAGCTGGATGATTCTCCGTTGGAAATTTTGCTGTTTAAATTTCGCCGGAGCTGCGGGGTGTAGCTCTTAGCAAAAAGTAAGAGGGAGTCGCAGTTCACTCCCTTTTAGTCTGGTGTGGGCGAAGCGCCACGACCTTGATTTAGATTTTGACTTTCATATAACTAACTGTCGAATCACTAAATCATATAAAAATACCAAACAAAAAAGCTCAGAGGAAAACCTCTGAGCCTTTCAATTCAACCAGCAAAATAAGCCTAGGCTTCAATCAAACAATCGGTTGAAACGCTGTCAGTGAATCCAGCATCGTACTGTTCCCCAAACCTTGTCTTGGGGCTACCGTATTAAACTGGCCTTGTTCGCCATGAAGTGCCATGTAGTTAAGTAACACTGTATCCACTAACAAGTTCACGTTATTCGCCGATGGCGCTGATGCGGTGTCCACTGAGGCGTCAGAGCGCATAAATCCTATCTGTTGGCTTTGTGCCATTTGATCCGCATTAGCCCCCATCAATTGTGGTTTACCTGAAGGGTTATAAACTAAAAAGAACGATGCGCCTGTTGATGAGTTATCACCAGTCCATTCGCCCTTGCCTCGCCCTTCCATTGACTCATCGATGCGGCCATTACTAGCAACTGAGCCATCACTAAACACATACATCATTAAAGGTTGGTTGCGCCTTGCAGCGTACTCTAAACAAGCGCCCATACACCGACCTGCACGTAAATCTCGTAATTCACCCGTGCCGCGCTCACCTGTATGGTAGTCAAAGCCGCCCATAGTGACGGTGCCAGCACCAGAAAAACCATTAACCACTAGCTTCATAATCGATGCGGTTTTTTGAAACTCAGATTCAGAGTCAAATTCGTTAATGGTAAATATACCGCTCGGGCCAACTATATCAGGATCTAGCACTGGGTTAAGGGTCGATGGGTCGCCAAATCGATCGGCTAAATCGGCACTTTTGACATAGCCGCAATTAACTAAGTCTTTAATGACATCATCGCGGGTCACTTGGGTATTCACAGCTCCCATTTTTTGGGCACTGATCCGTTGAATACTTTCCATCACGGTAACGGCGTCACGCTGTGACAGCAGGCTGAATAAATCGCCCACATCCACTAAACCTGTTACGTCTGACGGGCGGTCAATTTTGGTAGGACGCATGCTTAAGTCAATGAAGTTATTCGCTGCCATTGAATTGCCGCCAGAATCAGTGCTGCGCGAGCCAATGAGTGGCATTAACGAGCCGTTAGCCCCAGCTGCAGCAATGGCATACATGGGGTTATGTGGGTTATTCCCTGTGTCGTTATCTGAGCGGCATGGGATCACTGCGCCGTTAATTCGTGATGCGGTATCTGCTGATACTTTCTCTAAAATGCCCCGTAAAAATGCAGAGTCAGAATGAAAAGCCAAACCTAAATCTGTATTGATAAAATCAGACATACCAACATCAGGGTTTGCAATCGAGGGTGCCATATCACCGGGTAAACCTAGCTTGTTATAACCTGCGGTGGAGAGAAAATCTTGCTGGCCACCAGCGCCGCCAACCAATACATTTGAGCCTGCGATATTAGCTCCGCCCGCTAAATCAAAGCTGATAAACGGAATTTTGCCCGCGCCTTGAACGCTTATCCCGCACGAGTCTCTAAGTGCTTCTAAGTCTGATGATAAAACGGCATTGGCTTGGTTTGGGTTCGCAAACATGCTCATTAATGATAAACCCGCAACCGCTTGGCCACCTTTCGCTAGCCCGGTTGAGATGAACTCGCGGCGAGTCATGGGTTTACGATGATCGGAAAACAATAAAGGACTGTCAGGATGAAGATGAGTACGTTTAGTCATGTTGAAGTCCTTTCATACTGTTTTTAATCACACTTACTTTGTTGGGTCTTTTCTCACTCAGGCGCTTAGTACTGAGGCTCTGAGCATAAGAATGAGCATTTATTTGATTACAAACCAAAGCCGTTAATTGAGTCTTGCTCATGATTGCCAAGGGAGTCATATCGATTTGATTAGTCATTATCAGTCTCCTATTGGATCAGCATAACGGCACTGGCTAATACTGCCGCACACGATGCTTTAGCAATGGTCTGAGTTCGTTCAGGGTCGCAATTGGTGCCGCACACTGACAAGTTAGTGACCAAGGAATCAAGTTCGCCATACACCAATGCACTGTCAGGTTGGGTCGATAAACTCAGCGGCATTAACTGGCTAATTAATGGGTTTAAAAAATCAGCTCGGTTACTGGCACTGAGTGCATCTGCTGGCGCTTGAGTGAAATCGATACTTGGGAACCAGTTACTGCGAATATCGTCATCATCGATAGCGACATCACAATATGCGATAGCAAGCTGAGTCACACCCATCTGCTGCGCTGAAATAAAGGTGTCGATATTTTCAATACTCGGCAGTTGGCGCTTAACCAAATCATAAGTCGTGAACACTTTGGCAGTATCTTGCGCAACACCAGTGAGCACACTCATGGAGTGGTTAATTTCAGCAAAATTTCGCAAACCGATATGGGCAGTTTCAGTAGTTGCTGGTAACTCATCAGGGGTGACAATGACACCCGGAACTACCACATTGATATGCTCGCCGATTTGCTCGAAAGTTAAAAAGAACTCATCCTGACTTGCGCCTTTTTCAAGGCCGATAATCGTGCCTAACGCTGATAACGGCATTGGTTCAGCTAATGCTTGGCCACTGGTAATGGATAAGTCGATATTTGAATATGCCTGACCTTGAGCGCTTTCTTTACCATTCATGCCAATGCGAATAGAGCGCATATCGAATGGTTCAGATACTGGGGTACCATCAATATTCACTAACGAAGCGCCCGTAAATAAGTAGCTATAATTATCGAACTGGCTTACCTCAAACATCACGTATGTTTCAGGCAAATCAATTAAATGACTGACCGAGAAAAGTAAGAAGAATTTCTCACCGACGCCAACATCATAATTTTGGCTAATCTGCTCTTGTTCTAATACGCGGTTATAAATGGCGAGTAGTCGAATATCGCCTTGCCATACATGCTGATTCGATGCTTCACGACCTAAAATCAATGCGAAACTGTCGTCCCACGAGGCCAGCGGGGCAATGTCTTCATCAACCACTTCGATTAAATTGCCGTTAACGTATATACGACGACCTTCTGTGGCGTTATAGGTTAGCACCACATGCTGTAGCGTCGCTTGCAGCACTTCATCTGCATCAGGCGTACTTAATGAAGGCTCACCATTAACACTTGAGCTTTCGGTTCGCAGCATAAAGTCATAGTTATATTGGGTCTGACCTAAAGTGAAGTTACGGGCATCATCACCAGCTGAATAAGTGATGATTCTTGCAGGGCCTTCTTGAGTCACATTATTTGGGGTAACCCAAGCTTCAATAGAAAACTCACCTGTTGAGGTGATTAAGTCGTGCAGTTTTTTACTGTTCGCTGTGCTCGCTTGTGCTTTGCCGTTAGTAAACGATAAGCCCCAACTGCCAAGCCATTCAACATCACCAGTCAGTGATAAGTTAGCTTCAGGTGCGATACCAGAAGTATCGTATGCCGTTGTCCCTTCACCGGTTTTAAATTGATAAAGCGCAATAACGTCAGTTTCAAATCGACCGCCACTTGAAGCCGTTATCCCGTCTGTCAGCCTTAAGGATTTAGATACCACCATCTCAGGCGATATTTCATCAAGTTCAATGGCATCACTCATGGCTGTAATCGCTGCCAACATTTCATTACTGTTTTCTTGGCAATTAGTCCAACAGTTATGGAACTCGCTACCTAAGCGCACGACCAAACGTGACTGCGCAGGCTCATCGATGTTGATGACATTTTTAGCTGACTCGTAAGCTTGAGTAATATCGTTACTGGCAAAAAATGGGGACTGAGCGAAAGTCGCTCCTTCGTTATGACAATCAGCGCAGTACTGACTAACAATAGGATAAACATGTTGAGAAAATAAACCGCTATCATCAGGGAAGCTTTTACTTGAACCAGGCTCCCGAATAACTGGCGCAGTCAATTCAATGGTATTGGCACTGCTAACTCGTTCATCCGACCATAATTTTATCCACGAGGTCATGGTTTCGCCACAGGCGCTATCACTGTCTAACCAGCAGTTATGACCACCAGCAACTTTTTCAACTAAACGTGAAGCAGCAGGATCAGCTAAATCCACCAATGGATTGGTTGCAGCATAAGCATCATTAACATCTTCGCGGCTAGCAAAGTACGGCGCTTGATTGCCTTCTGTATGACAAGCACCACAGCGATTTTGACCTGAAATGTTATCCCACAATGACACCTTATATTTTTGAATATCTTCGGTGGCAGGCGCAGGCCCTGTGTAAACATCAGAGTCAGGATCTTGCTGCTGAGGAGGGTTACTTTCTACATCGCCACCGCCACAGGCAGTTAATACCAGTGACAGGGTTAAAACTGAGAATAGCGATAGCTTTTTATGAGTAAGTTTCACCGTTATTCTCCCATACAGTAATTGCCAACTTCAGCGAATACCCGCTTAAGTTGATAGGAATTTTGTTTGAAAGATTCAGTGGTGGCAGCTATTTGAGAAAGATCATCATTCGATTCAGCATCTCGTAAGCACACAGTTTTAAACACTTTCTTAACTTGGCATTGAGCAAAAGTTTGGCTATTAGCAAACTCTTCACCTAAGGATTTTGCTCCAAAACCTTTACCATCTAGACTTTGATCCCAACCTAGCTTTTGGTTAACTCCTTCACGCCAATAGTTATTCCACTCATCATCTTCAGTGACATAACCATAGGGAAAGCTGGTCGAGTTGATGTGATATTTGCCTTGCACTCGGGTGCCAGTATCAGGGTCAACTTGACCATTTTGATTGTAAGCAATCGCACCACTGTCGCCATCGGGATCGGCTTCGACATTAAAATCATACTGATAAAATGCAAACGCCTGCGCCAATGGGTCCATGCCACTGTGACACGCTAAACAGTTATTAATAAACAAGCGACTATCGCCGCCAGGGCTACGACTGACATCTTGACGGATCCTATCGGGTGAACGGGTATTGTCTTTAAGCGGTTCTAAATCGGTACACAAATGGTTCATTAAGGTAAAACGGACCATGGCGCGATTTGTGCCTAAATAAAAGAAGGCTTTTGCTGCCGCTCGACTTGTTAGCACACCTGCAGTCGCATCGCTTGGCAAGCCATTTAAGCTAGACTGACTGGTGCGCTCTAATCCATCTTTTAAATCAATGAACTGATCTTCTAGTGCTTGGTAATGCTGGTTATTACTGGTGCTATATGCTGGAAGGTTAAGACTATTGTCACCTACGTAAACCATATCAGCCTGTAATAACTGCCTAAAGTCTACGTCATCTCTTACCGCACCTATCACTGTGGCGCTGTAATCATTTAGCGGCGCAAAGCTATCTTGATCAATATTGGTCCAAGGCGTGGCAAATAATTTGAGGGTAGTTGAATAAAAAGCAGGGTTTTCCATGGCTAAGTAAGCGGCTTCAATTGGCTTACTGTCACTGAGTAATGCAGCTATATTATTGAGGGTTTGCTCAGAGGCTGGCACTCCTGCAATTCGGTCATGTAACTGTTTTGCTTGTTCGAGGGTTCCTGCTGAGCTGATTGCTGAAAAAACAGCCACCCCACCTAATGCAACAAGCTTAAAAACACGACTGCAACGCTGCGAATGCTCACTAAAACTACTAGAAAAATGCCGACTTTTTTGCGTACAAAGTTGCCCCTTCATACTGTCTCCTTGTCAATATTTTTAGCTAACAAATGCTTTATATAGCAAAGGGATAAAAACACAGACAATGATCGGTAATTCTAAAATCATAAAGCTTATTGTTTTTATTTTGTTAACTTTATTTTTTTACTTGGCAAAATAAAATTTGCTAAAAAGTATTGAAACACTGGGGCTAGGGGGCAATAATGTCAAGAGTTATTACATTTTTACTATGTAACAATAACAATAATAACAATTATATATTAAGGGTAATAAATGAGGCCATTCGTAGGCTCTAATGCTTTAGGCTGTAAAGCTTTGCTGGCCTTTGTTCTTCTTTCTGGTTGCAACACCGACACTGCCATCAAAGATGAACAACCCGATCCTGTCTTGGTCGAATACCCTGTCGTTTATATTCAACGTGATTTGATAGTCCAGGCGGATGATGACGATCCCCAAGGCGCCAGCTTCGAGTCCAGAAATCCAGCCCAATTCAACCCGGGTGCACAACTATTTGTAAAGCGTAATGCCTTTACCGACTCCCCTGTCACCAATATTACCGCTGAACTATTCGCTGACTTGTTAGGCGAAGACGCCGATCCTGAAACTGTTCAACGCATCGATATTCGAGACCTATCTGTCTCTGATGATGGCCAACAATTTTTAGTGTCAATTCGTGCACCTGAAATTGAAGGTGTAGATGAGATGGAGCAACCTAGTTGGAACATTTGGCGTTACCAGTTAGCTAGCCAAACCCTTGAGCGGGTTATCACTAGCGATACTACGGCAGCTCAAGGTGATGACTTAATGGCATCATTCTTACCTGATGGTCGGATTGTATTTGCATCAACTCGCCAGCGTTTATCTCGCGCCATATTGTTAGATGAAGGTAAGCCACAATACACTGCGCTTGATGAAAGCCGCGATACTGAGGCTTTCAATATTCATCTGATGAACCCCGATGGAACGGGCATAGAACAGCTGAGTTTTAATTTAAGCCATGATTTTTACCCATTAGTTCTGCAGAACGGTCAAATTCTTTATAGCCGCTGGGATAACATGGGTGGAAATAAAGGCATTAACTTATACCAAATGAATCCCGATGGGACTGACAATCAACTGATGTTTGG
The DNA here is from genome assembly GCF_023283825.1 of Shewanella olleyana. Taxonomy (GTDB): domain Bacteria; phylum Pseudomonadota; class Gammaproteobacteria; order Enterobacterales; family Shewanellaceae; genus Shewanella; species Shewanella olleyana. The sequence goes on along the minus strand of NZ_JAKILD010000021.1, from coordinate 43,368 downwards.
TTGGCATTCGCATCAAGTGGATTTTGACGAACAAAGCGAGCTCATTGAGTTTATCAAGCCGCAACAACTTCCCAATGGTGAAATATTAGTTTTACTGTCATCACAAGATGACATGAGTTATCAAAAACGTCCTGTGGTCATCAATATTGAAGAGTTCACTGATAACCAACAAGCCACAGCGCAATCTGGCGCCAACGATAACGCCATTAATGACTTAGAGATGAGCTTTGACTTTAATTTTAACTTTTCTAATGCACTCTCTCCTTCTGGTCGATTAACTCACCTTTACCCGTTACCCGATAATAGCCAGCGCTATTTGCTGAGCTGGGATTTATGTCGGGTGGTGGTTGAAGAGCAAATCCGTGCCTGTGGTCAGTTAACCGACGAGCAGTTATTAGATCAAACCCTTGAACTTGCCGAGCCTTTGTATGAACTATGGTTACTGAATGATGCCGACGGCACTCAGCAATTAGTGGCCGACAGTGAAGTAGGTAAAGTCATTACAGAAGCATTGGTGATGCAACCTTCTTCACAACCTAAAACCTTTATTGCGGATAAAGTCATTGGTAATGAACTTGACCCTCAATTACATGAAGAACTTGCCGCAGCGATTCATATTCGCAGCGTTTACGATTTCGATGGCCAATACAGCAGCAGTAATCTTGGTGGAATTGCTCAATTAAGCGATCCTTCCTTAACACCAGCAAGCGAGCTACCCGCACGCTTTTTGAAAGTTGTCCGCGGCGTACCCATGCCATCTGATGAAGTAAGAGATATTGCTAATACTGATTTTGGTCGAAGCCGCAATCAGCTCATGCGCGAAATCATTGGCTACACGCCGATTCAGCCAGACGGTTCAGTAAAAATTAAAGTCCCCGCTAATATCCCTTTAGCCATTAGTGTGCTTGATATTAACGGCCAGCGAATTGGCGGACGTCACAGCCAGTGGATAAGTTTAAAAGCGGGTGAAACCCTGCAATGTACTGGTTGTCATACTGCAAACAGTCAATTACCCCATGGCCGATATGCTGCTCAAGCAGACAGTATTAATTCAGGTGCCATCGGCGGCTCAGCCTTCCCTAACGCCAGTCAAAATATCATTCCAATTCAAGGCCAAACGATGGCGCAAGCTGACGCCATGGTCAATGGTATCGCTGAGTTAACATCAAGCTTAGATTACCAAGACCGTTGGACCAACCCTGATATTTCGGCTGTTAACAACAGCGTAAATATTGCCTACGAAAACCTGCAAACCCCAGCGCCCAATGGCAGCGAATGCTTTAATAATTGGAATACCTATTGCCGTATTCAAATCAATTACGTCGAGCATATCCAGCCAATTTGGGATTTGCAGCGTCTTGCAATCGATGAGGTCACTTTAGAAGTCCTTGCCGACAACACTTGTACAAGCTGCCACAACATTGTCGATGATAATAACCTTGCTCAAGTACCAGCGGGGCAACTTGAGTTACTGGCAACTCCGTCAATAGATCAAGTCGCCCATCTCACCAGCTATCGAGAATTATTTTTCAATGATGTTGAACAAGAAGAGATTGACGGCATCATCGTCGACAAACTCGTCGTTGTGCTCGATGCAGACGGCAATATTGTTTATCAAGTTGATGCTGAAGGCGAACTGATACTCGACGCAGAAGGTAATCCAATTCCTGTGATGACCACAGTGAATGTGCCAGCCATTATGTCGACCAATAGTGCCAGAGCCAGCGCTAACTTTTTTGACACCATGAACAACGAAACCCATCAAAATATGCTGACAGCAGATGAACTTAAGCTATTAAGTGAGTGGATAGATATTGGCGCTCAGTATTACAACACGCCATTTTACTCTCAGGATTAACTTTAGAGCTAAACAAACAGGGATTGATGATGTTACAACAAGGAAGCCATGCTTAATTATCGCCACATATTCAACACTGTGTTATCAGGTGCCTTACTTTGCCTGACATTATTGAATCCGAATCTAGCTCTGGCAGAATCTGCGGCGGCTAAATTAACCATCGACGTGCCTTTTATTGAACTCCACTCTGGTCCGAGTGCGGGTTATCCCGTGGTGCATGTGGTCGAGCAAAATGAACAAGTTAGCGTATTACTTAAACGCACCTCATGGTTAAAAGTTCGAGATAAGCGCGGTATTGAAGGCTGGTTCCATGAAGATGACTTACTGGGCTTTAGCCAGCATGGTGAAGCTGTCAATCAACAAGTGATAGGAACCGAAGCCTACCTGCAACGAGATTGGGAAGCCGGCGTTATGTACGGCGACCTTGAAGGCGCTAATTTCTATCAACTTCAATTTGGATATGTATTCACCCCAGTGTTTACTGCCGAACTGTCAGCAGGTAAAGCACTTGGCAGTATTTCCGACAGTGATTTATTTGAAGCCATGCTCATCAGCCACCCTTTTCCTGATTTACTCATTAGCCCTTACTTAGGTGTGGGCGGCGGCATTATCAACACTAAGCCCCATAGCGTTATCGCCGACTCTGAATCACGAGAAAGCACCTTAATGAGCGCTGCAGCAGGTATTAAATATCACTTCGCCCGTAACTTTATTTTACGTGCTGAATATAAATTTTCGTTGGCATTAACCGACCGAGATGAAAACGAACAACTTCAATCTTGGAAAGTAGGCTTTAGCGTATTTTTCTAACCCCATTAACGGAACATCAAAGTCGTCATGAAGGTAGCAATGAAAACAATAATAACAAACCGTGCTAAAACCGCGCTCAAAAGCCTATCAACGATAAGCCTTTTAGCCCTTGGGGTTAACTTGAGTACAGGCGTAATGGCTGCTGATTCACAGGCAAGTGTTGGCGTAAAAGCCGACGTTGAGCGCCGAGAAGTGCTTGATGATGTACTTGATACTGAGAACTTTGAAGTAGGCATTCAAGGCGGCTTAATGTCGATTGAAGACTTTGAAAATAGTCCTTGGATAAGTGCACACCTTGGGTATCACATCAGTGAACACTTTTATGTTAAAGCCCGTTACGCTGTTGCTGAAGGTGGAGACACTAGTTTCGAAAAGCTTGCCAATACCGCGCCCCTTCTGACCGATGAAGAACGCGAAATGAGCTATTACGGATTGAACATTGGCTATAACTTTTTGCCTGGTGAAATATTTTTCAGTGAAGACTTAGTGTTTAACAGCGTGTTCTCTTTCGAACTGGGCGGTGGCAGCACAGAATTTGCTGGCGATGAACAATTTACAGTTAATTTAACCGCTAATTATCGAGTGTTTTTAAATGATTGGGTCGCATGGGATTTAGCCATGAGCGACTACATCTTTGACACTCAAATTACCGGTTCATCAAAAACCACCCATAACTTAACGTTTGCGACGGGTATTGCAGTTTATTTTTAGGGGTGCATTAACACTCCCTAAATGCGTAAAAGTCTCGCCATCGACGGCAGACTAAATCATCAAAAACGAAATAAAAAACATAATAAAGGATTATCAATGATGTTTTCAAAGCGCTGGTTTATCGCCTTATGCACCTTCTTAGCCCTGAGCGTGTCGATACAAGCCCACGCATTGTCAGAAGGAGACATGGCACCTGATTTTACGCTCAAGAATATGCAAGGTGAAAACCTTAAACTATCTGAGCAGCGCGGCAATATCATTTTAATTAACTTTTGGGCCTCTTGGTGTGGGCCATGCCGTAAAGAGATGCCTGTATTGCAAAAACTTGAGGATAACTATCAAGACTTAGGTGTCGCGGTTTGGGGAGTTAACGTTGAACAAGAGAACCAAGCTGGTAAGGATTTCCTCGCCGATCTTAATTTAAGTTTCGATATATTTTTTGATGAAACCAACTCCCTTTCTGAAACCTACGATGTAAAAGCCATGCCAACCACAGTGATTGTCGACCGTGATGGCAAAGTGCGATATGTGTTTCTTGGATACCAAGACGGTTACGAGAAAAAATATGCCGCTGCGATTAAAAAGCTGATCAGAGAATAACCCTATGGTGAACCCAATGACAAAACTAATCATCACAGCAACAGCCTTAGCCTCGTTACTGACATTATCAGGTTGCTCAAGCTTAGATATTGAGCCTTGGGTTAAACCCTATGAACGTCAAAACTTAGCCGATCCCATTATGCGCTTTGGCCGCCACCCTATCGCCAATATGCATGTTGCTCACGTATTAGAAGCACGTGAATCTGCCCGCGGCGCTGAAGGAACAGGAGGCGGTGGTTGTGGTTGTAACTAATATGATGAAGTCGCCTTTGATTAAGCTAATGGCTTTGCTGCTAGTGACTTTACACGCTCCATTGTCTTGGGCTGCGGTATTAGAGCCTGATCGCGCTGATGTGCTCTATCATAGCTACGAAGGCGGCGGGATGAAGATTGATGGGCCATCAGTGTTACTTCGTAAAAAAGCCACTGAGTCATTAGCTTTCACAGGCTATTACTACCTCGATACCATTTCTTCTGCCTCGGTGGATGTCATCAGTACCGCGAGTCCGTACAGTGAGAAACGTCATGAAGGCCAAGTTGGGGTTGAATACCTGAATGATAAAACCTTAATGTCTTTTAATGTACGCCAAAGTGATGAAGATGATTACTTAGCTCAGTCGTTTAGTGTCAATGTTTCTCAAGATACCTTTGGCGATCTAACCAACCTAAGCCTTGGTGTGTCTTATGGCGATAATGAAATTCGCCGTAACGGTGATGACCTGTTTGAAGAGCAAAGCCAGCAATACCGTATTCGCGCTGGTATCAGTCAAATCTTAACCAAAAACTTAACTGCACAACTCAATTTTGAGGCAATTGCAGATGAAGGTTACCTAAATAATCCATACCGTACAGTGCGTTATTTGGATAGCAGTAACCCATCGGGTGTGGGCTATCAATCTGAGATATACCCTGAAACCCGTAATTCATTTTCAAGTAAATTATCAGCCAGTTATTTTCTTCCTTACAGAGCCGCATTGTTTTTTCATTACCGTTACTTCAACGACAGTTGGGAAATCAACGCCAATGATGTTGAGTTAGGTTACCGTCATCCTATTGGTGACTTTTTAGAACTTGAATTTAAAGTGCGCTATTACCAGCAAACCCAAGCCGAGTTTTATAGCGATTTGTTCCCTTATCAAGATGCACAAAATTACTTGGCTAGAGATAAAGAACTCAGTGATTTTAATGATTTAACCCTTGGTCTTGGGCTCACATACCTAATGCCTGAAAGCTTATCCTTTGGCGACACTCGCTCAGAGGCCAGTTTGCAATGGGATTATATTACTTTCGATTACAACAATTTTAGAGATCCAACCGCTGATGGCGGTGTGGGAAATGAACCGTTTTATAACTTTTCAGCTAACGTAATACGCGCCTTTTACAGCGTTTACTTTTAATCATGATGCGCACTGTTAGCCATTTACCCATTTTCAAGGCAGAGAATATGAATCAAGTAGAACACGGATTTACAAATCCGCAATTGATGTTTAAAAGCGTATTTTTCAAACCGTTTATATCGAAGCTTTTGTCAGCGATAACGCTATGCACCATGCTCATTAATCCAAGCTATGCGAATGATGACGTTGATGCCAATCTTGGTGCTAATGTTGATGCTAATGTCAAAAATCTCTCAGCAAATAGCGCTGTCGCCAGTGAGCTAGAAGACATTAAGAGCCAAGTTATCAAGCTTAACCGTGACCTATTTATCCTCGAAGAAGATCTATTGTTTCCAGCCAGTACTCAAGTTGCGGTATTTGTGTCAGTGGATGTCGGGCGATTTTTTACCCTAGACAGTGTTGAGCTTAAAATTAATAGCGACAATGTGGCAGGATTTTTATATACCGAGCGTCAACGCCGCGCATTAGAAAAAGGTGGCATACAAAAGGTTTATATGGGTAATTTGAAAACAGGCCAACACCAGCTCACCGCCATTTTTACCGGTGCAGATGCTGAAGGACGACCAGTTCAAAGAGCCGTTAATCATGAGTTTGAAAAAAGCGATGAAACCGTCATGCTGGAGCTCAAGCTTGAAGATAACGCATCGAGCTATCGCGCTGATGTGAAAGTTGAAGAGTGGGTTTTATAACTGATTATGCCAGTTTACTTAGCAAAAACTCACCGCTCGTTAATGGGATCAATGATTAACTCGTTAACACTAGTTGGTTCGTTAACACTAGCTCGTTCGTTAACACTAGCTCGTTCGTTAACATCAGTGAGCTCATTGCCACTACTTAGCAAAAACCTTAAGTCTGCATTACCGCGCTTTGTAGTAGCAAGCTGTCTTATTGTTTCTTGCTCGGTCAATGCCGCACTAGCTATTAACGAGCAGACTAATACAGCTCAGATTGAAAAGTCCGCTATCGCAGAAGAATCAGCAGTAGCAGCAACGCCAGAGCAGCAGGCAAGTTTTCGAAATAAACTCTATCGCCAAGCCTTATATTATTACTTCGAAGGCGACTATAACGCCGCATTAAGACAAGTTGCCTTTAATCGACAACGCTTTGAAGCCGACACAGCTAAAAGTCATTTATTTGAAGCTGGCTTACAGGTTTCTATTGGTTTACATCATCAGGCAACTGAGACATTAGCCACATTTGAACAAGTGTTAATAGAACAGCAAGCTAAAGACAAACTGGCAGGATTATCGCCACAGTCAACTGATAGCACTAACGACAATAATAATGAAAGCACTAATGACAATCATAATGAAAGTAACAATGCCAAATCTAACACCTCAGCTGCTGAGCTTAAATTAATTGCCCTTTTGCAATTGTCAGAGCAACAAATCGAGCAAGGAAAAGTAACCGCAGCCCAGCGCACATTAGGCAAAATAGATAAGCTACCCGCGTCTTATGCCGAACAATATCTGATTTTAAATCAACTAGCCCATTGGCCTGCCATTAATACGCCTTCCGCTAATATCATAGGTGAAGCATCCAGCAAGTTTGCAGTTAACCTGGATGATGAAACTGAGGCGACTGGTTATTCATCGCTATCAGCTTACGTGATGCTAAACCAAGCATTACAAATGATTGAAGTCGGTGACTTTAAAGAAGCAGAGCTGCTGCTGACGCGTGTTAAAAATATTCGTTTAGCGCACACTGAAACCAGTTTTTGGCAAGACTTATTTACCGAAAAAAGCCTTCAATCGGTTAATCGCGATGAAGACAGCGCAAACGATAAAGTGCTACAACAGCAGGCCATAAAAGATTATGCGCAGCTATTACTTGCGCAAATGTATGTTAAACAAGCGCAATATCAAGCCGCATTTGATCAATTAAAAGACTTCCCGCAGCACAGTCCATATATCGAGTCGGCTCTATTTTTATTTGCTTTTTCAGCCCAACAAGTTAACCAATATAGTACTTCAACCGCCCTGCTTGATTTATTAACTCGTCAATACCCGCATTCACAACTTGGCTGGCAGTCAGCATTACTTTTATCGGCGCAAATCAAACAACAAAATACATTGGCAGAAAGCTTAACCAGCTACCAACAAGCCGAGCAGCTTTATCTTGAGCAATTAGCCGATTTAGCTCGCTTTCAAAAAGACATTAAACAGCTTAAGTTCGCCACTATTTTCGATAAACAAAATCCACTGACAACGCAAAATGATAGCCAAAGCTTATGGCTACAAAAAGCGTTACAAAACCCTGAACTTAAAAACGATGTCGATACCTTAACCGAGCTGACATTACTCAAGCAAAACCTCTTAGAGCAGCAACAAAAAAATGCTTGGATAAAGGAAACCATTGAGCTTAATAAGCAACGCCAAGCACGAATTATTCAGCAGCAAAAACAAACGCCTTATGCTGAACTGATTCAGCAACTAACACTTCAACAGCAGCAACTCAGTATCACCATTAGTGAGGCAGAGCTGCAGCAAAATGCTCGCGTTTTTGCCAATGAGGCTGAACAAGACTGGCTTAACCGAGTTAATCAAAGTCATCAAATAATCGCTGCAGTGAATGGTCAAAGAAATACCGAAGACTATCAACAAAGACTTGCTCGGGTTGAAGCAGTATTAGATTGGAAGCTACAGCAACAATTCCCGCAACGATTATGGCAACATAAAAAACTGTTAAAAGAGGTTGAACAACAACTGATTATTGCCACTAAGCAACAAAAGCGTTTTGCGCTATTAGCTAATACTCAGCAGCAAACTAACCCGTTTGAGCAACGTCAGGTACAAGCTGAGGTAGCACTGACTAAGGTGACCGAAAACATTGCTCAACTCACAACAGCTACTGAGCAAAAAATCCAGCAAAAAATAACCGTATTTGTTACACAACAACAAAGCCAACTGCAGCAATTGTTACTGACATCTCGCCACGAAATGGCTGCAGTTTTAGAGCAAATGTCACAGATGGACTCAGTGCCTATGGCAAGTTCAGCTCCAAAAGCAGCATCTTCTTTAGTCAATACTAAGGAGGGATTGTAATGATTCAGCCTAGATTTAAATTATCAGTATTAATCACTTGCATGCTCACTGCTGGTATCAGTATTAGCGGCTGTAAAAGTACCTCTGATACATCAAATGTGGGTCAATCCCAACGGGCAACATTGACTGATTTAGCCAAGCAACAACCCGCATTAAATTTGGATTCAGCCGCTTTAACTAAAGCGCAGCGTACTCAAGCTTTAGCAAAAATTTATCAGCAGCTGCTAACTTTAGAACCGAATCCTGAAGTGCGAACCAATGTTGAATATCGTCTAGTTCAAATCAAGACCGAAAACCTTGAAGAGCAAATGTTTGGTGGGTTTGACGCTGAGCTTGAGACATCTAATACCAACCCAACAGCAGTGGCACTTATTACTGAGAAAACAAAAAGTACTGAACAAGCAATAAGTACTGAGCAAGCAGCTTTAGCTCAGTTCAAACAAAATGATCAGCAGCTGGCCAAGTTAATTAGTGAATACCAAGGATTATTAGCGCGTTACCCGAATAGAGCAGACAATGAACACTTGCAATATCAGCTTGCAAAAGCATTAGATTTACAAGGTGAACTAGATGAAAGTTTACTTGAAATGGAGTCCTTGTTAGCTCGATACCCTAATACGCAATACCTTGCTGAACTCAATTTTAGGCGTGGCGAAATTTATTACAATCTGCAAGATTACCCTGCTGCGATTAGTGCCTATAAACAGGTTCAGTCGGCTGAAAATAATGAAAAATACTTATTAAACAGCATCTATATGTCTGGCTGGTCACTATTTAAATTAAACCGCTTACCTGAAGCTGATAAAACTTTCTTAGCTGTATTCGATACCATTTTAGCTAATCATATATCAGCAAGTTCTTTGGATGACGCAGACAGTGATATTGGCAGTCAAGCAAACCAACTACACTCAACCAGTTTTAGCTTTGACAGCCTGAGTAGTCGAGAACAAAATCTCGCGATAGATGCTCAACGCGTGTTAAGTATCTCACTTAGCCAACAACAACAAGCTGAATCACTAGTCGAGCTGGTTACATCGCAACAGACGAATACCAGTTACTTGCACATTTATCAGCATGTATTATTTGATAATTTAGCTAAATTTTTGCTTAAGCAAGATTTACAGCATGATGCTGAATTGACTTACCAAGCCTATATCGAATTGGCCAAAGACAATATCTGGTCGGCTCGCTATTCGCTGGCATTACTTGAGCTTTATCAGCGTCAGGGCAAATTTGCCTCGATGCATAAACTTAAAAATAACTATATCACCCAATACGGGCTCAACAGCCGCTTTTGGGCTCAAGCACCTATTGAGCAGCAACAAGAGTTGTTGCCTCATTTACTGAGCTTTAGTGATGAGCATAGCCGTAGAGTTTATGCTAACGCGCAGCAGCAACCAGCTGGCATAAACCGAATCAATGCCTTTAAAGATGCAGCAAACGCCTTAGCTACTTACCTAGAATTAGCCAAGCTTCCTCAGGCAGCGCAGTTACTTACCAAAGATATATTAGCCGATGAATATCTTTATGCTGATGCCAACTTTGAAGCGCAGCAATTCAGACAAGCACTCACCAGCTATAAAGCCATTGCTTATGGTGAGCCAATAGCTGATAAACTGCCAAAACAAGAATCAGAACAACAGTCAGAACAACAACCGAATAAAAAGCCTGAATTGACTGCTGACGTTCAAGAGCAATTGACTCCAGAGAGAGCACGTCTTAAAAAACAATCAGCTTACGCCACAACAGTTACCATTCGCGAGATTTTGCAACCTTTACAAAATCAAGCTGATACCGAAAATCCCCAAAGGCAACTTATTCTCGATGAAAGATTAGCATTAGATAAGCAGTTTATTGACCATTATCCAACAGATAAACTCGCATTAGAGCTAGCAACACATGCGAGTCAATATTCTTTTGAAATGAAGAATTACCAAGACTTAAGCCAATTTACTGAATTTGTATTTGTCGCCCACGGTGTGATAAATAAACCCAAAAAGGTTGAAGTCAGCGAAAAAGACATAACTCTTTCTACTACAAGGTTAGCAACACAAACACCTGCTGAAGCGATATTAGCGACAGATTTAGAACTTGTTCAGCAGCAAGCTCAAATCAGAGCCATTGACCTTAGCGATACCGCAGTAACTAATCCACTGCAGCATGGAAAAATGCTTTCCAGTGCTAACTTAAAGCAAGTACAAGTGGTCAGTCAGTTATATGCCCATGGTTTATATCAACAAAACCAATATGTACTTGCTGAACAATCTTATAATTTGGCGCTTAAGTACTTAAGTGCCGACAGCAATAATACTGTCCAACAACAAAAACAGGCTCGCGCAGAAATGCGTGACTTATTAGCTTCTAGTATCTACTTCCAGGCGCAAGCCAATAAAGTCCAAGCACCTGAGCTTGCCGTCGTGGATTTACTGCGGATAAGTAAAGTGGTACCAGAATCTAAATATGCCATCAGTGGTGAGTTTGAAGCGGCCAACCTGTTGCTATCACAGCAACAATGGCAACAAGCCGTTGCTGTACTAATTCCCTTTCAGCAGCGTTACCCTCAACACCAGTTCAGTAAATCTATCCCAGCGAAACTTGCACAATCATATGAAGCATTAGAACAATGGGATTTAGCCGCTGAGCAACTGTTGATTATTGTTGCTAACCAAGCTTCTGGTGCGTTAAAACGAGAAGCGCAGTACACCGCAGCAGAGTACTACCTTAAAGCAGGCGAAACCGAAAAAGCACGCTTAACCTATCGTACTTATGCAAAAACTTATCCTGAGCCGTTGGATATCGCCCAAGAAGTCCGATTAAAAATGAGCGGTTTTTATCAGCAATCTAACGAGCCAAATAAAGAGTATTACTGGTATCGCCAGATTTTAAGTTTCCATAACAAGCAAAGTGCAAGCAGCAAGCCTGTTTCTGGCCGTGAAATAGAAATAGCCTCGATTGCAGCATCAAGACTTGCCCATGCTCATCAACAAACATTTATCGCGATCAAGTTAACTGCGCCATTAAATAAAACCTTGAAGCGTAAACAAGACGCCATGAAGCAAGCCATTAGTTATTACCAACAAGTGTTGGATTTCCAGCGGGCACAATATGTGCCACAAGCAACGTTTAACTTAGCTGAAATGTATCGCCAACTCGCTGCAGATGTCATGGACTCAGAGCGCCCTAATGACTTAGATGAATTAGCCTTAGAAGAGTACGAAATATTACTTGAAGAACTCGCCTATCCATTTGAGGAAAAGGCGATTGAAATTCATATCAGTAACACTGAGCGGGCTTGGCAAAATATCTATGACCAATGGATTGGCAAAAGCTTCGCAACCCTAACTGAGCTGTCACCTGCGTTATATAACAAACAGGAGGTGACACATGATGTCGTTGAATCAATTCACTAAACCTTTAAGTAAGGTAGTAAACGGGCACGTGAACAATAAAGTGAATAAAACGCTTTTATCAGCTCATGTAAGCATCAAGTTATTAATGGGTTTCAGCCTAATAATCTTGTCTGGGTGTGCAACTGTTGCGAGTGACAGTGCCAGTGATAGCAGCGAAGCCAAGGGGATTGATGCCCTAGATAGCAGTATGGTGGATATGGTCAACACAGATGCTGGCAACACTAACTCAGTGGAAGTTGGTTCTGTAGCAAGCAGCTCAAACAAGCAAACGGCAAGTCATGGCACTTTAAAAGATATATCAGCCAACAATTACAACTTATACGCTGAGCAAGCTCAGCAACGTTTAGCCAATGTACCCAATTCAGTGCTAACCCAGTATCAAGATGCACTAGCGCTGATGAAACAGCAGCAATTTGATCAAGCTGATACCTTATTTGATCAAGTACTCTTGGCGCAGCCAAGCCTATCAGGTGCATTAGTTAACAAAGCCCTTATCGCTATCAATAAAAATGACTTTGAATTGGCTGATAGCCAATTAACTCAAGCTATAGCTATCAATAATAAAAACCCCTACGCCTTTCAACTCAAAGCACAGGTTGCTAGACAGCAAGGCCGATTTGAACAGGCTGAACAAGACTATTTAACCGCGCTTTCCATCTGGCCTAATTACCCTGAAGCCCAAGTAAACCTCGCAATTTTACTCGAGCTATATCGCGGTAAACTATTGGATTCTCGACGTTATTATCAATCCTACTTGTTGTTAAAACCAGATGATGAGCAGGCCAAGCGCTGGTTAGCTGGGGTAGAAATAAAAATCCAACGTGCGGGATTAAGCTTACCTGAAGGAGAGAGCTAAAATGAGCAACTCATCTACTCGACTGTTTATGGATGTATTTGTAGATAGATGTGCAACAGAATGTGCAGCTAGATCTTCAGCTAGGAGTGCAGCGATATTGACTAAAAACAACAAGCGCCTCATTAAGCAAGCGTCATTAATGACACTTATTCTGCTGCCTTTTGCTGGCTTTAACAGTGTCAGCGCAGAAAAAGCTAATACTTCAAACCAGCCCGTTTTAATAGAAAGTAAGGTCACCGGCACGCAAGAGCAGCCTAAAGTGCTCTACATCATGCCTTGGCAAGGCATTACCAATCCGATTGCAATTCAAGATAAAAACATGCAAATCACTTTGCCAGAATTTCGACCGATTAATCCCAAACATTTTCAAAAAGAAGTCAGAGAATTCAGTGCAGCTCAGGGAGTAAAACAATAATAAACACTTGGGAAAAACAAATTAATAGTACTAATAAAAGCAATATTTTAACCCGTAACAGTAACACGTAGATTTACATTCAGGACGAGTCAATAAGAACACATTCGTTCAACTCAATAAAAAGGAAAATATCATGAGTTTTACCGACCATATCATTGCATTTTTACAAAATGGCGGACCTTTCATTTACCCTATCGCGTTGGTTTTAGTGGTCGGTTTGGCCATTACTATCGAGCGTTGGCTCTACCTCAGCTCAGCCCAAAGAACCAATCAAAAAGCGTTTTCATTGATCAAAGAAGCCCTTAAAAATGGTGATGTGGCAACCATTAGTCAGCACGCACAAAATAATAAAGCGCCTGTTTTTGATGTACTGCAATCTGGGATCGTGCGGATCTCACAAGCTAACCGCCGTGAAGACGTGGAATATGCGATGGAAGAAACCATCATGGAGTACATGTTAAGACTTGAAAAACGTACGCCATTTATTGCTACTTTAGCCAATATCGCAACATTACTGGGTCTACTAGGAACCATTATGGGTCTTATCGCAGCCTTCTCAGCGGTAGCCAGTGCAGATCCTGCTGAAAAAGCTAACCTACTTTCATCAAGTATTTCAGTCGCGATGAACACCACAGCATTTGGTCTTATTACCGCCATTCCACTGATTTTATTTCATTCAACACTACAAACCAAAACGGCAGCAGTTGTAGATTCTATTGAAATGGCAGGTATTAAATTACTTAATTCATTGTCATTTGCTAAGCAAGCGGATTCAGACCGAGGCTAATAATTATGAGACGCCGTCGTCGCCCCAATACCGAAGATGCAGAACTCGATATCACTTCATTTATGAATTTGATGATCGTACTCGTGCCTGTGTTATTGCTTAGTTTGGTGTTTTCACAAGTGCGGATATTAAACCTGCAGCTGCCAGTTATGTCAGAGTCTCAACAAGCTGAAGATGAACAAGAATCTAAAATATTAGAACTGGTCATCACTCAGCAAAGCCTTGAGCTTAACTACCCTGCTGGCATATTGCTAAAGCGCTTTGAAGCCACCGAACAGGGTTATGACTTCAAGGCTTTATCTGTTTACTTACAAGACTTGAAACTGACCTTTCAGCAACAATCTATCGAAAAGAATGACATCGTATTGTTACTTGAGCCCGATATTGATTATCAAACCATTGTCACGGCCATGGACACAGTTCGTTCCTATAAAGCCGTTGTTGCAGCAAGTTTAGTGGATGCCGAGTTGTTTCCGATGATTTCCCTAGGTGATGCGCCAGAAGATCTCCTAACAGATGCTCAAGAGAGTATGAATACGGGAGATAAATCATGAAGCAATCATCCAGAACGAAACGACTTGCAAAACACCATAAGCGCTTTAAAGCTGGAGGTAAGCTTAACCTCGTTGCCCTGATGGATATTTTTACCATTTTGGTGTTCTTCTTGATTGTGAACCAATCTGAAGTGCGAGTGCTTCAAAACATTGAAAAGATAAAGCTGCCTGTTTCAATTGCAGAAGAACTGCCAGTTGAAAATCTGGTGATTACGGTTTTAGAAGATACCGTGCTCATTCAAGAACGTGCAATTTGGCAAAACAGTGATGATAAACCTAACTTCAGTGAGCAAGAAAATACTGCGTTTATCGAAGCTATAACCACAGAGCTTAACTATCAAGCAAGTAAACGAGTTGAGTTAACCGAATCAGAGTTAGAAAAAGGTCGTGCTGTAACCATTATTGGTGATAGTTCAACGCCTTACATGGCGCTGAAACAAATCATGGCTGCATGTGCTGAAACGGGTTACCGCAACATGTCTCTGGCCGTTGAACGTCAAGCCAGTAAATCTGTTGAGGAGGGCTAATATGACAACAGCAAGTTTAGCCCAACCGATGAGTGGAACCAGTAATAGCTTTAATGATATTGGTGATTTGTTTAAGCCTAGCAAGCAAGATAGGTTGTTTAAGCAAATCTTAGTTATTTTACTGGTGGTTTATGCCGTTTTCGGCATAGGTGTGCCCTTTCTTGAGCAAGTTGAATTGCCAAGGGAAGTTAAAGAGCAACTGCCACCGCAATTAGCTAAAATCATGCTCAAAGAAAAGCAATTACCGCCGCCAGAAAAACCTAAGGAAGAGCCTGAACCTGAAATCAAGCCAGAACCTGAAAAGCTTGAAGAGCCGCCAGTCGATAAACCTGTTGAAAAGCCAATAGTGCAACCGACAATGACCCGAGAGGCTGCAAAAGAGAAAGCGCAAACCTCTGGTCTTGCAGCAATGAAAGATGAGCTTTTCTCAATGCGTGAAGCGTTTGACATTAAACCTGCCTCTCAAAGCACACTTGAGCAAACTGAGGCTCAGGAAGTTAAAGTTAAACGTAAAATGCTGGCTGCATCGGCTAACACTCAAAGCGAAAGCTTAACCACTTCAACCGTAAGTCAAACCGTTGCTTCTGATGCGTTAAGCACTAAGAACACGCAACAAATCAGACTCGCAGAAGAGGAAGTGTTGGCAACTCAAGGGGCTATCGCTGAAGAAGCTCAGTTAGCATCAGCGGGAAATCAACGCTCAGAAGCGGCATTAAGACGAACGCTTGAGGCTAATAAAGCCAGGTTATACGCTTTGTATAATCGTGCTTTACGTAAAGATCCTTTCCTTAAAGGTAAAGTGATGTTTGAGATTGAAATACAACCCAACGGCAGTATTAGTCGTGTTGATATTCAATCAAGCCAGTTAAACAATGCCAAGCTAGAGCGCCAATTAAAAGTTGTACTGCGCTCAATCGTCTTCCCTGCTGAAGATGTGGCAACAATGACAACCATTTGGGCAATCGACTTTTTACCGAGTTGATCGTCTGGTTAAATTTTCACCCAATAAAAAATACGGCCAACTGGCCGTATTTTTTTGATTATTAGAAAACAAAGTAAAACCAGTTAAAGAATTTGCGTCATCACCTTGGCGCCTTCGCCATAACATTCGTTCGCCAATTGATTTCTATCGACTATAAAGCCCATTTTTTGCCAAAAAGGCACAGAGCCTTGAATCGCCACCAATTGTATTTGCTGATAGTGATGCTGCTTAGCGATAGAAATTAACCGCTGCACCATTTGCTTTCCTACCCCAGAGCCATTAAACGAAGCTGATACGGCCAAATCATGTAAAAACAACCTACTGCAGTTATTTTGTTCACAAAGCGGCTGATAAAGCTTAGGAGGTGTTTCTTCACCCCAAACATGGGCTAACAAATAAGCACCGACTTTATTGTCTTCATCTTGGTATACAAAACAACAATGGGGAGAGTGCAGCCACTTGTCTCTTAAAACTTCAAGGGACTCTGGCTCAATATCCACATAAGCACGGGATTGCAGCTCAAATATCTCAGGCCACAAAGTTTCTGTAATAGGGTTAATCGGCATGTGTTATTCACTCAAGCTTGAAACGACTAGGTTAGCTTACATTCTTCTACAAACAATAGAATCAATAAATTTCAGACAACAAAAAGCCCGTCATAAGACGGGCTTTTTGCTCTAGCTGTTAAGCTAAATATGGCTGGGATACCAGGATTCGAACCTGGGGATGCCGAGATCAAAACCCGGTGCCTTACCACTTGGCGATATCCCAAAATTTGGATATGTATCACTTAAACTAGGAAGGTTTACATATTGAAGAAAAATTTGATGGTACGGGAAGAGAGACTTGAACTCTCACACCTTACGGCACCAGAACCTAAATCTGGCGTGTCTACCAATTCCACCACTCCCGCATCAAATTTTTACCAGAATAAACTCATTTACATCATGAGTAAACTCTGTTTCTTGCTCTTTTCTAACTAAGTAGTAAAAGGTTTCCCTCTATTCTACCTTCAAAATATGGTAGCAATGGCGGGACTTGAACCTGCGACCCCAGCATTATGAGTGCTGTGCTCTAACCAGCTGAGCTACATTGCCGAAGATGGCTGGGATACCAGGATTCGAACCTGGGGATGCCGAGATCAAAACCCGGTGCCTTACCACTTGGCGATATCCCAATAATCTTTTACTACTTACTTTAAAATGGCTGGGATACCAGGATTCGAACCTGGGGATGCCGAGATCAAAACCCGGTGCCTTACCACTTGGCGATATCCCAATCTAAAGCTTTTTGAAAAACCCGCTTAAAGCCAGCCTTTCTTAATAATGGTACGGGAAGAGAGACTTGAACTCTCACACCTTACGGCACCAGAACCTAAATCTGGCGTGTCTACCAATTCCACCACTCCCGCACTGACTCTGTTTAACATCCAGAACACGATGCTCATTTAACCTTGAGAAGGTAGCCAGTCATATTTCTAAAATCTTACGATTTTAACTAACTAGCAAATCTCATTTTTTACATCTTGAGAAGATGGTAGCAATGGCGGGACTTGAACCTGCGACCCCAGCATTATGAGTGCTGTGCTCTAACCAGCTGAGCTACATTGCCACTTCATTCTTACTTGCCCTCGTCGTGAGGACGGGGCGTATTATGCTTATTCAGGGTATCGAGGTCAACTGCTTTTTTTAGCTATTTTCATCAATTGTTGTTGTTCGGCTATAAGTTCACCAAACTGAGCGTCAAATCGACAAAATATCCTAATAAAGTTAACCTCAATACTCTTTATCGGTGATCTTCAGACTATTATAGTTTGAAAATACCGATTAAACGTTAAATAGGAAATGCATTACATCGCCATCTTTAACGATATAACCTTTACCTTCAACGCGTAATTTACCCGCATCTTTAGCGCCAGCTTCACCTTTAAACTCAATAAAGTCATCATAGCTCATTACTTGAGCACGAATAAAGCCACGTTCAAAGTCAGTATGGATCACACCAGCAGCTTGTGGTGCACTCGCGCCTACTGAAACAGTCCAAGCGCGAACTTCTTTTACGCCTGCAGTAAAGTAAGTTTGTAAATCTAATAAATCGTAACCAGCACGGATCACGCGATCAAGACCAGACTCTTCAAGGCCAAGATCAGCCATAAACTCTATACGGTCTTCAGCGTCCATTTCAGCAAGTTCTGATTCAATTGCGGCGCAAACAGCGACAACAACGGCATTTTCAGTCTCAGCAATGGCTTTAACAGCATCTAAATGCGGGTTATCTTCAAAGCCATCTTCAGCAACGTTAGCAATGTACATCGTTGGTTTCAGTGTTAAGAAGTTAAGGTATGCAACTGCTGCAATCTCTTCTTTGCTTAACTCTAATGAACGCAGCATTTGGCCTTCATCTAGAGTTGGGCGCATTTTTTCAAGAACTTCAACTTCAAACTTCGCTTCTTGGTCGCCGCCTTTAGCACGTTTCTGTTGACGGAAAATAGCACGCTCTAGGCTATCTAAGTCAGCTAACGCTAGTTCAGTGTTAATTACTTCTATGTCGCCAGCAGGATCTACCTTGTTAGCAACGTGAACAATGTTTGGATCTTCAAAACAACGTACAACATGACCAATCGCATCAGTTTCACGAATGTTAGCAAGGAATTTATTACCTAGACCTTCACCTTTAGATGCACCTGCAACCAAACCTGCAATATCAACAAATTCCATTGTTGTAGGTAGAATGCGCTCAGGGTTAACAATTGCTGCTAACTTGTCTAGACGTGAATCCGGCACTGGAACAACACCAGTGTTAGGCTCAATGGTACAAAACGGGAAGTTAGCTGCTTCAATTCCTGCTTCTGTTAATGCATTAAATAGTGTTGACTTACCTACGTTTGGCAAACCAACAATGCCGCATTTAAAACCCATATTTGTTACCTTTATATATGTTGAACTGCATCAAAACTGAAGCAGTGAATATCAATAGTTATTTTGAAACGAATAATTTTACTACTTATATAGGGAGTAAAATTTAAACCGCTTTAAAAGTATGTAATCTGTTCATCGCTTTCGCCATGTCTTGCTTAAATAAAATCTCAGTTGAACGCACAGCTTCATCAATCACTGCGTCCATCTTTTCTTGTTCGCTAGCTGGCGCTTTGCCTAACACATAACCGCTGACACGGTTTTTGTCGCCAGGATGACCAATACCTATCCGTAGACGGTGAAAGCCTTTGTCATTGGCCATTTTCGCAATAATGTCTTTTAAGCCGTTATGACCACCATGACCGCCGCCGAGTTTGAATTTAGCAACACCAGGTTCCATATCGAGCTCATCATGAGCGACTAATATCTCTTCTGGGGTAATTCGAAAGAAATTGGCTAACGCCCCCACAGACTTACCACTTAAGTTCATAAAAGTGGTTGGGATCAATAATCGTACGTCTTTACCGTCAATGGTGACTCTGGCAGTTAAACCAAAATACTTACTGTCGGGCACTAAAGTGGCGCCGCATAATCGGGCTAACTCTTGAACATACCATGCACCCGCATTATGGCGAGTTTGGGCGTATTCAGCACCTGGATTGGCAAGACCTACAATCAGTTTAATTTGACTCATTAGCACTCATTTTTAGCGAATAATATGACCGCGCTGACTCCAAATCATTCAAATATAAAACATCAAATATGATCTGAAGGCGCTAAAGCGCGGCATTTTAACACTCAAAACTGAACTCAACAAATACCCTGCATCATTTATAGTCAGAATATCTGTTTCACGCTAAGCCTAAGGCGTATTTGAGGACTTTCTTTTTGATGGGATTATCGTGATTTGCCAGTTTTAACATGCCATTACGTAATAACTTCATCGGTAATAAATCATTACTGAACCCAGCATAGAATGCATCCATGGCAGACATCATTAATAAGTTATCGCTATAACGTTTACATTGGTATTGCTTTAAGGTGCTTTGTGTCCACCATGGGCGGTCGTTACCAACGGCATCTGCAATGGTTGCGATGAGGACATCCACATCTTTAAAACCAATATTAACCCCTTGGCCAGCAAGTGGATTAATCGTGTGGGCTGCATCACCTAATATCACCACATTATCTTGGCAATAGGATTGCGCGTGACGACGGGTTAATGGGAAGCTGCCACGGTCTATTACAGTAAAGTCACTGTCTAAACGGTTTGGAAAATGTTGTCGAATTTGCTCAGCTAATTGTTGATGATTCAATTGCATTAATTGTTTAATACGGCTGCGACTGTCATACCAAACGAGTGAAGCATTGTTGCCAGGAAGGGGCAATAAAGAGCGCGGACCTGCTGGCGTAAATTGCTGCCAAGTGACATCTTGTTGCTCTGTGGCAGTAGCAACATTAATTAGCATGGCCGATTGCGCGTAATCCCATCCCGTAATTCCAATGCCAGCCCATTGCCTCACTTGTGAGTTAGCCCCATCTGCGCCAACTAATAAAGTGGCGCTCAATGCTACGCCAGATTGCAAAGTCACTTTTATTTGTTGTTGGCCATTTGAGCTTATACGCTCAAAAGCACTGACGCTATCAGGACAATAAATAGTGATATTGTCCATGGTGTAGATTTGCTGCCATAAACAAAGTTGAATTAGTCGATTTTCAAAAAAATAACCTAAATGCGGTTCATCAATTTGATCTGCATGAAACTGGGTAATGCAATCTTCCATTTCCCAGGTTTCTAAGCCTTTATAGGCTACATGGCGTAACGTAAGTAACTCGTCCATCACGCCTAGGCGCTCAAGTAACTGCTCAGAGGCGACACTAATTGCAGAAACACGAAGGTCTAATGCTTGCTCGGGCTCGTAAGCTATAGGTTGTTGCGCTTCTATCATAGCGACATTAAGCCCTAGTTGACCTAAACCAACTGCCACTGCAGCGCCAACCATACCTCCCCCTACAATCACGACATCATGGTGGATTGTTTTATCTTGGTCAGCTTGATTTACTTCATCTTGCATTATTGAACCCTTCTCATCGCACTTTGTACTTATTATTAGCAATTAGCTCTAGCGGTCAAAATATGTACAAATGTGTCTATAATAGCCTAATCGTGTCGATATGTTACTAGGTCATCTTTGAGCAACACCTGCTTACAATGGTGACATATTAACCAGTAAACCTCTTCTTATACTCAAACTGTCTAATGGAAACACCTTGCAGCAAATCCGTCATGCCAAGGTAAGAGAGGATACTATGTCTAGTCATTGCACGGTCGTACATTCTACAAAAATTAGCACCACAAATTCGACAGTCTCTTTAGCTTCCAAAGCTAAAAGAATGACTCAAGTTGTTGTTACTGGTTTTCTGGCCTTTACTGCATTATTTTCAGTTGCTTCACAAGCGCAAATGAAACCAATGGAAACTATCACAGTGATTTACCGTTCTGCGTTTGATTATGCCTTATATCAACAAACCACGGAAATACTCACACGCTTTAATCGAGAGCTACCCCAAAAAATAATTGCTCAAGCACGCCAAGATAACGTGGCAATGGCCAAAGATTTTGGATTTTCAATCCAAGAAGCGAATCATTTAGTGTCATTTGATTACCATGCAGATGAACTTCAACAAAACCTGATGACTCAAGCACGTCAAAATAATCAACTAATGGCCAAGCAATTAGGCTTTTTTGCTAATCAATCAAACGAGTTAGCCAACTCAAATAAATACCCTGAAAAAATAGGGGTATTAAGCTTTTCAGAATAAAGCTCACTAGATGTGCACAAAGGCTAGCCAGCGAGCCTTTGTGCAGTTAAAATATGCGGCTATTTTTCTGTGGTATATAGAACGGCGTATCTGATGAGTAAAAAACTACACATAAAAACCTGGGGCTGTCAGATGAATGAGTATGATTCATCTAAAATGGCTGACTTGCTAGACGACTATCAAGGTTACACCTTGACTGAGAATGCTGAAGAAGCAGACGTACTGCTGCTTAACACATGCTCGATTCGTGAAAAAGCACAGGAAAAAGTGTTTCATCAGCTTGGACGCTGGAAAACCTTAAAAGATAAAAATCCTAATTTAGTCATCGGTGTTGGTGGCTGTGTTGCTTCACAAGAAGGTAAAGCGATTAAAGAGCGCGCCCAATGTGTCGACATCATCTTTGGTCCACAAACCTTGCACCGTTTGCCAGAAATGATCACCCAAATTAATAACGGCGACAAAGCAGTTATTGATGTGAGCTTCCCTGAAATTGAAAAGTTTGACCGTTTACCAGAGCCAAAAGCTGATGGTCCATCGGCATTCGTGTCAATTATGGAAGGTTGCAGTAAATACTGCTCATTCTGTGTTGTACCTTATACTCGTGGTGAAGAAGTTAGCCGTCCAGTAGATGATGTGATTTTAGAAATCGCTCAACTCGCTGAGCAAGGCGTACGTGAAGTTAACCTTTTAGGTCAAAACGTCAACGCATTCCGCGGTCCAACACACGATGATGAAATCTGCACATTTGCTGAACTCATTCGCTTAGTTGCTTCAATTGATGGTATTGACCGCATCCGTTTCACTACCAGTCACCCTATTGAGTTTTCACAAGACATCATTGATGTTTATGAAGACACGCCAGAGTTAGTGAGCTTCTTGCACTTACCGGTTCAGTCGGGTTCTGATCGCATCCTAACCAATATGAAACGTGGCCATATGGCGATTGAGTACAAATCAATTATTCGTCGTTTACGTAAAGCTCGTCCTGATATTCATATCAGCTCTGACTTTATTATTGGCTTCCCAGGCGAAAGCAAAGCTGACTTTGAAGACACCATGAAGTTAATTGAAGATGTAAGCTTCGATCACAGCTTTAGCTTTATTTACAGTGCTCGCCCAGGTACACCTGCAGCGGACTTGCCTGATGATGTTTCAATGGAAGAAAAGAAGCAGCGTTTGGCGATTTTACAAGACCGTATTACCCAACAAGCGATGCGTTATAGCCGTCAAATGTTAGGGACTGTGCAGCGTATTTTAGTCGAAGGTCCTTCTGTAAAGAATCCAATGGAGCTTCGTGGTCGTACTGAAAATAACCGCGTGGTGAATTTCGAAGGTAACCCTAAGAGCATCGGCGGATTTGTTGACGTTGAAATCGTCGATGTATATACCAACTCACTTCGTGGCGTATTTGTTCGCGCTGAAGATGAAATGGATTTACGCCGCAGCTTACGTCCGTCAGATATTTTAGCTAAACATAAAACTGATGATGATCTAGGTGTAACTCAGTTTACTCCTAACTAAAGATTAAAATCAGTGATAAATTTTAGTTAATAAAGGCGGCTATAAGCCGCCTTTATTGTGCTTTTGCCTTAATACCGTGGTATTTTAAGAGCAACACACGTTGTTAATTAACATATCGTTTTTGGAGCTATATTTTTGTCCACTAAAGTTACAACCATGAATTTGTATCTCGAGCCTGCTGAGACTCGAAGAATAGCCTCATTATGTGGTCCTTATGATGACAACATTAAGCAACTTGAACGCCGTTTAGGTGTTGAGATTGTTCACAAGAACAACCACTTCAAAATTGTTGGTTTGCCTCGTAATACATTTAACGTCAACAATTTACTCAAGCAACTCTACATTGAGACTCAGACCATTAAAGGCAGTACGCCTGATCTTGAGCCTGAACGAGTGCATTTAGCCATTCAAGAAGTCATTAATCTTGAAGCTGAATCTTCTGCTGAAGACGACACCCTGCACATTAAAACCAAGCGCGGTATTATTAAGCCACGTAATCCAAACCAAGCAAATTATGTGGCTAATATTGCCAAACATGACATCACCTTCGGTATTGGACCTGCTGGTACGGGTAAAACCTTCTTAGCCGTAGCAGCTGCTGTGGATGCTTTGGAGCGCCAAGAAGTAAGACGTATTTTATTAACTCGCCCTGCGGTTGAAGCGGGTGAAAAGCTCGGTTTCTTACCGGGTGATTTAAGCCAAAAAGTCGACCCGTATTTACGTCCACTTTATGATGCATTGTTTGAAATGCTCGGCTTTGAGAAAGTTGAAAAACTACTAGAGCGCAACATCATTGAAATCGCCCCGCTGGCATACATGCGTGGCCGAACGTTAAATGATGCCTTTGTTATTTTAGATGAAAGCCAAAACACCACGGTCGAACAAATGAAAATGTTCCTGACTCGTATAGGTTTTAACTCTAGAGCTGTCATAACTGGTGACATCACTCAAATCGATTTGCCTCGCAGTCAAAAGTCGGGATTGCGTCAAGCGATTGAAGTGCTCAGCGAGGTTAATGACATCAGCTTTAACTTCTTTATGTCTCAAGATGTTGTACGTCATCCGATTGTCGCGCGCATTGTTGAAGCTTATGAAGCCTTTGATTCCAAAGAAAGCGCCATAAAAGCAGAAAAAGAGCGTCAATATAAGCAGCGTCAAAACGCATTTAATGAACAAATGAGCAATGACGACGTCACAGCTGTGGGAGTCATTAATAATGACAATTAACGCCAATGTGGACGCTAAGCTAAATTCAAAGTTAAATTCAAAGTTAAATTCAAAGCTCGATTTAGACTTAGATTTACAAATTGCTGTAGATGACCCACAACAACTCCCAACGGAGCAAGAGTTTGAGTTATGGGTTAAAACAGCACTAGGTAACACTATGGATACCGCTGAACTGACCATTCGTATTGTTGAAAATAGCGAAAGTCAGCAGCTTAACCATACTTACCGCGGAAAAGATAAACCGACCAATGTTTTATCATTTCCATTCGAGGCGCCACCAGGAATCGAATTACCACTTTTAGGTGATTTAATCATTGCTGCTGAAGTCGTAGAACTCGAAGCAAAACAACAGAATAAGCCCCTTGTTGCACATTGGGCCCACATGGTTATACACGGCTGCTTGCATTTGCTAGGTTATGACCATATTATCGACAACGAAGCTGACGAAATGGAGTCATTAGAGACTCAACTCATTGAAGGCTTAGGTTTTTCAAATCCGTATAAGGAAGCATAAATAAGTCAAAGGATTGCATGAACATGCTTCCAATGATTTAGTAAAATATTATGAGTGACGACATCCCACCGAGTACCAACGCCCGTAAAAAAAACTGGATTGACAAAATAGGTCAGTTGTTTCAGGGCGAACCTCAAAATCGCGAAGATCTTGTTGAAGTAATTGCGGGCGCTGAAGAGCGCGACTTAATTACTGAAGATACTCGCGAAATGATGAATGGCGTATTAGAAGTATCAGGATTACGCGTTCGCGATATCATGATCCCTCGTAGCCAAATAGTCACACTACAAATCGACAGTACCGTTGAAGAATTACTAGAAACAGTAATCGAGTCAGCTCACTCTCGTTTCCCTGTAGTAAACGAAGACAAAGACCATATCGAAGGTATTTTGCTTGCAAAAGACTTACTGAAGTATGGCTTCAAGCAATCAGACCAACCTTTCTCGCTACATCAAGTTATTAGACCTGCTGTAGTCGTCCCAGAAAGCAAACGCGTCGATGTGCTACTCAAAGAATTCCGCTCCCAGCGATATCATATGGCCATCGTGGTCGATGAATATGGTGGGGTATCCGGTCTTGTTACTATTGAAGATATCTTGGAAGAAATCGTCGGTGAAATTGAAGATGAGTTCGACCATAGCTCAGTAGAAGATACGGAAATCAAAAAGATCAGTAACACCGTGTTTATGATTAAAGCACGTACACCTATTGATGAATTTAACGAAGCTTGTGGTACCAACTTCAGCGATGAAGAATTTGATACTGTTGGCGGCTTAGTGTCACACGCCTTTGGTCATTTACCAGAGCGTAACGAAAGTGTCCTAATCGATAATATCGAATTTAAAGTCACTAACGCTGATACAAGACGTTTGATTCAACTGAGTGTTAAGTTACCTGATCCTAAACTTCAAGAAGATAACGACGACTAACACTGTGCTTAAAAAACTCAATATCACTAAGTCATCACTGATAAAGATGGTGACGGCTTTTGCTGCGGGCGCAAGTACTACTCTCGCCTTTGCTCCTTACGCAATTTGGGCGTTTTACCCTGCGGCAATGATATTTGTGCTCTATCAAAGCCGACACTTAACCCCGAAAGAGAACTTCTTTCATTGGCTAAGTTTCGGTTTTGGTTGTTTTGCATTTGGCATCAGCTGGGTACATGTCAGCATTGATACTTTTGGCGGGTTACCGCTAATTGTGTCAATGGGACTGATGGGCTTGTTAGCATTATATTTAGCCCTTTATCCTGCTTTAGCGGGTTACCTCACCGCTAAGCTCAGTCAATTCCCCCACTTTAAACACTGGCATAGCGCCTTCCAATATCTTGGTTTATTCCCTGCTCTTTGGGTGCTAACCGAGTGGATGCGTGGTTGGGTATTAACAGGATTTCCTTGGCTGTGGGCTGGCTACAGTCAAACCCAAGGACCGATTTCTGAACTTGGCAGTGTTATTGGCGCGCTAGGATTAAGTTATCTCATCGCTCTGTTTTGTGGCAGCATCGTTTTAGTGTTAAAGAAACGCTTTATTAGCGCTGCAGTCATCACAGCCTCAATTATCTTGGCGACTGTGGTTGCACCTTTAATTTCTGACATTACCCCGCGCGGCGAAACTGTAAAGGTCGCTTTAGTTCAGGGAAATATCGAACAAAGCATGAAGTGGGAGCCAGATGCACTATGGCCAACACTGCTAAAATATATGGACCTAAGTCGTCCAAATTTTGATGCTGATATCGTTGTTTGGCCAGAAGCTGCAGTGCCCGCGCCAGAGTCAATGGTGGGTGACTTTTTACATAACACCGACAAAGTGGCGAACATGAATGACAGCGCCATCATCACAGGTATTATCAGTCTACAGCAGCAAGAATTTTATAACTCGCTTATTGTGCTGGGTAATGCAGATGAATCAGTGCAGCCCCAAGGTGACTATCAAGGCAATGGCATTAATGATTACAAGAAACATCACCTACTGCCTATTGGCGAATTTGTTCCCTTTGAAAGCCTGTTAAGACCCTTAGCGCCATTTTTTAATTTACCGATGTCCTCTTTTGCTCGCGGAGCTTTCCAGCAGCAAAACTTAAATGCCATGGGCTATCAAATTGCCCCTGCATTGTGCTACGAAATTGTGTTTCCTGAACAATTGCGTGCTAATGTTGATAAAGAGACTGATTTACTGTTAACGGTTTCAAATGACGCTTGGTTTGGCGATTCAATTGGTCCATTGCAACACATGGAAATAGCCCAAATGCGCTCAATTGAATTAGGCCGTCCATTGGTTCGAGCAACCAACAATGGCGTCACTGCCGTCGTCGATATACATGGCCGTATAACGCATCAAATCCCTCAATTTCAAGAAGGGGTACTCGTTGCCGATATACCTTTATACGACGGTGAAACTTGGTTTAAACATATTGGCCAAACGCCATTACTACTTCTCTGTGGTTTATTGTTTTTGATAGGGTTAATTCAACAAATCATTCTTTGGAAAAAAGGCCAACGTAATTGAGTTTGAAACGATTTAATCAAGGTTTTACCTTAATAGAGCTTGTGGTGGTCATTATCATTTTGACCATCATAGCCATTATTGCTGCACCGAAGTTCATCAATTTTGCCACTGAAGCCCGTATTAACGCATTATCACAATTACAAAGCAGCGTTAAAGCAGCTAATACCCTCGTTTATGCCCGCACGCAAATGACCAGTATTTCTACCCGAAGTGTCTCAGGTCGTGATGATTTAACCGATATCGATTTAGAAGGCGATGGCAGTTTCAATACCCGTTTAATAAACGGCTATCTTGATAATACTGATATCGAAAAATGGATTGTGTCGATGGACGATTGGGAAATCCAATACCGAGGCGCACCTGAAACTTATATTGGTTATGATCTGGATGACGATGGTGAAGTGCGTAATGACAACTGTTATTTTTTGTACACTCAGGCCAGTAGCGAAACTAACCCGCCAACATACGAAGTTAGTACCACGGGTTGCTAATATGCTCTTTTAACACACTTAATCCATAAAATATTTGTCCATAAATCACTCTTTCATAAAATTAAGCCATAAAACACTATGCCACTTAAGTCAGCTAGCATAGTTGCTTTCTCAAACAATCTCTAAAACCTGGCTGTTATTTGTTTGGAATAAGCTGCACTTTATGGCGTTAGCGCTTCTCGGGTAAACATTTCATTGTCACATTGAGGGCAATCAGGAATTAAGCTCGGAAACTCAATATTCATTTCATGATTACATTCAGTACAAATCACTTTACCTTGGTTAATCACCTCACCAGCCATGTAGAAACCTTTATGTTTAAAGTCTTGGGCGATTTCATGCCACTCAACTTGGCTGCGGTCAGTAATTTCACCTAACCAATGCCAAAGGGTGTTTTCTAAGGTAATCACAGTTGGGCTATAACTGAGATTATCGGCATTTTCGTCTTTTAGGTAACTTGCAATGTCACGCTTTAAAAATTCTTCTACTAAAGCGAGCTCTTCTGCTTTCGCTTCTGACTTCAATTGCAAATAATCTTTACACTGGGTAACCGATGCAAAAAGCCCCTTTGCAGTCAATGAGTTATCTTCATCATAAAGCTGCTTAACTTGCTCGAAAAGCGTGTGATAAAGCGCTAATAACGCTGAACTTCGTCCACTCATAAAAAATACTCCTTCATCTGAACCTTTTTAATGCATCACTTCTAGTTTATTCTATGCAGATCTCACTCGCGCTTTTTAGCGTTAGATCAAACAATGGGCGGCATAGGCCGGAATAGTTGATGCAAGAGCAATATAATCCCTCAGAAATTGAAGCCCTAGTGCAAAAGCACTGGGAAGACAAAAAAACCTTCGAAGTAACAGAAGATGAAAACAAAGAGAAATTTTACTGTCTCTCTATGTTCCCTTATCCATCTGGCCGACTTCACATGGGACACGTCCGTAACTACACCATAGGTGATGTTGTTGCTCGTTACCAACGTTTGCAAGGTAAAAATGTATTACAACCTATTGGTTGGGACTCATTCGGCCTACCTGCTGAAAATGCGGCAATCAATAATAAGACTGCCCCAGCACCGTGGACATACGAAAATATCGACTACATGAAGAACCAACTTAAGTTATTAGGTTTTGGTTATGATTGGAGCCGTGAAATCGCCACATGTACGCCAGAGTACTACCAGTGGGAACAATGGTTCTTCACTCAGCTTTACGAAAAAGGCTTAGTCTACAAAAAGACTGCGTCAGTAAACTGGTGTCCAAACGATGAAACAGTACTCGCCAATGAGCAAGTACAAGACGGTTGCTGCTGGCGCTGTGACACTGAGGTGGTTCAAAAAGAAATTCCTCAGTGGTTCATCAAAATCACCGATTACGCTGAAGAGCTGTTAAATGACATCGATAAGCTAGACGAATGGCCTGAGCAGGTTAAGTCTATGCAACGTAACTGGATTGGCCGCAGTGAAGGTATTGAAATGACCTTTAATGTTGCCGGTAGCGACGACACGTTTGATATCTATACCACTCGTCCAGATACTGTTATGGGCGTCACGTATGTTGCTATTGCAAGTGGTCATCCATTAGCTGAGCAAGCTGCCAAGAACAACCCTGAGTTAGCGGCATTCATCGAAGAATGTAAAAACGTTGATACTACCGAAGCCGCTATGGCTGTAATGGAAAAGAAAGGTGTTGCTACTGGTCTTAATGCCGTTCACCCACTGACTGGAAAAGAAGTGCCAATTTGGGTAGGTAACTTTGTATTAATGAACTACGGTACTGGCGCAGTCATGTCTGTACCTGCTCACGATCAACGTGACTACGAGTTCGCGAAGAAATACAACTTAGCTATTGAAGCTGTGATTAAGCCAGCTGACAGCGAAGTAGACATCAGTGAAGCAGCATATACCGATAAAGGTGTGCTATTTAACTCTGCTGAATTCGATGGTCTTGACTTCCAAGCAGCATTTGATGCCATTGACGCCAAACTGACTGCTGAAGGCAAAGGTAAGCGCCAAGTAAACTTCCGTCTACGTGACTGGGGGGTATCTCGTCAGCGTTACTGGGGCGCGCCAATTCCAATGGTGACCCTTGAAGACGGTACTGTTATGCCAACTCCAGCTGAACAACTTCCGGTTATCCTACCTGAAGATGTGGTCATGGATGGTATTCAAAGCCCAATCAAAGCAGACAAAGAATGGGCTAAAACCGAAGTTAACGGTCAGAGCGCTCTTCGCGAAACAGATACGTTTGATACCTTTATGGAATCTTCTTGGTACTACGCGCGTTACTGTAGCCCGCACGCAGATCAAATGCTTGATCCTGCTAAAGCAAACTACTGGTTGCCAGTGGATCAATACATTGGTGGTATTGAGCATGCTTGTATGCACTTACTGTACTTCCGCTTCTTCCATAAGTTGCTACGTGATATTGGTTTAGTTGACTCTGATGAACCTGCAAAACGCTTATTAACTCAAGGTATGGTTCTAGCTGATGCTTATTACTATAACAACGAGAAAGGCGCACGTGTTTGGGTTTCACCTGCTGATGTGACTGTTCAAGAAACAGATGACAAAGGCCGTGTAGTCAAAGCAGTAGACAATGAAGGTCATGAAGTGGTTTACACTGGCATGAGCAAAATGTCTAAGTCTAAGAATAACGGTATTGACCCACAAGAAATGGTTGATAAATATGGTGCAGACACCGTACGTTTATTCATGATGTTTGCAGCGCCGCCTGAATTAACGCTTGAATGGCAAGAATCAAGTGTTGAAGGTGCGCACCGTTTCATTAAGCGTTTCTGGAAAACTGCACATGATCATGTTGCCCAAGGCGAAGTGGTTGCATTAGACCCTAAAGCACTAGACAACAATCAAAAAGCACTACGCCGTGAACTACATAAAACCATTGCAAAAGTCAGCGATGACATTGAGCGTCGTCAAATGTTCAACACTGCGATTGCTGCAATCATGGAATTAATGAACAAATTGCAAAAAGCGCCGTCTGCCAACGAGCAAGACCGTGCCCTGATGCAAGAAGCATTAACTGCCGTAACGCGTTTACTTTACCCAATCATTCCGCACACTAGCTTTAGTTTGTGGACTGCATTAGGTAACACGACAGATATCGAAGATAGCTTATGGCCAACGGTTGATGAATCAGCATTGGTTGAAGACAGCAAGCTCATCATCGTTCAAGTAAACGGTAAACTTCGCGCTAAAATCACTGTTGCTGCAGATGCTTCTAAAGAAGAAGTTGAAGCGCTCGGTTTAGCCGATGAAAACGTGCAGAAGTTTGTTGATGGTGTAACAGTACGTAAAGTGATTTACGTTCCTGGTAAGCTATTAAATATCGTTGCTAAGTAAACGGTACTGATGTATTTATCATTATCTTTAAGGTAATGATTAATGCTCAACAAATTGCTTAAGTAAACTGTAAGGTTGCTATTAATTAGCAACCTTACTTATTTCCCTGTAATCTATTCTCAGGGTTGCAAAAGCAATTAATTTCAATTTAAAACTTAAGTAAAAGGATGCCAATAACAGTGATGCTAATAAAACGCATTAGCTTGGCAATGATGGCGCTGGTTATTCTAACCACTGCAGGTTGCGGCTTTAAATTACAACGCAGTTATTCAATACCAGCAGAGCTTGAAGAGTTACACTTAAGCACTAACGATCAATACAGTGAACTTTCTCGTTTGGTTAACGATCGATTACGAATTCACGCTATTTCTACAGTCCCTGCATCTGATACCACAGCGACTTTAAGACTGGTTAATGACTCTCTTGAACGTGCCACTTTGTCTTTATACCCAACGGGTAACGTTGCAGAGTACGAGCTTATTTATCTGGTCAATTATTCAGTGACCTTACCAGGATCAGAGCCACAGTCATTCCAAACTGAAATTCGTCGTGATTACCAAGACGATCCTCGTACAGCACTGGCTAAAAGCCGTGAAATGGATATGTTGGTAAAAGAAATGCGCATACAAGCAGCTGACAATATTATTCAAACTCTGGCCTCAATCGAGGTGAATTGATGCGGGTTTATCCTGATCAACTAGGCCAACACCTTAAAAGTCCTCAAGGTTGTTACCTTTTATTCGGTGATGATCCTTGGCTTATTGAGAACTGTAAAAGCCAAATCTTAGTGGCCGCAAAAAAACATGGCTTTGATGAACGTGTTCATTTAACTCAAGAAACTGGCTTTAGCTGGAATGATTTAATTCAAGAATGGCAATCAATGAGCTTATTTGCCAGCCGTCGCATTATCGAGCTGACCTTACCCCAAGCTAAACCTGGCGCCGAAGGTTCTGCTGCATTTATTTCAATGATGCAAAACCCAAACCCAGACATCATCTTGTTAATTCATGGCCCTAAGCTTTCAGCCGAAACTAAAAGTAAGTGGTTTAAAACCCTTGATGCCGCTGGTATTTATTTACCCTGTACCACGCCAGAAGGTAAGCAGTTTCAGCGTTGGTTAGATAACCGTATCAGTCATTACAAGTTACACGTGCAGATAGATGCGAAAGCCATGCTGTTTAACTTGTTTGAAGGTAACTTGTTAGCTGCAGAGCAAGCATTACAGTTATTACAATTATTAAGCCCCAATGAGCCCATTCATAGTGACCATTTAACCGATTACTTTGAAGACCAATCACGCTTTACGGTATTTCAACTGACCGATGCGTTACTGGGCAATCATCAAAAACATGCCCAACATATGATAGTGCAGCTCAAGGGCGAAGGCACTGCTATGCCTATTTTGATGTGGGCACTGTTTAAAGAGTTAAACGTACTATTAAGCCTTAAAACTGCCGTTGAGCAAGGCGCACAACTTAACAGCCTGTGGCAGCAACACCGTATTTGGGATAAACGTAAGCCTTTATACCAAGCGGCATTAACACGTTTGACCCTTAGCCAAATCGAACACATGCTAGCATTCGCATCAAAAATGGAAATGAACCTTAAGCAACATGGCATCGAAGATTGGACTGCTATGAGCCATTTATGTTTGTTGTTTGATCCTAATGCGCACCGACGTCTAGCCCATATAGAACTGCAGACATGAAAATAGGTTTACTCGGTGGCACCTTTGACCCCATTCACTTTGGCCATATCAAACCAGCTTTAGAAGTTAAGCAACGCCTTGGGCTCGATAAAGTCTGGTTAATGCCAAATCATATTCCCCCCCACAAACAAACGACCCAAGTCAGCAGCCAGCATCGACTCGCAATGACTCAACTGATTTGTCAGCAATATGATGAATTTGAAGTGTGCGATATTGAAATAAATCGTGATACACCCTCCTACACAGCAACAACCTTGCAGCTACTTACTAAGCAATATCCACAGCACCAGTTTTACTTCATCATGGGGACTGACTCCTTTATCCAATTTCAATCATGGTACCAATGGCAGTCGATATTGAAATTATGCAATGTCGTTGTATGCCAGCGCCCGGGCTGGCAATTAGATAAAACCAGTCCGATGGCAGCAATACTCGAACAAAACATAGCTGTTTCAGCGTCGGCAAAGACAGGTAAAATTTTTCCTGTCGACGTAAATTTACAAGACATCTCATCAACTGAAATTCGACATATCCTCAATCAAAATGGACAAAAGAGTTTTGGCTTCACTCCAACTTCAAAAACGTCAAACGTTGCAGAAGTCTCTCATATGTTGCCAAATGTGATCCAAGAGTACATTTTCGAACATCATCTGTACCAAATTAAGTAAAACCGATTTTAGATGCTTAATTGAACACGGCTTCAATTGCGCTAGCATGGGTATTTTGCGTATAATGCTCCGTTATTTTTACATATTGAGGTAAGTGACGTGCAGAGCACGGAATTAAAAGATTTTGTTGTCGATAAAATTGACGACCTAAAAGCCAAAGACGTTGTGGTATTAGACGTGGCAAACCAATCACACATTACTGATTACATGGTAATTTGTTCAGGTACATCAAAAACTCATGTTCGTGCAATCGCCGAAAACATGATTGTTGAAGCTAAAACTGCTGGCAACCAACCTTTAGGTGTTGAAGGCCGTGATAGCAGCGAATGGGTTCTGGTTGATTTAGGTGGCGTAATCTTACACGTAATGCAGCAGCAAACACGTGAGTTTTATGACCTAGAAAAGCTATGGACTGAAAACGACGCCTAATGAAGTTACAACTGATTGCTGTTGGCACTAAGATGCCAGATTGGGTAACCCGCGGGTTTGAAGAGTACCAACGCCGATTTCCTCGAGATATGGCGCTAGAACTCATCGAGATCCCAGCAGGAAAGCGCGGTAAAAATGCTGATATAGCACGCATTCTTCAAAAAGAAGGCGAACTTATGCTAGCAGCAGTGCCCAAAGGCAATCACATTGTAAGCCTAGATTTGCCTGGCAAGAACTGGGAAACGCCCCAGCTTGCTCAGCAACTCAGTAAATGGCAACTTGATGGCCGCGATGTCAGTTTATTGATTGGCGGTCCTGAAGGTCTTGCTCCAGATTGCAAAGCTGCCGCTAGTCAAAGTTGGTGTTTATCAGCGCTCACGCTACCCCATCCATTAGTTCGAGTTTTGGTTGCAGAAAGCCTTTATCGAGCATGGAGCATAAATAACAACCACCCCTACCACAGAGAATAATCCTTATTGGTAAACCTCTGGTAAAAGTGAAGTTAATTCAGCTAATATAGCTATTCTGAATTTTTCAGCCTGAACCCTATCGGAGATAGCTTAAGTGTCGCCAAAAAAGCGCATTGCCATGCACGACCACGCTGCCGAGGCGTCGCTATTCAAACGTCGTGCTTTGTTCACTTTCCTGTGCGTGTTTATCTTAATCAGTTTATTGCTTTCCAACTTGTATCAGTTGCAAGTCGTCTCATATCAAGATTATGAAACTCGCTCTAACGATAACCGTATCCGTGTTGTCCCAGTTGCCCCAAGTCGTGGGCTGATTTACGACAGACATGGTCAGCTTTTAGCTGAAAACCAACCTTTTTATACCCTTGAACTTATCCCTGAAAAAGCACAAGACATTACCGCTTCACTAGATAAACTCAACGAATATATTGAATTAAGCGCAGATGAACGTGAGGCCATCACCGAAAGACTTCGCTACCATCGCCGCTTTAAGCCGTTAACAATCAAGTCGCGTTTAACCGAAGAACAGGTCGCGACTTTTAGCGTCAATCAACACCAATTTCCAGGTTTTAGAGTCGAAGCAGGACTTAAACGTCATTACCCTTATGAAGGTTTGATGACTCATGTATTGGGTTATGTGGGTAAAATTAATACCCGAGACAAAACTTCGCTTGAAAAGTCTGGCCAGTGGAAGAATTACGCTGCAACCAATGATATTGGTAAGCAAGGCATTGAAAAGTTTTATGAAAGCCTATTGCTCGGCAAACCGGGACATTTAGAAGAAGAAGTCAATAACCGTGGCCGCGTCATCAGAACGCTTAAAGCTACGCCACCGACACCAGGCCAAGACATTTACTTGACCTTAGATTTAAAGCTTCAACAAAAAGCCATGGAGTTACTGAATGGTCGCCGAGGTTCAGTGGTGGCAATCGATCCACAAGATGGTGGCGTATTGGCTATGGTATCAAGTCCGAGTTACGATCCTAACTTATTCGTACATGGTATAAGCTCGAAGGCTTACAGCGCGCTGTTAAATGATAAATCTAGGCCGCTTATTAACCGTGCGACTCAAGGCCAATACTCTCCTGCTTCAACCATTAAACCCCACGTTGCCTTGTTAGGGCTGGAAGAAAAAACCATTACCGAAAAAACGCGCATTTGGGATCCAGGGTTTTGGCAAATTCCTAACGTTGAACGAAAGTATCGAGATTGGAAACGCTGGGGTCATGGCTGGGTTGATGTTTATAGTTCAATAATGGACTCATGTGACACCTTTTTTTATGACCTCGCTTACAAAGTCGGTGTCGATAAAATGGCTGAGTTCATGTCTAAATTTGGTTTTGGTGAACCAACGGGGATCGACATTTACGAAGAAGCCAACGGCATCATGCCTTCTAAAGATTGGAAACGTATGCGCTATAACCAACCTTGGTATATCGGCGATACTATCTCGGTGGGTATTGGACAAGGCTATTGGACAAGTACGCCTTTACAGCTTACTAATGCGGCCACCATTCTAG
Source organism: Shewanella olleyana (assembly GCF_023283825.1). Lineage (GTDB taxonomy): Bacteria > Pseudomonadota > Gammaproteobacteria > Enterobacterales > Shewanellaceae > Shewanella > Shewanella olleyana. The sequence goes on along the minus strand of NZ_JAKILD010000021.1, from coordinate 7,268 downwards.
CTAATCGTGGCCAGCGCTTTACGCCGCATTTGCTGAAATCATTCAAAGATGAAACCGCTAAAATCGATAGCCCAATCGATGAAAGAGAGCCAATAACCCTTAACGATGAAAACAACTGGGAAATTATCAACGAAGCTATGCGCCGCACAGCCGATAAATCTCGCTTTACCGATGCCAGTTACACTGCGGCAATGAAAACCGGTACAGCACAGGTATTCAGTGTGGCACAAGATGCCAAGTATGATTCGGAAACCGTTGCTGAACACTTAAAAGATAACGCATTAATCATTGCTTACGCACCATACGAAAACCCTAAAATTGTATTAGCTGTTGTGCTAGAAAATGCAGGTTGGGGTGGTGTTAATGCAGGCCCCGTTGCCCGCGCCTTATTGGATGAATATATGTTACGTGACGAATGGTTGGTGGCAGAATGAATACATCTCACCACCCCCATAAAAAGAACATTTGGCAAAAGCTACACATAGACTTGCCGTTATTATTAGGCTTATTGGCGCTAATGGTATTTGGTCTATTCGTCATTTACTCTGCCAGCGGCGAAGATGCTGCGATGATGGAAAGACAACTCGTTCGTTTAAGCTTGTCGCTGTGTGTGATGTTTGTATTTGCACAAATCAACCCAGAAATACTGCGGCGATGGGCACTGCCTATTTACATTGCTGGCATCATTTTGCTTCTTGGGGTGCACTTTTTTGGCACCATCAACAAAGGAGCACAGCGCTGGTTAAACCTTGGGTTTATGGAGTTTCAGCCGTCTGAGCTAATCAAACTCGCCTTCCCTATTACCATGGCTTGGTACATTAGTAAGTTTCCACTGCCGCCTAAAAAGCGTTACCTTGCTGGCGGTTTAGTCATTCTATTAATTCCAACACTGTTAATTGCAAAGCAACCTGATTTAGGCACCTCAATTCTAGTCGCTGCATCAGGTGTATTCGTGTTGTTTCTATCAGGAATGAGCTGGGTGATTGTTGGCAGTTGTGTTGCTGCAGTTCTCGCATTACTGCCAATTTTATGGTTCTTCTTGATGCATGATTACCAGCGAACTCGAGTAATGACCTTGTTCGACCCTGAGCGCGACCCATTGGGCGCGGGATACCATATTATCCAATCCAAAATCGCGATTGGCTCAGGCGGTTTATGGGGTAAAGGTTGGCTACAAGGCTCGCAATCTCAGTTAGAGTTTTTGCCTGAAAGACACACAGACTTTATTTTTGCGGTGATCGGTGAAGAGTTTGGTTTAATTGGTAGTTTAATATTACTGGCCTTATACATGTATATTATTGGCCGTGGGTTAGTTATTGCATCACGGGCGCAAACCAGTTTTGCTCGTTTACTTGCAGGCAGTATTACGCTGACTTTCTTCGTTTATATCTTCGTTAATATTGGTATGGTATCAGGCTTATTACCAGTTGTTGGTGTACCGCTGCCTTTGGTCAGTTATGGTGGTACTTCCATGATGACCTTGATGATAGGTTTTGGAATATTAATGAGTATTCATACCCATAGACGTTTCATAGACCGTTAAGTTTTGCCCTGTATATTCAATTATCGGCTGAAAAGCCAGACTGAAGATACCAAGATAACAAAAGGATTGTTAATGCATTTTAAAACAACATTTGCTGCGGGTTTAGCCTTATTACTTAGTTGCTCAAGTATTCAAGCAACCGAGATAGACTCAGCAGACAGCCCAGAAGTCACGGCACTTAAACAAGCATTTATTACTGAGCAAGTGAGCAAAGGCTTTTCAGAACAGGAAGTCACTGAGTTTCTCACCACAGCCAATCATAACCAAGCCGTATTAGATGCTATATCTAAACCTTGGGAAGCCAAGCCTTGGCATCAGTACTATCCTATTTTTCTAACGGATAAACGCTTAGAAAAAGGCTTAGCTTTTTGGCATGACAATGCCGAAACCATCAAAAAAGCGGCAGATAAGTTTCAAGTCGACCCGCAAATCATAGTCGCGATTATTGGTATAGAAACCTTTTATGGTGGTTATATGGGCAACTATAAAGTCCAAGATGCGCTATACACTCTTGGGTTTTATTACCCACCAAGAGCGACCTTTTTCCGTAGTGAATTTGGCAACTTAATGTCATTGGTTAAAGAAGAGCAATTAGATAATGACAACCTAAAAGGCTCTTATGCAGGGGCAATGGGTTTTGGCCAATTTATTCCATCAAGCTACCGTCATTACGCCGTTGATTTCAGTGGTGATGGCCGTCGTGACTTACTGAATAATAAACAAGATGCTATTGGCAGTGTGGCGAACTACTTCCATCAACATGGTTGGCAACGTGGCGCACCTGTCACATTAGAATTAAACCATACCGTTGACACAGCCCCTAAAGCTAAAGTCTGGGTGAAAGGTAAGCCGACTCAAACTGTTGGTGACATTTTATCGCCAACCTTGAGCTTAGCTAAAGCGAAAGATATCGATGCCTCCCAACCTGCTTTATTGGTTAAATTGGAACAACCAGAAGCCACTGAATACTGGTTAGGTTTAAACAACTTTTATGTGATTACGCGTTATAACCGCAGCCCGTTATATGCCATGGCCGTTTATCAATTCAGCCAACAGTTAGAAGCTGCTTATAATGCAAAATAAACTGAGTATTTCGTCAATGACACTGAAAAATAACCTTATCACTATTGGTACGTTGAGCTTAATAACACTGCTTAGTGCATGTTCAAGCTCCTCACCTACCAGCCAAGATGATCGTTATCAGATGAAAAACGACCGTGCGCCTCAAAGTGCGCCAGATGTCAGTAAAGTTGAAGACGCTCACCCTAAATACGAGCCATATAGCCGCCAAGGCAATAAACGAACTTATACGGTTCGCGGAAAGTCTTATACAGTCATGCCAAGCGCCAAAGATTTTAGCCAAAGTGGTTATGCGTCTTGGTACGGCTCAAAGTTTCATGGCCATTTAACCTCAAATGGTGAAACCTACGACATGTATTCTATGTCGGCGGCGCACAAAACCTTGCCGTTACCGAGTTACGTTAAAGTCACTAACGAAGCTAATAATAAACAAGTGATAGTGCGTGTGAATGACCGTGGGCCTTTCCATGAAGGTCGCATCATCGATTTATCTTATGCTGCCGCTTACAAGCTCGATATGCTTGGAAGTGGTACGGCCAAAGTGAATATTGAAACGATTCACATAGAATCACCAGAGTCGATGGCGCTGGATGAACTCAAAGACGATAGCATTCACATCATTCAAGTGGTCGCCTCTAAAGATCAGGTTCGAATTAATGTGCTCGCAAAAGAGCTTGAAGCTAAGTATCAAGTCCCAGCTTCTGTTGAATCGGCTAATGGGTTTTATCGCTTATTGCTGGGTCCAATAGGACAAGGTTATTTAGCGAATAAATTGCTGCTGAAAATTAAGCAAGACGGCTACCCACAGAGCTATTTACGAACGCCAACTAAAAAGTAACCACCAAATGATTACTTTTTCATTGGGATAGTTAATTGAAATAGTTAATTGAGATAGTTAATCGAGATAGTTATTTGGGCTAGCTCACTTAATTCGCCCCTTTAAGTAGACGTGTTAAGGAACCTTAATGCCAAATTGAGGTCGACTAATGATATAATCTTTTTAATTGTGTCGTTTAACTATGTAAATCAGTTGAAGTAGCTAGCTACTTTTTATTTAACTCGCTGTAATATAATTAAATATTTTATAAACGACTTACCTCTTTCATGACTAACCAGAGATGTGCAACTCAATGAAGAATATTGTTAACACTCCGCTTAAATCTTTGCTGCTGCTTTCCGCTGTATCTGTATCTTTTTCTTCTCTAGCAGCCAACGCACCCATGGTTATGCCTAATGCGCCTACAGTAGCCGCTAAAGCTTACGTTTTAATGGATTACAACTCAGGCCGCGTTATCGCTGAAAGTAATGCCTACGAATCACTAAACCCTGCTAGCTTAACTAAAATGATGACCAGCTATGTAATTGGTCATGAAGTAAAAGTGGGTAATATCTCTCTTGAAGATGAAGTGACCATCAGTAAAAAAGCGTGGTCAAAAAACTTCCCAGACTCTTCAAAAATGTTTATTGAAGTCGGTAAAAAAGTTACCGTAGAAGATCTTAACCGCGGCATCATTATCCAATCAGGTAACGACGCTTGTGTTGCAATGGCTGAGCACATTGCAGGGACCGAAGACGGCTTCGTTGATTTAATGAACTCATGGTCAAAGCAGCTGGGTATGACCCAAAGTTACTTTGAAAACTCACATGGTTTAGATTCTGACAATCACAAAACTACCGCTTACGACATGGCATTATTAGGCGCAGCCTTAATCCGTGACGTACCAGATGAGTACCGTGTTTACTCTGAGAAATCATTCACTTTTAATGGGATCAAACAATACAACCGTAACGGCTTATTGTGGGATAACAGTTTAAACGTTGACGGCATTAAAACCGGTCATACATCTGGCGCAGGTTATAACCTAGTATCATCAGCCACTAATGATGGTATGCGTTTAATTACGGTTGTAATGGGTACAAACAGCGAATCAGCACGTAAAGCTGAAAGCAAAAAACTGCTTAATTATGGTTTCCGATTCTTTGAATCAATTACTCCTTATAAAGCTGGCGATACGTTCGTAACCCAAAAAATCTGGTACGGCGATCGTGAAACCGTTGATTTAGGTGTAGTGACTGACACACCAATCACCATCAACCGTGGCCAAGCTAAAAACTTAGAAGCAAACTTTGAGCTAACTAAGCCGCTAACAGCACCTTTAGCAAAAGGCGAAACCGTTGGTCGTATCTTCTTCCAACTAAACGGCAAAGACATTGCAGAGTTCCCACTGGTCACGCTTAACGAAGTTAACGAAGGTAGCTGGTTCAGTAAGTTAATGGATTACTTTAAGCAAATGTTTGAAGGTTGGTTTAGTTAAGCTATACCCGCAATTAATCAGATATTTAAAGCTACCTTTGGGTAGCTTTAATTTTTTGCGCTAAGGATAAATACACAGACTCTGTGTTATAGGCCTTGTATTACAGTATAATTCCCCCATATAGAACTGATAGCACTTATTACAACTGCAGAGAGCAAACACATGTTAGAAACAAACTTTGGCGAACTAATGGAATTTCCGAATTCTTGCCCATTCAAAGTCATTGGCACAGCAGATGATACCCTTGCTGATCGCATTGTCGCTGTAGCTCAACAACTTGCTCCAGGTGACTATGCACCGACTGTAAAAGCCTCAAGCAAAGGGACTTACTACGCAGTTTCAATCCGTATTACCGTCACCAGCAAAGAGCATATTGAAAAAGTTTATACCGACCTTGCTGCAATTGAAGGCGTAAACCGCGTACTGTAATCACCAACAAAACGTGATCAACCTAACACTTTGATGTCATTTTGGTGTTAGGTGCGTATAATAAGCCATCTTTTTTGAGGGGAGAGGTTGCCCTTGCAAACTCAAGCGTTACATATCAGACATCTTGGCCGTCAAGATTACGAATCCGTGTGGCATGCAATGCAGGCTTATACCGATAATCGTGATAGCGACAGCAACGACGAATTGTGGATTGTTGAACACTCGCCCGTATTCACCCAAGGCCAAGCAGGCAAAAGCGAGCATATCCTCAACCCCGGTGACATCCCAGTTATCCAAGTCGACCGTGGCGGGCAAGTAACCTACCACGGACCAGGCCAACTAGTTGTCTATCCACTTATCGACATAAAACGCGGTAAACTCGGTGTCAGACAATTAGTGAACAATATTGAGCAAAGTATTGTTGATATGCTGGCAATGTACGATGTGAACGCCTACGCCAAAGCAGATGCCCCAGGGGTATATGTTGATGAGCGTAAAGTTGCCTCTCTAGGACTTCGTATTCGTAAAGGCTGTTCTTTCCACGGCCTAGCACTCAATGTCGATATGGATTTAGCCCCGTTTCAGCGTATTAACCCTTGCGGTTATGCGGGACTGGAAATGGTGCAATGCAAAGCGTTAGGCGGTCCACAAACCGTTGAAGAAGCTGGCGATAAACTGATTCAAACATTAAGCAAAGTATTGGGCTACCAAGAACTTGTACATCATCAAGGATTAGCAGAATAATATGAATAGGCCTGAAAGATTACAACCTGGCGTAAAACTGCGTGATGCCGAAAAAGTCGCACGTATTCCAGTAAAAGTGGTTCCTTCTGAAAAAGAAACCATGTTGCGCAAGCCAAATTGGTTACGCGTTAAGTTACCTGCTTCAAATCAGCGTATTACTGATATTAAGTCTGCTTTACGTAAAAACGGCTTACATTCAGTATGTGAAGAAGCATCTTGCCCTAACCTAGCAGAGTGCTTTAACCACGGTACAGCGACCTTTATGATTTTAGGTGCTATTTGTACTCGTCGTTGTCCTTTCTGTGACGTTGCCCACGGCCGCCCACTTAAGCCTGATGCTGCTGAGCCTAAAAAGCTTGCGCAAACCATCAAAGACATGAAGCTTAAATACGTGGTGATTACCTCCGTTGACCGTGATGATTTGCGTGATGGCGGCGCACAGCACTTTGCTGATTGTATCCGTGAAATCCGTATTTTAAATCCGCATATCAAAATCGAGATTTTAGTACCTGATTTCCGTGGTCGTATTGATGCTGCGCTAGACATTATTGCTACTGAGCCACCTGATGTATTCAACCATAACCTTGAGACTGCGCCTAAGCATTACCGTAAAGCGCGTCCAGGTGCGAACTATCAGTGGTCGTTAGATTTGCTGAAGCGATTTAAAGAGCGTCACCCAGACGTACCGACTAAATCGGGCTTAATGATGGGGTTAGGTGAAACTAACGAAGAGATTGCACAAGTACTTCGTGACTTACGTAGCCATGATGTGGAAATGCTAACCTTAGGTCAGTACTTACAACCATCTAAATTCCATTTGCCGGTTGAACGTTACGTACCGCCAGCAGAATTTGATGAGTTAAAAGATTTGGCTGACGAGCTGGGCTTTACCCACGCAGCGTGTGGCCCACTAGTTCGTTCAAGTTACCATGCTGATCTACAAGCTCAAGGTAAAGAAGTTAAATAATGTTTTGTTAGGCACTAACACTGCTAACTCTCAATGCTAACTCTCAGCTTATAAAACAAAAACAGCGCCTATGGCGCTGTTCAGATTAATGACAAACCCCCACTTTTTTTAAGTGGGGGTTTTATTTTATTGGTTTATACGCATTTCACGACGTTTATTTAAAAACACATCTTGAGCAATATTGTTGGTT